>DASZMQ010000011.1:0-58817 GCA_035551775.1 Mucilaginibacter sp. | reverse complement strand
GGATCACGATCGAAACGGGTATCATCGATTATTATTCGAAAGGTACCAGTCACATGCGCTACAAGCTGGAGCAGGAAGGAAAAGCCGAAGCCTGGCAATACGGGCCGGCAAACTATACGATCCGCTTTGAAGATCTGCAGCTCGGCAAATACACGCTCCGTATGCAGGCTTCAAATGCTGCATTGCAATTCAACGGGCCGGAGAAGGCACTGTCCATCCGCATCAGCCCGCCCTGGTACAAAACATGGTGGGCGTATTTGGTGTTTATCGTGGCACTGGCGTTCGCGATATGGTGCTTTATTTACTATCGTTCGATCCAGCTTATAAAAGCCAATCATTTACTGGAAAATAAAGTGCAGGAACGGACCGAAGAAGTAATTCAGCAAAAAGAAGAGATCGAAGCCCAGCGGGACCATCTTGAAGATACCCTTACCGAATTAAAAGTAACGCAGAAACAACTGATCCTATCTGAAAAGATGGCGTCCCTTGGCGAATTAACTGCGGGAATAGCACATGAGATCCAAAATCCACTTAATTTTATTAATAATTTTTCAGAAGTGAGTAAAGAGCTTATCGGTGAGATGAAGGAAGAGATCGGCAATGGCAACATCGCGGAAGTGACGTTACTGGCCGGGGATATCGAGCAGAACCTTGAAAAAATAAATCATCACGGGCAACGCGCCGATGCGATCGTCAGGGGCATGCTCCAGCACAGCAGGATAAGCACCGGGCAAAAGGAACTGACCGATATCAATGTTTTGGCCGACGAGTATTTGCGCCTTGCCTTTCACGGTTTGCGGGCTAAAGACAAAACTTTTAACGCCGAGATGCATACCAGCTTTGATAAAAAGTCAGGAAAAATAAACGTCGTTCCGCAGGAGATCGGGCGGGTATTGCTTAACTTGTTCAACAATGCGTTCTATGCCGTTGCAGAAAAGGCGAAAACAACAGACAAGGGTTATCGCCCTGCGGTCAGGGTCAGTACCAAATCACAAGGTGATCATATCATCATTGTAGTTGCGGACAATGGGAATGGTATCCCCAAAGACCTCGTAGAGAAAATATTTCAGCCGTTCTTCACCACGAAACCGACCGGCCAGGGCACGGGTTTGGGATTGAGTATTACTTATGACATTGTTAAGGCACACGGAGGAGAGATCAGCGTAGAATCCATTGCCGGCGTGCGTACAGAACTAACGATTTCGCTGCCAATGAGGTAATTAACTTAAATAAGCAGACCATGAGAACAATTTTTATTGCACTATCGGTTTACTTCATAACGGCATTGAACGCTGCTTACGGTCAGCACTACGTCGACAAAGTGAAATTCTTCAACGATACCTCGGTAGTTAACGCAACGCTTACTTTCAACATGGGCAAATTGCTCAGTAACCGGGACAAAGAAGGCATTAAATACCCGGCGATATTTTCCTGCAAGCAGGGCGACAGCTTAGCTGTAAACGATCACATCCAAATGCAGGTTCGCGGGCATTACAGGCGCTCCTTATGCTATATGCCCCCAATTAAGCTTATTTATAAAGACAACGCTTCCGCCGCATTCTATCATTTAAAAACGCTCAAACTGGTAAGCGCCTGCAAGCCCGGTGATACCTATGAACAATACCTGCTTAAAGAGTTTCTGATCTATAAGCTATACAACCTCATTACTGATAAGAGCCTTCATGTCCGCCTTTTAAACCTCAGCTACCAGGACAGCAGCGGGAAAAAGAAGACGATCACCAGGCATGCCTTCCTGTTAGAGGATGCCAAAGAAATGGCAAAAAGAAATGACTGTGCCGATATTTCCGATTTGAAATTTGCCACCGAAAAAACAAACCGCCGGCAAATGGCCCTGGTCGCCATCTTTGAATATATGATCGGCAATACGGACTGGGCAGTTCCTGTCGATCACAACATCATTCTCATCCGGCCAAAAAAGGATTCAACGGCCCGCCCGTTCCCAGTTGCCTACGATTTCGATTTTTCCGGTTTCGTCAACACCGATTATGCATTCCCTGATGATAGACTGGGTATCGAAAATGTCCGTCAGCGCTTATACCGGGGTTTCCCGAGAACCATGGAGGAATTAAATGATGTGCTGAGTGTCTTTAAAGCCAGGAAGGCAGAGATATACACCACCGTAGATAATTTCAATTTGCTGACACCGCGTTCCAAAAAAGAAATTACAGGTTATCTTGATGAATTTTACCGTACAATAAATGACCCAAGCGACGTTAAAAACGTTTTTATAACCAACGCCAGGACAAATTGACCGTTCCTGTACGAAGGTTACTCTATACTACAGCAAAAACTTAAAAAGTTGACACCCAAAAAGCAGTAATGACCTTCTATGGAAATCGAACCACTAAAAAACACGATCGATTGCATTCCCAGGTCGCTTTTTAGACCAAATAATCGAAGGGTCTAATCATTTTCATTGTAAAAATCGAACCACTTTTTTCTGAGTTGTAACAATCTCATTAGCAGAACTTTATGGGCGTAAAAAAAGGAAGCAACTTGTTAGGGTTGTTTCCTTAAGTACCCAGAGCCGGGGTCGAACCGGCACGGCCTTGCAGCCATTGGTGTTTGAGACCAACGCGTCTACCGATTCCGCCATCTGGGCATTGTTCTTTTCAGAACCGGGCTGCAAATGTATTCAAACTCTCCTTAATCCGCAACAAATATTTTTGGCGGTAATACAGGTCCAGGATCTCGTTCAGGCGGCTTTGTTTAGCCGTATCGTCAAGCGTTTCATAACCGGATGTCAGGTGTTTTAGCTGCGCATTGATGTCGTCATCTACGGACATTACCTCGTTGCTAATGTCCGCCAGTTGGTCCGCATCGTCAACTTCCATCAGGCGCTCGTTAATATCCATCATTTCCATCAGGAAGTCGGCCGGAAGCTGCGGTTTAGCGCCGTCTACCAGTAATTCATGCTGACGAAGTATGTATTCCAGGCGTTTGGCAGGGTCGGATAGCGTTTGCCAGGCCTTGTTATTTATAGTAGATAGCTCGAGTATTTCCTGCTGTTTTTCGTCGGATTCATTGGCGTAGAAATCGGGGTGATACGCTTTGCTTAACTCATAGAATTTCTTTTTCAGGAAAGCCGTATCAGGATGAAAAGATTCGGGTATGCCGTAAAATTCGAAGTAATTGATCATAATGGACACGAATTGCGCGAATTTACCCGAAATGCACGAATTAAGCGAAATCCAATTCGTGTAATTCGTGTCATCATTTTGGCATTCGCGTAATTCACGGCTAATTATCATCTTTGCACATGACTTTGTTCGAACAGATCAGGCAGAAGCCGTTCTTCATATTGGGGCCATGCGTGATGGAAAACCAAGATTTGCTTTACACCGTTGCCGAAAAGATTGCTGAGCTGAGGGAGAAATACCCTATTACGGTGATTTTCAAATCATCGTTCGATAAGGCCAACCGTACATCTATTCATTCTTATCGCGGACCGGGCATAGAAAGGGGAATGGAAATGCTGCAAAAAGTAAAAGAGCGTTTTCACCTGCCGGTGACAACTGATATTCACGAACCCCGGCAAGCCGCCGTCGTTGCGGAAGTTGCTGATATTTTACAGATACCTGCGTTTTTGTGTCGTCAAACTGATCTGCTGGTCGCCGCTGCGCAAACAGGAAAAATAGTGAATATGAAGAAAGCGCAATTCCTTTCGGGCCAGGACATGTTTTACCCGGCGCAAAAGGTTATTGAGGCAGGCAACGAACAAATAATTCTAACCGAACGCGGTAATATGTATGGTTATAATAACCTGGTGGTTGATTTCAGGAATATTTATGACCTGAAGAAATTTGGGTACCCGGTGTGTATGGACTGTACGCATTCGGTGCAGCGACCGGGAGGTGCAGGCGGCAAAACGGGTGGCGACCGTACATTTGTGCCGATGATGGCCCTAGCTGCCAAAGCGTTCGGCGCTGACGGCTATTTTATGGAAACGCATCCCGATCCGGATCATGCTTTAAGCGATGGCCCGAATATGGTACGTCTGCATGAGCTGGAGGAGGTGATCAAGCCGCTTATTGTCTGAATCAGAATTTACGGAATTAGAGAATTTACAGAATTACCTATCAATTTTACAATTAATCAAACTCCCTCTCCCTTGGAGAGGGCCGGGGTGGGGCCATGAAAGAGATCGCCAAAAGAGTATTTGATATCGAGATCGAATCGTTGAAGCATGTGGCTTCATCTATAGGCGATGAATTTACCGCTGCCGTGGAGGCGATACTCAACTCCAAAGGTAAGCTGATCGTTGCCGGAGTAGGTAAGTCGGGACTTATCGGTCGAAAGATAGCCGCTACTTTGGCCAGCACGGGCACCCCGGGCTTTTTCCTTCACCCGGGTGAGGCTTTTCACGGCGACCTCGGCATGGTAGAGCATAACGACCTGGTAATATTGATATCTTATTCGGGCGAAACTGATGAAGTTTTGAGGATCATTCCTTTCCTGAAATGGAATAAGAATAAGATCATCAGCATCACGGGCAATCCCAATTCGACTATAGCGAGGAACAGCGACCATCACCTGGACGTTTGCATCACGCGTGAAGCTTGTCCGCTTGAGTTGGCTCCTACATCTTCCACTACCGCCACCTTAGTTATGGGCGACGCGCTTGCCGTCGCGCTGATGGAGGCGCGGCAATTCCAGCACGAAGATTTTGCGCGTTTTCATCCCGGGGGCAGCCTCGGGCGGAAACTTTTGGTTAAAGTAAAAGACCTGATGCGGCGCGATAACCTGCCATTCATTCATAAGGACGCCTCTTTTACTGACCTGCTGCTGCGTATGTCCGAAGGCAAGCTAGGCATGGTGATCGTTGGGGATAATGATAGGATAGAAGGTATTGTAACCGACGGCGACCTGCGCCGCGCGCTGGTGCGCAATCCGGATACTTCAAAATTGCATATAGACAACATGATGACAGTAAACCCGGTAATCGTCGATCCAGAAGAGTACATCAGTCAGGCCGAACAGGTAATGATGGAAAAGAAGATCACCACGGTACTGGTCGGTTCCGATAAGGACAGAAGAATAGAAGGTGTGTACCAGATATATAACGTATAGTTGAAAAGTTGTAAAGTTGAAAGGTTAAGGTCAGGTTAACGCTAAAACTTTTCAATTTTCAAACATTCTGACAGCCCCCACCCAACCCTTTCCGGTATCGGCGCGTAATTGAATACAAAACAGCCGTCCATCTATGTCTGCCCGGATCTTCAAAAGAATATTCGACATTGTCTTTTCACTAATCGTTATTGTATCTATTTTCAGCTGGCTATGCCCGCTACTGGCCATACTGATCGGGCTTGAATCCAAAGGGCCAGTATTCTTTATCCAGCTGCGAACCGGGAAAAACGGGAGCCTTTTCAAATGTTATAAATTCAGGAGCATGCGCGTTAATACACATGCCGATGAAAGACCGGCAACACGAAATGATGAACGTATCACCCGCGTCGGCGCATTTTTGCGCAAAACCAGCCTGGATGAACTACCCCAGTTTTTCAATGTGCTGATCGGCGACATGTCCATCGTGGGACCGAGGCCGCATATGGTCATTCATTCGGACGAGTTCGCCCGGGTCACTTACAAGTATACCTTGCGCCATTCTTTGAAACCCGGTATTACCGGGTGGGCGCAGGTCAATGGGCTGCGGGGCACTATCGTCAGCCAGGAGGCTATATTACAACGTATTGATGCCGACGTCTGGTACCTTGAAAACTGGTCATTCCTGCTCGATCTTAAAATTATTTTGCGTACCTT
Source organism: Mucilaginibacter sp. (assembly GCA_035551775.1). Lineage (GTDB taxonomy): Bacteria > Bacteroidota > Bacteroidia > Sphingobacteriales > Sphingobacteriaceae > Mucilaginibacter. Next base: position 53,033 of record DASZMQ010000011.1, on the reverse strand, counting down.
TTGGGTCGCGCTGAAAGGCGACAAAAATGCCTGGTGAACTATAATGCCTTTATTTAACGACCAAATGAACCGGCACGTCGAACTGCCGGGTCGCCCCGAAAAGATCATTTCCCTCGTACCCTCGCAAACGGAATTATTGTTCGACCTGGGCCTGGATGAAGAAATTATCGGAATAACCAAATTCTGTATTCATCCCGGAAGTAAAGTCAAACAAAAAATCAAAATAGGAGGCACCAAGCAGCTTAATATCAAGCTGATCAAAGAATTGAAACCCGATTTGATCATCGGCAATAAAGAAGAAAATGAGCGTGAACAGATCGAAGAGCTGATGCAGCATTTCCCGGTGTGGATGAGCGACATCCATAACCTGGAGGATGCTCTGGATATGATCAAGCGAGTAGGGGAGATTACCCGTAAAGGCGCCGAATCCAACTCACTATCAAATCGCATTCAGCAGCTATTCAGCAATCTGACAGTTCAACAATCTTATAAACGCGCGGCGTACGTTATCTGGCGGAAACCTTACATGGTAGCCGGAAAAGGAACTTTTATCGACGACATGCTTAAAAAATGCGGCCTGGTAAATGCCTTCGAAGCAACAAGATACCCGGAAGTGACCGCTGAAGACCTGGCTGCTGCGAAACCTGATGTGGTGCTGCTTTCGTCAGAGCCTTATCCTTTCTCAGAAAAACACATTGCCGAATTTCGGAACATATTGCCGGGCGTTGCAATTGAAGTAATTGATGGCGAAATATTTTCGTGGTACGGAAGCCGTTTGCTAAAGGCGCCGGGATATTTCCAGGTATTGATGAATGAACTCCGATCAGTGTAATCACCCGGTGATCGGTGAAATCCTTTTAAAATAATCGGTGGAATCAGTTTAAAATAGTTATCTTTGCCGACTCAAAAAATCCTAAATGCGGAAGTGGCGTAATTGGTAGCCGCACCAGACTTAGGATCTGGCGCCGCGAGGCGTGGGGGTTCGAGTCCCTTCTTCCGCACAAAGCGTTCGCAAGTTGCTAATCACTTGCGAACGTTTTTCATTTTTGCTGATCAGCAATGCTTAAATTTTCGACGGATCGAAAACAATGAGTGGTTCTATTCTCCTGTGATATTTACGGCAGCACCATTTTTCAGTTCATCCGTAGCATTACTTATAAGCATATCGCCGGGTTTTAAAGCACCATAAACCTCAAGGCTATCCGGAGTTTCCCTGCCTTTTTGCACATTAATCCATTGTGCCTTATGGTTTACCACCCGGATCACAAATACGCTCCGGGAATTTTGAGTAACCGCACTTTGGGGTACTACAAAGGTTTTTTGGGTATTGGTTAACCGTAAGGTCACTTGTGCGAACATGCCGGGCAATAGCTCTTTATTCTTGTTTGGAATATCCATTTGCATCTGCTCCGAACGTAATTCACTGTTCAAACTGCCCGCCATACGGTTAATTAAAGCGGCAAATTGTTTACCGGGAAGTGTTTTAACTGTGAAATGAACCGTGCCTTTATTCGAAAAATAGCTGACCGCCGCTTCGGGCACATCAACAACTAACCGCAGTTTGGATTGTTCCTGCAGGGTGAGCATCGGCTTACCGGCACTTTTATCCGAAGGCGTAACATAAGCACCGGGGTAAACATTCCGCGAACTGATAACACCGTCAAATGGCGCCCTTACTTCGAGGTAGTTTTTCAGATCGGCAGCTTGCTGGTAAGCTGACCTGGCCGCAAGCAAGGCAGAGCTGTCAGCACTCATTTTAGCATGTGCCATATCCAGGTCGTTGGGCGATATGGTACCCGGCATTTTGCTTGTTTTTAGCAAGCGGTCGTAATTGGCACTGCTGCCCCTATAGACTGCTTCTTTAGTATGCAGATATTCCTGCGCCTGGCTTACTGCGGAAGTCATTTCGGGGGCGTCAAGTGTCATCAGCAATTGCCCGCGGTGTACCTGGGTGCCTATGTCGACGGTCATGTTTTTTATAAAACCATTTACTTTGGCATACAGATCAACTGTTTGGTAAGGCTGCAGTATTCCGGGCAGGCTCATGGTGGTATTCAGCGTGCCTTCCCTTAACATAAAAGCACGGATACTATTGGTGTGAGGTGCGGTGGCCGGTTGCTGTTTACTTTGGCAGGATGCTAGTATGCTGACTGTCAGCAGGCATACTATAAAATGATATGTTTTCATGATTTTAGCTTTTTGAATTATTTTGACGATGATAGTTGAGGGTCATAGAAAATACTGCGTTGATCATCAGGGTCTAATGAGACTGCGTGAACCGGTGAATTATGCCTTACCAGGTAAAAAATAACCGGGAGAATAAACAGAGATACGAAGGTTGATAAGATCAGGCCGCCGATGACGGCCCGGCCAAGCGGAGCGCTCTGATCACCTGCTTCTCCCAAGCCGGACGCCATCGGGACCATCCCGGCGATCATAGCAATGGTTGTCATTAATATCGGTCTTAACCGTAGCTCCATGGCTTCAATAGCTGCTTCCATGGCACTCTTGCCCGATAACCGGATATGTTCAGCATTAGTGATCAATAAAATGGCGTTAGATACCGAAACCTCGACCGACATGATAATCCCCATGTAGGACTGTAGATTAAGGGAGGAGCCGGTAGCCAAAAGTATCAGTAACGACCCAACCAAAACCCCGGGAATGGCGGTGATTACCGTAAAGCCCAACGGAAAGGACTGGTAATTGGCAGCCAGCATCAGCATCAGGATAACAATAGTGATCTCTAACCCGAACTGAAGACTGCTCAATGTCTGGTCCAGCAAAATGGTCAATCCCCGCGCTTCAACTGAAACGCCCCTGGGCGGTGTGCCGGTACCCTTTAGTATCTTATTTACGGCGGTGGAAACCGACCCGAGATCCTTATTATATACGTTGGCAACTACAGACAGGAACCTGACCGGACCCTTGCGGTCATACTCGCCAACAACTTGCCCCATGGTCAGCGTACATACATCGCCGAGAACCGGGCGCGGTTTGTCTTTAAAGATCGGTATAGCCGCAAGGTCTGCCATGCTGCTTATACTGGTCTGCGGCACTTCAACCTGTACGTCATAAGATGTTGCATTTTTTTCATCCAGCCATAAATTCTTATCAGTAAAGCGGCTGGACGAAGTAGCTTCGGTAATGCAATTGCTAACGTCGGTCATCATTAGTCCCATTTGCTTTACCTTGTCCCTGTCGATATTGATATTTATCGCTGGGTTGTTCAGCTCTTCCTTCAGATGAACATCTCTTAAAAACGGCACATGCTGCAACTGTGTGATCAATGAATCGGCATATTGCTTGTCCTGGATGATATTCTTGCCCATCACAGCGATCTCGACCGGTGTCGATGAACCCTGGCTCATGATTTTACTTGTCAGGTCGATCGGCTCAAACGACAGGGTTACATCAGGCATCGCCTTATGTAAGGCAATCCGCAGATTTTCCTTTACGTCCCGTATATTCACTTTATAGTCCGGGCTCAGGTTAACTTGCATGACAATTTCATTTGACGCGCTCATGAACAGGATAACAGGCAGGGTTGGAAAAGACGATGGATGCTGGCCTGCAAAAGCTGAAATGATCTCCACATTTTTCTGCCCAACGGTATTGTAAATTACTTGCTGGGCCTGAAGCATAGTCGCTTCAGTATGTTCAAGTCTCGAACCTTGCGGTGCATCAATGCGAATCTGGAACTGCCCGCTGTTTAATTTGGGCAGAATGTCCTTCCCGATAACAGAAACACATAAACCAATAATGCAAACGGATGCGACCACATAAACTGCGATGCTTAGCCGGCTGCGTTTCATCATGCTTTGCACTATGTTTGCACAACCTGTTCTGAAGCGGTCAAACAGCTTAGGTTTATCCTTCCCGCTTTTTTCCGGTGTTTCATGCTTATGTTCGGGAACTTTCAATACCCAGTTTGCCAGTATTGGCACGAGTGTTTGCGACAGCAAGTATGCCGCTATCATAGAAAACCCAACTGCCATGGAAAGTGGCAGAAACATGCCCTGCGGGACGCCGGTCATGAAAAACGCGGGAACAAAAACCGCCAGGATGCTCAGCAGGATGAGCAATTTTGGCAAAGCTATTTCCTCGCAGGCATCGGCTATGGCGCGGGCTTTCTTTTTACCCATTTCCATATGCCGGTGTATATTCTCGATGGTAACGGTAGATTCGTCCACTAAAATTCCGATGGCCAATGCCAGGCCGCTTAGCGTCATGATGTTGAGCGTTTGCCCGAAAAGCTTAAGCGCTAAGGTGCCGATAATGACAGAAAGCGGGATATTGACGATCACCACAAATGCGCTTCGTCGATCTCTTAAAAAAAGCAGTACCATTGCACCTGCCAGAATAGCCCCTGATAACCCTTCGCCGGCGAGACTTTTTACCGCATTGATCACATAAACGGATTCGTCAAATTCAAATTTCAGGGACACATCCGGCGGTAAAAGGCTTTGCATTGACGGAATAGCCTTCTTCAAACCTTGCACAACAGACCATGTGGAGGCACTGGAACCTTTGATAACTGGAATATAAATTGACCGCTTGCCATTGATATAAGCAAAACCACTGGTAATATCGGCCCCGTCTTCAACACTGGCTACGTCTTTCAGATAAATAGTAGCGCCATTCTGGTATACCAGCGGGATATTGTCAAAGTCCTTAACATTTTGAAGAACTGTGTTTGATGGGGTGAGATAGGCAGTGCGCCCTATATTAACGGTACCGGCAGGCGATATATGATTATAGTCCTTTACAGCCGCCGTGATCTCGTCGGGCGTAATATTGTGGCTGCGCATTAGGTCAGGATCGGCTTTGATCACGACTGTACGGACGTTGCCGCCTATCGGCGGCGGAGACGTCAGTCCCGATATTTTTGAAAAATTCGGCCTTACATAAAGACTGGCTAAATCCTGCAGCTCATTATTTGTTCGTTTGGAACTGCTGATCGTTAACTGCCCGACCGGTAGGGTAGAAGCATCAAAACGGATAATTATCGGCGGCGGTGTTCCGGGCGGCATTTCAGCAAATGCCCGGTTGGTAAGCGAGGTAACCTCGGCTGCAGCCTGGGCCATATTGGTACCATCGTAAAAGCTGAGCTTTAAAATGCTCAAACCTTCAATATTATTGGTTTCGATGGATTTGATGCCGCTTACATACAGGTAAAGGTTCTGATAGTTGGTAGACACAAATCCTTCCATTTGCTGCGGCGACATTCCGCCGTAAGGCTGTGAAACATAGATGGTCGGCAAATTGAGGTTAGGGAAAATATCTATATTGATCTGCGCGACAGCAATAATGCCCATCAAAACCACACCAATGATTAAAACGATAATCGTTATTGGTTTTCTTAATGAAAATTGAATCAGATTCATGACTATAGTTTTAAAATTGATTGGTGAATAAATTGAATTTGCCCGACGATGCAGCCATATAAAGCAAGGCCTGCCAAACCGCCGTGCTGGCTATATCCTTATCTGTTTCGGCCCGGTTCAGATTATACAGGGTTTGGGTTACATCAACGATGGTGGCAAGGCCGTTACTATACAAGTTTTTCTTTTGCCCGTAAGCCTCGTTAGCTGCCTTTAACTGTATCGGCGCTTCGCGGTATTTTTGCAAAGCGTTGGCCAATTGCTTATTACCTTCCTTCAACTGATTGGTGAGATTGTTTTCCTGGTAATTATATTCGTTTTTCAAGGCATCGGAATTATAATGCTGGCTTTTGACCCGCGATATCACTCTGCTCATATCGGTCAGATTCCAGGTGATACCGATACCAATAAGATAGTTACCCCTGACCGGATCAATGCCATCAAAATAACCCGGGTTATAACTGTCGGGAACATTCGGATTATACGCCGTCCCAAAACCAGAGCCCCTTTCTTGCAATACGCCAAAAAGCGATAGCCTGGGTAAACTTGTTTTAGCAATGAAATCCACGGAAAGATCACTGCTTTTTACTCTCGCAGCTAAAAATTTAAGTTGGGGATTGTTGGATATGTCTTCAACAACCTGTTCCGGCAACCTGGAGGGCAATTGGTTGATATAAGTGCTGTCTAAAGCAAATGATTGATTATCCACACCCATTTGCTGAGCGAGGTTAGCCGCCTGGCTTTGCTCATAATTAATAGCGTCGATAACCGCCATGCGTGCGTTGGAAAGCTCGGCATTGGCAATTGTACTGTCCACGCCGGCGTTTAGTCCGTTCACAGTTCTGATCCTGATCACATCCCGGAGCTGAGAAACCCGCATCAGGTTGACCTCCATTGAATAATGCAGTTGCCGGGCTGCCAGCAGGTTCAGATAGGCCCCTGCAACCCTAACCTGCTGTTGAAATTTTTCCTGCTCAAGGTCTGCAGCGTCCCTGTCAGCAAAGCCTTTCGCCTCGGCCACATGCGCACGCTGAAGGCCAAATGAAAAGATGTTCCAATCGATGCCGGACGAATAGAATGCCCCGAAAGCGGCATTCCAATTTTGGGTAGCCGAAATCGGGCCGTTGGTAATAGTTGTTAATCCCGGCAGACCGGAACTTAGCCCATTTATGCCGTTTATCGTTCCGTAAGCCTGCTGGGCTGATAAGGTAAGATCCGGCAAACCATCTCTTCGGGCGCTTATCACTCCTTCTGCCGATGCTTTCGCATAGTTGTCTTTAGCTTTTAATATTTGTTGTTTGGACAGCGCAATACTCAGCGCTTTTTGTAAAGTCAAAACAGTATCCTGCGCCTGTACGGAAAAACACGCCAGACTTAAAGAAACAGCCAATAGGATACCGGCTGTGATCCGTTTTTTCGTCGTTTTCATGATGAAAATATTAATTATTCAACCCGATGGCCTTAAAGCACATCCGTAAAATTTCTATAAGAGCCCTATAGTACAGGGCCTTGAATTACGAGCACATGAATATGTGCGGCTGATCAGAAAACGGGGGGCGCCCTTAGAGGTAATAGCCGTATAGGGTGCGCGGCGGGAAAATCTTCTTTAAAGAATAGATAATGCAACCCGGCAATTACCGGAGCTATGATTAAAATAAATAAAATTGAGACAAGGGGAGGGTGCAGCGTTTGGAAATGCCGTGTGTAGCATTGCAGTTTGCAATGAATGATCTGTGCTTTTACCCGTGGATTACCGGAATGAGCTACCTCGCTTTTGTGATTTTGATGAAATAGTTCAGTATAACGAACAAGGACCTTTCCCTGCAATCCTAAAAAGATCACCAGAACCAGCAAGAGCTTCGGTATAATATGCAACGCCTTCTTCATTTTACTGCTTAAAATACGTTTAGTAGTTGTTCTCTATGATCTTGTTGAGCAGTTGTTGCGCCAGCTTTTCCTTTTTGCTTTTAATAGCTTCAAGTAATTGCCCGTGCAGGTGATGACTCATCGCAAAATGACTTATTCCCCGCGTTTCTCTTTTGGAGAAGAATTCCCTTATGACGGATGTAAAGCTCTGATAAAGATCTGCGAGCACTTGATTTAGGGAAGCCCGGGCAATAGCCATATGAAAAGCGATATCAGCATCAACACACTCATCGCGCTGTTCGGCAAGTATGGCCAATCTTCTGTTTTCCAGGCATCGTTTCATTTCTTTCATGTCCTTTTCGGTATGATTTTTTACAGCCAGCCTCACTAATTCATCCTCCAATAGTTTTCTTACTGCATTGATCTCATCGAAATCGGCGTGCCGTAAGCGCTGGTCAATGGTTTTATCCTGCGTGGCCGGGTTTACAAAGGTGCCCGAACCTTGCTGTACCTTCAATATGCCCGTCATAGCCAGGCTTTTAATAGCTTCTCTAACTGTCGATCGTCCTACACCATACAATTTCATCAATTCGGGCTCGGCCGGAATCTTCTCTCCGGCTTTGTACTTATGCCCGGCAATGTCCTGCCTTATTCGGTTTGCTACCTTTTCACTAAGCTTTTCTGACGCATCCATAATTATTATCTGACCAGACAAACATGTAATTTTTTACAAAACATATGATGTTTTATTAGCACCCGGTTGTTCATATTAACGACGATGTGTTTGTCTAATAACATCACAAACATATGATGTTTAATTAAACATCATATGTTTGTGATAAAAATATTACAGAATTGTTCGCTATTTAAGGGACCGGCTTCAGAATCAGTTCAATTTTAAGCCGCTATCAATGGCTTTGGTATTTTCAGTAATCTACTTTTATTGCCTTGACTATCAGTAAAATACCTTCAAGGTGTTCAAATACAGTCGCATGTGGTGCACAAAAACGTTCGCAAGTTGCTACATACTTGCGAACGTTTTTCATTTAATATTGACCGCCCGATGTTGTTATTGCATATCATTTGAATCCGCCGATCATAAATGTGATCCTAGAATTGTCCAATAATTCATAATATTCTTTCATTTCTTCCCTCATCAAACCATTGCTGATTGTAAATGGTTTAGCTAGATAGATATGAAGCACATAACTACCCAAAGGAAAACCTGGCAAGAGCTGCTGGAAGGGAGCGATAAACCAGTTTTATTGCCGGTCGCACATGACGCGCTAACCGCGCGGTTGATCGAACTGGCTGGTTTTGACGCCTACCAGATTGGTGGATATGCGTTGTCGGGCGCGACCCATGCTATCCCTGATGTGGACCTTGAAAAATTTGGTGAAAAAAAGTTAACGGTGGAAAGTATTATCACGGCCTCTCCGCTGCCCTTTATGATCGATATTGATGATGGCTATGGGGATGTGAAAAACGTGACGCGGACTATATCGGAGTACATCCATCTTGGCGCCTCGGCAACCTTTATGGAAGACCAGCAACCGCCAAAGAAGTGTGGCCATATGGACGATAAAAAAGTTATTCCAATACACGGAATGGAAGAGAAAATCCGCGCTGCGGTCGAGGCCCGTGGCGATAACAAGCTGTTTATTCTTGCCCGCACCGATGCAATTGGCCCGGAGGGATTAAATAAAGCAATGAAACGGGCGGAGCAATATTTAAAGGCCGGCGCCGATGGCGTTTACCTTGAGGGGCCTACCAGCATAAACCAGCTCGAGCAAATAGGAAGAGAGTTCAAGAATGTGCCACTGGCGACGAGCGTATTAGAAAATGGCGGCAAAACACCCTGGCTATCGCCCAATGATTTCGCTAACATGGGATTTGATATGGTACTATATCCAACCACGGTGATATTCCAGGTTGCCTATGCAACGCAACAGGCCCTGAAACATCTGAAAAAGGGCGAACGTCTGCCGGAAAACCGGGCTGTTAATATGGACGACTTTATGAATATCGTCGACCTGCCATACTGGGCCGGGATCGAGAAGAAATTCGAAGGTCGAAATGTTTAATTGGCTATTAATAAACTAAATCAATCTATTAAGCGCATGGCAGCCGATCCGCAAATCAAAAAAATTCTTGCCAAAGCAAAAAGATCGCCTATGCCCAAAGGAATGAAACCCATGCTGGCGACGCTGGTAGATGAACCTTTTGACGACCCGGAATGGCTGTATGAAGTGAAATGGGACGGATACCGGGCAGTGAGTTATATCAATAACGGCGACGTTGATATTCTTTCACGCAACAATAAGTCATTCAATGATAAATATTACCCGCTGCACCAATTGATGTCGTCATGGAAGATCGACGCTGTTATTGACGGTGAGATCATCGTGCTTAACGAAAAGGGCCAATCCAATTTCGGTCACCTCCAGAACTGGCGCAGCGAAGCCGACGGCGAACTGGCCTATTACGTATTCGATATTTTGTGGTACGATGGCCTTAGCCTGATGGAACTGCCGCTGGCCGACCGGCGGAAGGTCCTGGAAAACCTGCTGCCCAAAGATGACGATCGTGTCCGGCTGAGCCAGGTGTTCGACGTACAGGGAAGCGATTTCTTCGATGCCGCCAAACGAATGGGTTTGGAAGGCATTATTGCTAAAAAGAAGGATAGCACATATTCACCTGATATACGATCTAAAGAATGGCTTAAAATCAAAGTACACAAACGCCAGGAAGTTGTGATCGGCGGTTTTACCAAAAATGAAGGCAGCGCTAAAAAGTTCAGCTCGCTTTTATTGGGAGTTTATGAGAATAATGAATTCCAGTACGTAGGAAAAGTGGGCACAGGCTTTTCGGACAAGTTGCAGGCGGAAATGATGGCACAGTTTAAGCCGCTGCTAATCGGGAAATCTCCTTTTACGATTGTCCCGGACGTAAATAGCCCCTCGCGTTTCAGACCTAACCCGCCGAAAGCTACGGCTTACTGGCTTAGGCCTGAGCTGGTTTGTGAGATCAGCTTTGCCGAAATAACCGGTGACGGTGTTTTCCGGCACCCGTCATTTGAAGGTATGCGCAGCGATAAAAAAGCAAAAGAAGTAGTGCGCGAAACCGAGGCATCGACGAAGGAAGTGGTTAACGAAGTCGAGCATAAAAATGAGAAGCAGATTCTCAATGCACCTAAAAAAGGAATCAGGCGGTCTCTTCTTAACCCGAATGAGGAAACACAAGTGCGCAAAGTTCACGGGCATGAACTGAAGTTTACACATTTAAGCAAAGTTTACTGGCCCGCGGATGGAGTTACCAAGCGCGATATGCTCAATTACTACTACCAGGTTGCAGAGTATATCCTGCCTTATTTGAAAGATCGCCCGCAAACATTAAATCGGTTTCCGAATGGTATCAAAGGCATGAGCTTTTACCAGAAGGATATCAAGGATAAATCGCCGGACTGGATGGATAGTTTTCCTTACACAACCAGCGACGGCGAACATAAAGAGTTCGCTGTGGCTTGTAACGAGGATAGCCTGTTGTGGATGGCTTCGCTTGGGTGCATCGAAATGAATCCCTGGTTTAGCAGAATACAAAAACCCGACAACCCCGACTATTGCGTGATCGACCTCGATCCGGATAAACATCATTTTGACCAGGTTATATCGGCCGCGCTGGAAGTAAAAACAGTCCTTGACGAGTTGGATGTCCCTTCATATCCAAAAACATCTGGTTCAACAGGAATGCATATCTATATTCCCCTGGCGGCGAAATACACCTATGATCAGTCTCAAATGTTCGGGCGGCTGATAGCCAACCTGGTGCACCACCATATACCGGAATACACCAGCGTGGAGCGGCAAATCAAAAACCGGCAGGGAAAAATGTATATCGACTTTTTGCAGAACCGGCCCGGCGCGACACTGGCAGGGCCTTATTCGTTACGTCCTAAACCGGGAGCAACGGTTTCTATGCCGTTGCATTGGGATGAAGTTAAACCAGGGTTGACCATGCGCGATTTTACCATATTCAATACCGTCGACCGGTTGAAGGATACCGGCGATTTATTCAAAGGCGTTTTAGGCAAAGGCATCGACCTGGAAAAAACGATCAGGAAGGCGCAAGGTGATTTTCAGCCGAAAGCTTGATATAGATCATAATGTAAAACAGCGTATTACGTTAAGTAGGAGTGGAGGAAAGGATGCCGTGGAACAGTTAGCGCTATTTTCAGATGCAGGGCAAAGCAAAGGTTTGCCCAAAGATTTAGTGGAATACATGCCCGGCTTTATCGGGCAGCCGGCAAGCGACAATTTATTGGAGAGATTTATTAAAGAAACGCCATGGAAGCAAACCACGCAAAAGCTTTGGGACAAGGAATATTTGACGCCCAGGCTCACAGCCTGGTTTGGCGATACCGATCGGATAGCTGGAATATTGCCATGGACGCACGAATTGCAAGCTATACGCGAAAAGGCCGAACTGCTGGCCGGAACCAGGTTTAATACTGTTTTGCTAAATTATTACCGGGATGGCAACGATTCCGTGGCATGGCATAGCGATAAAGAGAGCATTATGGGCAGTCAACCGATCATTGCATCAGTTAGTTTCGGGCAAGTGCGCAGCTTTGATATCAGGAATAAGTCGGATCATAAAAAGCACTTTTCGGTTCGGCTGGAACATGGCTCGTTCTTGTTGATGAAAGCGGGATTGCAGGAAAATTGGGAACACAGGATCGCCAAATCGGCTAAACCTATGCGGCCAAGAGTAAATTTGACCTTTCGTTTGGTTATCTAACAATAGACTAACAAACTTATAGGCTATTATATCTTCTCGAACGGGTATTTGTCCCTGATAAAAAAATGCAGGTAACGCCCCTTTACCCGTGACGCTTTCAACTCTTTGTAAACTTTTTCAGGTACTTCTTCATAAACATATGTTTGCCCGGAAACATAGCTGACCATTAGCTTCTGTTCTTCTGCGTTATAGTTTATTGTTTCGATTACAGTCGAAGGCATTGTCGTTATTCGTTTTTTGAATCCTGGTCTTTTTCTTCAGGGTGCTCTTCAAAATATTCACGCGCCTGCTTCAAGCCGGTAGCGATGGCAATACCCTCGTCGCCGCTTTCCTTTAATATTTCGTTGGCGATTTCGGTCGCTTTATCACGAAGATATTTAGGCTGATTCTTGTAAGATGGCGGATAGTCGCCGTTGTACCAAGGCATAATATTATGTTTTTGATATAACCACCGGCAATGTTTTTAGTGTGATCCTGGTTCAACTATAAACACTCCCTTTTTATAGTCATTTAAAAATTGCTGGTAGTCCTTTTTAACTTTACGGGCATAGTGTATGGCATAGTCCAATACGGCCTCCTGCCAGTTTTCATCTTTGCCAAAAGCGGCCAGGTCGTCGATATTTCCGGATCCCTGCATTCCGCCGCTTCTTAGCTGCGCCGAGGCCGTAAGCGCGCCCATATCGCTGATCACCTGGTACATACCGCGGTAGTCATCGGCGAGCAGCTTAAATTTAATAGCGTCTTTCACGGGTTGCAACTCCTGGATCATATAAGCCTCACCCCGGAAAACGGTCGTACTCAATAAAGCGGAAGGTACGTTTTGCATCCGCCGTTGTATAGCCGTAACCCTGGCGGCTTCATTATCCCACTGTAACTGTTGCACATCCACATAAGGTATCAGCGAAGACGGCCGGGCCTGTTTCATGTCAAGAAGAAGGTATTTATTCTTTGTGTTGGTGCTCTTTAAAAGAAATAAGTAACGCTTTACACCTATGCTCCCTGTCCCGGCTAGCCGAAAAACCGCACTAATAACCTTAAAATTATATGGGCCGTCGCTGCTGGTTGATATCCATTCGTGTATGTGCGCGATAAGTTCCTTGCGTAATTTTTTGTGCAGCTTAAAGTGACGTTCATCCTCCAGCGAAAGCATGATCTTTTTCTTCTTGCTTACTGTTCGTTTCTTCAGAATGTCTTTCTCCGATTGTTTGCTGGCCGATTTTAAAAAATCGGCCACTATACCCCTGGCAATGCGTGGATCGATACTGATCGCTTTGGCACATTTTAGCGTGTCGCTGTAACTGTGTATGAACAAACGTGCCATTTTTTCGGCCTTCTCAGGGGCGATCTTTAATGTTTCAAAGGCAATAAAAATGCTGGTAACCGGTCGCACCACCTCGTAAGCGGCCGGAGCCAGCAGGGCTTCATCAAAATCATTCAAATCAAAATAGACCAATCCGTTCTCACCGCGAAAGCTTCCAAAATTTTCCAGGTGCAAGTCACCGCAGATCCATGCTAAGGGCGAAAGCGGCAAAGGTTTGGCTGCAGCAAGATCCTCATAAAATAAATGACAGGTCCCGCGAAAAAAGCGGAAAGCATTCTCCGCCATCGCCTCATATTTCAGCTGCACCATTTCAGGCAGTAAAGGCTCATTAAATCGGATGATGCGTGCGGAAAGGTCAGTCATCAAATATTATTTATGTTTTGCTGTGTATGATTTTCTTGAACGATAACGCCCTTGTTTAGCCAGGTGATTTTCCTCTGCAGCGTCTATGGAATGCGTCGCCGTAAGATCATCTTCTTTCTTTGCAAATGCCGAAAGTTCGATATAGAATTGGTGCAAACGGTCTAATTCGGCTTCACTTAACTCCTCAATATTCACAAGCCGGTTACTCGTTCCCTCGTGCGACGCCAGCAGTTCATTCAACTTCATGTGTATAGCCTTTGAATCTTTGTTTTGTGATTTTTGGATCAGGAATACCATCAGGAATGTAATAATGGTTGTCCCGGTATTAATGACTAATTGCCATGTATCTGAATAATGGAAAATAGGACCGGTAACTACCCATATCAAGATCACCGCCACGGCCATGACAAACGCCGCTGAACTACCGGTAGCCTGGGTAGACCAATTGGCAAAACGTTCAAAAAAATTCTTTTTCTTCTTCATTGCTTTAGGTTGTATGAATACATCTAAAGACCAGGAAAGGTTTTGCAGGCCCAGTTTTTTTAATTAAAAATTAATTATAAAAATTAGAAAGAAATAAAAACATTTTTGAATTAACTGAATTTAATCTATACACCCATTTTTTCGAGCCGCTATCCCTATTTAAACATTGACAGGAAAGATTGTTGGATTTTGTCATGTTTAAAAAAGACAGGCTAAAGCACAATTAAATAACTATCAATTAATATCAATTCAAATGAGTACCAGGGGAAGTAAAGTTGAGCGCCATTCTGTATCAGATCAGCCTCACGAGATCAAATATGAAGCGCACAAAAAAGGTGTCAGCGCGCAAACAATTAAAGACGCTAAAAAGAGCGTGGGCAACCAGCGTAATGATATTGAAAGAAAACTAAGAAAATAAGATCATGGCAAAAAATTCAGAGAAGGCCCATGACAAAGTGCACAAGGCCTTACATGAGGAAAAGGAAGGTAAGCTCAAAAGCGGCCGCAGCGGAAAAAAGGTGACGAGCAGGAAACAAGCCATTGCTATCGGACTTTCCGAAGCGCGTAAAGAAGGCGCCAAAGCACCCAAAAAGAAAGACTGATATGGAAGATAGCAGTAAAATGACGCGGCGGCAGGTTGTGGCAGGACTCGGAACAACATTGGCTGCTGTAGCTGTGTCGCCAGCGATAGGGTCTTCACGGTTTGCGGTAGGATCGACCGATAATGGTGCAAAGATCAGCGACCCGACAAAGCTTTATCCGAAACCACCCTTTAAAAGCCAGCCGCAGCCCTGGCCCGGCCTGCAAAGCAAAATGGACCCTGTGCCCGATTGCGGCGAAACCAGCTACAAAGGCTCGGGCAGATTGACCGGGCGTAAGGCGTTGATCACCGGCGGTGACTCCGGCATGGGACGAGCGGCAGCCATAGCTTATGCCCGCGAAGGCGCTGATGTGGCGATCAACTATTTCCCTACGGAAGAGCCGGATGCACAGCAGGTAATTGCGTTGATCAGGAAAGAAGGCAGGAAAGCGATAGCCATACCTGGCGACCTGCGCGACGAGACATTTTGTAAACAATTGGTGCAAAAGGCATTGAGCGAACTGGGTGGGTTAGACATCATTGTTAACAATGCAGGCCGGCAGCAGTCGCAAAATTCAATCCTGGATATTACGAGCGAGGCATTCGACGCAACGATGAAAACAAATATTTATGCGCCGTTCTGGATCATCCGCGAAGCATTGCCGCATTTGCCGCCGGGCTCGGCCATCATCGGCACGACATCAGAGCAGGCTTATGATCCAAGCCCCGACCTGTATGATTATGCGCAAACCAAAGCAGCTACCATGAATTATGTAAAGTCCCTGGCCAAACAATTAGGGCCGAAAGGAATCAGGGTAAACGGCGTGGCGCCAGGTCCGGTATGGACTGCATTGCAGATAAGCGGTGGCGCGCAGCCCGAAAAGCAACAGATGTTTGGCAGCTGGACGCCATTAAGCAGACCGGGCCAACCAGCTGAACTGGCATCTATTTATGTCCAGCTGGCTGCCGCAGACGCCAGTTTTGCCAATGGACAAGTTTATGGTTCTTCCGGTGGCGCCGGACAGCCTTGATCCGACTGACGATGAAAACGGTAGTAATAACAATACTGATTGGTATGGGCTGTTTCAGCGCCAATTCGCAAATTCCCCAGCCGGACCCTGATACGACTGCCAAGCATTTTTTGACTGTAGCCAGTATTGGCAACCTGCAGGAAATTAGCGCGGGACAGCTCGCTTTGCAGAAAGCCAGGCTTTCAGATGTTAAATCGTTCGCGCAGATGATGATCAAAGATCATGGGCAGGCAGAGCAGCAATTAAAGGATCTGGCCCAACAGCAGCATATTGACCTGCCGGAAACAACAACCGGCGGTATAAAGGCCGATATAGGCCTGGAAAAAGCTACCGCGAAATTTGACAAGGTTTACGTCCATGCTATGGTCAGCGGGCACCGGAGCACGGTTGAAATGTTCGAGAATTATGCGACTACTGGAAAGAACCCAACGGTAAAGACTTTTGCACAGCAGATGCTGCCGACATTAAAAGCGCACCTGGCCGCAATTACGGATTTAGACAAACAAATCAATTCAAAATAACTAATAAATAAGCACTATGGAAACACAAACCGCGCAAACTACGGATTCAAAACTCAGGGAGTTTTTTACCGACCAACTGGAAGATCTGCTTTGGGCCGAAAAAAAGCTAGTCAAAACTTTACCAAAAATGCAGGATGCAGCTACTTCCATTCAACTTAAGGACGCATTTGGCAATCACCTCATCGAAACACAAAACCATGTAAGTCGTCTTGAACAGATATTCGGTATTATCGGCGAAGATGTCGATACCACCAAATGCGCTGCAATGGCCGGTATAGTTGATGAAGGCGAGGACATCATCGATGATACCGACGAAGGAACGGCACAACGGGACGTGGGCCTGATCTTCGCCGGTCAAAAAGCCGAGCATTACGAGATCGCCTCTTATGGAGGTATGGTCCAATTAGCAAAAACTCTTGGCTATAACGATGCTGCCGAATTACTGATTCAAACGCTGGAAGAAGAAAAGAAGGCGGACGAGTTACTGACCCAGATCGCAGAACACGATGTGAATTACCAGGCAAGTACCGAGAGAAAAGAAGACGAAGGATTTTTCTCCTAAGAAACGGAACGCGGCGGATAATGTTCCGTCGCGTTACTTATTGTTTCGTGATCCAATTTATAAGAATTAGTAATGTTTAAGTATACAAATGACTAATGGCATAACACCCTGGGCGGCAGCGGCAAGTGCTTTTTTTTCTACAGATGGCCCCGTGCTTTTTACGCTCACTGTTCGCAGTTGCGTGTTCAGCGGGTATCTAAGCCAAGATTCTCTTTACGTAAAAGCTGACTGGCTCGGCGGTTCGATCGTTTTCCGCATCGCTTATGCGCCCGGCGGCGGCATATCGGTTGAAAAATTCAAGAAAAGTGCAAATGGTTTCGACCTGGTTTTAGAGGCTGTGACCGGAAAGTATAACATCACTCTTTCAGTTCTGGAAAATGGGCCGACAATCTTACATTACCAAACGACATTAACACCAAAAACTGACTTACTGATCCCTTTTTGGCCGCGAGACATCGTTGTTACCGGTAAAGAAGGACATATGCAAAATACGGCCGGCAAAATATATGCGAAACAAATAGGCACGCGTTCAGGACAGCTGTATTTTGCAATAACACGGCCCAAAGCCGGAACTTTTCTTTACCTGCAAAACCTGACCGCACTTGCAGATTATTGTCAGCAAACTGAAACGTCGGCCGGTGACGTAGTCGGTGGTGAATGGCCGGAACTGGGTTTGGCGCTGCCGCCGACGCTAAAAGGCAAACCGTTGCAGGCAAACAAACCGGTAGTAATCAATGATGCATTCGTAGCTTTCGATTTTGAGGTCGCTGATGATGAGCCGGCCCTTGTCGGAAAATATCTCGAAATGCTCGCCGCCCTTTATCTTGAATTACCAAAGCCGGGCACCAACTATAAACATTGGCCCGATATCTTAGACAAGGGATTGAAGGATCTGATCGACAGTCCCGGTTGCTGGTCGCAGGTAGATGGTCATCAATATTTCAACGCATATGTTTCCGATTATGCTACGCCTCCCGAGATCATGGTACAGCTTGCAATCCTTTTGCCCTTATTGGATTATGTGGAATGGAGTGATTCGGAGTTGGAAGTTATGCGTAAAATAAAGGAAGGATTGCCATCATTTTATGATGAAAAAATAGGGACGATTATGCGTTGGCATCCCAAAGTCGCCGACCAGTTAAAAGGCGACGAAGAGCAAAAGAAGCCCATGACGATGGATTCATGGTATTTGCACCATCCTTTATTAAACTTGTCGCGACTTGCGCTCAAGGGCGATGGCGCAGCAAAAAAGCTATTCCTGGATTCGCTGGAATTTTCGATCAAAGTGGCACATCACTTTAACTATCAATGGCCCGTTTTCTATAAACTTGATACACTGGAAGTTATTAAAGCTGAAACCCAACCGGGTAAAGGCGGGGAAAAAGACGTTCCTGGCTTGTATGCTCATGTCATGCTGCAGGCCTGGGAGTTAACAGGCCAAAAGCGCTACCTGGCCGAGGCTGAAAAATCCGCACGGCAATTGAGCGGGCTCGGATTCGATCTGTTTTACCAGGCTAATAATACAGCATTTTCCGCCGGCGCGATGCTTCGCCTGTATAAAGTCACAAAAAAAGCGGTATATAAGGAACTGAGTTATTTGTGCATCGCTAATATATTAAAAAACGTGCGGCTATGGGACTGCAACTACGGATATGGCAAAAACATTCCATCATTCTTTACGCTGTTCCCATTAAACGATGCACCTTACAGCGCTGTTTACGAGGAACAAGAAGTATTCTGCGCATTTCATGATTACCTCCGCCATGCTGAAGGCGAAGATATTTTTCCTGCTGTGCGCTTGCTGATGGCCGAATATATCCGCTATTTAGTGGACCGGGCGGTTTTCTATTATCCTACTATGCTGCCAAAGGATATGCTGCAGGATAAACCTAAGATCGGTGAAGTAGATCCTAAGCTTTGGATCGCGCTTGAAGATCTGCATGATGGCTGGGAAAAGTCCGGGCAAGTTGGCCAGGAGGTTTATGGCGCCGGCAATGCGTTTGGTATCTTGCCACGGCATTATATGCAGGTGCGGGGAGAAGAGTTTATGATCTATACCGATTACCCGGCCTACGGTTTTGCCGCTCATAAACAAAAACCCGTAAAATTCAGGCTTGCAGGGGACAATCGCTTAAATTGCACGATAATGGTTGTGAAAACCGGCAGCAAGAAATTGCCTGAATTAAAAGTAACGTCAGGCAAAAAAAATGATGCCATTAAGGGAAGAAAAGTTAACGGCGGCCATATGGCATATCATGTGTCAGGCAACGAGCAAGTGACAATTACATGGAAAAGTTAACGATAATCCCCGATCATTCTATTTCCTCCATTCCAGGAAAGTAGGCCGCTTGCCATTTTAGGGTTTGTTTTCGTCCGGTGGTTCCAACAATCCGCGGGCGAGTTTTTTCCATTGCGGTCCTGCCAGGCCGATCCGCGCAGATAATGCTACTATTGTATTCCTGATTTTGTCATGCAGATCAACATCTTCATTGTTCGGCGCCTCATTTCTCCCATGTACCGCTACGCTGATGGTCTTACCGGCTCGCTTAACGATAAAAGTACTGGTAGCTGCGTCGTTGTAAAAATGGGCTGTCTCCGGATCGGCTTTCCGGGGATCCGGTATCGGTCTGGCCGTCATCGAGAGGTATTCCTCCGCTGAACGGCGGTTGCCCGCGGTTTCTATGCGTTCGATCATGACCCACTCCAAACCATCTCCTGCGTCCGACCCTGGCACAGGAAGATCGATATTGAACAGAAATCCTTCTTTGGCAAAGCCTGTAACTTCCTCACCCAAATTATTTGTCAGGCAAAAACGCGACGAGCCGGGACCGGCATAAACATGCCATTCATTTACGTCAAGCAGCCTTGCTACTACTTTTTTATAATTTGCGTGCGCGTCCTGTTCAGTGCCGAATGATTGCTCTTCCGAGAAATCCGTGGCGCGCCCCGTGTCTTGCGGCGGTATTGTTTTTTCTGCATGCCTCATAAGATAAAAACTGCCACGCCGAAAAGTTGTTTCTATTTATATCTTTTTATGGCTGAACCAAAAATCTTAGAATGCAGCAAGCTCATTAGCGAGAACGGACTTACGATCGCATTCGCCGAAAGCGCGACAGCGGGATGGCTTTGTTCTGAATTTGCTTTGACGCCGGAATCCGGCACGGTATTGAAAGGCGGTATTGCTTGTTACGATGCATCGTTGAAGGAAAGTTTGCTGGGTGTACCACACGAGTATATTAAACGATATACGCCGGAATCGCAGGAAGTTACCGATGAAATGGCCACGCGCCTGAATAACCTGATCTCTTCTGATATACAAGTAGCGATAACAGGACTAACAACTCCCGGCGGAAGCGAAACAGCGGAAAAACCGGTGGGTACAATGTTTATTTCAATTATGATAAAAGGAAAACTGGTATCGGCCCGAAGGTTGTTTCATGGCAGTTGTGAAGAGATTATTCATCAAACGATACGTGCGGCAGCAGATATCATTTCATCGGCTTTAGAGAAATAGAAATTTTAGTCAGGTATTATAAGTTGTTCATTACTGGAAACACAGTATGTCATTTGCCCAGCA
This sequence comes from Mucilaginibacter sp., assembly GCA_035551775.1. Taxonomy (GTDB): domain Bacteria; phylum Bacteroidota; class Bacteroidia; order Sphingobacteriales; family Sphingobacteriaceae; genus Mucilaginibacter. The sequence goes on along the minus strand of DASZMQ010000011.1, from coordinate 32,548 downwards.
TTAGCCTTTTGCACTTGAAAACATATTTCCTGGAGACGCATCCTCGATTTTAAAGAAGGAGAACTATTTTTCTATTTCTCCAATTGACTTAATTGTCAGTAAGATACCTTCAAGGTGTTCAATACAATCCCATGTGGTGAACAGAAACGTTCGCAAGTGTTTAACAACTTGCGAACGTTTTTCATTTTATGCCGCAATGCTGTTTGTTAGTTGAAATAATACGTCAACGCAACCCTGGCATGAAGGTTATAACTGGTCCCCGCTTGATATTCATAGTTTAAAGTATAGACGGGAGTGAGTTCGCCCGAAAGGACATAATTTCCCAATTTCCAATTGGCATAAAAAGTCGCCGCCAGGTCGACCCAATGCCTGTTGAAAATGTTTGTTCCTGAGAAGGCCTGGTAATACAGATCGTTGTTATGTACCAGCCTTTCAAATGTCACACCGTAGGAATTTTGCCCTTTAAGCACACTCATATCCCAGGTAAAGCTATTGCTTCCGGGGCCGATGCCCGCGCCGATGTATCGCCCGTCATTGGTATAGCCATCCTGCGGGGGAGTGAGATGGACGTACCAGGTAGGTTCCGGCCGCAATAAATAGGTTGGCGGATCCTGCAGATGGGTCAGTTCAAATTTCACCTGCAGAAATGTTTCCTTCCGCAGTTCAAACAACCTGCGGCCTCCAACGGTATACCCGCTGGCATGTTCGGGCTCCTGCACAAAATCGTTCAGGCCAGCCGCCCTGTCATTCCTGGCCCATTCAAAATATATTTCCGTGTGAACCTCAGGAAAGGTCTGGCGTATATTAAAGGCAAAGGCGAAATCTTCACCATCGCCGCGGATGCTGTCGGCCACCGTATTTGCCTGAGCGGAAGAATGTGAAAACACGGGCAGCACCCTGTTAAATAAGCTCTTTCGGGTATATACCGAATCCTTATTCAGGTAATCGTAGCCGCTAACTCCGATATAGAGTCCTTTTATCCATTTGGGTTGCCAATTGATGGTAAAAGCGGAGATATACCGCGTTACTGCGGGCTTTGGGATAAGCATGCCATGCGCATTGACCAATTTGGCGGTATCTGTTGGCGGATAACCCGATTGTTTTAAGTTGCCGCCAATAAGCTGCCATTCCAATGATCCTATCGGCGTTTTTATCGGCGCTGCGGAATTGATGGTCCAGTGCAGGAAACCCGGCGCGGAGTTGCTCATCATAATAGCATTTTGCGTGCCCGGCCCCCACCACATATTCTCTGTGGAAACACCCGCCTCAATGTTATGGATATTGATCGTGATCTTGGATTGCCCGGGATATAAATGCGTTATCGAACTGTTCCCAAAATGTTCCGGCGCATCAATACCGTTGGTCATATAAAAATAAGCTGACATTAATTGCGGGTTATTATTGCTTCCCTGGACATCGGCAAAAGTTGGAAAACTCCGGTTTTGCGCATAAACCAGCTCAGGTTGCAATTGTATCCTCAATATTCCTGCCTTGAACAGCACACCGGCACTTAAAAGGTTTTGCAAACCGCGGTTCGGATACAAAGAACCATTATTATACCCATATGGCCGGTTGACATTGTACTCGCCGAGCAAACGGACCGGGAGCAAATAAATGCCTGTTGCGCCGGTATCGGAAAGCAAATTTTTACTTGCTGTAAGATGCCGTAAAATTGAATCGCTGCCGAAGTTTATGGGACGTATGCTGAATGAAGCTGTGATGCTGGTATCACCTAAGAGCTGGCGGATGCGTGCATTCTCGCTCGCATAATTGTTCGAAACAGGTATTGTTTGCGAAAGAACCAATGCAGGAGCCAATAGGATCAGTGCCAGCAAAAATAAGCGTTGCATCATATCAATAACTGTACTTCATAAGCAGCGGTGCTATAGAAAACCTAAATAAGGGCTAATTGTTCCCGGTTGTTGTTAAATATTAACTTAACTATAATATTTTTCTTTTCGGTTAAACAGATTATAGGTTACGCTGTTACATCTGTAAAAATCTGCTATGGATACCGAACGTCTTAAAATATTCCGGCCGATCCAGGTTTCAGGGCTCCACAGGATGGGTAATACCTTCGACGGAGGCTATGTGGTACATTTTCGCAGTCTTAGCGATGCGGATTGCCTTGTAAATTATGGCGTTGGTTACAATATTGAGTTTGAAAAGGACTTTTATAGGACTACCGGTAAACGTATCCTGGCGTTTGATCCTACGCTGAGCGAGCTTACACCTATATTCAAAAAAATAAAGACCGGCCAGGTCATACCCTTCCTGCGGCATATAAAAAACCGGGTAGCCTGGATATTTGAGCAGGCCAAATTAAAGCGATACAGGATCAGGTTTTACGAGGAAGGCATTGCATTGTCGGATTCCGGGAAATACAAATCGTTGAGTTATCATTATGACAAATTTGACTTGTACAATAAGAAGATCATTCTGAAGATGGACGTGGAAGGTGCTGAATACGAAGTATTTGATGATACGTCCGTTTTTAAGCTGTTAGGTAATTGTTTACAGGTGATCATTGAATTCCACGACGTTAGCAAGAACCTGGAACGCCTTATCTCTTTCATGGAAAGAATTTCAAAAACTCATTCGCTTATTCATATTCATTCGAACAATCATACCGGGACATTCACAATCGGTGGTAAAAATATACCCGATACCATTGAGATGACCCTGCTTTTGAACGAGTATGTTCCGGAGAGGAACTACTCCAAAGCAAGCTACCCGATACCGGGCCTTGACCATCCCTGCCATAAACTTAAGCCTGACATCGCACTCGACTTCTTTTATTAGCGCAAGTTGTTCATCAAACATTTTGATAAAGCGGTTTGTATCATACAAGCAGTTATGTGAAAACGGTTTTCGCAGCCTTCCATTCGTCAATGAAAAAAACTTTATACCGGCTTTGTGCTGTCATCATAGTTCTTACCTGTGTTTTACATAAACCCGTCTTTGCGCAGGAATTGCCAGGCAACCTGTCGTCTGTCCGGGTCGATGAGCTGAGCGATCAGCAGATCATCCAGGTGTTGCAAAAGGCCGGCGGTGCGGGTTTAAGCGACGACCAGGTGGTGCAGATGGCAGAAAGCCGCGGATTGCCTGTTACGGAAGGGGATAAACTAAAAAAACGCATCCAGGCTGTTAGAGAAAAGAATAGTCAATTCAGTAATAAAGCAGATTCGACCATAAGCGATACCGGCCAAACCAAGCGAAAATTGAATTATCAAGCAGATTCCGATTCATTACGGAAATTTCAGAACAGGGACATGCTTACGCAACTGGTGCCGAAGGTTTTTGGATCTGATATTTTCAGTAATAGTAACCTCACGTTCGCCCCAAACCTGAAGATCGCAACGCCTTTAAATTATGTCGTCGGGCCTGAAGACCAGTTGAATATCAGCGTTTATGGTAATTCGCTGGTGAACTGGAAGCTGGAGGTTTCGCCTGAAGGAAATATCAACATACCAGGCGTGGGTATAATGAATGTTGCGGGCAGAACGATCGAGCAGGCAACGGCCGCTATCAAAAGCCGCCTTGTCGCAAGCCATTATGCCATAGGCAGAGGAACTAGTGTACAGGTGACGCTGGGCAATATCCGCAGCATTAAGGTCATATTGATCGGCGAATTGAAGAGGCCGGGAACTTATACGCTTCCCTCGCTGGCTACGGCCTTCAACGCGCTGTACGCTGCGGGCGGTCCGAATGTTAATGGCTCGTACCGACAGATCGAGATCATCCGCGGCAATAAGGTGATCAGTCATCTGGATATCTATGATTTCCTGTTAAAAGGTGATCAGTCATCTAATATCGGGCTGCAGGACCAGGATGTGATAAGGGTACCAACTTATAAGGTACGGGTTGAAATGGCCGGCGAAGTGAAGAACCCGGCGTTGTTCGAGGTATTACCAGGGGAAACGCTGGATAACGTGCTGCAATTCGCAGGAGGCTTTACCAATGAGGCTTATACCGGCAGGATTAAGGTCTTACAGGTATCAGACCAGCAGCGCAAGATCAGCGATGTTTTTGAGAACGACTATAAAAACTATGTTCCGCTGCGGGGAGATAAATATGTAGTTGAAAGGGTGCTTAACCGTTTTGAGAACCGGGTTACGATACAGGGAGCAGTTTTCAGGCCTGGAGATTATGAGCTGGATAAAGGTCTGACCGTATCGGGATTGATCAAAAAAGCGGCCGGTTTGAAGGAGGATGCTTTCACGGGGCGGGGGAGTATCACCAGGTTAAAGCCCGATAATTCCAAAGAACTTATCTCTTTCAGTATCAGCGATATTATAGCCAACAGATCCCCTGATATCCCGCTCGAGCGGGAGGATAGTGTGCATATCGCATCGATCTTCGATCTGCGGGATAAATATAAGGTGACCATAAAAGGTGAAGTGCGCAAACCGGGCGAGTTCGCCTATGCCGACAGCATGAGTGTCGCCGATCTGGTCGTTGATGCCGGCGGTTTTGCCGAAGGCGCCAGTCCGAAACGAATTGAGGTTTCCCGGCGTATCAGCAACAGCGACCCGACTATAAAAGATAGCCAGGTTGCGATGGTGTTCAGCGTTGACCTGGACGCGCATTTAAACCTGAACAATGCAGGGTTCAGGCTACGTCCGTTTGATATCGTTTCGGTTTACAGCCTGCCCGGCTATGAGAAGCAACGCGTTGTGCGGGTGGCAGGCGAAGTGATGTACCCCGGCTATTATACGATACAAAAAAAGAATGAACGAATATCCGACATGATCAAGCGTGCCGGCGGCCTCACGATATCCGCTGATATTGATGGCAGTACGCTTAAACGTAAGAACTCAGCCATTCTCGGCATCAATAAGAACAAAACGGATTCAGCAATATTGGCGCAGGAACGCCTCGCGCGGCTGCGGCACATCGGATTATCAACCAGCGATTCCAGCAGCCTCTCCGAGCAGCAACTCAGGAACAATTTCATCGGGATCAACTTGAGACAGATTGAAAATAAGCCTGGATCGACCACTGACCTGATACTGGAAGACGGTGATGAGCTTCGGGTTCCCAAACAACAACAGATCGTAAGGATAAACGGCGAAGTGCTTTATCCCAGCGCAGTGGTTTATGAAGGCCACAAATCATTCCGCTCGTACATATTGAATGCAGGCGGCTTTTCGTCCGAGGCTTTAAGGAGAGGCGCTTATGTCGTTTATCCGAACGGCTCTGTGCATGGCACGCGAAAGTTCCTGTTTTTCAATGTGCATCCGGATGTAAAACCCGGCAGCGAGATATTCGTTCCTAAAAAGCCATATCGTCCGCCGCTTTCACCCGCCGAGTTCCTGGGTATCACCAGCGGTGTAGCATCTATCGGCGCTATTATTATTGGCATCCTGACATTAACCAAAAAATAGGTTCATCATATGGCTTCGGACAACGAAAATAGTACCCGGTCATATGACGAGAGAATATCCTTCAGGGATATCATACTTCGCCTGCGCTATTGGAAAAATCACCTTTTATCGAAATGGCGGGTTTTACTGGCTTCGGCATTAATCGCGGCAGTACTGGCGCTGACATACGCTTTTATCGCAAAACCAATCTATGTCGCCCAAAGCACATTCGTGCTTGATGAAAGCGCGACCGGCGGCCTGGGGCAATATGCCAGTCTTGCCGCGTTGGCAGGGATATCCATGAATGCGGAGTCCAATGGCCTGTTCGCCGGTGATAACATCATCGAGCTTTATAAATCGCGGACGATGCTGGAGAAAACCCTGCTCACTAAATGCGATTTTAATGGTAAGCCGGAAATGCTCATCGACCGGTATATTGCCTTCAATCATCTTCATGACAAATGGCGCGGTGAAGCGGGTTTGGAAAATATCAGCTTTGAAAATACCGATACCGGCAAGCTGAGCCGCCTGCAAGACAGTGCCATCTTTGTGATCGTTAAACGCATTAAAAAGAAGAACCTGGCTGTCGGTAAGCCGGATAAAAAGCTGGGGGTAATCGATGTGACTGTACGGTCGAAAGATGAGTTTTTCTCCAAATATTTGGATGAAAAGCTGGTGCAGAATGTGAATGCGTTCTATATCATGACCCGTTCAAATCGTGCTCTGCGCAATTTGAACGTACTACAGCAGCAAACGGACAGCGTGAGGAAAGTAATGAATACTTACATCTCGGGTGCTGCCTTAGCTAATGACATCGTGCCGAATGCTAACCCCGAGAGAAGCATTTTGCATACCGGATCGCAGAAAAAGACGGTCGATGTACAGGCAAGCGCGGCTGTGTACGCCGAATTACTGAAGAACCTGGAACTGGCTAAAATCACGCTGCGGAAGGAAACACCTTTGATCCAGCCTATCGACAGTCCGCAGTTGCCTCTCGAAACGGAAAAGCCCGGAAAAGTATTGTTCCCTGTATTGGGCGCGATCATTGGCTTCATTTTGTGTGTTTTCTATCTGGTGTTTAAGAAAGGGTTGAGTGAGTTGAATTGATATGCCAGGCGTGATCTCCCATAAAAGAATAATTATTAACGCCGTTTCAGCGGCTGTGCAGGTGATCGTCGTCGGCCTGATGTATTTCCTGCTCTATCGCTACCTGATCCGGATACTGGGGCCCGCGCAGCTCGGTGTTTGGGCGCTGGTAGTTTCCACTTCATCCATCGCCAACTTCGCCAACTTTGGCATCACATCCGGACTGGTAAAGTTTGTGGCTGACTATCGCGAAACAAGCGACAATGAACGAATGAACAAACTGATCTTCACCGCCTTTGTCTCGATACTTTTATTTTTCGCCATCCTGATCTTTATCGGGTATCTCGGCGTAAATCTCATCCTCCGGCTGGTTATCGGCCCGCAGTACATCGGCCTTGCGCTGAGGTTATTGCCTTATTCATTGCTTTGTCTTTTTATCAACGAAGTCGGCGGCATCTATACGTCGATCCTGGAAGGCTTTCAAAAAAACTATGTCCGGAACATTATCTATATCTGTGGTTCGATATGTTTCCTCGTGATATCCTATCAACTGGTGCCACGATACGGCTTGATGGGTGTTACCTATGCACAGGTAATACAATCGGCCCTGATCTTCCTGTCAGCCTTTATAGCAGGGACTTTAAATCTCAAAGGCTTCACGCTTTTGAAATGGAACTGGGATAGGCAAATATTCAAAAGCCTGATCTCGTATGGCTCTAAATTCCAACTCGTTTCGCTCTTACAATTACTTTATGAACCCGCCACTAAAATGCTGCTAACCAGTTTTGGAGGCCTATCGGCTGTGGGTTACTATGAAATGGCCAGCCGGCTGATCAACCAGGTACGCGCTTTAATAGTCAACGCCAACCAGGTGATGATCCCGGTTGTAGCGCAGGCGTCGCATTCAGGTATGGATGCGGTTGTTAAATTGTATCAGCGCACCATGTCTGTCACTTTGCTGGTTAATGTGCCCGCGATATGCGCGGTTATCAGCTTCAGTTCATTCATATCCGTCATATGGATAGGCCATATCGAGCCAGCATTCATCTTCCCGCTGGTTATTTTGTCCGTTACGATATTCTTTAACATCATGTGTGGCCCGGCTTATTACAGTTCGCTGGGCCAGGGTAAACTGAATCTGCTGGTTTATGTACATGTATTTATGGCTGCCTTGAACATTATCCTTGGATGGATCCTGGGGAAATTGTTCGGCGGGCATGGGGTAGTTTTGGCCTGGGGATTGACCTTTACGCTTGGTTCACTGGCGCTGATCATTTATTTCCAGCGGGACATGCTGATCGGTTTTACGCGGGTTTTTTCCAAAGCCGATTGGACATTATTATTTACAGCAATCATTTTTACCGTTTTTGCTGTTTTCATTAATGTAAATTATACGAAAACGAAAGTCATCATAACACTGCTAACGTTTGCGGTAGTCTTCATACCGTTATTATGGAGCAATGATAATGCGAAGGCTATTTTCAGAAAGGCCTTAAATGTTTAATTAAATGAAAGAATATTTTGACCGGTCGATATTTGCAAATCCCCTGACGAACTATTTCAGGTGGCTATCAGGCAAAATATTTTACCAAAGTAAGTATTGGGGCTATCACCTTCGTATCAGTTACGGAACGCTGGTCAGGAACTCCGCTTTTGGGCGCTATAACTGGCTCGGTACACATAACCTGGTGGAAAACTCAACCCTCGGAGACTATAGTTATATCGCAGGTAACAGCCTGGTGCGCAACTGCAAGATCGGAAAGTATTGTGCCATTGCGCGAAACGTCCAGATATCGCCCGGCGATCATCCTGCGTCCGGCTTTGTCAGCATACATCCTTCCACCTACTGCAAGCCTGCTTTTCATAGCAAGATATACCTGGATGAGAATCATTACCGGCATAACGATAAAGTTGAGATCGGAAACGATGTTTGGATCGGAACTAATGTAGTTATTACCGGGGGTGTGAAGATAGGCGACGGGGTTGTCATTGCCGCCAATTCGGTAATTACAAAAAGCGTCCCGGACTATACCATCGTTGGAGGTGTGCCGGCCAGGTTTATCCGCAAGAGGTTCACGGAAGAAGAAATAGCGTTCCTGAAGGCCATGAAATGGTGGGACAGGGACGAAGCTTGGATACAAAAGAATATCAGCCGGTTCTGGTCGATAGATGAGTTCATGAAGTTTGCGGGAAGGCCGGAGAAAGTACAATTTGATAAATGAGAGACCCTAAAATTTCGGTTATTACGGTCTGCTACAATGCCGCCGATAAGATTGAAGATACGCTCAGGAGCGTTATCGGCCAATCGTATCAGAATATAGAATATATCGTGATGGATGGTGGATCGACCGATGGAACAATTGCGATCCTGGAAAAATACAGTGACTATTTTAAGTGGGCGAGCGAGCCGGACAAGGGCATTTATGACGCGATGAACAAGGGTGTTACCAAAGCAACCGGCGATTGGATATATTTCTTAGGCGCGGGCGACGTGCTGCTCGATATTTTGGAAAAAGTAGCCGCACACATGGTTGAAGACAATTGCATTTACTACGGGAACGTCTTCATGGATTACCTGAAACGCTATTACGACGGGCGTTTCCCCGCCTATAAGCTCGCGGTGCTGAACATCAGTCACCAGGCGATATTTTATCCCGCGGCCGTGTTTGGGAAATACCGGTATGACCTGAAATATAGGTTCCTTGCAGATCATCACCTGAACATGCTTTGTTATGGCGATAAAAACTTCACGTTCAAATATCTTCCGCTGACAATATGCATTTATGAAGGGAATGGCTTGTCGGATAACAATCCCGACCTGCTTTTTTACCGGGATAAACCAAAGCTGATACGCGAAAATTTTCCTTTTTGGGTATACGTGTATACCAGGATCAGGTCGGCGCTTGCCAGGGTCATCAAATCAAAACCGGCATATGGATTGGGTTAGTTTCGGATTGCTGCTAAAAGCCAATGAGGTGCTGTACTGCATTATTTTCGCGGCTTCAGCGATTTTTTACGCACTGTTGTTCAGACGGATGTTCATTTCTATCCTCGACCCATTTTTCTTCGCGCTGATCTTTTCTGTCTTTGGCTTTTCGGTGGTTTGGTTCCTCTATTTTACTAAAAGCATCGATGCACGTTACCTGGTGAGTTATTTGCTTACTCAAATAGCCTTTTGGGCCGGCCTTTTTACATTTAAAAGCTTGAGGCGACGGGAGATTTTATCCAAAGTTAAAGTCGTCAGGATCGAAGATGAGGAATTGCTGGAGAAGATATTCTTTGTGACAGTTTCGTCGATATACATCATGATCCAACTGGCGAGTTACGGACTGATCGGCATCCCGTTGCTGCTTAGCAGTCATATCGATATCTATAATAATTCAGGTGGGTTGGGCATTTTGGGGCGTGCGCTGGATGTGCTGAAGCCTTGTGCAATATTCATGCTGGTGTGGTTCCTGTTCAAAAGATCAGGCTCTATATCATTTAAAACGTACCAGTATTTCTTTCTGCTGATGCTGCTCCTGTTCTTTGCGCTTTCGGGCAGCAAAGGGGAATTTATGCTGCTTGGATTCATCGTTTTTTGCTTCCTCATTCTTAATGCGTCGCGGTTCAAACAGGTCTTCCGCAAGCTACGGCGGCTCGAGATTTTGATCATTGGTGCGGGTTTGTGTTTTGTATTCTTTACCATATTTGCTCAGTCTACGGAAAACGGCATTACGAGCAACAATCTTCAATTTTTTGCTTTCAGGCTGGTATCGTCTGGCGATGCCTATTTCTTTGCCTATCCAAATCACAACATCGAGCATATCAGCGGCTCGCAGCCGTTCCTGGCGCTATTCGGCGATATATTCAGCACGGTACGCCTCATTCCGCGCGAGCAGCAGCCACAGATCCTGGGCCTGCAGCTATTCCAGATGTTCTCCAAACTGGATATTATAACCGGCCCTAACGCCAGGCAAAATGTGTTTGGCTATGTTTATTTCGGCTTTTTTGGCAGCATTGTGTTTTCCTATCTTATCGGCTTTTTATTGAGTCTCGTCCGCAATCGCCTTTATTTTAACCTGAGGCGAAATATTTTCACGCAACTGTTTTTTGTATTGCTTTATATCAACCTGGCCGGAATTGAGACTGATCCGCCCCAGGCCATATCCGAAGTGGAGAATGTTATGCTGATCTTGCCGGTTATCATTTTCATCACAGGCTTCTTCTATCTTATGTTAAAAAAAAGTTCTTCAGAATACAATCTTTTAACTGAAGGTAAAATTAGCTAAACCTTTATCGCGCATTGCTGTTCGTCATACAGGGAATCAATATTTTATGACAGAGCAGCCTTTCGTAACTGTTTTGATGGCCACTTACAACGGCGAAGCTTACCTGGCGGAGCAATTAGATACCCTGCTGGCGCAAACTTATAAGAACTGGGAGCTTTGGGTTCGTGACGACGGCTCGATTGACGACACGGTTGAAATACTAAAATCATACCAGGTAAGACATCCAAACATCAGCATTTACACCAACCTTACGGGAACCCGTGGTGCCTGCTCGAATTTCGCCGCCCTGTTTCAGATGGCAAAGCTTGATGAGCGGGTAAAATATGTAATGTTTTGCGACCAGGACGATGCCTGGCTCCCGAACAAAATTGAAGTAACGCTGAATGAAATGAGGCGCCAGGAAGATAGCCATCCCGGTGAACCTGTAATGATCTATGGTGATTTGGAACTGGTAGATGACTGTGGCCGTGCGACAGGACATTCATTGCGGCTAAAAAACAAAGTGGATCTGAAAAACCTCGTCAGCTTTAACTATGTACTGGGCTGTACCGTGATGATCAACCGGGCGATGCTTCAAAAGATAGGCAATATCCCCGAACAGGCCGTGAACCACGATTACTGGATAGCGCTGGTGGCGTCAATGTATCATAGCGCTTATATCAGCAAAAAGCTGATCCGTTACCGGCAGCATACACAAAACGCCTCGGGAAATGTGGCGGATAATGATAGCCTTTCGGCCCGCATCAGGCGGCACATTACGCAGCCGCAGCATGAGATAGAGGCATCAAAGGCCAAATTGAGCATGCTGAATGAATTCTATAAGCTTTATGCTGATGAACTTGAGACGAAGAAAAGAGCAATGCTGGAAGAATACCTGCATGCTTATGACTCGGGCCGTCTGCAGGTGTGCTACCTGATATTAAAATACCAGATGTTTAAGAAAGGCTTCTTTCAATCGCTCATGACTTTTTACCAGGTGTTGTTTTTCTATAACCAGATAGCGGAGGGTTTATGGACATAGTCTGCAACACCCGGTGCATGAATGCCGCGCTGACCGGGGTACAGCGTTATACCAAAAATATACTCGGGTTTTTTCCTGAAAAACCCGAATGTGTGCAGCCGCCGGAAAAATGGTCGAGGGGAATAAAGGGTCACTTGTGGGAGCAGGTTGCTTTGACGGGGAAGCTTCACAAAAAATTATTATGGTCGCCGAGTAACTCAGGTCCTTTAAGCTACAGCAACCAGGTGGTGACTATACATGACGTAGTATCTGCTGATCACCCGGAATGGTTCAACAAGGCCTACGTGAAATGGTATAATTACATGCTTCCGCGCCTATGCAAAAAAGCCCGGCATATCATTACCGTTTCCGATTTTACCAAAAGCAGGATCATGGAGCTATACCGGGTTGCTGAGACGAAGATAACCAGGGTGTACAATGGCTGCGACGACCTTACGACTATTCCGGTAAACGGATCCGGACTTATGCGGACACCTTTCAAACAATATGTTCTGGCTTTAGGCTCTCTTGAACCGCGGAAAAACATTCCTTTGCTGCTGGCTTCGTGGAAAAATATTGGGAACAAAATACCCCCGGGAACGGGTCTGATCATTGTGGGAGGCAAGGGCAATGCCAGGATATTCAAGGATGCCGGGATCAATGAAATACCCGGACAAGTGGTTTTCACCGGGCATTTAAAAGATGAACATGTGGCACAATTATACCGTAATGCTTTGGCATTCGTGTATTTGTCCGTTTATGAAGGATTTGGATTGCCGCCCCTGGAGGCCATGTCTGCCGGGACACCGGTAATTACCGGCGACCGGACATCATTGCCCGAAGTAGTGGGTGATGCCGGTTTGAAGATCGACCCATATTCACAGCTCGAGTGTGAAAATGCATTGATTGAACTGATCAATGACCGCGAGCTGCGTATGTTATTGGCGGCACGTTCAAAAATCCGGGCAAAAAGATTTACCTGGGAAAAAGCATCAACAGATACCTGGCAGGTTCTGCAAAATTTTAATTGATGATGGGAGGACAGGGTAAGGAAATGAATGATCGTGGTCTTAAAGTCAGTTTATTGATCCCTACCTATAATGCCGGTGCAAAATGGCCGCAGGTATTGGATGGGATCAGCGCACAAACTATTCCATTTACCGAGAAGATCATTATCGATTCAGGTTCGGCGGACCATACCAGGGAATTGGCGAAAGGACATGGTTTTGATATCATCAATATTCCCAAAAACGATTTCAACCACGGATACGCGCGCCAGGTCCTGGCTGATGCGGCAACAAGGTCCGACGTTTGCACTTTCCTTACACAGGATGCCATACCGGCGACGGCCGACAGCGTGCAAAAACTCGTCGAGCCGTTCAGGGACGATGAGATCGGGCTGGCTTATGGACGGCAGATACCGCATGACGGTGCCACGCCGCTCGAAAAGCATGCGCGTTTGTTCAATTATCCGGATCGTTCGGACGTCAGGGGCCTGGATGACAGAGCGCGTTGCGGCTTTAAGGTATTTTTTTGCTCCAATTCTTTCGCTGCGTACCGCAAGACTGTATTAAGAGACCTGGGAGGTTTCCCGACGCACAGTATTATGGGCGAGGACGCTTTGTTTGCAGCAAAAATGCTGACGAAAGGGTATAAACTGGCGTATGTGGCCGATGCGCAGGTGAAACATTCTCACAGTTACAGCTTGAAGGAAGAGTTCAGGCGATATTTTGATACGCGTGTCTTTCATGAACAAAATAAATGGATTCGCGACATCTACGGCAGGCCGTCAGGCGAAGGGTTGCGTTACGTGAGGTCTGAGCTCAATTATATTGCAAGTACAGACGCTACGTTTTTATTCAGCTCGGTCAGTTCATTGTTTGCCAAATGGCTGGGATACAAAATTGGCCGATATTACCGGCACGTCCCTAAAAGCTGGCTGCGAAAATTATCAATGCATCAGGCTTATTGGCAACACGTATAATGTTTTCTTTTGTAAACAGTTTGTCCTATTAACTAAATTTTTCTTTATATAGCTTATGGAGAAAATTAATTTCTCTTAGTTTAATTTATGTTCTTTTATCTTAATAATCAAGACCTTACCTGTGCACGGGACGCATTGCTCTCGCGCGGTAACCGCGTGGAAAAGGTTTTGCGTAGCTATTCATAACATCTGCTTATGAGTATTCGCTATTCAAGATTTCTGCACTCCGCAATATTTCTTATTGACTGGTTGCTGCTCAACGTGATATTGGTCATCACATTTATTTTCCTCGTAGGACATGGAGCAGCGGTCAATAAGTTCCCGGGATTTGTTTGCCTGACGAATGTATGCTGGATCGCTGTTTCGTTCCTGAAGAAGAGCTATCTGACGTCCCGCCCCCTGTATTTCAGCATGCATATTCGCCGGCTTTCAGTAGCTTACCTGTATTTTATAGGATTGATATTTCTAAGCTCCTATGCATTGAACGGGCATGCAGGGCGTCTGAACTGGCCGATTCTTTTTTATTGGACTTTTTTCTTAACGCTGATCATTTTCAGGGCAAGCGTTTTTATCTTTTTGAACCAGATTAGGAAAAGAGGGTATAATCTCAGGCATATTTTGGTTATCGGTGACATTGCGATGTACCAGCGGGTAGAAAGGTCGCTGGCAATGCATCCGGAATATGGTTACCATGTACTTGGTTTCATCCCGGAAGGCGATGCAATCAAAATCCCCGGCGAACATCTTTACAACGAACTCCACGTTAAAAGTCCTGATGAAATATTTATCTGTTATAAGAAATTAAACGCCGGCCTGCTCGACATACTGCTGAAATTCGGAAAACAAAACGCCGTACGGGTATTGCTGGTAACCGATTCTCTTTTAAAGGACCAAACGGTTCAGCTCATCAACCACGAAAAGATACAGGTGCTGCATCTGGAAGCACGGCGTATCAATGACAGGGACAAAATTTTGAAACGCTCTTTTGACATATTATTCTCTTTGTCAGTGATAATAATGGGCTTACCGATATTTATTGTATTGTACCTGGTTACCAAATGCACATCCAATGGGCCGGCGTTGTATCAGCAGGAAAGATTGGGCAAAAACGGGCGGCCATTCAATATCTATAAGTTTAGAAGCATGTACGTCAATGCGGAGAAGAACGGACCGCAATTGACCAAAGACAACGACCCCCGTATTACAACATGGGGCAGATTCATCCGAAAAACAAGGCTTGATGAGCTGCCGCAATTCTGGAATGTGCTGATTGGCGACATGTCGGTTGTCGGGCCGAGGCCGGAACGCAAGCATTTTGTTGATAAGATCGTCGAGCGGACTCCTGAGTACAGGCTATTGCAGCACCTGAAACCAGGATTAACATCTATCGGGCAGATTCGTTATGGATATGCCGAGAATATCGACCAGATGTGCGACCGGCTGAACTATGATTTTCTGTACCTAAAGAACATCAGCTTAAATAACGACCTGAATATCATTCTGAAAACAATAAAAGTAGTATTCCAGGCCAAAGGCAAGTAAGTTTAGATCCATTATATCTTTTAAAGTTTGGCGTAAAATAGTTCTGGAAATGCATATTTGATGTAGTATGTCTGATCAATTGCCGTCATTTTTTTATTGCTTTGACTACCAGCGATATCCCATCAAGGCGTTCAAATACAGTCCCGGGTGGTGGCCTGAAATAAACCCGGTCAACTTGATCGGGTTTCCTGTTTATATACCAATAATGCTGTCAAATCCATCCTAAAACCGTATCTTTGATGGTGCTGTTCAGCCCAGTTATTCTACCGGTCGCGCTTATCATTTTCGCCGCCACTATTTTTCGTTCCGCTTTCGGCTTTGGCGAATCCCTTATCGCAGTTCCGCTGCTGGCTTTAGTAATGCCGTTACAGGTGGCTGTTCCGCTATCCGTTCTAATGTCGGTCACCATTGCCGGTTTTGTCGTGATCCAGGACTATAAAAAAATACATTTGAAAAGTGCCAGCGGGCTGATCATTTATGCACTTATCGGCATACCCATCGGTTTATGGCTGCTGGTTCGGGTGCAGGAATTCGGGGTGAAACTCTTGTTGGGGGTGGTTATTACAGCTTTTGCCGCCTGGTTGCTAACCGGCAGCCGGCTGAAAGAACTGAAACAGGATAATAGATGGTGGCTTTTCAGTTGCGGTTTGTTATCGGGGATACTCGGAGGCGCTTATGGCATTAACGGCCCCCCGCTGGTTATTTATGGCGCAAAAAGGCGCTGGTCAGCGCAGCATTTCCGGGCCACTTTGCAGGCCTATTTCCTTGTTGCCAGCCTGGCGGGAGTTATAGGTTATTGGTTTAACGGATTGTTAGGCAGATCGTTGCTCAACTACTATTTGTGGTCGTTGCCCGTGCTGGTACCGGCCGTGTTGCTTGGCAGACTGATCAATTCCCGCATACAGGGCGATAAATTTTTCAAATATAGTTATGTGGTATTATTGGGCCTGGGGCTATTGCTGCTCGTTAACGCGTTTTCTTCGGTTAAATGACGGATCTGTTCCTACAAATACAACTGCACCATCTGTTTCCAGTAACGTGGCCGGTGGGCATAGTTGTCCCATACATATAATTGATTGGGAATACTCTTGTTCCACAGCAACTCGCTGAACTCGTAGTTATTACAGATGAAAGGGTCGGTTTCGCCTATTGCGAATATGAATTCGGTTTGCTTTATCGCTTCTGCCTGCTCTTCCTCATGCATATTCGCAATAAACTGCATGGGCATATTGAAGTAGATGTTTTCAGTATGAAAACCATCAAAAAGGTCCCTGAAATCGTGTATTTGACGGTTCAGGTCGTATCGCCCGCTCATGCCTACGACTTTTTTGAAGATACCCGGATGCCTCATAGCCAGGTTTACGGCATGGTATGCGCCCATACTGCAACCCGCAACCTCAAAATAGTTCCCGTCGTTTTTTTTACGCATTACCGGGATCACCTCATCCAGGATATACCGCTCGTATTGCAGATGACGCCTGATACGGTCGGCCGGATGTATGTGCTCATTATAGAAGCTTTCTCCGTCAATACTGTCAACGCAGAACAATTGCAGATCACCATTATATATCTTATCCTGCAAAGCCCCTACAATGCCCCAGTTCTCATAATCGTAAAATCTTGCCATGCGGGTAGGGAAGAAGAGTACCGCCCTGCCGTTGTGCCCGAAGATCAAAAGTTCCATGTCGCGGCCCAGCGCGGGGCTGTGCCATTTGTGATATTCCCTGTTCATTGAGGCATTGCCTTTCCGGCGCGGAATTTCAGCAGGCTATGTTAGCATAATAATAACTTAATGTTATGGATTAACATGGATAAAGTCGCCGATAACCTGTTTCCAAAGCCGGTATCCGTCCATACTTAAATGTAAGCCGTCGTCAGCGAAATATTTGCCGCGTGGATTTCCCTGCGGATCGATCATTTTGCCGTAAACATCAATAAATTTCCAGTTATTATCGTAAGCCGCTATCTCGCGCGAAATGATCATGTTGGTGAATTTGTACTGGTCGAGCTGACCGCGGCGCGCCGGACTTGGTTTCAGCGAAATAAAATAACAGGGTATGTTACCAAACCGCTTATTTACCCTGACTACCAGTTCCTGGAAAAAAATAAAAATTTCTTCGGGATGCCTTCCGTCGCCCAGGTCGTTATCGCCTGCATAGATCACAAATCTTTTGGGTTGATATGAAGCCATTACTCTTTCAAAAAACCAAACGCAAGCTGCAAGCGTCGATCCCCCGAAACCCAGGTTAATCGGTTTCATATCTTTGAAATCATTGTAAATGCCTGTCCATAAGCGAATGGAGGAACTTCCGTAAAAAATGATTTCGGGCTGATATTTTATTCTTGAACCTTCCTGTTCAATGCGTTTTACTTCGTCTTCGTACCAAAACATGCAGTATTATTATTTTATTCTTAAATTTTTACCAAATAACTTTCAGCCCGGCAGCGGCATATTGTGCAAGGTGCTTGTCCTCACTGATCAAAATAAGGGATTGCTGTATAGCCTGCCAGATTAGCATCTTGTCAAAAGGGTCCTTGTGGCCCTCATACGAAACTAACTGATGGTAGGATATAGCATCGACAGGCATAAGAGGTATAAGCGTAAAGCCGCTTTGTACGGCGAGTCGGGGTAAATCCTGCGGCAGAAAGCCGGTAATATTCAATTTCCCCAGCGAGAATTTTAGGCTAACTTCCCACAAATTAACAGCGCTTACCAGTATTTCGTTACTTGTGTCTTCCAGTATCCGAATCACTGTATGAGATAGCTCGCTCTTTTCGGTAATGGCCCATAGGAGGGTATGGGTGTCAAGCAGGTATTTCATGATCTCAAAAAATCGTCTTCAGTGATCTTGAAATCGGTATGAAATTTTACGGATGCCCTGCCTTCCAAGATGCCCAGTTTGCGTTTGGTTTGTTCCTGCGGAATTTCAGGCAAAAAATATCCCACTATCTCCTTTCTTTTTCCAAAAGTCACGGCAATTTTGCCGCCAGTCTTCACCTGTTCTATGACGTCCGAAAAGTGAGCTTTAAATTCGCCAACGGTCATCTTTTTCATGCTTTCATAAATAGCTTCTATCAAATATAGAATTTATTTGTCAAGTTGTCAAGAAAACACGCCAGAGTTTATTTTTGCGTTTTTAAATCTTTCTTAAAATCCTCCAAAAATTCCTGGAATGCTGTTTTATTTTCATCGGCCGATCTTTCTTTACCATGGATTTTGATCTTGATCAATTTTCCCTGATCAAAATAATAACGGCCTTCAAATGCCGGTACCAGTTTGGAATAATCAAGGCCGGTGCCATCTTTTAATCCCGGAAAATCCTTCTCCTTTTCAAAAACAAAGATCAGCCTGCCGGCATCATCAAGGTAGTATTCATAAGTTTTGACGCAATTGGAAAGTCCGGCATAGTAAGAAAGCTTCTTCAATTTGCCATCCTTATAATAACCCTTTAGCTCTTGCCCATTGTCGGTTACTTCGTTTTTCTCGTTCACAAAGTAATCGTTCGTCAGTGTCTTTATTTTATATCCCTTAACATTATTTATTGCCTGAACCTGGGCACGAATGACCATTACCTCATTACTGGATTGGCTGTAAAGCAAGCTGCCTGTTAGCAGAAACATCACTGTTGAAATTACTGCACGCATAGGTTGAGGTTTAATTGTCAGCGGCATTTAAAAATAAATATGAGGAGAAATATCCAAATTTATTCTGCCCATCTTCACATCATGAAAATTTTAGGATTGATCGGCGGCATCAGCTGGGTATCTACTATCGATTATTATAAACTCATTAACCAGGGTATTAATGAAAAGCTTGCCGGACTTGAATTCGCCGAATGCATTATCTATTCCTTCAATTATGGTGACATTAAGCGGAACAACGATTCTGAAAACTGGGATAGTACGCTGCAGATGCTTACCAAAGCGGGCCTTGGGATGAAGGCGGCAGGGGCAGAGGCAATAGTGCTTTGCGCCAATACCATGCACCTGATCGCTGACCGGCTGGAGCAGAACGTACAGCTTCCTGTGATCCATATCGCGACGGTAACAGCTGAAGTCATTAAAAAAGCGGGTTTGAGCAGGGTGGGGCTGTTGGGCACCAAATTCACCATGGAGCGGGACTTCTTTAGAGAAAAGCTAGCGGAAAAAGGTATCGAAGTATTAATACCTGGAGGTACGGAACGCGACCATATCCATTACACCATATTCGAAGAGCTTGGCCGGAATGTGATCAAACCTGAAACAAAGCGGTTCTACCTGGATGTGATCGATGAACTTGTTGCCAGGGGAGCCGAAGGCATCATTCTTGGCTGCACCGAAATACCATTGCTCGTCAGCCAAAATGATACCAATGTGCCTTTGTTCGATACGACCCTGATCCATTCTAAAGCCGCGGTGGAATTTGCTTTAGGCTGACCAAAAATTTGATATTAAAAAACTAATTTTGAGTTGAAACGTCAACTCAAAAATCTTCAACTATGAAACCTAACATCGGCATTACCGACAAAAACCGCCAGGCAGTTTCCGAACAATTAGCCAAGCTGCTGGCCGACGAATTTGTATTATACACCAAAACCCGCAATGCGCACTGGAACGTAGAGGGGCCCGATTTTCATGCCATGCACCTGTTCTTCGAGTCGCAATATGAAGCGCTTGACGAAACCATGGATAGCGTTGCCGAACGTATCCGCAAGATAGGGCATTACGCACCCGGAACTCTGAAAAGCATGCTGCAGCTTACCCACCTGGCCGAGCTAACCGAACGCTCGAACGACAGCATGGGCTTTATCCGCGAACTGCTGGAGGACCATGAAAGCATTATCGAATTTATCCGGGGCAATATCAATCCCTTTGCCAGTGAATACGGCGATGCCGGCACCAGCGATTTCATCACCGGCCTGATGGAAAAGCACGAAACGATGGCCTGGATGTTAAGGGCGCATTTGAAATAAGTCCTTAGTCGGAAGTCTTAAGTTCTAAGTCTTTTTGACTTTCGACTAAGGACTTAAGACTTCCGACTTCAATCACCACCATTTCAGCGGAAAGCCGATCTCGTCTACTGATCCTGCCACCAGATCGGGTTTAAAAGCATAGTTACCCAATTCCTCCTTTTTGGCTATGCCCGAAAGTAGGAGAATGGTTTTATACCCCATCTGCACACCTCCCTGTATATCGGTCTCCATCGTATCGCCGACCACTGTTGTTTCGGCGGTTTCTAATCCTAAATATTTCCGCGCCGAACGCATCATCACGGGACTTGGCTTGCCGGTGACAAAGGCCTTCCGGCCCGTTGCTTCCTCTATCATTGCTGTGGTGGCTGCTATCCCTAAATTATTCCAGCCCGGTTTCTTAGGCGATGGGTCGCGGTTGGTGGTGATAAATTTGGCGCCTGACAGGATCATGTCGACAGCGCGCTGCACCATTTCGAGTGTGAAATTCCGCCCTTCGCCGAGCACCACGAATTCAGGGTCGGTATTGACGAGGGTAACATTATTCTCGTGCAGGCTGGTTAATAATCCGCCTTCGCCAAGCACATAAGCCGTAGTACCGTTCGGGCTTTGATCGCCCAGAAATTTGCCGGTGGCCATAGCGCTGGTGTAAATATGATCTTCCGTCACCTCAATGCCCAGGCCTTTCAGCTTGCGAACAGCCTCCAGCCGTGTGCGCTGGCTGTTGTTGGTCATAAAAGTGAAGCGTATATCGTTGTCGAGCAGTTTCTTTATAAAGCGGTCGGCGCCTTCTATCAGCATTTCACCGCTGTAGATCACGCCGTCCATATCGATGAGTAGTCCGTGTTTCATATTTCTTTTTTTAGGCAGATATTAAAACATCCGCATCATTTATCAAAGATAAACATATTTAATCCCGAATGGCTTTTTATTAACAAAAATGTATCAAAATTAATGTTGTATTAACAACATTGTTGATAATATGTTAGTTTGTTAGTAACTTGAAAATACGGAAGCTGGACGTGCCGGCTACTGAAAAGTGTTATTTACGCAATGCCATAAATATTATGATCCAGAAACCCGTTCCTGAACTTGCCATGAGGATCAAACTCCACCACCAATTTTTTAAAATCTCCCAGTTTCTCATACCGTGATTGCAATGTTTTTGGCTGAAGGGTGAATACCTTACCCCAATGCGGCCGTGGGTTGAAGGGTGAAAGCGTATGTTCAATAAGAGGCAGTAATTTTAGCACGGCCTCGGTTTCCGGTTTCCAGGTAAAATGGATGGTGACCGATTGTTGGTTGTGGCAGGGGCTCATCCATAGATTATCCGCTGCTATGGCGCGTATTTCGGTGATAAATAAATGCGGGCCTATCTGTTTACCCAATCGCGCAACCGCTTCGATGGCTTCCATAGCATGCTCGAAAGGCACAAAATATTCGGACTGCAACTCCTTGCCGCTGCTGGGTGTGAAACCCATTTTGAAATGCGGCAAACGCTCGTACCACGGGCCGGGTACGCCCATTTGTTCAGTGCAGCTTTCGGCGGGGTGCGCAAATATTGGGTGAAGGTTTTTGGTAGCGGCTTTGGCGCCGTAAAATTCCGGTTCGGTGTGCTCTTTATCGGTACCTATCTTGCTTTTGATCCAAACCTCGCTGATGTGGTCGCTTTGCCAGTCGGTGAAGAGGCTGACGCTGTAACCTGCCGACATTATTTTTTCAAAATTCGGTTTCAGCTCGGTCACAGGCAGATTTAGGAAAACCCGCTGGCTCATCATATAGGTCGGCTCGATCTGCAGCGTTACTTTGGTAATAACACCCAAAGCACCCAGGCCCACCACAGCGGCGTTTAACTTTTCGGGATCACTTGCTTTGGAAAGATGAATAACGCTGCCATCGGCGACCACGATTTCCAGCGCTGTAACTGCACTTGCCAAATTACCGTTTTTAACCCCGGAACCGTGCGTGGCCGTAGTACATGAACCCGCTACCGAAATATGAGGCAGCGAGGCAAGATTGTGCAATGCATATCCCTTTTTATCCAAATAAGGAGCCAGTTCGCCGTATTTAATGCCGCCTTCTACGGTGACGGTACGCGCTTTGGTGTCCAACGAAACCACTTTGTTCATTGCTTTCGTGCAAAGCAGGTCATATTTACTGTCGGCGATAGTATTAAAGCAATGCCTGGTACCCAAAGCCTTTAATTTGGGCAGCTTTTTCACAATAGCCTGTACTTCTTCAACCGTTTTTGGATATTGCACCTTATCTGTGCTATAGGTAAGATTACCAGCCCAGTTTTTTAATCTTTCCTGCTGCGACCAGCTTTCAAGAGGAGATATCATAGGTGTTGCCATTAATGTTGCGCCTAACTGCAGAAATGTTTTTCTTTTCATTATACATCGGGTTAATGCTGTTGTATATTTTAAATATCAGATTTTTTATACTTTTAGTCCGCAATGACAGAAAAAAATAACAAAAGAACTATCTGGGGCTGGTGCATGTTCGACTGGGCCAACCAATCTTACAATATGGTGATCACCAGCACCATCTTCCCGGCTTACTATGTCGGCGTGACTGCCAATACCGTTTACGGCAAGAACACGGTTAGCTTCTTCGGCCATAAATTTATCAATACCGTATTGCAGAACTATATCCTGAGCATATCTTACCTGCTTATCGTTATCACTTTGCCCATACTAACCTCCCTTGCCGATTACCGCGGCGCCAAAAAATCATACCTGCAGATGTTCACCTGGCTGGGTGCTTTAGCCTGTGCAGGCTTATTTTTACTGGTGGACAAAGGTCCCATAGAATTCCCGATGATCTGTTTCGGCCTGGCTACCATAGGTTATTGCGGCGGTTTTGTATTTTACAACTCATACCTACCGCAGATCGCAACGTTCGACAAGCAAAACGACGTGAGCGCAAAAGGATTTATCTACGGGTTTGCGGGCAGCATTGTGGTACAAGTGGTTTGCCTGATCGCCGTGCTTTTCCATCAATCATTCGGTATTACCGAGGACATGGGTGCGCGAATTTCATTCATTATCGTATTCTTTTGGTGGTTAGGCTTTGCGTTTATTGCCTTCCGGATTTTACCTAAAGGCGAACCGAATGTCGGATCACACAAGTTTAACGTATGGACGGGGGGATTTAAAGAGCTGGCCAAAGTGTTCCGTAATGTGAAGAATATGCCTTTGGTGAAACGGTTTTTACCTGCTTTCTTCTTTTATTCGGTAGGTGTGCAAACCATTATGCTGGTAGCTGCCGAATTTGCCGCGAAAGAACTGCATATGAAGGACGACGACCTGATCACTATCATTCTCATCATCCAGGTAGTGGCTATCCTGGGCGCATGGCTTACTTCGCTTGCATCCAACAAATATGGCAACACCCGGGCATTGATCGTCCTGGTTATTTTCTGGACCATTACCTGCCTTTGCGTCTACTTTATTGCTAACAATATGCAGTTCTACATTGCTGCCTTTGCTGTAGGCCTGGTGATGGGGGGCGTACAATCGCTTTCTCGTTCCACCTATGCCAAACTGCTGCCGCCCGATATACCCGATACGGCTTCCTATTTCAGCTTCTATGATGCTACGGAAAAGCTTTCAATAGTTGTTGGTATGGGCACCTTTGCATATGTTGAGAATACAACAAAAGAAATGCGTGATTCCGCTCTTGCACTCGACTGCTTTTTCTTTATCGGGGTGGTGCTGTTATTCGTGTTGCATGTCGCCGAGAAAAAGACCGGCAAGATAGCGGCGGTTGCCGCGGTAACCGTGGAACCATAAGCGCTGACCCGGCTACTTTTTAAGCAGGTCGTCGACAGGCGTTATTTGGATAGACAATACCTTTTCATTGAGCACTTTGGTTGCTGAAGAGCTTAATTCCGCCGGTGATTTCGTTTTCGGCTGTTTTTTCAGCTTCACATAAACGCCATTTTTAGCCGTGTCGTTTTTGCCCAGATCATCAAGCTTTTTCTTCGCTTTATCAGCTTTACCATTCAATTTATCGGTAACCGATTCTTCGGGATGGATCTTATAATTGATCAGGCTCACGGTGGCCGATGTAATGTAGAAAAGGTTTTTGCGGTCATCGGCTGATGCCGATTGCAGCGCTTTCTTTATCGCCGCCGTGTCTATCTGTCCGTCAGGAACGCTATAGATATTTATATCATATATCTCCATATCCAGTAACTGGCCTTTTCCGGCCTTCAGGTCTGCGATCAGGTCTGAGCCATTGATATCACTCGATGAAGACACTTCGCCCTTATAAATGAGGCCATTAGCGATGGGTTGCGCCACTGCCGTTTGGTGCGCTTTGATCAGTGCCGTCAGTGTTGCGAACTCATAATCCGATGTCGCCGACCTGAATCTTACGATATTGCCCGGTATTGATGCCGGATCAGCAGAAAGCACCTGCGCGTCGTTAATAAAATGCCTGTTTTTATAGCTGTCGGGCAAATTGATGGTATCGGCTTTAAGCGTGGGCAAGGTTTTTACGCGTACGCTACTGAATGAGCAAAATAAGACTATGACGATCGCAATCAGGAACAACTTTTTCATCATCATTAAAAGTTTAGCTATAGGAGGGTAGTTCGACTCATTTTTCTTTCCTTAAAGATAGAGAATTAACAGCGAGCTTTTTGCCTGCTCATAAACAACTTAACCCCCGGCTTATACAAACCGGGGGTTAGCAATTTCAAAGTTTTGGCTTTAACGAAAGTATCTCAATTGATTTACAGAAAAGAAACTTTTTTGTTTGATAGTTAATTCGCGCGGACGGCTATATGGCTGGATACAAACAAAATAATATTATCTTAGTTTTCACAACATACCTATAGCCATGAAAAAACTAATACTTGTTATCACATTGCTGATACCACTCGCGGTATTTTCCCAAAAACTGAAAGAATATCGCGCCTCCAACGGAAAAACATACCACCCCGGCGACACCATCAGGCTGGGGCTCGGATCGATGCCAAACGGCGACTTTAAATTTATCCAGATCAATCAGTTGCTGCCCGGTCCGCCCGACCCGAGGCGCAGCGGCGCCATGGCTGCGAGAAAGGATATGACGAATAACGGCTATGTGATCAAGAAGATCACGAACGTAGACCAAATGACAGGTGGCACCAAAGTAGCCATCACCATCAAGACCGGCGGCTTGCCAACTTGCGATATCTGGATCGAAGATGCGATCGCCGCCTGCGAAGTACAGCCTTGTGCCAATCAAAAGGGGGGCGCAACGGTGAGCGTAGCCGATGAACTGATCAAATTGAAAAAACTACTGGATGAAGGCGCTATCACCAAATCTGAATATGACACGCAAAAGAAGAAGCTGCTTGGCGAGTAGCGGTGAGTTTCGTGTTGGGTTTATCCTGCAAAAAATTAACTTTTCCAAAACACTGTGTCACTTTTTGCCGTTGCCTTAATAGATAAAAAAGAAATGATCTATGGAAACGACACAGGAAAGAGTAGAGGTATTGAATGATCTGATACAGATCAACAACGACCGCATCGCAGGATTTGAAAAGGCAATTGCCGACATTGACGACTCCAATGCCGACCTTAAAGAACTTTTTAGGGGCTATGTTGATCAAAGCCGTAAGAATGCAGAGGAACTGTCCGCATTGGTTGGCGCGCACGGCACAAACGATGTAGAAACGGGTACCAGCGCAGCCGGCAAATTGCATAGGGTATGGATCGACGTGAAATCGCTTTTTGGCGGTTCAGGTCGCGAGAGTATCCTTTCTGAAGCTGAGCGCGGCGAAGATGCCATCAAAAAAGCTTATCAGGACGCACTTACCGATGGCGAGCTGAACGGCGACACTTATGACATTGTTCAGCAACAAGCCAGCGGCATTAATGCGGCGCATAATGAGGTGAGAGCCTTGCGTGATGCCGCAAAAAGCTGAGATAGTGAATGGTGAATAGTCAATAGTTACGGTATAACTACCATTGACTATTCACCATTCACTATTGATTCCTTTCCAATTTCAATACCATATAATTATTAGCAGATCATTTACTTTCAGGCACTTGTACCAGTTCGATCAGGTTATTCGCGTCAAGGTATTTATTGGCCGAAGCCTTTGTGCTCTCTACGGTAATATTACCCAGGCTGGCAATATAAGTTTTAATAAAACCCGGGTCCTCATTATTTCGCGAAGCCGTTGACAGGAAATCCACCCAGAATGTATTTTGCTTCAGTTTCAGCTGCATAGAACGGGTTTCATCCGCAACAAACTTTTGAATGTCATCGGCCTGGGCGCCGTTCCGTTTTATTTTTTCCACTTCGTCCAGCGCTGCCGCTGTTAGCTTATCGACATTAGCGGACGAGCAGGTAAACTGTATATCGACGCCATACTGGCCGTCGGGATAATTGACGCAATGCGCGCCTGCTCTTGGCGTGTAAACTCCGCTTTCCTGCCTGCGCAGACGCTCGGTAAGTTTTAGCTGTAATATCTCGCCCAATGCATTCAATTGCAGGCTGTTTTCGGGGTTATATTCTACGGGGCCATGGAATACCAGTTCTACGGTACTTTTATCGTCGATACCCTTGTGAATAATTTTCTTCACCTTTCCCGGCATCGGGTCCATATGAAGATCCTTGTATCCCTGTGCAGCGTGCGAACCGGGCAAGCTACCGATATATTTTTTGATCAGCGACCGGATACCGAGGTCGTCCAGGTTGCCGACAAATACGAAGGTGAAATTACTCACGTCCGAGAATCGCTGCTTATAGTAGTCGAAGGCTTTGCCCATATTGGCAGTGTTGAGCCTGGCCTCAGTCGGAAAGTTTGCGCGGAAATTATAATTATGCAATACCGCCCACGCCGTGTCGACAAAAACAGTCTGTGGCGAGCTGGACCTGCTTGCCAGCAGAACTTTTTCCTGCGATATCAGTCCGGCCCAGACCGATGAATCGGCGCGGGGCGCTGAAAAATAGAGGTGGATCAGTTTCATTGCCTGTTCTATACGGCTTGGCGCCGCCCCGCCCCGTATGCCTTGTATATAATCCGTAACGTAGGGTGTTGCACCATACCCCTGGTTAGCGATTATTTTATCAAGTTCAATCTGGCTGAACCTGCCGGCACCGCTCTTGCTTACCAGGCGGCCTGCCAGCGCGGCCGAAGTATAATCCTCATCCGGCGCCAGCGATGTACCCCCAAACCCATAAACATCAAACAGGATCTGTCCGGCAGAGAAGTCGGTATTTTTCAGGATCACTTTTGCCCCGTTGCTCAGCGTCAGCGTTTCGGCGCCCGAAGTATTGCCCTGTGTGCTTTCTATCTTGCCCGACTGAAGGTCGCCGGGCAAAAGGTCAACGTCATGGCTCACCTGTACGCTATGGTAGGCGCTCACGTCTAATCCCGTGTTATCCACCCAATCCAGCAAAGTTTTTTCGTCGGGCAAATTTGCGGCATCTTTTTCCGGAGCTTCCAGCAGGATGTACCTGTTTTGATCGGTTGTATAAACCGCCATTAAGTCGTTAATGGCTGAAAGCTGCAATTTATCGATATTGGCCTTGGTGAAATTGTATTCGTATTCCAGCCCGGGGATGCCTTCATTTTCCAAAAAATTTCGTTTGTATTCGTCGGCATAAGACGATGAAGGGTGATTCGCAATATCAAACAGCGTGGTTCCGCGCATCCTCAGGAACCATTCTTTTGCGGATTTGAATTCCCCGTCTGTAAACCCGTACTTTTTGGCCCGTTCCAGTTCGGTCATTATCATCTTTACTGAATGCTCCAGTTCGCCGGGCTTGGCAGTAATGCGGGTACTAAACTCGTCCGTATTACCCAATGAAGGAGAATTAAAAGCCGAAGCGCCCATGAATGGGGGATTACCGCTTTTCGCTATTTCATTTATCCGGCTATTGAGCATGTAGTTGAGCAAGGCGGTTTGCATCCGCTGCAAATACTCCACATTGGTGCGTGTTTTACTACCGGGCAAACGCACATTCATCGAAAAGTAAGTATAGGGCAGTTCCTTGTCTGTCAATATTTTTACGTGGGTACCTTCCGCGGGAGGAATGGAGTAATCCACTAATTGCCGTTCATTTGCCGGGTTCTGCAGCGACGAAAACTTCTGCTCGATCAGCCTCACCACCTGGCGGGGATTAAAATCGCCCACGATGATCACGGCTTGCTCGTCAGGGCGATACCAGTCGTGGTAAAACCTTTTCATCGTTTCGGGTTTGCAGTTTTTGATGATATCCTCGGTGCCTATAGGTAAACGCGTAGCAAAACGGGAATTATTGTAAGTGGTTCCCAGCGTTTGCATGATCATGCGCCCGTTGGCAGTTTTCAGCCGCAACCGCCCTTCTTCCAATATAACATTGCGCTCCCGGTCTATTTCAGCAGGATCGAAGGTTATATACCCCGCCCAGTCCGTCAGGATATCGAGCCCTTTATCAAATACCTGCATACTATCGGTAGGCAGGGTCAGCTCGTAAGTCGTCTGATTATAAGCAGTATGCGCATTTACATCAGCGCCGAATTTTACCCCCGATCTTTGCAGGTAACTTACCAGTTCGTTTTTCGGAAAGTTTCGCGTACCGCCAAAGGCCATATGTTCAGTAAAGTGAGCCAATCCCAACTGGTCATCATCTTCCTGCAACGAGCCGGCCCTTTCAACCAGGTATAATACAGCCCGCTTTTTGGGTGACACATTTTTGCGGACATAATAAGCCAGCCCGTTAGGCAAGTGGCCGTAATAGATCTCGGGGTCCATCGGCTGACTGTCCACATTGTCATTTGATTTTTGCTGTGCTGTAACAAGACCTGCTGCTGCAAGGATAAGCAGCAACGCGAGGAGAAATTTAAGTCTCATGCTTAGTTTAGGTTTTTAATAAAAGTCCTCATCAATTATTCAGGCTATAAAAATATCTTTTTTCGGCGAATATGGAAATGGGTGCCGTTACAAAAAAGAGGGAAAATACATAAATAAGAGGCTGTTTTAATATTACAAACCCTCATTATGGCGCGGCACGTGCGCAAGCATTAGTGGTACCGCAGGTCTGATGTATTATGGAACGCGCGACACGCGCGCACCAGCGAGGGGAATGAAAGAAGTTGAAAGTTAAAAGCAGAAAGACCAAAGTTTAACTCACCATCGCTGGCGCACGCGTGCCGCGTGTGCCTTAGTCCCTTAATCAGCCTAATAGACTATTTGAAATACGCCACATTGTATGACAACTTTTAGAGTTATCTAAATTACAGGAACAAATAAGGCTTATGGCACACGCGGCACGCGTGCGCCAGCGAGGGGGGTAATCAATCGCGCTCGAATATTTTCAATGCCATCGGAAACAAATAACGGTTACGGCACACACGGCACGCGCGCGCCAGCATTAGGGCTCAAGTAAACCAGTTTTAGTTAGATCACCTCCATACACTGTTGTGTCCTGAGGTCCCCCCTGATTAGCATCACTGTACTCCTTTATTTAGACATATCCGTAGACGCAATTTTAAGTTTACCATGTTCTTTAACAACAGACACGTGTATAATAACTTTTATATCAATTGGCTTGTAACCGCGGGTGGTATGTACCGTATAAGAAACAATATAGGCATTCGATTTGGTTGCATCCTTTGTAACTGTTAATGTCTTTAAATGCTCAATATCAGTTCCCTGGTCATTTAGCAATAAGTCATGGTCTAATCCATTTTTTTTGAATTCCTTTTTAAGTATTGCTCTTAGTTTTATTGTACAATATTTACTTTGCAACGAATCTAATCTCTTTATGAGAACGTCTGGTGCAGAGTGAACTGCCCACGCAGTATTATAGGCCGTATAAAACTCCGTAAGCATCTGCATAGCTTGTTTATCTGTACTGTCATTTTGCGCTTTGACGCTGCTTCCACTTAAAAGTGTTATGCAAGCAATAAAAGAATATATTATAGTTTTCATGTTAATTATTATTTATCCAGTCTATGTTAACAATTTCTATTGCCCACCCCATCGAAAAATTTGATAATTTGGGTATTGCTTATAACCAAAGCCGGGATAATCACTATTTTCTTTAAAATCTGAAACCCATTGATTTCCAACGCTGGCGCACGCGTGCCGCGTGTGCCTTAATCCTTTAATCAGCTAATAGACTATTTACTTATAATACGCCACATTGACCAATCCTTTGCCATCGGCGTAATCAACCGCGCTCGAATATTTCCAGTGCCATGCTTCAGTTACAAACCCGGCCTCGACCGGGTTGTTATGAAGGTAATCTGCCTTTTGCCCGATAACGTCTGCAGTCCATAGTGCGATTGGCTTGTTATTATGCTGCCAAAATTGGTAGTTCGTAACGTTACTGCTTTTTTGACCGGCCCGTTTAAACATCCATAACAGCCATTCCTTTCGCGATTCCTGTACGTTTTCCTGTATGGTTTTGATAATTTGCTTTGCTGTATGTTCTTTAAAACGCCCTAAAATAGTTTCCGGATTGCTTTCCGTTGCGCTGAATATCAAATGAATATGGCTTGGCATGATACACCAGCAACATATCCGCATCCCCAAATTGGCCTGGCAATAGTTCAGGCTTTCAACAATCAGATCATTATAAACAGGCCTTACAAAAACATCTATCCAATTGACCGTTGCAAAACTTACAAAATATAAACCTTCTTTATCATGAAATTTGTATTTCCTGCTCATTGGTATGACAGCCTTTAAAGTTAGCTTTTAAAGTTATCTAAATTATCGGAACAAATAGTTTATGGCACACGCGGCACGCGTGCGCCAGCATTGGGCGTTCCGTGGTGAGATACGGGGCGCATTTTTATGCCCGGAGAGGATGATGATGTGGTCTGAAAGTCCTTAAGCATCCTATTTACCTGCCCCACGGAAACACCCAGCTTCTTAGCGACCTGCCGCTGGCTGAGGCCTTTGGCTGCGAGCAGGAGGGCGGCTTCTTTTAATTTTTCACGTTCAAGGCTGACGGGCGGGCGGATATGGTCCTTTTCATGACCGTTACCGGAAAACAGGAACCTTAGAAAACCTTTGGCGGCGTGCAGGCGGCAAAGGCATACATTGTCTTCGCCATAAGCTTGGGCGATGCTGCGCTGTTTCACTTGTTTGAGATAGCACAGGCCCTTTTGCCGGGTACTGCGCCCGATGGCGAAGGCGCTGTCGGCAAAATTGATGAGCATTTTGCTGCCCTGCAGGTCGTTGACTGTGACTGGCCGGTACGGGTTGCGCTTGGGTGTGTGCGCCAGCACCAGGATGGAAAGGCTGTATTGCTTCTTCATTAATTTCAATAGCTTCATCAATTGCAGCGCGGCTGACGAATTCTCCGTGCCGCCGCGCAGGCAGGTGATATTGTCGATGATGAGCACCGCGGGTTTGAGCAGTTCGATCTTATATTCTACGCCCGCTATCACAAACTCATTGAACGAGGTAACGTTTTCCGGCATTTCAGCTTCCGGGTTAAAATCGGCCCGGAAAAAATTGTCAGAAAAATTGAAATGGCCTTTTTCATCGCGGTAACGGTCGCAGAATTGTTTGGTGGTAAGCTCGAAATCGATATAAAGCACCTTCAGCGGTCCAGCCTGCATGGCAAATGGCCCGACCAGGCTTCGCCGCGACAGGCTGTTGGCTATTTGCACAGCCAATACCGATTTGCCCATATTGGTATCGGCGAAGAGAATACACAGTTCGTCTTTGAACCAGAATTCGCCGAAAAGCTTTTTTTTAGCGGGCTCACGTTCGCCCAGTTCCATCCAGCGGTTGCCGGTGGCTACATGGAAAACGTTGCGGGCCAGCATGGGGTCGGGTGGCATGGGTCGTTTTTTCTTTGGTTTGAATGGCGGCCGCGAACCCGCCATAGCACGGATCTCTTCTATTTCATCGGGGCGTTTGAACATTTTGTTGTAAGGTTGTAAGGTTGTAAGGTTGAAAAGTTTAAGAGGTTCTTAAAAGATAAAAAAACCATGTCATTTCGAACGAGCTAACTGGGGGAAAAGTAGTGGAGCGAGGAGAAAACTTCTACACTATGCTAATCCAGGCGCCTGCCTGGTGTATAAGGTTTTTTCGCGCCCGCATTCAAAACGCAGCCCGCTCAAGAGGTAGTTCTCCTCACGCCGAAACGCAGGCCCATCCCTTGTTCGTTCGAAATGACATAGCTTTATTACAAGAACACGAATTGTTTATATTCAAAAATACTGCTTTGCCCTGGCAAAAGTGGTGACAGCGTTTTGTCAGTGTCACGTCCTGAAATAGGTTTACACATTAGGAGTAAACAAATGGACAAAAAACAAAGGACGTTGCTCATACAAGAGTATGGTTGTGGCGGTAAAAGTTATCGTATCTTGGCCAGGAAATACGGGGTCAGCCTGGGCTATA
>DASZMQ010000010.1:0-118541 GCA_035551775.1 Mucilaginibacter sp. | reverse complement strand
TTTGTGGCCAAGGCCAGTGCAGTATGAGTGGATAGCCCGCCCGGGCGCCCATATTAAGTTAGCAGCCTGCCTGCCGGCAGGCGGGTTGGCAGTTTGCAGTCGGATACTGTAAATTATTAAATTCTGCAAATTCTGATTCAGGCAGAAAACGCCAACCGCCTTGCGCCACGCATTAAAACTTAGTCGCAATCTTTTTTAAATTCACAAAACTTTTTTCTACATTTGCAGCCCCGTAATAGCGGGTAAAACATTAAAACAAAGCAAGATAATGCAACAGTACGAAACCGTGATCATTCTTACCCCGTTGCTATCAGAAGAAACTGCTAAAGAGGCCGTGGCCAAATACAGCAAGTTACTGAAAGATGGCGGAGCCGAAATTGTCCAGGAGGATAATTGGGGTTTGAGAAAACTAGCGTACCCTATTCAAAAGAAAACGACAGGGTACTATCACTTAACAGAATACAAGGCTCCGGGTGATTTAATTAACAAATTGGAGGTTGAATTCCGTCGTGATGAGCGCGTTCTGCGTTTCCTGACGATTGCGTTAGACAAACACGCCATTGCTTACAACGAGAAAAAACGCAGCGGCGCCTTCAACCAGAAGAAAACCGTTAAAACTGAGGAGGCAGCAAGCTAATGGCAAACGAACAGATCCAATACGTTACCGCTCCCAAAGTGGACGACCAGCGTAAAAAATACTGCCGCTTCAAAAAGAACGGCATCAAGTACATCGATTACAAGGACGAAAAATTTCTTTTGAAATTCATTAACGACCAGGGTAAAGTATTACCCCGCCGCTTGACAGGCACTTCGCTGAAGTTCCAGCGCAAGGTGGCACAGGCTGTGAAGCGTGCACGCCACATCGGTCTGCTTCCTTATGTAACAGATTCATTAAAATAATCAGGGAGGTTTAAGCAATGGAAGTTATTTTAAAACAAGACGTTAAGAACCTCGGCGAAAAGGACGATATCGTTAAAGTAAAGCCCGGTTATGGCCGCAATTACCTGATTCCCCAGGGATTTGCCACGCTGGCTACTGAATCTGCCCGCAAAGTTTTGGCTGAGAATCTGAAACAGGCACAGTTCAAACAGGAAAAGATCCGAAAGGATGCCGATGCGATAGCCGCTAAATTGGAAGGTGTAAAACTGACCATCGGTGCGAAAGCCGGAGAAACCGGTAAAATATTCGGTGCGATCAATACAATTCAAATCGCCGATGCTTTGAAGAAAGAAGGCTTTGATGTTGACCGCCGCCGAATCACTTTTGACGCTGAACCTAAAATGGTTGGCGAATATACCGCTAACCTGAACCTGCACAAAGAAGTGAAGGTGAAGGTGCCGTTTGAAGTGGTAGCAGAATAATCGATTTCGGAGGTCGGATGTCCGATTTCGGAATTTGAGATTAATATTTAAAGGCGCTTAGTTTTACTAAGCGCCTTTTTTATTGGATCAAAAGCCAGGTAGAGACGCAATGCATTGCGTCTCTACAATTATGTCAATAATCCGAAATCGAAAATCCGAAATCCGAAATAACAGCTATTTTAGCTTAATGAAAAAAACGAAACCCGGCCTTTGGAAGCTTATCTGGCGAATTGTAAAATTGGCGCTAATATTGTTCTTCGGGCTTTCGATCTTTTGGGTTGTCCTGTACCGTTGGGTAAACCCTCCCGTTACCTGGCTGATGATCTCGCGTGGGTTTGAGCGCAAATCAGACGGCAAGGACTGGAAAATAGAAAAACACTGGATCGATTTTGACAACATTGCTGACCCGATGAAGCGCGCTGCAGTAGCCGCTGAGGATCAAAAGTTTCTGGACCATTTCGGGTTTGATTTTAAAGCCATGGAAAAAGCCATCGACAAAAACGCCCACAGCCATAAACTGATCGGCGGCAGCACCATTTCGCAGCAAACGGCGAAGAATGTGTTTCTGTGGCCGGGCCGGTCCTATATACGCAAAGGTTTTGAGGCTTATTTTACCGTGCTCATCGAAACATTCTGGAGCAAGAAGCGCATCATGGAGGTTTATCTGAACGAGATAGAAATGGGTGACGGCATTTATGGTGTCGAAGCTGCCTCACAGGCGTACTACCATAAATCGGCTTCCGAATTAAATACCCACGAAGCCGCAGCCATAGCCTCCATCTGGCCCGACCCGCTCAAATGGTCGCCGACAAATCCAAGCGATTATGTGCGTCACCGGCAATATTTGATCCGTAAGAATATGAGGCGGTTGGGACCGCTCGATTTCTAATTCGCCCCATTTGTCATCCTATGTTTGCATAGGATGACAAATGGCAGTTAAGTAGCCCAGAAAATGAAAAGCAGATAAAATATGAGAACCGATAAAACACTATTAAGCAAAAACACCAGGCAGTGTTTCGGAATTACAAATCGGCATACCACCGCCAAGCATAAATTAATAACTATTAAAGCTGATGGAACAGTCGCTCTAAAAATTAAAAGATCCGGATTTACTTCAAATAAGCCCCTTACGACCAATAACAACGAAATATCTCCTGATGTCACTATTATCAGTTTGATCGAAAGCGATTTGTATCGATGAAGCGAAAAAAGCCGAGGGCCAGGTACAATCTTCATTGGTATTTCCAATTCCTCGACTTCCCCTCCGCTATCCATTCCAGCGCCTGCTCCATGCGCTTTTCACGCGTGGCTTCAGATTTGGCATCGGCGAACCATTCCAGGTATTCGCGTTTTTTTGAAGGGCTGAATTTTTCGAAATGATCCATTGCCGCCAGGTTTCCTCTGAGCAGCTTATCGAAATCATCGGGCATAGGCAGTTCGGCTTTTGGGGCAGCAGGCTTTTTGACCTCCTTCACACCGCTTTCATTGAGAGCGATCATTTGGTGTATAAACCCGATCAGGTCTTCATCCGGCGGCAAGTCAGCGAGGGTCACTATCCGGCCGAAGCTGCCGGGAGCAGCCTCATCATCGCTTCCCCTGAGCATGCCCTTAGGATCGTTCAGGCGCGATGCTTTCCAGAAGCCGAAACCAATATGTTGCTTGAAAGGAGCCATCATGCAAACCGGACCCTTATAATCAAAGAAAGGCATACCCCATTTGATGGTTTCGGTGATCAGGGGCGATGCGCGGTGCACCACTTCCCTGATGTGAATGAGTATCGGTTTGGCAAAGTCGGCTGATTTGGCGATCACCGCATCAACCCGTTCGTCGTATTGTCCCATGCACTAAAGTACAAAGTCAATAGTGAATGGTCAATAGTGAATAAAAAGGTCTTTAGACTGTTTTTCCCAGTAATTCGTCCAGGGCGGAATTATGACGGGCGTGCAGGAATTCGGTAATGGTGATCTCTGCCACTTTATTATAGTAGAAAGGATCTTCGTTGATGATCTTTTCAACTTCCTCCCTCGAAGCTGCATTCGCGATGAGGATACCGCCTGTACGCGGCACCTTCCGGCCGGATATGATGAAAGTATTGTTTTCCGAGTACTTCTTCAGGTACGCGACGTGGCCGTCGATATGCTTGTCAACTTCTTCAAGCGGGGCCGTGTAGTGGATGTCGATGATAAACATGGGTGTCAGTTATTAGTTAATCAATGATAGCTATCAGGTGGATCTGGTTATGAACTATGAACCATGAACCAAATTCCCAAACAATTGCAGGTGCCAGCTGTCTTTGAACGGTACTTCCCATTTGGTTTCGAGGTCGGCGAGTGTCGGCACAAGATTGTTGAACACGATTGTATTATTGTTGACCTTGCCTTCCCTTAACAATTCTTCAAATTGGTGGCGCGGCGCTGAAAGCACTTTTTCGCCTTCACGATAGGCAAAATTGAACCTGTCGAACAAATGAATGCCGAATTCCTGCTCAATCCGCTTTAGGAAATTGACCGACTTGTCGATAGAACAACCGCTTGCGCCGGCCTGGCTTTCATCAACTATGAGAACGATAAAGCGGTTATACCTTATCTCAGCCTTGGCCTCCAGCTGGTGATTGTGGGCAGTCCATTCGGCGGCAAATTTATTCAGCAGAATAAGTAACCCTGCAGCCTGTTCGTCCGTTAATTCTTTGTCGGATTGGTATATCCAAACCCGCGATTGTTCAGAAAATTGCATAAGCAAATTTACTCAATTTATTAATTTCGGATAAGGTTATCGCGTCATGATAAGATCACTTCTTCGACGATATGGAAAAGCGTTCATCTTCTTGGCCATTGTGCCCATTTATGCCTTCAAATGTGTGCAGGGGCCAAAAATGAACGAACAGGAATGGCTTCAATGGAGCAACAAATGCCTCAACGAAAGCTACGTCCCTTCAGGCGAGGCAAAAATGAAGAACTGGGAGCTGACAGTCACCCCAGAACATTTTATCCGCCTGCGAAAAACTTTTCAACACGGCAAACAGGAATATTATTCGCTGCAATTGCACCTTTTTAACGACTTGGATTATCTCGGTAAAACCGATCAGGGCATACTGCAATTAAAGGCTAATAACGATGATATCATCGTGCAAACCTATGACGATCCAAAGGGGAACGTTGATTCTATGGCTACTGTTCTTGAACTCCCCGTAAAGAACATGCAGCCGGAAAGACTGGATAGTTTACGCACGGCTCTGATGTATTTTAAATCGGCGGGATTATAACCCATTCACCCTCGCCGTTATCTCGGCAATATCCAGCACCTGTATTTCCTGCTCTTTGTCCTTACCTTTTACCCCGTCGCGCAGCATGGTCATGCAGAAGGGGCATGCGGCGGCAACGATAGCGGCTTTGCTTTCCAGCACATCTTCCATGCGTTCCATGTTGATGTCTTTATTACCTTTCTCGGGTTCTTTGAACATCTGCGCACCTCCTGCGCCGCAGCACAAGCCATTGCTTTTGCAGCGTTTCATTTCAACCAGGTCGGCATCCAATATTTCCAGCGCCCTGCGCGGGGCTTCGTAAACATCATTGCCGCGGCCAAGATAACAGGGGTCGTGAAATGTAATACGACGGCCTTTAAAGCTCTCGCCGCCTTCGGCTTTCAGTTTGCCTTCGTCGATGAGCTGCTGTATTAATTGCGAATGATGTATCACTTCATAGTTTCCGCCCAAGCCGGGGTATTCATTCTTAATGGTATTGAAGCAATGCGGGCATCCGGTTACGATCTTTTTGATGTTATAACCGTCCAGCACCTGGATATTCATCATCGCCTGCATCTGGAATAGAAACTCGTTGCCGGCACGCTTCGCCGGGTCGCCGGTGCAGTTTTCTTCCGTCCCCAACACAGCGAAACTGACACCCACATGGTTCAGAATTTTGCAGATATCGCGGGTAATGCGCTGCGCCCGCTCATCAAAACTGCCTGAACAGCCCACCCAAAACAGTATCTCGGGTTCCTTGCCCTGCGCGGCCATTTCGGCCATGGTTGGTACTTGTATTTCGTCCATATGTTAGTCATTGGGTCATTAGGTCATTGAGTCATTAAGCCTGATAAAAATGCCTTAATGACTCTCTTTCCAATTAAATCTATCCGCCGCCGAATATTTCCACGGTGCGCCGTTGTTTTCTACATTGCCGAACATGTTGTTTAAACTTGCCGGGGCTTGCGATTCTTCCATCACAATATAGCGGCGCATTTCGGTGATGATCTCCAGTGGGTTGATATTTACCGGGCAGGCATCTACACAAGCATTGCAGGTGGTGCAGGCCCACAGCTCCTCGCGGGTGATGTAATTGTCCAGCAGTGTTTTATCATCTTTATAATCCTTCCCGTTCTTGTCGATCCCCTTCCCTATCTCGGTTATCCGGTCGCGGGTATCCATCATGATCTTGCGGGGCGAAAGCAGTTTACCTGTCTGGTTAGCCGGGCAAACCGATGTGCAGCGCCCGCACTCGGTACAGGTATAGGCTTCCATCAGGTTCTTCCAGGTAAGATCGGTCACATCCTTTGCACCAAATCTTGTAACCTCGACAGGTTCAGGAACAAATGATGGATCAAGCATGGCCTTTACTTCGTTAGTCACCAATGCCATATTGGTAAACTTTCCTTTAGGGTTCAAATTTGAATAATACGTATTTGGGAAAGCCAGCAGGATATGGAAATGCTTGGAATAAGGCAGATAATTAAGGAAGGCCAATATCCCCATAATATGAAACCACCAGCAGCCGCGTTCGATGGTTGCGAGTGACGCGGCATTATCCGGCAACAGCGGACTTAAAATTGCGCTTACCGGGAAACTACCTGCCTTGATATAATGCCCATAATTGAGCAATTGCAGCTTATGGTCGGCTGCATTCATGGTCAAAAAAGCAGTCATCAATAATATCTCAATGATGAGGATATAATTAGCGTCCGACCGCGGCCATTCCGTCATTTCAACGCCTGAAAAACGTTTGAGCTTGCCGATATTCCTTCTAACTAAAAAAGTCACACAAGCCACCAGCACCAGCACGGCCAGGAACTCAAATCCACCGATCAGCAGGCCATACAGTCCGCCCAAAGGGTGCGAAAAAATACGGTGCGAACCGAAAACACCATCGATCAAAATTTCCAGCACTTCGATATTAATGATCACAAAGCCCACATAAATAAACACATGCATCACAGCCGCCAGGGGGCGCTTGCCCATCTTGCTTTGACCCAACGCTACCAATGCCATAGTTTTCCATCTTTCACCGGGATTATCAGAGCGGTCAACGTCACGGCCCAAAAGTATATTCCGCCTGATCTTGCCCACATTTTTACTGAAAAGCCAGATGGCAGCGGCCAGGATGAGTATGAAAATGATTTGCCCGATCATTATGCGTGCATAGTATTTTTTCCAAAGTTAATTTTTTGTTGAAATGTTGGAAGGGTTTGTTGCAGAAGTTGTAACAGTTATAAAAGTTGTAATGGTTATGTTGCTTTCTGCCTTGGTCTTTCTGCTTTCTGCTCAAAGGCCCTTTTTTGAAAAAAGTTTTTCATAACCGAAAAAACGGAGTACATTTGCAGCCCCAACGGGACGGTGCCATAGCTCAGTTGGTAGAGCAAAGGACTGAAAATCCTTGTGTCGCTGGTTCGATTCCAGCTGGCACCACTTCATAAAAATCAAAAGCCTTTAGTCGAAAGCCTAAAGGCTTTTTTGTTTTTGGCATTAGTTGTACCTTTATGTTTTAGAAACAACTTTCGTATATGAATATAGATCGAATCACACTCAATCCTGATATTATGGGTGGCAAACCTTGTATCAAAGGATTACGAATGACGGTAGGCACCATTATTGGCCTGCTTGCTTCGGGACTTACTTCGGACGAAATACTAAAAATGTATCCGTACCTGAAACAGGAGGATATAATAGCAGCATTAACCTATGCCGCCTGGCGTTCTGAAGAGGTTGAAGTACCACTTACCCTTGCATGAAGATACTAATTGATATGAATTTATCTCCAGACTGGGTAGAGGAGTTCAAATTGCATAGAATAGAAGCTGTTCATTGGTCGAATGTTGGGATATTGATGCTCCTGATAAAAATATTATAGACTGGGCAAAGAAGCACAATTACGTAATATTTACACATGACCTGGATTTTGGTACGGCATTAGCACTTACTAAAGCTGAAAAACCCAGCGTAGTACAAGTTCGCACACAAAATGCAACCATATTATATCTTAGTAATATCGTTCCCCCGGCAATTAAAACCCATGCCGATTTGTTAGAAAAAGGAGCCTTACTTGTAATAGATGAAGACAAAAAACGCATAAGAATACTTCCTGTGTAATTTGCAAATCCTTGTGTCGCTGGTTCGATTCCAGCTGGCACCACAGAAAAGCCCTAAGAGACATCTTTGGGCTTTTTATTACATTTCCCTCTCGTTATTCCCTTTAGCCTGGCGTTTGTTGTTCATATCGTACCCATTGGTTAACTTCACAGCATGAAAGGTTTGATTCTATTAGTCACGTTTGCCGCTTTGGTTACTTATAACGCGCGCGCCCAAAAGGTCTATGTTGGCTGCCCGAAACAAGTTGATACTAAGCCGAATGTTGGCTTTCTTAACAAGCAATCGGTGGACCTGGTTATATCTGATAACCAGACTATACCGCCTGGCAGTAAGATTGAATGCCAGGGAACTGATGTGATACAAGTCCTGAAAAATTTCCTGCAATCGGAGTTCCCTTCTTGCAAAATTACGTTGTTGCCTGATACGCTTAAGGCTCCAAATCCGAACAGGATAACGATCAGGTTAAGTATAACGACATATCAGGCTAGCCTGAGCAAGTCTGAATGGACCGGGTCTGTTAATTACCACGTAATGATTTACGACGACCGGAAGGGACGGGCTAAGAAAGTGTTTGAAGATATTGGCAATGATACATCAAAGCCGGGTATCTTTGGATACAAGGCAGCGAAAGCAACTCTATTCACCAGCTTTGACAAATCAAACCAGGATCTCCTGGCATTCATTGAGAGTTCGCTAAAGGATTGAGAATACCGCCGAAAGGTAAGCGAAACGGACTTTTTAGCTAAAGATATTAAAGTTCCAGGAATCGTCCGTTAAAAGGAGACCTCCGGCAATATCCGGAGGCCTCCTTTTATTCTTCAGCTTCGGTTTCCTGGAAGATGATCTCTTCGTATTTGGGGATGGTAAACCGGAAACGGGTACCCTTTCCCGATTCGCTTTCGACAGCGATGGACCCGCCATGCTGGGCGACGAAATCTTTTACCAGCAATAAGCCCAGGCCCGATCCTCTTTCCTGGTTGGTTCCCGGTACTGTGATATCGAAATTCTCCATCAGGCGCTCACGTACATCATCCGACATGCCTACGCCAGTGTCTTCCACGCTCACTTCGATCATCGAATGGACAGCCTGTGACGAGACACGAACAACGCCTTTACCATCAGGCGTAAACTTAATGGCATTTGTAACGATATTCTGCAATATCGAACGGAGCATCAGCGAGTCGGCATAGACATAAACGTCCTGGCCAATAGCATTTTCCAGGCGTACAGATTTCTGTATAGCGTTAACCCGCAGCAATTCGAGCGATTCGGCTATCCTGGTATGAAGCTGTATCTTTTCCGGGTTAAAGTTGGTTTTATGGCGCTGTTTTTTGGCCCATTCAACCAGTTCGTTCAATTGGATCAATATCTTGTTCGAGGTGCGGTGAATAATGCCCGAAACCATCAGGAGCTCTTTCGGCGGTATGGTATCCGCTTTGTCTATCAGGTTTTTGGAAGCCAGCAGCAATGAAGTGAGCGGGTTGCGCAGGTCGTGCGAGATAACCGACAGGAACTTATCCTTAGAAATATTCAGCGCGCGCAATTCTTCGTTCAGGTTTTCCAGTTCAGTGGTCCGTTCGCTTACCCTTTGCTCCAGGTCCCGGGTCAGCGCCAGCAGCTCATTGTTTGTCAGCCTCAGCGTTTCTTCCTGCTGGCGCAGCAAGTTGTTTTTCCGGTGCATTTCGGCAAAAACCGTCACTTTGGCGCGCAGTATTTCGGCGTTGATCGGCTTTAAAATAAAGTCAACGCCACCTGCTTCATAGCCTTTATATACTGATTCATCCTCATAATCCTGGGCGGTTATAAAGATGATGGGAATATGCCTCAGCTTATCACGCTCCTGTATCAATGCCGCGGTCTCATACCCATCCATGATCGGCATACGCACGTCCAGCAATATCAGCGAAAAGTCTTCCTCTTTCAGCAATATCCGCAGCGCTTCGCGCCCGGATGTTGCTTTATAGATGGTATAGCCTTCGTTCTCAAGAATAACCTCCATCGACAGGAGGTTATTCTCGGTATCATCAACGATCAATATTTTTATTTCGCTCTCTGAATTCATTACACAAATTTATAGTTATTTGATCAGCCATACGCGCATCAATGATAGTAGCTGATCTGTTTTTACCGGCTTGGTGATATAATCCGACGCCCCTGACGCAATACATTTCTGCCGGTCGCCGATCATAGCCTTAGCAGTCACCGCGACGATAGGCAGCGTTTTATTGCGCGGTTCCTTACGGATGATCTGGATAGTCTCATAACCGTCCATTTCCGGCATCATAATATCCATCAGCACGATATCGATGTTCTTGTCCTTATTCAGTATTTCCAGCGCTTCGCGTCCGCTTTCTGCGGTGATCACCTCTATTTTTGAACGCTCGAAAACAGCCGTTAGTGCGAACAGGTTACGCACATCGTCGTCAACCACGAGCACTTTTTTGCCGTCAAGCGGATCCGTGTTGGGCCGGATGCCGTCGATCAGCTTCATTTTGGGCTCGCTCACATACTTTTTATTGGTATGCAGTAGCACCAGTATCTCTTCGAACAGCTGAACCGGCGATGTCGGCGTCTTTGTGATGATCTTGTGATTGAGCCTCTTCAACTGGATAAGCTCTTCCTGCGTAAAATCCCTGGCCGAATGCAGTATAATGGTTGTTTGTTGCTGCTTCAGCACGTTGATCTGGTTAAGCAATTCGATACCATTGGCATCGGGCAGTACAAAATCAAGCACGATACAATCGAAAGTGTCCTTTCTCAGTATCGAAAGGCCTTTCTTGGCGGTAGTCGCCGTATGCACTTCAATGGCGTCATTCCCGATCAGGTCGGAAAGCTTTTGCAGCTCTTCCTCGTTATCCTCGATGATGAGCACGCGTTTCCTGATCTGTTCGTGGAACTGCACAATGCCCGACATCATATCTACCAGGTAGCTGTTCGACAACGGCTTCAGACTGAACGATTTGGCGCCCAGCTTCAACGCGATCGCCCTGTTGTCCTCGCCCGAAATGACGTGTACCGGGATGTGCCTCAGGTTGACATCGTTCTTCAACAACTTCAATATCTTCCAGCCATTTGATTCCGGCATGTTCACGTCCAGCGTGATGGCTACCGGGCTATACTTTATAATGCTGTCGAATATTTCCAAATAGCTCATAGCGACCACAACCTTCAGGTTAAAGTCATGCGCTTTGTCGACCAGGATCTTGGTGAACCGGATATCGTCTTCAATCACCAGCACCACCCTGTCTTCCGCTACGATGCTGTGACGGTCGTCATCGATCATGAGC
Organism: Mucilaginibacter sp.; assembly: GCA_035551775.1. Taxonomy (GTDB): domain Bacteria; phylum Bacteroidota; class Bacteroidia; order Sphingobacteriales; family Sphingobacteriaceae; genus Mucilaginibacter. The sequence continues at coordinate 107,535 of DASZMQ010000010.1, read as the reverse complement.
TCGGTTTCTATCAGGTTGGTACGCGAGTGCGATATTGATGCGGGCAGGTTCTCCTTAACCGCTGTTTGGGCACCCTGTTCCTCTTTATATTTCAGCGGCAGGTACAGCGTAAATGCGCTTCCTTTTCCCAATTCGCTGCTTACCGTGATAGTGCCGCCCAGCAATTCAGCAAAGCCCTTGCTGATGGAAAGGCCCAGACCCGTACCGCCGTATTTACGGCTGGTTGAACCTTCTGCCTGCTGGAAGGCCTCGAAAATGATGCCTTGCGTGTTCTTGGAAATACCGATACCTGAGTCTTCGATCGAGAATGCGATCACCGATTCCACGTTGGCCAGAGGATTCTCCCCGGGCCGGAATATACCCAGCTTCACGCGGCCTTTTTCGGTGAATTTGAAGGCGTTGGAAAGCAGGTTCTTCAATATCTGGTTCAGGCGCTGCAAGTCGGTTTCCATTACTTCAGGCAGCGTATCCTCAATATCGATCTCGAATTTCAGGTTCTTCGCTTCAGATATCGGCCTGAAGGTCGACTCGGCAAAACCGGCGATCTCCTTAAAGCTTACCGGCATTACATCAGCCGCAATTACACCAGATTCGATCTTCGACAGGTCGAGGATGTCGTTGATCAGCTGGATCAGGTCATCACCGCAGGAGTGGATTGTCTTGGCGAACATCTTCTGTTTTTCCGTCAGGTTACCTTCAGGGTTTTCAAACAGTTGCTGCGCCAATATCAATAAGCTGTTCAGCGGTGTACGCAGCTCGTGCGACATATTAGCTAAGAACTCCGATTTGTATTTCGAGGTCAGCGTCAGCTGCTCGGCTTTTTCCTCCAGCGACCGGCCTTTGTCGTGCAGCTCGTCGTTCGCGCGCCTTAGTTCTTCCTGTTGTGAAGAAAGTTCTGAAGCCAGCGATTGCGACTGCTTCAACAGCTCTTCCGTACGGGTGTTGGTTTCGATGTTGTTCAACACGATACCGATACTTTCTGTCAGCTGATCGAGGAAGTCGATGTGGGTATCGCTGAATTTCTCGAACGATGCCAGCTCGATAACGGCCTTTACATTGTTTTCAAACAACACCGGCAGGATCACCAGGTCGAGCGGGGCAGTGCTGCCTATACCCGAACTGATCTGTAAATATTCGCTTGGCACATTGGTCAAACGGATGCGTTCCTTTTCGGTAGCGCACTGCCCAACCAGACCTTCGCTAAGCGTAATTTCCTGGCTAATGTTGTTCCGGTTCTTTTGGGCATAACCGGCAAACAGCTTCAAAACGCCCTCGTCGGCTGCGTCACGTTGTTCCAAAATGTAGAATGCGCCATAACGGGCATTAACTAGTTCGGCCAGTTCGGAGAGTATTTTATTGGCAACCGCATTCCTGTCGCGCTGGCCCTGCAGCATCTGGGCGAATTTCGCCAGGTTCGATTTCAGCCAGTCTTGTTCGTGGTTCCTGAGTGTGGTGTCCTTGAGGTTGGCGATCATCTGGTTGATCGTATCCTTCAGGGCCTCTAACTCCCCTTTCGCGTCCACACGGATGGTACGGGTCAAGTCACCCTTTGTTACCGCGGAGGCAACTTCGGAGATAGATCGCACCTGTACAGTAAGATTCTGCGCCAGCTGGTTAACGTTTTCGGTCAAGTCTTTCCAGGTACCGGCCGCACCAGGCACACTGGCCTGGCCGCCCAAACGTCCCTGCACACCCACTTCACGCGCAACCGTGGTCACCTCATCGGCAAACACCGCCAGCGTGTCGATCATCTCGTTGATCGTATCCGTCAACTGGGCCACCTCACCGAGGGCGTTGATAGAAAGCCGTTGTTTCAGGTTCCCTTTGGCAATACCGGTGGCCACTTTCGCCAAACCGCGTATCTGGCCGGTAAGGTTGGATGCCATCTGATTCACCGAGTCCGTTAAGTCCTTCCACGTACCGGCAACACCTTTCACGTGTGCCTGGCCACCCAGCTTACCTTCGGTACCCACCTCGCGCGCAACGCGCGTTACTTCGGATGCGAAGGAGTTCAGCTGGTCCACCATCGTGTTGATCGTATTTTTCAGCTCGAGGATCTCGCCCTTTACGTCGATGATTACCGTTTTTGACAAGTCACCGCTGGCCACCGCCTTCGTCACTTCGGCGATGTTACGCACCTGCGCCGTAAGGTTACTGGACATCTGGTTCACCGAGTCGGTCAAGTCCTTCCAGGTACCGCCTACACCCGGCACGAAGGCCTGCCCACCGAGGTTACCGTCCGTACCCACCTCACGCGCAACACGCGTTACTTCGGATGCGAAACCGCGAAGCTGGTCAACCATCGTATTGATCGTTTCCTTCAGCTGAAGGATCTCGCCCCGAACGTCAACGGTGATCTTTTTGGACAAGTCACCGTTCGCGATAGCGATGGATACGTCGGCTATATTTCTTAATTGCGCGGTAAGGTTACCGGCCATTTTATTCACCGAGTCGGTCAAGTCCTTCCACGTACCGTCCACGCCCGGCACGTTGGCCTGGCCGCCAAGTTGCCCCTCAGAACCTACTTCCCTCGCAACGCGCGTTACTTCGGATGCGAAACCGCGAAGCTGGTCAACCATCGTATTGATCGTATCCTTCAGCTCGAGGAGCTCACCCTTGGCATTTACCGTGATCTTGCGCGACAAGTCACCTTTTGCAACAGCCGTTGTTACTTCGGCAATATTACGCACCTGCGATGTTAAGTTGTCGGCCATCTTATTTACCGAGTCGGTCAAGTCCTTCCAGGTACCTGCCACACCAGGCACATTCGCCTGGCCGCCAAGCTGGCCTTCCGAGCCTACTTCCCTCGCCACACGGGTTACTTCCGAACCGAAGGAATTCAACTGGTCCACCATCGTATTGATCGTCACTTTCAGCTCGAGCATTTCGCCCTGCACGTCAACAGTGATTTTCTTCGACAAGTCACCTTTTGCAACCGCCGTTGTTACCTCAGCTATATTACGCACCTGGCCCGTTAAGTTACCGGCCATCTGGTTTACCGAGTCCGTCAAGTCTTTCCACGTACCGCCTACACCCGGCACATTGGCCTGGCCGCCAAGCTGACCTTCCGAGCCCACTTCCCTCGCCACACGGGTTACTTCCGAGGAGAAGGAGTTCAGCTGATCCACCATCGTATTGATCGTATTCTTCAGCTCGAGGAGCTCGCCCTTGGCATCTACCGTGATCTTACGTGATAAGTCACCTTTGGCAACCGCCGTCGTCACACCGGCTATATTACGCACCTGGTCGGTCAGGTTACTACCCATTTGGTTCACCGAGTCCGTCAGATCCTTCCATACACCGCCGACGCCTTTCACACGTGCCTGCCCGCCCAGCTTACCTTCGGTACCTACTTCCAGCGCCACACGCGTTACTTCGGATGCGAAGGAGTTTAGCTGATCCACCATCGTATTGATGGTCTTTTTCAGCTCGAGCATCTCACCCTTCACGTCAACCGTGATCTTCTTGGACAAATCACCGTTGGCCACCGCGGTAGTTACACCGGCTATATTACGTACCTGCGAGGTTAGGTTACCGGCCATACGGTTTACCGAGTCCGTTAAGTCCTTCCAGGTACCGGCTACACCCGGCACTTTCGCCTGGCCGCCCAGTTTACCTTCGGTACCTACTTCCAATGCGACACGGGTTACTTCCGATGAGAAGGAGTTCAACTGGTCCACCATCGTATTGATGGTATTTTTCAGCTCCAATATCTCGCCTTTGGCTTCTACAGTAATCTTTCGGGAAAGGTCGCCTTTCGCAACCGCCGTCGTTACTGCTGCAACGTTACGAACCTGGTCGGTAAGGTTACCTGCCATCTGGTTCACCGAGTCGGTCAATTCGGCCCATACACCGGCAACACCCTTGATCTTGGCCTGCTCTCCCAGCTTACCTTCCGAACCTACCTGGCGTGCCACCCGAGTTACTTCCATGGAAAATAACCGTAGTTTAGAAAGCATCTGGTTGGACTCTTTGGCGATACGCAAAAACTCGCCTTTAAGCGGGTGCCCGCTGATCTCGAGCGGTATCTGTTTGGACAAGTCGCCGTTGGCAACGGAGTTGATCATGCCCGCTATTTCGAGCGTTGGCGAGGTCAGGTCAGATATCAGGTTGTTGAGCGATGATACGCCCGTGGCCCAATCACCGCGCGCGTCCGCTAGTTCGATACGCCTGGACAGGTTCCCTTTTTTGCCAATGTTTCTTTCGGCTTCGGATATTTCGGCCACCAAACGCTCATTCATGTCAATGATGTCGTTCAGCACTTCGCATATTCTTCCGTTAATACCCGCCTGCCGCACGGGCATCCGCGTATTCAGTCTGCCGTTTTTAACGAGCGACAGCACCCGCAACAGCTCCTTCAGATCAAGCGGATCTGTGCCGTTGCCGTTTGAATGCATGATCTCGGTTTCTTCGAGAAGGTCGTCTAAAACAATGTCTTTCATTGCACTTGTTTTTTGCGGTTAATTCTTATCAATAGTTGTATAATCAAGGGTTATTTGCGGCACGACAGATGGCAGCGCGATGCAAAACGTGCTTCCCTTGCCAGGCTCACTTTCGGCCCATAGTTTTCCGTTGTGTTTTTCAATGATCCGGCTGGAAATATAAAGCCCGATCCCCAGGCCCGGCATACTTCTTGCCGACTCATCGACCTTATAAAATCTCGTAAATATTTCCCTGATCTTGTCAGCCGGGATGCCAATACCAAAATCCCGGATGCTGATCAACACCTGGTTATTTACATTTTCTTCGGATACGACGATCTCGTGTGCATCCGGCGAGTATTTTATTGCGTTTGCAAACAGGTTAATAAACACCTGCTCTATACGTTGCGCGTTACCATAAATAAACGCCGGCCGGTCAGGGATATTGGCCTTGATCAAATGGCTTGGCTGCGAATTTTGTATGAACTCGACAGCATCAAGGAGCACCTTGTTGATATCAAATATTTCTTTGGATATATGCAGCCGGTCCGCATCGATCTTTGATACATCAAGCAGATCGGACACGAGCTGTGTCAGGCGGTTTATCTGCTGACGGGTTTTGCCAATGAATTTTTGGCTCTTTTCATCGTCGAACATCTTATCCAATATCTGCATATAGCCGGACATGCTGGTGAGCGGCGTTTTCAACTCATGGCTCGCCAGGCTGAGGAAGTCATTTTTTTGTTCTTCAGCTTTTTTCCTTTCGCTGATATCGCGCGCAATTTTTGAAGCGCCGATAATTACCCCGCTATTATTTATTACAGGAGAAACGGTGATCGAAAGCGGTATGCTCGTGCCATTCTTGGTGATGCGTATGGTCTCAAAATGATCGACTTTCTGGCCGCTAATAATCTTACCGATAATGTAGTCCTCTTCGGTTTTGCGTTCCTGGGGAATGATAAGCGAAATGTGGTGACCGATGGCCTCCTGCTCAGCGTAACCAAACATTTTTTCGGCAGCCTTATTCCAGCTGGTAATGATGCCCTGTAAAGTTTTGCTGATTATGGCATCATCCGAAGTATCGACGATAGCCGCAAGCCTGGCCTGTTTTTCTTCGGCCTGGATGGCCTCGGTAATATCCACCAGCGTGTTAATAGCGCCGGTAAGCTCCCCGTTCTCATCAAAGATCGGTACAGGATGCGACTGCACACGCCGCTGGCTGCCATCACGTCGCTCAATGATAACCTGTTCGCCTTTGATGGGCGTTTTTCCTGCGAGCGTACGAGCCGTGGGGTAATTTTCAGGCATCATGGGCTGCCCGTCAGCATCAAAAACCCTCCAGGCGCCGCCATATTTTACACCTGACTCAGGCTCTTTACCCCATAATTCAAGCGCCGCCTGATTATAAGACGTAATATACCCTTCCCGGTCGCACTTATACACAGGTATAGGCAACTGGTCGAGCACCTCAGCCCTTAATTCAGCATTAATTGCATTAAACATTCAGCCAGGATTCGTAAAGGTTACGGTAGAAGTGCTTGATTAACACTTGTTGTAACCGATTGTTTTAATTTTTAAAAAAAGACTCAATAGTTAAATCAAATCGGCTAGGGAAACCGGGTAGCAGCATGTTATTATCAGGATAGATCGTTATAGCAAGATAGTTATCTAAGTTAATAATTTCTTTAATCTATAACAGAAAACAGGTTTAATAAATTATTACCCAGTTGGAAAAAAATTTTATTTGAAGTAAAAAAATGTGGTATTTTTTCAAATTTTCAACTCGTAACCGGCTATTTCACAGGTATTAACTATTTTCCATCCTGGATCATAAAATATTTTCCGTTAAAACCAGATATTTTTCCTTGACTGCATATAAACATGAAAGCCCGGGCCTGTTTTCCATTAATCATTTTCCAGTTTGCCGGGTTGGCGGGGCTGTAAAAAAGAAGCAAGCTCAAATTTCCTATTCGCGTTGATTCCAGGATGGGCCAAATTATTAACTTGTTTATAATAAATTTACTTCCAAGGCAACTTTATTGACTTTCATGGTAGTATTTACTAATACCTCTAAGACACACTACTATGAAAACAATATTCAAATCATTAGCGGCCGCGCTATTGGCAGCGGCGCTATTTACCCCGGCGAAAACCCGGGCACAAACTACACCCGCCAATAACTGGCGGCTTGGTTTAGGCATCGACGCAGGCGTGCCGACCGGTTCAGCCACGATAGGTGCAAATTTCATTTTAGGCGGCAATGCCCGCTTACAATACGGTATCAGCAACAATTTTGCCCTGACACTAACGGCGGGGGCCGACCACTTCTTCACCAAAATGATCCCGGGAACCAACACCCGTTACCAGGGTTACGGCGTCATCCCTGAAAAGGCTGGGATCAAATGGTTTTTTGTTCCGGGCATTTATTTCGGCGGCGAGCTCGGCATAGCCGAAGAAGCATCAAGCACGAAATTTGGCCCTGTCAGATTCGACTGGACGCCGGGGCTTGGCTGGGCCAGTTCGCACTGGGATATAAGCGGCAGGTATGAAAATTTCTCCGGCAACGGTGCAAATTATGGCATGTTCGCGCTCAGGCTGGCCTACGGCTTTGCTTTATAATTTTTCTAAAAAAAAGCAGGCGGGGCGAACTGAATAGCTATAACTTTGTTATTGTAACTCAGGCTGTTCCGTCTGCATCAATTCTGAGAGCCATGAAAAAGTATATTCCCGCGGTTGCCCTGGCGGTATTAATACCCGCTATCATCATCGGCTGCAAAACCAGGTTCAATACCACAAAATCCGACTATAAAGCAACGGCAACGCCTGCGGCTTTTGAGCGCGGCAAAGAACTGGCATTCGCCATTTGTGCGGGCTGTCATTACGACCGTCACACAGACAAGTTCATCGGAAAACAAATACAGGATGTTCCGGGCATTGCGGGTCATGTGTATTCAGCCAACCTGACCCATTCCAAAAAGAATGGCGTAACGTCCCACTATTCCGACGCGGAGCTGAAATACCTGTTTAAAACCGGAATCGCGCGCGACGGCAGTTTCCTGGAATATATGCTGCGGCCCAATATGGCTGATGAAGACATCAACGCCATTATTGCGTTCCTTCGCTCGGATGACCCATCATTACGAGCGGCCGACACCACAGTAGGATTAACTCACTTTACTTTTATCGGCAAAATGTACATGAATATGCACGCAAAGCCATTGCCTGAGAATGAACGCGTATTATTGCCGCCGAACAATGCCCCTGTTACCCTCGGGTACTACCTGGTGGACAACCTGGCGTGTTTCCATTGCCATTCCGGTAGCCTGACCAAGCTTGATCTGCTTCACCCGAACCAGACCAAAGGCTACCTGGCGGGAGGCGCCAGGTTGAGTGGGATGAACGGCCAAAAAGTAACCGCTCCGAATATTACCCCCGATAAGAAGACCGGTATAGGTAATTATAGCAGGGAGCAATTCAGGGCCGCACTGGCTGAAGGACGCGCCCCCGACAGGGAATTGAAACCACCGATGCCGAAATTCGCCATGCTGAAAACATCGGAGATCGATGCGATTTACGCTTACCTGCAAACGGTTCCGGCAAAGGAGCACAATACGAAGTGAATGTAGCTTTAGCGGACGTTACTTATTTTTCATCACCGGGCTGATATTGCCGTTACGCTCGAGGTAGATCTTGTCCACCTTAGAAAGGTCTTCGGTTAACGCCGATTTCCTGACTCCCTGCATAATATCCTCTTCGCCTACCAGCCCACGTTTAAGATGGTCACGTTTAAAATGACCATTATCGAAAAGCAGTATCCGGTGACCCTCTATGAACCTTGCCACACGGTCATGACGGACAATGAGCCAGCCAATAGCACGATGCAAAGAAACGATGATAAGGCAGCAAATGATAGTGGGCACGAACGGCGAAGCGCCGACCACGGCACGGCTCAGTATCGCGCCGAGCAGGATTGAAATGATATTATCCAGCGAGGTTTTCAGGCCGAACGACCGTCGTCCTGAAATTCGTATGAGGATAAGCGCGATGATAAACACCAGCACTCCCCGGCTGCACATTTGCAACGTGTTAAGGTCCTTTCCTTCCCCGAAAATCGTTTTCAATATTTCCATTGTCGTCTGTATTTTAATTAACCTTTTATTAACACACGAGGGATTGAGGGGTTTTAGTTGTTTCAAGCCAGGTATTGCCGTCGGGACAATCTGAAGGCGGGGAGCACGAAGATAGATGAAATTGTATTTCCATTGCTTTAGCTAAATTGGTCTCCCAAATGAGCAAGCCAACCACCCTTGAATCGTACTATCTCTCGAAACCCGAGCCTTATCAAAGCTGCTTGCTGGCGTTGAGGGACCTCATTCTTCGTACAAATCCGGGTATCTGTCACGAGCGTAAATTCCAAATACCATTTTTTACTTACAAGGGGAAGAAATTAGGCTACCTGTGGCTTAACCGGAAAAAACTGATGCTGGGTTTTTGCTTAGACAAGAGTTTACAGGAAGTAAAGCAGGACACGAGAGCAAAGGATAAGTATGAATCGGTGCAAATAGACCCCAACCAGGATCTGCCTGTTGATATGATACGAGAAAAACTGGGATACTATATTGGGCTTATAGACAGGAAATAAAATTTTAAATTTAGCTGAAAGTTTATTGCGAGCAAAACCATTAGTTGTATTTGCTGCTCTTAAACCCTAAATTCTTCAATCCCGTCTTGATCTCCGGGCAATTCATGAATAGTTTCCAGATCAGCCCGGTACGGTAATTTTCGATCATCACCACGATGGGGCCCTGGTCAATCGCCAGGTGGGTTTTGGCGTACCAGTTATGCGTCTCGCTGAAACCATCGGCGAAGCCATAAGGCCCCCAGATCCTGCCGCCCAGGTCGTAGTAAAAATGCTTCAGCGTCTGCATGGAATATTCAGGGGTGTAAGGGAAAGATGAAAGCGCAGCCGTTGGCTGTATCACGCCGCGGTCGTCTTCGGGGCAATGGGCAACGTAACCTTTAAAGCTATCGCCGGCGGTAAGACCCCAGCAATCGGCGCCGTAGCCTTTGTATTTCTTAGGATTGGCGATACAATAGGCACGGTTGATGAGGGTATGATTTTTAGTTTGTTCGGCGTAATCGATGCCGTTATCATCCTTCAGTCCATTCGGGTCGATACCCATATAGGTATATTGCTCAAAGAACAGCGGACCGCCGCCGTCATAGTTGCCCAGCGGCAAAGTAATACCATAATATTGTTTGCCGTTTTTCCAGCCATTGCCTTTCACCCATGAGTTTTCGTAGAGTTCTTTTGATATCGGGTGTGTTTGCGACGAAGCGGCGACGATATAGGTGATCAGCGCCTCATCATACCCGAACACCGGGAAATTCATATCGAAATCGTTCCTCGGGCTCCAGTGCCAGTACAAATGTTCATTCCCGCCCTTGCTGTGCCAGTTCCAATCGGCATCGCGCCACATATCGTTCACGCGGTTGCGGAAATATTTTTCCAAAGGTGTATCACCGTTAAAGTACTGGCGGGCAGTGAGCAAACCCATAAAAAGATAAGAAGTCTCAACAATATCAGCGCCGTCATCCAGCCGACCAAAGGGTATCGTTTTGCCGGTCACGCCGTTCATAAAATGCGGGTAAATGCCATGATAGCAGTCCGCTTTGATCAAAAAATCGACGATCTTCACCAGGCGTTTCAAAGCTGTGTCACGTCCGATCCATCCTCGATTCACAGCGACAACTGTCGCGAGAATGCCCATGCCCGTCCCGCCCATCGCACAAGCTTCAGGCCCGAAAGTGCCTTTGCTGAAATTTGGCTGACCATCGGCTTCGTTGATGTAATCCCAATAATATTGCGCTTTAACGGTATTATCTCGCTCCCGGGCCATGCCGCTCACGGGGTGACCAAATTCCCAGAAATAACGGAAGGTTTGCCTTTGCACAATATCAAGCAAAACAGAATCAGGAATATTTTTGACGATGCCCACCGGTGCGATGACATTTTTGGAAGAGGAAGGCTTCTTTACAGGATGCTGCGCGAATGAAGCAACTCCTGCCAGGGAAGCCAGGATAAACAGGAATAAACCGCGAAACATAATATTAGATTTACGCGCTAAAGGTAGATTTTATAAAGTTAGGGTGAAAATAGCGTGCTAATTATTCGCCGGCGTCAGTCCGCAGCCTGATCTCCTTTTCGACAGCAATAAATTTCTGACGCAGGTCTGAGATGACGGAGATTTTGGTAAGCTGATCGGCGATGCCATCGTCAAAGCTGTAGTTTTGCAGCAATAGTCGTCGGATCTTCAGTTGAATTTCGCTTGCTTCGTTTTGCAGTTCGGCCAGCGTCTTCATGTCGTTTTCAGGCATGCCGTGTTTCGGTATATTTTACCACATACTAAAGTCGTGATACCGTATTAATTTTTCGCGCCGATTTATCCACAGCCCACAAAGTACTATGCTTTAAAATGCTTTTGTTTAAGCCGATAGCGATTTTCAATCGAGGAAAAAGGCTGTGGAAAATTAAACCCGGCCCCCAGTGCGATGGGGAAATGGATTGTTACAGGGTCAAAATGTCTTCACCGACCAAAACCCACGGTTCACCGACAGGATGATACATTTAACAATATTTAACTTCGGCCAACCCCTTGGCTGACTTAGTTTTGGTTAAGATTTAAAATTGAAGGCCATGAGTTACACACCCACAGTTATCCCCGATTCAGAAAATTATATCATCTCCGAAACGCTTTTCGGCAGCATCGAGCGGACCGTTATTTCGAAAGATTTCAAGGGCGGCAGGATCAGGAACCTGTTCGGCGGAACAGAACTTGATCTGACGCAATCGGAACTGAAAGGTGCCGCTGTGCTGGATATTTCCCAGGCTTTCGGGCAAACAACAATCACCGTTCCCGGCGACTGGCGCGTTGTGACTGATCTCTCGCAGGTAATGGCCGTAGTTGAGGACTACCGCAACGACGTCTATAAAACAAAAAATTCTGAAAAGGTGCTCATTCTCAAAGGCACTTCGTTCTGCGCTAATGTGGAGATACAGAATTATTGAACCTTCTTTAACGGCGGATTTGCACGCTTGACGCACCGGATCCCACCATGCAAGCAATGTATTTTCTTCGCGATGATTAGGAAGCTAAGTCAATAATGCTAATTTAGCTTCGCTAACCATTAAACCGGATGCAGGTAATTTTCGGCGTCATTTTCCACTTCATCGGCGGCTTTGCTTCTGGCAGCTTCTATATTCCCTATAAAAAAGTAAAGGGCTGGGCCTGGGAAAGCTTTTGGATCGTCGGAGGATTATTTTCCTGGCTTATTGTTCCACCGCTGGCAGCGTGGCTCACCATACCCGGCTTTGGCGAGATCATCAGCCAAACCAGCGGCAGCGTACTTTTTTATACTTACCTGTTCGGTGTTCTATGGGGCATTGGAGGCTTGACCTACGGTTTGGGGGTACGTTATCTTGGCGTTTCATTGGGAAGCACCATCATCCTGGGACTTTGCGCCGTGTTTGGCGCCCTGATCCCGTCAATTTATTACGATTTTTTTCCCGCTGACGGGAAAGACACCTTCACCATGATGATGCACGCCCACTGGGGGCAACTGGTGTTGGCAGGGATCCTTGTATGTGCTATCGGTATTATCATTTGCGGTAAAGCCGGTATGATGAAGGAAAAAGAGCTGACCGGGAATAAAGAGGTCGCCAGCAATAACCAGGATTACCGTTTCGGGCTGGGCATATTCGTCGCCATAGTTTCGGGTATCCTGAGCGCCTGTTTCAATTTCGGACTTGAAGCGGGGAAACCGATGGCTAAAATCGCTAATGACTTATGGATGGCTGCGCACCCGGGGCAAGGCAATTTCCTGTTCAGGAACAATGTGGTTTATGTGGTGTTGTTATGGGGAGGCCTGACCACTAATTTCATCTGGTGTATGGTGCTGAATGCCCGCAACAAAACTTTCGGCGATTATACCGATAGCAAAACGCCCCTGCTGAAAAACTATGTTTTTTCGGCGTTGGCGGGCACCACCTGGTTTTTGCAGTTCTTTTTCTACGGAATGGGCGAAAGCCGGCTGGGAAACGGCGCCAGCTCGTGGATACTGCACATGGCGTTCATTATCCTGGTGGCTAACAGCTGGGGGCTTGTGTTGCACGAATGGAAGGGAGTTAGCAAGAAAGCTTTTGCAACAGTCATCGCGGGTATAGCTGTGATCATTTTATCGGTGCTAATCGTAGGATATGGGAACTCGATTAAATGATGCAGGAATTATCGGTATATTTCTATTAGCGGAAGTATCGGATGGTTATTCTTTTCGCTTCATTGTTAATTGGTGGCAACTTGTACTTATAATAGCGTTTATAATAATTTTGATTTATTTGATAAGAAGACGGAAAAAATAACCTGTGGAAACAAAAGAATTCAAACATGTAAGCTACTTGTGGGACGATAAAAAAGCCGCTGAGTTAGCGGGCGATGAAGTCGGATTGCTCATCTACCGTTCTAATTTACTGGGCGCCGACCTGCGGCTTACCAATTACGGCGGAGGCAACACCTCGTGCAAGGTAACGGACAAGGATCCACTGACTGGTAAAGATGTCGAAGTGATGTGGATCAAAGGCTCGGGCGGCGATTTGGGCACGCTGAAGAAAAGCGGACTGGCTGCATTATATCTTGGCAGGTTGCACAGCCTGGAAAATGTTTACCGTGGCATTGAGCATGAAGACGAGATGGTAGAATTGTTCAATCATTGCATTTTTGACCTGAACTCCAAAGCGCCTTCCATTGATACCCCCTTGCATGGATTTTTACCTTTTAAGCACATCGATCACCTGCACCCCGATGCCGCTATTGCTATTGCTGCTGCGAGGGATGGCAAAAAAATCACTCAAGAGCTCTTTGATGGTAAGATCGGCTGGGTAGAATGGCAAAGGCCCGGTTTCGACCTCGGGCTGAAATTGCGGGAATGCCTAAGCAACAGCCCGGGTATCCGCGGCATCATGCTCGGCTCACATGGTTTGTTCACCTGGGGCAATACGGCGTACGAAAGCTATATGAATACTCTGGAAGTCATCGAAAAGTGCGCCGAATATTTGGAGCAGAATTATGGCAAGAAAGGCCCGATTTTCGGCGGGCAGAAAATAACAAGCTTGCCTGCCGAAGACCGGAAGAAACAGGCTGTGGCATTAGCACCTATATTGCGCGGCTTTTGTTCGTCCAAAACACGGATGATCGGTCATTTTACGGACGATGAGCGGGTGTTGGAATTTATTAATTCAAACGACCTTGGGAGACTCGCGCCGATGGGCACCAGTTGTCCTGACCACTTCTTGCGGACGAAGATCAGTCCTCTGGTGCTTGAATTGGGAACTAATGATGATCTGTCTGATGCCAAAACCATAAAAGAAAAACTGGCGCCTGCATTTGAGGCTTACCGCAAAATGTATGCGGACTATTATAACGCGTGCAAGCACCCGGATAGTCCGGCCATGCGTGATGCCAACCCGGTGGTGATCCTCTATCCCGGCGTTGGAATGTTCACTTTTGCGAAAGATAAGCAGACGTCGCGCGTGGCGGCTGAATTTTATATCAATGCTATCAATGTAATGAAGGGAGCCGAAGCCATCTCGGAATATACCTCGCTGCCGCGGCAGGAGGCTTTCAATATCGAGTACTGGCTTTTGGAAGAAGCAAAGTTGCAGCGCATGCCGAAACCAAAACCGCTGTCCGGCAGGATTGCCCTGGTGACCGGAAGCGCCGGGGGTATTGGAAAGGCCATTTCGAAAAAATTCGCTGAAGAAGGCGCGGTAATAGTATTGAATGACCTGAACGCGGAACGACTGGAAAGTGCATCTGAAGAATTTAAAAAGCTGTTCGGCAAGGATGCTTTTACAAGCGTTCAATTGAATGTAACCGATGCCGCTCAGGTAGAAAACGCAATGGCCGAAGCCATTCTTGCCTTCGGAGGCATCGACCTGGTGGTCAATAACGCGGGGCTTTCGATCTCAAAATCAATTGAGGACCATACCGAGAAGGACTGGGATATCTTATACGACGTTTTAGTGAAGGGGCAATTTCTCGTCACCCAAAAAGCAGTTGAGGTGATGAAGAAGCAAGGGATTGGAGGCGATGTAATCAATATCGTGAGCAAGAACGCCCTGGTAAGCGGTCCGAACAACGCTGGTTACGGCAGCGCCAAAGCCGCACAGCTGCACCTGAGCCGCTTGAATGCCACCGAACTGGGCGCCGATCATATCCGTGTGAACGTGGTAAACCCTGATGCTGTGATCGCTGAAAGCAATATATGGGCCGGCGGTTGGGCCGAGGGACGTGCCAAAGCGTATGGGATTACCGTGGAAGAATTACCGGCCTATTACGCCAAACGGACTTTACTGAACGAAACTATTTTGCCCGAAGATATTGCCAATGCCTGTTTCGTGTTAGTAGGCGGTTTGTTGAATAAATCTACGGGCAACGTGATCAATGTGGATGGCGGCGTGGCGGCAGCGTTTGTCCGATAATTTATCAGAAAATATGGATCGTATCGCATTTAAGATGAAGCTATTCCCGGGCTGTGAGGCTGAATACAAAAAGCGACATGATGAGCTTTGGCCCGAGTTGTCGGCTTTGCTAAAGCAAACCGGCATCAGCGAATATTCAATATTTCTTGAAGAAGAAACGGGCAGCTTGTTTGGCTTTTTAAAAGCGCGGGATCAAGCATTATTGGACAGCCTTCCTTCGCATGCGATCATGCAAAAATGGTGGGCCCACATGAGCGACATTATGGAAAGCAATCCCGATAACTCGCCGGTGGGTATTTCGCTTAAAGAAGTCTTTTATTTACCCTGACCCATTATGCAGTTAGAAAGATCGGCTATTGACGAACATAACCATCACCACCTCGGCGAACACCGGCGCAAATTTGATTTCGCCTCTGCAGAGGTGCCGAATGTTGATGATGTGATGCAGAAACTACAGGCTTTCAACGTTGCAATACCCAGTTGGGCATTAGGAACCGGCGGTACGCGATTCGGCCGTTTTCCTGAAGGCGGGGAACCGCGCAGCCTCGAAGAAAAGATAGAGGACGTAGGTTTGATCCACTCACTCAACCGTTCAAGTAATTCTATCTCGCTGCATATTCCATGGGACATTCCTGACAATGCTTCGTCGGTGAAAGCCTTAGCATCTCAATTAGGGCTGCATTTTGATGCGGTCAATTCCAATACCTTCCAGGATCAAAAGGATCAAAAGCTAAGTTATAAGTTCGGGTCATTACATCATGTCGATAAGGCGGTTCGCAAACAAGCAATTGAACACAATATCCAGGTGATCAGATATGGTGTCGAATTAGATTCTAATGCGTTGTCGGTTTGGCTATCGGATGGGTCGAATTTCCCTGGGCAACTGAATTTCAGGAAGGCATTTCAAAATACGCTGGAAAGTCTGCAGGAAATTTATGAGGCCTTGCCCGCTGACTGGAAAATCTGGATCGAATACAAGCCTTACGAACCTAATTTTTATTCAACTACTATTGCCGACTGGGGACAGTCTCATTTGTTAGCCTCGAAGCTCGGCGAAAAGGCCAAAACACTGGTCGACCTGGGTCATCACTTGCAGGGCACCAATATCGAACAGATCGTATCCCTTCTGCTGATGGAAGGCAAACTGGCGGGCTTTCATTTCAACGATTCAAAATACGGCGATGACGATCTGACCGTCGGCAGTATCAACCCTTACCAGCTGTTCCTGATCTTTAACGAACTGGTGGAAGGCATGGATGCGCGCGGCATGAACCACGCTAAAGATATCGGCTGGATGATCGATGCGTCGCATAATGTGAAGGACCCGATAGAAGACCTGCTCCAATCAGTCGAGGCCATTAAGATCGCTTACGCCCAGGCGCTTATTATCGACAGGGAAAAACTGGTTGAAGCGCAACAAAATAATGACGTGGCTTTAGCGCAGGAAGTGCTGCAGCAGGCTTACCGAACGGATGTCCGCCCACTGGTGGCTGAAGCGAGGCTGCGGGCCGGGGGCGCTTTACAACCGATCATGTTATTCAAGGAGGAAAATGTGAGGAAGAACCTTATACAACAGCGCGGGTCAAAAACCATATCCACAGGTTTGTAAAATGGCGATGCGGCCGGTGATAGCGATATTTGATGTCGGCAAGACTAACAAAAAACTATTCCTGTTCGACGAGGATTATCAAATCGTCTTCGAAAAATCTACATACCTCGAAGAGACTGCTGACGAAGATGGCTTTCCCTGCGAAGATGTGAATGCGTTGGGTTCATTTGTCCTTGAGTCATTGAATGAGATCAAAAAATTAAGTGAATTCGATCTTAAGGCTATCAATTTCAGCGCTTACGGCGCAAGCTTTGTTTTGGTGGATGAACAAGGCAACGCTATAGCTCCGCTTTACAATTATTTGAAGCCTTACCCGGAAGAGATCAGCCAAAAATTTTATGAAAAATATGGTAGCCAGGAGCAATTTTCGGCTCAAACCTCTTCGCCTGCTTTAGGCAGTTTGAACTCAGGGCTTCAATTGCTGCGGCTAAAGTATGAGAAGCCCAGACTATTTAAAAGTCTGAAATATGCTTTGCACCTGCCGCAATATCTCAATTCATTGCTCACAGGGCAATATTATTCGGATATTACGAGTATCGGCTGCCATACCGCGCTATGGGATTCTCGGACAAATGGCTATCATCAATGGGTTGAACAGGAAGGTATTTTGCCCAAGCTTGCCCCGATCAAACGATCAGACAGCGCTCTGAACGTTAACGGATGTGCTATCGGCATCGGCCTGCACGACAGTTCTGCCGCGCTGATCCCTTACCTGGCAAGTTTTAAAGAACCATTTGTGCTAATCTCGACAGGCACCTGGTCTATCAGTATGAACCCTTTCAATCATTCTTCGCTTACATCAGACGAACTTGGACAGGATTGTCTGTGTTACCTGTCCTATACTAGCGACCCGGTGAAATCATCAAGGTTATTCGCCGGGCATGAGCATGATGAAGCTGTGAAGCAGATCGCCGAACAATTCCATATCGACCCGTCATGGTTTAAAAAATTTTGCTTTAATAAAAAGTCGCCAATGGAACATATAACCGCAGCCGAAGCCTACCATAGTTTTATGCAGCAGCTCATCCAAAAACAGGCAGCGTCAACCAACATGGTATTGACAGATGACATCAAACACATTTTCGTAGACGGCGGTTTCAGCCATAACGAAATATTCATGCAGCTGCTGGCCAATGCTTATCCCGGAATAAAAGTATACGCTGCTTCGATGGCGCAGGCCAGCGCACTGGGGGCCGCTATAAGTATTCACCAGTGCTGGAATACAAGGCCACTCCCCGAAAACTTGGTTGAGCTGAAGTATTATTTTCCGGTTTGAAATGCTTATCCCTGATTTATTTCCAAACAATAAGCGGGTTAAGTATATTTATAGGCAAACCGCTTTATGGAACAGCAAAACCCGCCTCCACGAAAAAAAACAAGGATCTGGCGATTCTTCACGCTTTTAGGCCCTGGCCTTACTACCGGCGCGGCGGATGACGACCCATCGGGTATAGCCACCTATTCACAAACCGGCGCGCAGTTCGGCTACGGCCAATTATGGACAGCTCTCTATATGCTTCCTTTCATGATGGCCATGCAGGAAGCCTGTGCCCGAATAGGCCTGGTGACGCGAAAGGGCATTGCTGCTATCGTAAAAGAACATTACAGCAAAGCAGTATTGTACTCCGTTGTCGGACTCGTAATCATTGCCAATACCATCAATATCGGCGCCGACATCGGCGCCATGGCCTCTGCGGTTCAGTTGCTTATACCAGCGCCATTCGTCATAATTACCCTAGCGCTTACAACGATAATCCTGGTGCTGGAGATATACACCACTTACAGGACGTATTCGCGTATCCTGAAGTGGCTCGCAATTACGCTGCTGGCCTACCCTATCACCGTATTCATCGTTCACCAGGACTGGAACGTGGTGTTCAAGGCCAGCGTGATACCACATTTCGAATTTAGTTTCGCCTTTCTTTTCATCATCACGGGCGTCCTTGGAACCACCATCTCACCTTATATGTTCTTTTGGGAGGCGTCGCAGGAAGTTGAGGAGCAAAAGGAAAGCAACCACAAAGTAGGCGACCGGCCAATTGTCGATAAGGTATTAATAAACCGCATGCGCATTGACAATAACACGGGCATGCTCGTATCAGAAATTACCACCTGGTGCATCATCCTGGTAGGTGCCGCAGTGCTGCACCAACACGGGGTGAAGGATATAAAAACCGCGGCCGATGCCGCCAAGGCGCTGGAACCTCTTGTACATACCTTCCCGCACGCCGGTTTTCTTTCCAAACTGATCTTTTCAATCGGCATCATTGGCCTGGGCATGCTGGCCGTGCCGGTACTGTCGGGTTCGGCAGCCTACGCGGTATCAGAAGCTTTTAACTGGAAAGCCAGCCTTAACTTGAAACCCCGCCGCGCGCGCGGATTCTATGCCGTGATCATTTCAGCTACTTTGCTTGGCCTTATCATCAATTTCGTAGGTATCGACCCGGTAAAGGCGCTGGTTTATGCCGCCGTGCTGAATGGTGTGGCGGCTGTTCCCCTGCTTTTTCTTATCATCAAAATATCCCGAAGCGAAAAGATCATGGGTGAATACAAAAGCGGGCCGCTTTCCACCCCGCTCCTATGGATCACGTTTATCGGCATGGGCGCAGCGGCTGTAGCGATGTTCTTTACTATATAGCAGAAAGCTGAAAGTCCAAAGCCAAAAACCTTTCTGCTTTTAGCCTTGAGCTTTCAGCTTCAAAAATTACAGCTTCAGCGCCGAATTACTGTACACATGGTATTCACCAGGCTGCAGTGTAGTTGAATATTGTGTGTTGGTCACGTTAATCATAGTGCCGTTCAGATTATCATACCACGTTCCGGTTGACGGGAATGTAATGATCACGGCCGTAGGCGTTACATTGAAATTACCTACGATTTCGACGTCGGTCCCATCAGTACCCAGCAATTGGATAAATTTGTAAGCGCCTGCCAGGTTATAGGTAAATGTGTTCGAATTAAACACCGGGTTTTTGATCTTGTAACGGATCATATCTGAATATACCTGGTATAAATGGTGGCGGTTAGGATCGCTCATATATTCCCAACGCGGCGGTTTATCGCCCAAACGCCCGCCGGTGCTTGCATCATCGATGCTGACATCATAGCCGCGTTCGCCGAACTGCCAGAGCAATTTAGGCCCTGGCGACGAGAACATGAAGGCCGCGCCCATCTCATCACGTTTCAGGCCCGTGGCCAGGTCCTTAGTATTATAGGATCCGCTGCTATTCCCGTATTGTTCATTCTTAAATTGCAGGCGCTCCTGGTCATGGCTTTCGAAATAGCAAACGTTTCCTGTTGATGTATTAAATCCCCATGAATCGTAAAATAGGCCTGTGAGGTCCCAATAGCCATTGCTGGCGTCGCCGCTATAGCCCATGGTGGCCTGCTCGCCGTTGGTGCTCAGGTTGGCCCACATCATCATGCCCTTGCCTGCCAGCACGGATTCCTCGTTATTCGCTGAAAACATTTCAAGTATCACATAAAAGCTGGGGTCGAGACCGGTCATATAGGTGTTATACATTTCCCAAAGAGATACGCGACTGGCGTCGTAATTGGCCCATGCATTATAGTCGCTGCCCGAATTAAATTGCGTGTACCCCTTCGCCTCGTCAAAACGGTAACCGTCTATATGATATTCCTGCATCCAGTATTTCATCACGTTTTCGGTGAAATACTGCGTGGCTTTACTCTGGTGATTCATCTGGTAACCCACAGCCGCCGGGTGCATATTGGTTTGGTCGAGCCATGGGTTATCGGCCGACGGCTGATTAGCTGCTGAATTCCAGTACATCTGGCAAAGCGGCGAAGAACCGAACTGATCCTCAAGCACAATATCCTGTATCACAGCGATGCCTTTAGCGTGGCAGGCATCAATAAAAGCTTTATAATCGTTTGGCGTACCATAATATTTATCCAACGCGAACATAAAGTTGGAATTATATCCCCACGAATCGTTGCCCTCAAACTCATTAACCGGCATCAGCTCGATGGCGTTACAGCCGAGATTGGCGATATAGCTCAGCGTATCGGTCAAGGTCTTATACGAGTGCGTCGCCACAAAATCGCGTACCAGCAATTCATAAACCACCAGGTTTTTTGGGTCGGGGCGCTGAAAATTGCTCACCTTCCAGCTATAGGTAGGGGCGCTATACCAGAACGTGCTCACAATACCTGTCGTCGATCCGGTCGGATAAGCTTTCAGATTTGGATAAACTGACGGGGGGATGCCCGGATCATTACTTGGATCAAGCACTTTATTGGTATACGGATCAGCCACTTTCAGTGTACCATCGATCAGGTATTGGTAGGCATATTCTTTTGTGGGGTCGAGGTTATCCACTTCTACCCACCAGCGCGTGCCATCTGTCGAATTTTTCATGGCAGTAGATTGCCAGTTGTTAAATTCACCGATTACCGCAACCGATTTTTTACCCGGCGCATAAAGGTTAAAAATGGCTGATTTTCCGTCATTTGTGAAGGTTACACCATCTGTCGAGCCCGATGGCGGGTCGACGCCCTGGTTTCCGGTAACGTTCCCGGTCTTGCCGCTGTTTTTAGGCGACTTGCTGCATGACATACCGCCGATTAGCAGTACCGACAATAAAATTATGTAGATTTTTCTCATGATCTTCTCTTGCTTATAAATTGGCCTTTAAAGTTAAGCTGATTTTCCGATTTCGGCAAACGCCGGAAAAATAAAAAACAGAACGCTGACAACCAGGCATTATTGTAAACAAAACCGTTTATTGCCCCTGCAGGAAACAAGCCCTGCAGCGCGGTTCATAGCTTTCCTTTTCTCCTAATAAAACGGTGGACTGATCGGGAACCAGGCGATAAGAATACACCGCCGGATTGCCGCAACACACGCAAACAGCCTGCACTTTGGTGACGGATTCCGCTATAGCCATCAGTTCGGGTATGGGGCCGAATGGCTGGCCGCGGTAGTCCATATCCAGCCCGGCAATGATCACGCGAACACCCCTGTTGGCCAGGATGATACAAACATTGGGCAATTCCGCATCAAAGAACTGCGCCTCGTCAATACCTACCACTTGCACATCGCTGCCTAAAAGCAATATTGCCGAAGAAGAGTCGACAGGAGTGGAAAGAATAGAATTGGCATTGTGCGAAACCACGGCTGTTTCATCAAAGCGTGTATCGGTTCGAGGCTTGAATATTTCCACCGAAAGGCGGGCGATCTGTGCCCGGCGGAGGCGGCGGATCAGCTCTTCCGTCTTGCCCGAAAACATTGATCCGCAGATCACTTCGATGCTGCCGCCCATTTCGCCCCTGCGTCTGAAAACATCTTCGCTGTATAGCATGTTACACTCCTGTAACCGGCAAATATCACAATTAAATACTACTTTTGATAAGCATTTCCAACCACGCCATGAAACAACAGGAAGTTTTTAAAAAGATCGGCTCCATCATGAAGGAGCTGAACGAACAGTACGAATACCTGAAAGAAACAGGATCTGACCTGAATGACCTGGAACTGGAACTTTTTGTGGCGAACGCACATTTTCTGTCCGAGCATTCGGAAGTGTTGCGGAAGCTGAACTTGCAGAATAACCCGCAATTAACCGTCCCGCAGGAGCCTGCAAAGAAACCGGAAGAAAAGTTTTTTGAACCTGTAGTACAAAAGCTAAAACCCGAAATCGAAGAAAAGCCAGTTGAGGACAACGAGGTTGAAGATAAACCTGTACCGCATATCGACCTGACGGCCAACGGCGCAGATGATGATTTTTCGGTCATGAGAAAAGAAGAGCCGCCTGTCATCAGGCATGAGTTGGAACTGAGTGAAGCGGACATTGCAGAAGATGAAGATGAGGCAGGTTTCGAACCCGGGGAGACGGTGAAGCATGAAGAAAAACCGAAAGACCCGCCACAGGTAAAATACCACGCCCCTGCAAAGCACGAAGAACCCGCGCCCGCGCCTAAAAAAGAACCTGTTCATGCCGAACCAAAGAAGGAACAAAAACACGAGGAGGCAAAAACAGAGGCAGCTGAAGAAAAACCGATGACCATCAACCAGCGGATGTCAGCACAGCTGCATAAAACGCAAAGCTATTCGGACCACCCGCATGGACAGCCTGTCGCCGATCTGAAACAGGCCATCAATCTGAATGATAAACTGCTGTATATTAAAGATCTTTTCAACGGTTACAACCTGGCCTATAGTGAGGCCATAGACATACTGAACCGGTTTTCGTCTTATAAAGAAGCTGAAGACTTCCTGCAAACCAATTATGCCCGGAAAAATCACTGGGATACCAAGCAAGCCACGGCTGATAAGCTTTATGCGTTGCTGAGAAGACGTTATTCTTAAGTTTGCAGTTTTCAGTAGGCAGTTGGCAGAGAAATGCAAACTGCAAACCGCCCACTGCAAACTAATAGATGATCCCCATCCTGTTCGAATCCAGCTTAATGAGGATGAACAGCATAACAGTAAAGCTTAGCAGCGAAGAACCGCCGTAGCTGATGAGCGGCAAAGGAATACCGATGGATGGCACGATGCCGATGGTCATCCCGACATTGATAAAGACGTGAAAGAAAATGACCGACGCCACGCCGTAGGCATAAATTCGTGAAAACGGCGATCGCTGTCGTTCCGCTATCCTGACAATGCGTAGTACCAGCAACAGGTACAGACCAAGCACCACTATCGACCCGGCAAAACCCCACTCCTCGCCTACAGTACAGAAAATAAAATCGGTGCCCTGTTCCGGCACAAATGAAAACTTGGTTTGGGTGCCCCGCATATAACCACGTCCCCACATTTTGCCAGAGCCAATGGCGATCATGGATTGGTGCACATTGTAGCCCTTGCCTTTCGGGTCGCTGGTGATACCCAGCACGATATCGATACGCACTTTTTGGTGCGGCTTCAGCACTTTGGTGTAAATGAACCGCACACAAAACACAAAGCTTATGCATATGGCCAGTCCGACCGCGACAACACGCATCAGTTTCTTGTTGCGCCTGTTCATTAATATGACCAAGGCAGCAATGCCTGCCAGTACGCCGGAAATCTCTAGGGCGTTATTCAGCTTCAGCGTCAGAACGAATAGCGTTATGAATAGTCCTTCGAGTATCAGGAAATAAGGTGAAAGCCCTTCTCGATAAAGCACGAAAAGGAGGCAGCTGAATACCAATGTTGAACCTGCATCGGGCTGCAGCATGATCAGGAACATCGGGAATCCGATGATTGCCGCCGCGATGAGAAACGATCGCGTATCGGTAACCTTAATATTGGTGCCGCTTAAATATCGCGCTAACAGCAAACACGTGGCCAGCTTGGCAAATTCTGAGGGTTGCAGCCTGAAGCCCCCTCCCAGCGATATCCAGGCCTGGTTACCGCCCACATTACGGCCAACGACAAGGACCAGCATTAAGAGCACTGTGGTAACTCCATAAAAGAACGGCGCCATTGAGCTGAAAAAACGGCTGTCTAGCAGAAGTATCACAATGCCAACGCAGCTTCCTATAATTACATAAAGGATTTGCTTACCATAATCCGTGCTCATGTCGAACCATGAAGTTGATTGTGGCTTAAAGACCGCCGAATGAATATTGAGAACGCCGATGGTGCAAAGCGCCAGGTAGATGAATACCATTAGCCAGTCGACATTGAAGAAAAAACTACGTTGCTGCTGGTTATTATTCATCGTCCCTCCTTTCCGGCAATACGGCGGCAAACCTGGGACGAGCCACCTTGCTATTCCTGTTTCCTGCCGATTTCTTCTGTTGAGTCTCCTTCTTTTCCTGCGTTTCCTTTTTATCTGAGGTATCAATACCCATTTTATTCAGGGTGTCTTTGGGCACCGGCTTAGCTTTCAGTTTATCGCCGTAAGAACTCAGGTCAGGCAAGCGATTGGCATTCATGAAATATTCCGGGTTGATACCGGAAGGCCGGACGGAAATACTATCCGTCAAATACTTTTCGACGATGAAGCTGGCTATAGGCGCCGCCCATTGGGCGCCCTGCCCGGAGTTTTCGACGACAACAGCCACGGCTATTTTGGGATTATCACGCGGGGCAAACGCGACAAAAACAGAGTGGGGCTCACCGTGACTATTATCCGCTGTACCGGTTTTGCCGCACATGACGATGCCAGGTATTTTAGATGCAGCGGCCGTACCGTTTTCAACCACCTGCTGCATACCGTTGATCACCGGTTCAAAATACTGCGAATCGATATTGACATAATTTCTTTGGGTGTATTCGGGTTTGATCACATTCTTATCTCCAATACCTTTTACCAGGTGCGGCCTATAGTAAAATCCATGATTAGCTATCGTGCATTCAACGTTAGCCAGTTGCAACGGTGTCGCCAGTAATTCGCCCTGCCCAATACCCAATGATAATACCGTACTTGAACGCCAGGCCCCTTTGTGATACATTTTATCGTAGGTGGAGGCTTTTGGTAAATTCCCGCGTCCTTCGCTCGGCATATCCAGGTCGAGACGAGCACCCAAACCGAACTTAGCTACGTTGGCACGCCAGGCGTTGAATGTTGAATCCGTATTCTTCCAGCCGTACCGGTTCACCAGCTTTTCGAACACCATAAAAAAGTAGCCATTGCACGATAAGGCAACCGCTTTAGCCAAATCTACTGTTCCGTGCGCTTCGCCATGATAGCATTTGACACGCCTGTTACCCGAAACATAATACCCGGGGCAGAAATAAGTGGTTTGCGGCGTTATCAACCCTTCCTGTTCGGCTATTAGGGCATCGATTGGTTTGAAGGAAGAGCCCGGCGGATAATAAGCCTGAATCGGCCGTATAAAGAATGGTTTATAAGGGTCCTTGTATAACTCGGCGGCATGCTTACCCCGGTCATGCCCTACCATCTCGTTAGGGTCATAGGTGGGGCTGCTTACGTAGCACAATATCTCGCCGCTTGAAGGTTCGATCGCTACTATGCTGCCTACCTTGTCATGCATCAGTTTCTCGCCCAGCTTCTGGATGCGCAAATCGAGTGACGAGGTCAAACGTTCACCCGGTATGGCTGCTGTATCCAGGGCGCCGTTAGCATATTTGCCCTGGGATTTGCCTCTTGAGTCAACCAGCATATAGTTTACGCCGCGCCTTCCGCGCAACACATTTTCGTAAGAACGTTCTACACCCGTGACCCCGATGAAGTCGCCGGGATGATAATAGCCACCAGATTTTTTTATATCGTTATCATGCACCTCGCCGATATAACCGAGAAACTGCGCCGCCACCGAATCGGGATAAGTGCGGAGGTAACGCGTGGACGACTGAAAGCCACTGAATTCGGATAAGCGCTCCTCGATAGAAGCATACGCCTGCGGCGATAACTGTTTTTCAAAAACCGACTGCTGCGAACGTGAGTATTTGATAGCTTTTGCCATGCGTTTGTTAAACTCGCCGGTGTCGATATTCAGAAGCTTACAGAACTCAGTGGTATCGAACGGCGGTTTCACCAGGTTAGGAGTTACCACAATGTCATAAAAAGGCTGATTCTGCACCAGTATCTTCCCATTGCGATCCAATATGGGGCCGCGGCCCGGATTCAGGTAAAATGTCCGCCGGGCATTGCTTTGGGCATAGATAAGGTACCGGTCGTCAACGATCTGAATGTAAAACAGCCGCCCGAGGAGGACGAGAATTAATACAATGAAAATAGCCGAGATGATATAACGTCGCTCAAAAAACTTGTTCATGTACGTTCTTTCCTTCTGTAAAATAAAAACCCGGCAAGCAGCATCAAAAATACCGTAAATATCGAGCTCAATACAAAACGGCTAAGTGTGTAAGGTATTTCTGAAAAACGAAAAACTTCGAGGTTGAAAAGGAAGAAATGATGAAATAAGGTCAATATCAGGGCATAAGTAAAGAACCACCGAAAGCCCATAATGCTCATTGTGGGCTCGGGTTCGTTCTCAAATCCTTCTTTTTGTACGGTTATGCTGATGAATAATATGCGAACGAAAGCAAGCAGCACGCAGGCGGCGGCATGCAGCCCGGGCGTATCATAGAAAGCATCGATGGTGATACCCAAAATGAAAGCCAAAGGGAACAATAACAAGTTAGGCGTCCGGAACGGCAGCAGCAGGATAAAAAGGATATAGAAATACGGCGTAGAAATATTATACAAGGTGACGTTCTTCAATAAAAACACCTGGAAAAACACAAGGACAAAGAACCTTACAAAATTTACCAAAATTATCCTGCTCATTTTCCCTGGCCCTCCTGTTCCGCCGGTTTTTCCTGGGTTTCCAGTCCGGCCTGTTCTTTTGCCAATTTGTTTACTACTACATCCACATATTGCAATTTACTGAAATCAACAGCCAGTGCGACTTCCATATTCAGCGTATAACCACCCTGTCTTGTACGGAGATTACTAACTTTCCCGATAGGGATCCCTGCCGGGAAAAGCGAATATTCCGAGGTAACCACTTGCTCACCTAATTTAGGCTGAGCATTGTTGGATACATCTTTCAATATGCCTTTATGCGGGTCGAGGTCATCGCTCCATTCAATGTAGCCCAGCTCTTTATTATTGGCCAGCATAGCGCTAAAACGTGAGTCTTTATGTAAGAGCGACTGCACAACTGACAAATGTTCGCCCACAAAAACCACTTTGCCCACCAGGCCCGAGCTGCAAATAACCCCCATGCCCTTACCAACACCCTGCCGGCTACCGCGGTCAATAGTAATAAAGTTGGTCCGCCGGTCCACCGAGTTGTTGATAACTTTTGCCGAAATAAAGGTGTATTGCTGTTTATAGATAGAATCCGTAACCTGCCGCTTTACCGCCGTATCTGTATAAAACGACGATTTAAGCTGGTTGCGCAACCGGGCATTCTCTCTCGCGATACTGTCGTTCACTTCCTTCAGATGCAGGTAATCCTTCAGGCCATTCACCTGGCTATACATAGCCCCTGTAACCTCGGAAGTAGAGCTGATGAATGTGGCCTTCTGGAACGAATTATACTTAATATAAATAGTAAGCGAAATGATCTCGAACAAAAGGAACAGGAAAAATGCGTTGTACTTAGCGACAAAAGCAAGGAGGTTACGCATTTTACTGATTCAGATTTGAGATGTAAGATATGAGATATGAGATATAACCAAACCAGTCTCAAATCTCATATCTCACGTCTCACATCTAAGTTACTGCATAAGGAATTTAAAATTACCAATATTTTTCAACGCTGTGCCGGTACCGCGCACTACTGCGCGAAGCGGGTCTTCGGCCACGTGAACAGGCAACTTGGTTTTGGCTGCAACCCGCTTATCGAGGCCGCGCAACAGGGCGCCCCCGCCTGTGAGGTAAATACCGGTCTGGTAAATATCAGCTGAAAGCTCCGGCGGGGTGATCTCCAGCGCCTTTAATATAGCTTCTTCTATCTTGGAGATCGATTTATCCAGGCAATGTGCGATCTCGGTGTAAGATACCATGATTTGTTTCGGTACGCCGGTCATCAAATCGCGGCCCTGAACGGCAAAATCACCGGGAGGGTCTGAAATCTCAGGTAATGCGGCACCTACTTCGATCTTGATCTTTTCGGCAGTGCGGTCGCCGATCATGATGTTATGCTGGCGGCGGATATATTGAACGATGTCGGAGTCAAAATTATCACCGGCCACGCGGATCGACTGGTCGCAAACGATACCTGACAGCGCGATAACCGCAATTTCAGTGGTACCGCCGCCAATATCGATGATCATGTTCCCCATCGGTTCTTCCACATCGATGCCGATACCTACGGCCGCCGCCATTGGTTCGTGGATGAGGTAAACCTCTTTTGCGCCGGCTATCTCAGCAGAGTCGCGCACAGCGCGTTTCTCAACCTCCGTAATACCGGATGGTATACAGATCACCATACGCAACGACGGAAAAAACCAGCCTTTGCCCTGGTTGATCATCTTGATCATGCCGCGGATCATGTGTTCAGCGGCATTAAAGTCGGCGATCACGCCATCTTTCAGCGGGCGAACGGTGCGGATGTTCTCGTGGGTCTTGCCCTCCATCTGCATGGCCTGCCTGCCAATGGCAATTACTTTGTTAGTGGTTCGATCGAACGCAACGATCGAAGGTTCGTCCACGACCACTTTATCGTTATGTATGATGAGGGTGTTTGCAGTGCCAAGGTCAATGGCTATTTCCTGCGTAAAAAAATTGAATAAACCCATGATGTGCTACTTGAAAAATCGATTTGCTAATTTGGAGAAATTATACGTAAAAGCATCATTAGTTGTTAACAAAAGAGAATAAAAAATTAACTTTTATTTTTAACTACCGGTTAATGCTTAAAGTGGCGCACGCCTGTCATCACCATGGCTATGCCTTTTTGGTTAGCCATGTCTATGGAGTCCTGGTCTTTTACCGAACCGCCCGGCTGCAAAACTGCGGTGATGCCGGCTTCCGCCGCGAGTTCGACGCAGTCGTTGAACGGGAAGAAGGCATCCGACGCCATTACGGCTCCATTCAGATCGAACCCGAAGCTATTGGCTTTAATTACAGCCTGTTTTAGTGAATCCACACGCGACGTCTGACCAACGCCGCTGGCTACCAGCTGGCTATTTTTGGCGAAAACGATGGTGTTTGATTTGGTATGCTTTACCACCTTATTAGCGAAGTGAAGATCTTTCAATTCTTGTTCGGTAGGTTGTTTTAGTGTGACCGGGCGCATTTGCGACGGCCCTTCAACTATCATATCCTTGTCCTGCTCAATGACGCCGTTCAGCAAAGTCTTGAATTGCTTTACAGGCAATTCCACCGGCTGGCGAACCAGGATGATCCGGTTCTTCTTCAACTTCAAAACAGAAACTGCCTCATCGGTGTAAGCAGGGGCTATCAGCACCTCGAAAAACAGCTTGTTCATCTCTTCAGCGGTCGCTGCGTCAATCTCTGCATTAGCTATAATTACCCCGCCGAAAGCCGATACGGGATCGCAGGCCAGGGCGTCGATCCAGGCATCTTTGATAAAAGAACGGCTGGCAATACCGCAGGCGTTGGTATGTTTCAAAATGGCGATGGTAGGCTCTGTAAATTCGTCGATCAGGGCAACGGCAGCATCCACATCCACCAGGTTATTGTAAGATAGTTCTTTGCCGTTCAGCTTAGTGAACATGGCATCCAGGTCGCCGTAGAAAACGCCTTTCTGGTGCGGGTTCTCGCCGTAGCGCAGCACGCTGTTTTTTTGTATGCTTTGTTTGAAGACGGGCAATTGCTCGTCCTGGTTGAAATACTGGAAGATCGCTGTATCGTAGTGTGAAGTAATATTGAATGCTTTTTGAGCGAACTTGCGGCGCTGCTCAATAGTGGTTGCACCGTTTTGGGCCTTCAATATTTCGTCAAGTTCTATATAATCGTCTTTTGAAGCGATGATCACAACGTCCTTAAAATTTTTGGCTCCTGCCCGGATGAGTGAAATGCCGCCTATATCGATCTTTTCGATCACATCATCTTGCCCCGCTCCTGATTTTACTGTCTCTTCAAAAGGGTACAGATCAACGATCACCAGGTCGATCTCAGGAATTTCGTATTGTGCCATCTGCTGCTGGTCACCCTCAAAATCCCTGCGTCCCAGGATACCGCCGAACACCTTCGGATGCAGTGTCTTCACGCGTCCGCCCAGTATGGATGGGTATGAAGTCAGGTCCTCCACGGCTATCACATCAACGCCCAGACTGCGAATAAAAGTTTCTGTTCCGCCTGTTGAATATATCTTTACTCCAAGGCGATGCAGTTCCTGTATGATCGGTTCAAGGTTGTCTTTGTAATAAACTGAAATTAAGGCATTCTTTATTTGCACGGACTGGCTCATAGACACTATTTTTAAAGCGGCAAAGGTAGTGATTTGAGCGCAGTGATGGGAGGTTAGAGATTAGTTTTTTGTTTGGTTATCAAAAATAAATTGCAGAAATTATGAATTGCCGAATGCTACTATAGTATCGGTCTAATAAATTTCATCCGTGTTATCGGTTTACGGAAAACCTGAGCTCACAAACAAAGTACAAGATTTTATAGAATCAAAATAGCAATGATCAATATCATAAATGATTTCAATTTTTTATAGATTGATTGTTTAACCATGTCGCAAAATTATCTTCTACATTTTTAAATGATCTTTCACCACACGATTCACTTATTATGTTCTCAATTGATTTGTAATTAGATAAATCAAAAAATGCACTATCACGTTTTTGTAAATTATAATATAGTGGTTTTAGTTTTTTTGTATCCTGCAAGTAAAGTATAAAATATCGTGACAAAGCATCCTTATATAAACTTAGTGCACTACTAATAAATGCCGGTATAGCTGCCTTTATTTCTAATTGCTCTCCGTTAAAAAACTCAGGGCTTTCGTTCTTTTTTATATAGAATAAGAACTTGTCGCTTGTTTTTTTCAATTGTTCTTGATTTGGTTCATATTCAAGATTATGAATTAAATCGTTCAATGAATATGAATAGTCAAAAACGTTCTCCTTAAGAAGCGCGAATCTCCAATTTTCTTTCCCTATGAGTACTTTATCCGTAAAGGTTGATTCTTCGTATAATTCAGCCAGCCCTTCTTCAAACCAATGGGGAATATTATTGAATGTTGATTTAATTAAGATATGAATAAGCTCATGTTTGAGTGTTCCTACGTCATGATTATCATATATCCATGCAGTTATGCTATTATCATAGAAATTGGAGTATCCCAACCCTCCAAAAGGTATTTGAATGCCGTAAAGTCTTTTAACTAATGGACCTACTCCGTCGTATTTCGATGTCAAATAAATCACTATAAGATCGCTTGGTGAATTAAGTGAATAATAATTATTGTAAAAAGCTAAGACATTTTCCAAATCCATACAAACACCTTTAGGTTCTATTGGATTTTTTGCACTAGTTATTACTAAAAAATTATTTGATACATAATATCTAGCGCCCTTCCCAAATCTGGTCACCATTCTACCAATTGCTAAATTGTCCCCTTTCTTACATCTCCTATTTATTAAAGTCTCTATATCAGTATTATTTAATGTCTTCACGACCTTATTGGAAATAATTGGCTTTTCCATTACTTCTCTCGCAAATTCCGAATTGAAATATTTAAATTGATTTTCTTGACCTAAGCTACCGATTGCCATATAGCTTTTAAAACTTCCGAAAATCCCACTATAGTGGTGATCGTGAGCATACTGATTGGTAGTAATTTGTTGAACAATATTATAATTCAAACTATTGTTTCCATTACAAATCGCCGAAAAACCATTTTTAATTAAAGAAATATCAGCTTTGTCAAGTCCTTGATAGTAATCGTCTGTAATAATATTTGCTAGCTTACAAGCAAGCGATTTGTTAGGAGGATTCAAGCAAATACTTGTTAATATCATGTAGTCAAGGGCGGGAATGCCCCTTCCGTTTAAAGTTCGCCTGTATTTTTCTCCACTAATTATAACCTGATCAAACTTACCCTGCTTGTAATATGAAGAAATTATGTCTATTTGGCTCTGTGCCTTAGCTAAGACAGATACAAGTATAATTAAGAGTGAAATAGAAAAAGATTTCATTTTTTCGACTTTTTCTGTGCTTTAATTATAGAATCAATGACATCTTTAGATTTAGTTTTAGTAGGATAAGATTGTAACGTCTTAGGACCTACAATCGGATTATTCTTAATTTGATTTGTATCAAGCGTGGAATAGGGCATGTATATCGACGCATCCACAATATTTAAATCAATTTTTGTATAAATAGATATCGCGATCAATACTACACCTAAGAAAGATAAGATGATTCCTGGTGAACTTGAAATTAATTTTAAATTTAATTTATCGCCGCCTGCTCCAATTTGAGTACTACTTTCCGAATATTTACCCATAATAAAAATCGAGCCAATAAACGACAATGTTATACCTGTTAGGAATGACAGAGATATTATCAGAATCCTGCTTCTTATGATCAGTCGGGCATGATAGTATCTATTATTTAGATTATATCTTTCCAGTTCGTATAAATTATTCCATTTTTTTTCCGCAAAAGACATTTTAGATATATCTGTATTAGAAAACTGGGGAGGGTTTGCTAATGCGACTTGAATGTCACTAGTTTCTTTAAAATAGAACCACATATAAACAACAAAAAGCATAACAATCAATATCACGATAAATGGGACTAATTTAGATTGCCAATTTGCTGCTGACATTATGAGGATAAGACTTGCAAATAATTAACTATGATGCTTAAATATAAAACATTACTATGAGATTTTCTATAAATTAAACATTTACGTATCTGACAAACTATTATTTGCTGTAGATAGCCGTCATGATTCCCTCAACTTTTCATTTTCTTCAGCAAACTCTCGATCACCCTCGGAAAATTTTGGTGTTCCAATTGCTGCCCCTTGAATTTGATCATTTCGAGGGTATCGCCGGGTTCGATCTTGAAGCGCGATTGATGGAGAATTTCGCCTTCGTCGAAGTTTTCATTCACAAAATGGATGGTAATGCCAGATTCCTCATCGCCGGATTCGAGCACGGCTTTGTGCACGTGGTCTCCGTACATGCCTTTACCGCCAAATTTCGGCAGAAGAGCCGGATGCAGGTTGATGATGCGATTCGGGAACGCCTTTAGCAATGCCGGTGGCACCAACCAAAGGAAACCAGCCAGCACGATCAGATCGACCTGGAGATTTTTGAGGAGGCGAATAATATCCTCGGTCTCATAAAACTCACGTCTCGAAAAAATGTGGGACGGCACCTCAAAGTTATCGGCACGCTGCAGCACATACGCCTGCGGGTTGTTGGTGAGTATCAAAACCA
Organism: Mucilaginibacter sp.; assembly: GCA_035551775.1. Lineage (GTDB taxonomy): Bacteria > Bacteroidota > Bacteroidia > Sphingobacteriales > Sphingobacteriaceae > Mucilaginibacter. The sequence continues at coordinate 74,173 of DASZMQ010000010.1, read as the reverse complement.
CTTCGGCCTCGGGGTTGCGCTTGAAATGCTCCATTATCTTTTGGGCATTTGAACCGGAACCTGAAGCGAAAATAGCGATCCTTTTCTTCATCGATGTGCTGGGGTTTATGCAATTAACTGCAAAACAGGCTTTTTGTTGGCAACTTATACGTTCGCAAAAACAAAACGTTCCTGTAGTTTTTACACCGACCCAAATATAAAATTTTGATGTGTCCTAACAATTGCTTATTGTGATTTTACACGCACAAAACCATATTCGTTGATAGTACGTGCCTGACCGGGCGCATAATATTGTTCCAGGTCACCTGTTCTTAGTATAAGTGAATATTGGCCGAGATTGACGATCTGCGCATTTTGGAAAGGTGCCGAACTGCCATTTACGGGGTTATCGCTGGAAAGCGTATCCTTAAGGTTTATATTAGACATTAAGAACAAATAGTTACTTGAAAAAGCCCAATGACCTGTTGCTGTCTGCGGCAAACAGCTAAAATCCTTATAAGTACAAGTACCGTTAGAATTGAAAGTAAAGTTCTGTGTGAGGCTGCAATTAGCAAAAACTGTATCAGTTGATATCGTGGTGTCTCCGTGTTTGTATGTTACAACAAGCGAGGCGAATTGCCAGTGCCCATCAGTCAGGAGCGTACTCAGGTAATTCTGATTATTCTTTTTACAGGAAAAATTAGTAGTAAAGACTATCAGGGCCCCGAAGATCAAACCAAATAACAAAAACTTTTTTCCCATGGAATACGGTTCAAAAATAGAAAATCCGGCCCAATAGCCGCATCAGCTTATATAACTTTTAAAAACAGATTTTAGTTTAAGCGCGGCGGTTCCCTTGAAAAATACAATATGTGATTGTCATTACCATTATTTTAATGTCAATCTGATAAGTTTGCTTTTTACAAACAAAACCATCAAACTTATGATACCAGCAAAAGGCTACGCCGCAATGGCAGCAAAAAATCCTTTGGAACCTTTCAAATTTGATCGCCGCGAGGTAGGACCACATGATGTACAGGTCGAGATATTATTCTCGGGCGTTTGCCACTCCGATATTCACCAGGCGCGTGATGAATGGGGAGGGGCTATATTCCCTATGGTTCCAGGTCACGAAATTGTGGGAAAAGTAGTGAAAGTTGGCGACCATGTGACGAAATTCAAGGTCGGCGATATCGCCGGTGTTGGCGTATTCGTCGATTCCTGCCGCCATTGCCCCAGTTGCCTGGCCGGCGAAGAGCAGTATTGTGACTTCGATCCCATCTTCACTTATAGCACCCGTGACAAGGACGGCAATGTGACCTATGGAGGCTATTCGAACCAGATCGTAGTGGACGAAAATTATACGCTGCGCGTCTCTGAAAAATTGCCGTTAGCCGGTGTTGCGCCGCTGCTTTGTGCGGGCATTACCACATGGTCGCCGATACAGCATTGGAAAATGGGCAAAGGCCATAAGGTAGGCGTAGTAGGTTTGGGCGGACTTGGCCACATGGCAGTGAAATTTGCCGTATCCAAAGGCGCTGAAGTGACCGTATTGAGCACTTCGCCAAATAAAAAGGCAGATGCCGAGAGGTTAGGCGCACACCATTTCCTGGTGACAAGGGACAAAGCGCAGATGGACGCCGGCGAACGCTCACTGGATTTTATTATCAATACCGTATCGGCGCAGCATGAATATAATGATTATCTGCCTCTGCTTAAGATAAATGGAACTATGGTGCTAGTAGGTATCCCGCCGGAAGAACCATCTTTGGGCGCTGTGAACCTGATATCGAAACGCAGGAGCATCGCAGGGTCGATGATCGGCGGGATCAAAGAAACCCAGGAAATGCTGGATTACTGCGCGGAACATAATATCGTGTCAGATGTGGAGGTGATTCCGATGGATTACATCAATGAAGCATTTGAACGTGTTCTGAAGAGTGATGTGCGGTACCGGTTTGTGATAGATATGGCGACGTTGTAGTCCGAAAGTCCGCGAAAGTCCGGAAGTCCGAAAGAAGATTTACCTTAGTACATGCTCGTTCCGTTCGAAGATATTAAATCCGAATTCATAAGAGTGCTGCTCGCTAACGGCTTTAGTGAAAACAAGGCAGACGAGATCGCGCAGATATTCGCCGAAAACAGCCGCGACGGGGTGCATAGTCATGGGCTGAACCGTTTCCCGACGTTTATTCAATATGTGAAAGATGGGCATGTGATACCGGATGCAGAACCTGTGAAGGATGGCGGTTTTGGGAGCCTGGAACAATGGGACGGGCAATACGGCCCGGGAATGCTCAACGCGAAGTTTTGCATGAACCGCGCCATCGAATTGGCGAATGAAAACGGAATCGGTTGCATTGCTATCAGGAATACCAACCACTGGATGCGCGGCGGCACTTACGGCTGGCAGGCAGCCGAAGCCGGGATGATCAGTATTTCGTTTACCAATACTATTGCCAATATGCCGCCATGGGGTGGAATTGATCCGCGACTGGGCAACAATCCATTGATCATTGCTGTTCCGCGAAAAGAAGGGCATGTGGTATTGGATATGGCTATGTCGCAATATGCCATTGGCAAGCTAAACCTTTATAAGTCAAAAAATGAGCAGTTGCCGCTGCCCGGTGGTTATGACCAGGAAGGGCATTTGAGCACTGATCCTGCCGCGATATTAGAATCGGAACGGGTGCTGCCCATCGGTTTTTGGAAGGGTTCGGGATTGTCGCTAATCCTCGATCTGCTGGCGACAATTTTAAGCCAGGGACGTTCAACCGCAGCTATTACCCAAGCGGGTCCTGAAGCAGGCGTTTCACAAGTTTTCATTGCAATAAAACCGATCGGTATAAAAAATATGGAATTGATTGAACAGATATTGGACTATGCTAAAAGCAGCCGGCTCCTGCAAGAAGGTCATGACATTTTATATCCGGGCGAAAATACTTTGCGGACAAGGGAGAAAAGCATGAAGGACGGGGTCTGGGTGGATGAGCGGATTTGGGAGAAGGTAAAGGCGCTTTAGTTAAGTGTCACCTTTCAATTTCAACCGTTCACTCCATTAAATATCCGGCTTAAACAATTGAAAAATTCGCCTGCTTTATTGAACTGATTTCCTCCCGAACGGCAAAAAATAAATCTTTGATCTTATTCAAAAACACGCAAAATGAGATCAATCGGAATTATATCAGCCTGCTTATTTATATCCCTGGCCAGTTCGGCAAAAACCAATCCATCCAACGACACAACTGCCCGAGCCAAGCCTGAGCTGGTAATGTTCGCGCCAGGAATAGTGCCAGGCACCTCGAACCTGGTAGCTGCTCCGGCGTTTGCGCCCGATGGCAAGTCTGTCTATTTCGGGCAAACGGAAGGCAAGAATGACATTACCATCGTCGTTTCTTACCTGGTTGGCGGAATGTGGACAAAGCCGGTAATAGCACCGTTTTCCGGCGATTATCCGAACCTGGAACCAGCTTTCGACCCGCATGGCAAGTACATTATCTTCGCCTCAAGCAGGCCCGTATTAGCCGGAGGCACCCGGCTCGACGGCAATTGGGCCGGCAAGGTCTACCCCGGCAAAGGCGGAAATTTATGGAAAGCTGCTTATAACAAAAAAGGCTGGGGCCAACCGGAGCATTTGCCGGAACTAGTTAATAAAAATGGATCAATATTCAGTCCTGCGGTGGCTGGTGATGGCAGCCTGTACTTTATGCGGGCCGACAGCGGATCGGTATTTCATATCTACCGTTCTGAATACAAAAATGGTGGCTACCAAACGCCCGTACGAGCCTCATTTTGCATTGATCAGTATGGGGATTATGACCCAGCCGTAGCGCCAAACCAGTCATTCCTTATATTTTCATCACCGCGGCCGCCGGCGCCGGCAAAAGCGGCCGACTTATTTATTGTTTTTTGGACCGCCAAAGGCTGGAGCGAACCAATAGACCTGCGCGAAGCTGTTTCGGAGAAAGTTTTTGGTGTGGAAGCAAGGCTTTCTCCCGATCTGAGAACGTTGTATTTTACCAACCAAATCAATAAAGACGGTGTGAAAGTGCCGACGGATTCTTATATCTGGGAGGTGGATATCAGTGGATTATTAAAGGCGCACGGGGTGTTAAAGTAGAGCGTTATTACTCAATCATCCACTCAAACTTCTCCCAAAACCCGTCCTTAGGCATGGGTGCAACGATCTCGATGGGTTCTTTTTTGATAGGGTGTTCGAAGCGGAGACGACGAGCATGCAGGCAGATGCTTTTGCGTAAGCTTCCGCGGGGATAACCATATTTATTGTCGCCGACGATGGGGCTGCCGAGAGTGGATAATTGCACACGTATCTGGTGCGGACGGCCGGTGATGGGGTTTACTTCAACTAAATAATAACCCTCCAGTTCACCAACTGTGCGGTAATTCAGTTCGGAGCGCTGACCATTGCCAACCTCTATCTCGTAGGCTTTAGTAACGTTTTTCTGCGGGTTTTTTACCAGCCAGTTCACCAGGTTGCCTTCTGTGGGGGTGGGTTTCTTGCGAACCACGGCGTAATAGGTTTTTTTGATGTCCCGCGATTTGAACAGCTGGTTCATCCGGTCGAGGGCTTTGCTGGTTTTGGCGAAGAGGATGACACCGCTCACCGGCCTGTCCAGGCGATGTACCACGCCGAGGAACGCGCCATTGGGCTTGCCGTATTTTTGGGCGATGAACTTCTTTACTTTCTCATCAAGCGACTCATCACCCGACTCATCAGCCTGCACAACATCCCCCGCACGCTTATTGATGGCGATCAGGTGGTTGTCCTCATAAAGCACATCAGCGTCGGTAATGTCCTTATTATGATACTTGATAATAACTTTGTGGTTCATAGGTTATGGTCCATGGACCATAGTCCATAGTCCATAGATGGATTTGCCATCGACTATGGACCATCGAATATGGACGGAATTAGTATTGCTCGGCGTCGTTCGGGAAACTCTTCCCCTTCACATCGCTGATATAGCTTTTAAACGCAGAATTCATCACATTGTTTAGGTCGGCGTACTGGCGCAAAAACCTGGGCTTAAACTCTTTATTGATGCCCAGCATATCATGTATCACCAGCACCTGGCCGTCGCAATATTTGCCGGCGCCGATGCCGATAGTAGGTATAGAAATGCTCTCGGTCACTTCTTTCGCCAGTTGCGCCGGTATCTTTTCCAGCACGATGCCGAAACAGCCCAATTCTTGTAACGTTATAGCGTCTGAACGCAGCTTTTGTGCCTCGGATTCTTCCCTGGCACGCACCGTGTACGTGCCGAATTTATAAATAGATTGCGGTGTTAAACCCAAATGCCCCATTACCGGAATACCCGCTGTAAGGATACGCGTAACCGATTCCGATATCTCTACCCCGCCCTCCATCTTCACACCGTGCGCACCGGCCTCTTTCATGATACGGATGGCTGAATTGAGCGCTTCTTTTGAATTACCCTGGTAGGAACCAAAAGGCAGATCGACGATGACCAAGGCTCTTTTTGCGGCCCTTACAACTGATTGGGCATGGTAGATCATTTGATCCAGTGTTATAGGCAGCGTGGTCTCGTGACCGGCCATAACGTTGGAAGCTGAATCGCCAACAAGGATGATATCCATACCTGCCTCATCCACGATGGCAGCCATGGAGTGGTCATAGGCGGTGAGCATAGCGATACGCTCGCCGCGCTTTTTCATTTCCTGTAAACTGTTGGTGGTTACCCGTTTGATCTCTTTGGTTACGGACATGGCTGTTGGTTAAATATTGGGTAAAGGTATAATTATTTCGGATTTCGGAATTTTGATTTCGGATTTTGAATTTGAGGAGACAGAAAGCCCTTTAAAATCATGCTAATCATTTAATCCTACAAATCATGGTTCAGACAAATGCGTTAGCGATAGAAGCGGATACCGGCCTGTGACTAAGGCCTGCGCAGTATGAGCGTATAGCGCGGCCGAAGCATAGCGAAGGAAACGCCCAAACTATTTGGCTAAAGCCAATCAGCATTTTTGCCGTAGTCCGTCAGCTAAAGCAGACGGCAATGAATTCATAAAAATTCATAAAAGTTCGCTACCGGATTCACAAACCCGAAATAAATCCCTACCTTTGCGGCCGTGAATCCGGTAGTTGTTTACTGCATTTCTTACAACTGTTTTCACGGAGCTGAACCCCAGTTGAACCGGCACATTAACCATTCAATTTTTTGTTATTATGATCACCAACTTCACCAAGTTGCCGGCCATTTTATTGCTGGCTGACGGTACCGTATTTCATGGCAAGGCGGCGGGCAAAATTGGCACCACCACGGGCGAGATATGCTTTAACACGGGCATGACGGGTTACCAGGAAATATTTACCGACCCTTCCTACTTTGGGCAGATCATGGTGGCGACGAATGCGCATATCGGCAATTACGGTATTGCCAAAGAAGAAGTTGAATCGAACCATATCCAAATCGCCGGCTTGGTGTGCAAGAATTACAATATTTACTATACGCGCAAGCAGGCGCAGGAGTCGATACAGGATTATTTCCAGGAGCAGAACATTGTTTCGATCTCGGATATCGATACCCGGCAGTTGGTTCGCCATATCCGCGACAAGGGCGCTATGAACGCTATTATTTCCTCTGAGATATTAGACATCGATGAACTGAAGAAAAAGTTGGACGAAGTTCCTTCGATGGACGGGCTGGAGCTTTCTTCACAGGTTTCGACGACAGAGACTTATACTTTCGGTGACGAAAGTGCGAAATATAAAGTAGCGGTGCTGGACTTGGGCGTGAAGAAGAACATCCTGCGCAATTTTGATGACCGCGATGTGTTTGCCAAGGTTTACCCGGCGAAAACTTCTTTCGCCGAAATGGAAAAGGATTTCGCGCCGAACGGGTACTTTATTTCTAACGGTCCCGGCGACCCGGCCGCGATGCCTTATGCTGTGCAAACCGTTAAGGAAATACTGGCTGCGGAGAAACCAATGTTCGGTATTTGCCTCGGCCACCAGTTACTTGCTTTGGCAAATGATATCCCAACCAAAAAAATGTTCAACGGTCACCGCGGGCTGAACCACCCGGTGAAAAATATCATCAAGGATCATTGCGAAGTAACCTCACAGAACCATGGTTTCGGTGTGGTTCCGGAAGCGGTGCGTGCATCGGATAAGGTTGAGATCACCCACGTGAACCTGAACGACCAGTCGATAGAAGGCATCCGCGTGAAAGGCAAAAAGGCGTTCTCAGTGCAATACCACCCCGAATCATCGCCCGGCCCGCATGACAGCCGGTATTTGTTCGATGACTTTATTGAGTTGATGAAGTAATGATTAAATTAGCAGTAACCTTACGGCAATGCTGCGCAATTTATTTCTGATTATTATTCTAACGCTTCTTTCTTTTTCTTCTTTTGGTCAGGTACATGATCAAAAGATAAGGCGATTGGTGTTGCGAAAGGGTGTAGTAGGTAAGACTTACGTTTTTGGCAAATGGTCGGAAAACGGAGATGAAGAAACACACCTGACATACCTTGGAAAAGTAAAGACAAAATCCGGTCATATCTTCAAAATAATGAACTCAAGCTGGTTTTGGGGGATTTCTCGCCGCGCTACCTCGAGGATTCTGGTTTTCAATGTGAAGAATCAATATGTAGGCGATTACGCTTTAACGATGACCTACGAGCTGCCGACCTCCTTGGAAAAAGGAAGTCTTATCTTTCATAACACTGATTCTGATTGTGATAAGAATGCCGTAACAGTAATAGACTTAAAAAGTGGATTGCCAAAAGAGTTTTTTAGAAAATGCAGGCAACATGATGGCGACTTTTACGGTTTTGAATCATTCTAGCTTTCTCGTTCCTTTTTCACCGACTCATCCTATCCCTTCTTCCGTTCACCGATGATTTTATGCCGTTCGCCAAATAAATATCACGGTTTTATGTACGTGAGGGCATATTTGTGCTGTCAAAACAACAACACGTCATGAAAACAATCTTATTCATTCAGCTATTCCACCTGGTTCACGAAACCGCCCGGCACCTGGCCGAAATTGTCCACACGCTTGGGCATCTGGTGAAGTAACCGGGTTCAACATATATTCCAACTCACGCCCTACCCCTCCCTTGCAACAGGGAGGGGAGCAAAGTGAGCACCGGATGGTGAGTCAATCCAATGTCAATTCACATAAAGCAATATTGGCTTAACATAAACGGTCCATACTATTAACACGCGTTGAGTTATTTTGCTCAACTACCAAATACCATGAAAACATTAGTTACTTTTTACAATTTTTTGCTTGAACGCGCTGAGGCGTTTACCCGTTCGCTGGCGAATTTGGTCAGCTGACCCGTCCCCTCTAAATCTCCCCCGCCAGTTGGCGGAGAGACTTTAAAATTATCGGAATTAAAAAGTCCTCCCTTCCGGGGAGGGTTGGGTGGGGCTCACCGTAAAATTTCCATCATTCGCCGAAAAGTCTATTGAAATACCAATTTTCGTTCACATTTTTACAGCATGGCAAAACAACCCATCATTTCGGTAAAGAAACTGGTGAAAAAGTACGGCGAGTTTACCGCGGTCAATGGTATCAGCTTTGATGTTTATGAGGGCGAGATATTCGGTTTGCTTGGCCCGAACGGCGCCGGTAAGACTACTACGCTCGAAGTAATCGAAACATTGCGCGATAAGACCTCGGGCGAGGTGATGGTCAACGGTTTTTCGGTTGATAAGGATCCTGACGCAATTAAGAAATGTATTGGTGTGCAGCTGCAGGCTGCAGGATATTACCCTAACCTTAATCTTTCCGAACTGATCGTGTTGTTCTGCGGCCTCTATGGCATCAATAAAACGCCGAAAGAAATGCTGGAAAAGGTGGCGCTGGCTGAAAAATCCAAGGCCAAATACAAAGACCTTTCGGGCGGACAAAAGCAGCGTTTTTCCATTGCCACAACATTAATTAACGATCCGAAAATTATTTTCCTGGACGAGCCTACCACCGGCCTCGACCCGCAGGCCCGCCGCAATTTATGGGACCTGATACGTGAAATACGCGATAAGGGTACCACAGTAGTCATCACCACGCATTACATGGACGAAGCCGAGGTATTGTGCGACCGCGTAGCTTTTGTGGATGGCGGGCACATAGTCGGTATCGATTCGCCGGATCATTTTATCGATAAGCTGGTGGCCTCGGGCTTTGAGCGAAAGAAGGAAGTAAAGCTCGCCAACCTTGAGGATGTTTTTATCAATTTGACAGGGAAAGAGTGGAGGGAAGAGTAGCAGTGGCAGTAGCAGTTGGCAGCCAAAATAACCTAATGACTCAATGACCTAATGACAAATGACTAATAACGAAAAATCATATAGCAACACCCGGGCCACCCTCGCTATCGCGAAGGCCAGTTTCAGGTCTATTTTGAGGAGCCCGTCAGCTGTGGTATTCAGCCTGGTATTCCCGCTGATATTCATTGTGGTGTTTGCCAATATCGGTGACAGGCCGGTTTCTGTGGATGTTGGTGTTGCCAAAACTACCGATACGACTAGCACTTTTTATAAGGCACTGAAGACGGTGAAGATGGTAAATCTTATTACCGATCAATCGACGGAAGATATGAACAAAAATCTGTCAAAAGGTTCCATAGACGCGATCATTGATATTAAAAAAGGCAACGAAAGAATAATCTTCCCGCCTTTATCGGGGCTGCCTAACATGGCCGCAACCGTTAACGTTCGCTATACCAATGCCTCTAACAAAGGAGGCATCCTGAGATCGATACTTACCGGGATCAGCGATAAGTTCAATTCGGTTATGAACTCAAATGCACCTAAAGTGGTTGAAGTAACCGAAACCACCATCAAAGGCCGCGAATACAAATACATCGATTTCATCCTGCCGGGTATGCTGGGCTTTTCGCTATTAAGTAGTGGTGTATTCGGTACTGCGTTCGTATTCCTTAGTCTGAGGCTGACGCTGGTGATCAAGCGCTTTTTTGCCACACCGGTTAAACGCTACAGCATTGTCCTTGGTGAGGCCATTGCACGCATCGTTTTCGCCTTGCTGGGTGCACTTTTTCTCATTGCCGTTGGCCACTATATCTTCGGATTCACACTCATACACGGACTCAGGACGGTTGTTGATATGGTTATACTCTCAGCATTAGGGCTCATCATATTCATGGGCTTTGGGTTCATTATCTCGGGAGTCGCTAAAAATGAGAGCACCGTACCGCCGCTGTCCAACATCATTACCCTGCCGCAATTCCTGCTTTCCGGTACATTCTTCTCTACCGCCGCCTTCCCGGTTTGGCTGCAATCGGTCAGTAAGATATTACCTCTTACCTACCTCAACAACGCCATGAGGAAGGTGGCCTTCGAAGGTGCGTCGCTTATGGACGTCACCCACGAGCTGCTGATCCTCGGCATCTGGTTTGTCATTGTGTATATAGCTGCGGTGAAGGCGTTTCGCTGGGAATAATTTCGTCCATAGACCATGGTCGATGGTCCATAACCAATCCCTGTTTTACCATGGACGATGGTCTATCGACTACAGACCCACATCATCTTTCGTACTTATGCGGACTTCCGGACTAATATTAAATCCATGTTAATCTTCAACTAAATTACCCCTCAAGTAAATATCATTATTATATTTGGAGATTAGTATACAATTAGTGTACTTTTGACACTATCTATTGCAATCACCTAAAATACAAGAAAATGAGTTTAATTATTGATGTTCACGCACGCCAGATACTCGACTCGCGTGGTAACCCTACTATAGAAGTTGATGTATTGACCGAAAACGGCGCGTTGGGCCGCGCGGCGGTTCCGTCCGGAGCTTCCACCGGCGCACATGAAGCTGTGGAACTGCGTGATGGCGACAAATCCAAATACCTGGGCAAGGGCGTATTGAAAGCCGTCGATAATGTGAACGATATCCTCGCCAAAGAACTGCAGGGCCTTGACGTTTTCGAACAGAACGCCATTGACGCCCTGATGATCGAGATCGACGGAACTGAAAATAAAGGCAAGATTGGTGCTAATGCCATATTGGGCGTTTCGCTGGCTGTGGCCAAGGCCGCAGCGCAGGAAAGCCGCCAGTCGCTTTTCCGGTATATCGGCGGAGTGAATGCTAATACACTGCCGATACCAATGATGAACATCGTGAACGGCGGTTCGCACTCGGACGCGCCTATCGCCTTCCAGGAATTTATGATCATGCCGGTTGGCGCACCGTCATTCTCTGAAGCATTGCGCTGGGGCTCTGAAACGTTCCATACGCTGAAAAAAATATTGCATGACCGCGGGTTGTCAACCGCAGTAGGCGACGAAGGCGGTTTCGCTCCCGAATTTGATGGGACGGAAGACGCGGCCGAAACTATACTGAAAGCTATCGAGAAAGCCGGTTATAAACCTGGCGTTGATATTTGCCTGGCCTTAGATTGCGCGGCATCCGAGTTCTATGTAAATGGTCACTATGACTACAAAAAATTTGAAGGTGACAAAGGTGCTACCCGCACAAGCGCTCAACAGGCTGATTACCTGGCCGAACTGGCAGCTAAATACCCGATCATTTCTATTGAAGACGGCATGGCCGAAGATGACTGGGACGGTTGGAAACTACTGACCGAAAAGATCGGCGCTAAGGTTCAACTGGTGGGCGACGACCTGTTCGTAACGAACACCAAACGCCTGCAGCAAGGCATTGACCAGGATATTGCCAATTCTATCCTGATCAAGGTAAACCAAATCGGTTCGCTAACCGAAACCATTAATGCGGTAACCCTGGCGCAAAGCAACGCTTACACCACAGTAATGAGTCACCGCTCGGGCGAAACCGAGGATGCCACCATTGCCGACCTGGCTGTTGCCTTGAATTGCGGGCAGATCAAAACCGGTTCGCTTTCACGTTCGGACAGGATGGCGAAATACAACCAGCTGCTTCGTATTGAAGAAGAGTTGGGCAGCACCGCGAAGTTTATTGGTAAGGATTTTAAATACTTTAAGAATAGGTAGAACACGATTTGCAGGATTCATGGATAAACAGGATCCCGTCTATCTTCTAATCATAAAATCGTGTTCAAAATATATAAGCCTCGGGGAGCCGGGGCTTTTTTATTTTAATGCCGAACAATTCTTTCGGCAGCCTTGTATTAAAGTAAGGATAAACTATCATTCACCATGGAAAATCAGAAGAATCACGCGGTAAGGTATGATCATTTTGGCGGCACGGATGTGCTTTATGTGGCTGAGCTGGAAAAGCCATCACCAAAGGCAGGCGAAGTGCTGGTTCGCGTCAAAACAGCCGGAATCAATCCCGGCGAAGCATCGATACGGGAAGGCAAGCTGCAAAAAATGTTTCCATCGACGTTCCCTTCCGGGCAAGGGACAGACTTCGCGGGCATTGTGGAGCAGGCAGGCAATGGGGCCAGTAAATTTAAACAGGGCGACGAGGTGATCGGGTTCAGCAACAACCGCAATAGCCAGGCGGAATACATTGCTGTACCGGAAGATCAGCTGGTTATTAAACCGAAAGATATTTCCTGGGAAGAGGCCGGGGGATTATTCGTTGTGGGCACCACGGCTTACGCCGCCGTTGAAGCTGTAGGTCTGAAGACCGGTGATACCGTGATCATTTCGGGTGCGGCAGGCGGCGTAGGATCGATAGCAGTACAGTTGGCTAAAAATCTCGGAGCAAATGTTATTGGCCTGGCCGGAGAACCTGGTCATCAATGGTTGAAGGAGCATGGCATTACGCCGGTGAGCTACGAGGGTGACCGGCAGCAGGCTTTGGCCAAAGCATTGGGTGGCAAAAAGGCGGATGCCTTCATAGATACTTCTGGCGATGGCTATGTGGAGATGGCAGTAAGGATGGGCATCCGTTCGGACCGGATCGATACTATTATTGATTTTGAAGCGGCGCAGCGTTACCGGGTAAAAACCGATGGGAATTCGAAAGCCGGGAACGCCGAAGTGTTGGGTAAGGTTGCAGATATGGTTGATAAAGGCGATGTAGAGATACCCATAGCCAAAACATACCCGTTGAACCGCGTAAAGCAAGCGTATAAAGAGCTGGAAAAGCACCATACGCATGGTAAGATCGTGCTGGTGGCTTCAGCGAATTAACACTTCGGGGCTAAGTCCTTATTAAATAAAAAGTCCAAAGCTGATAACTTTGGACTTAAGACTTTGTACTTAGAGTTTTATATTAATTATTCTTAGGTACTACAGTTATGCCATAGGATGTTGCAAGGTTGCCGTTACCCTGCAATTGTACTGGCGCTTCGCCGTTTTTCCAGTAAAAGGATTCCCATTGCTGAGTCCCATTGTTGTTCACCTCACCGGCGGTATACACATCGGCGTCAAATACAGTGATGCCGGTTGCCTCGTTGTTCGACGGATTCGACGAAAGGTTGGCCGGCACAGTGAGCATTTGCGGCGTACTATTTGTCCAAACCGCGGGCGCCAAGCCCGCATCGCCGTTAGGTATTGCACCAGCTACATACACATTGCTGCCACTCACGGCAATTCCCGTTACCCAAGCCGGCGTCGCATTGGCAGTGCCGTCAAGAAGCTGGCTTGCTATACCATTTTTCCAATATATTATAGATCCCAGAGTTGACTGTCCAACAACATAAACATCGGAACCAACTACTGTAATGGCATTGGCCGTGTTGCCTTCCGGCAGTGTGGTCACTGTTCCATTTTTCCAGTAAGCGGCTACGCCGCCGGTAGTTTGGCCGGCGATGTACACATCGTTGCCGCTAATTACTATTGCTTTGGCTACAAGGCCGCCGCTGAGTAGGGTTGCCGCGCCGTTTTTCCAGTAAAGCGCCTTGGTGTGGCCGGCAGCAGGATCGTTCTGATACCCGGCGACGTAGACGTCGCTGCCGCTTAAAGCAACACTCATAGCTTCGGCATTTACCGACGGGTCGCTAAGCACCGTAGCGGTGCCATTGAACCAAAGCACCGCGTTAAGGCCCGAGAGGCTCTGTTTAGCACCGACTGCATATACTCCATTAGCATTGACCGCAATACTGCGCGCATAGGATATTACCGATGAATTTTGCTCAAGCTGTGTCAGCTCGCCGTTTTTCCAGTAGGCAGCCTGGCTTTGCGGACCTACGAAGCCTGCTACATATATATCAGCCTCAGGTATCGGTGCGATGCCGTGCTGGTGGATTACCTCCTTTTTACATGAGCTTAGGCCGAGCGCCAACCCGGCGGCTATGATAAGCGATAAGTACCTGGTTTTCATAATAATAAATCTAGGTTAGTTTTTAATTATTACGAAAGCGTTCCAGGGAATGATACAGTTGAACTAAATTTTTCTTTTACGGGTTTTGTAAATTTTGAACAACTACCGATTTCAGGTAGAGGCTGAATTTATGTTAACATGTTAGCAAAAGCCTGCTTGCGTAGTCGGGAATAAATAAATAGCTTTAAACGAAATTAATTACCCAATAAATGAAGCGTCTGCTCGGTCTTTTCAGGAACAAATACTTCGTTGTTACCGTCGCTTTCGCGGTGTGGATGGTGTTTTTTGACAAGAACGACCTGTTCTCGCAATACCAGTACCACAGCCAGCTGAGCAAGCTAAAGCATGAGCGCGACTACTACCAGAAAGAGACCGCCAAAGTTCACCAGGAACTGGACGAATTGACGACGAACAAGGAAATGCTCGAAAAGTTCGCCCGCGAAAAATACCTGATGAAGAAGGATAATGAGGATGTATTCGTGATCGTGAAGGATAAGAAAAATTGAAGTCAGAAGTCTGATCTCAGAGGTCTCAGGGTAAGGCTGTTGGGGCCCGGCTTTTCAATTACACCAAAACTGGAAATCTTAATCGTTGTGCCTCTGAATTCTACCATCCGACTTCTGAGCTCAAACTTCAAAAAAAAGCGTATCTTTGCAAAAATAATTACCCGCCCGATTACGGTGTCGATCACCGAATACCCATTCAGATCCGCTTACATTTCGCGCATTACAGAGATATTACATGTCATTTGAGAATTTAAATTTGATAGAGCCCATCCTCAGGGCCTTAAAAACCGAGGGATATACCATACCTACCCCCATACAACAGCAAGCCATACCTATTGTACTGAAAAACTGCGACCTGCTGGGTTGCGCCCAAACCGGTACCGGCAAAACCGCGGCCTTCGCCATACCCATCCTGCAGCTATTGTACCAGGACCGCCAGCAGCACAAGGAACAAAAAGTAATTAAGGCTATCATTTTGACGCCTACACGTGAGCTGGCCATCCAGATCGACGAAAGTTTTGCCGCATACGGACGCCACACAGGTTTGAAACATATGGTAATTTACGGCGGCGTATCACAAAACCCGCAAACCGACGCACTGCGCCGGGGTGTGGATATTTTAGTGGCCACGCCCGGACGCCTGCTCGACCTGATGAACCAGGGTTTTGTGCGGCTTGATCATATCAAAATACTGGTGCTTGACGAAGCAGACCGCATGCTGGACATGGGTTTTGTGCACGACGTTAAAAAGGTGATCGCCAAGGTGCCGTCGCGAAGGCAAACGCTTTTCTTCTCAGCGACCATGCCGAATGAAATACAGCAGCTTGCTAATTCCATCCTGCACAACGCCGAAAAGGTTGAGGTAACTCCTGTTTCATCAACCGCGGATACCATACAGCAGCATCTGTTTTATGTCGAAAAATCGGACAAAAAAGCCTTGCTGATCCATTTGCTGAAAGACAATATGATTAAAACAGCGTTGGTATTCACCCGCACCAAGCACGGCGCGGACAAGGTTGTAAAGGACCTGAACCGCGCGGGCATTACTGCCGAGGCCATTCACGGCAACAAGTCACAGAACGCCAGGCAGCGGGCGCTGGCGAATTTCAAGAACCGTACCACGAGGGTCCTGATCGCTACAGACATTGCCGCACGAGGTATTGACATCGACGACCTGACACACGTGATCAATTACGAGTTGCCAAACATTCCTGAAACTTATGTTCACCGCATCGGACGAACAGGTCGCGCAGGGGCCGATGGCATCGCATTCTCATTCTGCGAAGCAGAAGAAATGCCTTACCTGAAAGACATCCATAAACTGATAGGCAAAAACATCCCGGTAAACGAGGCGCACCCCTACCCGATGAGCCCGGCGTTTGTGGCAAAGCAAATGGAATCTGGACCGAAAGCTGCGCAGCCGCAGCGCCATCAACAGTCTGCCGGCCACAGGGATGGCAAACGGAGATGGGGGCGCAACCAGTCGCGGGGAAACAGGCGCTAACCATGCTGCCTGGTAGTAGGTTAGCAAAACCGGATTTGCAGGGTTTAAAACAATCGAATATCTTTAACGATAGTTAAAATAATGATAATCGGCTATTTACCTTGTCACTACAAAAATGTCTAAATGGAAAGCCTTTTATGGCGTTACGCTCTTTCTTGGATTGATCTCTGCTATTCTTGAAGTGAGTCTTTATCGACAAACTATAATCTCCGTTAGCATCCCGCTATCCATCATAGTGTTGATTGGAATAACAGCCTTCATTTTCAACAGAAAACATTATAGCAAAACTTATTCTACATCTGGCTTTTTCTTCCCGCTGTTTCAGAATATAGTGTCGTGGGGGTTCCTGGCCAGTTATTTGTTCATAGCGTTAAATTTCTACCTGGCTCCGGAAAAAACTACAGATCATAAATTTAAAATCCAGGCGAAAGATTCTATGCCGGCTTCAGGCAGAAGTGCAAAACGAGTCCCGTTAGTGGACATTGATTATTTCGGTTTCAAAAAAGAACTTGTTTTCGGTTACAGGGACACGGAAGAAGTAAATAAATCGGATAGCGTATTAGTGACGGTGAAAAAAGGTCCCCTGGGTTTTGATGTCATTAGGAGTTATAGCGTTTTCAAGTAACCGTCGACGAAACTTACTCATATTTCCCCTTCGCGCTTGCGCATGAACCATTCAGCGCTCAGCAAAGCTAAAATAATAACGAATACCCATTTCACATCCACCAGGTCGCTGTAGTGCTTGTCTTCGTAAACGACAGTTTTAATGTTGTCGTTCTTCCGGATCAGGCCGGCCAACTGACCTATCTGCGAAGGCATCAGCATCTGTCCGCCCGACTGCCTGGCCATAGCCGATAACAATTGGTGGTCGGCCGCGCTCTGGCGGGTTTCAAGGTTCAGCGGCTTTACGGTAAGCTGGCCTTTGGCGGCGAGGGTTTGATTACCCAGTTTTACCGAAGCATCATAACTGTATTCGCCAACAGGAAGCGAACCTGCGTCCAACTGGTAGCTTTGCCCATTCCGCGTAAAAAGAAAGCTGTAATTTTTGCCCGAATCACTTTTCAGGTCGATCTTCACATCGGGTGTATTTACCAGTTCGAGCGCATCATTGTATAGTTCAGCGTTGATGATCACATCATCACCTTCGTCAAAAACGCTCTTCGCAGGATATACCCTGAAACGCTGCCGGTTGCTATTGGCTGTGAGGTATTGAACAACCTGCGTCAGCAATTCTTCTACCGCATGATGGTTACCATTGGCCTGGTATTCCGTCAATGCCCAGCGCCACAAGCCCTCACCTGCCAGGACACCGACGCGCTGACCATTATCGTCCTTGAAGGATAACAATGGGTATGCTGTTGATACATCGCCGATTCGTTGCTTAAACAATGCCTGGTTTCCAGCCAAACTGCGGTAATCGCCAAAAGGCGCCATCAATGGCGGGAACTTAGCGATCTTATTGCGGGTAGAATCCGAAAGCGTAAACAACGAGAATTCGGGCTGCAATTGGGCGAAAACCTCCTGCATCTGGTCGCGGTTGGCGTTTACCTGCACGACCTTCTGCTCATTATCGAATTGCGGCAGGTTGGATTGCCCCCCGATGATGTACCAAACCGGGATCTTGCCTTTCGCGATAAAGCTTTGCAAAGCGCCGGAAGTGTTTTTGGTGCATTGATACAGGATCACCAGGCCGTAATCGGTTAATTTCAGTTTATCGATGTCGCTTGTAAAACTTGCCTTTACCTCGTAATTCTTGTTACTCTCAATGGCCTGTTTAATAACTGTTATATCCGGATGCGGCCCGTCATACAGCAACAGAACTCTTTGTTTGGCATCCAGCACCTCTACATAAATGGTTTCGGTATTATTCCGGGCGGATATCTCGTTCTTTACAGGCGCTATACTAATGGTGAATTTTCGGATGCCCTTCTTATCAGCGTTCAGCTTCAGGGGAATGACTTTTTTAAAGTTGTCCGAGCTGACCGGGATATTTTGCTCCGCAACCTGGCGTCCGTCTTCGCTAACACTCAGATGCATGGTTTCGCCTTTGGCCTGGTAAGCTTCCGCCAATACCTCAACAACAAAGTCATCTCCAAGGAACGCCGTCTTATTGTAATTCACATTGCCGATAAGCAGGTCGCGCCTGGCGACGGTATCACCCAGGGCAACCGTGTAAATATTCGATCTGAAATTTTTTGCCGCGTAAAGCGGATCGCTGCCTTCGTTATATAAACCATCAGTAGCTAAAACCAATGCGCCGATGTTCTGATTGGCAAAACGCTCGTTCAACCGGTGAATGGCTGATGAGATATTAGTTTGCTTACCGTCGAATCTGGATGAAAGGCTGTCGCGCAGATCGCGGCTGAAATGAAACAGGCGCACATCGTACTTATCGCCCAGGTCCTGCTTCAATTTGTCCAGCTCATTTACAAATTGGCCTGGATTAAAACCGGCAGGTTTGAAAGTGCTGATTGATTGAGAATTGTCCTGGGCGATCAGCACAAGCGACTTCTGCGGTGTATAGGCCGTCGATTTAACCAAAGGCGAGATCAGTAAAAAGGCAAGGATAAAAACAACAATTGCCCTTGCTGCGAAAAGCGCATAACGCACCTGTTTATCCAATCCCGATGGCTGCCGGTACATGAGCCAGGCATACAGCAAAGCCAGAAGCAGGCAAACAGGTGTCCACCATCCTGAAACCGTTCCCCATGTGACCGAAAAAAGAAGATGCATTGATTGGGTTTGACGTTAAACGTAATACGTTTTACGTTATGGTGCAAAATGCGAAATTATTGCGACAGATTCGACTTAAGACTTAAAACTCAAGACTTAAGACTGCTACAGCATTCCCCCATCCACAGGGATCACCTGCCCGGTAATATAAGACGCCATATCCGATGCCAGGAAAACGCAGGCATTGGCCACATCCTCGGTTTCGCCACCGCGTTTCAGCGGGATCGATGCCGCCCATCCTTCTACAACTTTCGGATCGAGGGATTCAGTCATTTCCGTTTTGATAAAACCGGGTGCGATAACATTGGTGCGTATATTACGCGAACCGAGTTCTTTAGCTATAGATTTGGAAAAGCCGATAATGCCCGCTTTTGATGCCGCATAGTTCGACTGACCGGCATTCCCGTCAACACCCACCACCGAGCTCATGTTAATGAACACGCCCTCGCGGTTCTTCATCATGATCTTTGAAGCTGCCTTGGTAACGTTGAAAATGGATTTCAGGTTCACATCCAGCACCTCGTCCCATTGCTCCTCGGTCATGCGCATCAGCAAGCCGTCTTTGGTAATGCCTGCGTTATTCACTACAATGTGCAGTGATCCGAAATCGGCCACAATATCATTGATCAGCTTCTCAGCTTCATCAAATTTGGAAGCATCAGACCGGTAGCCTTTTACTTTTGTGCCGAACTTTTGCAGTTCCTGCTCAAGCGCCTGCCCCTTTTCGACAGAAGACAAATAGGTGAAAGCGACATTAGCGCCATGCTCGGCAAATTTCTCGGCAATTTTACGACCGATGCCTTTCGAAGCGCCCGTAACCAGCGCGATCTTTCCTTCCAGTAGTTTCATGTGTATCAGACTGAGGTTTCGGGGGGTGAAGATAGGGATTTTAGTCCGAAAGTCGGAAAGCCTGTTCGCCCACTGGCGGATCCGCTTAAGTCCGAAAGATGTTATGGGTCATACAAGGCATCAGCAATATTTGTAGCTTTAACTATTGTATCAATCACAATTTATGAATGAACTAAAAATTCCCGATGCTGCAAAAAAAGATAAAGATTCTTTTGAACTACTTAGAGTTTGGGCTGCTTTTGAACAACAGCATGTTACTATTAATTCAAGTCTGAATGGTAATGCCGGCAACTTCGGCTATTTATTAGCTGAATTAGCTTTGCATGCATCTAAATTATATGCAGAACGTTTTAATGCGAATGAATTTGATATGCTAAAGGAAATATTGGACGGTTTTAATAGCGAGATTATCAATGAATCCGGAGATCCAACAGGCAGCATAGAAGACTAATTTTCATTACCCTATTATCATTTTATATTCTTCTTTCAACTGGATCAAACACCCCGCACACAAACAGCCATCGTACATTTCGCTAATGTATTGCGTCTCGTTCAGGGTCAGCTGTACGGTGGTGCACTGGCATTTGGTTACCGCGTTCGCTTTGCATTCAAAGGACGAAGTGCAGCGTTCGCAGCGGATGATCTCGTGTTTGCAGTTATACATGAGTCGGAGAGGTTATAACGGTTATAAAAGTTGTAAAAGTTATCGATTGAGCAAATTAACCTTTTCAACCACCACAACTTTTTCAACATTTACAACTTAGTCTTCCAACGGCACAAACTTCAGGCTCACCGAATTCACACAATGCCGGGTATTCTTCGGTGTCATGTATTCGCCTTCGAAAACGTGGCCCAGGTGGGCGCCGCAGTTGGCGCAAAGGATCTCTACACGGCGACCGTCAGCGTCAACCTCACGGCGAACTGCGCCGGGTATCTCATCATCAAAGCTCGGCCAGCCGCAGAAGGATTCAAATTTATCGTCCGAACGGTACAGCGGCGCGTCGCAGCGTTTGCAAACGTACAGCCCCTTTGCCTTATTGTTTAATAATGAGCCGGTAAACGGCCTTTCAGTCCCTTTATATAGCATCACCCTTTCTTCGTCGGGTGTGAGTTTATTATATTCCATTTTTCTCTGATTACACCGATTATAACAAAGATACGGAATGAATGATGTTTTGATTTTGGGGCGAGGGGTTGTTTACACGAGGGTGACGGAGCGCGCAAGGTGTCATGTTGAGGTACTCGAAACATGCGGGCGAAGGCCTTCCCACTCATCCTTCGAGAACCTCCTTTAGATTAGCATAATTAATATCTTGGATTATTTGATTGAGAAAGGCAGAGTGAACTATGATTAGGCCTCTGAGTTGTGGACTCATATCCTGAAGAAGACTCTGCCTTTTTTCATCAACAGACTCAAATAGAAATTTGGGTTAGTGGCCCATTATCAAGGAGTTGAGCAAAGTTGATGATCCCAATCAGATTACTTTCAAAACAAAGTTATGCAAAATCAAACTATTGTAGGAATTGATGTCAGCAGCGCTACGCTAGACATTTGTATGATCGATCCCAAGGGTCAACATTCATTCGTGATCAACAACACAGCAACGGCTATTCGTAAATTCTTTAAACCGTATCAGCAGAGATGTCTGATCATTGGGATGGAGAATACCGGACGCTACAACTGGGCTTTATATGAAGTCCTGCAGGAAACGAATCATTGCGTTTATGTTGTTCCGCCGCTGCATCTGAAAAAGAGTATCGGATTGGTCAGAGGTAAAAATGATAAGGTCGATGCTATTCACATAGCAGGTTTCATCAGTAAGAATTACGCGGAATTGCGCAGGTGGCAACCGTCTTCGGAGGCTGTTCAAAAACTCAAGATACTGCTTACTGAGAGAAACAGCCGCGTTAAGGCACGAAGGCAACTCCTTAAACAACAACATGATTATGCAAAAATGAAGCGTCTGGGCTTGGATAGATCGCTCGAAAAACTGAACCGAGAGCACTTGGCTTTGCTGGATAAACAGTTACTTACGATTGAGGCCGGGATCGAAACCGCGATCAAATCAGATGAGCAAATGTGCAACCAGGCAAAACTAATTCGTTCAGTACCAGGCGTAGGTAAAGTTCTCTGTTGGCTGATGCTAGCCAAAACCGAAAACTTTACCGGGATCACCGAACCGCGCAAGATGGCTTGCTATGGCGGGGTAGTGCCCTTCGCCAATCAATCAGGCACCTCAGTTCGCGGTAAAGAACGGGTATCTTCTTTTGCAGATAAGGCGGTCAAAACGGCACTGCATTTAGCGGCAATGAGCGCTATCCGATTAAAAAATGACCTGCGTGAATACTATCTCAGAAAGGTAGCTCAAGGCAAAAATAAGATGAGTGCTCTCAACGCTGTTCGAAACAAAATTATTCACCGAATATTTGCTGTCATCAAAGCACAACGGTTTTATCAAAACCATTTGCTTTTGTCATAGAAATCAGCATGACACCCCATACATATAAAAAATCCCAGCCATTTCTGACCGGGATTCTACTATCTTGATTCTTGGCTCTTGGTTCTTGATTCTATTTCTTCTTAGAAAGCTCCTCCGCCATCGCAGCGCCTATCTCAGCAGGAGACTGTACCACACGGATTCCGCACTCAGCCATGATCTTCATTTTGGCTGCGGCAGTATCGTCAGCGCCGCCTACTATCGCCCCGGCGTGACCCATACGGCGTCCGGGAGGCGCGGTCTGGCCCGCGATGAAGCCTACAACCGGTTTTGTGCCGTTCGCTTTGATCCAACGGGCAGCTTCAGCTTCCATGCCGCCGCCTATTTCGCCGATCATGATGATACCGTGTGTATCGGGATCGTTCATCAGCAGTTCAACGGCCTCTTTGGTTGGCGTACCAATGATCGGGTCGCCGCCGATGCCGATGGCTGTAGTGATGCCTAAGCCGGCTTTTACTACCTGGTCAACCGCCTCGTAGGTCAGTGTTCCTGACTTGGAAACTACACCTACATGGCCCTTGCGGAAAATAAAGCCCGGCATGATGCCGATCTTCGCTTCGCCGGCGGTTATGACACCGGGGCAGTTCGGCCCGATCAGGCGCGTATCCCTGTCTTTAATATATTCCTTCACCTGGATCATGTCCTTGGTCGGAATACCCTCGGTAATACAAACGATGAGCTTGATACCGGCCTCGGCTGCTTCCATGATCGCGTCCGCAGCAAATGGGGGCGGTACGAAGATGATGGACACATTAGCGCGGGTATGTGTTACAGCATCCTGCACCGTATTGAACACCGGCAGATTCAAGTGTTTTTGGCCGCCTTTACCCGGCGTAACGCCGCCAACCACGTTGGTGCCGTATTCTATCATTTGCGAGGCATGGTAGGTGCCTTCGTTACCTGTAAAACCCTGGACTATTACTTTGGAATCGTTGCTGACGAGGACGCTCATAGATTGAAAATGTACGCGCAAAGCTAAAGTTATTATGGATATTCTCAAACCTGTGTAATTGTTTATTTACGATTTGCGAATGATGATTTTAGATTTAAATGTCTTCGCCGCGGATGATTATTTTCTCTTAACAATGGGTTCACTTATAGTCACAATATCTATAGTATGGTGCTGACAATTTATCCCGTAATGTTTCAATTCCTGATTATAGTCATATGTATAATCGACTATTGTGTTATTCCTGATGTAATCTAAATAGTTGGATTTTGAATAAACACAAAATAATCTGCCTACCCGTTCTTCATTATCCTGCATCATCGAAAAGCTTTCATTAGTAATGGAATAAGCACCATATGTCTGGAAAAATAACTCAAATTCTAGCCAGGGTCCCTCCGATTCAATACGCCTCACAGGCCCTAAATTTTTATCGCCGACCATCAAATCCTCTTCTTTATCGGAAATGGTTGCCGCCTTAATAGTTATAAGCAACCTATTTGCCGGTAAGTCCTTAATATTTACTAAGAATAAATATTCCAATTTATTTATCTCGTCAAAATACTCCATTCGTGAATCTAAAATCGTAAATCGTAATTAGAGCGCTTCAGGTCGAGTCACCGGTGTAAATTCCTTTTCGCTCTTGGCCACTACTATCGTTGCTATGCCGTTGCCGATCATATTTGTCAAAGCACGGGCGGTCGACATAAAGCGGTCGACACCAAATAAAATGGCCATGCCTTCTATCGGAATAAGCTTGATAGCGGTTAGGGTTGATGTCAATACGATAAAGCCACCTCCCGTAACCGCTGCCGCGCCTTTTGAAGTAAGCATCAGTATACCGATGATCACCAGTTGCTGACCTATTGACAAGGGGATATTGAATACCTGCGCCAGGAAAATGACAGCAATAGAAAGATAAATGGTTGTTCCATCAAGGTTAAATGAATACCCGGCCGGGATCACCAAACCAACTACAGACTTCGCGCAGCCGAACTTTTCCATCTTTTCCATCATCGCGGGCAGTACGGTTTCGGATGAGGAAGTGCCCAGTACCACTAGTATCTCCTGCCTGATGAACTTCAGGTATTGCCATAGGCTGAATTTATAAATGAGACTGATAATGAACAGCACAATGAATATAAACAGCAGCATGGTGAGCAATACCGAGATCATAAGCCACATCAGAGGTTTCAGTGTCCCGACACCATAGATCGCAACGGTATAAGCGATACCGGCAAAGGCACCTATTGGGGCTATGCGCATCACAACGCCCATGATATTGAAGAAAACCTTATTCAACTTATCAAAAAGATCGACCACCGGTTTGCCCGTTTCGCGCATGAGACTAAGGCTATAGCCAAACAGTATCGCAAAGAACAGGATCTGTAAAATGTCGCCCTGGGCAAATGCCTCGAATACATTCGAGGGAATAATATGCGCAAAAAAATCGCCCCACTTCATTTCAGCGGCAGCTTTCTGGTAAGATTGCAATTTGGTTGTGTCCACCCCATGTGGCATCGGCAGCCCGCTGCCCGGTTTGATGATATTCGCTACCGCCACGCCCATTACCAGCGCAAAGGTGGTCACGATCTCAAAATAGAGGATTGCCTTGCCTCCAACCCGTCCCACCTTTCGCATATCGCCCATTCCGGCAATACCCAAAACCATTGTCAGGAAAATGATCGGGGCAATTAGCATTTTGATTAGGTCGATAAATTTATCGCTGATCAATTTGGCGGTCGGTCCGAAATCTCTAAAGTACGCCCCTACGATCACGCCCAGCAGAATAGCGATGATCACCTGGAAAGTCAAATTGGATAAGAGTTTCTTCATGTGTTAACAAGTATACGATTATAGTCCGAAAGTCCGCGTAAGTCGGGAAGTCCGAAAGATATGACTGGATTGGATCTAATGTCTTTCGGACTTATGCGGACTTTCGGACTTCCGGACTCTAAAACAAAAAGCTTCCGGCGGGAATCACCGGAAGCCTCAGCAAATATGTTTGGGTTGAAGAATTACGAAACTACACCTGTTTGCAGGTTTGCGTTATAAGACGTGCCGTTGATGGTGATCTTTACATTGTAACCGCCCAGGAAAGTGACTGTACCGGTATAGTTCCAGGTGCCCGAAGCATTGGAGCCACTGGTTGTAAAGCTACAGGAGCCACTAGCAATTGTACCGCTCGAATCAATTACCAGCGGATTAGTAAAATTATAGCTGTAAGACTCTGAAGTGGTTGATTTTGGACTAACATACGAGAGATTGTCGGTAAGGCTGAGCGTACCGCCTAAAGTGATGCTGGTATTGGCATCATTGGGATTTTCTGCTTGTATAGTAAGGTTCTCAGCAAGTTTATAAGTTCCGCTAAGCGAAGCGTTCTTCTCTGTAATAGTTAGGTTATCATGAATATTAAAGCCGGAAAATACATCGCTGGTGCACAAAAAAAGGTAACCGATTGAACCGGCAATAGTTACTGATGTACCATTTTCAGTATCACTATAATTCACGGTTGTATCGGCGCTTAGTCCGCAGCCAATGTCGCTTCCAAAATCATTTACCTGTTTGCCGCCGGTCAGCTTTTGGATCATCTGCTGGCGTTTTGCTAACAATTGTTTACGGTTAAGGCTTGCGCCGGTGGTTAAACCGTTTGAAATATCGAAGCCGCCGAGGCCGCCATAAAGCGTTTGTGCCAAATTTAAGGCTATCTGGCCGCTTACGGTTTTAGCGTCAAGCGTGGGTTTGCTGCCCGATTTTTTGCAGCTCGAAAAAGTGATTACTGCGCCGCTTAGCAGTAAAACGATAAGGGTGATCTTGGTTTTCATAATTGCATAAAGGTTTTTTGTTCCTCAATGGTACGGAAAAATTCTCGCATAACCAACGAAACTGATAGTTAAAGAATTCCACAAATGGGCATATAGCGGCCCGGCCTATTCATTCAGCATATATTTTGCAATGCCGTCGGCAGGTTTCCAGGTGCTTTTAGGTTCGTAATAATGCCATAACAGTGCGGACACTTTTTGTATCAGGCGATAAGCCTCATTGTCCGGCACCCAGCGCTGGTCTTTGTTATGATTGGTCATGATGGAAAACACATAGTCACCGTGCGGGGCGTTCACCAAAACTGTCTCCGATTTGGCTTCGTCAACGGCACCTTGTTTGCTGGCTGCCTGCACATACGGTGGTATCTGCGACAATGCCTTATCGTCCCAATATATGCGGATCAGGTCGCGGTACATGCGCTCGCTTGCTGCAGGACTAACTGCTTCTCCATTCCGGATCATAGTAAAAATGCGGCACATCTCGCGCGGAGTACTCACACCCCAGCCATATTTTGCGCGAATTTGCTCCCGTCCCTTCACCCTTGAATTTACACGCATCACCTTAAAACCGTTTTGTTCCAGCCAATGGTTAATGTATTCGCCCGTGACGATCTTTTGCAGCCAGGTACTGGCCGTATTGTCACTCATCGTGATCATTAACAGCACTACTTTGCTTAACTCGATGGTGTCCTTGTCTTTGAACGAACCCAAAATATCCTCCCCCGGATATAACAGCGAATCACGATAAACCAGCTTTTGGTTATAGGCCAGCTCGCCTTTCTCTATTTTGTCCATAACCCCGCACTGGATGCTCACTTTGATCATGCTGGCCGTTGGGAATAGTGTATCCGGATTGATCTCCGCGGTTTTGCCGGTTTTCAGGTTCTGCACAAAAATGCCCACCTGGCCGTTGAAGCCTTTAACGGCGTCCTGCAATTTGGCGGTAAGCTTTTTATCGGTTTGAGCGAAGGCGGTAAGCGAAAGGATCGACAGGAAGAATAGTAGCTTTAGTTTCATAATTTGATGTTTTGAAAAACTAAGTTATAAAACAAACGACAAAATCGCTGTCGGCGCGTTTTTATATCTTTACCCCTCAAAATGAAACACCCGCGCTGGCTATTATTTCCTTTCTCATTGCTTTACGGGTTGGTGGTGGTCATCCGCAACTGGCTGTACGATGCCGGCATCTTCAAAAGCAGGCAGTTCAGCTTACCCGTCATTTCAGTCGGCAACCTGGAGGTTGGCGGTGCAGGAAAATCGCCAATGACCGAATATTTGGTCAGGTTATTTAAGGCCGATCATAAGATCGCTACATTAAGCCGCGGCTACGGGCGCCAAACCAAAGGGTTTCTGACTGCTACTGCAAGTGCCACTGCTATTGAGATCGGCGACGAGCCGGCCCAGTTCAAACATAAATTCCCGGATATAACAGTGGCGGTTTGTGAAGACAGGGTAAAGGGAATTAATGAGCTAAAGCATTCGCACAATTTGATTATTCTGGATGACGCCTACCAGCACCGTGCGGTAAAACCTGGTTTCAGTATTCTTTTGTTTGATTATGAAAAGATCAAAGGCCCGCAACTGCTTCTGCCGACGGGGGATTTGCGCGAGCCTATGAGCGGGCGCTGGCGTGCTGACGTCCTGATCGTGAGCAAATGCCCGGGTAATATTTCTATCGAAGAGCAGGGCAAAATAGCAGCTACTCTCGAACCGCTGCCCTACCAGTATTTGTTTTTTTCGACCATAGCTTACCAGCCTTTGCAGGATATTGACGGCAAGGAAACGGAATACGTCATCAATGAAGATACCACCGTTTTCCTGTTAACGGGTATTGCCAATCCCGCACCATTGGTTGAGCATATCAAAACCCATACGCAGAACATCGTTCATCATCGCTATCCCGACCATCACCGCTTCAGCTTAAAAAATATCAGTAAACTTGCAGACGAATTCAATGCCTGCACCGCTCAAAAAAAGTTGATCATTACAACAGAAAAGGATGCACAGCGTTTACTTGAACACGACTTGCAGCAACAGGTAAAAACGTTGCCGGTACTGGTAATGCCCATAGCCACAGAGTTTTGGGATGTTGGTGGGCCGCAGTTCAACCATTTGGTCAAAGAATATGTTAGAGAGCATTCAGCAAACCACGTCATACATTAAAAACCGCATCGGTGATTTTGAACCCGAGGTGGGCATAATTCTCGGCACCGGCCTCGGCGGCCTGGTGAGTGAGATCGAGGTGGAAAAACAATTGCTGTATGCCAATATCCCTGACTTTCCAATATCGACACTCGAATTCCATTCAGGCAAACTGATATTCGGTAAGCTGGCAGGCAAAAAAGTTGTTGCCATGCAGGGCCGACTTCACTTTTATGAGGGTTATACCATGCAGCAGATCACTTTCCCGGTGCGCGTGATGAAAATGCTGGGCATCAAAACGCTTTTCGTTTCCAACGCGAGCGGCTCGCTGAACCCGGATTTCCGCAAAGGCGACCTGATGGTGATAGATGATCATATCAACCTGCAGCACCTAAACCCGCTTATCGGCCGGAACGAAGAAGAACTGGGCCCGCGTTTCCCCGATATGAGCCAGCCGTACGAGCGTTCGCTTATAAAAAAGGCGCTGGAGATAGCTAAAGAAAACAATATAACTTGTCATAAGGGAGTTTATGTAGCAGTCACCGGGCCGAACCTGGAGACCAGGGCCGAATACCACTACCTGCGTATCATCGGCGGCGACGCGGTGGGCATGAGCACTGTGCCCGAGGTGATCGTTGCGAACCACATGAGGCTGCCGGTTTTTGCCATATCGGTGTTGACTGACGAAGGCTTCCCGGAAGAATTGGAGCCGGTATCGGTCGAAGAAATACTGGCAGTGGCGCATGAGGCTGAACCCAAAATGACATTGATACTGAAAAAACTGATTGCCGGCCTTTAATGCTAAATCGACTGAAATATGTGTTTTCGCTGCTGCTTTGCTTTTCGGTAAAGCTGGCTTTCGCGCAATACCCGCAGCAAAACCCCAATTATCCCAACAGGCAGCCTGCTAATTTCAACCGCGATACGGCAACCACACAGCAAAAAAGCCAGACCGGGGACCAGGAAATAGACGCGGAAAGGAAAAAGGAAGAAGGGAGAAGAGATTCAGTTACTTTTACCTCAAAGTTTATCCGCGTTACCAACGAAAAGCTGCTGAAGGACAGCACGGTAGTTTTCCCCCTGGATACCGGCTTGAATAATTTTGAGAACTACGGCCCGCTCAACCAGCCCCGCGACCCCAAGATCAGCCTGGGCAATACCGGCCTTCCGCAGCGCGACCTGCTTTTCGAGCCGAATAAGATAATCGGCTTTGATGTGGGCCAGCATTTCCTTGATCCCTACATTATGACACCGCAGGATATCCTGTATTACAAAGCCCGTGTAGGTTATACCAATCTTTCACTTTTCGAAAGCGGCACGAAAGAACAAATATTCAAGGCAATACATACCCAAAATATCAACCCGCAACTGAATGTGGGTTTCAATCTGAACTTTATTGGTTCGCAGGGCTTCTACGCGCGGCAGAATGTCGGAGATATGAATGCAGCTTTTTTCAGCTGGTATGAATCGAAAAGCAAGCGTTATAATTTGCTGGCCAATTACATTGTCAACACGCTGAAGACGCCGGAAAATGGTTCTGTGACGGATGATTCACTTTTTACCAGTTCATTTGCCAGTTCGTACACCACAGCACAGAACCTGCCGGTGCGCTTATACACCGCACAGGATAACGTTCATAACAACGGCTTGTACCTTAAACAATATTATTACATCGGCAAGATCGACAGTGCTAAAAAAGGTGCCGTATTACCGACACAACGCGTAGCCTACACCTTTTACTACAACAGGATCAAATCAAGCTTCTTCCAGGACGAACCGGATAATTTTGGGGTATTCCCCGATTACTATTATAGTTCTACCTATTCGCGCGATTCGCTAAGCGTGTTTCATATACAAAACGGGTTCTCCTATAGCTTCTACCTGAGGGGGAAATCGACCGGTGTTGTGAAAAATGAGGTCAAGCTCGACCTGGGATTGGTGCAGGATTATTACAATTACCAGCAGTTTGTGACCGATACGGGCATCATAAACACTTATGGACGTATCATTCAAATCGACAGGAAACAAAACAATTCTTTCCAGGACATTACGCTCAAAGGGAAAGCGGGTTACCGCTTCAGCGATAAAATATTCCTGGACCTCGATGTGCAGCAGATAGCCGAGGGCCGTGATTTTGGGAATTTCCTTTACGACGGCAAATTGACGCTATCCGGCGGAAGAAAAGCCGGCAGGATCATTCTCGATGCGTACCTGCAAAACAGCTCGCCGCCACTGATCTATACCGATTGGGTATCCAACCATTACATTTTTCATAACACATTTAACAACCAGAAAACCACGAGCGCGTCATTTAACTACATCAACGATGCCTTGCAACTCGATCTTAAAGCTGAATATTATCTTATAACTGACTATTTATACTTTACAGCGCAGCCTAATGGCATCGACGCTGCACCAACGCAATCGCATTCGCCCATCAATTTGCTGAAGCTGAGCCTGGGCAAAAACCTGTCGTTCGGGCATTGGCATTTTGACAATTACATCGTTTACGAAAAGTCGGATTATCAATCCACCCTGCGCATACCCGACGTGTATACATACAGCAACCTGTATTATTCCAAACTGCTGTTCCAGGTGCTACACAGCTCCATCGGGTTGAATGTGCGCTACAATACCCCTTACGTAGCCCCGTCTTATGCTGTAGGTTTGGGTGAATTCTATAACAATACGCCAAACCTCACCTTCTCGTCGTACCCTGTGGGCGCGGTGTATTTTAAAGCGACGCTGATCCGTACCAATATTTTATTGGAATACGATTATGTGAACCAGGGACTATTCAGCAATGGTTTTTATATGGTGAACCGCTACCCCGGTCCTAACCGCATGCTCAAGATCGGCGTTTCGTGGACGTTCTATAATTAAGTTGGCAGTTCGCAGTAGGCAGTTTGCAGGAAGTGTTTGTGCAAACTGCAAACCGCCCACTGCAAACTAAGTCTTCTGGTGCCTCTTCCTTGCTGCCGGGAACAGCACATTGTTCAATATCAGACGATAACCAGGTGAATTGGGATGCAATGAAAGATCTGTCGGGGGGGCGTTGGGGCTGGGCTGGTATTCTTCAGGATCATGACCGCCATAGAATGTCCATTGGCCTTTGCCGTATTCGCCGTGGATATAACGCGCTTCATTCGCTGTTTTCAGTTCGCCCAGAATGGTTACCGTTGGCTTTAGCTTGTCTTTATTGAAAGCCGTTGCCAGTCCGCGAAAGCCTTTGATCACCCGGTCATGATCCTGTACCAGCATGCAGGGCACGATGTCCCATTTGGCTGAAAAATCGAACAGGGTGAAAAAGTCATCCTCTAGCGGGATACGTCTTGAAAAGCCGACATCAATATCGCTAAATCCGTGTGTGTACGGATCGGTATTCACCGTAAAGTTTTGAAAAGCCAGCGTCTGGCTGAAATCCAGCTTGCTTTGCGCATCAGGGTCGGCAGGGTCGCCATCATACATCGCACCGACAATATCTGTATTTTGCGCTGCCAGCGCTATATCAAAACTATCCGCGCCTGAACACATAGCGAACAGGAATCCGCCGCCTGCGCAATAATCGCGGATACGCTGCGCCACGGCCAGCTTCAGTTTGGATACTTTGGCAAAGCCGAACTTATGAGCGGTCATTTCCTGTATCTGCCTATCCTCGATGTATTTCGGCTGACTGGCATAGCGGCGGAAATTTTTACTGTATTGCCCGGTAAAATCCTCGTGGTGCAGGTGCAGCCAGTCGTATTTAGACAGGTTGCCTTTCATCACTTCCTCATCGTATATAATGTCAAAGGGAATCTCAGCATATTTGAGCACCAGGATCACCGCATCGTCCGAAGGCAATACGCCTACCTTTGGTGAATAAACCGCTATTTTGGGCGCCTTTTCCAGTTTCACCATGTTCATGTTCACCGAAGGGTCGTTTATCTGGGTAAGGATCTGGTTCACTTGCGCATCGGCCAGCACTTCGTAGCTCAAACCGCGAACTTTACACTCATTCTC
Organism: Mucilaginibacter sp.; assembly: GCA_035551775.1. Taxonomy (GTDB): domain Bacteria; phylum Bacteroidota; class Bacteroidia; order Sphingobacteriales; family Sphingobacteriaceae; genus Mucilaginibacter. The sequence goes on along the minus strand of DASZMQ010000010.1, from coordinate 41,955 downwards.
AAGCTTCTGAGTGTACCCGGCCATAAAACTCCCGCCGCGGTAATTCAGCAGCCAGTCGACGGTTTGGCCGTTTTGCAATATCCAGAAAGCCACACCGTATGATTTCAGGTGATCCTTCTGGGTATCGTCCATAGGGATCAAAAGAGAAGCAGCCCTTGTGAAAAAAGGTAAAAGGAGAAAGGCAAAAGGCAAAAGGTATTTCCCGAACCGCTTCATCTCTTAAATATTTTAAGGTACGGAAGCTATTGTTGATATGCTGATTGAAACAAAAGTTTTACTCGTTCAGTTTGGCCATTGCCAAGTATTACTGCGCACTGCAAACAGGCAACAGCAAACTGATTAAGTTTTTTGCTTCTTTTTCTTCGCAGCAGGGAACAGCACATTATTCAGTATCAGCCTGTAACCTGGCGAATTGGGATGCAGCGCCAGGTCTGTTGGCGGGTCGCCTACCACGTGTTGGTAGTCTTCCGGATCATGGCCGCCGTAGAAGGTCCATTGTCCTTTACCGTATTCGCCGTGGATGTAGCGTGCTTCGCCGGCGCTTTTCATTTCGCCCATGATGGTTACTCCGGGTTTGATCAGCTTTTCGTTGAAAGCTGTTGTCAGCCCCATAAAGCCTTTGATCACTTTGTCATGATCCTGCGTGAGCATACTGGGCACTACGTCCCATTTGGCCGAGAAGTCAAATAAGGTAAAAAAGTCTTTTTCCCGGTCGATCTGGCGGGTTGATGTTACGTCGATATTGCTGAACTGGTGCGACATGGGGTTCATATCCAGCGTAAAATTCTGAAAGGCAAAGCATTGGCTGAAATCCAGCTTGCTTTGCGCATCCGGGTCGGCGGCATCGCCGTCGAACATACTTTCGCAGATGTCGGTGTTTTGCGCTGCTAACGCTATATCGAACGTGTCTGTCCCGGAACACATAGCAAACAGGAACCCTCCGCCAGCACAAAAATCGCGTATCTTTTCAGCCACAGCCAGCTTCATTTGCGATACTTTTTTGAAACCCAGCTTGTGCGCCAGGGCCTCCTGTATGCGCTGGTCATCGTTATACCATTGCGCATAGCGGAATGAGCCGTAGAACTTACTGTATTGCCCGGTAAAATCCTCGTGGTGCAGGTGCAGCCAGTCGTATTTGGGCAAGTCGCCGCGTATTACCTCTTCATCATAAACCAGGTCGTAGGGTATTTCCGCATATTTCAATACAAGTGTCACTGCATCGTCCCAGGGAAGCTTATTTTTAGGCGAATAAACCGCAATCTTCGGCGCTTTTTCCAGTTTTACCACATCCATGTTTACCGACGGGTCGCTGATCTGGGTAATGATCTCGTTTACTTTCGCATCAGGTAATACTTCGTAGCTTACACCGCGAATCTTGCATTCGCTTTCGACGGCCTGGTTGTATTGCATCATAAAACTACCGCCGCGGTAGTTCAGAAGCCAGCTGACTTCCTCGCCATTCTTCAGTGTCCAGAATGCGATTCCATATGACTTCAGGTGATCCTTTTGCTCTTCGTCCATGGGTATTAAAATGGAAGACGCTCTTACCAGGAAAGGCAGAAAGCAGAAAGCAGAAAGCAGAAAGCGAAAAAGGAACAGCTTCATATCCAAATGTAGCGATTATTTACTCACGCTATTGTAACGTAAAATCTCGCGATCAGTTGCCTTTCCCTTTAAGGCTTGTAAGATCTGCCGATTGTCTTTCGTCGGCCGGGATCTTCATAAACTCGTGGTAACTCTCGTTGATGTAGACGGTGAGGTTAAAATCCGGCGCCGTAAAAACGTCGATTGATGGGGTGTACATCGTAATGAAGTTTTGCATTTCCTGTCCTTTGAATGGCACATAGTCCTTTAAGCCTGTAGGACTGAAAATGTCGGCGATCTTGGCTTTCACGGCCTCATCCTTTTCAGTTTGAATAGCATGCTCGCGCTTCTTTTCGGCGCCGCGCGAATCGAACACGTTAATTCTCACACCGCCCGTATAGTTTGTTCCTTTGCCGTCCATTGTTCCTTTGTCGTCAGTTGTGTAAACAATAGCCTGACTGCCAAAAGGCGACAACAGGGGCGCAGGCTTCAGGTTCCCAACCTTTACTTCCTGGCCGGTCACCTTCACCTCGCTCAGCATGTTCGACTTCAGCACCAACTGTATCTCGGTATATTTCAGGTCCTTCACATATAAAGTATCCGGCTGGTACGCGAACGAATTGAAAACTACCAGGTCGCCTACTTTTGCCGTTATTGAAAATGCGCCGGTGCGATCTGATACCGCGGCGCCGTTGGTCCTTAGGTTTCTGATGGTTACTCCTGGAAGAATGGTCTTGGTTTTGAACTCGTAAATACGGCCCGTAAGATTATCCTGCGCCGAAACTATTCCCGCCAAAAAACATAAACACAATGAAAGAAAAACAACACGGATCATACCTGTTAAAGGGACAAAAGAGGAAGGGAAAAAGAGTTTACTCGCTGCATTATTTTTCAAAGATAACGAAATAAGGGCATGCGGTATTGTTAAATTGTGTTAATCAAGGCATAAGGGCCAACCCGATTCTTACTTTCGGTTTTCACCTTTCCGCCTTTATCCTTTCACCTTTCACCTCATAATACTAACTTTGCTGCCTCTTAAACAGTAAAGATGAGCAAAGCGATAATAAAAACTGCCAAGGGTGATATGACCGTGGAGTTTTACGACAAGGATGCGCCGAATACCGTGGCCAACTTTAAAAAATTAGCCAAGGAAGGCTTTTATGACGGACTGACCTTTCACCGCGTTATACCTAATTTCGTGATACAGGGCGGCTGCCCTTTCTCGCGCGACCCCGAAACCGCTTACAAAGCAGGCAGCGGTGGTCCGGGGTACAAAATAGATTGCGAACTTACCGGCGACAACCAATACCACGACCGCGGTGTTCTGTCAATGGCGCATGCGGGCAGGAATACAGGTGGCTCGCAGTTCTTTGTCTGCCATAGCCGCACCAACACCGCGCATTTGGACAGGAATCATACCTGTTTCGGTAAGGTTGTTGAAAATGTGGATGTGGTTGACAGCATCCGCCAGGGGGACAAGATATTGGGGGTTGAGGTAATAGAAGAATAGTTGATTGAGTTGATAAGTGAGTGGTTGATTGAGTTAAACCATTCCAACTTAATCAACTTAATCCAACTTAATCAACTGATAACATGAATCTAAAAGGAATAGTAGCGGTAGGCGGCAAGCCGGGATTGTGGAAGGCACTGGCGCAGAATAAAACCGGTTTTATACTGGAAAGTGTTGACGCGCAAAAGACCAAGCTGGTCGCTAATTTGTCGACAGCTAAAATAGCTGCGCTGGACGAGATCACCATTTTTGGTGATGAGGACGATATTTTACTGACCGATATATTGAAGCGTTTCGAGGCCGCGAAAAACGTACCTGATCCGAAAGCTGACGGCAAAGTGCTGCGCGAGTTTTTCCGCGAAGTAGCGCCGGGGCACGACGAGGAAAAAGTTTATGCTTCAGATATGAAAAAGATCGTTTCATGGTACCATATCATGAAGGATCAGCCTTTCTTTAGTGAATCTGACCCGACCGAAGCACCTGCTGAAGAGCCTGTGACGGAAGAAACAGAAGCAGCACCCGTTGCTGAAATCAAAGCCGAACCTAAGGCTGAAAAACCTGCACTGAAGAAAAAAGCAGCCAAGAAATAGAATGAGTTGATTAAGTTGATTGGGTTAAGTGGTTGACTAAGTTTAACCGGGATTTAACTTAATCAACCAATCTAACACTCCCTAACAATCCGCCTGCTTACACTCTTCGTCCGAAAACTCGGGTTCAAAGGTGCTGTGGGAGATAGACAAATGCTCCAGCCGGTGGCGAAGATCGTGTTTGATATTATCGAATGAGCGGTCGCTATTAGGATCGATGATCAAATGGGCGGTTAACGCATTTTCGGTGGTGCTCAGCGCCCAAACGTGGATGTGATGCACATCGGCAACCCCCTTAGCTTTCATCAGCTCGGTTCTGATCTTTTCGATATTCATTTCTTTAGGCACACCGTCCATTTCGAGCCTTAGACTATCGGTTAGCAGGTTCCAGGTTCCCCGTAAGATCACAACAGCGACGATAAGGCTAACCACGCTATCTATCCAGTATAATTTTGTGAAGTAAATGATCACGCCTGATACTACCACGCCAAAAGATACAATAGCGTCCATAGCCATGTGCATGTAGGCGCTTTTTACGTTCAGGTCCTTGTCTTTATCTTTTACAAAAAGGTAAGCGGTTACGGCATTAACGCCTATACCGGCGAAGGCCACCCAGGCCATTGTTCCGCCTTCAACACTTTCAGGATGAAAAAACCGCATCACGCCTTCATAACCAATAATTCCTACCCCTACAAATAACACCAGCGCGTTGAAAAACGATACGATGATGGTAGAACGTTTATAACCGTAGGTATATTGATGGGTTGAACCAACTTTGCTCAATTTAAAAGCCAGCAACGCGAGCGCCAGGCCCGCAACATCGCCCAGGTTGTGCCCGGCATCGGTAAGCAGCGATAGCGAATGACTGATCAGCCCATAAACCACTTCGAGCGCCACAAAAGCCGAATTGAGAATAATACCTACAATAAAGGCAGTATTCAGATGATCCAGCTTCGGCGCATGGTCATGATTATGGTGATGATCATGCGAATGCGAGTGTGAATGCATGTGCATGCGGCAAAATTAGTGTTTAAATATTAAAGCAATGATCCACTTGAAAAACGCGAAGTACAGGATCACCAGCACCAACAGGTATTTGATAGCATAATACAACTTGCGGTTGTATGCCTTAATGGATTTGCCGACCCGGCGTATAGAATAGACGTATTTGAAGGCCTTATTGATATTACCTGTCTTGTCGCCGCCCATGTTAGGCGAAGCGCCGGCCCGCATAATGAACCAGCCAAAGAATTTGTTCCAGGCACGGCCAAAAACAGTTTTTACGGGGCGTTCGATATCGCAGAACAGGATCACGCGGTCCATTTCTGTTTGGTTCTCGGCGTAGTGGATATAGGTTTCGTCGAATATTACGTCCTCGCCGTCTTTCCAGGCATAGCTTTGCCCGTCGACGATGATATGGCATTTTTCAGAGTTTGGCGTGATCAACCCCAGGTGATAACGCAATGAACCCGCGTAAGGATCGCGGTGCTGTAACAACTCACTCCCGGCAGGCAATACAGCAAACATTGCGGCTTTAACTGAGGGAATCCCTTTGATCAACTCGCAGGTTTGCGGGCAGTGCTGTTTAGCCGAAGGGTGAAAATCATTATACCATTTGAGGTAGAAACGCTTCCAGCCGCGCCTGAAGAAAGAGTTGAAACCGGCATCATTGTACTTATCTGAACCTTTGATCAGTTCCTCTCTTTCCAATTGGAGCGCCTCGTCGCGTATCGTTTGCCAATTGTTCCTGAGCCCGGCCAGTTGCGGGAAATTGGATGTACTGATATAAGGCTTGTTCTCCACGCCCGACAAAGCATACATCGGGATGTTGATTGGCGCCATGAAGGTGGAGTGGTCGGTCAGCTGGCGGAAAAATTTATAACGAACTTTACCGCGGTAATGCACGATCACCGTCGAGATGATCAGGATGTAGAGGATAATAAATTTAACCGAGATCAGTTCGGCAAGTATCTGATGCATAGTATCGGGATATCGTTCAAAATTACCAAAAATGAACGTCTTAACCGTGAATTAATTTTACCGGCCCTGCTTTTTTACAAAGCCCTTACCGTTTCAGGCGTGATGGTAAGGTTCGCCCCGTTGGATCGTAAAGGCCCTGTAAAGCTGCTCGGTGAAGAAAAGGCGAACCATCTGGTGCGAAAAAGTCATGCGCGAAAGCGATATTTTATCATTGGCCCTGCGGTAAACGCTTTCATGAAACCCATAAGGCCCTCCTACCACAAAAACCAGGTTATTGACCGAACCCAACGCCTTCTTGTCCAGGAAATCGGCAAATTGCTGCGAGGTCAACGTTGTGCCCTTGTCATCCAGCAGGATCACCTGGTCCACGGGTAGCAGTTTTTTTAAGATCAGCTCAGCCTCTTTTGCTTTTTGTTGTTCCTGCGATAAGCCGCGGGTGGCCTTCAACTCGGTTATTTCAACAAAATCAATGCGTATATAATGGCGGAGGCGGTTCAGGTATATGCTGATGCCTTCCCGTAAATAAGCTTCTTCAGTTTTGCCGACCAGCAGCAGGGTTATTTTCATAAAAGTTTCTCAATGCTCGAAAACATTGCAACTTTACAACATTTCAGTCTTACAACAAAACTTAATGGAACAGGATATCATCAGTGACTATCAAAAAAGAGCCGATTCTGCTGCTGCCGAAGCTGCCCGATACAAAGACCTGTCGGATAGTCATTCGCTGATGAGGCTTGTTGTTTTCGGGCTTTTTATCCTGGCTGTGGTGGTATCCGTTAATATTAACAGCCTCGTTATGCTTGCCGTATCAGCGCTGGTGCTGACGGGTTGCTTTAGCTGGATAGTCAACAGGCAGAACAAATTCGATGCGCTGAAAGAATACTTCCTGGATAACAAAAGTGTCTGCGAGAACGAGATCAATACCATCTTGTTCCGCGGAAATATCTACCCTGATGGCTCAGCGTTTGCCAGCGATACGCATTATTATACTTCCGACCTGGATATTTTCGGGCCAAATTCTTTATTCCAGCTTACTAACCGGGCCGCGACCGTACCGGGGACCAACAAACTTGCCGGCTGGTTCAGCGCACCTGCACCGAAGGATACTATACTGCTGCGTCAACAGGCCATAAGCGAAATTGCGCAGAAGAACGACTGGAAGATACATACCCAGGCCAACCTGGTTTTCTCGCTGAAACAACCTAAGGATCAAATAAAAAACCTGTTTATTTACCTTAAAATTCCTGTTGAACTTAAAGATAAACGTTTCCTTTACCTGTACAGCCAGGCCGCGCCTTATGTCCTGTTCGCAATAATTATTGCTTCCGTTTTTTATGTTCCTGCCAGGTACGCAGCGGGCGTTGTGGCACTGCTTAACCTGCGGCTGGTAATGGCGCAATTAAAAACAACCCAAAAAACCGACCTTATTGCCGGCAAACTGGCCACTGCCTTGGGGCATTTCGTCGCCGCATTTAAGGGCATCGAGCAGGAAGATTGGCAAACTGAATATTTGAAGATCTTATCAAATCGCCTCAAAAATGCAGAGAACAAAACAATATCAGGCTCTATCAAACAACTTTCCGTCCTCATCGAAAAACTCAATTACCGGCTCAACGTAATTATGGGGGTTATCCTGAATGCTTTCCTTTTGTGGGACATACGCCAGGTAATCGCCATAGAAAACTGGAAAACCAATAACCGTGAGAACCTGGAGAACGCGTTTGACGTTTTAGCCGGATATGAGTCCATCATCAGCCTGGCAAGCCTGCACGTCAATTACCCGGAGTGGTGTTTCCCCGAAATTGCGGAAGGCGAAGGCTATACGCTTACGGCCAAAGACATGGGTCACCCGCTGATCAAAGCGGTCTACCGCGTTACTAACGATTATGAACTAAACGATACCTATAAGATTGACATTATCACTGGCTCGAACATGGCGGGTAAAAGCACCTTCCTGCGCACCATTGGCATCAATACCGTGCTGGCTTTATGCGGCGCTCCGGCGTGCGCGTCATTTATGAGTGTATCCGAAGTTACCGTGATCAGCTACATGCGTATCAAAGATTCGCTGAACGAAAGCACATCGACCTTTAAAGCCGAGCTTGACCGCCTGAAAATGCTGCTTGCTGCGGTCGACAGCGGGCAGAAGATATTCTTCCTGATCGACGAAATGCTTCGGGGCACCAATTCAGTAGATAAATATCTTGGCTCAAAGGGTGTGATCACCCGGCTCGTGAAACAAAACGGTGTGGGCCTGGTAGCAACGCACGATCTGCAAATAGCTGAGCTCGAAAAGCAATTTCCCGATTATATCCGCAACTTTTACTTCGATATCCAGGTAATGGACGGGGAAATGCTGTTCGATTACAAAATGAAACCAGGGGAATGCAAAACCTTCAATGCATCGTTGCTGCTGAAACAGATCGGGATTGATGTGGAGGCTCAATAAAAAATGTGCAGACGAATCGAATCATCTGCACATTTAAAATTTGCACATCTGCACATTAATTATTAGCGCTGGTTACCGCCGCCACCTGTACCACCGCCGCTTGCACCGCCAACGCCCTGGTCGCCTTGTTTGATGTCGTCGTTGTTGATCTTATTCTTGTCGGCGCTGAAGGTTGTTTTACCAAAGCTGTACGAGAAGTTGATCCCAACTGAACGGAACGGAAACTGGAAGGTGCTGGTTTGTACAAACCCCGGGCTTGAAAGGCTGGAATTAAAGTCCTTATACTTGTTGAAAGGCTGAAGCACATTTATGCCGATTGACGCTTTCTTTTTCATGAGCTGCTGGCGTACACCTACACCAAATATGCTGAAAGAAGGGTTGGTACCCTGTATGGTGTGGCGCGGAGAGCTGCCGAATGTGAATACTGACGCGATAAATCCGCTCTTTGCATCATACTCGGCCATTGCGAATCCATTATACTGAATATATGTACCATCCTGGGTTTGCTCCCTGATAAACAAGCCTGATGGGTCGGGTTTATAAGTATAAGCGTTGATATTAGCCCTCAGTGTTACATTCCTGATCGGGCTTACCGAGCCAAAGAAGCTTGTACCAAACGAGTTATTATTTCCAATGTTATGTGAAGTAGTCAGGGTACCGGATTGTGTATTAGTCGCATCGATTTGAATAGGGATCGGGGTTGCTATGGTTTCGATCAAACCACCTGTATGCTTGTAATAAACAGACATATTAATCACTGACGATTTGACAAATGTTATGTAGTCAAACTCCAGTGTTTGCGACACTTCGGGCGCCAGGTAAGGGTTACCTTCGGTTTGTGCAAGAATATTCGTCTTATTATCGTACGGGTTCAGGGATGTCAGGCCCGGACGTGTGATACGTTTACTGTAGGCCAGCTTAATGGTCTGCGTGGCGGTTAATGCTTTTTGTATCGTCAGGCTTGGGATAAAAGTGTTGTAGCTATTGCTGAACGGCTTCAGCGTAGTATCCGAACTGGCTGTCTGGGGCGCGCCGCTAATATTGGTGATCTCGTCCCTTGCGCCCACCATTAAGGTATAACCTTTGGGCAATGTAATGGTCAATACGCCATAGCCTGCGGTCACATCCTGGTTGTAATTATAAATGGCCGAATTTACGTTGTCAAAAACGAATCCATCCGAAGTACCGGCTGCAGGATCATAGGCATATGCATCCTGCGTACCCACCAAGCGCCTTAATATTTCCTTGCCGCCGGCCTCCAGCTTGAACACTTTGTTGATCGGCAGGGTATAATCAGCCTGCAGCGTATATTCGTTATTCAAGCCGTTTATATTGGCCTTTGAATTGGGAAGCTGTGCGGTATATTTGCTTGTAAAATCAGTCACCGTGCGGCTGTGGCTCCACTGGGTCGAAATATCCAGCTCTTCGCCTTCTTTATGAAATTTATGGGTATAATCTACGTTCCAGTCAAAACCGCCAAAGGTGTTATGCCCCAACGCGTTGCTTAAATAGTTGATGCTCCTGATGGCACCAGTTGAATCCGGTATACGGTTTGTGAAAGTAGAATTAGTATTCGCTACTGTATTAAAACCGCCCTGGTTGAGCCTGATATTCGTATGCAGGCTGTTAAAGGCGTTGAATTCATAATTCGCCGAAGCGTTACCGATAGCCCCATAGCGTTTCACATAATTTGTACCCTTAGAAGTCGTACTGGTATGCACCGTATCGTTAGGCTGTATGTCATTGAAAAACCCTGTAAGCGAAGTTTGCGGCCAGGTATAGTTGCCACCCGCGTTCAACGACAGGCTGAAACGGTTCTTGTTGTAGTTCAGATTAAAGTTGCCATTGTTCTGGCGCGTACCAAAACCGCCGCTCACCGAGCCGCTGATACCGCTCATATTCTTCTGCTTGGTGATGATATTGATGATACCGGCCGAGCCTTCAGCATCATATTTAGCCGAAGGCGAAGTGATCACCTCTATGCTTTTGATCTGGTCGGCCGGGATGGTCTTCAATACATCCGACAAGCTGGCCGAAGTTGCACCAGATGGCTTACCATTGATTAATACGCGCACGTTCTGGTCACCGCGTAACGATACGTTACCGTTGATGTCAACTGCTACCAAAGGCACTTTCTGCAGCACATCGGTCGCATTGCCGCCTGCTGCGGTGAGGTCCTTTTCGGCATTGTAGACGATCTTATCGATCTTGTTTTCGATCAATGGCGCCTGGGCGGTTACAGATACTTCGTTCAGTGTTTTCGCACTTGACCGCACAGGTATCTGTCCCATGTTTTTATCTGGCTTAGATTCTGTGGTCGTTACGCCACCCACGAATTTTTCAGGGTAGCCCACGTAAGTGATACGTATCTTATAATCGCCGGGGTGCACGCCGTCGATCTTGAAATTACCTTTGTCATCGGTCAAAACGCCATTAATAGGCGATTTGCCCGTAGCGCGGAAAAGCGCAACCGAGGCATAGCTCAAAGGCTGCCTGGTCGCCGAATCGATCAATGTCCCCTGCACTTTGCCGACGATCGTCGATCCTCCGCCGCCGCCAACGCCGAACTGCGCCTTAGCTGTGATGAAAGAGCATAATATTATAAAAAGTATAAGTAATCGTTTCATTTGGTGTTGTTTTGGCAATTTGAGGCGAAATTAGATGAAATGTTACAGGCTGCTGACCATATTTTTGTCATTTAAGTGTAACTGTCATTAAATCGTTACAGGCTTCTGGTGTAATAGATACAATATCCCATTTCGCCCCTGGTTTATGCCAGCAAATTGGTTTTGGGTATGACAATCAGAATGTTTGGGATTGGACATTCGTAGAGACGCAATGCATTGCGTCTCTACGTCAGATCACGATATTGACGATCCGCCCCTTTACCACGATCACTTTTTTGGGCGATTTGCCATCGAGGTATTTCTGTACTTCCGGGCTGGCCAACACAAAATCTTCTATTTCCTTCGACTCAAGCGCTAAGGAAATATTAAGATTTATCTTCATTTTGCCATTCACCGAGATAGGGTAAGCGAACTCGTCCTCGACCAAATATTCAGGGTTGAACTTCGGATAGGGCGCATAAGATAATGTACCTGCTTTGTTACCCAATAATACCCACAATTCCTCGCAGATGTGCGGCGCATAAGGCGACAGCACTATCACCAAATCCTGCAGTATAGCGCGCTTGCTGCATTTCAGGTCGGTCAGCTCGTTCACGGCGATCATAAAGCTGGATACCGAGGTATTGAATGAAAAACGGTCAATATCTTCCTCCACCTTCCGGATGATCTTATGCAGCGATTTTAATTCAGCTTTAGAAGGCGCTTCGTCCGATACCCTGAAATTGAACTGTTCATCATGGAATAGCTTCCAGAACTTACGAAGGAATTTGAAAGCCCCTTCGATCCCGTTGGTGTTCCAGGGTTTGCTTTGCTCCAGCGGACCAAGGAACATCTCGTACATACGCAGCGTATCGGCACCGTAACGCTCTACCAGTGTATCCGGGTTTACTACGTTGTACTTGGATTTCGACATCTTTTCGATCTCCCAATTACATATATAGTCCCCGTTCTTATTAGTTATAAATACGCTATTCCCTTTTATGTGATTCTCTTTAAATTTTTCAATCTCAAGAACATCATTATCAACAAGGTTTACATCCACATGCCTTTTCATGGTTTGGGTGTATTCCAACTTACCACCAATCTCATTTAGTTCTTTTTCGCATGTTTTACTTACGCTGGCTATAACCTCATTTTTATAATTAGGGTCATTGTTAAACCTGTCTAATAGATCATAAGAGATATATGTTACAGGAACAATATCATTATACTTATAATCCATACTTATTTTCTCTACATCACGTGCATTATCGCTGATCGGTTGTACTGAAAAGAATAGCCGGTATACAAAATTGCTCCTCCCCTGTATATGCCCCTGGTTGATCAGCTTTTTGAAAGGCTCTTCTTCCGGCACCAAACCCAGATCCCTCAAAAATTTGTTCCAGAAACGGCTATATAGCAAGTGCCCCGTGGCATGCTCCGAACCGCCGATATACAGGTCTACATCGCGCCAGTAGTCGATGGCTTGCCTGGAAGCAAATTCCTTGTCGTTATGCGCATCCATATACCGGTACCAGTACCAGCTTGAGCCGGCCCAGCCGGGCATAGTGGAATGCTCGTAAGCGCCCTCCGCGTGTTTCCAGTTCTTTGCCCTCGCAAGCGGCGGCTCCCCTGTTTCGGTTGGCAGATATTTATCCACTTCCGGCAGGATCAACGGCAGGTCTTTCTCGTCGATCAGATGCGGCAGATCATCTTTAAAATAAACCGGCACCGGCTCGCCCCAATAGCGCTGGCGACCGAAAATGGCATCGCGCATGCGGTAATTGATCTTCGCCTTGCCCATGCCTTTCGACTCCAAAAATTCTATCACTTTGGCGATGCCATCCTTATAGTTCAGCCCGTTCATAAAGGCCGAATTGATGTAGCGGCCCTCTTTGGTCGGGTCGGCTTCCGTTTCGATCTTTTGAATGTCCATGATCGGCACTATCGGCAACCCGAAATGTTTGGCGAACAAATAATCGCGCTGATCGCCCGAAGGAACGGCCATCACGGCACCAGTACCATATCCCGCCAAAACATAATCGGCAATATAGATCGGCACTTTTTCATCATTCACCGGGTTGACTACATAACTGCCCGTAAACGCGCCCGAAACCGTTTTGGCATCGGCCATGCGGTCCAATTCCGATTTCTTTTTTGTTTGGGCGATGTAGGTTTCGATCTCGGCTTTCTGTTGAGGCGTAGTCAACGATGGTACCAGCTCATGTTCAGGTGCGAGAACCATGAAGGTCACGCCAAAAATTGTATCGACACGGGTTGTAAATACCTCGATATAGTTATTAGTTATCAGTGATCGGTTATCAGTAGAATTACCATTCGTAAATCGTAAATCGTAAATCGTAAATCTAACCGAAGCGCCCACGCTTTTGCCTATCCAGTTCCTTTGCATTTCACTAACAGGATCGGGCCAGTCGATGGTGTCCAGGCCTTGCAGCAGGCGTTCAGCATAAGCCGTGATGCGCATGCTCCACTGCGTCATCTTCTTCTGCTCCACGGGGTATCCGCCGCGTTCGCTGAAACCGTCTTTTACCTCGTCATTTGCCAAAACGGTTCCCAACGCCGGACACCAGTTCACGGTGCTTTCACGCAGATAGGTCAGACGGTATTTTAGTAATTCCTCCTGCTGATGACGATTGCTCATAGCCATCCATTCAGCGGCAGTGAAAGTCAAAACATCTTCATCACAAACCGCATCGACACCGGCAGAACCATTCTGCTCAAAATACTTTACCAGCTTTTCAATGCTTTCGGCCTTATCCGCAGACTTGTTGTACCACGAATTGAATAACTGCATGAATATCCACTGCGTCCACTTGTAAAAGTCGGGCGAACTGGTTCGCACCTCTCGGCTCCAGTCGAAGGAAAACCCGATCTGGTCCAGTTGGCGGCGATAGGTGTTGATATTAGCTTCGGTAGTTATCGCCGGATGCTGCCCGGTCTGGATGGCATACTGCTCGGCCGGGAGCCCGAAACTGTCGTAACCCATAGGATGCAGCACGTTGAAACCGCGCAATCGTTTATATCTTGCAAAAATATCAGAAGCGATATAGCCCAGCGGGTGACCAACATGCAGCCCCGCTCCCGAAGGATAAGGAAACATGTCCAATACGTAGTATTTCGGTTTTGAGGAGTTATTATCAGCCTTAAAAGTTTGATTTTCGGCCCAAAACTTTTGCCACTTGCGCTCTATCTCTTTAAAATGGTAGTCCATCAGCTATACTGCTTTTTTCGAGGTGGCGAAATTACGAAATTTAGTTGACTAAGTTGATTGGGTTTATTGGTTGATTACGTTGCAGAAAGCCAACTGAATCAACTCAATCCAACTTATTTAACCAATCAACCCCTTCCTCCACAAACTGCTGCCACACAGGATCTGGCTGCCAGGTGCTTTCGATGAAATCGGTCATTTCATCCCGGTCGAGCTGACTGGTCGCCAGCAGATATAGCCCGGTAAAACAGGATGCCCGGTAATTCGCCGCGCAATGTACCAGTGTCTTTTCGCCGGCATGTTGTTGCATCAGGCCTAAAAACTCTTCGAGCTCGCTCAACTGCGGGCTATCAAACTGAACGGGAATATGATGATAAACGAGGCCCAGACCGGCAACGAACCCTGCTTCATCAGGAAGCGAATATTTGGTGCCTGTGAGCGCAAGGTTGATGATCACCTTATAGCCGTTGTCAGCAATATCTTTCAACTGCTCTTCCGTAGGCTGACCCGAGCAGGCCAGGCGGTCATTTACCTGTTTAAAGTTGTAGACGTGGCCCATAAGGCGAATTTAAAGGCCTGCACGCGAAAATACAACCCGGGAGTATAACAGTTGGAAAGAGATGTACTGACTAATTGATAGCTAACGTTGTGCTGTTCATCACAGGGTGCGGTTCGATCAGCTTATAGGTGATGCTCACAAAATTGGCGCCCTTCCTCGGGTGAAGATCCAGCGTGACGTGAAATGAACCATCCTCGTCCGTCCATTCTTTTTCCGATATCCGGCAGAAACGCCTGTCCATGCGCCAGATGATATCGCTCAATTGCCGTTTGTCATAAGTTTCGGTGTAAGTGTCGCAATTGCCCTCCTGGTCGAAATAGAAAGTATAATCGCCCAGCACCCGGGTTTTGGTGTAACACACCGCTTCGTTGCCAGCCATTGTTTTGAATTCCTGGAAGGATGCGTATTGCACATTTCGTTCAAAAAATTGGAAAATATTGTCCTTGTTGGCCCCAAGCGGAAATTGCGCAAAGGCCGTCGCAGAAAATACCAGGAAAAAGGCAAATAAAGTAAAACTTTTCACTGTAAGGTGCATTACGGGGAGTCATAATGCAACATTCAAACCGTTAAATAGTTTTCTGATTAGGTAACATTTGTAACTCCTTGTAAAATAGTTGATTTTAAGGGCGTTAAATGCTATTTAAAAGCAAAAAAAATATTATTTGCTGTGAAGGAGCGAGGGACGTTAAATGTAGAAAAGAGAAAAGCATTCCACAGTCTTTTCCAGACTTGTGGAATGCTTTCCCGAAAAAGTACTAAAAGCTGTTTTTTTACGACTCCATCCTGTGGCCCTTCAGGAAAACTTTCCCGCTGTTGGGCTCGCGCAAAATAGTCATGCCTTTTTCCGATCTGTCGATCTTTAAAGTTTGGGTGATGTAGAAGCCTTTGTAGTCCATCATAATGTTCAAACCGTCGTTATTCACGCTCAGTTTGAACGAGCCGCCTATCATATCGCGGCCATCGTTGTTTGTCATAGTGAAATTCCCTTCATGGTCTGATGTAAAATCAAAAGAGAATTTTTGCCCGTTTATATCCTGTTCGGATTTCTTCATCAGCAACTCACGGTATTCTTTGTAAATGTCTTCCGGCCTGGTCATAGTTCGATCTAAGTTTGTTCAGTGTTCTATTGTTGTGCTGCAAGGCTTTTACGAATGCGCCAAAAAAAAGATACATTAAATTTTTATTAAACCTAAGGCATAAAGTAATGTCCCTGACGGATGAACAGATAATACTTAAAGGCAGTCTGAATGTGGGTAGAAGAAGCCGGAAATCATCTTATGTTGATATAAACATCAATACCTGAATGTTATTTTTCATAAATTGCCTTATCACGATCCCCATATGAGCCAAAGAACTATTGCCCTGACCATTCTTTTGTTGTTTTCACTACAGTACTCGTTTGCCCAATCGTCTATATCCGAAAATATTTTCACACTGCATGGCAGGGTGATTGGAACACAGCCCGATTCAGTTCTGCTTTATTACAAAACAAACGGTGGCAAAAACACTTTCCAGTCGCGACCGATATTCAATAACCGCTTCATCATTACCGATAGTCTTAACCATCCTTCCTACGCCTTGATCCTGTTCAAGAACCTGGGTGAAACGATCACCGACAGCGCTTTTGAAGTGCACGCCAAAGAGATATACCTGGAACCCGGGCCACTCACGCTTACCGCCGATATGGCTCATTCCGATTCGATCAGGCTCAGCGGTTCGCGGACACAGGATGAATGGGTAGAATTGTATAAAAGCACAGCCAGGGTCCGTGCTGAAATGCAGCCTTTAACTGATAAATACAATCGCGAAAGAGACCCGGAAAGGGCGGCCCAGATCAGCACATTGTTCGAACCTTATGAAGACCGCATCAAATCAATTAATTACCAGTTCTTTTTAAGCCATCCAAACTCCTATGTAACCGCGCATTTGATGCTGGATATGATAAAAGAAGAGAGCCTGGACTCGACCAAACGTATCTACAATAATTTCGGCGACGAACTGCGTGAATGCGACGATGCAAAAAAACTGGCCGAAGAGATAAAAAAGATGGAAATGGCGCTCCCGGGCAATGCGGCTGCGGATTTCACCGCGGCAGATACTTCGGGCAAAGCTGTGATGCTTTCGGATTACAAAGGAAAATACGTGCTCCTTGATTTCTGGGCAAGCTGGTGCCCGCCCTGCCGTAAAAGCGATGCGCACCTGGTGCAGCTTTACAATAAGTATAAGAACAGGGGCCTTAATGTGATCGGCATAGCCTGGAACGATGATATGGACGCAGCCTGGAAAAAAGCCATTAAAAAAGATGGCTTAGGTCAATGGCCCAATGTGCTCAATTCAACCAATTCGCCCGATGACATCAGCGATAAGTACGCGATACACTTTATACCCACGCGCATACTTATCGATCCCGATGGGAAGATCATCGGCCGTTTTGGTGATAACCAGTCTAATGCTGATGAATTGCTGGATAAAGCGCTGGCCAATGTGTTTAAGGAATGAGCGGCGGTGTCATCTGATTTCTATGACAAAAGCAAATGATTTTGTCATAGAAATCAGGGTGACGCCCCTCCCCCTGGTTTGGTTTGTGTTACAACGACTCCGCGTACTTTTTATAGTTATCCATGATCGCCTGCCAGCCGCCTTTTTGCATTTCAACTGAGTTCTGATTTTCAGCTTCGAAGGTTACCGTGATTTTGGTAGCGCCCCCTTCTTTCGTAAATACGTTTTCAACTTTCCTGCCGTCGCCGATAGTGTAAGACAAAAGTTCGTTTGGTTTTACGTCGACAAACGTTCCGCCGAAATCGAAGCCGAAGCTGCCGTCTTTAGCTTCCATGCGATAGCTGAAGGTGCCGCCGGGACGCAGATCGTTCTGGGCGCTGGGGGAGTGCCAGTCGTCGGAAGCGTGGTTCCACTGCGGAATGTGTTTGGTATTGGTAAATACGTCCCATGCTTTTTCAACGGGAACATTTACGGTTGATTCTACTGTAATGATGGTGTTTTCTGAAGTTTCCATTTTGCTTGATGTTTAATAACTCAAAGGTAAGGGAAGTATGCACCCATTGTAACCGTCAAAACCGACAATATGAAGGGATGTTTGCGACAGTTTTTTGTTGCAAGGTTCGAAGGTTGTAAAGTTGGAATGTTTGTTTGCCGGCAGTCAGAAAATAGCCACAACATTTTCATTTTCAATTTCGTACAATAAGTAAAAGCCATCAATTTAAACTCATCACTTATGAAAAAGCAATTCGCTCCCGTAGCCTTATCAATGATCGCGCTGATAGCAGCTGTAATCATCGGCTGCTCTAAAAAAAATGATAAGCCATCCGGCAACAATTCCGGCAACAATTCCGGCGCGTCTGTGCGTTACAGGGGTGCACTGGTAGGATCGACGGGGTACCTTGACTTGCAGTTGAAGGGCAGCGGTTTAAATGGCAGCAATCCCAGCTATATTTTAGTGACTTATGTGGACAGCAGTAAAACGCCGGTAGTAAGCCTTAAAGACTCGCTGACAACCAGCTCCCTGAATAACTGGCAGCCGGGACAGAGTATCAGCAATGCGGTATTTACCGGGTCTGCGGGTATAACCGTTACCCTGATTTCAGTGGATGCAGACGGAAGCAACCCGGTAACCAAAATGACGGTTCCAAATGATCCTTATGTAAAGGTTTTCATACAAAAAGAAACGGTTTCCAATACCCCTTTACTTGTATTTATCGGTAAGGCCGTGCCGGCGGGCAATGGAATAAGCGGCTCCGGCGGCGGATGCGGATGTTACACCAAAACGGTCAATTTTGTTATCAATCCCGCCTATGTAGGCGCGCAATTTGCGGCAGCTACCGGCATTTATATTGACACTTATTCTCATTTGGCAGGTTTTCTGAATGCCCAAATTGCATCGTCAAACCCTAACGTTCTAACCCAGATCATTAACAATAACGATACAACCGGATTACATGTATACAACGGCGAGGGCGGACCTAACAGCAACAATGGAAGCGGCTATGTAACCGGAAGTCTCCAGATCAGCCCTGATGGCAATTCCATGTCAGGCAGTATTTCCGGCATGCAAAATCCAAACCAGGGCGGCACCGTAAGCAGTTCATGCTCCTGCAGCTATACAATATCGGCAACGAAGGTGAAATAGGATGGGTTTAGTAGTAAAGGTTGTATTAGTTGTAGAAGTTGAATTGGTTGAATTATACTGAATTTCAATAACTCTTAGCCCTTGTTGGTGTAGTCACCGCAGCTTGTGACATTCTACACCATCGTAAGAAACCGAACACTTGTTGTCCGCTATCGTTACAAACGCTGCGTGACGGTTCTTTATAAAATTCTAACAACCAAATAATTATTAAATTGGAACGCGGATTGACGCCATTTAAGCGATTTGACCCACGATCAATTCCATATCGATGTATTCAACCTGATTCTATTAGGCACCGCACTTATTGGCTTTGTTTTTAGTATACGATTTTGGCGCAAAAAACCAGGTGGCGACACCGCCCGCCTCCTCAGCCTTATGCTGACCGTTGCAGCTTTGTGGTTGATCAGAACCGTTTTCGTCGATCTCCAATTAACAAATTATCTCCCGCGACCGCTTTGGATAGCATTACAGTTCCTGCTTTCCATCGGCCCTCTCCTTTTCTTTTATGTGCGGAGTATTACCCGGCCGGACCAAAAAATCATCCGTAAGGACCCGCTGCCTTCGTCAAAAGACAAGCTCATTCAACGCGGATACTGGCTGCGGCATCAGATGAAGGTGAACAAGTTTTACCTTGATGCTGAGCTTAGCCTGAACTCATTGGCCAAAGAGTTGGGTATCTCTATCCATGAATTGTCGAAGATCATCAATACCGGCCTGCGCAAAAACTTCAATGATTTTGTGAATGAATTCCGAATACAGGCGGTAGCTAAGAAAATGAAGGACCCGGCGTATGACCGGATAACACTTGTGGGTATTGCCTACGATTGCGGGTTCAACTCAAAAACTACTTTTAACCGCGCCTTCAAACAAATTTTGGGGCAAAGCCCGGCGGAATATAAGGCCGAACTGAAAAAAGAGCGACCGAATCATGATTTGAACCCTCTTTCAGGGCGTTTAGCGATAATTTCGGGTCACAATGCCATCCCAAATTGGTCTTGTGAGAAATTAAATCGTAATCGTATGTTTCGTAATTATCTGAAGATGGCGTGGCGCAACACACTCCACAATAAAGTTTACAGTGCGCTGAATATCGCTGGCCTGGCCGCCGGCATGGCTGTGGCGCTGCTCATCGGGCTGTGGGTGGTCAATCAATATTCCTATGACCGTTTTTTGCCTGGTTACCAGCAGTTGTACCAGGTTGAAATGAACCTGACCTCGCAGCACAGCGGCACGACAACCCAAACTTCAATAGCATTACCACTAACCGATGTTTTGCGGAAAGAGATCCCGGGAATTAAGTATGTGGCCGAATCTGACGCCCTGGGCTTAATGAATCATGGCCTTTTGGTTGGCGATAAAAAATTGTACCTGGGCGGAGGCGCTGCCGGGGCGGATTTCTTTAAAATGTTTCAATATCCTTTTGCTAAAGGTAATGCCAATTCGGCCCTGAAGGATATGTATTCGATCGTTCTGACCGAATCCACCGCTAAAGCATTATTCGGCGATGCCGACCCGATGGGAAAAGAGGTGCGCTTCGATAATTCGCAGAACCTGAAGGTTACCGGCGTTCTTAAAGATATCCCTAAAAACTCCACATTGCAATTCAATTATATTACGCCGTTTGCATTTGCGGAAGCAACACAGGACTGGGTAAAGCTTGGCCGCACCAAATGGACCTGGAATTCATTTTCAGCTTATGTGGCATTAGAGCCGGGAGTAAGCTATGCGCAGGTCGCACCGAAGATCAGGGATATCGTCGATAAACGGAGTCCTGAAATGCACGTCTCGAAACCTGAAGTATTCCTGCATCCACTGAACGATTGGCATTTATACAACGATTTTAAAAACGGCAGGGTAGCCGGCGGCTTTGTGGAATATGTGCGCCTGTTCAGCATCATCGGTATGCTGGTGCTGGCCATAGCCTGTATCAATTTCATGAACCTTTCGACGGCCAGGTCCGAGAAGCGGGCGAGGGAAGTTGGCGTGCGCAAGGCCATCGGCTCGGCACGCATCGACCTGGTTTACCAGTTCTTGCTGGAGTCTGTCATGATCACTTTGATATCGTTCCTGCTGGGTTTGCTGCTGGTGATGCTGGCTTTGCCGGCGTTCAATACGCTGACAGGCGGCGATGTCCGTATTCCGTATGGCAATATCGGTTTCTGGGGGATCATGATCGTATTTGTGCTGGTTACCGGTTTGATAGCGGGAAGCCGGCCGGCGTTCTACCTGTCATCGTTCAACCCGGTGAAGGTATTGAAGGGCAGCATTCAAATGGGTCGCTGGGCATCCATGCCGAGAAAGGTGCTGGTGGTAGTACAATTTACCTGTTCCATCGCTTTGATCATCAGTACGGTGATCGTCTACCAGCAGATACAATACGTGAAGAACCGGCCTACGGGCTACAGCGCCGACAGACTGGTGATGACGGATATGAACAGCGATCTTTCCCAGCACTACGATGCGCTGAGAAACGACCTGTTATCTTCGGGCCTGGTGGAAAGCGTGGCCTCATCCACCTCACCCGCAACGCAGGTGTATAGTCATTTTTCGCTGGATAAATGGCCGGGGAAAGTTGCGGGGGAAGAAAGCGTGAATATCGGCGGGATATGGATATCAGATGATTATTTTAAGACTTTAGGGATGACCATTGCTGCAGGGCACAATTTCAAGGGCGACTGGAAAAGTGACACGCTGAATGTGATCGTGAATGAGGCCACAGTTAGGCGTATCGGTTTGAAGGACCCTGTTAACCAATTGATCACCATCAATTTCAACGCAAAACCGGTGAGGATCATCGGCGTGGTAAAGGATGCGCTGATGGATTCACCCTACAAGCCCGTGGAACCTGCCGTTTTCGGGCATAATCCTTACGGCTTTGTGGCGACCTACCGCCTGGCGAAAAACGCTGAAACGCATACGGCGATAGAAAAGATCGGCAAGATATTCGACAAATATAACCCGGCTTACCCTTTCCAATACAAGTTTGTGGATACCGAGTATGGGCATAAATTCAACCTGGAAGTGTTGGTGGGCAAACTGGCAGGCATATTCGCAGGACTGGCCATATTTATATCCTGTCTCGGGCTGTTCGGGCTGGCCGCTTATGTTGCCGAGCAGCGCACCAAAGAGATCGGCATCCGCAAAGTGCTGGGCGCATCCATAGCACAGGTTTGGCTGATGTTGTCGCGCGATTTTATTGTGCTGGTGGTCATCAGCTGCGTCATCGCCTCGCCGGTGGCGTTCTACTACCTGCACAATTGGCTCGAAAAGTATAGCTATCGCATTAGCATCGGCGTCGGGGTATTCATTGCTTCGGGAATAGCGGCTATCGTTATCACGTTGTTTACCATCAGTTTCCAGGCGATTAAGGCGGCGGTGGCGAATCCGGTGAAGAGCCTTCGCTCGGAATAAATACGTCATATAGAGACGCATAATTATGCGTCTCTACATATAAACGATATTGTATCAAACGCCAAAAACATATCCGGAAGTAGAGACTTAGGTTTTTCGATATCTACTGACTTTAGACTTGGAAATTTATTTAGTAAGGAGCTTACTATCTATTACTCCTGCCGCTATAACAGATAACATAGAGAGTATCAAAAGCAAAAAACAAAGAGCGACACCTATATTAATATTCATAGTAAATGGCTTTGATGCAGACGAGTTAATGTGATCATACCGCTTTCTTGTTAAATATATGTAGTCAAAAATCCGATTAACTATTAAACCTTCAATTGCTAATAAAATAATACTCTTATATCCAAAATCAAAAATGTCTATTTTCAAAATAAAAAAGCACAAAAATTCAATTAATGCAAAGGCAAATAAAGCTATTGTTAAGCTAGCGAGAAAAATAGCTCTTCCTAGTTCGCTTCCATATGACCACCCACCCATTTTTTTCTTTTTAAAATTAGTTGCCGGGTAATAAACCAAAAAATCTATAAGTCTCATCTTAATTCCTTCATGCAAATATAAATTAACCTTCGCGAAGTTTACAACGTCGTGAACACAAAGTGTACCGCTAATCTTAGCTTCTGGACTTACGCGGACTTTCGGACTTACGGACTAAAAGAACTGTCACTCTCCCGTAATTTGCGCATCCGCACATCCACGCATCTGCACATTAATAATTACCTTTGCCCATTCAATAATTATACACCAATGCTCAAAGGATTTTTTAACGTTCCCACGCCGCAGAACGAGCCCGTATTGAATTACGGCCCGCGCAGTTTGGAACGTGCAGCGCTTAAAGCTGCTATTGAAGAGGCCCGCTCCAAACCGATCGATATTCCGATGTACATCGGCGGAAAAGAGGTTCGTTCCGGTAAAACCGGCGAGGTTCGCCCCCCGCACGATCATCAGCACATATTAGCTACTTACCACGGAGGCGACGCAAGTCATGTGAAGGCTGCCATCGATGCTGCCTTAGCCGCCAAAGCCGCCTGGGAGGAGATGCCCTGGGAGCACCGTGCTGCCATCTTCCTGAAAGCTGCCGAGTTGCTGGCCGGTCCTTACCGCGCCAAGGTGAACGCAGCTACGATGCTGGGGCAATCGAAGAACGCTTTCCAGGCTGAGATCGATTCGGCTTGCGAACTGATCGACTTCCTTCGTTTCAATGTGCATTACATGTCGCAGATCTATGCGCAGCAACCTCCAATTTCCGGGAAAGGTATTTGGAATCGGGTTGAGCAAAGACCGTTGGAAGGGTTTGTGTTTGCCTTGACGCCGTTCAATTTTTCGGCTATCGCTGGTAATTTGCCTTCATCCGCAGCGATGATGGGCAACGTGGTGGTTTGGAAACCGGCCAATACGCAAATATATGCTGCCAATGTGATCATGCAGGTATTCCGCGAAGCTGGAGTGCCGGATGGGGTGATCAACCTCGTATATGTTGACGGCCCTACTGCCGGCGAGGTAATTTTCAATCACCCTGATTTTGCAGGTATTCATTTTACAGGTTCTACCGGTGTGTTCCAGAACATCTGGAAGACCATTGGTAACAATATTCATAAATACAAAACTTATCCGCGTATAGTAGGTGAAACAGGTGGTAAGGACTTTGTGCTGGTTCACCCAAGTGCTGATGTGGATGTGGCAAACATCGCTTTGATCCGCGGCTCATTTGAATACCAGGGGCAGAAATGTTCGGCGGCGTCGAGAGCTTATATCCCGAAATCGTTGTGGCCTGCGATCAAACAAAGCATGCAGCGTGATATCGCCTCCTTTAAAATAGGCCCGGTTGAAGATTTTGAGAATTTCGTCAACGCTGTTATCGATGAAAAATCGTTCGACAAACTGGCAAAATATATCGATGCTGCAAAAAAAGACAGCAATGTTGAAGTAATCACCGGCGGTAATTATGATAAAAGCAAAGGCTGGTTCATTGAACCGACTATTCTGCGTGTGAACGATCCGTACTATGTGACGATGTGCGAAGAACTATTCGGGCCGGTATTGACAGTTTATGTTTACGACGACAAGGATTTTGACAAGGTGGTTGACATTGTTGACAAAACTTCGATCTACGCTTTAACCGGCGCCGTCATTGCCCAGGACCGTAATGCTATAGCCGATATGTCTCACCGTTTACGTAACGCGGCGGGTAACTTCTACATCAATGATAAGCCCACCGGCGCTGTTGTCGGTCAGCAGCCATTTGGCGGTGCAAGGGGTTCGGGTACGAACGATAAAGCCGGCTCGATGATCAACCTATTGCGCTGGGTATCGCCGCGTACTATTAAGGAAACATTCGACCCGCCGAAGGATTATCGTTATCCGTTTATGGCGAAAGAACTTTAGTTAGGGCCAAGAGTTAAGAAGCAAGAGCCAAGATTTATCTGTCTTGGTTCTTGACTCTATTTAAATTTAAATACCTTATCCAGCTTACTGGTATTGCTGGCGCTCACTTTCATATCGGTGATCACACCTGTAGCCAGGCTATACACCCATCCGTGAACGCTCAGTTCCTGGCCAGTCTTCCAGGCATTTTGAACGATCGAGGTTTTACAGAGGTTATTTACATTTTCGATCACGTTTAGCTCAACCAGGCGATTGGCGCGGGAGGTCTCGTCTTTTATTGCATCCAACTCGGTTTCGTGCATACGGTACACATCCTTAATATGTCGCAGCCAGTTATCGATCAGGCCGAATTGCTGATCGCTCATGGCTGCAAGCACCCCACCGCAGCCGTAGTGACCGGTTACGATCACATGACGGACGCGTAATACATTTACCGCGTAGTCCAGCACCGAAAGCATATTCATGTCGGTATGGATCACCATATTGGCGATGTTACGGTGCACAAAAATTTCTCCTGGCTTGGTATTGGTGATTTGGTTCGCCGGAACACGGCTGTCCGCACATCCGATCCATAAAACAGGCGGATTCTGCACTGCCAGCTTATCGAAAAATTCAGGGTCTTCTTTCAAGGCCCTGGCTATAAACTGCCTGTTGCCTTCAAGCAAGCCTTCGTAGGTGATGTGATGGTTGTGATCCATTGCTGCAAATATATCCCATAATTGTTACTTTTAGCAATCCGATATAAACCAACGCCATAGTGAACAAAAAACTTAAGCTCTTAGAACAAAAACGCGAACATGCCCTGCAGGGCGGCGGCCATGCACGAATAGAAAGTCAGCACAAAAAAGGGAAGTTAACCGCACGGGAACGTCTGCATTTTTTGCTTGACGAAGGGTCGTTCCAGGAAATAGGTATGCTGGTTACCCACCGTTCAACCGATTTCGGCATGGAAAAAGAGCAATACCCGGGCGACGGCGTGGTGACTGGTTATGGTAATATCAATGGGCGGCTGGTTTATGTATTCTCCCAGGATTTTACCGTCTTTGGCGGATCGCTTTCCGAGACCCATGCCGAGAAGATCTGTAAAATCATGGACCTGGCCATGAAAAACGGGGCGCCTGTAGTTGGTTTAAACGATTCCGGCGGCGCGCGTATCCAGGAAGGTGTGGTTTCTTTAGGTGGCTACGCGGATATCTTTTACCGCAACACGATGGCCTCCGGCGTAGTACCGCAAATATCAGCCATCATGGGGCCCTGTGCCGGCGGCGCTGTTTATTCCCCGGCAATAACCGATTTTATATTAATGGTGGAAAACACCTCATATATGTTTGTTACCGGTCCGAACGTGGTGAAGACCGTTACCCATGAAGTTGTAACTTCTGAAGAACTGGGCGGCGCAACCACCCATGCGACAAAATCCGGCGTGACGCATTTTGCCTGCGCCAATGAGATCGATGCCATTCAGCATATCAAAAAGCTGCTTAGTTATATCCCGCAAAATTGCGAGGACAAGGCGCCTGCCCTTCCGTATGAACCCAACAACGAATTGCGGCCCGAATTAGACGATATAATGCCCGAAAACGCTTCGCAACCCTATGATATGCGCGATGTGATCACTCATGTGATCGACGCCGATTCATTCCTCGAGGTGCATAAAGATTTTGCTGAAAATATTGTAGTAGGCTTTGCGCGACTGGCAGGCCGGAGCATAGGCGTTGTTGCTAATCAACCTGCATTCCTCGCAGGCGTGTTAGACATCCATTCCTCAACCAAAGGCGCCCGCTTTGTGCGCTTCTGCGATTGCTTTAACATTCCTCTGCTGGTTTTTGAAGACGTTCCCGGCTTTTTACCCGGCACCGACCAGGAATGGAACGCAATTATCACCAACGGCGCTAAATTGTTGTTTGCGTTCTCTGAAGCGACCGTGCCGCGCATTACTGTTATCACCCGCAAAGCCTACGGCGGTGCGTATGATGTGATGAACTCCAAGCATATCGGCGCGGATATGAATTTCGCATGGCCTTCGGCCGAGATCGCCGTAATGGGCGCCAAAGGCGCCGCCGAGATCATCTTCAAAAAGGAGATCGCAACGGCTCATGATAAAGATGCCAAGTGGCTTGAAATGGAAAAGGCCTATTCGGACATTTTTGCCAATCCGTACCGTGCTGCGGAACGCGGCTTCATCGATGAAGTGATCGAACCATCAGAAACACGTATTAAGCTCATCCATGCCTTCAAAATGCTGGAGAACAAGGTGGTGAACACGCCGAGGAAGAAGCACGGGAATATCCCGCTTTGAGCTGAAAGCTTAAAGACTAAAGCAGAAAGCAAAAAAGCTTTTAGCTTTGAGCCTTCGGCTTTAAGCTTATGATTAGCATAGAACAAATACGCCCCGAACTTACCTGGCATCTTCGACAAAAGGTACTTTATCCTGCCCAAAAGCTTTACGAGATGGAACTTGATGAGGATAAGGAGGGCATTCATTTTGGAGCTTTTACCGATGATAAGTTGGTGGCAGTGTTATCGCTGTTCAACAGGAATGGCGAATTTCAGTTTCGCAAGCTGGCTGTCGATCCGGACTACCAGGGCAAGGGCATCGGCAACAAATTGCTAGCTTATGTAACCGACTTTGCAACGATTGCGGGCGGGCATCGGATTTGGTGCAACGCACGTTCGACAGCAACAGGTTTCTATAGTAAAAATGGATTCGGTTACGCCGGTGAATTTTTTACAAGAAACGGCTTTGATTATGAAATCTGGGAAAAGAAACTATGAAAAATGCCGGTTCGATGCGTCAAACCGGCAATCAATCAACTAAACTAATCTTTGAAAAAATTACTCACGACAAAGTACGTGACACCAAATAAAGCCTGTGTTAACTCAGTAACAAAAAATCAACATAGGCGCTAAAATTTGTTAACATACAGCTTTGTCGCAGGCTTTACTATATTTGCCGATTGACTATTAAAAACAGCACAATGGCTAAAAACAAAGCTGAAAAATCAGACAAAAAGAAGCATGTGGAAGTTGTTAACAAAACCTCGCTTGCTTTCTTCGAAAAATACATCAACAACCCCTCGCCTACAGGCTTCGAATGGAAAGGCCAGGAAATATGGCTCGACTATATCAAGCCTTATATTGACGATCATTATGTAGATAATTATGGCACCGCTGTAGGTATTATCAATCCGAAAGCGAAGTACAAAGTGGTGATCGAAGCGCATGCCGACGAGATATCCTGGTTCGTCAATTATATTACTAATGATGGCCTTATTTACGTCATCCGCAACGGCGGTTCAGACCATCAGATCGCCCCTTCAAAGAGAGTAGACATACATACCGATAAGGGTATTGTAAAAGCAGTTTTCGGCTGGCCGGCCATTCACACGCGTTCGGGTGAAAAGGAAGAAGCGCCCACACTGAAAAACATCTTCCTCGACTGCGGCTGCATCTCAAAAGACGAAGTGGAAAAGCTGGGTATACACGTAGGCTGCGTGATCACCTACGAAGACGAATTCATGGTGCTCAACGACCGTTACTATGTGGGTCGCGCATTAGATAACCGTGTTGGCGGCTTCATGATAGCGGAGGTAGCACGTCTGCTTCATGAAAACAAGAAGAAACTGCCTTTCGGACTATACATCGTTAACGCTGTCCAGGAAGAGATCGGTCTGCGCGGCGCTGAAATGATCGCCCACCATATCAAACCCAACCTGGCAATAGTAACGGACGTTACTCACGATACCCAGACCCCGATGATCACCAAAACCACCCAGGGCGACCTGGCCTGCGGCAAAGGGCCGGTTGTATCTTATGCGCCGGCAGTTCAGAACAATGTGAATAAGCTGCTGATCGAAACCGCACAGAAGGCTGACATCCCGTTCCAGCGCCAGGCCTCGTCAAGGTCAACGGGTACAGACACCGATGCGTTCGCCTATTCCAATGATGGTGTGCCCTCTGCTTTGATCTCACTGCCATTGCGTTACATGCACACGACTGTCGAAATGATCCATAAAGAAGACGTGGACAATGTGATCAGGCTGATCTATGAGGTGCTGCT
Source organism: Mucilaginibacter sp. (assembly GCA_035551775.1). Classification (GTDB taxonomy): domain Bacteria; phylum Bacteroidota; class Bacteroidia; order Sphingobacteriales; family Sphingobacteriaceae; genus Mucilaginibacter. The sequence goes on along the minus strand of DASZMQ010000010.1, from coordinate 13,445 downwards.
GAATGTTAAGGATGGGCAGGATTTCCGGTACATTAAATAATTTATTTTGCTCAACTTTAGCAAACATTTTGAGTATAAATGTCTTTGGACAGGTAATTAAACAAACACCCACCTAACGAAAATATGAAACCCACGCTATTGATATTGGCGGCCGGTATGGCCAGCCGCTACGGAAGTATGAAACAGGTTGACGGCTTTGGTCCGCATGGCGAAACCATTATCGACTATTCAATTTATGATGCCATCAATGCGGGCTTCGGTAAGATCAGCTTCATCATCCGTGAAGAATTTGCAGATACTTTTAAATCCATCTTCGAGCCAAAACTGAAAGGCCGCGTTGAAACGGATTATGTTTTCCAAAGTTACGATCTCAGGCCTTTCGGCATAGATAAAACCATTGAAAGGGCAAAACCATGGGGTACCCAACACGCTGTACTTTCAGCACGTAACCAGGTTCATGAACCCTTTTGCGTGATCAACGCAGACGATTACTATGGCCGTGATGCATTTGAAAAAATGGCCAAATTCCTGACGACTGAAGTTTCCGATCATCAATATTCCATCATCGGTTACCAGATCGATAAAACCCTGTCAGATTACGGTTCAGTATCTCGTGGTGTCTGCAAGGTTGACGATAAAGGCAATATGGTTGAGATCAACGAACGTACCGAGGTATATTTCAAGGAGGACGGCACTGTAGCCTATAAAGACGCTAACGGTGAGCATCCGCTGCCAAATGATACCCGCGTATCCATGAACTTCTGGGGCTTCACGCCTGCCATCTTCAAACAAAGCGAACCGATGTTCGTGGACTTTGTCGAAGCAAATGAAAATAATCCAAAATCCGAATTCTTCATCCCCCTGGCAGCCGACAATTTGATCAAAAGCGGAACAGCGTCTTTCAAAGTGATCCCGACCGCATCCAAATGGTTTGGCGTTACTTATAAAGAAGATAAACCGATCGTACAGAAAAGCATTTCCGACCTCGTTTCAAGTGGAGTATATCCTGAGAATTTGTGGCCGTAAATAAGCGGCACGAGATATTGAAAATCCCGCTCAAAAGGCGGGATTTTTTGTTTAATAATAAAATCGGTTAATATTGTCTATAGAACTTTCGCGCCATGAAATATAAGCTTTTACAGTTGCTGCTAATTATCGTTCCTGCAATAGTATATGCACAAAATCCCGACTCCATTTGGGCGAAAAAACATTACATCAAAAAAGAGCAGTATATCAAAATGCGCGATGGCGTGCGCCTTTTCACTGCTATCTACATGCCTGTCGATCTCCCAGGAAAACACCCGATCCTGATGGCCCGCACGCCCTATTCCTGTGCTCCTTATGGCAAAGAATGGCTTCCTTCATTTTGGAACAATTACCTTGGAGCTTATTTAAGACGTGGCTATTGCTTTGTATTGCAGGATGTTCGGGGCAGGTATATGAGCGAGGGAACATTTGTGAATATCCGTCCTTTCAAGCCAAACAAAAAAACGAATAAAGATATCGACGAAGCCAGCGATACCTATGATACCATCGACTGGCTCATTAAAAATATTCCCAACAACAACGGCAAAGTAGGCGTACTGGGAGTGTCCTATCCCGGATTTTATGCAGCCATGGCAGCATTAAGCCAACATCCCGCTTTGAAGGCGGTACTTCCGGAGGCGCCCGTAACTGACTGGTTCATGGGTGACGACCTGCATCACAACGGCGCTTTCCAGTTGGAAGATGCCTTTGCTTTTTATTATCAATACAGCTTTGGAGCGCCACGCCCAAAACCGAAATCTACCCCTGATAAAGAGATCCCGCAACCGGAATATGATAGTTATAAATACTTCCTCAATGTCGGGCCGCTGCCTGAATTTACCAAGCTCATCGGCGACAGCATCGCTTTCTGGAAAGAACTCATGGCGCACCTAATTACGATGCCTGGTGGAAAGCAAGGAATGACCGCCAGTACATGTCGCGCATTCCGGCTGATCTTCCCACACTGATCGTAGGTGGCTTGTTTGACGCCGAAGACAGCTATGGCACCTGGAACCTGTATCGTGCCATAGAAAAACAGGCAAAGAATAACAACAAAATAATCATAGGCCCTTGGTATCACGGGCAATGGTCGGGTAATAAAGGTGACCACCTCGGCGATATGTACTGGGGCAGTAATACCGGGCAATGGTATATTAAAAATATCGAGTTGCCATTCTTTGACTATTATCTTCTTGGCAAAGGGACCATGGATACCTTGTCAGAGGCGACCGTATTTATCACCGGCGAAAACAAATGGCATCATTACAAACAATGGCCGCCTGCCGAAGAGAAACCAAAATCTATATACCTCAGCGCTGACAAGAAACTCGGTTTTTCACAGCCCGCTTCAACTTCCGGCTTCGATCAATACACCAGCGACCCTGCCAACCCGGTTCCTTATACCGGAGGGATACACAAAGATCGCACAAGAGAATACATGGATGCCGACCAACGCTTCGCCGAAACAAGAAAAGATGTGCTTACTTATGAAACTGAAGCCCTTACGTCGGACATTACTATAACCGGGCCCATCACGGCAGACCTTTGGACGAGCATCTCGACCACCGATGCTGATTTTGTAGTAAAGGTGATCGATGTTTTTCCGCCTGACGGCAATAGCAACCCAAAGCTGAATAGCTATGAAATGATGGTTAGAGGCGATGTATTCCGGGGTAAATTCCGACACAGTTTTTCAAAACCCGAAGCTTTCGTTCCCGGCAAGGTCGAAGAAGTTAAATATACGATGACCGATGTCGCTCATACTTTCAAAAAAGGGCATCGAATTATGATCCAGGTGCAAAGCTCCTGGTTCCCGATAACCGACCGCAACCCGCAACAGTTTGAGGATATTTATCATGCGAAAGCATCAGATTTCATCAAATCGGATATTAGGATCTATCGTTCAAAAGAGCATGCCAGCAGGATAATTCTGCCATTGTTAAACTGACAGGATCACTCCGGCACCACCGCCGCCCGGATCATGTAGTTATTGGTAAATAACTCCCGCTCCCAATACCATTTTTTGTGCCTTTTCTGCCAGTAATACGATAGGTGGTGACTAAATTCGTATTGTGTGACGCCGAGTCTCGGAGTGATCACATTCGTGCCTATCCCGGGCTTGGTACTTGTGCCATAATGCTCTGCGTCAAACAGGCAAAAAGTGACAAAAAAACCGTTCTTCGGCACTTCGATACCATAAGCTGATATATCCACGTCAAACCAGGCATTACTCTTATGGGCCACGGCAACAATAATATCTTTGGTCAATTCCCTCGTGGGCATGGTATCAGAACCGGCCTCGTATATCTTTATCCTGAACGGTGTGGTTACGTCGCCATCCAGCCCGTTAGAGAGGAAAAAGCCGACACTTTGTATTGTGCCTTTCAGGTTTTTGGAATTAGGCATATACATAGCTTCTTCCTGCAAAGGACTATAGGCGGTCCACATTTCCTCCTGGCTCCTTCTGCTGCCTAATTCAACCAAACCAATCTTTACCTCCTTCAGCACCTTCACCATCGGGGCAAGTTTGATAATGGCATCCTGTCCAATATCTCCCACCTTGATCTTCCTGGTTTGGTAACCTATGCAGGAAAAGTTGACCGAATCAGCTTTACTTATGGCTTTGTCAATTACCAGGAACCCGCCATCCTTGTTTGACGGGTAAAATATCCCTTTTTCAGGTATGCTCAGGTTCACTTCTCCTATGGCCGCTCCTGTTTGCGCGTCGACGATGTGCCCGCCCAATCCGAGCTTTTGCGCACAGACCGCTGAAGTTATGGATAATAAAACGACCACGCATAGGGTTCTCATTCTCTAAATATAGCGCAATTCCGCAACAAAAAAGCCCGTCCTGCAAACCAGGACGGGCTCTGTAATATATGATGGATTAATTATTTTACTTCTTCGAAGTCAACATCCGTCACATGGTCGGCGCCTTGTGCGTTGCCGCCTGCGGCTCCGGCATCACTGGCGCCGGGCTGTCCGCCCTGCTGACCTGCTTCTGCTGATGCTTTGTACATCTCTTCAGAAGCTGCGGTCCATGCAGCAGTCAATTCGGTCTGGGCAGTTTCTATCGCTTCAAGGTTCTTGGAAGCATAAGCTTCCTTCAATTTTTTCAAACCTTCTTCAATAGGCGCCTTCTTGTCAGCCGAAATTTTGTCACCGTATTCCTTCAGTTGCTTTTCGGTAGTGAAGATCAGGGCATCGGCCGAATTCAGTTTTTCAACTTCCTCTTTTGCCTTTTTGTCGGCTTCTGCATTAGCTTCAGCTTCGTCCTTCATCTTCTTGATCTCAGCATCGGTCAGACCGGATGAAGCCTCGATACGAATCTTCTGTTCCTTACCGGTAGCTTTATCCTTAGCTGCCACGTGCAGTATACCGTTAGCATCAATGTCGAACGATACTTCGATCTGCGGCACGCCACGCGGAGCCGGTGGAATTCCATCTAAGTGGAAACGGCCCAGCGTACGGTTCTGTGCAGCCATTGGGCGCTCGCCCTGCAAAATGTGTATCTCCACAGAAGGCTGACTGTCCGAAGCGGTCGAGAATACTTCCGATTTCTTGGTCGGAATAGTGGTATTGGCTTCGATCAGCTTGGTCATTACGCCGCCCATGGTTTCGATACCCAATGAAAGCGGGGTAACGTCTAACAGCAGCACATCCTTCACGTCGCCGGTCAATACGCCGCCCTGGATAGCAGCGCCTATGGCAACTACTTCGTCAGGGTTAACACCTTTTGACGGCGCTTTGCCAAAGAACTTCTCTACAGCTTCCTGTATCGCAGGGATACGGGTCGAACCGCCTACCAGGATGATCTCGTCGATATCAGAGATACTTAAACCGGCAGCTTTCAAAGCTGTTTTACAAGGGTCAATAGTACGTTTGATCAAACCATCAGACAGTTGCTCGAATTTAGCACGGGTCAGTGTTTTCACTAAGTGCTTGGGCATGCCGTCGGCAGCAGTGATGTAGGGCAGGTTGATTTCGCTTTGGCTCGAGCTTGACAGCTCGATCTTGGCCTTTTCAGCAGCATCTTTCAAACGCTGCAGGGCCATCGGGTCCTTGCGGAGGTCAACACCTTCTTCGCTTTTGAATTCTTCAGCCAGCCAGTCGATGATCACGTGGTCAAAGTCGTCACCGCCGAGGTGGGTATCACCATCGGTCGATTTCACTTCGAACACACCATCGCCCAATTCCAGCACCGATACGTCATGCGTACCGCCGCCGCAGTCGAACACCACGATCTTCATATCCTTGTGCGCTTTGTCCAGGCCGTAAGCCAGGGCGGCAGCAGTAGGTTCGTTGATGATACGTTCAACCTTCAAACCTGCAATTTCGCCGGCTTCTTTGGTAGCCTGGCGCTGGGCATCGTTGAAGTAAGCCGGTACGGTGATCACCGCGCGGGTTACTTCCGAGCCGATAAAATCTTCGGCTGTTTTCTTCATTTTCTGCAGGATCATCGCCGAAATTTCCTGCGGGGTATATTTGCGGTCGTCTATCTCAACACGCGGTGTATTGTTGTCGCCTTTTACCACCTTGTAAGGTACGCGGGCGGCCTCTTTGGTCACTTCATCGAATTTGTTTCCCATGAAGCGCTTGATAGAGTAGATAGTCTTTTTGGGGTTGGTGATGGCCTGTCGCTTGGCAGGGTCGCCCACCTTACGCTCGCCGTTGTCAACAAAAGCGACAACCGATGGCGTCGTACGTTTACCCTCGCTGTTGGCAATAACTACAGGTTCGTTACCTTCCATCACGGCCACGCAAGAGTTCGTTGTTCCTAAGTCGATTCCTATTATTTTAGACATATGATTGATTTTTCCTTTTCCTTTGAATATTCGTATTCCTACAACTATCAACAAGGCTTATGCCAACACGGTTTTTGGCAGAAAAATCAATTTAACAGGCTGTTTAGGCGTACTATAACGTCATTTCAAAGTACAGACAGAATGACAGGTTGGCAGTTGGGGGAGGGTTGAATTAGTTGTACAGGTTGTATTAGTTGTAGTGGTTAATACCGGTACACTTCAAGTATTTAACATCATAATACACCAGGCGTTCACGTTTACACCACTTTCGACCACTTTTTGCAACTTAATGAGTTAATTCATAGGCATTTGACATATACACTAAGGCTCAAATCCTGATAAACTTTGGCTTTTTCGTGAGCAGTAAAAGGGCAAATAGCTGTAATGCAACTACTTGAAGTACAGAAGCATGTACACACCAAAACACCCGATCCTGACGAAAAAGTCCGTAAATTTTCAGTTTTTACCACTTTTGGCAACATTTCAGCAGTTTTTATTGCCGGAAGTGCGCTTAGTGTACACGCAGTCTTGATAAGCTTTTGGGCCTGTCTTCCCGGTGTCGAACACTATCATACGCTCTTTGCTTCCATGTCATTGCGGGGAAGAACGACGAAGCAAGCTCGTCGCAGGTGCATAACCGCGGTGCAAAACTACGAGGTTGCTTCGCAGCCCCCAAATCGCTAACCCTGGCTGCTACTCGCAATGACATAGTTTATTAAACCTGTCGCTCTTTCAGCAAATACACCTTCATCATCCCCTTCCCCTTAATATCGATCATACCCCGTTCCTCGAAACGGTATTTCGGGTGCAACAGCTTGTAAGTTACTTCCGTCACCTGGATCTCGCCGGGGATGCCGTGCGACTCCATCCGCGCGGCGGTGTTCACGCTGTCGCCCCAGAGGTCGTAGGCGAACTTCTTTTTGCCGATCACCCCGGCTACTACCGCGCCCGAGTGGATGCCGACGCGTATTTGCAGGTCCTGCCCCGTCTCCCGGTTGTGGCGCGCGACTGCCCGCTGCATGTCCAGCGCCATATCGGCCATATTTTCGGCATGGTCGGCGCAACTGACGGGCACGCCCGACACCACCATATAAGCATCGCCGATGGTTTTTATCTTTTCGGCTTTGTAGCGGTCGGTCAGGTTGTCAAATTCGGTAAAAACGGAGTTGAGCAGCGCGATCAGCTGGGCCGGGCTTGCCGTTGCCGTGTATTTGGTAAAACCGACGATATCCGCGAACAGGATGGTGGTTTCCTCAAAGTCGTCGGCAATGGTGCCAGGGCTATGCTTCAGGCGCTCGGCGATGGGGCCGGGCAGGATATTGGTCAGCAGGCTTTCCGAACGGTCACGCTCGAGGGACAGGTTGCGCTCCGCCCGGTTGATCACCACGAAGGCTACGCCGCCCATCGCAATGCCGCAGAACAGGAACCCTGCCAGGTTAAACGTGGTTTCCATAGCGATAAAAGGTGCAGGTAAGTTCAGCACCCCATACGGCGGCACATGCGCGATGAGATCGACGCCGAAAAAGCATATCGCCTGGTAAGCGATGCACAGGAACATCCATTTGCGTTCCCGCGCCGGGAACATGAAGAACATCAAAAACACGCAAACCACCAGGAAAACATCCCAACGCGAATAGCTGCCCAGCGTAACCTGGTACGAAGTGAGGAACGTCGGCGCCCACAGCCCGAACCATACCCGGCCCAATAAAAACTGCTTCAGTTTGCTCCACAGCAGGATAATAGCGATAAACAACACGTGGCCCACAAAAATGAGCGTTTGCAACACCGGTACATCATAGAAGAAACATAATCCAATATTCTGCGTGATGAGGATCACCACCAGCACCGTGATCGCATTCAGGAAGCTGATATAGCGCGTCTCCGCCGGCGGGGTATTCGCGTCAATACCGATGGCGATGAGGTAATTCCAGGTGCGTTTCATTTAATGTGACTCGTGAAAAAGGATTGCCTGAGCCAATATAAGGATTTCTTAATCGCTGCCGCAAGCACGCGGGAGCGTAGGCAAATCATCTTTCGGACTTATGCGGACTTTCGGACTTCCGGACTAAAAAGGGAAATAATCACAACTATTCGGGAATTCAGTGAAAAGGCCAGGGTGGTTTCCCGCCGCACCTTTGTATTGTCAACAGAATCAAAAACTTAAAATCAAAAACAAAATGAAAACTCAAGCAAATTCCCAGGCAGTAAAAAATGTAGTATTGGTACATGGCGCGTTCGCAGATGGCTCCGGCTTCAAAGCGCTTTACAATGAATTGACCAAAAACGGCTACAACGTATCCGTTGTACAAAACCCCTTAACTTCGCTGGAAGACGATGTTCTGGCAACACACGTGGCCCTGGACGAGATCGGCGGGCCGGCCATACTCGCCGGACACTCATGGGGCGGCGCCGTGATCACCGAAGCCGGTAACCACCCCAATGTTGCAGCGCTGGTTTATATCGCCGCATTCCAGCCCGACAACGGCGAGTCGGCCCTGCAATGGCTGCAGACCGCTCCACCCGCACCTGAGAACGGCGTGCTTCCCCCGGATGAGAAAGGTATTGTGTACTATGACAAAGACAAATACCATGCAGGTTTTTGTGCCGATATCGACGCCGATGAAGCCGCCTTTATGTATGCCTCGCAGGGAGCTTTTTACGCCAAAGGCTTTGTAAGCCCCATCACCGATGCAGCCTGGAGGCACAAACCGGCTTACGGTCTCATCGCTACCGAAGACAAGAGCATCAACCCTGATATCCAAAGAGCCATGTACAGCCGCTCGTACACCAAATCCATCGAAGTTAAAGGCAGCCATGTGATCTTCATGTCACAGCCTGAGATCGTTGCCGGTGTGATCATGGAAGCTGCGCAGGCCGTATCAGTTGAATAACCCAGCGGTTCGCTTGTCACCTGAGGCAAGCCTGCCCTGGGTTCGTCGAAGGGAAGAAAAAACCCCCGTTTGCCCTTGGCAAATGGGGGTTTTTGTATCAAAAAGGGTGTCATGCTGAGGCTCTCGAAGCATACGCGCGCAAAGGCCAGACGTATGCTTGTCCAGGCCATCGCTCACCCTTCGAGTGCCTCAGGGTGACACCTCCCCTTTTATACGAAGGCATAGTGGTAATTGAGGTTTTTTGTATCTTGACCATCCATCATGAGGCTTAAACTCACAGAACCAAACACCGGCGGCGAATTACTGCTTTTTAAGGAAGAACCAGGCTTCGACCGGCTATTCTTTTCCCGCGACCGTTTCAACAAATATTTCACCATCGCCTGGAACCCGGGCGAAAGCCAGACCGTTACCATCGACGGGACTGAATATGAATTCCCTGCCAATTCTTTGCTTACCCTCCTGTTCAACCAGTCTTTCAGTTTTGCGCATTCCGCCGGTATCGTCGCCTGGCAGTTTAACCGGGAATTTTATTGTATCATCGATCACGACAGCGAGGTAAGCTGCGTGGGCTTCCTGTTCAGCAGCACCGACCATATGTTCGTACAGCTCAACCCCCACGCACAGCAAAAATTACAACTGCTGTCTGATGTTTTCATCGAGGAATTCAGCACCTCGGACAATATTCAGAACGAAATGCTACTGGTGCTGCTCAAGCGGCTGATCATCTATATAACCACTTTGGCGAAGTCCGGGTATGCGCCTGTCAAAAGGCTCCAGGACGAACGGTTTCATATCATCCGAAAGTTCAACCTGCTGGTTGAAGCAAATTTCAAGTCCGAACACGGCGTCAGTTTTTATGCAGATCAGCTTTGCAAATCGCCGAAAACCTTATCCAACCTTTTTGCTATTTTCAACCAGAAAACCCCTTCACAGATTATCCAGGAACGGATCACGGTGGAGGCGAAACGGCTTTTGCTGTATACCGACAAGTCTGTCAAGCATATTACGTTCGAACTCGGTTTTGAGGATGTGGCATACTTCTCCAGTTTCTTTAAAAAAAATGCCGGCTTACCGCCGTCAGATTTTAGGAATTCACGGGGAGCGCAAAAAGACTGATATACCACGTCTCCGCCGGCAGCGTATGCGCATCGATGCCGATGATGATGAGATTGTTCCAGAGGTGTTTCTGAGAGGACTTACGAATAAAAACAAGCAAAAATACCCACTGGAACGACCAAACTCAATATAAGAAAAGCCACTTTAAACAATCTATCCGAACCAAGCCCGTCGTCTTCGCTAAAAAAGCTTTTTCGCGGAGCGTTTACCGGATCACGATGAAGCGCTGATCTGAAAATATATAACATTCCCCTGAGTAATAGCAGTTGATAAAGCGGGCAAAAAAGAAACATATAAAAGTTTGGCTTTCCCGGCAGTGGATTTTTTAGGTGAGTAAGCGCAGCCGCGCCCAAGGCGCATGCTATTGCAAATAATAGGATAGCGCGCTGCGGATTGAGCAAAAAACGCCAGAAAAACAAAAATAAAAGTGGCACGATCATCAATCCGGCCAAAAAGGCAATCTCATCGGGCTGCATTAAGGTCGCAAGGTTTTTTGAGTATAAATATAAGTGAATGTACGAAATTTTGGAGCTACGAGGCATGTAGTTGATATACGGCATCTCCGCCGGCGGCGTATGCGCATCGATGCCGATGGGGTGGTTCCGGGCGTGTTTTAACATGATTGCCTAAGTTAAGGGGGCTGCTTAGGGTCTGGGCAGTATAAGCGATAGCCCGGCCCGCCAGTTGGCGGGACGCGCCCACCATAAAATTTCAATGACCAGCAAACGCATCTCAACAAACTATCGTAGCTTTGATAAACATCGTTAACTGTTAAAAACTAACCCGCCATGATCAAAAAATATTATTGCTTAGCTTTCTTAACTTTCAGCTTGTCACTCCTGGTAACCCTGTCCGGTTTTGCCCAATCGAAGATGCTGACCAAAGGAGATGCAGCGCCTGTATTCAGCGCGAAGGCCAGCCTGGCCGGCAACGCGTTTGATTTTTCATTAAAAGAAGCGCTTGCCAAAGGGCCCGTTGTGGTCTATTTCTATCCTTCGGCCTATACCGGCGGCTGCGATGCGGAAGCACATGCCTTCGCCGAAGACAAGGATAAATTTACCGCGGCCGGAGCCACCATTATCGGTGTATCCGCCGACGATATCCAGCGGCTGAATGCATTTTCTTCCGATCCGGCTTACTGCGCGGGCAAGTTCCCCGTCGCTTCAGATGCCGACGGCCAAATTGCAGCAACCTACGGCCTGACCATGGGAGCTCCGCATCTCGGTATTAAAGACCTAAAGGGGCAGGACCTCACCCACGGCTTCATCCCGCGAACCACTTACGTAATCGGTAAAGACGGTAAAATTGCGGCGGTGTTTTCATCAACAACCGATCATATTTCACCGACGGACCATGTTGAGAAGTCGCTGGAGGTTGTGAAGGGGATGTAATTCGCGACCCATTTTTAAACCACTTTGTCATTGCGAGGAGGAACGACGAAGCAACCTCGTAACTGTGCATACGGATTATGCATTGGCGACGAGGTTGCCGCGCTCCCTACGGTCGCTCGCAATGACAAAGTTTATTAAAACAAAAAGCCCCGGTCTTTCGACCAGGGCTTTGATATTTTGCGTAGAGATGCGATGCATCGCGTCTCTACAGGATTTTTACTTACTCGCCTTTTTCAGCTTGCTCGTCATTTTCAGCGGCTTCTTCAGCAGATGGAGTTTCATCTGTTGCTTCAACAGCAGGGATTTCCTCGGCAGGCGCTTCTTCTATTTTGCTTTCTTCAGCCTTTGGCGTATGGGTAGCCGGAGTTTCTTCAACTATCACAGCGTCTTCAATCCCGACATTCGTCGGGAGAGCAGCTTCAGTTTTAGGAGCGGCAGCAGCAGGTGCAGCTGGTTTAACAGCGCCACCTTTACCTGAACCACGGCGACGGGTTGATTTCTTGGCAACGGCAGCACCATCTTTAGTGTAAACGGTGTTGTAGTCAACCAGCTCGATCAGCGCCATTTCGGCGTTATCACCCAAACGGTTTTCCATTTTGATGATACGGGTGTAACCACCCGGGCGGTTAGCGATCTTTTCAGCAACATCGCGGAACAGGATAGATACCGAATCCTTATCCTGCAAATAGCTGAATACGGTACGGCGCGAGTGTGTGGTGTCGCTTTTAGCTTTGGTCAGTAACGGCTCAACGTAAACGCGTAATGCTTTTGCTTTGGCCAGGGTGGTAGTGATGCGCTTGTGTAAAATAAGCGATGAAGCCATGTTTGCCAGCATCGCCTTGCGATGGCTGTCGGTGCGGCCTAAATGGTTAACTTTTCTTCCGTGTCTCATTGTTTTATTAGTTTTTGCACGTGCATACCGTCAGGCGACCTACCTCAGTCAAGCCCGGGAATTATGCCCTCGCTTATTGTTGTTATTTATTAGTTGTGAGTGGTCAGTAGTGAATGGTCAATAAAAATTCACTGCTCACTATTCACCACTCACCAAATTACTCCTCGTCCAGTTTATACTTCGACAGGTTCATACCAAAAGATAATCCTTTCGATTTAACCAGGTCCTGTATTTCTGTCAGTGACTTCTTACCGAAGTTTCTGAATTTTAACATGTCAGCAACGTCGTACGAAACCAGGTCAGCCAGGCTGCGGATGTCGGCAGCTTTCAGGCAGTTCAATGCACGCACTGAAAGATCAAGGTCAACCAGTTCTGTTTTCAGGATCTTGCGCATGTGCAGGATCTCTTCGTCAACTTCCTTAGTTTCTTCTTTTGCCTGTGCTTCCAGCATCATATTCTCATCGCTGAACAGCATAAAGTGCTGGATCAATATCTTGGCAGCTTCCTTCAATGCGTCTTCAGGGTGAATAGAGCCATCGGTAGCAATATCCAATACTAATTTCTCATAGTCGGTTTTCTGCTCAACACGATAGTTTTCGATCGTATATTTTACATTTTTGATCGGGGTGTAGATCGAGTCGATCGCGATCACGCCAACATTTGCATCAGGGTTCTTATTTTCTTCGCTTGGAATATAACCGCGACCTTTGTTGATCGTCAGTTCAATTTCAAGCGTTACGGACGAATCCATGTTGCAGATAACCAAATCAGGATTCAATACGGTGAAGTTATTGGAGAACTTGGTAATGTCGCCGGCCCTGAATGCATCCTGACCGTTTACGATCACGAACACTTTTTCGGTATCCCCGGAATCACCCGATTTTTTCAAACGAACTTGCTTTAAGTTCAAAATGATCTCGGTAACGTCCTCAACAACACCCTTGATGGTTGAAAACTCATGCGTAACTCCTGAAAAACGAACAGAAGTAATTGCATAACCTTCCAAAGATGAAAGTAAGATACGACGTAAAGCATTACCAATGGTTATGCCGAAACCTGGTTCCAATGGACGAAATTCAAACGTACCCTCGAAATCAGTTGATTTCTGCATGATAACCTTGTCTGGTTTTTGAAATGCTAAAATTGCCATTTATATCCTTTGTTTATGTTTGTTAACAGATTTGAGATATGAGATGTGAGATATGAGACTATTTATGTGTCTTTCTATCTATTGTTCCGATCTCCTATCTTATTTACTTTTTCGATTTTTCTGTCAGTTAGGAAATTTTATCTCAAATCTCATATCTAACGTCTCAAATCTTTT
>DASZMQ010000009.1:0-339241 GCA_035551775.1 Mucilaginibacter sp. | reverse complement strand
TGCAGATGTTAGTTGCACGGTGGCAAATGCTTTGCCGGAAAAGGCAGTTTTCTTAACGGTGAATTTATCGCCTGAAATTTCAGGCAGCGCAACGGCGCCGTCGGCAACACCGGCTTCCAGCTTTACACCAATGCGCGGAGCTAACCCGCGGCCGGAGAATGAATTTGAGAGCACCACAATAGTTGCACCTTCCTTCTTTGCCGCTTCCGCTATTACTGAAGCATAAGCCTGGTTGATGAAATGCTTAAGCTTGTCATTGGAGACCTGCAGTACCTTATCGGCGCCATATTTTCCGAGCAATGCCAAATGATCTGGCTTTACGTCGCCAATGGAAATAGCGGTAAGTGCTGAATTGGTTTGGTCGGCAATTGCCTTGGCATAGCAAACTGCTTCAAAAGTTGACTTTTTGAATTTTCCATTAGCATTTTCCGCATATACTAAAACTGACATAGGTTATCTTAAAAGGTTATTGGTAATTCTGTTATATCACACGCGCTTCGGTATGCAGCAAGCCGATCAGCTTACCGCTATCATCGCTTGGGATCAATTTAACCTGGCCGCGCGGGGCAGGAGTTTCATAACTCAATATTTCTGAAAACGTCTTTACATCGGCCGGTTCAATAACCTTCAAAGGCTTGGTACGCGCCGACATAATACCGCGCATATTGGGTATTTTAGGTTCGGCGACGCCCTCGGCCGTACCGGCTATAAACGGAAAGGGGATAGCCAGTATTTCCTTGCCCCCCTCAATTTCACGTTCCACAATTCCCTTGTCGCCGTCAATATCCAGTTTTTTGATGATCGATGCCGACGGCAGATCCAGCAATTCGCCCAACATACCGGCTACTTTTGAACCATTATAGTCAATAGATTCGCGCCCCGTAAGGATCACGTCGAAAGCATTTTCTTTTACATACTGTGCAACCTGGTAAGCAACAAACCAGGCGTCGTGAGGTTTGGCGTTTACACGCACCGCATCATCGGCGCCGATGGCTAATGCTTTACGAATGGTAGCCTCAGTATTGATTTCGCCTACATTAATTACGGTAACCGTTCCTTTGCCTCCTTCGGTTAGCTCTATGGCGCGCGATAGTGCTATCTCATCGTAAGGATTTAGGATAAACTGCACACCATTTGTATTAAATTGCGTGTTATTATCAGTAAAAGTTATTTTTGTCGTCGTATCAGGGACATTACTGATGCATACCAGTATCTTCATTCAGCTATGTTTTTAATTGGTATTCGAACTGTTATGCGGGGAAACCGGCCGCATATCGCTTAATTAGGTTGCGCAAAGTTAGATAAAAAAGATAGAGTTTAAAATGCCCGAAACCCGCTTAGAAAAGTTACTGGAATTTTTGAAGAATGAGCCGAATGACGAGTTTTTACAGTATGCCCTCGCGACAGAATACCTGCGGCTGAACGATACCGAAAAAGCACTGCATTATTACGAAAAGCTGGTGAATGAACACCCGGATTACGTGGGAACCTACTATCACCTGGGTAAATTGTACGAAGCGCTTAACCGCAAGCCTGAAGCCATAAAGATATATGAACAAGGAATGATAACCGCGCAGCGTAAGCGCGATAACCACGCCTTTGCAGAGCTGAAAGTGGTGTACCAGGAAGCGGCTGGAGTTGAGGATGATGATTATTAATGTTCATTAGTTCACTGGCCATTGGTTCATTAGTAGCAAAGCGGACGGACCAATAAACTAATAAACTATTGAACCAATGAGCTAACTAAATGAAGAAACGGCAACTCTTATTTCTTCGTGATGTATTGATCTATACCTTCACTGCTTTTGGCGGTCCGCAGGCGCATCTTTCTATCCTGCTTCGGGAATTCGTGGAGAAACGACGGTATGTCACAGAGCAGGAGCTGATCGAGCTGAATGCCTTAACACAAATTCTCCCGGGGCCATCGTCGACCCAAACCCTGGTAGGCATTGCCTGGAAAGTAGGCGGTTTACGGCTGGCCATTATCACGTTCCTTGTTTGGATATGCCCATCGGCCGTCATCATGTGCATAGCGGCCATTAGCTATAAGATGTGGCTAACCCATGCCAAATTTGCTGAGATATTGCGCTTTGTCCAGCCGATGGCGGTGGGAATAGTTGCTTACGCCGGTTATGTTTTTGCTAATAAGTTTATTAAGACGAAAGTTTCTGTCGCATTGGCCGTCGGATCGCTGTTCGTTACGCTGATCCTGCGGAACGCCTATGCCTTCCCGATCTTGATATTGCTTGGCGGGATCATTTCTTCCGCTTTGGAAACCCAGCCGCAGGAAAGCGAATTGCGGGTAAGCCTGTTTGCCAATGTAAACCCCAAAAAGGTAATGTATTTTGTAGGTATCCTGCTGGCGTTTGCCGCCCTGGGTGCTATCGTCAATCAAACATCGCCGTTTAGTTTACCCATACGCTTGTTTGAGAACTTTTATCGCAACGGCATTCTTATTTTCGGCGGGGGACAGGTGCTGGTGCCACTGATGTATACCGAGTTTGTCCAGGTAAAGCATTACCTGAGCAATTCCGAGTTTCTTTCAGGCTTCGCGCTGCAGCAGGCCTTGCCCGGTCCGACGTTCTCTTTCACCTCATTTATCGGCAGCATGACGCTGGGGAATAAAGGTTTCAATTTCTGGGGACAGGTATTGGGAAGTATTATCGCGGTTATAGGTATTAATCTGCCGGGGTTGATACTGATACTGTTCATTGTACCTTTCTGGGAGGATCTGAAGAAGATCACGCGCATCCGCAATTCACTGAGCGGCATCAGTGCAGTAGCTGTTGGCTTTATGGCAACAGCGCTCATCATGCTTACTATACCATTCGGTCTGCACTGGGATGCTTATGGGTTGATGATTGGCACCTTTGTCGTGCTCAATTTCACCAAAATAAAAACCCCGATCATTATCGTGATCGGGGTGGTATTGGGTTTAATTTTCTAAATCCGAAATCGTATCCGCCAGTTGGCGGACGAAATCAAAACGGTTCATCATCCATATCATCCATCCTTGATGGGCGTATAATGAAATTACTCGGTTTATCAAAATCCTGCGATGGGTTTAAGCCGGTGAATGCGTTACCGCTTTGAGGTGCGAAGTTATCCTGGTCGAGGTCAACGAATTTGACGTACTTCCCAACGAATTTGAGTCTTACCGTACCCGTTTCACCATTTCGATGCTTGGCTATGATCACTTCACCGACGCCCTGTGTGGGCATGCCTTGTTCATCTTCGGTCAGGCCATAATATTCGGGACGATAGAGGAACAGCACCATGTCCGCATCCTGCTCGATAGAACCGGATTCACGCAAGTCGGAAAGCATTGGACGCTTGGAAGCGCCGGGGCGGTTCTCAACCGCACGGCTCAACTGGGATAGCGCGATAACCGGTACGTTCAATTCTTTAGCTACCGATTTCAATGCGCGGGAGATGCTGCCAATTTCCTGCTCACGGTTACCACCACCTTTGCCGTCGCCGGCTTTACCCTGCATCAATTGCAGGTAATCGATGATGATGAGTTGGATATCATGCTGAGATTTCAAACGGCGGCATTTAGCCCTGAATTCAAAAATGTTCAGCGCCGGGGTATCGTCGATGATCAGCGGCGCCTGCTCCAGCCGGCCGATCTTGGAGTGTATCTGCTGCCATTCCCATTCTTCTAACTGGCCCTTGCGTATTTTTTCCTGTTCAATCTGTGTTTCACCCGAGATCAAACGATTCACCAATTGCACAGACGACATTTCGAGCGAGAACACAACAACCGGGCGACTAAAATCGACTGCAGCGTTGCGAGCGCAACTCAATACGAATGCTGTTTTACCCATTGCAGGCCGGGCCGCGATAATCACCAGGTCAGACTTCTGCCAGCCCGAGGTCATCCTATCGAGCTCGGTAAAGCCGGAAGCTACACCCGTAAGCCCATCCTTTTTATCCTTCAGCGCTTCAATTTCCTTCAGCGTCTCGAACATCAGGTCGTCCATCTTGCGCGAATCGCGGCGCAGGTTGTTTTGGGCGATGTCGAACAGATTCTTTTCAGCCTTATCCAGTAAATCAAGCACATCGGTGGTGTCTTCGTAAGCGTTATTGATCACTTCGGTTGAGATGCGGATCAATTCGCGCTGGATGAACTTTTGGATAATGATCCTTGAGTGATACTCGATATTTGCCGCTGACGCAACGCGGTTGGTCAGCTCGGTGATGTAATACGCACCGCCTATCATCTCCAGATCGCCCTGCTGGCGCAACTGGGCAGTCACCGTCAGAATATCGACAGGCGAGGTCCGTTCAAAAAGCTGGCGGATAGCGGCGAATATCTTTTGGTGACTTTCTTTGTAAAAAACATCCGGTTTCAGGATATCGATAACCGAAGAAAGCGCGTCCTTTTCCAGCATCAACGCACCCAAAACTGCCTCTTCCAGGTCGATCGCCTGAGGGGGTAGTTTACCCAGGCCGCTATAAGACGTCGGGTTAGAAATGCGGGTTCTCCTGTCACCGGTAGATGGCTTGCTCTGGGGGTTATCGTTCTCAAAAATCATGGGATAACAAAAATATACAAAAAAAGTTCGGAAGAGCTAACGATTACTTAACATATCAACCTTTTTAAAAAATACAAACATCAAAATCGGCACAAAAATCAAACATCGGTTTTAACAATCGATGTGAGTAAGATGTGAATTGCGAAAGTAACAGACTGAGAAAGAGCGATGTGGATAATGTCTTGAAATGTTTATTATGGCAAAGGCCATATTAAGCCTATGCAAAATCGGTAAGTGCTGTAAATCAATTAATATGGCTATTTTTGGCAAACTTTTACTTCAAAATTCATGACATTTCATCCCCGTCCGCAACGGGAAAATAACCAGATGGTCTTCGGGATACGGGCCGTAATTGAAGCCATCAGATCGGGTAAAGAGATCGAGTCATTATACCTGCAAAGAGGGCTTGGAGGCGGGTTGTTCGGCGAGTTGAAGTCCATTCTTCATGAACATGGAATCATCGCTCAGCAGGTACCTGTTGAAAAGCTGGACCGTATTACTGCAAAGAACCACCAGGGCGTGATCGCCATCATTTCGCCCATCGTCTACCAGAAGATAGAAAACATCATCCCGGAAATATTCGAACGTGGTGAAACACCACTGATACTTGTCCTCGACGGCATCACTGACGTGCGCAACATGGGCGCTATCGCCCGTACCGCCGAGTGCGCTGGTGTGCACGCAATCGTCATTCCCGCCAAAGGTTCAGCGCAGATCAACGCTGACGGTATCAAAACCTCAGCCGGGGCTTTGTACAAAATACCGGTTTGCCGCCATGATAATTTTGTACAGACGATGCGTTTCCTGCAGGAATCCGGCCTGCAATTAGTGGCCTGTACCGAGAAAACAAAGGAATTTATATATACACCCGATTATACGCTGCCCACCGCTATCATCATGGGCTCCGAAGAAGACGGTATCCGTAACGAGCTGATCCGCATAGCCGACCACCTGGCCAAAATTCCCATGTTCGGAGAAATTGAATCGCTGAATGTGTCGGTGTCGACGGGGGTTATTTTGTACGAAGCAATAAGACAGAGGGGGTGATTTTTTGGTCCGGAAGTCCGGATAAGTCCGAAAGAAAGGATTACAGCCTGCCTTGGTTGGTGTTGTGACCGACAAAATTGTACTCAAAAGTGTCTCAAGACCTGGAGTACACTAAGTCGTTTTTTGCTGGTAAGAATGGCTGAAAGCTGCAAAAAAGTGTAAAAAACGAGAAATTTACTTACTTTTTCGTCAGGATCGGACATTTTTGTGTGTACATTCTCATGAACAAATGTCTTCAATAAATCAGGGCTTTACGGCTTTCTGTTCACGAAAACGGCTTAGTTTATCAAGTTTTAAGCCTTAGTGTAAGCCATAAGATACTTAAAATTAGATCATTAAATGATTAAATATGGTCTAAAGTGATATAATTGTGAACACTTTGTGTATCTAACCACATAAATTCTTTCGGACTTATGCGGACTTCCGGACTAAATATACTTATTCCCAAACTTCGCCTTCACTTCACCCACGATCTGTTTCACGCTTTGTTCTTCGTCGCGGGGGCATATGAGCAGGGTGTTGTTGGATTCGACCACGATGAAATCTTTAAGCCCATTGATCACAACCAGCTTTCCCGGCGGCACATTCACCATACAATTTTCGCTATTGTATAGCAGCACCTTTTCTGATGGGATAGCAACATTGTGATACACCTCATCCTTTTCAGCTACCTGGTAGACAGATGCCCAGGTGCCCAAATCGGACCAGCCGAATTCCGATGGCAGCACATACACGTTCGTCGCTTTCTCCATAATGCCGTAGTCGATGGAAATATTGGTGCATTGCAGGTAAGCCGAGTTGATATGATCCCTTTCGCCGGGCGTATTGTAAACCGACCTTGCTTCGGCGAATATCTCATTCATTTCGGGCTGATGCATGTAGAACGCCTTGGTAATCGCCTTTGCCGACCATACGAAAATACCTGCGTTCCACAGAAAATCGCCGCTTTGGAGAAAGGTTTTTGCCAATTCGAGATTCGGCTTCTCGGTAAAGGTTTTTACTTTATGGAATTCGTCGTTGATCGTATCGTCGGTATACTGAATATAACCGTAGCCGGTGTCGGGCCTCGAAGGCATAATGCCCAACGTAATGAGGCATTCCTTTTCTGATGCAACTTTTAACGATTTTTCGATGGCCGTTATAAAGGCCGGTTCATCGAGTATCAAATGATCGGAAGGCGCTACCACTATGGAAGCATCCGGGTTCAAACTTTCTATTTTATAACATCCGTAAGCTATACATGGCGCCGTATTACGCATCACAGGTTCGGTAAGTATTTGCCCCTGGGCTATGCCGGGTAATTGTTCCTGTACGAGGCCGGCGTAGTTTTCATTGGTAACGATGTAAATATTTTCTTTCGGGCAAATTTTCAGAAGGCGTTCGTATGTGTTTTGTATAAGTGTTTTGCCGGTACCGAGTATATCTAAGAATTGTTTAGGGTAGGAAGTTCTGCTGATCGGCCAGAAGCGGCTTCCGATGCCACCGGCCATGATGATCGCATAGTAGTTTTTATTCATCTATTTAAAAAGAATTTTTGCTGCTAAAAGTCGCAGCAAAGTTGGCTAATATTTTGTAAATTATTTGTTAAGTAAAATTACCTTATCCGGGGGAAATTGTATAAGGATTAAAAAGCGCGTAAATAAACAAATTGTTTTCATTTTAAAATCATTTTTCTATAAAATTTTAAGCGAAACCCGTCGTTTATTTATAAAATTTTGTTATTTTGAACTTTTAAGCACAATAATTTAATTACCTATAATGATTGAAACAAAACGGTCGCTTTTTGATAATCTCCAGAACTTCTTCGGGTTCGACAACTTCAAGGGGGAACAGGAAGCGATCATCACTAACATCCTCGCCGGAAACGATACTTTTGTGATTATGCCGACGGGCGGGGGTAAATCCATGTGTTATCAATTGCCGGCACTGATGAGCGATGGAACCGCTATCGTAATATCGCCGCTGATAGCGCTGATGAAAAACCAGGTTGACCAGCTGAGGGCCTTCGGCGGTTCAGATAGTATCGCGCATTTTTTAAATTCCTCACTTACCAAGGCGGAAATAGCAAGGGTTAAGGAAGACGTTTTAGGCGGAAAGACGAAGTTACTCTACGTAGCGCCCGAATCATTGACCAAGCAGGAGAATGTTGAATTCCTGCGCCTGAACCAGGTTTCCTTTGTGGCTGTTGACGAGGCGCACTGTATTTCGGAATGGGGTCACGATTTCAGGCCGGAATATCGCAAGATACGCCAGGTGATCAGCAATATCGGTGATGACATCCCGATTATCGCACTCACCGCCACCGCTACGCCAAAGGTTCAGCAGGATATACAAAAAAACCTGCAAATGAATAACGCCACGGTCTTCAAATCATCCTTCAATCGCTCGAACCTGTTCTACGAGGTTCGTGCCAAGCGAAACGTGATCAAAGAGATCGTGAAATTTGTAAAGCAAAACCAGGGAAAATCCGGGATAGTATATTGCCTGAGCCGTAAGAAAGTTGAAGAAGTGGCCGAAGCATTAAACCTGAACGGCGTAAAGGCGCTGCCATACCACGCCGGGCTCGATTCAAAGGTGCGCGCTGATACGCAGGACAAGTTCCTGATGGAGGATGTGGACGTGATCGTTGCTACCATCGCCTTCGGTATGGGTATCGATAAACCGGACGTTCGTTATGTGATACACCATGACATGCCAAAGAGCATGGAGGGTTATTACCAGGAAACCGGTCGTGCAGGTCGTGATGGCGGCGAAGGGGTGTGCGTAGCATTTTACTCCGAAAAGGATATCGATAAGCTGCAGAAGTTCATGAAGGATAAGCCGGTTTCCGAACGCGAAATAGGCACACAGATACTGAAGGAGGTGATCGATTACGCCGAATCAGCGGTATGCCGCCGCAAGCAATTGCTGCATTACTTTGGCGAAAACTTTAACGAAGCTGGTTGTAACAATATGTGCGACAATAGCTGTGCGCACAAAGAGCATTTCGACGGTGAAGAACAATTGCATAAAGCTTTGAGCCTAATCAAAAAACTGGGCGAGAAGTTTGATGACGAGCATATCATCAATGTCCTGATGGGTAAGGATACGCCGCAGGCGCATACCTATGAGCATGATCAGATCGATGAGTTTGGCTCGGGCAAAGATGATGGCGAGAACCTTTGGAAATCGCTGCTAAGACAGGCTTTGCTTGACAATTTCCTTGCAAAAGATATCGATCAGTACGGTTTGCTGCGCCTGACCAAAACCGGTGTGAACTTCCTGGACAACCCGCACAGCATCCGCTTCATTATGAACCGGTCGATGGGTGCAACGGATGATGATGAGTCAGAAGAAGGGCCGAAACAGGGTGGCGGCGCGCTGGATACCGAGCTGCTGCAAATGCTGAAAAACCTGCGCAAGAAGATAGCCAAGCAAAAAGGCCTGCCGCCATTCGTGATATTCCAGGACCCGTCGCTGGAGGAGATGTGTACGCATTACCCTATTACCACCGAAGAGCTAAAACAGATATCGGGCGTAGGAGCGGGCAAAGCCGTGAAATTCGGCGCGCCGTTTACTGATCTGATCAAAAAATATGTTGAGGATAACGAGATCGACCGGCCGGTGGATATGGTGATCAAAAGCGCAGCCAATAAATCAGCGCTGAAGGTTTATATCATACAGAATATCGACCGTCACCTTAGCCTGGAGGACATTGCGGCTTCAAAAGGGCTAACCTACGAAGAGATATTGCGCGAGGTAGAATCCATAGTAAACTCGGGCACCAAGCTGAACCTGAATTACTTTATCGATGAAGTGATCGATGAAGATAAGCAGGAAGAAGTGTTTGATTACTTCAAATCAGCTGAGATCGATTCGATCGACAACGCCCTGGTGGACCTTGGCGCCGACGATTACACCCGCGAAGAGGTGCAGTTGATGCGCATTAAATTTATGTCGGAAATGGGGAATTGATTTAGTCTGAAAGTCGGAAAGTCTGCATAAGTCCGAAAGAATATTTAACCCTGGGATCCATGATACCGGGGTTTTTTATTTGAATTCCCAATAATCAAAATTTATATTACCATTAGCTACCACGTGAAGGGTGAGTGTATGTGCGCCCTTAGGTAATTTAACAGTAGTCAGCGAATCGACCTTGTTCCAGTGGTGCCATTGCCGCCATTTTACCGTGTCGCGGTCATCATGCGTTGAAGGTACTTTTATGGGTCCTGAAACATCTTTCCCATCCAGGTCGAGCGAGATCACGCCGTCGCCGTTGGCGGTGTACATCAATCCCAAAGTGTATGGCCTTGCCCGATTGATGTTCACGGTATAATTGATCCACTCTCCAGGTACCGTCCAACCGACATACAACTGATCCATTTGCGGGGCGACCTTGCTGTAAAGATTGTTATCGATATCATGCGATTTGGTGTAGGAAATATCCACGCCCTCGTGCATCCGGAACTCGTTCAGGTAAGTGCCATTTGCAGGATTAAGCTTCCCGCTGCCGTTGTTGCTGCTGTCCGAGTCGTGGTAAGCTATCCCCTCGCCGTCAAGGTTATAAAACTCACATTCAACTCTCCCCGGAATTTGCTGCGCTTTATTTTGCCATGGCTTGCCTGTGTTGACCAATTGACGAGGCGCCAGGCAGGAGAAAATGAAAAGAATGACAAATAACAGGTAGGCATTTTTCATGCCTAAAGATAGCTAAATCATCTTTCGGACTTATGCGGACTTCCCGACTTCCGGACTACTTAATCATCCACATATTCAAGAATATCTCCGGGCTGGCAATTCAGCACTTTGCAGATGGCATCCAGCGTTTCGACACGGATGGCTTTGGCTTTGCCGGTTTTCAGGATGGAGAGATTGGCCATGGTGATACCAACTTTCTCGCTCAATTCGGTCAGCGACATTTTGCGCCTGGCCATCATTACATCCAGGTTGACAATAATAGCCATATTTATACTGTGAACTCCTGTTCGTCTTTGAGTTTTTTGCCCTGCCGAAAAGCTTTATAAAGCATCAGAAATGTTAGACCCACGGCGATGCTCTTCCATGCTTGGTTCCATGTGGCATTGCTTAGTACTACATCTTCGGTAAAATAAGAATGGAATATTAAGCCTAATAGCAAATTGAAAAGAAATGGGATTAAAGGAAATAACAGGAAGGTTATAGCAATGAGACGTAATGCCCGTAAATTTTTATTTGTAAAAGCACGGCCTTTAGAAATATCTATTACAAACCTTATAAAAATTCCAGCAACAAACAAGAAATAACACAGTGAGATGATAGCAATAGCATCCGAGATATAATAGATAGTAAGCATCAGTGTTTTACTTACCGGGATCAATAAAGATTTATCATATGGATCAAAATGAAATTTTACCGGTTCATCCACTTCTCCGTATTTATAATAAACAGAATCATTTTTTCCTTTAAGAAGTGACGATATTACGGCATATTTTCTGACGTAAGCTTGCTTATGCTCAACATGAAAAAGAACTGAATCCGGCCCATATAATATATTATCCTTCGTTGCTTTCAATTTCCAGCCCAATAAGCTAGTATACCTTTGAACAGGTGACGACCGATATTCATCTGTCTTCATCTCAGCATCAAATTGGCTCCAAAACCACTTTGAACCGCAGGTATCACACGACACGTCAACCTGAGTCCCTATGAATAGAATGTCTAAACCATTGCCGCCCTGTATATCATTCCCATTTTTTATCCTTCTGCGTAATTTGATGGTATCCATAAATTTGTTATACCGGTTTTCCGCAGCCACGAGAGAATCTGGAGGTGATTGATCTATAGGTTTGAGTTTAGTGTCTGTGTATTTATATATGCCGGCAGGAAATTTGGGAGCAGCCTCTGGATGATATCCGTTTGCGATCAGATTAAAGATGAAGAATGCAACGCACACCAGGAACAGCAGGTTTGATTTAAGGCGCCTGAAAAATTTCATCTTCATAAGGTTTACGAGTCGAATACTGTAAACCTAAGAATTATTATCGAATTAAACAAAAAAATTATCGAGACGCGATAATAATTGTAGAGACGCATAATTATGCGTCTCTACTTAGCAATGATTTTGAATTCCGTTCGCCTGTTCTTACCACGCCCCTCATCCATATCATTCGTAGCAATAGGCTGCGTTTCGCCATAACCTTTGTAACTCAGGCGTCCGGCATCAATACCATTAGCAATAAGGTACTGGTAAACAGCCTTTGCCCGATTTTCTGATAACACTTGGTTTGCCTGGTCGGTGCCAACATTATCCGTATGGCCGGATATTTCAATTTTGACGGCTTTGTTCAAAGCCAGGAAATCGATGAGCTTTTGCAACTCGGGTTTTGATTCGTCTTTGATGATGAACTTATTGGTATCGAAAAATATATTGTTCAGGATCACCTTGTTGCCCACTTCTATTGGCTGCAGTAAGGCCAGCAGATCGAAAGGCTTACTGTTTACATGTCCAACGAGCGAAAAATTCGCCGAATAAAATAAATAGCCATCTCGTGAAATGTTCAGACCGTAATTTCTCCCGGTGGTCAAAGTTGCCAGGAAATCGCCGTTATCTTGCCCGCTGTAATCCTGGTAAACGGGCTTGTTGCTCACAAGGTCGATGATCTCGACCGCCGATTCCAATGGTTGTTTTGTGACGGCGTCTTCTACAATGCCTTTTACATAGGTCACCTGCCGCGGTCGTGATTCAGCAGGAAGCTCGAAAGTATAAATATCAAAACCACCTTGACCGTTCAGCTTATTGGATGCAAAAAAGGCATAAGTTCCATTTGCTGTTAATGTTAGGCCATTCTCGTCACCACTTGAGTTAATGGGATAGCCTAAGTTTGTTGGCTTACCCCATTTACCGTCTTTCCCGAGCCGGCTAACGAACAGGTCCATACCGCCCAGGCCCGGCCAGCCGTTAGAGCAAAAGTAAAGCGTGCTATCATCAGCGTGGATAAAGGGGGACTGCTCGTCCATCGACGTATTGATATTTGGGCCAAGATTATCGGGTTCGGTCCAGCCCTTGTTGGTCAGGGTTGATTTCCAAATGTCATAGCCGCCATAACCACCTTTTCTGTTGCTGACAAAATATAACGTGCGTCCATCGGCGCTTAGTGATGGCTGTGACTCCCAGCCGGGTGTATTTACCGGGGGTGCGATATCAAATGGTTTGCCCCATTCGTCGCCTTTCTTCTCAGAGATATAAATATCGCAACGCCCCAAACCATCCGGCCGGTTACAGCCGGTGAAAAATAATACCTTCCCGTCAGGACTAATAGACTGCGAACCTTCGTTGTACTCCGGCGTATTGATCTGCCCTTTGAGATAAGTAGCTGTTTGCCATTGCCCGTCAACCTT
This sequence comes from Mucilaginibacter sp., assembly GCA_035551775.1. Lineage (GTDB taxonomy): Bacteria > Bacteroidota > Bacteroidia > Sphingobacteriales > Sphingobacteriaceae > Mucilaginibacter. The sequence goes on along the minus strand of DASZMQ010000009.1, from coordinate 326,300 downwards.
CACGCTCTGGTAAAAATCCTCGTTGTTATTGATCTTCCGGGTGAAGATCAACGTACTTTCATCAGCAGTAATGGCGGGCATGTATTCATCGTCTGCGGTATTAATACCAGGTCCGACATTTACCGGCTTAAACGGTACCGGATGTTGAATAGCCTCCCGGCTGAATTTGCAGTCACCCAACCATTTTTGAGCGTAGAAAACGGTTTGCTGGTTCAGGTTAGGGTAGGCGAGGTATTTTTCCAAATGTGTTTGCGCATCGGTGTAATCGGCATCGTGCACTTCGCAATCGCCCAGTTTGTAGTAAATGCTGCGGTTGAATTCCGGGTTGAGGCCAAGCACGAGTCTAAATTCCTTTATCGCTTCTTTGTAGCGCCAGCGTGCCCGGTAAATGTCGGCCAGCAGCAAATGTGCCTCGATGAATTTTGGGTCTTCACCGACCGATCTTTTGAGATTTTCGATGGCATCATCATACAATCTGTCATCGAGACTCTGGTTCGCAACAGCGAAGTATTTTATAGCTTCCTGGTTACTGGTCGAATAAGATATATCCTGGGCATAGGTTATATGTACAGACAAGAAAAGTAATAACGTTAAGAAAAAAAATTTCATCGTAGGTAATACGATTTTGGATACCCGAAGTTACGGAATATTCAAATATTTGTGGGTTTGGAGCGATATTTCCCACTGGGGGTTATTCATCACATAGTCCACAATAAGCGGAGTCATTTCTTTTGCTTTCGACCATTCGGGCTGAAGGTACAATTTGCAACCTGGGCCAACCATCCTCGCGTGTTCCTCGGCCCAGGCAAAGTCAGACTTATTGAATACAATGACCTTCAATTCATCAGCATGTTTGGCTATACCTTCGTAAGGAGCTTTGAACTTTTTTGGCGACAGACATATCCAATCCCATTGGCCCGAAAGGGGATAAGCGCCAGAAGTTTCAATAAAGGTTTTGATACCGTTTTCTTGAAGTTTTGAGGTTAAATAATCAAGATTATACAACAGCGGTTCGCCGCCGGTAACTACCACGGCTTTGGATGGGTATTTTAAAGCGTTTTCTACAATGGCATCAGCCGTAGTGAGCGGATGCAATTCAGCATCCCAGCTTTCCTTCACATCGCACCAATGGCAGCCCACATCGCAGCCACCGAGACGGATAAAATAAGCAGCCTTGCCGGTGTTAAATCCCTCGCCCTGTATCGTGTAAAACTCTTCCATCAAAGGAAGCATTGTGCCATCTTCCGGAACCTGGTGTGCCATATTTCGAAATACAAATTTACGGTTTTGAGTCCGGAAGTCCGCATAAGTCCGAAAGTCCGGAAGATTTATGATTGCAAAATGATGAAATCTAACTGAATTTGTCTTTCGGACTTACGCGGACTTCCCGACTTCCGGACTAACAAAAAATTTAGTTTGAAATGTCCGCAATTATAACTACACTTACTTGAAAATTGTCGCCTATGAGGAGACTCTACATTCCGGTTTTTTTCCTGGTCTTGTTTTGCTTCACATCCTGCGTGGATGTGGTTGAGCATTACGATTTCAAGGCCGACGGCTCGTGCAAAGTGGCCTACACTTTCGACATGAGCAAGGCGGTTTCTGTGCTAATGAATTTGATGTCGGATTCTGTCAAAGCTACGCCCCAATTTGCCGCCGTAAAGGACACTACCTTAAACTTTTACAGCGCTTTGCCCGATAGCACACAACAAAAAATGACCTTGGACCAGGTGAACCTCGCCAAAAGCAGCAACCTTTCGGTACAAATGAACCTGCCAAAGAACATTATGAAAGTGAGTGTTTCGCACCAGGCCAAAAATGCTGCCGACCTGCAATATTACCTCCGCAATATCTCCCGCATCGCATCACAAAGCAACCTGAAAACCGTTAAAGGTAATGACGGCATGAAGGATTTTAATGCCCAGGAGTTGCTGAGCGGGCAGGATTATTATACGTACGAGGTTACCTCACACAAATTCTACCGCATCATCGATAAGGCTAAGTTTAATGCCTTTATGAAGAAAACACAGGCTACTTTTTCTATGGCCAAGGCGATGCTGATCGATATGCCGTATAAAGTAGTGCTCAATTTCGCCAAACCGGTAAAAAAAGTAAACAATCCCAAAGCTATCGTATCGGCCGACAGGAAACATGTGACGCTGGTGACGAATATGGACGAGATCATCAAGAATCCATCGGTGATGAACCTCAAGATCGACTTTTAAAGCATGGAGTGGTACCAGGTGCCCGATCTTAAAATTACCGGGCAGCCGTTTATTAAACGCGTGAAAGCAGGTGGTAAGACGCTTTGCCTGGTGGGTTATGAAAACGAAGTATATGCCCTTGGCGCAAGATGCCCGCATGCCGGCGGCGACCTGACACAAGGCTGGTGCGAAGAAGGAAAACTAATATGCCCCGTTCACCGTTATTCATTTGATCTGAAAACAGGAAAAGGCAGTCCCGGGCAAAACGATTACATCGATAGCTACCCGGTTGAAATTAGGGATGGTTTAGTTTATATTGGCATTACTTCGTTATGGGAGAGGATAAAGCAGGCATTCAAATGATGGATACGATCGAGATCGACGACCTTGCCAGAGATTTTTACAAGGCAATCAGCTTCAGGAATGAACAGGCGCCCGAGCAGGACCCTTTGCATATCCTGTTTTACGGCGACGGTGTGATTGTGAACAACAGCTTCCTGCACCCATTGGGTTTTACCGTGGAATCGTTCATAAGCAGCCTCGGGTCCGAGATCGCCGAAGGCAATATGAGCCAGTTCGTTATTCATGAGCTCAAGAGCAAAACAATCCTGTTGGGCAAGCTGGCGCAACGCATTAGTATATATGAATACAATCTGAGCGAAGAAACAGCAGGACGGTTACCGCGCGGCGTCAATTTCATGCAATTCATCCGCGTGGACGGCAACTGGCGCATCACCTCTGTTGCCTGGTGCGATGAAAATGAGGATAATATTATTCCGCCGGAATATATGAGGTAGACAGATTTACGAAGTTTTAAAAACTTCGTAAATCTTAAAATTAAGGATAAACCTCTTTATTCGCCGAAGCCAAAGTATTCTTCAGCAAGCCAACTATCGTCATTAAACCTACGCCGCCGGGAACAGGAGTGATCCACGAAGATTTCGGAGCTACGTTCTCAAAATCAACATCGCCGTATAACTTGTAGCCAGATTTGGTAACGGTCGAAACTTCTCGATTCATGCCGACATCAACTATAACCGCGCCTTCTTTAACCATATCGGCAGTGATGAAATTCTTTTTACCTATAGCAACGATCAAAATATCCGCCTGTAATGTCATGCTTTTGATATCAGGCGTACGGCTATGGCATAGGGTGACGGTACAGTTGCCGGGATAAGTGTTGCGCGCCATCAGGATGCTTATGGGCGAACCCACAATATTGCTCCGACCCACAACTACACAGTGCTTGCCGACGGTATCGATGTTGTATTCCTTTAACATCAGCGTAATACCAAAAGGCGTTGCGGGAATGAATGAAGGCAAATTTCGCTGCATCCTGCCCAAATTGATAGGGTGGAAGCCGTCCACATCCTTACGGTGATCGATCTTTTCGGTCACCTTTTCCGGATCAATATGTTTTGGAAGGGGCAATTGAACAATAATGCCATCAATATCCGGGTCGGCGTTCAGATCTGCTACTTTGGCAAGCAGCTCTTCTTCAGAAACGGAATCCTCATATCGCACCAGCGTCGACTTAAAGCCCACCTTTTCGCAATTCTTCATCTTGCTGGCCACATAGGTTTCGCTGCCGCCGTCATGTCCAACCAGTACAGCCACCAAATGAGGCTTACGGCCGGTTCGCTCTAAAATTTTAGCCGCTTCTTGAGCAATTTCAACCTTTAGCTTTTCTGATACGTATTTTCCGTCTAATAACTGCATGTTTATAAGAGTCAAGAACCAAGAATCAAGAGTCAAGATTTTCCTGGTTCTTGGCTCTTGATTCTTGGTTCTAATAATTAATCAAGTTTCAGCACCGCCATGAACGCCGATTGCGGTATCTCCACGTTGCCTACCTGGCGCATGCGTTTTTTGCCCTTCTTCTGCTTTTCAAGCAGCTTGCGTTTACGCGAAATATCACCGCCGTAACACTTTGCGGTCACATCTTTGCGCAGGGCCTTCACCGTTTCGCGCGCGATGATCTTCGCGCCGATAGACGCTTGTATGACGATCTCGAACTGCTGGCGCGGCAACAGTTCCTTCAGCTTTTCGCATATCTTTTTGCCGAAATCATAAGCGTTAGTGCGGTGGATCAACGAAGATAGTGCATCCACAGGTTCGCTATTCAGGCGGATATCTAACCGCACCAGGTCAGACTGGCGATAACCTATCTGGTGGTAGTCGAACGAAGCGTAGCCTTTCGAGATGGTTTTCAGCTTGTCGTAGAAGTCGAATACGATCTCGCCCATCGGCATTTCAAAGGTCAGCTCAACCCGATCTGATGTTAAATAAGATTGGTGGGTAATGATACCGCGTTTTTGGATACAAAGCGACATTACAGAACCAACAAATTCGGCTTTAGTAATAACGCTTGCCTTAATATAGGGCTCTTCCACAAAATCGATCTTGCTGGGGTCAGGCAGATCAGACGGGTTATTCACCTGCAGTTCCTCGCCCTTAGTGGTAAAAGCCTTATAAGATACGTTCGGCACGGTGGTGATCACCGTCATATCGAACTCGCGCTCCAGTCGCTCCTGGACGATCTCCATGTGCAGCATGCCCAGGAAACCGCAGCGGAAGCCAAAGCCTAAAGCTGCCGACGATTCCGGCTCGAAAACCAATGAAGCATCGTTCAGCTGAAGTTTTGCCATCGACTCGCGCAATTCTTCGTAGTCTTCCGTATCGACAGGATAAATACCTGCGAACACCATTGGCTTCACTTCCTCAAACCCCTGGATACCTTCGGCACAAGGACGGTCAATGTGTGTTATCGTATCGCCAACCTTTACCTCGCGCGCTTCCTTAATACCGGAAATGATATAGCCTACGTCGCCGGTCTTAATCACATCCTTCGGCAGTTGGTTCAGCTTTAACGTGCCAACTTCATCGGCGATATATTGTTTTTCGGTTGCAACGAATTTTACTTTGTCGCCCTTTCTTATCTCACCGTTTACAACTTTAAAATAAGCGATGATACCTCTGAAAGAGTTGAACACTGAATCGAATATCAAAGCTTGCAAAGGCGCTTTTGGGTCGCCGACAGGAGCAGGGACGCGTTCGACAATGGCCCTCAGGATATCATGCACACCCATACCGGTTTTCCCGGATGCGGCCAGTATCTCCTCGCGTTTGCAGCCTAATAGATCGACGATCTGATCTTTCACCTCCTCAGGCATAGCGCCTGGAAGGTCCATTTTATTCAACACCGGGATGATCTCCAGGTCGTTCTCTAAAGCTAAATACAGGTTGGAAATGGTTTGCGCCTGGATACCCTGTGCTGCGTCAACTATAAGCAAAGCGCCCTCGCAGGCGGCTATGGAGCGTGATACTTCATAGGAAAAATCCACGTGCCCGGGCGTATCGATCAGGTTCAGCACATATTTTTGCCCGTCCAGTTCGTAATCCATCTGTATCGCATGACTTTTGATGGTAATTCCGCGCTCACGCTCCAGGTCCATATCATCCAAAAGCTGGGCCTGTGCTTCGCGCTGGGTAATGGTATTGGTATATTCCAGCAGGCGGTCGGCTAAGGTACTTTTGCCGTGGTCGATATGCGCTATAATGCAAAAATTACGAATGTGCTCCATTTGAGGCGCAAAAGTAGCATTTTAGGGCGAGATTTTCGATGCCGGCTGAATAAACTGGTAGGATCGTTCTATTCTTTAATCACCTCAAGAATACTGAACATCGGCGAATGTGTATGTGTAACTTTCGACAGCTTTAACCCTGCATAGGAGAATAACTCACAAAATTCTTTTTCGGTACGTTCCTTGCCGCCGGTCATGGCCATCATATTGATATCCATGAATTTGCCCGGATGTGGTGTGTTGCCTTCCGGTATCAGCGCCTCAACGATCAGTAATTTGCTGTCTTTTCGCATGGCATTGCTGCAGCTCGTCAGGATGGTCATACATTGTATATCGTTCCAATCATGCAATACCAGCTTCATCAGGTAAGCATCAGCGCCGGCCGGTACGTGGTCGAAGAAACTGCCCCCTTCCACATTACACCGTGCGGCGAAATCTTTCATGATCAATTCTTTTTGCGTCTCCTTTACCACGTATTCCTGGTCGAAAACGACGCCTCTTGCCTGGGGGGCAGCATTCAATACTGCCATCAGGAATGCGCCATTACCGCCGCCCACGTCCACAATGGATTTAAATTGTGAAAAGTCATAAGCGGGGATAACCTCAGCGATAACGGCGCCCGTTAAGCCGGTCATGGCTTTCATAAAGTTCAGTCCATCATCCGGGTGTTTCTCGTAGTATTCCCAGATCGTCATTCCTTCCGCATGGTCGAACGCAATGCCGCCGGTTTTCAAACTATATTTCAGACTTCCCCAGCCTTTAAGATGATCCCCCAGCTGCGCCTGGGCCATTGCCTTCATTGATCCGGGGATGTCGGCTTTCAGCGTTTCGCTTAAAGTCGTATTGGCAAATTCTCCTTTTTCATTCTCGGCAAAAACACCCGCGCTGGCCAGTGCACGCAATAAACGGTACAGGAACGGTGCCTGGGTACCTGTTGATTTGGCCAACTCCTCGACAGATTTTGGGCCGTGGTCAAGCAGATCAGCAATATTTAGCCTGGCTGCGTTATAAATACAGCAGGAGGTCCAGAAACCGGTGATCATGTTCAGCATCTGGACAGGAGGGGGCGGTAGGTGGTGTTGGTTGCTCATATGGCTTAAGTGATTGATTATGTTTTGGGTCAAAGCGGGGTCAACTAAAGATAGAAACAAGGATCGATTAAATCAAATAAGGGATCATTTAAGGCAATTCATTTGATACAGCCGCCGCATACTTTTTCACATAGTCGATAATGAACTTTGCCAGCTGTTCCTGCTCGGCAATGCTTAAGATCGAACCGTCATATATCCAATAGCCTTGCTGGTCAAATAATATCCTGCCCAGGTATTCGGGGCTATCTTCAAATGCGTGATATAAATTATAGGCGATCGTCTTACTACCGATACCCGCGTCAAGCGCCACGCGAATGATCTCGCCCGGACCATCTTTGTGTTTCAGCCACACCTTCGCTTCGGTTACCAAACCTGTGTTTTTCATCATAGCAAAACAAAAATGAAAATAATTTGATAATAATACTAAAAATTTTAGCAATTTTGTTATTCATCTTTAGCGATGCAGAATACCAGGCAAGATATTATCAATAAGCTGCGGAAGGACATTTTACTGATGGAAGGCTTTAAGCCCCCCTCTGCCAGTGGCGCAGGCAGCATTGGCCTGGGTGAAATCGAGCTGGCTTTTCCGAATGGCGTTTTCCCGGTTGGCGCCATCCATGAAATGATGTGCCCTGCACCTGAACAACTTGCAGCGACCTCGGGCTTTATAGGCGGCATACTGGCTTCACTGATGAAGAAAGGCGGCGCCTGCCTGTGGCTAAGTGTAGCAGGAAAGATATTTCCGCCTGCAATGGCAGTCTTCAATATGGAACCCGACCGCATGATCTTCATCGATCTGAAAAGGGAAAAAGATGTGCTTTGGGCTGCCGAGGAAGCCTTGAAATGCGAAGGATTAGCTGCTGTAATAGCCGAACTGCAGGATATCAGCTTCGCGGAATCACGCCGGTTGCAGCTGGCGGTTGAGAATAGTAAGGTGACAGGGTTTATATTAAGGAACGATCCCCGGAAAGCCGGGGCGACTACTTGCGTGGCCCGCTGGCAGATAGCGCATTTGCCAGGCGAAACAGGAGACGGATTGCCGGGTGTGGGCTATCCGCGCTGGCAAGTCGATTTGCTTAAGGTTCGAAACGGTAATCCCGGGAGTTGGCAGATAGAATGGGCTGAGGGACGATTTGTTCAGTTTGATAAAGAAGCTGCTGTACATGAGGTATTTGAACGGCAAGTTGGTTAAATATGCAAAAACGTTTTGTTTCCATATGGTTCCGTCATTTGACGACGGACTGGCTGACGCTCCGCCGGCCGGAACTGAAAACCCTGCCTTTTATTTTTGCCGCGCCCGAACACGGGCGCATGCTTATTACCGCTGCCAATTCGTTGGCTGAGGCGCAAGGTATATCGCCCGGTATGGCTTTAGCCGACGCAAGGGCCATTGTGCCCTCGCTCGAAATGGCTGATCATATCCCCGGTAAAGATGCCAAACTGCTGAAAGCTTTAGGTGAATGGTGCATCCGGTACACACCATTAGTTGCAGTAGATATGCCCAATGGTTTGCTATTGGATGTTTCGGGCTGTGCACACCTGTGGGGCGGCGAACGGGCATATCTTGGTAATATCATTAAGGTTTTAAGAAGCAAAGGCTACGATGCCCGTGGTGCAATGGCCGATACTGTGGGTGCTGCCTGGGCAGTGGCGCGTTTTGGCAAAGATCAACCGATTATAGCACCCGGCGGACAAACGGATGTATTATTGTCGCTTCCACCTATGGCATTACGCCTAGAAACAGAGATCCTGGAACGCCTGAAAAAACTGGGTTTTTGCAATATCAAAAGCTTCATAGGCATTGGTCGTTCAGTATTAAGACGACGCTTTGGGACGCAACTGCTTTTACGTCTCGACCAGGCCATTGGAAATGAAGATGAACCGCTCGATCTGCTTCAGCCTGTTGAACCCTACCACGAACGCTTGCCCTGCCTGGAACCGATACGGACCGCCACCGGAATTGAAATAGCAATAAAAAAGCTACTTGAAAATCTATGCCAGCGACTGGCAGGCGAGGGTATGGGTTTGCGAACAGCCGTTTTAAAATGTTACCGGCTCAATGGTAAAGTATTGCAGGTGAGTGTTGGGACTGGTAAGCCATCTAATTTTGTAAATCATTTGTTCAGGCTTTTTGAATTGAAGATACCCTCTATCGAACCTGACCTGGGTATTGAACTCTTCACTCTTGATGCCACAAAAGTCGAAGAAGCAGACCCGGAGCAGGAAATGCTTTGGTCGCCTGAAGGCGGCGGCCTGGAAGATGTTGGCCTGGCAGAACTGCTTGATAGATTGGCGAACAAAATAGGCGCCGCCAACATCCGCCGCTACCTGCCGCAGGAACATTACTGGCCTGAGCGATCGATAAAACCCGCGATTTCATTGCAGGATAAACGCACAACCGAATGGCGGACCGACCGGATACGACCATCATTGTTACTATCACGACCCGAACGAATAGAAGTAATGGTGAAAACCCCGGATTATCCCCCGAATTTTTTCATCTACAATGGGCAAAAACATATCATTATTAAGTCTGACGGGCCTGAACGAATTGAACGGGAATGGTGGTTGGACAATGGCAAACAAAGGGATTATTACCGGGTAGAAGATGATGAAGGCCGGCGCTATTGGTTGTTTCGGTCGGGGCATTATTCGGACGAGCAACTGCCAGAGTGGTTCATTCATGGATTTTTTGCATGATAGTTATGGCATATTCGGAATTACAGGTAACCAGCAATTTTAGCTTTCTGCGCGGCGGATCGCACCCCGAGGAGCTGGTGGATGAGGCTATAAGGCTGAAATACAAAGCAATTGCTATAACCGACAGGAATACAGTGGCCGGCGTCGTTCGCGCCTTTAAAGCCGCCAAAACCGTAAAAGATACCCCGGAAGAGATTCAATTCATACCTGCTTGCCGGCTGTGCCTGCTCGATGGTCCTGACCTTCTGGCTTATCCAACAGATATCACCGCCTGGGGGCGGTTATGCGCGCTTTTGAGCAAAGGCAATCTGCGAACCGAAAAAGGCAAATGTGATCTGTTTAAGCAGGATGTTTTTGAATATGCCGAAGATATTAAGTTCATCGTTATCCCGCCGGATTCGCTTAATAGCCGTTTTGATTTTGAGCTTGATTTCAAACAAAACATAAAAGAATACAAAGCTGCATTGGGGAACGAGTTATATGTGGCTGCTAATTTCCTGTATGATGGCAATGATGAAAAGCGGCTCTATCGCATATCGCAATTAGGTATTCCCTTGGTGGCAACCAATGATGTGCATTATCATGATGCTCGCCGGCGCGAATTGCAGGATATTGTTACCTGTGTTCGTGAGAAATGCACCATCAGTACTGCAGGGTTCCGGCTGCACGCCAATGCCGAAAGATACCTGAAGGAAACTGACGAGATGGAGCGCTTATTCCGAAAGTACCCGGATGCACTTAAGAGAATAAATGAAATAACCGACGCCTGCCAATTCTCACTGGATACCCTTAAATACCTCGAGCCCGAATGGAAAAGCCCTGATGGCCGTACAGCCGATGAACATCTTGCTGAACATACCTGGGTCGGGGCAAAAAAAATGCTCGGGGATAAAATCACGCCTAAAATTGTCAAAGATATCGAGTTTGAGCTTGATTTCTTTGCTAAACGCAAGCTGGCGCCTTATTTCCTTCGGATACATGAATATACACAAAAGGCTGAGGAATTGGGCATTTTGCACCAGGGACGCGGTTCGGCAGCGAATTGTACCGTTTGTTTTTGCCTGGGCATAACGCCCGTTGATCCTACTAAATCCAGGATGCTTTTCTCACGATTTATGTCAGATGCCCGCGAAGAATGGCCAGATGTAGACGTGGATTTTGAGCACGAACGCCGCGAAGAGATCATCCAATGGATATACGAAACTTACGGGCGCGAATATGCCGGTATTGTAGCCACTGTAACCCAGGAAAGGCATAAAGGCGCCATTCGTGATGTGGGAAAAGCGATGGGGTTATCCGATGATACGATCAAACGTATTGGCGGAGCGGTTTGGGATTTTTCGGAAGACGGTTTTGACAGACAGCGTTTACTTGACCAGGGTCTTAACCCTGATGACCCTCATTTATATAAAGTACTCAAGATAACTGAACAACTGATGGGCTTTCCGCGACAGCTGGGGCAGCATACCGGAGGCTTTGTGATCATGCGGTGCAAACTTTCTGACATCTGCCCGGTAATGAACGCCAGGATGGAGGACCGGACCCAACTGGAATGGAACAAGGACGACCTGGAAGACCTGGGCATTATAAAGGTTGATGTCCTTGGTTTAGGCATGCTTACCTGTATCCGTAAAGCTTTTGACCTGGCTAAGCAGCATCATGGCCTGAATCTTACTTTGGCTACTGTTCCCCAGGATGATCCTTTAGTTTATGACATGATCTGTGATGCCGATACACTGGGTGTTTTCCAGATCGAAAGCCGCGCACAAATGTCTATGCTGCCGCGATTGAAGCCAAGGGAGTTCTATGACCTGGTGATCGAGGTAGCCATTGTCCGGCCCGGCCCGATACAGGGAGATATGGTGCATCCCTATCTGCGGCGCCGTAATAAAGAAGAACCGGAAGAATACCCAAAAGAAGAGCTGATAGAAGTTTTAAGCAGAACAATGGGCGTACCTTTATTCCAGGAACAGGCTATGGAGATCGCTATTGTAGCAGCGGGCTTTACCCCCGGTGAGGCCGACCAGTTGAGAAGGAGTATGGCTACTTTTAAAGTGAATGGCAAATTATATCAACTCGAGAAAAAGTTCGTTGATGGGATGCTTGGCAGGGGATACGAGGAAGACTTTGCCAGGCGGGTGTTCAAACAGTTGAAAGGGTTTGAGGGCTATGGCTTCCCCGAAAGCCACGCTGCAGCGTTTGCTCACCTGGTATATATATCAAGTTGGCTCAAATGTCATTACCCTGATGTGTTTGCTGCCGCATTGCTCAATAGTCAGCCGATGGGCTTTTACCAGCCCGCGCAGATCATTATCGATGCGCGTAAGCATGGGGTAGTGGTGCGGCCCGTGGATGTCAACTATTCGTTATGGGACAATACGCTTGAAGAAAAGGAAGGAAAATATTGCGCGGTTCGCCTGGGTTTCAGGCAGGTAAAAGGCTTGAATGAGCAGAATATGCAGCTGTTGGTTGAACGCCGGGGAGCAGGTTATACCAGTATCAGTCGGTTAAGCGATGCCGGTATTCCGCAGGCGGCTATTGAAAAACTGGCCGATGCTGATGCTTTTCGTTCTATGCAATTAGATCGCCGGGAAGCTTTGTGGGAAGTGCCTGCACTGAGTGATAAACCTACTGGTTTATTTAATGGACAGTTGTCTGAAAGTGTATTTGAGGCGCAGATCAGCCTTCCGTTCATGTCACAGGCGGAACATGTGGTGCATGATTATGCTTCTACAGGTTTATCGCTTAAAGCGCATCCTGTAAGCTTCGTCCGCGAAAAATTAAATATGCTTCATGTGCTTGAAACCCGCAGGCTTCCTGAACTTAAAAACGGCGATCTGATAAAAGTAGCCGGCCTGGTTACGGTGCGGCAGCGCCCCGGAACAGCTAAAGGTGTGCTTTTCATTACTATTGAAGATGAGACAGGTTTTGCGAATCTGGTTGTTTGGGCCGACAAATTCGAACAATATCGAAAAGAGATATTACAGACACGTTTATTGATGGTCGACGGCAAAGTACAGATAGAAGGAAAGGTTATCCACGTTGTAGTCAATAAATGCTACAACCTATCCGTTCTGCTGCGTAAACTAACCCCGGAATATAAAGATGCGCCCGTACTCACTTTGGCCAGGGGCGACGAAACCTCAGCCGCAATTCCCAATGAACGCAATACCATACCGGCGAGTGAAAACGCTGTAAACAAGGTATTTCACAAGGGGCGGAATTTTATGTGATCGTGCTTCGGCTATTCGCTTAGTTTATAAGTCACTTGCCGCGTTTGTTTATCCAGGATCAGCACACCGTCTTTCCCGCTGGGATTTCCGCCTGTGTTGTCGACGAATTGCAGGATCAGTCTTTGACCGTTGAGCACAGTGTCGATCGATTTTTCACGCTCAGTTAATTGTTTCTGCAATTTAATGCCATCGATATTCAGGCATTCGATACTGATGCTTGTTGCTGATTCGTGAATCCCTTTGCGTGAAGTATACCAGGCTTTTTCGATATCCATCTTCCCGAGATAGTTCATGATGACGCCGTAATTTTTGCGTACACTTTCGGGAAGCTTTGTACGATCGGCCAGCGATATGTAGCTTTTGGACGCAATATACGCCGACAGGGAGGTATCAGGTTTGTTTGAGGCACGCACGCCTATTGCGGCGCAAATGCCAATCATCAATAAAAGAACGTTTTTCATAAGTATCTGCAGGTAAATATTCAAAACATTTTACTATAACGTCATTCGCCTCGTTTCAGCCCGTATTTCTCAATTTTACTATACAGGTGACTACGCTGTATATCAATGTCATCCGCCGTTTTGGATACGTTCCAGTTGTTCTTCTCCAGCTTGAATTTGATGTATTCGCGCTCGGCATAATCCTTATATTCCTGGAAATTGGCAAACTGGTCAAAATCCGTTTGCGGCGCCGCCGAGGCAGAACCATTAATGGTAGTCATCGGTCCCGCCGGATTAGCGAATGCTTTTACATCATTTTCCGTGATCATTTTATCGCTCAGGATGATGAGCCGCTCAACCATATTACGTAATTCGCGAATATTACCCGTCCACGGCAGCGACTTCAATGCATCGAACGCGCCGTCCGATATTTTCTTCACCGGCATGCCGTATTCGCTGCATATCTCGTCGAGGAAACTTTGTGTAAGCAGCGGGATATCGTCCTTGCGTTCAATAAGCGGCGGTACATTGATCAGGATCACGCTAAGACGGTGATAAAGGTCCATGCGGAAGTTGCCCGATTCAATTTCTTTAAGCAGGTCCTTATTGGTCGCAGCAACAACACGCACATCAACCTCTATTTCCCGTTCGCCGCCGACACGGGTAATTTTATTTTCCTGCAAAGCACGGAGCACCTTAGCCTGCGCCGAATGGCTCATGTCACCGATCTCGTCCAGGAACAGGGTGCCGCCATGAGCAGATTCAAACTTGCCGATGCGTTGTTTTACGGCGGAGGTAAAAGAGCCTTTTTCATGCCCGAATAATTCGCTTTCTATTAGTTCAGATGGTATTGCTGCGCAATTCACCTCGATCAATGGGGCATTTGCACGACTCGATTTCTCGTGCAGCCAGCGGGCGACCAGTTCTTTACCACTGCCATTGGCGCCTGTTATCAGTACACGAGCATCGGTAGGAGCCACCCGTTCTATGGTTTCCTTGATCTTACCAATAGCCTGCGATTCACCCAAGATAGACCGCACTTTGGAAACTTTGCGCTTAAGCACCCTGGCTTCGCTAACCAGGCTTCCCCTGTCAAGCGCATTTCGGACAGTGATGAGCAGGCGATTCAGATCCGGTGGTTTGGAAATGAAGTCGAACGCTCCCTTCTTACTGGCCTCAACGGCCGTTTCTACGGTTCCGTGGCCGGATATCATAATGAAGGGCAAGTCGGGTTTGATAGCAAGTGTGTCAGTAAGCACCTCCATGCCATCCATGCGGTTCATTTTGATGTCACAGAGAACAAGGTCGTAATCGTTTTTTTCGATCATTGCAATACCGTCGACGCCGTTGTCGGTATCCTCAACCTCGTAATCTTCGTATTCCAGTATTTCGCGCAGGGTGTTGCGGATAGCCCGCTCATCATCAATAATTAAAATTTTCGCCATGTATAAATTCGCAGGGGTGTTTTATGTTAACGTGCTAAAGTTATAAGAAATTGTATAGAAAACTACACACTTGTCATATACAAAAAATGATGCCCTTCGGTTTTAGCGAAGGGCATTTATTTTTTCAGCAGCAAAACTATAAGCCGGGTTCTGTCGGGTTCTATCATTGATCTGGCCCTGCCATCGCTGGCAGGTTCAAGCAACCTACCCATCCTGGTTAGTCCGTCCCAAAAGCTGTCGGGACGGAACAAGAAACGAGCAGTTTCGTATCCAGGACCTATTTGGTCTTTCAACTCCTGAGGTTTACCGCGATCCCGGTCGCCCGGGAAAGCCGTGGGCTCTTACCCCGCGTTTTCACCCTTATCCGTCCGCCAGCTGGCGGACGGACGGTTTGTTTTCTGTGGCACTTGCTGTCGCCCGCTGAAAGGCGCCTTCCCGTTAGGAAGCAGGATGCTCTGTGTTGCCCGGACTTTCCTCTCACATTACTATGAGCGATAGAACGATTTGCTGTGCAAAGATAGTTATTTTAGTCCGCAAGTCCGCATAAGTCCGTAAGTCCGAAAGATGCATCCGCAATCACTTTAGCATAATTTTTCTTTCGGACTTATGCGGACTTTCCGACTTCCGGACTACCTGCAATTCGACATATCAGCCTGCACTTGGTCAAGCGTCGTCAATCCTAATTTATTCCCGAATGAATTTTGAACATAGGTGATCACTTCGGCCAGTTCGATCGGCGAAATATCCTGCCGGGGCATTATGCTAACAAAACCTTTACCGCCAACCACTATCGGATCCTTAAGTCCAAAGCGGATTGAGCAGGCCAGCGTTGCCTTATTGTTCTTAAAATAGACCGAATCCGTCAGCGGCGGGATAAGCGATAAAAGCCCTTCGCCGTGTGCGCCATGGCAATTCTGGCAATGGGTTTGATATAGCTGCGCACCTTCGGTGTAATAACGTTTGAACTCGATACTACTATCACTTTCACAGGATATAATGACAAAAGCTGACAACAGCAGGATTAACGCAATAACAACCCTGATCTTCATTGCACGATCATTTCGTCTGGTTCCGTCTGCAATGTTTTGATATCAGCGATCAGCTGGTCAACCTGTTTCGGATCAGTGCCATCGTATGCACCCCTGATGCGTTTTTGTTTATCCACGAGCACAAAATATCCCTGGTGCACATATCCGCCCGCTGCTGTGCTGTCTTTACTCACAGCAACCAGGTAACTTTTTTCGGCGATGTTGTAGGTATCTTCTTTTTTGCCCTGGAGGAACCACCAGGTATTGCCTTTTATTCCAAGTTTATCTGCATACTTTTTCAGTACCGGAACACTGTCGTGTTTTGGGTCGATGGTATGCGAAATAATCTTGAAATTTCCGGTTTTTTTAAACGCGTCATAAACCTTCAGCATGTTACGCGCCATTACCGGGCAAATGGAAGGGCAGGTGGTAAAGAAAAAATCGGCCACATAGATATCGCCGTCCAGGCTTTTGTTGGTGACGCTGTCGCCATATTGGTTCACAAATTTGAACTTCGGAACGGTTTGATAAATAGTGTCGGTCACTTCTTTGCCGGCCACTGTCTTAGTTATCGGCTTGCGGCTGCCATAGATAGGTAAGGTTTTTTGCTCTCCTGACTTGCAGGCTATCCAAACAGAGATCGCCAGCAGGCCAAAAACCACTTTTTTCATCTTTATGATTTATTTTTCAATGATGATGAAGCTATCATGAGCCATTTCGTTCATTTTTTAAGAGACGGCTCATGATGGTTTCATTTGATTTTATGTGTAGATATATATTGATTCGCTTCTTTGATCGCTACATTGATTTGAGAGTCGATAGCGGCGACTTGCTTTTTCTGATCGGTGTAATATTTCATCACTTCATCATGAGATTTCCCCGTCATGTCGGGCTGAAACTTGCTCATCCAGTTTTCCATCGCCTCTCCGGCGGCGGTTAATCGCAGGTCAATACCTTTGATGTTGGTTTTTTCAGCTGTGTCCTTTACGGTTGTTTTCAGCAAGCTGTCCATTCGGTTCTTGCTTTTCATCAAGGTCTCGTCCTTGCTCATCACCTTGTCATGGACCTTTAAAATGTCGTTCAAAAGGTTCTTTTCCTGTTGGGTATCGTCTTTACACGAATATAATGCGCAGGCCGTGAGCATTATTGCGAGTATCCGCTTCATAGATGTAGTGATTGGAGCAGGCAAAATTACCGTTTATTTACGGGTTTTGCCGAACATAAACGATATAATCCGTTGGCGGCAGGTTTTCCAGCCCGTCAAATTTCAATATCTGGCCGATCTGGGCGCGGTGATGAGTTCCATGATTGAGTACCTGGCCAAATATATCGCTTAATTTAGTCTCGTGCGGATTGCCTTTCAGGTCATTATAACTGATGTATTGATTAAAGTCAGCATCGGTTTTTGTCCGTAGAAAATTGAGCCATCCCCGGTGACAGTCGTTGATCAGCGGTTCAAAAATATCCGGTTCCCATTCAGGCCATAGTGCTGCAGACACCGGCGCTCCGCCAAGACATCTCGCCAGCCATATCTGCTGAGCCGCCAGTATGTGAGCCATTAACTGAACCGGTTTTTCCGGATTGCCAGCATCAGCAATAGTGGTTGTCAATAAAAGATTGGCGTGCTTGTCGTAATCGAACAAACGGATAAGAAAGTTTTTCATGCGGTCAAAATTACTGGACTATGCTTAGCACATGTTAAAGTTTCCCTCATTTAAATGCAATCTTTTGAACCTTAGGATTAAACCATTAAGCAAAAAAGTTTAACAAAAATGTAATCTATTGATTACACAGGCGTCATACACTCAAAATACTTTTGTAGCGTAAAAGTGCTGGTTATGAAATTCACTTTCAATTTTTCAAAGCTTATCCGCAGTTTTCGTGAATGGTTGCTCACGAAGAATATGAGGTCATCGTTCCTTCACTAAAACTGCGCCATCTTCTTTTCGTTTATCCAATTATATTGTACAATTTGGGCCTGGCATATCGTCATCATTTAATTGCGTGCAGCAATAGATGAATCGTCTATGGATAAACTGAACCGTTCGCTTTTTGGTAACGATTTTCAATGGGGTGTATCAACAGCTGCCTTCCAGGTTGAAGGTGCGTGCAATGCTGATGGGAAAGGCGAATCGATATGGGATGTATTTACCGCTAAAAAGGGTAAGATACTGAATGGCCACCACGCGCAAACAGCCTGTGATTTTTATAACAATTATGAGGCCGATATCGACCTGGTCAAACAGCTGAATATTCCCAACTTTCGTTTTTCCATATCCTGGACACGCATTCTGCCCAATGGCACTGTCGACTGGATCAATATGGCCGGGGTAGAGCATTACCAGCGGGTTATCGATTATTGTATAGAACAAGGCATTGAGCCCTGGATAACCATTTACCACTGGGACCTTCCCCAGGCGCTTGAGTTAAAAGGCGGCTGGACCAACCGGGAGATCGTCCAATGGTTCACCGATTTTGTGGCGGTTTGCGCACAGCAATTCGGCAGCCGTGTGAAGCATTGGGTGGTGATGAATGAGCCTTCGGTTTTTACGGGTGCGGGATATTTTTTTGGAATACACGCGCCGGGGCGTACTGGTGTCAAAAATTTCATACCGGCTATCCATTATGTGACCCTGAGTATGGTTGCCGGAGCAAAAAAACTGCGCGAATTGTTGCCTGATGCTGATATTGGCACGACATTTTCCTGTTCCCATATCGAACCCTATTCGGATAAAAAGAAAGATATCGAAGCAGCAAACAGGGCCGATGCCTTAGTAAACCGCCTGTTTATAGAACCGATCCTGGGCCTTGGTTACCCCATGGGCGAAATTCCGGTGTTAAATGAATTAAACAAGTATTTCAAACCCGGGGATGAAAATAACCTGCAATTTGATTTTGACTTCATCGGTTTGCAGAATTATACCCGAGAAATCGCAAAGTATTCATTTTTTACTCCTTACGTCGGCGCTAAACTCATTAAAGCCGGGAATAGAAAGGTGGCAACTACTGCGATGGGATGGGAGGTGTACCCGGAAGCCATTTACCACATTCTGAAGAAATTTGACGCTTATCCGCAGATCAAAAAGATACTCATCACTGAGAACGGCGCAGCTTTTCCGGACGAGGTTATAAACGGTGAAGTCAACGATCCGAAGCGAATAGACTACCTGCAGGCGAATATCAGCCAGGTTTTAAAGGCGAAACAGGAAGGGTGTAAAGTGCATGGGTACTTTGTCTGGACGCTAACTGACAACTTTGAATGGGCCGAAGGCTATCATCCCCGTTTCGGGCTGATATATGTTGATTTTGAAACGCAAAAACGTATTGTTAAGGGATCGGGAAAATGGTATGCCGGTTTCCTGGGGAATCGTTAGCGCACCAGCAATTGCTTATCCGCGTCGCTGGCTCGCGACTGGTCACCCTTTTTAGTGGCCTTAGAAAGACTAATAGAGAAGATCGTTCCTTTGTTCTGTTCACTTTCAAACCATATTTTGCCCTGATGCTTTTCGATGATCTGTTTGCTGATGGAAAGCCCCAGGCCGAATGATTTTTCGCCCATGGTACCCGGCCTTTTGGCGTTGGTGAACATGTTGAATACTTTGTCCTTCATATTATCCGGAATACCAATGCCGTGATCTTTTACAGAAATGATCACATTATTATGCTTTTGAACAGCCCTGACCATTATAACTGAATCCACCGGACTAAACTTGATGGCATTGCTGATCAGGTTGCTGATCACGCGCCATATTTTTTCACGGTTGATGTATAGCCCGACATCGTCGCTGAGGCTGTCCACCAATATTTGCTGGTGTTTTTCGGCAGCTTTAAAGCGCAGTAATTCCACGCTGTTATTGATGAGCGAATTTACCTCGACCCATTGCCGGCTCATGTTAGCTGATTCATTTTTCGTTGCCTCAAGTATTTCGTTGATCAGCTCAAGCGAATCATTAGCAGTTTCTTTTATCAGTTTCAGCTGATCGGCAAGCTCCCTGTTACCTTCGGATTCTTCCACCATTACGGCCGTCAGCGACGCGATACCGCCGAGCGGGTTACGCAGATCGTGCGCCACGGCCCGCAGGATGCGGTCTTTCTCCTGGCTGCTGAATTTAACTTCATCCAGCGCCTTTTCAAGATCTATTTTTTGCTCATTGATCTGTTTGTTCAATGCTATACTCACCTGCACATCAAATTTCGACCTCCTCCAATTGCGCCAAACCAGGGTAATGATCACCAACAATAGTGAGGCGCAAACAATAGCAACGCTGAGGTATATCTTTTGAAGTTTGTTATTATTGTTCAGCGTTTTTATTTCGTACTGTTTCTCAAAATTGGCCAACTGCTGGTTCACGTCGCTTTCTTTCAGTGAACTCAACTGTTTAATAGTCGAATCTTTCAGCGAATTATATTGCTCTGCGTAGATCAACGCCTTTGCAGGATCATTTTTTTGCCGGTAATAAATACCCATCAGCCGGTTCCAATCGGCCTCAGCGCTTTGGTTCTTTACCGTATCCAGTTGCCCGCGGACCGTGTTCAGCAGATTGATAAGTGAATCGTCCTTATGGCTGATAAGGAATAATTGACCCAGTTTCATTTCAGCAAGCTCGGCATCACTGTTATCGCCTCCCTTTTTCAGATTTATAACGATACTTTTCTTTAGGTATTCGCGTGCCGGCGCATTGTGGCCCTTCAGTATCAATGCCTCGGCCAGGTTGCCGTAGATCACACCCCGCGCCATTTGAAGCATACCCGGATGATTGCTGAACTTCGGCGCACTGATACCGATATATTTCAGGTCCTTATTAAAGTAAACTATTGAACTATCAATATCGCCATTATGCTTCAGGCTGATAGCTATATTGTCCAGCAATTCCTGTTTACGGTAAAATTGCGGAAAATCATCCGGGATGTCGCGACTCTGCCTGTAACTTTCCTTAAAATAATTAGCCGCCACCTTATAATGATCCTGCTTGTACATGATCATACCCATACGGTAGGTGTAATCGGCAAGCGAACGCTGGTTCAGGTCGTGCTTGCTCAATGCATAGCCCTGGAAGTAGCATTGATAAGCGTCGTTATATTGTTTGAGGCTGAAATAGGAGTCGCCCTTCGCATAATTAGCTTCAGCCACATTGGCTATATATTGCTCGCGTCCCTGGCTTTCTTTGGCCATCATCATCATGCTATCAGCATACGGCATAGCCCGTTTGAAATCTTTTCTCGCCTTTTGCCACAATACGTAATGGAACCCGTAAAAACGGAATCTATCATTCACAAACGGCTTATTTATCTTACTAAAGGCGGAGTCAAGGTAAGCAATACCACGGTCGGGTTGGTTCGTATCAAAGAAATAGGCTGTATTTGAAAATACAGGTTTGAAAGCGTCTGAATATTCGAGGGAATCGTTGTCGTTATTTTTGATACATGATGCCCAAAACGAGGCTGCTAAAAACAAAAAGAAAATCCAGCTTTGTTTTAGCTTAATCTTACCGGCAGACCCCTCAGCAGATTTTAGAAAATGACCCATAAAACAATGCTTTATACGGTTTCCGTCAAAGCGATGTTTGTTTGATGAGCTAAATATTTATTAACATTTTAGTTACTTAAAGGCGTCTTCCCCGGTGATGTCCATGCCGGTTATCAGCAGATGAATATCATGCGTTCCTTCATAAGTGATCACCGATTCAAGGTTCATCATGTGGCGCATGATCGGGTACTCACCTGTAATGCCCATACCGCCAAGCATTTGGCGTGCCTCGCGGGCTATGGTGATGGCTGTTTCCACGCTGTTGCGTTTGGCCATGGATATTTGAGCAGCCGTAGCGCGGTTTTCATTTTTCAATGTGCCTAAGCGCCAAACCAGCAACTGTGCTTTTGTGATCTCGGTGATCATTTCGGCCAATTTTTTCTGCTGCAATTGGAAACCGGCTATCGGGCGACCGAATTGAACGCGCTCCTTTGAATAACGCAATGCGGTATCATAACAATCCATTGCCGCGCCAAGCGCTCCCCAGGCTATGCCATAACGAGCCTGGTTCAAACAGCCTAATGGGCCCTTCAACCCAGACACATTAGGGAATATATTTTCTTTGGGAACCTTTACATTATCAAATACTAATTCGCCCGTCGCCGATGCACGCAGCGACCATTTATTATGTGTTTCGGGTGTTGAAAAACCTTCCATGCCGCGCTCCACGACCATACCCCGAATCTTACCATTCTCATCTTTTGCCCATACTACGGCAATATCGGCAAAAGGAGAATTGGATATCCACATTTTGGCGCCGTTGAGCACATAATGGTCACCAGCATCTTTAATATTGGTAGTCATGCCGCCTGGGTTTGAGCCATGATCAGGTTCCGTCAGGCCAAAACAACCCATTAGTTCACCTGACGCCAGTTTTGGCAGGTATTTTTTCTTTTGTTCTTCCGATCCGTAAGCATAAATGGGATACATCACCAATGAACCCTGTACCGAAGCTGTCGATCGGATACCCGAATCCCCGCGCTCTATCTCCTGCATGATAATGCCATAGGACACGTAATCCAATCCAGCACCCCCATATTCAACCGGCACCGTCGGGCCGAAAGCGCCAATTTCGGCAAGGCCTTTCAGCAGTTGTTTTGGGAATTCGGCACGCTGCGCGTAATCTTCGATTATAGGGCTCAAATCCTTCTTTACCCAGTCTCGCACGGTTGCGCGTATCAGTTTATGTTCATCGGTAAGCAGTTCGTCCACCAGGTAATAATCCGGTGCTTCGTAAAGATCAGTTTTAGCCATGAGAAGAATAATTGGTGCGGCAAATTTAGTCGGAAAGTCCGAAAGTCCGCATAAGTCCGAAAGACAATTTGATCCGGAGCATCTTTCGGACTTCCCGACTGCGCAGATTTTCGGACTAAAAATCAATAGCTAATCTTACCGGATGTTAATTATTTTCGGTTAACTTTACTTACGGCGATCACCTGCCTTAATCGATATAAACCAATGACCAGGCTCCTTATCGTTGTATGTTTAATGCTGCCGCGGGTTGTTTTTGCGCAATATACCGTTGCGGGTAAAGTATCAGACCGCGAGAACGGCACTGCGATCGCTAACGCCAACGTTTTTCTAAATAATGCAACCATAGGCGGCAAAACCGCCGGCGACGGCACGTTCAAATTTTCGCAGGTAAAATCCGGGACTTATCATCTTATTATTTCAATTATAGGTTTCAATACTTATGAAACCACTATAAGGATTGATAATGATATTAAGCTGCCAGACATTTATCTTGATCGCAAGGTTGCTATGCTTAGTGAGGTTAGGATAACTCCTAAAGAAGACCCTGAACGCGAGGCTAATCTCGAACTATTCAAACAAGCCTTTTTAGGGACTTCACAATTGGCAAACCAATGCAAACTGATTAATCCTGAAGTTCTCGATTTTGATTATGATAAAAAGGATCGGGTGCTTACGGCTGAGTCGGCCGATATGCTGATCATCGAGAATAACGCCCTGGGTTATCGTATCAAATATCTCTTATCTGACTTCATATACGATCAGGCTGGTGGCCGGTTTCTTTATGGAGGAAGAGCTTTTTTTGAAGAAATGACGGGCAGCGATCTGCAGCTGAAAAAATGGATTGAGGCAAGGCAGGAAGTTTACAAAAACTCGCTGCAGCATTTTTTTCGGGCTGCCATTAATAATCAGTTGAGGGAAGCCGGATTTAACGTATTCAGGCTGCAAAACAATCCTGACAGGCCTGCCGACAGTCTGATTAGCAAAAAGATAGCTTTTTTTTCTATCCTTAAAGACAAGCAGCCTTATCGTGATTCCCTGGCTACATGGATGAAACGATCAAGGCTGCCGAAGATATCCCCAAATACGATACCTGTCGCCTTAGCCGAAGAGGACATCGTTCAATCTTCAAATAAACGCGGACTTTATACTTTCGGATGTGAAGGCGATCCGCTTTATGTCATTTATAATGAAACCAGGCCCATCAAGTCCATTCCCGCCTTATTGAATAAGTTATACGATCAGAACAACAACTCAGCTACGTTGATCAATTTTAAGCAGCCGGTGGTTCTTATGGATGGAAGGGGTGTCCTTGCCAATCCTGAAAGCCTCTCTTTTACAGGGGTTTGGGCAAACAATAGAATTGCTGATCTTCTGCCCGACAATTATGAACCATCCGAAGCTGAGCCGGTCGATAAAACTTTATTCGCAAGGATAGACAGCTCGCTGAAAAATTATATAAGCGGTCATGCGATTGAAAAAGCATATCTCCAGCTTGATAAGGCTTTGTACACGCCTGGAGATACGATATATTTTAAAGCCTATGTAACCGATGCGGCATATCAGCCTTCGCTTTTAAGTAAGGTATTAAATGTTGAACTCATCGACCCGGGGCGGCATATTGCCCAGGCAATTAAGTTAAAATTATCAGATGGGATGGCAGCAGGGGATTTTGCTTTGCCTGATACATTGAAAGGAGGTTATTATCGTATCAGGGCCTACACAAGCCTGATGATTGCCAGTACAGAAAAATATTTGTTTGAAAAATATATCCATCTGGTTAGTCCGGAAGCGGTGACCGCAAAACGATCGAAAGCTAATAGTAATACGACTGTTAAAAGTAAAACACAAGCACGTAGCGGAAAATCCGTTGCGAATAAGATCGATATCCAGTTTTTCCCGGAAGGAGGTAATCTTGTTGCCGGTGTTCAATCAAAAGTAGCTTTCAAGGCAATTGATGCCAATGGATTTGGTATTAATGTAAGAGGAATAATTACTGACGAACAAGGCCACAAAATATGCGACTTCGCAAGCCAGCACCTCGGTATGGGTGCGGTTAATTTTACGCCCAGGCAGGGATCTACTTACAAAGCCAGCATAAATTATCCTGACAGTTCAAAGGCAACCTATCTGGTACCCAAGCCGGATGATTCGGGATTTGGGCTGAATATTAGTAATCTCGATCCGAGATTACTGACGGTAACCGTATCTGCCGGGGCACAAAATCGTCAATCGGAAATTAGCATCGCGGGGCAATCTGGTGGAAAAATATGCTATTTCAATACCGGGCGACTCTTGAAAGGGAGGTACTCCCTTACGGTACGTAAAGATATATTCCCGGAAGGAATTGTTCAGTTCACCCTGTTTTCATCAAATGGCCAGCCGATGAATGAACGGCTTGTATTTATACGACATCATAATGAGATGATGCTAAAAATATCCGGTGCAGATACCGTTTCCCGGCTACGCCAAAAGGTGAAAATAGCGATCGCCGCGACCGGCGGCGATTATAAGCCGGTGACAGGTTCGTTTTCTGCGTCTGTGGTCGATGTATCGCATCTGCCTGAAAGTGAGCGGGGTGAAAATACTATTTTATCACAGCTGCTGCTGACGTCAGACCTGCACGGTTATATCGAGCAGCCCGGCTATTATTTTGGCGGAGATAACGATAAAGTAAATGCCGACATGGACCTATTGATGCTCACCCAGGGATATCGTCATTTTGAATGGAAACAGCTGTTAGCCGGTAAGTTTTCGGCAGATACCTCTCAACCCGAGAAAATACGGATGGTGGTGGGGACGATCAAAACCATGACGGGAAAACCGGTGCCAAAAGCCAGGGTATCCATGTTCTCCGCGTCAAAGGTTTTCTTTTCTACGGACACAACGGCTGATGAGAACGGTAGATTTGTTTTCAAAGATTTTCCGACCGATAGTATGCATTATGTCATACAAGCCGCAGACAAACAGCTCAGGGCAAAAACCATTATCAATATAGATCGCGAATTACCACCCGGGATAGATAAAAACGATTTCGCAAATGATGGAGGTGCGGCTAACGATACAGATCTGGTAGCTTTTGCCAAACTAAATCAGCGTTTTCATCAGGAGCAAATCAGGCAGGGCATAGGTAAACATTCGATTTTACTGAAGGAAGTAGTAATTAAGGATAAAGGCAAACAAAAATACCTGGGACATTCCTCCAATCCCAATGGACCTGGTAACGCCAATCACGTAATAACTGCGGATCAGTTACCTCCGGGGTGCCTGGTCTTAACCGATTGTATAAAGGGAAGTCTTGGGCGGATTGAATTTTATGGAGGTACTCCATATATGGGGGGCCTTTACGGGCATATGGAAACAGCGGTTTTTATCGATGGCGTTGAGGTTACGGGTCGAACCGCAGCAAATTCTACTAGCCCCACGAAAGCTGACATAATAAATACGTTAAGCGTTAACGACGTTGCAAGTATTGAAATTATAACCGATGGAAGCCTTTCTGCCATTTACGGGGTAAGGGGTGGCGGCGGCGTAATACTTATTACAACGAAAAGATGGGACGATATGATTCCGGATACCAAGAATTTCAAAGTAAATTACGCTTATTATTCTCCGCCTGTATTTTACAAAGCCCGCACATTTTATTCGCCAAAATATGGCCCGGAGAACTCTTCTTTCAGTGATCTTCGTACTACGATCTATTGGAACCCTGAAATAAACACGGATGGCAACGGGAATGCAAGTTTCGAGTTCTTTAATGCTGATACCAAGGGAACTTACCTCGTTACCATTGAGGGGATTGACAGTTCCGGCCACATTGGCCGGCAAACTTATCATTATAAGGTAGAGTGAATTGATTGTAAAAGTCCGAAAGTCCGCATAAGTCGGGAAGTCCGAAAGATGCTCTTAGGATTAAATAGTCTTCCGGACTTGTGCGGACTTTCGGACTTTCCGACTAATTTTACACCATGATCAACGTTGCGTTACACGGTGCAGAGTTTTTTGGCAAGCACGGGTTTTACCCGGAGGAACAATTGCTGGGAAGTCGTTTCGTCGTGGACATTTCGGTGGATTTTGAACCGAAGGGCGAGTTGCTGCATGATAAACTGGCGGATACGGTCAACTACGAACATTTATATGAGCTCACCTACGCGCAAATGCAGCATCCGCGCAAATTGATCGAAAGCCTGTGCCAGGCCATTATCGGGGATATTGTGAAGTATTATCCTTATATAGATGCAGTTTCCGTCACTATAAAAAAACTCAACCCGCCGATGAAGGGCCGTGTGGCGTATAGCAGCGTGACCATTACACACAAAACCAATGGAATTTAATAAAATAACTGCGGGCGACTTGTCGGCCATCAAAGCTATTGTTGGCAATGAGGGAGTGATCACCGGCCATAATGATCTTGAAAAATACAGTCACGACGAGACCGAGGACCTGCATTTTTACCCTGAAGTGGCTGTTAAGCCAAAATCGCCTGAAGAAATATCGGCCTTGATGAAACTTTGCAACGAGAAGCTAATCCCGGTAACCATTCGCGGTGCGGGAACGGGCTTAAGCGGGGGGGCGTTACCCATAAAAGGCGGTCTGCTGATCTCCATGGAACGCTTCAATCATATTTTGAACGTCGATGAGGAAAACCTTCAGGCAATGGTTGAACCCGGTGTGATAACCGAAGCTTTTATGGATGCCGTGGCTGAGAAAGGATTGCTTTACCCGGTCGACCCGGCAAGTAAGGGCAGCTGTTTTATCGGCGGGAACGTGTCGCATGGTTCCGGCGGGCCGAGAGTGGTTAAATATGGGACCATCCGTGAATATATTTTGAACCTGCAGGTTGTCCTTCCCGACGGTAATATCATCTGGACCGGCGCTAATACGCTCAAATATGCTTCCGGATATAATTTGACGCAATTGATGATCGGCTCGGAAGGGACATTGGGTGTCATTACCAAAATAGTGACCAAGCTGATACCTAAGCCAACCCAGGATGCATTGCTGCTTGCCTCGTTTGAAACCAATGAAGCAGCTTCCGCTGCAGTGTCGGCTATTTTCCGCGCAGGAATTGTGCCTTCGGCGCTGGAGTTTATGGAACGGAGAGGTTTGGAGTGGGTGATCAAATACGATGGTCTCAACTTTGAGCTTAAGGATGGCATCGAAGCCTTTTTGCTGATAGAGGTAGACGGCACCAATCCCGATGTGATATTCTCGGATTGCGAGAAGATCAACGGCGTTTTGGAGCAGTTCGACTGCAAAGATGTTTTGTTCGCTGATACTACAGCTCAAAAGGAAGAACTATGGCGATTAAGGCGAACCATGGCAGTATCAGTTAAGTCTCGCTCTATTTTTAAGGAAGAAGATACGGTGGTGCCGCGTGCTAAATTGCCTCAACTGATCAAAGGTATCAAGGAAATAGGCAGTAGATACCGCTTTGATTCCGTATGTTTCGGCCACGCCGGCGACGGCAATTTACACGTGAATATTCTCAAAGGAGAAATGAGCGACGATGACTGGAACAATAAACTCAAAGACGGCATTAAAGAAATATTTGAGCTCACGGTTTCATTAGGCGGAACGCTTTCCGGCGAACATGGCATTGGCCTGGTGCAAAAAGAATTTATGCCAATCAAATACACCCAGGCACATTTCGAGCTATGGCGGGGCATTAAGAAGGTGTTCGATCCAAATGGGATCATGAACCCGGGCAAAATATTTTGAAAGGTATTACACGATTTGTCTGTGATTTCACCGATTTTCAAATTTTACGTAAATTTATCTTTCGGACTTTCCGATTTCCGGACTAAAAATGTCTGCAGAATTTAACATAGCTTCACAGGATCTCATTAAAGTAGGAATAGCGATCCTGTGCGGCGCTATGCTTGGTTTTGAGCGCCAGTACAAAAACAAGACAGCTGGCTTTCGTACTATTATTGTGATCTGCCTGGGCTCGGCACTGTATACAATGGTGGCACAAAAAAATGGTCTATTGTCTAACATGAATATCGTAACCGGCATCGGTTTTATCGGCGCCGGAGTGATATTTAAAGATGGCTTTTCCGTAAACGGACTTACCACCGCAGCCGTGATCTGGATATCAGCAGCTATAGGCATGGTTGTGGGTGCTGGAAGCTACTCCCTGGCATTGATATCGACAGTTATAACATTGTTTATTCTTATCCTATTCCACCTGCTCGAGGATTATGTAGATAAGATCCACCACGAACGTATTCTTTCCCTGGTTTTCGTTAGCGCAGATCATGATAATTTACAGGCTATCCAGGACCTTATCAAAAATCAACACCTGGACTCAAAAGTATGGCAAGTGGGCAAAAAGGATGGCTGTCTTGAGGCCACTGTTGTGGTTATCGGGCATAAAAAGTATATCCGCAAACTCGACCAGCTACTGCTGAAAATGCCGCAGATTAAGGCTTTTTGATGTGCAAATGCCTGTCGCTTTGCTAAGTTATTTTATTTTATCAATTTCCACATCTGCATATCCGCACATCAATTCGTATTCAATATCATCCCCGGCTCATCGTAAGCAATCATGCGCTCACGTTGCTCAGCCGGTATTTTCACCGGCTTATGGATGCTATAATCGTAGCTGATACACACCGTTTTGCCGGTGGTGCATATTTCTTCGCCTTCGGGCGTTACCTTGACTAAAACATGCATTACGTCAAAACTGCTATTGCCGATTCGCGTTGTACGCACATAACAAGCTATTTCGTCGCCACGTTTGATCGGCTTTAAGTAATTTACCTCCGACCGGGCGAGGATGATGCCGTTATGGTTCCAGTCCCATTTGATCACATCTTTCCAGTAATGCAAACGCCCGGTTTCAAAATAGGAAAGATACACCGCGTTGTTCACGTGGCCATAAAAGTCGAGATCCGAGAAACGCACCTGGATAGGGGTTCTATGCTTATAATCTGCTAAGTTTTCGCTCATTTGATGACATTGTGTCGTTATGAAATCTATTTCTACGGACATTCTGTCCGAAATCAAGGCTAAAAATGCGTTGGTATGCCTATTGATTAATTAACAGCGAAGTTAAAAAACTAAAAAATATAAAACTCTGGAGGATTCAAATATGACACTGGTAAAATTTAACAACGGACACAAGAACACAGTAAGCCCATGGTTCAGCGACGTTTTTGATTCATTGATCAATGATTCACGCCTCAACGACAGGTTTATCAATAAGATTCCTGCCGTAAATATTGCTGAAACTGAAAACGAATTCCATATCGAACTGGCCGTTCCCGGACTGAAGAAGGACGATTTCAAGATCAGCCTTGATAAGAACGTATTGAGCGTTTCTGCTGAAAAGAAAACTGAAAATGTTGACGAAAGTAAGAAATACAGCAAACGCGAATACAGCTACAATTCATTTGTAAGGTCGTTCACCTTACCCGAGACGGCCGACTATGCCAAGATCGACGCTGAATATACTGACGGTGTATTGAAGCTGAATGTGGCTAAGAAGGAAGAAGCCAAAGTACAATCGAGAGAAATCTCCGTAAAGTAATTCGATCGGGTGCCGTTGGGTTGGTATATGGTAAGTGCTGTTTTGATGGGCCCGCGGTCCCGGACGAAATTAAATCCGGCAGGTTAACAACCCTGCAGGTAATGATCTAAATAATCGTTTTCATAATAAGTTGTTGGTTTAGTTTGATTGAAGGCCTTCCGGTAACGGGGGGCCTTTTTTTTAGTCCGAAAGTCCGCATAAGTCCGGAAGTCTGAAAGATGAGCTTTGGTTAGTCGCTTACAAATTCGCCAGCTTGAAATAACCAAGATTCAATTCGTCTTCGGGAGCATACGTGTCAGCCTTTTCTATGACCAGCTGATACTTTTCCTTTTGGTAGGCCGGCAAAATGTCGCCTACCTCGTAAACATCATCAACATCGACAGCGAATTTATCATCCACATGCGAATTGGCGCCGGGGAAAGTTACGTTGAGGAAGAACTCGGTTTTCTTTGCCGCCTGTATCGCTGCGCCCATATCGGGATTTACGCTGATGATCTTGAAATGCGGCTCATCGAAAACCCCGCGTTTGTAACCGCCCAGGTTGATGAAGAACAGTTTGTCGTCTGAACCGGAATGTCCCGAACCCCTGTCGGCGACGGATACTTTATAACCATCTACCAGTGTCACCTCACGATAAGCGTCGATATGTACTCTGCCTTCAGGCCAGAAATTGATAATATCAGGTACCAGGCTTTTCAGGTCCTCGCCAATAGCAAAGAAAACGTCGTGCTGTTCGGTATGGCGGCCCGGCGGTGTGCAGCCAAGCAGGATCATGTACAATTTTGGGGCGGACATGCCGTAAAGATATATAATTGGCCTCTGAGGTCAGAAGTCGGAGATCAGAAGTCAGAAAAATGATTTTAATCCGACATCAATTCCTCATATTCACATACTGCAGCGGCTGCCCGAAGTTTTCCTTCCGGCAAAGCGCTATAACTGCCTGTAGATCATCGATTTTTTTTGCCTGAACGCGCACCATATCGTCCATAATACTGGCCTGGACCTTCAGGTTGCTGTCTTTGATCTTTTTGACGATCTTAGACGCGGTTGCCTTGTCTATGCCTTCCTTCACCATGATCTCTTTGCGGATCATATTGCCTGAAGCATATTGCTCTTTTCCGTCGTCAAGTGACGACGGGTCGATGCCCTGCTTCACCATACGGCTTATGATCGCATCCTTAATGGCTTTAAGGCGCATATCATTTTCGGTAACTATGGTGAGCTCGTTGGTTTTCTTATCCAGGTCGATACTGCTTTTGGAACCATTGAAGTCGTAACGGTTCAGTATCTCTTTTTTGGCGGTATTGATGGCATTATCGAGCGTCTGTCCGTCGATCTTACTTACGATATCGAATGATGGCATAATTCAGGAGGTTTGCGATGTAAACTTAATGATAACTTTTGAATCGGTCTGTTGTTCACTTAAAGCCGCCTGAATATCTTTATAGGCAGGAATTGCACTATTTAAAGTTTACTTAATATTATCTTAACAAATAAATAGGCAGTTTTGTAGTTAATGGCGTAAGCCGTATTCTATGGAGACCAAAAAAATACCTTTAATCAATAGGGAGATCAGCTGGTTATATTTCAACGACAGGGTTTTGCAGGAAGCATCGGACCCAACGGTGCCACTGATTGAAAGAATACGGTTTTTAGCAATATTTTCATCAAACCTCGACGAGTTCTACCGCGTTCGCGTGGCAACCCTGAG
Organism: Mucilaginibacter sp.; assembly: GCA_035551775.1. Classification (GTDB taxonomy): domain Bacteria; phylum Bacteroidota; class Bacteroidia; order Sphingobacteriales; family Sphingobacteriaceae; genus Mucilaginibacter. The sequence goes on along the minus strand of DASZMQ010000009.1, from coordinate 294,552 downwards.
CCGCCTGGCCAGCCTGAACGTTAAATCAAAGGAATTACTGGGCTTCAATCCTAAAAAAATACTGAACCAGATCAAAAGCATCGTGGTAAAGCAGGAGCGCAAGTTTTACAACTTGTACGAGAATATCATTATGAAGCAATTGGCCGAGGAAAAGATATTCATCCTGAATGAAAAACAGCTGAACGTAACCCGGGGCGCCTTTGTAAAAAATTATTTCAGGGAAAAGCTGCTGGCAACGCTGGTGCCGGTAATGCTGGACGAAAGCCGACCATTTCCCGAATTGCGCGACCGCGGTGTGTACTTCTTTGTGAAGCTGATGAAGAACCAAAAGTCACGTTACGCCCTGATCGACCTGCGCGAGAGCCTGGCACGTTTCCTGGTACTTCCGGAAACCAATAACCTAAAGTTCATTATCCTGCTTGACGATATCGTACGTTATGCGCTTGAGGATATGTTCTTCATTTTCGATCATGATACTATAGAGGCCTATTCGATACAGATGACGCGCGATGCTGAGCTTGACCTGGATAAAGAAGTAAGCGAAAAATTCATTGATGCCCTATCTAAAAGCCTGGCGAAGCGAAAAAGAGGCAAGCCGATGCGTTTGTTATATGACAGCGAAATGCCGATGGAGATGGTGAGCTACCTGGTGAGAAACATAGGGCTGCATGCCGAAAACCTGATACCGGGCAATCGCTATCTGAACTTCAAGAATTTTATCGCTTTCCCGAACGTGGGAAGGCCGGAGCTGGAGAACCCTCCATACCCACCGCTGCATATCGAGGGCTTATCGTTCGGGAAGAGCTTGATGGAAATGATCGCTAAAAAAGATTACCTCGTAAGTACGCCTTACCAATCCTACGATTACGTGATTCATTTGCTCCGCGAAGCGGCCATAGACCCAAAAGTAAAGGAGATCAGTATCACGTTGTACCGTCTGGCCGACCACTCGCATGTGATCAACGCACTTGTGAATGCCGCCAAGAACGGCAAAAAGGTAAATTGCCTGATTGAGCTTACTGCGCGTTTTGACGAGCAAAACAATATCACTTATAGCAGTCGGCTGGAAGAAGACGGCGTGAATGTGCTTTATGGCGTACCAGGCTATAAAGTTCACTCCAAGGTATGTCTTGTAACACGGCTTGAAAAGGGCAAGCCCGTGCATTATGCCTGTCTTTCTACAGGTAACTTTAATGAAAAGACGGCAAGGTTGTATGCAGATCATACTTTGTTCACGGCCGATAAAAGGATAACCAGTGATTTGGTTGAGGTATTCAAATCATTGAAACAGAATATGCTTGCGAAAGGATTTAAGCATTTGATCGTCTCGCCGATAGATTCGCGACCAGCCCTGTATGCCCTGATTGACAATGAGATCAAAAGTGCAAAGGCCGGCAAAGAGGCGTATATGGTCCTTAAAATGAATAGCCTTGCCGACGAACAAATGATCGTCAAATTATATCAGGCCAGCAACGCGGGCGTGAAGATTAAAATGATCATACGCGGCATGTGTTGCCTGATACCCGGCCTGAAGGGTTACAGTGAAAATATTGAGATCATTAGTATCGTGGACAAATACCTGGAGCACTCGCGGGTACATATTTATTGCAACGGCGGGAATGAGCTGATTTACCTGACCTCAGCCGATTTCATGACGCGGAATATCGAAAACCGGGTTGAAGTGGGTTTCCCGATATATGATGACAATCTGAAGAAGGAAATACGCGAGATCATCAACATTCAGCTGCAGGATAATACTAAAGCACGTGAGATTAACAGCCAAAACAACAACCGATATCGCAGAACGAAAAGTGATATCCCTTGCCGGGCGCAAATAGACATTTACAATTACCTGAAGTACAAGAACTAACCTTAATACCTGACCCAAATTGAGATACGCTGCCATTGATATAGGCTCAAATGCGATACGGCTGCTGATAGCCGACATCCTTGAAAACAACGGAAATGTTTCTTTCCGGAAAAATACGCTTGTCCGTGTGCCGCTGCGTTTGGGCGACGACGCCTTCCTGCAGCAATTTATTTCCGAACGCAAGGCCACCGACCTGGTAAAATCCATGCGCGCATTCCGCAACCTCATGGACGTTTACAAAGTGAGCGATTATATGGCTTTTGCCACCTCGGCCATGCGCGAGGCGAAGAACGGGCCTGACATTGTTCATACGATTAAAGAAGAGGCCGACATCGACCTGGAAATTATTACCGGGCAAAAAGAAGCCAAGATCATCTACTCAAACCACTCAGAACAGAATATAGACAAAACCAAAACCTACCTGTACATCGACGTAGGAGGCGGCAGTACGGAACTGTCGTTGTTCAGTGATAGCAAGTTGCTGGCTTCGCGTTCGTTTAATATCGGCACAATACGCATATTGGACAACCAGGACAAAGAAGAAACCTGGACCGAGATGCGCGAATTTGTGCGCGAACATACCCGTATGTTCAAGACGGTGAATGGCATAGGCACGGGCGGCAATATTAACAAATTGTACAAGCTTTCGGAGGAGAAAAGCGGCGCCCCGCTGAGTTTTATCAAAGTAAAATCGTTGTATAATTACCTGAATTCATTTTCGCTGAAAGACCGCATTAACGTGCTGGGTATCAACCAGGATAGGGCCGATGTGATCATTCCGGCCTGCGAGATCTATATTTCGATCATGAAGTGGGCTAATATCAAAAATATTTACGTGCCAAGCGTAGGATTAGTAGATGGTATCATCCAGATACTTATCGAAAAAAACCTGTTGCACGTCGATTAAAAAAATTATTAATTTTTTGTTTAATAATTGAAAAAAATTCCTACATTTGTTGTGCCCTCTCATAGGGCATGTTTTTCATAGGTAGATGTAGGGTCGAGTACTTGTATTCGACCCTTTTTTGTGCCCCAAAAATTCGCAAACAGAGAATATCGAACGTCGAATGTCAAATAACCAATATCGAAGTGCTTACTTCATCATTCGACATTGGTTATTCGGTGTTCGATATTATTTAGGTTAATTACTACCTTAGCCTTGAATGAAAAAGCGGATAATCGTAGCCATTACCGGCGCCAGCGGGGCCATTTATGCTCAATTATTGCTCGGAAAATTACAACAACTAACAACGCAGATAGACCGGGCAGCGGTAGTGATGTCGGACAATGCCAAACAGGTATGGCAATATGAGCTTGGTAATGAAGACTATCAAAACATTCCTTTTAAGATATATGCCAAAACCGATTTCATGGCGCCGTTCGCCTCCGGTTCCGCGAGGTTTGATACGATGGTGATCGTCCCTTGTTCGATGGGCACATTGGGGCGGATCGCCGGCGGTATATCCGATGACCTGGTTACCCGCGCTGCCGACGTGATTCTGAAGGAACGCCGTAAATTGATCCTGGTAGCCAGGGATATGCCTTTCAATCTTATTCATATCCGCAATATGGCAACGGTAACCGAAGCAGGCGGGATTATTTGCCCGGCAATACCATCATACTACAGTAAGCCTAAAACCATCGAGGACGTGGCCATGACTGTTGTGAACAGGGTGATCGATCTGATAGGGCTTGACAATGACAGTTACCGGTGGAATGAAGGCTAATTATCGGATAGACGCCCTGACAGCCGGTTACTGGTTAACTAATCACTAATTTTCGTACCTTTGCGCCGAAAATGAAGAAGGTCGCATTTTATACGCTAGGGTGTAAGCTGAACTATTCGGAGACGTCGACCATTGGCCGACTGTTCAACCAGGCCGGTTTCGCGACGGTTGATTTCACTGATACCCCCGACGTATTTGTGATCAATACTTGTTCGGTAACTGAAAATGCCGATAAGAAATGTAAAAAGGTGGTTAAAGAGGCGCTGAAAATTTCACCTGGTGCGTATATAACCATCGTCGGCTGTTATGCCCAGCTCAAACCGAAAGAAATTGCCAAAATACCGGGTGTGGACATGGTTTTGGGGGCCGCTGAGAAATTCCGGATCGTTGATTACATTACCGACCTTACTAAGAACCCAAAGGCATTGGTTTATAATCGACCGGTATCTGAGGCCAATCAATTTGTTTCCTCCTTTTCTATCGGCGACCGTACACGCACTTTTCTAAAAGTACAGGACGGCTGCGATTATTCCTGTTCGTTCTGTACCATACCATTGGCGCGCGGAGCCAGCAGGAGCGATACCATTGAGCACGTTTTGGAACAAGCTAATGAGATCGCCGCTTCAGGAGTCAAAGAGATTGTCCTTACTGGTGTCAACCTTGGCGATTTTGGCATCCGCGAGAGCAAACGCGAGGACCAATTTTTCGACCTGGTGAAAGCTTTGGATGAAGTGGAAGGGATTGACAGAATACGAATATCATCAATTGAACCTAACCTGCTTTCGAATGATATTATTGAATTTGTCTCAGAGTCAAAACGATTTGTGCCGCATTTCCATATTCCGCTGCAGTCGGGCAATAATAAGATATTAGGCCTGATGCGCCGGCGTTATAAGCGCGAACTTTACGCTGACCGTGTAGCAAAGATCAAAGAGCTGATGCCAGATTGCTGTATTGGCGTAGATGTGATCGTTGGTTTCCCTGGGGAAACAAGGGAAGATTTTATAGATACCTATAATTTCCTGAACGGATTGGATGTGTCCTACCTTCACGTGTTCACCTATTCCGAAAGGGAAAATACTCCGGCAGCAGAGATGCCAAACCCAGTGCCGGGCTCAACCCGTGCCGACCGGAGCCGAATGCTGCATATCCTTTCGGATAAAAAACGACGCGCCTTTTACGAGTCGCAGTTGAGTAAAACCGATGAGGTGCTCTTTGAAGGCGATATAAAAGATGGTTATATGCACGGTTTTACAAGAAATTACGTTAAGGTGAGGGCCAAATACGATCCTGTGCTGGTAAACGAACTAAAGCGCGTTCACCTGGCAGCCATATCGCCGGAAGGCGAGGTTGAAATAACCGAAGCCGAAGAAATATTTGTACATTAATCCTATATTCGTTGCCGAAATACCACAGCTAAATGTTCCCTACCTTAAGTTCGCTAATTAAATATTTCACGGGTATAAACATCCCGCTTCCCATACAAACATTCGGTTTTTTCGTCGCCATCGCTTTTCTTGGGGCTTACTGGGCCTTTAGCCAGGAATTCAAGCGCAGGGAAAAGCTCGGTGAGCTGCACACATTCAAAAAGACTGTTACTGTAGGGGCGCCGGCTTCTGCCACCGAGTTGGTGCTCAACGGTTTTTTCGGTTTCATACTTTTTTATAAGGTTATCGATGCCGCTTTCAATTATCACCAATTGCTCGATGATACCGAAGGTTTTCTGCTTTCGTTTAGGGGCAATCTCGTCGGCGGCCTCGTCGGGGCGGCCCTTTTTGCTTACTGGGCCTACTACGAAAAGAAAAAACAACAGCTTCCAAAGCCAGTGACCAAAGAGGTTGACGTTCACCCGTATGAGCTTATGGGTAATATCCTGCTATGGGCCGCAATATCGGGCTTTGCAGGCGCCAAAATATTCAACGCGCTGGAAAACTGGGGCGAATTTGTGAACGACCCGGTAGGCATGCTGATCGGTCTGAAAGGCTTGACGTTTTACGGAGGCCTGATTTGCGGCGGTGCTGCCGTACTATATTATGCCAATAAACACGGTATCAAGCCGCTGACCATGCTGGACATTGGCGCACCGGGTATGATGTTATCCTACGGCTTGGGACGTATCGGCTGCCAGATGTCGGGCGACGGTGACTGGGGCATTCCCAACCTGAAGCCTATGCCGCATTGGCTCAATTGGCTGCCTGATTGGGTGTGGAGCACGCGTTTTCCGCATAATGTCAATGAGTCGGATCCGGGCAACCTGATACCCGGTTGCGCAGGCAAATTTTGCGATCAGTTGCTATTCCCGGTGTATCCCACGTCGTTGTATGAGGCGATATTGGGTATATTGTTGTTCTTTGTATTATGGAAGTTGCGCCATTATTTCAAAAGCCCGGGGCTGTTGTTCGGCGTTTATATGATCCTGGCCGGGGTGGAAAGGTTTTTTATTGAACTGATAAGAGTGAACACAAAATATCATTTACTCGGAATACCATTCACACAGGCCGAACTGATCTCGATATTTATGGTGATCGGCGGCGTATTTTTAATAGCGTTTGCGTTGAAGAAAACTAAACAACAGGAAGCGGGCGTCAATGGCTGAGTTGACGTTTACTCAAAAACTGGCTAAGAACCAGGTAGTTAGATTTATTTTCTCCGCAGGGGCAGGTTTTTTGGTTGATATTTCGGTGTTCTATCTGCTCTATCATAACTTATTGACCGAGCGGACCTATCAATTAATGTCGGTAACTTTACGCAATTCGACCGTATCATTGGCTATATCATTTTTCTTAGGTGTTGTAGTTAATTTCCTGATTACCCGATACCTGGTATTTCACGAATCAAAATCACATCCCTCAAAACAATTTTTCCGGTTTGTCCTGGTGGCCGTTATCGGTTTTTTTGCAAACCTGGCTGTCGTTGATATATTAATACGCTATTTGGGAATGTACCCGCCTGCAGCACGTCCGGTAGCAGCCTTGAGTCTGTTTTTTGCAAGCTTTTTTATCCACAAGGTATTCTCGTTCAGCTTATCTTTGCGGCATCATGCAACTTGAAAGCCTAACGAAAAACGTAACTGAAATTGCCAAACAAGCCGGCGACTTCATCCGGCAGGAGCGTAAGAATTTTTCCCCCGATAAGATCGAATATAAAGGTTTGAATGACCTTGTATCTTATGTAGATAAGAACGCAGAAAAGATCATTGTGTCAAGCCTGGAAAAATTATTGCCTGAGGCCGGTTTCATCACCGAAGAGAAAACCACCACCAAAACCGGCGAACGCTATAACTGGATCATCGACCCGCTGGACGGAACGACCAATTTTATTCACGGCGTGCCTACTTATTCGGTTAGTATCGCTTTGGAAGAATATGATGAACTGGTATCCGGCGTGGTTTACGAAGTAAACCTGGATGAATGCTTTTATGCCCATAAAGACAGTCCGGCATACCTTAATGGCGGTGAGATAAAAGTAACACAAACTGATCAGCTTAAATCAAGCCTTGTGGCTACTGGTTTCCCGTATTACGATTTCGAAAAGCAGCAAGCCTATATCGAACTCTTCACCGAGTTGATGCGCAGTTGTCACGGCCTGCGCAGGCTGGGTTCTGCAGCAGTCGACTTGGTTTATACCGCCTGCGGGCGTTTTGAAGCCTTCTATGAATATAATCTGAATGCCTGGGACATTGCGGCTGGCGTACTGATCGTGCGGCAGGCCGGGGGCGAAGTGGTAAACTTCAGCGGCGGGAGAGAAGTATTAAAAACGCGCGAGCTGTTGGCCACTAATGGCAAAATTACCAACGAAATGCTTGGGACTATTCAGAAATATTTCGGGTAAGTTGGCATCAATAATCGGTGTAATCCTAAAAATTACATAGCTTCCGATTCCACGGAAACCACCTCAGGGACCATCCGTTTCAACAAGTTTTCGATACCGGCTTTCAACGTAACGGTTGAGGAAGGACAGCCGCTGCATGAGCCGCGAAGCTCTACAGTTACGATACCATCGGTGAATGACTTATAATGAATAGCGCCGCCATCCTGCTCTACAGCAGGGCGAACGTAATCTTCCAAAATCTGCTGTATTTTGATCTCGGCATCGGTGCCTTCAAAGGCTACAGGCTCGTGCTCTTCAACCTTTGCCTTCAATTCGGACTCAACAGCGCCTTTCACAAACTCTTTCAATATCGGTTCTATGTCGTCCCAGTTGCTGCCCTCGGTTTTGGTAACCGTAACGAAGTTGCTGGCGAAGAACACCCCATTCACAAATGAGAACTTATACAATTCCTTCGCAAAAGGGGAGTTTTCGGCGCTTTCCTTAGTTGGATAATCAACACTGCCATTGATCAGCAACTTGTTCACAATGAACTTCATGGTTGCAGGGTTGGGTGTCGATTCGGTATATACGTTGATATTCATCTTGCTCTAAATCTTAATGCAGGAACAAATTTATACAGGATTTTGATTTGAATCAACAGGCTAAACTCTTATGACTGATCAATGACGCGAAAAAAATGGTAATAAAACCTAAGTTTTGCACCTACGGCGCAAATTATTTGTCTTTTTCGTTATGCTACAAAGCGATAGACCCTACGGGACAAACGTCAATTTTTAATGCTCCATAGGAGCAAAAGCTTTGTAGAAATTATCAAACAAATATGCTTATGCCCCATAGGGCAACCCTAAATTAAATACCGGTGTAATTTGAAGGCGTTATCTTCCTTATCTCATCCTTTACCAGATCACTTATAGCCAATGTTTCCACGAAAGCAGCTATGGTGTCGGCATTGATCGCTTCGTTGGTACGGGTAAGCCCCAATAATGCTTCGTAAGGATTCGGATAACCTTCTCTACGAAGTATGGTTTGAATGGCTTCGGCTACAACGGCCCAGTTGGCTTCAAGGTGAGCATTGATGGCAGGCTCATTCAATAATAGTTTATTCAGGCCTTTGATAGTTGATTTGATGGCGATCAACGTATGCGCCACTGGTACGCCGATATTGCGAAGAACAGTAGAATCAGTTAAATCTCTTTGTAAACGCGATACCGGGAGTTTGGCGGCCAAATGTTCAAACAAAGCATTCGCAATACCCAGGTTACCCTCTGCATTCTCAAAATCGATCGGATTTACCTTGTGCGGCATTGCTGATGAGCCTACTTCACCGGCTTTTATTTGCTGCTTAAAGTAGTTCATCGAGATATAACTCCAGATATCGCGATCGAGATCAATGAGGATGGTATTGATACGTTTCAATACATCGCAATGCGCAGCGAAATTATCGTAATGCTCTATCTGCGTGGTGTATTGCGATCGGCTAAGGCCCAAGATATCATTTACAAAATGGTTGCCAAATGCTTTCCAGTCTATCTGCGGGTAAGCGATATGATGCGCATTGAAATTTCCGGTCGCGCCACCGAATTTGGCTGAGTATGGTATTTGCTTCAACAATATCAACTGATTTTCCAATCGTTCAACAAAAACCTGTATCTCTTTACCCAAACGTGTTGGCGAGGCCGGCTGACCATGGGTATGCGCAAGCATAGGCAATCTTTCCCAGTCGGACGCATATTTCTTTAATGTGTCAACCAGTTCATGAATGGCCGGCAGGTAACTTTCGTCAATAGCCAACTTGAAGCTGTAGGGGATAGACGTATTATTAATATCCTGGGACGTCAATCCGAAATGGATGAACTCTTTATACTTTTCCAGCCCAAGCTTATCGAACTCTTTTTTGATAAAATATTCAACTGCCTTCACATCATGATTGGTGATCTTTTCGATCTCCTTGATAGCAGCGGCATCGTTTTCTGAGAAATTTTGATAAATGAAGCGTAACTTTTCTGATGTGTCTTTGTCAAAACCCTGAAGCTGTGGCAGAGGGTATTCGCACAACGCGATAAAATATTCTATCTCGACAAATACCCGGTATTTGATCAGTGCATATTCCGAAAAGTAGTCAGCCAATTTTGCAGTCGTATTGCGATAGCGGCCATCGATGGGGGAAATTGCTGAAAGCGGGGTTAGTGTCATGTTAGCTAAAAAGTTTTTTGACAAAAATACGGAATTGGTAGCAGTAGCAGTAGCAGTTGCAGCGATTAACTGCTACGTGATCAGGTAAAATGTCTTGGAATTGTCATTTGGTAAAGGAAACTTTTTATTCAAAAAATGTTTCCATAGTTTTGACCCGAAATGTCAAATAGTCAAACAGACCGGATATTAGACGGCAGCGGGGAATTGTTCCTGCAGGCAGGGATCAAGAGTGTGACCATGGACGACATTGCCAAACATTTGGGCATGTCGAAGAAAACGATATACCAGTTCTTTAAAGATAAAAATGAGCTTGTACTGGCCCTTGTAACCAAGAGGCTAAAAGACGATGAATCCGAAATGAGCGAGTTGTTGGCCAAATCGAACAATGTGATCGAAGGGATGATCAATATGATGAAGTGTTCTGAGGAAATTTTTGGCAGGGCGAACCCGATCGTCATTCACGATATGCAAAAGTATCACCCTGAAGCCTGGAAAGTGTTCCAGAATTTTAAATCTGGGGTGATCGAACGCACGCTTGAAGAACTATTAAACAAGGGGATTAAGCAGGGCTATATAAGGCCTGAAATTAATGTGAAGGTGATAGCGCGTATGCGTGTGATGCAGGTTGAAGCCGGTTTTAATGGTGCCGTTTTCCCGCTAAGCGAATTCAACCCATGGAAAGTGCAGCAGGAAATGATGGAACATTTTAATTACGGCATTTGCACCATGAAAGGTTACAAGCTGCTGAATGAGTACAAGAACATACACGAGGAAGTAAATTAATACTATTGACACAGGGCTGTCACAACAGCTTTAAATATTTGTACCGATAGATCACATGAAAACGAACAACTCAATATATATTATGAAGAACATCCTTATTATAACTATGCTATTGCTGGGCACGACCTTGACGGGTTTCGCGCAGCAGACGGCACAACCTGCCGCAGTGCACAACTTTTCGCTGCAGGATTGTATTAATTATTCCTATGAACACCAGGATACGGTAAAGAATGCCGCACTGGATATGAAAAACGCCGAATATAAAGTAAGGGAAACCACTGGTATAGGCTTACCGCAAATAACCGGGACGGCAAGCTTTACTGATTATCTGAAAACACCAACTGTTATTTTCGGCACGCAAAAATTTAGCATTTACCAGCCCTATAATGCGGCTGCAGGCATCGGCCTTAATCAGATAATCTTTAGCGGTTCTTACCTGGTAGGCTTGCAGGCTTCAAAGACCTATAAGGAACTGTCTCAGCGTTCTTATACCCGCTCCAGGATAGACACTCGCGTGAATGTTACTAAAGCCTATTACCAGGTAATTGTGAGCAATGAGCAGATTAAATTACTCGACGCGGATATTGCACAATTAAAAAGGCAGGTTAATGAAACAACTGCTGAAAACAAACAGGGTATGGCCGAGAAAATAGATGTTGATCGTATCAGTGTCCAGTTTAATAACCTGGTAACCAAGCGGGAAAATGCTGTCAGGTCGTTGGCTTTGAGTTATGAAATGCTAAAATTCCAAATGGGTATGCCGATAACAGAAGAAATTATATTGACTGATAAGCTGGAAGATGTTCACATGGACGCTAATGTGGCTGACAATGGTGATACCACCTTCTATCATAACAGGATAGAATACAACCTGCAGGAAACAAATGTAAAATTGAATGCCCTGGATGTTAAAAATAAGAAATCAAATTTACTACCTACTTTGAATTTCCTGGCGAACAGCTCACTGGCCTATCAAAGTCAAAAATTCGGTTCCCTTTTTAATACGCAGTATCCGGCGACTTATGTGGGTTTAAGCCTCAATATACCTATTTACACCGGTGGACAGCACAAGTACCAGGTAAAGGAGTCGGAAATAACTGTGCAGAAATCTCAAAATGATCTTGAAGCACTTAAGAACGGTATTTTGCTCCAGGCGAACAGCGCACGCATCAATTATATCAATAGTATTAAATCTCTTGACAATCAGAAGCAAAACCAGCAGCTGGCACAGCAGGTTCTAAAAGTAACGCAGATAAAATACGGCCAGGGTGTAGGATCGAGCCTTGAAGTAACACAGGCGCAAACCGATTTGGAGAGCGCGGATAATGATTATATACAAGCCTTGTACACAGCGCTCATCAGCAAAGTTGACCTGGACAAAGCATACGGACGAATTCAATAAATCAAACAACAACACCATCAGGATAAAACAGATATGAAAAAGCTATTATATATACCAGCATTATTATTACTGGCGGCATGCAGCAAACCTGTAGCTAATAACAAACAAGCCATGCAACAGCAATTGGCCGACCTGAAAAAGCAGCAAGCCGACATTGCATCGAAGATCCAGAAACTACAGGCGCAATTGGGCACGCAGGATTCTGTAAAATCGTCCGACGTGGCCGAGATGACCGTAAAGCCGGGCTCATTTACGAATTATATTGATGTGCAGGGCAGCATCGATGCAAAAGACAATGTGCAGGCTTATCCCCAAGCCCAGGGTGTGATTACGGCCATCTATGTGAAGGTAGGCGACCACGTGAATAAAGGCCAGACACTTGTTCAGTTGGACAATAGCGTATTGAAGGAACAAATAGCTCAGTCAGAAACACAGGTTACACTGATGAAGACACTATACGATCGCCAGAAGAACCTCTGGGATCAAAAAATAGGCACCGAAGTCCAGTTTATACAGGCGCAAACCAATTTGCAGTCAGCGCAAAGAGCGCTCAGCGCGCTGAAGCAGCAGGCTGACCTGTACCGCGTCGTGGCACCCATAAGCGGTTCTATTGATCAAATGGACCTGAAACTGGGCCAGGCGGCTTCGCCCGGCGCTACTTCTATCAGGATTGTAAATACTGAATCGTTGAAAGTAAAGGCCAACGTTCCCGAATCCTATGCGGCCAGCATTCACCAGGGGGATATGGTGAAGGTAGTGGTGCCTGATGCCAATGATTCGGTAACAGCTAAGGTGACCTTTGCGGCCAAAACGATCGACCCTGCGTCACGCAGCTTTGCCATCGAGATACAACTGCCGGGCAGCAAAACCATCAAACCCAACATGACCGCGGTATTGAAAATTGCAGATTATTCGCAAAAGAATGCGATCGTGGTACCAATTAATGCAATTCAGAAATCAGAATCGGGTGATTTTGTGTTTGTAAATGAGAATGGCATTGCCAAAAAGAAAAATATCACCGAAGGCGCTTCATATGCCGGTAAAACCGAAATAAAAGGCGGTCTGCAGCCCGGTGAAAAGCTGATAACCGACGGTGCCAGCGAAATTGAAGACGGAGATAAGATAAGAGTCTTGCAATCAATTAACTGATCACGCTAAAATGATTTGATTATGAAAGACGTAGAAAAAGAATTTAAGCCCTCCACCTGGGCCATTAACAATAAGACGGCAGTCTATGTAGTTGCCGCGCTGATCGTGTTGCTGGGGCTGGTAAGCTATATGCGCTTACCGAAGGAAAACTTCCCTGATATTGCGCAGTCTAAGGTGTTTATAACCACGCAATATATCGGTCAATCACCGCAAAATATCGAGTTGCTGGTAACCAGGCAGTTGGAAAAGCAGATGAAATCGCTGAAAGGATTGAAGAAAGTTACTTCAAACTCGCAGCAGAACGTATCGGTGATCACGTGCGAATTCAATGCCAATATCAACATTCGTGATGCGAAGCAGGATGTGAAGGACGCGGTGGACAAAGCGCAGCAGGATTTGCCGCAGGGCGACAGCAATCTTAAGTCATCCGATATTTCGGATATAGATGTTGCGGATATCCCGATCCTGTACGTGAATATCTCCGGCAACTACGACCTGAAAAGGCTTAAAGAATATGCCGACAACCTGAAGGACGATATCGAGGCCATGAAAGAAATATCCAAGGTGGATGAGGTAGGCGCGCTGAAGCCGAACATCCAGGTGAATGTGGATATGAATAAGATGGCAGCGGCCCAGATTAGCTATGGCGATATCATCCAGGCTTTGAGCAATGAGAATATTATCTCGACCGCGGGTACCGTTAAAACTGATGGGGTGCAGCGCGCTATCGACCTGAAGGAAGACTTTAAGAACGCCGACGAGGTAGCGGCAATGGTGATCCGGAACCCTACAGGCAAAGCCGTTTACCTGCGTGATATTGCCCAGGTAAAAGATGGCTTTAAGGATCAGGAAAGCTATGCCAGGCTGAAAACTCCCGACCAGGAAAACTTTAAGAATGTAATTACGCTGAATGTGAGCAAAAGATCGGGCGAGAACCTGATCGAGGCGTCCGATAAGATATTTCAGCTGATCAAAGAAAAGCAAAAGACGGTATTCCCAAAAGGATTGAACGTTACCGTTACCGGCGACCAGTCGGAAAAAACACGCACCACGCTGAACGACCTCATCAATACGATCGTGATCGGTTTCGTGCTGGTGACTATCATCTTGATGTTCTTCATGGGCAGCACCAATGCTATATTCGTGGCCTTGTCGGTGCCGTTGTCATGTTTCATCGCGTTCCTGGTGATGCCAGTGATAGGCTTTACGCTGAATATGATCGTGCTGTTCTCATTCCTCCTGGCACTGGGTATCGTCGTCGATGACGCGATTGTTGTGATCGAAAACACGCACCGTATTTTTGCCAACGGCAGAGTTCCCATTAAACAAGCCGCTAAAATGGCTGCTGGTGAGGTGTTCCTTCCTGTATTCTCGGGCACAATGACCACCCTGGCACCATTCGTACCACTAGCTTTCTGGAACAGTTTGATCGGGCACTTTATGTTCTTCCTGCCTATCACGCTCATCATAACCCTATTGGCGTCATTGGTGGTTGCTTATATTATGAACCCTGTTTTTGCAGTAGATTTCATGAAGCCACATCACGAGGGCGAGCATGATCATCCTAAGTTCGACCGTAAAGTAAGACGTGCCATGATCGTATTGGGTATCCTTGCTGTATTAGGCTACCTGATGAACGTAGGCGTGGGCAACTTTGTAGTATTTGCAGCGTTTCTTTACTTGCTCAATCATTTTGTCTTGATGAGATGGATCGATAGGTTCCAGAAGAAGGCATGGCCGAGTTTTCAACATTGGTACGCGAGACGGCTTGAGTGGGCCGTGCACAGGCCGTGGTGGATGCTCGGCGCTACTGTTGTATTGTTCATTTTCACATTTGTGTTTGTTGGTATGAGGGGCTCAAAGGTTGAGTTTTTCCCAACATCAGACCCGAACTTCGTATTCGTATATGTAACAATGCCTATCGGTACTGATCAGGCCAAAACCAATGAGGTGGTCGCCGGGCTTGAAAAAAATGTAGCCAAAGCCGTTGAACCGGATAAGGACATCGTAACTTCCATCATCTCTAACGTTTCAGTAGGCGTAACCGATCCGACAGATGAGGACCAGGGCACTTATTACAACAAGGGAAAGATCACCGTTGCCTTTAAAGAATTTGGGGAACGCAACGGAAAGGATACCAAGAAAATACTGGAGCGGGTCCGCAATTCGGTACAGGGAGTCCCCGGTGCGAAAATATCCGTCATGCAGGAGAACGCGGGACCGCCCGTGCAAAAGGATATTGCTATAGAACTGGCCGGTGATAATATGGATACGCTGGTGCATACTGCCGATAGGCTGAAGAATTTTATCAATAGGCAGAACATCGCAGGTATAGAAAACTTAATTCCCGACGTACAGGCAGATAAGCCGGAAATTGTATTCGATGTGGACCGGGAGCGCGCCAACCGTGAAGGTGTAAATACCAACACCATCAACCAGGCTTTGGGCGCGACTATATTCGGGGCGAAAGCATCCGATTTCAGGAACACCAAAGAGGATAATTACGAGATCGACGTACGTGCGCAGGAAGACCAGCGCAATAATATCGATGCTATCAGGAACGAAAAGCTTACATTCCGTGATATGGCGACTGGCGGACAAATACGTCAGGTACCGCTCTCGGCTTTCACTGATATACGGTATACCAATACGTACGCGAACATTAAGCACAAGCAGCAACGCAGGGTGATCACGCTGAACTCGAACGTGATCAAGCCTTATAATGCCAATGATGTGAATGCTGCTATAGCGCAAGCCATCGGCAATTTCAAAGCGCCTGATCAGGTAAGCATACACATGGGCGGCGGGCAGGAAGACCAGCAGGAAGCTGCTACCTTCCTGGGTACAGCGCTGCTAATCTCGTTCGGACTCATATTGATCATCCTGATGACACAGTTCAATTCGATAGGAAAGACGTTCATCATTCTTACCGAGATATTCTTTAGCATCATCGGCGTGTTCCTGGGTATAGCGATATTCAAGATGACGATTTCTATCGTCATGACGGGTATCGGTATCGTGGCGCTGGCCGGCGTGGTTGTGCGAAATGGTATATTGCTGGTTGAATTTACCGATATGCTGATAGAACAGGGGGCGAGCCTGCACGATGCGGTGGTTGAAGCGGCCCGTACCCGTATGACACCGGTATTGCTTACCGCTACCGCCGCCATCCTGGGTTTGATACCACTGGCTGTAGGCTTCAACATAGACTTTGCAGGACTGTTCTCGCACTTTAAACCGCACATCTTTTTTGGAGGTGACAACGTAGCCTTTTGGGGCCCTTTGTCATGGACTATGATTTTTGGTTTGGGCTTTGCTACTATTATTACCCTGATTATCGTGCCTTGTATGTATATCATCCGCGTGCGTATCAAGAGCAGGCTGTTCGGCAGCAAGAAGGAAGAAGCGGTACATGAAGCTGAGCCGGAAATGACAACCGTATAATAATTTAATCAAACCATAGTAAAGCTAAGCCGCTTCCATTTGGAGGCGGCTTTTTAGTTGCCGGATTTTGCACGAGTTCCTCAAATGTAAAAATGACATTATAATTGTAGAATATTTGATAGTTTTGTTAAAAAAGTCAGGACCCCATAAAGTGAGCACAGTCGCCGACCAGCAGGATATAAAGCGGGAGAAAATTTTAGAGGCCGCGTACCAGCAATTCCTGCATTACGGATATTCCAAAACCACCATGAATGAAATAGCCGGGGCATTGTCAATGTCGAAGGCTTTACTATATTATTACTTCCCGGATAAAAGCCAATTATATATAGCGGTTACCCGGAAACTTGCGAATGAATACCTCCGCACATTAAAGGACAATCTTAGCCGTATAGCTGATCTCAGGGAAGCGATCGTTTTCCAGATCGATACGCATCATAATTTCATCGTTAACAACTACAACTTTTTTGATTTCATCAGGCTAAACGAACAAAGCCTTCCTGACGAGATATGGGAAATTGTTGACGGGATCAGGCAAACAGAAATGGAATTGTTGGGCAATGCGATCATAGCCGAAGCGCAACGCGGCAAAATTAAGCCGGTTGATAATCCAGGTGAGATCGTGAACCTGTTGCTTGACGCTCTTAACGGTGTGCGCGTTGCCGCTATGGGACACAAAAAGAACATGTTTCCTAAAAAAGAATACCTGGATGAGATCCATCAAAAGCGCCTGCTTTTGGTCGATATCTTTGTGCGCGGTTTAAAGAACTAATCGACTGTCAGCCAGAGGTAAAATTGATGTTAAATACAGTAAAACTTATATCTTAGTTAGTATATTTGACTATTAATTCAAATTAGTCAATAATTATCCCAGATATAATTATTAAAGGTACTTCTTAATTTAGAGGTGATTGTTTTAGAGTGATTGAAGCACCCGGGTCAAAGATCAGGGTGCTTTTTTAATCTTCTACCAAGTCTATAACCTTCCAGTTCTTCTTATCTGCAACCGGCCCTCCTGTGAATTTAATAGTTATTTCGAATGAAGTGATGTTTTGCGGAGCTTGTTTCCCTTTTTTTTCGGCGTAGGATTTCACAATAAATACAGAATCCGGCTTTTGCGCGCATTGGTAACCCGACTGGGGAAAGGTAATATCTGAAGAGTTGATGGTAGGCCTGATGAAATTTTGTGCCATCAAATAAGCGTCGTCATAATCCGGTGCGTTGCCAACTGCATCCCTGCGGGATCCGGAAAGCGCATACCTGGTCATAAACACGGTCGATATCATTGCGATGGTGACCATAACGGTTAATCCCTTTCTTAAAAAGTTCTTCTTCTCGGCGTTGTGTCGAATGTAATGATCGGTCATCCTCTAATCCAGTGAAATTTATAACACATCTGTAAGTCTTAAGTTTCGCAATTTCATCATGCGTAAAATCGGGGAACATTATAATCAATTATTACCGCGATGCCGGAGCAATTACCGCTATCGCGACCGAATGACCATCTCCAAACCGCGTTTTCAGTGTTGAATCGGCATAAATGCCAAATTGATGAATCGTGAATACAAATGATCTTGCGCAAAGCAGGTAGCATCATACAAACATGGTACCAAACTCACTGTAGATAACGTTAGCAAAACACTCATAACTAAACGATTAAAAAAATTAGCCGAAAAACAAATAGCTCACAAAAATTGCGGCGATGATCCCGGCGAGGTCTGCCAGCAAGCCAAAGGGGATAGCGTACCTTATTTTTTTGATCCCCACCGAACCAAAGTACAATGCAACGATATAAAACGTTGTGTCCGATGACCCGTTGAATACACAAGCCAGGCGTCCGGCAAAGCTATCGGTTCCGTAGGTTTGCATGGTGCTGATCATCATAGCCCGCGATCCATTTCCACTCAATGGTTTCAAATAGGCTACGGGCATAGCGTCTACGAAACGTGTATCCAGGTTGGCTTTGCTAATCACCCATCGCAAACCATCATTCATGTAACCCAAAGCGCCGCAGCTTTTGAATACCGCGATGCCCACCAGCATCCCAACTAAATAGGGAATGATCTTCACACAGGTTTCAAATCCTGATTTAGCGCCATCGATGAATGCTTCAAAAACGTTAATTTTCTTGAACAGTCCCCCAGTTATGAATATTACAACAATTGCAGTTATCAAAAAATTACTTGATACTTTTGAAAGTGTTGCTATTTGTTCTTTCGTCAGGTAATGCGTCATGCTCCACACCATCAAGGTGATCAACAGCGTAATGCCGCCAAGCCACGCGATGATCACACCATCGAAAAGTTTGATCTTTTGTTTGATAGCTACAGCGATCATACCCACAACAGCAGCCGCATATGTGGCAATAATACAGGGGATGAAAATGTCCGTCGGGTCTTTAGCATGAAGAATAGCTCGCTGGGCAATAATGGACACCGGCAGCAATTGCATGCCTGAAGTAAGCAGCACCAGGAACATGATCTGCGCGTTGGAAGCTTCTTCCTTGTTTGGATTGACTTCCTGCATGCTATCCATCGCTTTTAAGCCAAGCGGAGTGGCGGCATTCAGCAACCCTAGTAAATTAGCCGAAAAGCTCATTAATATATTGCCGTGGGCGGGATGATCAGCAGGTATTTCGGGAAATATTCTTCTGAAAAATGGTCCCACTATACGTGAAAGGAACCGGATGGCGCCGGCTTTTTCGCCGACATTCATGATGCCAAGCCACAAGGTCATCGCTCCGGCGAGGGGTAGGGCAATGTCCATCACAGCAGACAGTGATGAGCTGAACAGGCTGTCGACAATTACTTTAAACGCGTCAGTATCGCCCAGGAAAATTAGCTTCACCAGCGCGATAACAAACGCAATGATGAAAAATGCTATCCAAATGTAATTAAGGGCCATCGTGAGTGTTCAGGTTTTGAAGGTAGTATAAAAGCTCGCTATCTTTAGGGCAAACTTTTCCATATCATGATTGATTTTGTTGATAACCTCGCGCCTTGCGTCAACCGATTTTTGCAAATGGTTCATAATAAGCCCATTGATTGGGAGAGCAAACCGGAGCCCGGAAAGTGGTCGAACAAGGAAATTATAGGCCATTAATGCGATAGCGCGATGATCAACGCGGATCATGCTGGCTTTGAAACAATCAGACCGTCCTGCGGTTCAGAAAGTACAAGATGGTTTATGGAAATGGGGGACAAGGTAATGCAAACGACAGGGTATTCAGGCACTCCGCTGGCCAAAAAGCTTGGTATGAAGGACGGTTTTCACATAAGCCTGATCAATACCCCTGACTATTACCTGGACCTTTTTACCGATCTGCCGCCCAACCTCTATTTTGAAAGCGACACGCTCGGGCTCGATTTTATCCATTTCTTCACCAAAAGCAAAGCAGAATACGAAAGTCTGCTCCCTTCGCTCAAAGATCAGATCAAACCCGACGGGACGATCTGGGTTTCCTGGCCGAAAAAAGCATCCAAAATTGCCACAGATATTACCGAAGACATCATCCGGAATTATGCACTGAAGATCGGTCTCGTCGATATCAAAGTTTGCGCTGTTGACGAAATCTGGTCGGGGCTAAAGCTCGTTATTCCTGTTAAGGACAGATAATTTGAAAATGTGTTGATTTGAAGATTTGAAAATTGGTCCGACTACTCCTTATTTTCAAATTTTCAAATTACCAAATCGGCTAATTGTACGCTGTGATCCGTTTATCCGGTACTACATGGATGTCATATTCCCGTTTTAGCGGATCATACGGCGAGGTATCGGTAACTGTAATGTAAATCGTTCCAAGATTTTTTACAACATAGGTTTGCACATCGGGCGTCATCGCATCTT
The DNA here is from genome assembly GCA_035551775.1 of Mucilaginibacter sp. Taxonomy (GTDB): domain Bacteria; phylum Bacteroidota; class Bacteroidia; order Sphingobacteriales; family Sphingobacteriaceae; genus Mucilaginibacter. The sequence continues at coordinate 274,310 of DASZMQ010000009.1, read as the reverse complement.
TGGTCACATATTGGGCTATCGAATTATGGATCAGGTCATACTGAGAAAGCACATTGGTTTCGATTTCCACCAGCAACCGTTTACCATCCTGCCGCACATTAATATCAACATGTGAGTCTCCTGACACAGAACTATATACGCGGTTGTTGTTCTTTGTATTCTTTACCTTAAGCTGGTAACCTTTAGCCATCATAAATGTATCAGCCCTCGGCAAGCTGTTTGTCAAAAGATATTTCAAATCCTCATAGGATAACAGGTTCTTTTGGGCGAAACAAAGTGTGCCCGAAAGCAGGAACAGGATTAATAAGGCTGGTTTTCTCATGGAAGTAAATATAGGGTTTTATTTATGCAGGGTCACATTTGACGGCGAACAGTTCTTCAATCGGTAAAAATTATAACTTTGACCGAATTAATCATATGCAAACAATACAACTCAAACGGGTAAATGGGGATTTTGGCTTTGAAGCCACCGATCAGGCCGGACACACCGTAAAAATCGATAGCAGTATAGAAAGCGGCGGCCAGAACTATGGTGTTCGCCCGATGCAGACGCTACTGATGGCGTTGGCCGGTTGTTCGGCCATTGATGTGATCAGTATTCTGAAGAAACAACGCCAGGAGGTGGTTGATTATGAAATGACTGTCAGCGGCGAGCGCGAACAGGGTAAGGAACCGTCATTGTGGAAATTCATCACTGTTGAATTTCGTCTCTATGGCGATATTGACCCGGATAAGGCCGCCCGCGCTGTTGACCTATCGATAAACAAATACTGTTCTGTGTCCGCTACACTGATGAAAGCCGGCGCCGAAATAAAAACGCAGGTTTTCGTTTACCCTGCCAAATAAATTATTCTTATAGATCATTTACGTTATCATGTCGGAAAAGTTAGATCCTGTTACCCAGGCAATTCGCATTCAAACACCCCAAACATCGCAGAACGAACACTCCACGCCGCTGTACATTACCAGCAGCTTTACTTTTGATGAAGCGGAGGAGATGCGTGCAGCCTTTGCCGATGAAACAGACGCTAATATCTACAGTCGTTTCAGCAATCCGAATGTAGATGAGTTTGTTGCCAAGATGTGCGCATTGGAGGGCGCTGATGCAGGATTTGCCACCTCGACAGGTATGAGCGCCATATTCGGGTCGATGTTCGCGTTATTGAAGCAAGGCGACCACCTGATCTGTTGCAGCTCAGTTTTTGGCAGCACTTTTACTATGGTAACCAAATACCTTGTCCGCTACGGTATTACATCTACATTAGTTCCTGTCGGCGACAATGCTGCCTGGGAAACCGCGGTTCAACCCAATACAAAAATGGTTTACCTGGAGACGCCGACCAATCCGCAGCTCGAGGTGATCGATTTGGAATGGGTGGGCAAGTTTTCAAAGAAACATAACCTGGTATTAAACGTCGATAATTGCTTTGCAACACCATTACTGCAAAGGCCGATAGATTTTGGCGCCGACCTGGTAGTACATTCAGCCACCAAGTGGATCGACGGGCAGGGCAGGGTGCTGGGCGGGGTTATTGTTGGCCGTGCCGATCTGATCAAAGACATTTATTTGTTCTGCCGCAATACGGGGCCTTCTATGTCGCCATTTAACGCCTGGATTTTAAGCAAAAGTCTTGAGACACTCGATGTACGTATGCAGCGCCACAGCGAAAATGCCCTAAGGCTGTGCGAAACGTTACAAGGGAATCCGCATGTGGCTTGGGTCAAGTATCCGCTATTACCCGGTCATCCGCAATATGATATCGCCAAAAAACAAATGAAGCTTGGCGGCGGCGTATTTTGCATGGAATTGAAAGGTGGCATTGAAGCCGGCCGCAAATTCCTGGATGCGCTTGAAATGCTGTCGGTTACAGCCAACCTGGGCGATACACGCAGCATTGCTTCTCATCCGGCAAGTACCACGCATTCTAAATTAACAGAAGATGAAAGATTATCGGTTGGTATAACACCCGGCCTGATACGTATCTCAGCCGGTCTTGAAAAATTTGAGGATATATTGGCCGATATTGAGCAGGCATTGGCAAAAAGTGCGTTCTAAACCGTAAATGTTAATAGTCTTAACTTAATTGTTATGATTTTTAACTGAAAATTGCCATGTTTGCTTAATCTAAGGCAAGCCATGTCGCAATTATGAGATATCGATTTACCCGGCTTTTATTTTTGTTTATTGTTATTTTCTCAAGTCTAAAACTTGCGGCGCAAAATCCTGACTCGGCGAATTATCAAAAAGTTTTAATAGACAACAGTTCTTTTCGAACCTTGTCCGTTGGGGTATCTGCTGGTATTTCAACACCTTATACGCTCATCGGGTATAATTCCCGCCAGGATTTTATGTCACCTGATATGCAATTGGGTTATGCCGTTTACTTTAAAGATCAATTAACTAACTCTTTTGGATTGCAGGCTGATCTGATGGCTGGTAAGTTAAAAGCTGATCATTCCAGCGAAAAATTTTCCAATGGCGAGTGGATATATGAGCAGTTTACCAGTAAAATAAACTGGTCCGCCAGTTTAAACGGTAATTTTACTATTTTTCATTGGGGCCTTGCACAACCATATCTTACAACCGGGGGCGGGATATTGAGTTACTCACCGGTGGTTTATCCGTCTCGCCCGTCTGAAGTAGTTCCCGTTTACAATACTTTGAATAATTTTTTCGTGCCGATAGGTCTCGGCTTGAAAGTAAACGTAACAGACGATATCAACGTAGACATTGGTTACCAGGTGAACTTTGTGATGGCCGATAATGTGGACGGCTATAAATATGGCCCGACAAACGACAGGTTTTCTTATTCTCATATCGGACTTGAATTCGCCATAGGCGATCGTTCAAAAAAGCAATTAGCTGCTCAATCGGTAAGCGTACCCGTTCAAAACAGGGCCTTGGCCCGCGAACAGGTTTTACAGGACGAAATGCAGTCGCTGCAAACCCGGTTTGATGCCGAAAAAGAAAAGAATGTAAAACTTACCAACGACGCTGAAACAGCGAACGCCAGTGTGGCAAGGCTTATGACCGACAGTGATGGCGATGGTGTACCCGACGTGAATGACAAATGTCCCGACACACCGCCGAATACTAAAGTGGATGCATCCGGATGCCCGCTAAACATTCCATTGGTGGCCACAGACGGGATCAAGCCTGAGATTGCGAAACCTGAAGTTAGCGAAGAGGATAAAAGAAAACTGTTGCTTGCTGGTGCGAGCTTAGAGTTTTATACCGGCACGGAGATACTCAACGCCCGTTCTTTTCCAAACCTGGATGCCGTGGTACGTTTACTGGCAGAAAAAAAATTATCGCTAAAGATAGACGTATATACAACAAAGAATGTCGGCACAAACCGCGATCTGCAGCTGGCAAGACTCCGGGCAAATGCCGTAAAGAATTACTTTGTTAGCCGGGGGATAAATGGCTCCAGGGTAGTTACGGATGGGCACGCCGGTTTTCCTCCGGATGCGAGGAGGCATCAGCAGTTCAATAGTGGAATAGTAGAATTTACGCTGCTGCAATAAACAAGAAAGCCACCGTTCCAGATGGCTTTCTTGCTAATCGTTGCTAAAAAATTCTTTAAGGGCGCCGAAATAGTATTCATCCCAGCCGGAGGCAAAATCATCATACTCCTTGTCCGGTATATTGGTATGCCTTAACTCGACTGACGTCGTGTTATTCTTATCCGGGTGCAATTTTATCGTGACGATCGAGTTTTCGCTTTCACCTTCAAAATACCAATGCTGAACGATCTTTTTATCCTGTTCAAATTCCAGGTTGCGGCCGCAAATGCTGCCGCCCCATAACGAAAATTCGCTGCCGGGCTCGGTGCTCATTTGTGCTTCCTCGCCCGTCCATAATTCAAGGGTAAGCGGCTTGGTAAGCGCAAAGTAAACTTCTTCAGGAGTCGCCGGAAGTGTGTAATATTTTTTAAAATCTTTCAAAAGGCTTATTTATTTACCTGTCCGATCGGTAATACTTCTTTACCGAATTCTTCTTTTAATAAAATAGCTACACCTGTGTAAATCGCTGATAATCCGCAAATTATACCTTCATATCCTGCAAAATGTTTGATCGAATCATTGCCTGTCGCATCGCCAACAGCCAGCAGGATAAATAGTATCGTCAGTGTTGCAAAGATAAATTGCAGGGCCCTGCTTATCCTTAAAGTCCCGAAGAACAGACAGAAGGTGAACAAGGCCCACATAGAAAGGTAAGCCACGATGCCTTTTTCTGATGGCCCATCTATCCAGCCCCACTTACCAATTAGGATCAGGCCGGCAAACGAGAGCCAAAAAAAACCGTAAGAAGTGAATGCAGTGAGTCCGAAGGTATTGTTCTTTTTGGCTTCAATAATGCCGGCAACTACTTGTGCCAGGCCTCCATAGAAGATACCCATAGCCAATATCATGGAATTTAACTCGAAAAAGCCTGCATTATGAAAGTTTAACAAAACGGTTGTCATACCGAAGGCGCATAGGCCCAAAGGTGCCGGATTAGCCGTTCCATCTTTTGCGGGAACAGGTGTTGTTGGAATCATGATCTTAGTGGTTTTATTGGTTTATAATGCAAGATAGGAAAAAGCTGAAAGCTAAAAGCAGAAAGTCCAAAGCTTTTCGCTTTAAGCTTTTACCTTTGAGCTTTCTGCTTAAAAAATGCAAAAGCTCGTACTGATCCGTCACGGCGAAAGCGTCTGGAACCTGGAGAACCGGTTTACCGGCTGGACTGATGTTGATCTTTCGGAAAATGGTTACAAGCAGGCAAAGAGTGCCGGCTGGCTTTTGAAAAAGCATGAGTACAACTTTGATATAAGCTTCACTTCGGTTTTAAAAAGAGCGATTAAAACACTGAATATTGTATTGGAGGAAGTTGATCAGCTGTGGTTGCCCGTTGAAAAATCATGGCGGCTGAACGAGCGTTTCTACGGCGCTTTGCAAGGATTAAATAAAGCCGAAACAGCGGCAAAATACGGAGAGGAACAGGTGCACAAATGGCGCCGCGACCCGCATGAACTCCCGCCGGCCATTACCAAAGATGACGACCGTTACCCCGGTAAGGATCCGCGATATAAGACTTTAACGGAAAGAGAATTACCGCTAACCGAGAATCTTTCAGAAACCATGGACCGGGTATTACCCTTCTGGCAGGAAAGGATCGTCCCTGAAATTAAGGCGGATAATAAAGTTATTATATCAGCTCACGGCAATAGCCTGCGCGCACTGATACAATACATTGATAAACTCTCCGATGAAGAAGTTACTGGGCTCGATCTGCCAACAGGTATTCCGTTGATTTACGAATTAGACGATAACCTTAACGGCATAAGGCATTATTACCTGTAATGAGCTGAACTTTTAGGAATTTCATGTATATTTTATTCAACCTTATTGCAAATGGGCGAAGGACTAAAAAATAGAACCTATTTAGAAGGCATGCGACTCAAAAAATCCGGATTGGATGATGAAGTTATCCGCGCCCGGCTTGAGAAACAGGGTATACCAGAAGACATGATCAAAAGCGTCATCCAAAATCTAAACATGAAGCGGAAAGCGGAGAAAAAGGAAGAACATCAGCCCATGTATTATTCGGGTTTGATAAAAGTCGGCCTTGGCGTTTTACTGGCAATCAATTTCAGCGATAGTCATTCCGGGGAAAATATACCTGCCGATAGGTTTTATCGTAAGCGGTATTCTTTATGCGCTGATAGCTCAGCAGAGAATGAAATAATCGGCTATCCTTCCTTATCATACAGTACCCCAGCCTTCTCGGCCGAGGTTTTGATGCCTTTGATCATCGCCGAGCTAAAGCCGTTATGTTCCATTTCGTTCAACCCAGCTATGGTACAGCCTTTAGGCGAAGTCACTTTATCGATCTCCTGTTCAGGGTGAGAAGATAGTTGTAAAAGCAGGTCAGCAGCGCCCTTTGCGGTTTGAGCAGCCATCTTTAAAGCGTCATGCGCATGAAAACCGATCTCAGTTCCCCCTTGTGAAGCCGCACGTATGGAACGCAGGAAAAAAGCAATGCCGCATGCGCAAAGCGCCGTTGCCGATGTCATTAGCTCTTCATTGATCTGGATGCTTACACCGACAGTATCAAATAATGACTTAACCAGGCTGATGTTTTCAGTTGAAGCATTGTCGGTAGCGATGCAGGTCATAGATTGTCCAATAGCAATTGCTGTATTCGGCATAGCACGAACCACCTGTACTTCCATGCCTAACTGCTGGCGGATGTCCATGCAAGTCACTCCTGAAACCACAGAGATAAGCAGGTGTTTCTGTTCCCATATCGCCGGTTTGACCTCGTGCAGCAGTTTGTTTAATTGCTGCGGTAATACCGCCAAAACTACTATATCAGCTTTCTTTACAGCTTCGGAATTATCAGAAGTGACGTCGTAACCATTATCAGCTAACGTTGATAGCGCCTTTACATTCCGGCGTGTAAGCGTGATCTGCTCGGGTTCGCATATACCTGCCTTAACCAAACCTTTGGCCAATGAAAGACCAATATTTCCGCTGCCCAGTATGGCAATATGTTGTTTTGTGCTCATTTCTTTGTTAGCTAAAAGCCGAAGGCCTAAGGCTTTTATTTTTAATCTGATTTACTATCGCTTTAGTCTTTTCGCTTTCAGCTTTCTGCTTTACTTAAACGTGTACCAAATGGTTGTTTTTTTTGTAGCTGCCCGAGGTCATCGGACCTTCCTATAACGACTGCCTTTACACCACAATTGATCGCGGTAAATGCATTATCCAGTTTTGGCAGCATACCACTATGAATGATCTGCTGTTCCTTCAGCTGCTCGTATTTTTTGGGATCAATTTCCCTGATGACTGATTCTTCGTCGTTAATATCATGCAGTACGCCTTTCTTTTCAAAGCAATAGATCAGCGTGGTTTCGTAAACCGGGGATAACGCTACCGCCAGGGCAGAGGCGATCGTATCAGCATTGGTGTTCAATAGCTGGCCTTCGCCATTATGGGTTATTGCACAAAATACCGGGGTAAAACCGGCTTTCAGCAGTCTACTGATATTTTCGGGGTCAATGGATTTTTCATCGATGTCGCCTACGTAGCCATAATCGATAGCCTTCACCGGGCGTTTTTGAGTCCTGATAAAATTCCCATCAGCTCCTGTAAGTCCAATCGCGTTTGTGCCAAATTTCTGCAGCTGTGCAACGATATTTTTATTGATCAGCCCACCATAAACCATAGTTACCACACGAAGCGTATCGATATCTGTTATCCTCCGGCCATCCACTAACTTAGGTTCGATGCCTAATTCTTCCTGTAATTGCGTTGCAACTTTTCCGCCCCCGTGAACCAATATCTTGTTGCCCTCCAGATCGGTAAAATCCTTCAGAAAATGATGCAGGCTTTCCGAATTATCGATCACATTCCCACCGATCTTGACGATATGGAGTTGCTGTCTGCTCATAAGCCGATAAAAATACACTAAATCAGTCGTATTTATTTTAAAACATATAAAATGTCTTTTAGCTTATATTATAAACGCCTTTAATACTTAATTTGCAAGCATAATCTTATAGCCAATGGATGAACAAAAAACAGCACGCAGGCCAAAAGTTGTGATCATCGGCGGCGGCTTCGCCGGCATCAACCTGGCTAAAAAACTAAAGGACAAACCTGTTGACGTACTGCTGCTTGATAAGCACAATTATCACACTTTCCAGCCGCTGCTTTACCAGGTAGCGATGGGTTACATAGAAGCCGATTCCATTGCATTTCCGTTAAGGCGCATATTTGCAAAGCAAAAGAACTTCACTTTTAATCTTGCCGAAGTTCAAAAAATAAATACTGATAAAAACACGATTTCAACCAACATAGGGGAGATCGCCTATGATTACCTTGTTATCGCAACAGGCGCCGATACCAACTTTTTCGGCAATAAGCAAATAGAGCATTTTGCTATGCCGATGAAAAACGTAGGCGAGGCGCTAAATATCCGCAGCTTCATGCTGCAGAACCTGGAGAAAGCAGTGATAGAAACTGACCCTGCTGAAAAAGATGCTTTGCTGACCTTTGTTGTAGTAGGTGGCGGTCCGACAGGAGTAGAGTTATCAGGTGCCCTGGCCGAGATACGCGATCATGTCCTGGTTGATGACTATCCCACGCTGCACGAGGATGATATGAAGGTATACCTGGTTGAAGGTAAGCATGCTGTGCTGGGTGCGATGTCATCGGTCGCATCTAAGGGCGCATCAAAATTTCTGGAGCAAATGGGGGTAACGGTTCGCACCGATGTCCATGTGACCGAATATGACGGTAATGAGATTAAAATAAGTGACGGCCAGGTGATCAAAACGCGTAATGTGTTTTGGGCCGCGGGAGTGACGGGGCTACTGCCTGATGGGATACAACAGGGTTCGATGTTCAGAGGCAACAGGCTTCAAACCGATGAGATCAACAGGGTAATGGGCTACGAAAATATCTTTTCCATTGGGGACGTTTCCGCAATGATAACCGACAAATACCCCAATGGCTTGCCGGGCATGGCGCAACCCGCAATACAAACCGGGCAGCATTTGGCTAAGAACATCATGCACCTCGTAAATAAGGAACCAACCGAGCCATTCAAATATTTTGACAAAGGATCATTGGCAACTATCGGTCAAAACAAGGCTGTTGCCGATATAGGCAAATTGCATTTTCATGGTTTTGTGGCCTGGATATTGTGGATGTTCGTTCACTTGACTTCACTTGTTGGATTTACCAATAAGCTAAGCGTATTGGGTAACTGGATGTTAAAATACCTTACCCACAATACTGACGACAGGCTGATCGTTCGTTTTTTTGATACTAAAACGAGGATGGCTGATCCGGAAACAAGATGACGTCGGATGTCTGAAGTCAGAGGTCTGAATGCTGGAACTGTTAGTGATCTTTTAGCTTTTTCATATACTTAGCGATGTCGCGTGCAGTGGTGTCATCGCTTTTCTCAAGTGAATGAATGATGTTTTCGATCTCTTTGTCTATCCGGTTTTGACTTAGTTTCTTCTTGGCCTGCAGGTCGGTTACTTCGATCTCAAAAGCCACGATACCGTTCATCATCCTTGACTTATATTCTTCAGGTAATCCTTGCCATTGCTTAAAATATGCAGCCTCAAACGTTTCAATGGTGTGTTTTAATAGTTCGGCTTTTTGCTCTGCACTTTCCAGCGACGTGGCCTTACCGTAAGCGTGAACGGCAATATAGTTCCAGGTAGGGACTACTTTTTCGGTTTCGTAATTGGACGGAGAAATATACGCGTGTGGCTCGGTAAAAATTACCAAGGATTGCCTGTCAAAAATCTCCTTAGATTGCGGGTTCGCTTTTGCAAAGTGCGACCACAAGATAAGTTTCCCATTTTCTTCCTTCACTAAAAAGGGCAGGTGAGTGGCAAAAGGTTTGTCATTCATCATCGTCACAATGGTAGCAAAGCTGTACCGCTGTATGAAAGAGATGATTTCTTGCTTATCCGTAAATGTGTTGAAGGAAGGAATATACATGGTTGGTTGAGCGGTTAATTCAACCCTAAAATTACAAAATCGTAAATCGTAATTTTAAAAATCGCAAATCAACTTAATGACTCCAGCATCCGCTTCAGCACCGCCTGCGCGGCCCATACACGATTACCGGCTTCATGAACCACTATTGAATTTGGCCCATCCAGTATCTCATCAGACAGTTCCACATTCCTGCGCACAGGCAGGCAATGCATCACTTTAGCATCATTGGTTATCTTTAGCTTATCATTGGTCAGCATCCAGTCGTCATAGCCGCCCGTTACTTTGCCATAGGGCTCATAGGCTGACCAGTTCTTTACATAGATGAAATCGGCATCTTTTAACGCTTCGTCCTGGTTATGAGTAATGCTTGCACCTTTGGTAAAATCAAGGCTTAATTCATACCCTTTCGGTTGAGCAATGGTAAAATCCACATCAGCCTTACACATCCACTCAGCAAAAGAATTCGGTACCGCTTGCGGCAAAGCCTTGACATGCGGAGCCCAGGTTAATACAACTTTCGGCCTTGCTTTGGTCTTTAGTTCCTCAATGGTTACCAGGTCGGCAAGACTTTGCAGCGGGTGACGCGTAGCCGATTCCAGGCTAACTACAGGTACGCCACAATATTTCACAAACTTGCTAAAAATATCCTCGCTGTAGTCCAGTTCGCGGTCTTTCAGGCCGGGAAACGATCGCACACCGATAATGTCGGCATATTCACCCATCATAGCCGCTGCTTCACGAATGTGTTCAACGGTGTTGCCATTCATCACAGCGCCATCTTCCAGCTCCAGCGCCCAGCCTTCTTTATCCATGTTCAGCACCATTACATTCATGCCAAGGTTCAAGGCAGCCTTTTGCGTGCTCATGCGCGTGCGCAGGCTGGGGTTGAGGAAGATGAGGGCAATGGTTTTGTTCTTGCCCAGGTGCTGATCAGCATAAGGGTTACGCTTCAGATCCAATGCTAGCTTTGCCAGGGCATTGATATCGTCTACGTCATGAACTGAAGAAAATAATTTCATAGGGGTTATTGCGTAACAGTTGTATGGCTCAATACAGTACTAAATGCCTCCAGGAACCTGTCAGCATGTGCTTTCGTCAGGTTCAGCGCAGGCAGCAGCCTGATCACATTTGGCTTAGCTTCACCGGTAAAAATGTGATGTTTTTGCAAAAGTTCTTTACGGGCGTGCGCCAGTTCTTCCGGTAGATCGATACCGATCATTAACCCACGGCCGCGCACCTCTTTCACCTGCTCAAACTTCTTCAATTCACCGATCAGGTAACTACCTACTTCACCTGCATTTTGTATAAGGCTATCTTCCTCTATTACTTCCAGCACGGCTAATCCGGCCGCACAGGCCAGATGGTTACCGCCGAATGTAGTACCCAGCATGCCGTAAGAAGGTTGAATTTTAGGCGATATAATAATACCCCCGATAGGGAAGCCGTTACCCATGCCTTTGGCCATGCTATAGATATCGGCTTTCACCCCGGCAAAATCATGCGAGAAAAATTTTCCGGTACGTCCGTATCCGCATTGAACAGAGTCGGCGATGAATACAGCATTATGAGTGTCGCAAAGCGATCTGATCTTCTGCAAAAAGGTTTCTGATGCGACGTTGATACCACCGACGCCTTGAATACCTTCGATAATGACGGATGATATTTCATTTGCTGCAAAAGCCTGTTCCAATGCCGCCTCGTCATTCCATGGCAGGAAAATCACGTTGTCGGTTTCATTTACCGGGGCGACGATCTTTGGATTATCTGTAGCAGCAACGGTTAATGATGTCCGGCCGTGGAAAGATCTCCGGAAAGCGATCACTTTCTTTTTGCCATTATAGAACGATGCGAGTTTCAGCGCATTCTCATTTGCCTCTGCGCCCGAATTGCACAGGAATAGCTGGTAATCTTCCTTGCCAGAAACATGACCCAGTTTTGCAGCCAGTTCAGCCTGGAGTGGTATCTCTACAGAATTTGAATAAAAACCTATTCGGTGCAGCTGATCTTCCAGTCGTTTTACGTAATGCGGATTGGTGTGACCAATAGAGATCACAGCATGTCCGCCATACAGATCAAGGTATTCTATGCCCTTGTCATCATAAACCAAACTCCCAACACCTTTTACGATGTTTATCGGGTTTATCGGGTAAACGTCGAATAGTTTCATTTTAAAATCCCGTTGCTTTTAGTCTTAATCCAGCTGTTTCATCCAGACCAAACATCAAATTCATATTCTGAACCGCCTGTCCGGATGCTCCTTTAAGTAAATTATCTATAATACTTGTAATCAGTAATTTATTACCATGCTTTGCTAATTGGACAAAGCATTTATTAGTGTTCACAATTTGCTTCAGGTCTATGGCCCTTTTAGTAACATGCGTGAAGGGATGACCTTCGTAATATTCCTCGTAAAGCTTTAAAGCTTCTTCGGCAGACAAACTGCAATCCAGGTAGATCGAAGCAATTATACCTCTTGTAAAATCTCCACGATAAGGTATAAAATTGATCGTCCGGCCATTTGCCGGCTGAAGCTGATCCAGTGATTGACCAACTTCATTTAAATGTTGATGCTCAAACGCTTTATAGATCGACAAGTTGTCGTTTCTCCACGTAAAATGCGTTGTAGCCTGTAGACTCTGACCTGCACCCGTCGAGCCCGTAGTACCGGTAATATGTATCTCACCATTTAACAGGCCCTCTGCAGCTAATGGCAACATGCCCAGTTCAAGGCAAGTGGCAAAGCAACCCGGGTTTGCTATATTTTGAGCTTCGCTGATAGCATCCCGGTTCAATTCGGGCAGCCCGTAAACAAAGTTTTTGTTTTTGAATTTTGAATTTTGACTTAGCCTAAAATCCTGACTCAAATCGATGATCTTAATCCCATCCGGAATCTCATTATTTTCCAGGAACTTCTTCGCGTCGCCATGCCCTACGCATAAAAATAGTACATCAATTTCATCATACAGGTCGCTGCCAAATCTTAGGTCAGTATCGCCAAAAAGATCGGTATGCACTTCATAAACATAATTTCCCGCGTTACTATTGCTGTGTACGAAAGCGATCTCGACATTTGGGTGATTCACCAGGATACGCAGCATTTCGCCGCCGGTATAACCTGCGCCGCCAACAATTCCTGCGCGTATTTTAGAGGTTGATCCTGTCATTTTTTGTAGATGGATAGGAGTATAAAATAAATTCCAGGTCGCTTTGCTCTTTGTTGCTGATAAAATGTTTTTGGCCCGGTTTGATCTCGATGCCCTGCTCGACTTTTAACTCGATCTCTTCACCCTCGATAGTAAAAATCGCTTTGCCCTTCAAAATAAAAAACACCTGGGTGGCCTTTTCATGGAAATGCAATTGCTCAGCGGTATCGGGCGGCATTAACTCCTGCTTCACGGATAATGCATCGGTATCGATATAATTCCAGCCGTAACAGTCGTCGCCCCACTTGTAATGGCTTGAGCAATCATTCTTTGAAAATGCCTTATTATCCATTATCGGTGCTGTTTACTTTGTGATATATCATTACCTGGTTGCCAAATATCTTCGAGAAGCCTTTCACATCTTCGCCGGTCCAGGCATTGTTCATTTCGCCGTAGCTTCCGAATTTGCTTGACATCAGGTCGTGCTCTGACTCAATACCCGTCACCTGGAAGCGATACGGATACAGCTGTACAAATACTTTACCGCTTACCTGTTTTTGTGTATCGGTTAAAAAAGCTTCGATATTACGCATGATAGGGTCGTGAAACTGCCCCTCATGCAGCCAATTGCCATAGAATGACGATAATTGATCCTTCCACGACAGTTGCCACTTGGTCAACACATGTTTTTCAAGTGTATGGTGAGCTTTGATAATGATCATCGGCGCTGCGGCTTCAAATCCAACACGGCCTTTGATACCGATAATAGTATCGCCTATGTGAATATCCCTGCCAATACCGTAAGGTTGTGCGATAGCCTGTAGTGCCTGTATCGCCTTTGTAGGGTGATCGTATTTTTTGCCATCCAGGGCAACCAATTCACCTTGCTCAAAGGTTAGCTCGATATTTCTTGGTTCGATACTGGTTACCTGTGTCGGCCATGCTTCTTCAGGTAAACCTAAATTAGAAGTTAATGTCTCCTTGCCCCCAACGGATGTTCCCCAGATACCCTTGTTGATAGAATACTTCGCCTTCTCAAAGTTCATATCAACGCCATGTTTTTTCAGATATTTAACCTCCTCTTCACGGCTCAGTTTGAGGTCGCGGATAGGAGTGAGAATCTGGACATTAGGCACCAGGATATTGAAGATCATATCAAAACGAACCTGGTCGTTACCCGCACCTGTGCTGCCGTGGGCAACGTATTCGGCGCCGATCTCCTTAGCATAATTAGCAATAGCTGTCGCCTGGCTTACCCTTTCAGCGCTAACCGACAGCGGATAGGTGTTGTTTTTCAACACGTTGCCATAGATAAGGTAGCGTATACAGGTGTTGTAAAAGTTTTCAGTCTCATCAACCACATGATGAGATGTAACCCCCATTTCATAGGCACGTTTTTCAACGGCATATAATTCGTCGGCACTAAAACCGCCGGTGTTAACGATAACTGAATGCACTTCAAGACCGAGATCTCTTGTCAGATATATACAGCAGAACGATGTGTCTAAGCCTCCACTATATGCTAATACTACCTTTTTTTTCATTTTTTCCATGTGTAGAGACCCAACATTTTGCGCCTCGATGTATGTTTATTTGAGACGCAAAATGTTACGTCTCTACGTTTTAACGTTTTATTTTCGTTTCAATTTTGTCCATCCGTCCGATTGGTGACAAAGACAACCTTTCGCCTTTGACCTTTATCCTTTCACCCTGCTCGAACTTCTCCAACCCGCGCTTGATAGCGTTCTCAATTCTTTCCAGCAAGGTAGCTTTATGTGTCACCTTCTTCATCTTTTCCTCAAATTCCTTTTGCTTCTCAACCGGGTCGTAAAGCATGGCCGTACACATGCAGTTCTTACGCTCTTTGCTCGTCAGGATATCGTAGTTCACGCAGCTTTTACACCCGGCCCAAAAATCTTCATCCTGGGTCAATTCAGAGTAAGTAACAGGCTCATAACCTAATTCCGAATTGATTTTCATCACCGCCAGGCCGGTCGTCAAACCAAATATTTTTGCGTCAGGGTATTTCTTACGCGATAATGCGAATATTCTTTGTTTGATTGCTTTGGCTAAACCCGATTTTCTGAACTGCGGGCTTACGATCAACCCTGAATTGGCCACAAACTGGTTGTGACTCCACGTCTCTATATAGCAAAAACCAGCCCAGGTACCATCCTTATGCATGGCGATAACGGCTTTGCCCTCAAGCATTTTGTTTGCAACATACTCCGGCGACCTCCGCGCTATGCCCGTGCCGCGCGCCTTGGCCGACTCCGCCATCTCGTCGCAGATCATCTGCGCGAAATCAACGTGCTGTGCCGAGGCAACTATGATATCAAAATCCTGTATGTCCATTGAAAGAAGAAATAGAAAGAATTAACATTAAATCATTTGGCTTTCGCCCTGTAAAAATTAAATGAATTATTGCCGGTGAAGTTTTGGAAAACTTCATAATGGGTTTTGCTACAGCGTGAAACTTAAACCCGGGAAAAGTAGAGCCTTCGTCGTGAAGGAGTAACAAAAACAGGAACAACCTGAACGGTTGCCAGCGGGGCCAATATCGCCCTGATAACGTGCTTTATGGTGCTTTGCTGTATCACTTTAACGCGTGTTTTTGTATCTTTTTAAAATCGGATGCAAAGTATCGCATTAATTTTAACTTATGCAAGAGAAAATGTGTTTAATGTGAATAGGGTGACTTTGGGGTTTGTTGTAAGGTTGGAAAGTTGGAATGTTGAAAGGTTATTTCAATTAGCAAGATTACCAACCTTACAACATTCCAACCTTACAAAATTCCAACAATTAATCCAACTTCTTAGCAACAATATCATTCACGATCATATCCGCGTGAATACGTGAATTCTCGATGAACCACAAATGCGTATCCGTGCCGCCGCAAACCACACCGGCCAGGTACATGCCTTCCTGGTTAGTTTCCATGGTCTCGTGGTTGTATTCGGGGATAGATTTGGTATCCAAGAGTTTGATACCCAGCTTCCGTAAGAAAGCAAAATCAGGCCTGTAGCCCGTCATCGCCATTACGTAGTCGTTAGGTATGGTGATTTTACCTTCCGGAGTTTGTATGTCGACCTCTTGTTCGCGTACGGCGCTAAGGTTGGAATTGAAAAGAGCTTTAATACTGCCTTCTTTAATACGGTTCAATACATCGGGCCTGACCCAGTACTTCACCCGGTGGCTCACTTCTGCATCGCGTATCACCAGCGTTACTTCCGCTCCTTTACGATAGGTTTCCAGGGCAACATCAATAGCCGAGTTGCTGGAACCCACTACCACCACCTTTTGCATCGCGTAATAATGGGGGTCTTTGTAATAATGGCGAACCTTGGACAGTTCCTCGCCGGGAATGCCCAGTTTGTTGGCAATATCATAAAAGCCCGTGGCTACGATCACATTTTTTGCTTCATATGTGGCTTTTGAAGTGCCGATATCATAGTGTTCGTCCGTCCGGGTCACCGACAACACTTCTTCAAAGAGGTTTACTTTAAGGTGATTAGAAACCGCTACACGACGGTAATATTCCAACGCTTCATCACGATTGGGTTTGTTGCGAATGGTAACGAATGGTATCCCGCCTATTTCCAGCAACTCCGAAGTCGAAAAGAAAGTCATGGTAGAAGGGTAGTTGTACAGCGAATTGACAAGGCAGCCTTTCTCTATTACCTGGTATTCCAAACCAGCTTTCTGCGCAGCCAGTGCACAAGCTATCCCAATTGGGCCGCCGCCTATGATAAGTATATTAAGCATCATCTATTAAATAACTGGATCATCATAATCCTCCACCATCACATCCTGGTACTCGGGTGTCTGCAGGAAAACCCTCCGTGCAAAAGGGCAGGTGGGCAATATCTTCAGGTCGTACTTGCGGGCATAATTTACGCCGGCGTCCACGAGTTTATGGCCCAGCTTCATACCTTTCAGCGATGGTTCGACCTCGGTATGATAAATGTTCATCACCCCGCCGCGTATTAAATAACGCATCTCGCCCACGCGCTTGCCATTATCGTCGAAATAAAATGAACCAGCGTGATGACGTTCTTCCTGCTTAATTTCCATTGTTGAACACGATTTACAAGATTAAAAGATTAACATGATAGCGCATGTTTTCGCAATGTAAAAAATCTATATTAATCTTGACCATCCAGTGAATCCTGGAAATCCTGTTCAAAAAGAGAAGAAATAAAAAAAGGGTAAGCTACTTTTATCGCACCGCTACAACCCTCTACCCTTGCTGCGTTCCCACCCTGGGGGAGTTCAAGAGGAGCTGGTCGTAAAAGACTTACCCCGGCGCAAATGTAGGATTTTTTCGTTTGCGATTAAAATATTGTTAAAATGAGTATTCGGGAAGTCCGGAAGTCCGCGCAAGTCCGAAAGATTATAAAGTACAGATCATCTTCGGACTTGCGGACTTATGCGGACTTCCGGACTAAATAGCCTTAAAACAGGCTGATTTGATCCTCATCCACCTGTTTTATCTCCACCTTCTTCTTATCCTGCAAAACATACCACTCTGCTTTGCCCCTGAAGGGTATTTGCTTATGAACCTGCCATGTTTTCTCATACCCATAAGTTTCGCGTTCCAGTATCGTTAGGTATTTCACTTCAAAAGCCTCATCCCAGGGACGATCCTTAAATTTTGGCCATAGCTTTTTAGCCTTATCGTTGGCTACCTGCCGGATGATGGTAATATGCGGCACCGATTTCTTTTCACCCAGGCATTGCCGCAAACGTTTGAACCAGTCTTCCATCTGAGGTGTTGATCGTATGGCTGCGTAAATTGTGGTAAAATCGGTTGGCAGAAATGTGGAAAAACCATTCACCTGCAGTGTGAAAGGTTCCATCAGCGATAGCTCCTTTTCCAGCTTAGTGAACTGCGGCTCGGTCCAGAAAGGTTTTCGGCGGTGCAATCGCTTCAGACTGATGTGTGCTTTGCTGTGATAACTTTCAAAGTCACCTATGAGCCTGAAGCTTGCGTCTTTGAATTTTCTCACCTTTTGTGCGATGTGTAATGGCGGTGAGAGAATTATCATGTAGTCTTTATAGGTCTCCATATGCGACAATTCGTTTTTTATCGAATCAAAATTGCTAAAAATATTAGTATTTATCAAAGTAATTTATCAACTTTGTTTTGTGTCAGCTAAGCGATTTATCATGCATATCGACCTCGACTCGTTCTTCGTATCGGTGGAGCGGCTGTATGATCCGTCACTGATCGGCAAACCGGTGATCATTGGCGGGAATGCGCAGCGTGGCGTGGTGGCCTCGTGCAGTTACGAGACGCGGAAGTTTGGGGTGCACTCAGGTATGTCGTCTAAAGAAGCTTTTCAGCTTTGCCCGGAAGCCATCAGTGTTCGGGGCAACCACGAACGATACTCCGAAAAGAGCCGCGAGGTGACGAAGATCATCGACGAGATGGTGCCGCTGTACCAAAAGGCATCAGTAGACGAGTTTTATATCGACCTCACTGGCATGGATCGTTTTCATGACCCTTATAAGCTGGCAACGGAGATGCGGCAAAGGATCATGCGCGAAACGAAGCTGCCGGTGTCGTTCGGGCTCGCATCCGGCCGAACGGTTGCCAAAATGGCTACCAACCGGGCTAAGCCCAATGGCCAGCTTTACGTACCGCACGGACGGGAAATGGAATTCCTGGCGCCGCTGCCGGTAAGGGCGATACCGGGCTTGGGTGAAAGCACCTGCAATAGAATATACGCTTATGGTTTGGAAAAGATCGGCGACCTGCAGCGTTGTGACCTGCGCTTTCTGCAAACCATATTTGGCAAAAACGGGCAGTGGATATATGATAAAGTGCGCGGTATAGACTATGGAGAGATCGTGCCGCACTCTGAGCGTAAATCAATATCGACGGAATGTACCTTTCACACTAATGTGCGCGACAGAAAAGCATTGGAAAGCACACTGGTATCGATGACGGAGGAATTATCCTCAAAATTGCGCCGGGAAAATAAGCTATCGTCGTGCCTGGCGATTAAAATCCGATATGCTAATTTCGAGACGCATACGCAACAGGAGAAGATACCGTTAACAGCCGCTGAACATATATTGATACCAGGCATCAAAAACCTGCTCGACAAAGCCTGGAACCCGAACAGGCCCGTAAGATTAATAGGGGTAAGGTTAAGCCAATTAGCTACAGGCCGTTACCAGATCAATCTTTTTGACGACAATGAAGAGCAAATACGCCTTTACCAGGCGATGGACCATATCAATTTCAAATTCGGCGATAAAACCGTCTGTCGTGCAGCGGGGATGGAGATAGGGACGAGGAACTTCAATCCGTTTATGCGTGATTGATTTAATTTGACGATGTGTCAATTTGAAGATTTGAAAATTGTCAATGCATTTTCAAATTAACTAATTTTCAAATTTCTCTTCACCAGAATATCAGTCTGCCTATCATTACCTAGCATAAAATGGTGACTGCCGAAGGTCTTAAAGCCGTTTCGTTCATAAAAACGCATAGCAGCGTGGTTGTGCTCCCAAACGCCAAGCCAGATGTAGCACATCTTCTCATCAATAGCTTTGTTGATCGCGAAGTCCAATAGCTGGTTGCCTATCTTTTTGCCCTGCTGATCGGCGAGGACGTAGATACGCTCAACCTCAACGCCGTCCGAATCTTTAAATTCGGTTTGGGCATTACGGTAATTGAGCTTGATATAGCCGACGGCTTTGTCATCCAAAATAGCGAAGTAAAATTCAGAATCAGGGTCTTCAATTTCTGACAGAAGTTTCTCCCGCGTAAAGGCATTGGAAGTATAAGCCTCAAAATCTTCAGGATTATTTACGTGTTCAAAGGCGTCATAGAATGTTTTGCGGCTAAGTGAGAGAAGTAGGTCAACTTCGGACGGATGGACGGGTTCTATCCTGATCATTGGAATTTGAAGGTTAGACAATTTGAAAATTTGAAGATTACCGCCGGCGAATTTAGGCCAATTTTCAAATCTTCAAATCAACACATTTTCAAATTATATAATTATTCAAACTGCCCCTGCAATCGCTCTAATCTATCGATGATCAGGTTCAGCTTTTCTTCCTCGCTCCTGAAAATGCGTTTCTTGTAATAGAAGGTGAGGAACAGGAACCAAAGTATGGTAAGGCTGTAAATAGATACCTTGTAAAACGTTGAGGCATTTTGCAATATTTCGACAAAGTAGAGGGACAGGCCTAAGCTAATAAGCAACAAGTACAGATAAAAGAACCACCCGGTTATTTTGGCGCGGTTACGCTGGTATTGTTTCAGATCCTGGAGATATTCAACCGGGTTAATGGTAGCGTCCCGGCGATTCAGTATCCGATAGTCGCGTATTACCCGAACCGCATACAGCAGCATAGTGATCAACATGATGAAAAGGCCCAGGTAGGTAAGCCATTTGAAGACGAAGAAGAAAGTGATAACGAATGTAAGCGCTATAACGGTCAGGGTGGCCACAATACCCCAGTACAATTGGCTTTTAATTCCGCGTACGCCTTTCTTTACCTGCTTCAGCGCCTCATCCACTGAAAGCTGGTCCTGCTTTGGCTGTCCCCGCCAAACGGACATCAGGTGATCAAAGTCTTTCATAGTGGTTATACAATTCAGTTAATTTTTGTTTAATGCGGTGTATTTTCACTCTCAAATTCCCCTCAGATATACCCGAAATGTCAGCAATTTCGGGGTATGGCACCTCATCAAGCACCATGGTAATAATAATTCTCTCAGATTCTTCCAGTTTGGATATGCACTTGTAAAGCATCGCCACTTGCTCGTTCTTCTCGCTGAATTCTTCTCTCCTGGTCTCGGCTATTTGCGGTGTCAGCTCATCTTTGGCCTGCCTTTTCTCCGAACGGAGCCATGTAAGACAGGTGTTAACAGCAATGCGGTAGATCCAGGTTGATATTTGGGCCTGGTTGCGAAACTTATCCAGGTTTTGCCAAACCTTCAAAAAAGTCTCCTGCAGCAGGTCGTTGGCGGCGTCATCGTCGCCCGTGTAACCATAGCACAGGTGGTATATCTTTTTTGAATTAGCTTCAAATATTTGCTTGAAGGCCGCTTCCCTGGTATTCAAATCAGTTAAGTTTTATGTTAGATTTTAGGTTCCGTCAATTGTTACAGCAGGTGATCGCCCTTGTAAAACCACTTGAGCTGTGCCTGCGCCCCATCGAGCAAAGCATTGTAGTCCTGGGCATAATCAAATTGCAGGTCCTCGTGTAATTTGGCAATAGCTTTGCCGATCTTATCGAGCTGGCGAGTAAATATCAGCCGCATGGGTTTATAGGAGCCACGCTTGTCAGCATACTCAATGTAATTCCGGCAGAAGCTCAGCAGAAATTCGATCTCGGCCTCTTTTGATCCCATGAACTTGATGTACTTGCTCAGCAGTCGCAATATCTTACGCATGCTTTTTGCCATCTGGTAATTATTGGATGGCAACTGGCTGAACATAAAGCCGCTTTCGGCTATCACATTTTCAATAAAACCACGCTCGTTATCGGCATCAAATAACAGGTAGGCGAGAAGCTCTTTATTTTCTTTCTTATAACGCCCCAAACGAAGGCACAGATCGACAAGGTAGCCTTTATCATGAAACTGGAGTTCCTTTTTAATGTCTGCCAAACCGTACAACTTCAGGGCCATGGTGCGAACTTAGATATTTTAATTGTAGTTTCGCAGTCCCGTTTTAATGATGAAGAAAAACCGGCTCACACTTTATATTCTAATCGCACTTCTGCTCGGCGTTAGCGTCGGTTACATCTACAATACGAATGTTATAAATGGAATCAATAAAAAAAATGAAACTGGCAAGGTTGAAATTGCAAATATTGATAGACAGCTAATTAAGTATCCAGACAGCTCTTTATACAGATATCTTGAAGAAACTCAGCTTAAACCCAGAAGAGAAGCATTAATAAAATCAATTGCTGAGGCAGAATCATTACGGGACGATAAACTCCAAGGCTTTTCCATATTAAGCGATATATTCTTAAGGCTGATCAAAATGATCGTCGCCCCATTAATATTTACAACGTTAGTTGTGGGTGTTGCGAAAGTAGGTGATATCAAAGCAGTAGGCAGGATAGGAGGTCGAACCCTGTTATTATTTATAGGCGCAGGTTTTGTGTCGCTGTTGGTTGGGTTGCTGCTGGTCAACTTCTTTGAACCGGGCAGCGCGATGCATTTATCACTACAAACCAGTAATGGAGGCGTCGAAGTTAAAAAATCGGCCCTGTCATTAAGAGATTTTATCGGTCACGTTTTCCCGCGAAGTATCACTGAGGCGATGGCCAACAATGAGATATTACAGGTTGTGGTATTCTCATTGTTTTTTGGCGTTGCCACCGCAGCCATAGGCGAAAAAGGAGAGGTCATCATTAAATTTATGGATGCCGTGGCGCATGTGATCATGAAGATCACAGGTTACGTGATGAAACTGGCTCCGCTGGGTGTATTTGGTGCGATCACGGTAGTGGTAGCTAAAGAAGGATTGGGCATCATCGCAACTTACGCCACTTTTATCGGCGAGTTTTACATCGCATTAGCCTTACTATGGCTAATCATGATATCCGGCGGTTACGCTGTACTTAAGAAACGCGTTTTAAAGTTACTTGGCAGAACCGAAGACGCCATGCTGGTGGCGTTCAGTACCTCAACCAGCGAAGCGGCATTCCCGAGGGCATTGGAAGAACTGGAACGTTTTGGCTGCAATAACAAGATCGTGAGCTTTGTATTGCCATTGGGTTATTCTTTCAACCTGGTAGGCTCCATGATGTACCTTACCTTTGCATTGCTGTTCCTGGCGCAGGCTTATGGCATGCATCCTTCATTCGCGCATCAGCTTTCGATATTATTGATATTAATGCTGATGAGCAAAGGCGTTGCCGGAGTACCCCGCGGCGCATTGGTTGTATTGGCCGGGGCGGTTGGTATGTTCGGCATACCTGAAGCAGGATTGGCTTTGCTGCTGGGAATTGATCCGTTATTGGACATGGGCCGCTCTGCTACAAATGTTTTGGGAAACGTGCTGGCAACAGCCGTAGTAAGTAAATGGGAAAACGAATTAGACGAAGATAATAATGAGCGAGAAATTTAAAAAGTGGTTTTTAGGGGCATGCGTGGTTGTGCCTTTCCTTATTTATTGTATTATTTATTATGCGCATGTGTTCAAGAATGCGCCTTATAAATTCAGTGAATTCAAATCCTTCACCGTTCAATGGGGACCTGGCGGCCATCTTATCAATAAATATAATTCAGCTACGGGCGAATACCAGTTTGTCGACGAGCATGATTCTCTTATAAAAATGAATTTACACCTGCCGAAAGAGGAGCTGCTTTACCTGCATAAGAAAGCATCGGAATTAGGTTTCTGGGATTGGCCCGAGGTAGAAATGGGGGATACAACGGAGCTCCGTAATGGGCAGCGTCCTCCCCGTTATGTAATGCAGTTCAATTATCAGCGAAAAAGCAAGAAGGTGATATTTGACGAGTCATATTTCATTGATCAGCGCCTGAAAGAGGCGAATATGCAAATGATCAAGGAGATACATAAGGTGTTGGATGAGGAAGCAGGAGGCCAGAAAAAATGATGAAGGATTATATCGATTCGGCTATGATTACACCGATTAAATTTCGACCTAGTCTTTAGTACTTACCTGTTTTATCTTTCGGACTTTCCGACTTTCGGACTTATAATTATTGCTATTTGCAAAACAAAACTCTATATTTGCACCTCGAATTTTAAAAACAATTAATTAATAACCATGTACGCAATAGTAAGTATAGCAGGACAGCAATTCAAAGTTGCTAAAGACCAGCAGATCTTTGTACACCGTTTGCAAGGAGATGAGGGCGCTAGTATTGAATTTGACAGTGTGTTATTAGCAGAAAACGAAGGCAAATTCAAATTGGGGAAAGATTTGAAGAATGCGAAAGTATCGGCTAAGATCGTGTCTCATTTAAAGGGTGATAAAGTGATCATCTTCAAAAAGAAAAGAAGAAAAGGTTACAAGAAGAAAAATGGTCACCGCCAGCAGTTCACTAAGATCGAGATCACTGGCATCACATTATAATTAAGGTTTTAACTAAGACCCGGTTAACGGGACTTTAAAAAATATAAGAAATGGCACATAAAAAAGGGGCCGGTAGTTCAAGGAACGGTCGTGAATCACATAGCAAACGTTTAGGTATCAAGATATTTGGCGGTCAGCCGGCTATTGCCGGCAACATCATCGTTCGCCAGCGCGGCACCCGGCACAACCCAGGTCAGAATGTAGGCATCGGCAAGGATCATACCCTGTTCGCACTGTCTGATGGTTTGGTAGTGTTCAAAAAGAAAGCCGACAACCGTTCATACGTATCGGTTCTGCCGGTTGAAGCTGCTCCGGTAGTTGAGGCGCCTAAAGCAAAACCAGTTGCAAAGGCTGCTCCCAAGGCTGCAGAGCCAAAAGCGGAAGCGCCGGTAGAGGTAAAAGCAGAAGCCGCACCGGTTGCTGAAGTGAAAACAGAAACAACTCCCATAACAGAAGCACCAGTTGCTGAAGTGAAAGCCGAAAAGGCGCCAAAAGCACCTAAAGCAGAGGCTGCTGAAGAAGCGCCAAAGGCTGCAAAGAAGCCTGCGGCTCCGAAAGCAAAGAAAGCTGATAAAGAAGAAGGTGCTGCTGAGTAAGCAGTATCGTTTTAATAATATTGAAAGCTCTGGCTATGGTCAGGGCTTTTTTGTTTTATTAATCCTCCCATTGCGGATCTATATTCATCACAAATGAATACTCAGACCTTACCGGGAGGTTGTCTTTCATAGCCGGTTTCCATTTAGGCATTATTTGAAAAACACGTTCGAATTCTTTAGTTAGCTCAGAACGTTGTTCGTTTTTTGCGCTTGGATGTGGCTGATGCTTCCATCTTTTTCAATGACCATTTTAATAACAATGCGGCCAAATGATTCCTTTCCAACAACATGAATGCTTTTCGATAGGTATTCACAAAACTTTGTTATTCCATTGGGAGGTTGGGGCAATATAGTCGGAACTTTACAGATGGATGTATCTCCAGTGCTATTTTTTGCGCCATCCACCTTTTGTGCTTTAGCCGCAGAGAAACAGCAAGAAAAGCTATTGTGATAAGTACCGATTTCATATTAATTCGTTTTCATGATCTTCTCAGCATTCGTTTTATACAATTTCAGCAATACATCCTTGGGCAGATCCAAACCATACAAAGGCCAATGGTAATAGAACTGGTCGATCTCGTAAAAATGTTCATCTGCAGTTTCCAATATCCGAAACGTTATTCGATACATCTTTTCACTAAAACCCATATCGGTGCCATAAACTAACCGATCCTGATATTTTATGATGAAGGCTTTGGTGTAACGCGGTACCGGTGATATTTCCCCATACCTCGCGGCTATGTCTGCATACAGGTTAGGGTATTTATCAAGCAACCTGCTCAGTTGCGACAGATCACTGTCGCAATTGGCGAGGTGGCAGGCTATGAAAGTTACATTTGGGTTGTCCCTTACTGAGTTTTCAAGTGAATTCACCAGCTGGTCATGATCTAATTTGCCGGGTTTATTCATATACACATGCCATTTTTCGGCGTTGATCATTCCGTCGTTGGTGCTATCGGGTTTCTCGTACATCCAGCTGTCTTCGGCAACGTGTATGCTTATGGGCATTTTTAATTCGGCGCACTTTTGCAGCAACGGTTTTAGCTGCGGGTCCTCAATATGCAAACCAATACCCGGCGTAGGCTTTGAGTATAGTTCGCCTTCGCCTTTATCTCCGAGTTCGCCTACGCCTTTCGCGCCTTTTTTGTAACATCTTTCCAACTCCGCAATGGCATGCTTCTGCCAGCCGGCTGTATGGTATCCGGTATAATCAAATCCGCACCATAATTCAAAGCGGCCCGGATAACGGCCGTATTTGGCAACCAAGCTGTCGAACGCTTTACCTGTCCTGTAAGTAAGCAGAACTGTTTTTTGAATACCTACAGCATCCATCACTTTCACCCATTCATCGATCTCTTTGTCATTCGCCGCATAAGGGTGACTATGCATATCGATCACCGGGAAAGCAGCCTTATCAATATTGGTATGCGGAGTTTTGTAAATAGAAACCGGGCGATAATTTTTTAGGAGTAAAGTATTGCTGGTTTGTCCCCAAAGCGAAGCGGGCATATAAATTCCCGCAATAATAAAGATGGTTATATTTAATCTTCTCACGATTAAATATACTCAATTCTCTCTTATCATCAATCCATCGGCAAAATCGCGCAGGTACTGTTTGTTACTGTCCGGCAGGATAATAGCGTCTAAGGCCATAAAGGCTTTATCTGCGTAGGTTTGCATGGCTTTCCATGCATATTGCTTCACCTTTAACTGGTCGTATAAGCCCGTTACGGCATCTATCTTTTCTTTTGGGCTAAATTGCGTGTTGGAGAACCATTTATTCAATTCAGCAGCTTGTTCCGCGTCAGCGAGTTCGAGCGCTTTAATAAGAAGAAACGTCTTTTTATTAGATAAAATATCGCCGCCCACCTGCTTGCCAAACTTTTCAGGATTGCCATAAATGTCAAGGATATCGTCCTGCAACTGGAATGCGACACCCAACTGTTCTCCAAAAGTTTGCAATAACGAGGCATCCTGCTCGCCGGCGCCGCCAATGATCGCACCTATTTTAAGGGCGCCGCCTAACAATACTGCTGTTTTAAGACGGATCATATTGATATACTCGTCGATATGAACATCATCCCGCTGCTCAAATTCCATATCGAACTGCTGGCCTTCACAAACACCGACAGCGGTACCGTTAAAGATATTCAAAATCCGGCTCAGCAAATGTGAGTCAACCTGCATTATTAGCTTATAGCTTTCCACCAACATCACATCGCCTGAAAGAATCGCTACGTTCTTATTCCATTTCTCGTGAACCGTAGTTTTCCCGCGACGCAACGGAGCATTGTCCATAATATCGTCATGCATCAGCGTGAAATTATGGAACACTTCGATAGCCAGGGCAGGAGAGAGTGCTTTATCCGGATCGCCTCCAAACAGATCACAGGCCATCAGCAGCAGGGCAGGGCGCATACGTTTGCCCCCGAGCGAGAGGATATACTTTATTGGCTCGTATAATTCGGCTGGATGTAGCGGGAAAGAAAGCTTATTTACTCCGTCGTTTATTTTCGCCTGGAGATCGTTTAATGATGTCATTGACGGATCGATTCGGGTGCAATGTTACTCAACTCAGTTAACTTAATCAACCGCTACTCGTCCTGCACCAGTGAAAAATCGATCTGCTTTTTCGTAAGATCGACGTTTTTTACCCGGATCAGAACCTCATCGCCTAATTGGTAAATCTTTCTCTTGCGCTGACCGATGATGGCATAATTCTTTTCATCCAGGGTGTAAAAATCATCGGCGATGTCACGCAGACGAATCATCCCTTCGCATTTGTTCTCGATGATCTCCACATACATACCCCATTCTGTTACCCCTGAAATGATACCGGTATAAACCGCGCCGATCTGATCTTTCAGGAACTCAGCCTGCTTGTATTTCACCGAGGACCGTTCAGCGTCAGCGGCTTTCTTTTCCATTTGCGAGCAATGTTCGCACAGCTTTTCATAAAAGGCCGCATTAGCCGGCTGTCCGCCGTTTAAGTAATGAAACAACAGCCTGTGCACCATCACATCCGGGTAACGGCGGATAGGTGACGTAAAATGGGTGTAGTGGTCGAATGCCAGGCCGTAATGGCTCGATGATTTGGTAGTATAAATAGCTTTCGCCATGGAGCGGATAGCCAGCTGGGTCAATACGTTTTGCTCCTTTTTACCCTCGACATCTTCCATCAGGTAATTTAGTGAGCGGGCAATTTCCTTATCCGATTTGGTATTGATCTTATAGCCAAACCTTGCGGCAAACTGGGCAAAATTGGCCAGGCTGTCAGGCTTGGGTGAATCATGCACACGGTAAACGAAAGTATACTTGTTCTTACCTTTTCCCAGTTTACTCACATATTCTGCAACTTTCCTGTTAGCCAGCAACATGAAGTCCTCTATCAGTTTGTGTGCATCTTTCCGCTCTTTTACATAGACACCTGTCGGA
The DNA here is from genome assembly GCA_035551775.1 of Mucilaginibacter sp. Lineage (GTDB taxonomy): Bacteria > Bacteroidota > Bacteroidia > Sphingobacteriales > Sphingobacteriaceae > Mucilaginibacter. Next base: position 246,544 of record DASZMQ010000009.1, on the reverse strand, counting down.
CGACCTTGTTCATCAAGGTTAAATTTCACTTCGGTCGATTCAAAGCTAATAGCGCCCATTTTAAACTTACGCTCGCGCAGTTTATAGGCCAACGCATTGAGCTTTTCAATTTCTTCCGAAAATTCCCCCGCTTTATCTTCGATAATTTTCTGTACCTCCTCGTAAGTAAAACGCCTGTCGGAATGGATGACCGTTTTTCCAAACCATTCATTCTTCACATGCGCTTCTTCATCCAGTTCGAATACCGCTGCAAAACATAATTTGTCCTCATTCGGCCTCAGTGAACATAATCCATTTGATAGCCTTTCAGGTAGCATCGGTATCACCCGGTCGACCAGGTAAACCGAAGTGGCGCGTTCAAGCGCCTCCTTGTCAAGGGCCGAATCAGGCTGGATATAATGCGAAACGTCCGCTATATGAATACCCACTTCATAATTCCCATTGTCCAGCTTTTTAAAAGATAGGGCATCGTCAAAGTCTTTGGCATCGAAAGGGTCAATAGTAAACGTAAGTACATCCCTAAAATCCCTGCGCCTCCTGATCTCGTCGCCTGTTATCGCTTCAGGGATCCCTTCGGATTCATGTTCAACTTCTTTGTTAAAAGCCAGCGGAAAGCCATACTCCGCCAGGATGGCGTTCATTTCCGTGTCGTTCTCACCCTGGACGCCCAGTACGTGTTTGATGCGCCCGATAGGGTTCTTAGCGCCCGCCGGCCAGTCGGTGATCTCGGCAACGGCCTTTACGCCGTTCTTAGCTCCGTTAAGATCACTTATCGGGATAAAAATATCGTGCTGCATTTTCCGGTCATCCGGTATCAGGAAGGCAAAGCGTTCGGACACCCTGACGATACCCGTAAATTCCATTTTCTTGCGCTGCAATATTTCTATTACCTCGCCTTCCTTATGCTGCCCGCGGGTTTTGGCATAAACGTAAACTTTTACCCGGTCGCCGTTGAGCGCGTTGCGGAGTTTGCGCGGTGCGACGAATATATCGGTCTCGGCTTCATCATCGGTGACGATATAAGCTGAACCGTCATTGGTCATATCGACGGTGCCTTCAACAAATGTTTTCAGCTCGCGCAACTGGAACTTGCCCGGCGATAATTCTTTCAGGACGGTTTTCTTCGCTTCTTCCTTTAATATCTCCAGGATGATCTCGCGTGACTCGGGATCGCGTACATTTAACTTAGCCGAAACCTGCTTGTAGTTGAGGGGGGTATTGCTGTGTTGTTCGAATGTATCAAGTACTAGTTGTGTAAGTACCTGTTTAACAGAAGAATTACTCTTTTTTTTGGACATAGATAGTTGCTATAACGCAAAGGTACTAAGATTAAGTTTGCCAATATAAACACGGTAAAAAATACCGTTAAAAAACGGGGTACAAAATGTTGGCGGATGCATTATATTTGATCTAATTAACTGAGCTGCAGACCGTGTGCGCGCATTGCTATTACCGGTTAAGAATTGAACTTTATCAGCCATTAGCTTGTGAAAAGGATAATTACATGCAGCGACGGTACCTGGAACAAACCAGGTGCAAAGTATGATGGCAAATACGTTGAAACCAATGTTCAGCGGATATTTGAAGCGATATGCAAAAAAACCACTGACGGCCACGGTCAGGAAATTCACCAGGTAAAATATTACGATGAAGGCATAGGCGCCGAAGGTAGCTGGTGGTCGAAGATGATAGATGGCGCTACCGGCAGGGGTATAGATGAAAACATCAAGCTGATCTATGAATTCATCGTCTGGAATTATGAACCGGGCGACGAATTGTACCTGTTTGGCTTCAGCAGGGGAGCTTATACTGCCCGCAGTCTTGCCGGGTTGATCCGCAATTGCGGCATTCTAAAAAATAATGATCTGCGCCTGATCGATGAGGCTTATAATATCTATCGCGACAGGCACAATAGCGCCTACGGACCCGATGGTGCTTTGGCTATACGCTTCCGTGAAAAATACTGCCACCCGCTCGAACGGATCAAATTCGTCGGCGTTTGGGATACTGTGGGCTCGTTGGGAATACCTGTCAGAGGTTTTCAATGGTACAACAAACGCTACCGGTTTCATGATACAACACTAAGCAGCCTCATTGAAAATGCCTACCACGCGCTTGCTATTGACGAACATCGCAATAATTTTAAACCCGCTTTATGGACCAAAAGCGACAAAGTAACCGCTGGCGAACTGCCCCAAGTGATGGAACAAAACTGGTTTGTAGGCACACATTCCAATGTTGGCGGCGGTTATCCTGATATGGGATTAAGCGACATCACCCTTGAATGGATGATTGAGAAGTCGGCGCACCATGGCCTCGGTTTTGATGAGACTTACATTAACACCCAGTTAAAACCGTGCTTTAAAGGCCAGCTTTATAACTCTAAAACGGGAATTTTTGAGTTTCTGCCCGATTATTTACGACCGGTGATGAAAACGGTGAATGCCGATGAGCGGATCGGCGATTCAGTATTTGAACGCATGCGCGCCATGCCCGATTACCGGCCTGAAAATATTATTAACCCGGTATCGAGTCAATTAGTCGTTTAGTATATTCCATTTTGGGGCGATAATAAATGTCGTCAGGCTCGCCTGTTTCTACAATTTCGCCTTTGTTCATCACCATTACACGGTCTGAAATATGTTTGATGACCGAAAGATCGTGTGAGATAAAAATGTAAGTCAGGTTAAACTCCTGTTGCAATTCGCGTATAAGGTTAAGCACTTGTGCCTGAACTGAAACATCAAGGGCCGAAACAGATTCGTCACAAATAATGAATTTAGGTTGCAGGGCAAGCGCCCTTGCTATCACAATACGCTGACGCTGACCTCCCGAAAATTCATGCGGATAACGGTTAAAATATTCGGCGGGCAGGCCTACACGTTCCAGCAGCTCTAAAACCCGCTTCTTCCGGCGTGTATTATTTTCATATAGCTGATGCACCTGCAAAGGCTCCGTTAATGAATCGCCAACTGTCAATCGAGGGTTTAGCGAAGAATATGGGTCCTGGAAAATGATCTGTATGTCGCGGCGCATGCGGCGCATATGGTATTTATCCAGTTTTAGCAAGTTGGTGTTTTCAAAATTGATACCGCCCGAGGTAGGTTCGATCAATCTTAGTATACTTCGGCCCAATGTTGATTTTCCGCAACCTGATTCGCCAACCAAACCAAGTGTCTCGCCGGGATAAACATCAAAGCTGACCTTATTGACGGCTTTTACAAAGTTTTTCGTTTTTGAAAATACCCCTCCGCCCAAAGGGAACCAGGCACAAAGCTCATTAATTTTCAATATGGGTTTCTGAGCATAAAGGTCCTTCCGGCGTTCGGTTATCTCTTTATCAAGATAAGCGTATTGCGCCCTGATCTTTTCAATGGTAACATCTTTGCCTGTGTTAGTACTAAGGAAATCAGCAACCACCGGCAAGCGTTTTAAATGTAACTGCGGCGACGGTCTGCATGCCAGCAAGCCCCGGGTGTAAGGATGTTTAGGGTTGATAAAAATTTCTTTCGTTCCGGCTTGTTCAACAATATCGCCTTTATACATCACAATTACCTTATCTGCGATCTGGCTTACGACACCCAGGTCATGCGAAATAAAGATCATGCTCATATTACGCTCGGTTTTTAGCTTTTGCAATAACTCGAGTATGGTCTTTTGAACAGTGACATCCAAAGCGGTTGTAGGTTCGTCGGCTATCAATATTTCGGGATCGCAGGACAAGGCCATGGCGATCATTACCCTTTGCTTTTGTCCGCCCGATAACTGATGGGGATAGCCGTCAAATACCGATTCCGGTCTCGGTAATTGAACCTCATTAAACAACCGGATAGCTTTTTCTTTGGCTTCTTTTGGGGTTGAACCCAAATGTATCCGGATAGCTTCCGTAACCTGGTGGCCGCAAGTTAATACCGGGTTCAGCGAGGTCATCGGTTCCTGGAAGATCATGGCTATGCGGTTTCCCCGAATATCCCGCATTTCGTCTTCAGAAAGTTTCAATATATCCGTGTCATCCAGTAGTATTTCGCCGCTTATTACGGTATTTTTCTGATCATTCAGCCGCATAATGGCCAGTGAAGTAACCGACTTGCCCGAACCAGATTCTCCAACAATACCTACCGTTTCACCGCTGGATAAAGTAAATGAACTTCCCCTAACGGCTTCAACCAGGCCATTTTGGGTTCTGAAACTCACCTTCAGGTCGTTTATTCGCAGCATTATTCGTTTATCAATGTGATGCAATCGTCCGTAATTAATTCTTCACCACGATAGCGCCTGATCAGCTGTGCCGTTGCCACCACATCTTTCTGGCAATAGACTGCGATTCGTCTGAGATCATTTTCAACCCAATAAACATGCCCCACCTGGCTGCCGTCGATGTCATCTTTGGGTGTGGGGATATTGAATATCGCCGCAAGCAAATTCAGCGAAGTGAAATTCTTGTAATCACCAAACTTCCAAAGCTCCATCGTATCCAGGTGATTGATCTCCCAAGGCTTTTTACCCGACATTTCCAACTGAGGCGGTATAGGAATGTTGTTGATAAGCATCCTGCGGCAGATATACGGAAAATCAAACTCTTTCCCATTATGCGCACATAAGATCAGCGAAGCAGGCTGGGCGTGGAGCAGATCGGCAAAATTTATCAGTAATTCCTTTTCATCGTCCGAAAAAAAGGATTTTACCCGGAGGCCCGTGGTTTTTCCTTTAGTAAATATTCCTACGGATATACAGATGATCTTGCCAAACTCGGCCCAGATACCGGCGCGGTCGTAAAATTCGTCTGTGGTAGCTTCCTTTCGGTTATATTGTGTTTTCAGGTCCCATAGTTTCTGCAGATGTTCAGGCACTTGATCAAAAGCCCTGTATTGGGGCACAGTTTCAATATCTAAAACCATCAAGTTGTGCAGATCGTATTGTTCAAGCATCGTGTTCCGATTATCAGTTGCCAATATAATCATTTGCAGTTCGAGTTGGCCATTCCCATAAACTGAGTATATTTTTTACTTTTGAGGTTTGACGCCTTAATGAAAATAGAAAAGCTATCTATCATTATTCCCGCCTATAACGAAGGTAATACCATCCACTTGATACTGGATAAGATCAAATCCGTTGAATTACCCGGTAATATTCAAAAGGAGATCATCATTGTGAATGATTGCTCAAAAGATAATACCGAACAAGCCATCGCCGATTACCAAAGTGCCAATCCAACTACCAATATTCAATACTACAAACATGAGGTGAACCAGGGTAAGGGCGCTGCCCTGCACACCGGTATTGCCAAAGCTACCGGTGAATATCTTATTATTCAGGACGCAGATTTGGAGTACGATCCCAACGAATACAATGATATTCTGAAACCGGTGATCAATGGATTTGCTGATGTGGTTTATGGTTCGCGGTTTATGGGTAACAATCCACACCGTATATTATTCTTCTGGCACACGATAGGTAACCGCTGGCTCACCTTCTTTTCCAACATGTTTTCCAACTTGAACCTGACGGACATGGAAACCTGTTATAAGTTATTTGATACCAGGATCATTCAGTCGATCAAACTGAGCGAGCAGCGCTTTGGCTTTGAGCCTGAGGTGACGCAGAAAATAGCCCGGGTACCGCGTATCCGCATTTACGAGGTGGGTATTTCCTACTACGGCAGAACGTATGAAGATGGAAAGAAAATAGGGTGGAAAGACGGAGTGCGAGCCATTTATTGTATATTGAAATATGGATTATTCAGCGCCAATTAGCGAATCATCACCCCAGGTTTATTGACAATAGGTAGCTTGATAAAATTCGATTCCACGATGCTTTCCGGCAGGAAGATAAATTTCTTATCAAATATTTCTTTACCAATATAATAGCTTAGCCAGTATTCGTTGCTTAAACCAAACGTCGCTTCGTCGATCGGTTCTATCAGCACATAAGAATTATCCTTTACTTCCGGGAACATGTGGCGCAGGGTCGACGTTTTGATCTGTTCGCCATTTTGTTCGCCGTAGCCTTTAGAAGTGATCAGGACATTCTCAATAGGCTCTTTTTTCAGATTGATGAGGTATACGTACCAGGTTTTATCGCGTATGTTCTCACCCTCAAGGGCAACTGCAACGGCAATATCCTTTACTATATTTTCGGGAATGTCTTTTATCATAGTTTTGAGTTCTAAGTTTTGAGTTTTGAGTATTCAAAATTACTCACAACTCAAAACTCACTACTGATCACTTCTTCTTCGCAAACCTTTTTCCGCCAGCCTTTTTCGGTGCTTTTGCTTCGGCGTCGGCAAGGGCCTGGCATTCTTCATAAGTGAGCGACTGCGGGTCTTTACCCCTTGGTATTTTAACGTTCTGTTTACCAAATTCAATATAAGGGCCGAAGCGTCCGTTCAGCACTTTTACATCCGGGTTTTCGGTGAACGTTTTAATTACACGTTCCGAATCACGTTTGCGCTTGTCCTTTATAATTTCAATTGCCTGTTCCTCGGTTAGATCCAGTGGGTCGACATCCTTTGGTAAAGAATAAAAGGAATTGTCGTGCCTGATATATGGCCCGAATTTACCCACGGCCACAATCATCTCCTTCTCTTCAAATTGTCCTACCTTCTTCGGCAGCTTGAATAGCTCAAGCGCTTCGTCTAAACTGATAGTTTCGATACTTTGATTCGCCCGGAGGCTGGCGTATTGAGGTTTATTCCCTTCATCATTATCGCCGACCTGCACAAAGGGGCCGAAACGTCCGATACGCACTGAAACTTTCTTTCCGGTCTCAGGATGTAGCCCTAATTCACGCTCACCCGTGGCTTTGTCCGCTTTTTCAATAGTCTTTTCTACACCCTTATGGAAAGGATCGTAGAAATTGCGGATCATAACAGTCCATTGCTCCAGGCCCTGGGCTATTTCATCGAATTGTTTTTCTACTCCCGCAGTGAAATGGTAATCGACGATCTCTTTAAAATATTGTACCAGGAAATCATTCACTACTGAACCGATATCGGTAGGAAATAGCTTAGCACGCTCGGCGCCCGTATTTTCTGATCTCTCTTCTTTAGTAATGTTTCCCGCTTTGAGCGTCAGTGCCCTGAAATTGCGTTGCTTGCCTTCACGGTCTTCTTTTACCACATAACCGCGGTTTTGTATGGTTGAAATAGTAGGGGCATAGGTCGACGGACGGCCGATACCCAATTCTTCCAGTTTCTTTACCAGGCTGGCTTCGGTGTATCTTGCTGCGGGGCGGGTGAAACGCTCGGTGGCGCTCATCTCCTGCAGATCGAGTTTCTGGCCTTTGGCAAGTGGTGGTAATATTGCATTGTCGTCGCCATTTTGCAGATCTTCATCTTCGTCCGATGATTCGAGGTAAACCTTCAGAAAGCCGTCGAATTTCATCACCTCGCCATTGGCGACCAGTTCTTCCTTGCGGGTCGATACGCCGATCTTTGCAGTGGTCTTTTCAAATAAAGCTTCACTCATTTGTGAAGCGATCGCCCGTTTCCAGATCAATTCATACAACCGTCTTTCCGCCGGGTCGCCGTCAACTGTGTGCACATCAAAATAAGTTGGGCGTATCGCTTCGTGTGCTTCCTGAGCGCCCGCGCTTTTGGTCTTATATTTTCTGTATTGATGGTATTTATCACCCCAGGCTGAATTGATCTCTTTTGCAGCCGCATTCAGTGCTAAGTCTGACAAATTCACCGAATCGGTACGCATATAGGTGATCTTTCCCGACTCATACAGCTTTTGTGCAACAGTCATCGTCCTTAAAACCGAAAAACCAAGCTTTCGGCTGGCCTCTTGCTGCAGGGTAGAAGTAGTGAACGGTGCCGCGGGTGCGCGTTTCGTTGGACGCGTTTCAAGCGAATTAATGTTGAACTCTGCGTCAATACAATCTTTCAGAAATTTTTCAGCGTCTTCCTGTTTCGCAAAACGTTCAGGCAGCTCAGCTCTAAATGCTTCCTTACCTTTACCAAATATCGCTGTGATCTTAAACGCGGCTTCGGCATTGAACTTGTTGATCTCCCGCTCACGTTCTACGATAAGCCTTACAGCAACCGATTGTACACGACCTGCTGAGAGCGAAGGTTTTACCTTCTTCCACAGAACCGGGGACAACTCGAAGCCTACCAGCCTGTCCAACACACGGCGTGCCTGCTGTGCATTTACCAGATTGTAATCAATTTTGCGCGGATTCTCAATAGCGTGCAGGATAGCCGGTTTCGTGATCTCGTGGAAAACGATCCGGCGGGTATTGGCATCCTTCAGGCCCAGGGTGTCAAATAAATGCCATGAGATAGCTTCGCCCTCGCGGTCCTCATCGGATGCAAGCCAGACGATCTCCGCCTCCTTGGCTAGTTTCTTTAACTCACTTACAACCTGCTTCTTATCAGCAGGTACCTCATATTTTTGAGCAAAGTTATTTTGAATATCGATCGCGTCTTCCGACTTCACCAGGTCGCGGATATGCCCGTAACTTGATTTAACGGTAAAGTCTTTCCCGAGGTAACCCTCAATGGTTTTAGCTTTGGCCGGAGACTCGACGATCAGTAAATTTTTAGCCATTTAAAGCGGTTATTTTTTGCAAATAAAAGATAAAGAAGGGGAAACACAAATTTGTTTTTGTTTGGCTGTGGTAAAGTCGTGGCAGGAACTACATCAAAAAACCGCCCCCAAGAAGGTCGTTGCCTTCATAAAATACAGCCGACTGACCGGGCGCGATACCTGAAACCGAATGATGAAAATCAACCTTCATATGGTCGCCCATTTGAACGATAGTGCTTTCTGTGCCGGCATCCTTGTAGCGTATCTTGGTCACTGTCTCAATAGGTTCTGTGATATTTTCGTATTTGACCAGGTTCAGGTTCCGCACCCATGCTTCTTTGCGTTGAAGTTCTTCTTGTGTGCCTAAAGCCACTGTATTGGTTTCGGGTTCAATCCGGGTCACAAACATCGGCTGCCCCAAAGCAATGCCAAGGCCTTTTCGCTGGCCGATGGTATAGAAGGGATAGCCTTCATGCTTACCAACTACAGTGCCGTCGCTCAACACAAAATTGCCGCCTGCCACGCGTTCTTCCAGGTCTTCAACTTTGTGGCGTAGAAATGCCCTGTAATCATTATCAGGCACAAAGCATATCTCGTAGCTTTCGCTCTTGTTGGCGAGCTCAAGCTGGCCCATATCCAATGCCATCTGGCGGATATCTTTCTTGGTAAAACTTCCTAACGGGAATTTGGTACGAGCCAGGTTTTTCTGTGATACGCCCCAAAGCACGTAGGATTGATCTTTGTTCTCATCCAAGCCCTTTGAGACCACATAGCGGCCGTTATCCTGCAAACGGATATTAGCATAATGCCCCGTAGCAATGAATTCGCAATCCAGCTTATCAGCGCGTTTTAATAAAGCTTCCCATTTGATGTGTGTATTACACAACACGCATGGGTTAGGGGTGCGGCCGGCGAGATACTCGTCCACGAAATTATCGATCACAAAATCGCCGAACTCGCTGCGTATATCCAGGATGTAGTGGGGGAAACCATAAGCTACGGCAAGCGCACGTGCATCATTAATGCTATCCAGGCTGCAGCAACCGGTTTCCTTTGAACTTCCGCCTGAAGAGGCGTAATCCCAGGTCTTCATCGTCAGGCCGATAACTTCGTAGCCTTGCTCATGCAGCATAACAGAAGCCACGGAACTGTCAACCCCACCACTCATTGCCACCAATATCCTGCCATGCTTGCTCATAACGGCTGCAAAGATACACGTTTGGGATTTGTGAATAGGTCAGGGGAGGGTAAATTGTGGCAGCAGCCACGAAGTTAGCGGTAGTGATAAAATATGCCTATATCGGTGGGTGTCCAAAGACAGGCTTTTTGCCCGCAGGATTTTAAGGCATTATTCGCCCAGGTATTACAAGTGTAAAACAAATTGTAGCTGCCTTTGGCTTCATAAAAAGCATCTTCGTTGTCGTAGTTGGCTTTGGTTTCAATATTGATTACGTGACCGGCGCTATCCTTTTTAAAGGTATTGCCGATATAATCTATTAGCTTTTTATACTGGTGTTTGTTAAGTATGATCTTTTTACAATCACTGTTTACCTGTGGAGTGTCGCAAAAAGTGGCATGAACAGCCGCGGTGCTAAGCGCGAAAGCGGCTTTAAAAGCAACGCTGAATTTTAACTGCGACCAGGTAGGGGTATTGAGGTAAAATCCTTTATCGCCCCAGCCAACAGCGACATACTTCTTCGCGGTGTCTTTGCTTATGGTATTTTGATAGCTCAGTTGGCTTCTCCAATCCTTCACTGATGTTACTATTGGAACAATGACGTCCGTATGGTCGCCGTTGGTTTGAATAAAGATCGTAACATCTTTACCCGCGACAGGGTGGGAGTTGACAGTGATAAGCGGCATGGCCAAGGCAGCGAGTATCCATGCAGAAATAAAAAGCACTGTTGACAGGATCACCCAGGCAACTGTTCTCAGGATTTTCTTTATGGTCATTGGTTAGGGTTGGTTGCCGCCTTTTTCTTAATACCAAATTTAGTTTTTGGTAACCCTATTGGCGAAAATAAGCCATTTTTATAAATTTTAGATATTAACTTAAAGTTAATACACATTAATAATAAAATAGTTATGTTGACTATATGATGTTTTTATTTATATGAAGCGCTTGTTCCTGAACTATATTTCCCAATGTCAAAAATACCGATCAATCGTCAATACCGTAACCGCTGATCTTGTTCCCGGAATCGAATTGTATGACCAGGTCCATATAATCATACCCGTAGTTCAGACGGTAACGATAGGTTCGTCTGCCGTTCTTTTCCCGGCGTCCGATCAATGTTATAGAATAAATTTTACCCCTGATCGCGTCCGCCAGTCCATGCACGGAATTTTTTTTATACCGACTAGCAATATCTTTGGACAATGTACTGGTATCAATAACAGACTGCTGCTGTAATCCGTTAATGAATCTTTTTACCTTAATTGTGATCTCAGGTTCATTATCAGGAAGCGCCTTTGGAGGTACGGGTTTTAGCGCAGGCACAAAGAATCCGGCGATGTTTTGAGCCATACGCTCCGCATTGGCGCTCCCAACATTGGTTAACACAATTACTGAGAGTTTATCGTCTGGGTACTGTTCAAAATCCGACCTGAATCCCGGAACACCGCCTTCATGATGTATCCGTAAGTGATTATTAACCGAATCGATAAACCAGCCAAGGCCATAATGGGTGAGCTTGCCATCGTTAAGTTTCATAGCTGTCCACATTTGTTTTTTGCTGTCAGCTGTTAAAAGTTTATCGGTAAAGAGCACGCTATCCCATTTTGCCATATCAGCTATACTGGAAAGAAAAGCACTACTTGGCCACAGAACGAGCCATATATCTGCATTTTTCCAGCCTGTACTTATTTTTTCATAACCGCTTACGCGGTTTGGGACCAGATCGGTCATACTGCATGTGCGGGTTTGGCGCATCCCGGAAGGGATAAAAATGTGCTGGCTGATCCATTCGGCCCAGTTTGTGCCTGTGACTTTTTCAATGATGGCTGCGAGAACATAATAGTTCATATTGCTGTAGTCCCATTGCGTTCCGGGAGCGAAATCAAGGGGCAAAGAATAGATGGCTTTTATATCTTCGTTCAACGGGCGTACCTTAAGCGGGTCCCAATCAGGGAGGTCTCTAACCAGCCCCGAAGTATGGGTAAGCAGGTTGCGTACGCTGATACTTTGCCATGCTGGGGGCAAACTGTCAAGGTACTTGTTGATCGGTGAATCCAGGTCTATCTTGCTGCTCTGCTGAAGCAACATTACAGCGGCCGCAATAAACTGTTTACTGAGTGACGCCAGTTTGTAAACACTTTGAGAAGTAACAGGCGAATGGGTTTCGATATTAGCCAGGCCATAACTTTGCATTTTCAGGACTTTCCCTCCTTTCAAAACAGCAACGGAAACTCCGGGGATGGGCTTTTTTAACACCATTAACCGGATATATTCATCCGTTTTTTCGCTCGCTGAACCGGCAATCTGTTGGGCGTCTGCACTTAAAACACAACCCGAAACGAGTAATGCTGTTGTGACAGAGAATAAAAATATTTTTTTCATACTAAAATTCTGTTGGTACAAATGTAACTCATGCAGGAAAGGAGCCACTTGGGAAAAGCTTTATAAAACATCAAGAAAAGCTTAATTTTATAAATATTTAGAGGATATGCTTATTAATGGTCGTTTTGATGTCGACTCGTTACGCAACGAGGTAACCGATAAGCAAACAGGGAGACTCAGTCGTATAGAGCCCAGGTTAATGAAGCTTTTGTGCCTTCTGACAGAACATCAGGGGAAGCCGGTTTCACGAAAAACAATCGTTAAAGAAATTTGGAATGATTATCCGGGCGGCGACGAGGGCCTAAACCAGGCTATTTCTGTTTTGCGGAAACTGCTTGACGATAACGGAAAGAGGATCATAGAAACACTCCCAAAGACGGGTTATTGCTTTCATGGAACGATTGGCGGCGATCAAATTGTTCCTAAACATAAATCATTCAAGATAATATATGCAGTAGCTGCCTTATCTTTAATACTGATCATAGCATTGGTATTAGTCTATCATAATTACCATACGAATAATAAAATTGTCCCGACCAAGCTTTCCCATGAAGAAGCCGTTAAGGCTTTTAAAATAGATAGTAAAGAAGGCGCCAGGGCTGTTAAAATGGATTCCTTAGGCAAAATAGATAGTAAAGAAAATGAACTACCCGGGCGAACGGGCGACGAGAAGAGACGAGCTGCAGGGAAAGCCGACGGCCGCGTGAAATGAGAATCCGGATATCAAAACTTACCTGACATAAACCGTCTTGATATTCACAAATTCGTGAATACCAAATAACCCTAATTCCCTGCCATATCCAGATTGCTTAATTCCACCGAAAGGCAACCGCGGATCAGACTTTACCAATGCATTTACAAAGCATGCTCCGGCCTGTAATTGGCTTGCAGCTATTTGTTCGCCTTTCTTCCGGTCTTTCGTAAATACTGCTGAACCCAAGCCAAAAGAGCTGTCATTTGCAATGCGAATGGCATCAGCCTCATCTTTTGCGGTGATGATCGCTGCGACCGGGCCGAACAATTCCTCGTCATAAGCGGGCATTCCGGGCTTTACTCTCGTCAATATAGTGGCGGGGTAGTAAGCATTTATGCCTTTGGGTGTTGTTCCACCCAAAATACATTTGGCGCCTTTCCTGATCGAGATCTTTACCTGCTCATGCAACTGGTTGCGCAGGTCGACGCGCGCCTGGGGACCTATAGCAACTTCAGGTCTAAGCGGATCGCCCATTTTTTTAACTTTCATTTTAGCTAAGAACAATTTAGTGAACTCCTTTTCAACAGCTTTTACAACTATAAACCGTTTGGCAGCGATACAGCTTTGCCCGCTGTTAATAGTGCGGCTGTTCACGCAGATTTCGGCAGCTTTTTCCAGGTCAGCATCTTCAAGCACCACATAAGCATCGCTTCCACCAAGCTCCAAAACTGTTTTTTTTATCAACGATCCCGCTTTTTGCGCAACTTGTTTACCGGCATTAGTGCTTCCGGTTAAAGTAACCGCCTGTATTAGTGGGTTTTCGATGATTTTTTCTACTGCGGCACTATTTACGAGTAATATTTGGAAAACATTATCCGGGAAACCGGACTGGCGCACTATTTCTTCAATTGCCAAAGCACATCCGGGAACATTCGATGCATGTTTCAGCACACAACAATTCCCCGCAGCCAGAGTAGGGGCCAGGAACCTAAAAACCTGCCAGAACGGAAAATTCCATGGCATAATGGCCAGTACTACACCGATCGGCTGGAAGCTCACAAAACTTTTTGAAGCATCGGTTTCGATCAACTGATCCTGCAGAAATTTCGCTGCATTAGCAGCGTAATATTCGCAGACTGAGGCACATTTTTCAATTTCGGAGATTCCCTGGGCGACTGGTTTACCCATTTCATGCGCCATTAATATTGCAAAATCCTTCTTCCGCTTCTGCAATACCGCTGCCATATTAAGAAGCAGTTTGCTCCGTTCGTCATGCGAAGTTTCCTTCCAGCTTGGCCAGGCTTTGTGCGTTTGTTTTATTTTTTGGTCGACCTGCTTAAGCGTGTGGCCCTTATAGCTCTTTAACTTTTCGCCGTTCGAAGGGTTAATGGAAATGAAGTTCATAACCAGTTTTTTGTCAAATGTAAAACACATGACTGTAAAAATGGTTGCGGCGGACTATTTTACAGGTTGTTCCGCCTGTTCAAATTCGGTTTCGATGGTAGAATTGATGGTATGAACTATCTTGTCGAGTTCAATAGCTGAACGGTTGATGTTGTCAATTATCTTCAGCTTTTCATCCATATACGGGACAAGCTTCATCATATTGATGAGCCCGATGATATTGGCCAGTGGGCGGCGAACTTCGTGCGAACTGAGCCACGCGACTTCTTTCAACTTTTCATTTTGACGGATAATGTCACCTTCTTTCTTTTTCAGCCTGGTGATGTCGTTATAAACCGCTATATAGCCGGCAAATCGCTTGCTATCATCAAAAAGGGGAGTGTATTCGCCGTAAACCCAAAACTTGCCGCCCGATTTTTTATGACAGTGGAGCTCGGTTGAAAAAGATTCGTTCGCTTTCTTTTTGCCGATCACATCAGCGAGAATATCCATGTCTGTCTCTTCACCTGCAAAAAAGGTAGCCGGGGTGTAGCCCGCGACGTCTTCAAATTTATAGCCGGTAAAATCTTCAAAAGCCTTGTTCACCCAACAAATGAAGTTGTCATGGTCGGTGATAATGATAAGATTATTGACCTTGGTTAGAATATTACCCAATCGCTTTACTTCGTCGTCAGCTTTAAGCGAGCGTCTGCTGCTTTCAACAAGCTTTATTTCCTCAGCTTTGATCAACTTATATAGGAAATAGCCGGTTATACTCACAAAAGCAAACCCTTTGCCGCTATTTATGGCAAGGAATAACCTGGGATTGAGGGCACCCTGGAATAGGAACAATAGCCGGTCGCTCAGCATTATCCATATTAATGCAGCGACGATATAAATTACAACGATGCGCAGTGCGCCGGATCTCATTTCGGGTCAGTTTCGGGGTCAAATTATTATACGGGACTGCGCTGATAAATGTTGACCCAATAAGGCGGTTGTTAAGCAAAATGATCTAAATAAATGATAATCAGGAACTAAAATTACGGATTCCGAATCTGCCCATCGCCTTTTACGATCCATTTATAGCTTGTTAGTTCCTGCAAACCCATAGGGCCACGAGCGTGCAGCTTTTGTGTACTGATACCAATTTCAGCACCCAGGCCAAATTGAGCGCCGTCTGTAAAGGCAGTGGAGGCGTTAACATAAACGGCGGCGGCGTCAACCTTATTTAGAAAATCAGCAGCATTGACAGCATCCTCAGTGATGATAGCCTCGCTGTGTTTTGAGCTATAACGGGCGATATGAGCCAAAGCCTCATCATAACTGTAGACAGTTTTGATGGCCATTTTATAGTCTAAAAACTCCGTGCCGAAATGTTCAGGTTTTGCCTGGTGAAGATGGTCAGAGGTGTAATGACCCTTTAAAGCTGCGTAGGCCCGATCATCGGCAAAAATCTCAACACTTTTCTCTGCAAGAGGTCTGACTAACGCCGCCAGGTCAAATAAGCGCGACGAATGAATGATCAGGCAATCGAGTGCGTTGCATACGCTAACACGACGTGTTTTTGCATTGAAAACGATAGCTTTCCCTTTTTCTAGGTCGCCGCTTCCATCAAAAAAGGTGTGGACAATACCCGCGCCGGTTTCAATCACAGGAACTTTGCTTTGCTGACGAACGCGGTCTATAAGCTGCTGGCTCCCACGGGGTATAAGTACATCTATATAACCTATTGCATTAAATAGAGCCTCGGTGGCTTCGCGTTCAGGGGGTAAAAGCACAGCTGCATTTTCATCAATGCCATGTTTTTTTAATACTTCATGGATAAACTTAATGATCGCCTTATTTGAATATTCAGCATCACTGCCGCCTTTCAGAACAGATACATTTCCTGTTTTAAAACATAAAGCAAACACGTCAAAGGTCACGTTGGGCCGTGCCTCATAGATAACGCCGACAACACCCAGCGGAACACTTATTTTGGAAATATTCAGACCGTTAGGCATTGTTTTTTCTGAAAGGACATGCCCCAGCGGGTTTGGCAAATTCGCCACATTAACCATATCCTTTGCAATGTCCCTGATCCTCGCTTCAGTCAATTTCAGGCGATCATATTTGGGGTCGGAGGGATCCATTCGGTTCAGGTCCTTCTGATTGGCCTCAAGCAATTGGGAAGTTTGCAGAACAGCAATCGCGGCAAGGTCGTTCAAAACAGCAGCAATAGTTTCCGGAGGCATGCCGGCAATTGCCCTGCTGGCTGCAAGCGCATTTTCAAAATAGCTCTTATAGTCGGTGGCTGTTTCCATCACAATAAATAAAGGTAATCATAATGCACTAGGGCCTTTTGATTTTTTTGGCCAATCCGTTCCCGCGCCTTATCAGAGCCATATTCGGCGATCCCTAAACCGATGAGCCGATCCTGGTCATCCACAAGTTTTATGATCTCACCCTTATTAAAATCACTCAAAACTTTGATAATACCCACCGGTAACAGGCTGGTTGCTTTATCTGAGGTCAAAGCAATACCAGCGCCTTCATTGATCCTTACCGAACCCGTCGCGGCATGTACGGAATGGGCTATCCATTTCTTCTTGCCCGATTTACTCTTGTCCTGTATGAACCGCGTATGGGCCGCACGCCCGGCTAAAACCTCAACCAGGATATTGTCTTTTGTGCCGTTAGCAATATGTACTGCAATGCCGAGCTGAGCGGTCTTCTGAGCAATGGTTGATTTGGTGACCATACCGCCGCGGCCGAATTGTGATTTTCCCGAAGCCACGAAGGAGGGAAGTTCGGCCGAACTATCGATAGCTTCCAATAGTTTCGAACCGGCTATTTTCGGGTCGCCATCGTAAATACCGTCAACATTGGTTAGGAGGATCAAAGCATTGGCATTCAGCATAGCGGCAATCAAACCGGCCAACTCATCATTGTCGGTGAACATCAACTCAGTCACTGAAACCACGTCATTCTCGTTCACCACGGGTATCACCTGGTGCTGAAGCAATACCTCGAGGCAGTTACGCATATTCAGGTAATGCAGCCTGTCGCGGAAATCTTCTTTCGTAACCAAAATCTGTGAACACAGGATATCATATTGACCAAAAAGACTTGAATAGGTATTGATAAGCTTTACCTGGCCAATGGAAGCCAGCAATTGCCTGGCAGCTACGGCGTCCGACTTTTCGGATACCGATATCATACTTCGCCCTGATGCTACGGCACCAGACGAAACAAGTATCACCTCAACACCCTGTTTCCTGATGACTGCTATCTGTTCCACCAAATGACCGATTCGCGGCAGGTCGGGGAGGCCATCGCTTTGGGTTAAAACGTTGGAGCCGATCTTGACAACAATACGCTGGTAACTTGCGGCCATAGGGTAGATTGAATTAAAGCCTCAATTATAAGAAATTATACTTATTTGGTGGGAATTATATACAAAAAACAATCGCCATTGTATTTATCGTTTCACACACTATGCGTTCACGTTCAGCCGTCCCTGAGCCATAAGTGGCTATGTAATTGACTGGTATTTACCACTTTGAACATCTACACTAAGGGTCGAAATTTGATAAACTATGGTTATTTCGTGAACAGGATTTAGCTAACCTACTCATTAACAGCACCAGCTGTCGTTTTAGCTCCTAAAGAAAAATTAGCAGAAAAAAGCTCAAATTTCACGATTCGACCACTCCCAACCACTTTTTACACCTTTCAGCGTGTTCCCGCTGTGAAATAACCTGAAAATGGCACTTAGTGTAGATGTAGTCTTGATAAGCTTTTGGGAATCGTTTTCCCGGAATATACACTATTGGAACCGATGAGCTTCTCCTGCAAAGAAAACCGCCCTCCGGTTAGCAGAGAACCAGTGAGGGCGGGAACATATCCAGACCAGGCAAACCCGGAATAATATACAAGTGTCAGAAGGTTTGTAATATATTACGTGTGCAAATACGGAAACGTAACACGTCAGTGAAATTTTTCTGAACTAAAATCCACAGAGTTAAAGGATTGCAGGATGCAGCCCGGCGAAATGCACATTCACCATTCACCATTCACTATTCACTATTCACTATTGACTATTCACCATTCCCCTTAATTATCGATCTTCAGCGCCGTAATGATCACATTATCACCGGCAGCCACATTAGCAGCCTGGGGAGCATTACGATCCAGTTTCCAAGTAGCCGTCACATTCACAAGAAATGTGGAGCTTGTAGTGATCCCAAACGGGGTAAGGTCATTATCTATGTGGTATAAAGTGGCAGTATCAGAGTTAAATCTTACGTAATAGCCACCGCCCGGGCACCCGGCGCAAGTGAACAGGAGATTAAGTGTAATAACGCCCTTGCTTTGGAAGGTTTGGCTGCTGCTGCTTTTTTTACAAGCCGAAAAAGTTAAACCAAAGGCAAGCAAGGCACCGCTGCAGGTTAATAACAAGGTTTTCATAATGGTTTGTTTATGGTCATTACGCGGCGCGGAAATAAAATGCTACAAAATTAATTTATTTTGAACGGATTTTCAGAGCTACGCCAACTGCCAACTGCCCACTGCAAACTTTTTTCTACCTTAGCTATTACCCGATTAACCGCAAATACTAAATGCCATGCGAAACAAACCGAATACCGCGCAAATACTGCTATGCCTGTTTATTTGTCTCGGTACCGCAAAGCTTCAGGCCCAGGGTAAGGCCGATACGATCAGGATCAGCTGGGATAAGCAGGTGACCGTTTCCAGGACCACGCCGACCCTGCAACTGGTGGAGAACCCCATGGTGCGCTGGTCGCCGGTTCATGAGGCTACTTTTAAAGCATTGGCCGACCTTGGGGCGGATTATGTACGTTACGTGCCCTGGTTCCCGTATCCAAAACTGGCGGTGGCCGAGCTGAAACCGCCTGCAAACGGTAAAACCTATTGGGATTTTAAGCTGTTGGACAGCACGATGGCGGCCTTTATGGAAGCCACAAAGGGCCATTCTGTCATCGTCAACTTCAGCACCACGCCCGCATGGATGTGGAAGACAAGAGGGACGGTCAGCTATCCAGACGATCCTTATAAAGTGGACTGGGACTATAACCAGGGGACGCAACTGCGCGATACAACCGTGAAGGAACTGGCCGCTTACTATGCGCGGCTGCTGAGCTGGTACACCAAAGGCGGGTTTACGGATGAGTTTGGGCAGTATCACAAATCGGGGCATTTTTACAAAATACCTTACTGGGAGGTGCTGAACGAACCTGAAGGGGAACATGATATTTCGCCGCAGCTGTATACCAAAATTTACGATGCCGTGGTCACGGCGATGCGGCAGGTTTCGCCCGGTACAAAATTCGTCGGCCTGGCGCTTGCTTTCGAGAGCCACCCCGAATTTTTCGAATACTTTCTAAACCCCAAAAACCATGCGCCGGGGGTTCCGCTGGACGGCATATCTTATCACCATTATTCAACGCCTTCGTGGCGCGAACAGCCCCTCGACGCGTATCAGTATACATTTTTTGAGAAGGCGGATGCGTTTTTAAACTCCGTGCGCTATATCGAAGCTATCCGGAAACGCCTGTCGCCCCACACATTTACAACGATAGACGAGATCGGCACCATCCTGGGCGCCGAAACCGTGCCTATTCCGGATGACTATTGGAACCTGTCAGGCGCGATGTATGCGCATATGTTTCTCCAGTTGACCAGGATGGGCATCGATGTCGCGGGCGAGTCGCAACTGGTGGGATACCCGTCGCAGTACCCGGATGTCAGCATGATCGACTGGAAAAACGGGAAACCGAATGCCCGCTATTGGGTATTGAAACTGATCGTGGAGAATTTTGGTCCCGGTGATAAACTGGTGAGCACTTCTTACAACGGCAGCGGCAGTGTCGACCACCAGGCATTTATTACCGCAAAAGGAAAAAGGCTTTTATTGATCAACCAGCGCGACCAGGAAACATCGATCGTATTACCTGCTGAGGCACAAGGCGGAAGCGCCCGCTCGGTAGATGTCACTACAAGGGAGACCCCGCCCGCCGCCGTGCAGTTAACGGGTAATCAAATCACGCTCAAGCCATTTTCGGTAACCGTTATCGCCTTAAAATAATGATGAAGATCGGACTGTTCGGCATCGGCCTCGACACCTATTGGCCGCAATTTGACGGGTTGAAAGATCGGCTGGAGGGTTACCTGGCCGTTGTGGAGCAAAAATTAGCTGCAATGCATCCGCAAATCGTCAACGCGGGACTTGTGGATACCGTCGATAAAGCTTTCGAAGCCGGCTCGGTCTTCAGAAAGGAAGATGTGGCCCTGATATTTTTGTACGTACCCACCTACGCCTTATCGTCGACGGTATTGCCGGTGGTACAGCGCGCCGGGGTACCGGTTATTATACTTAACCTGGCGCCGGGGCCGGCCATCGATTATGCGGCATTCAACAAATTGAACGACCGCACTGCCATGACCGGCGAGTGGCTCGCCTACTGTTCGGCATGCCCGGTTCCCGAAATAGCCAATGTTTTTAAACGTACTGGTATCCATTTTCACCAGGTCACGGGCATGCTGCATAACGACCCGGATTGCTGGACAGAGATCGGCGAATGGGTGGAGGCAGCAAAAGTGGCCGGCATTATGGCGCATAACCGCCTGGGTTGCATGGGGCATTATTACAGCGGCATGCTGGATATTTATACCGATCTGACGCTGCATTACGCATCATTCGGCGGGCATATAGAACTGCTGGAGGTGGAACAACTGGCTGCTTTAAGAAAAGAAGTGACCGCCGCACAAACAAGCGAAAGGGTAAACCTATTTCATGAACAGTTCGACGTACAAAACGATTGCCCGCAGGAAGAACTGGCTAAGGCTGCCCGGACTTCCGTAGCGCTGGACAAACTGGTGGAAATGTACAAGCTCGGCTCCATGGCTTATTACTATAAGGGCCTGGGCAATGCGGAAAATGAGGATACCATAAATTCCATCATACCCGGCAATTCGCTGCTCACGGCCAGGGGGATACCCGTAGCGGGCGAATACGATGTAAAAAATGCGCAGGCCATGAAAATTATGGACAGCTTCGGCAGCGGGGGATCGTTTACCGAATATTACGCCGTTGATTTTGCCGATGACGTGGTTTTGATGGGCCACGACGGACCGGGCCACATCGCCATTGCGGAGGGTAAATGCAAAATGAAACCGCTTGCAGTTTACCACGGCAAAGCAGGGCAGGGGCTGTCGGTGGAAATGTCCGTTAAAAAAGGTCCGGTCACCCTGCTGTCCGTTGTAGAGCATGGCGGGAAACTATCACTGCTGGTGGCCGAAGGCGAATCGGTGGAAGGACCCATCCTCGGGATCGGCAATACGAACAGCAGGTACAAATTTCCGATCGGAGCCCGCGGGTTCATCAACGCCTGGAACAGCCACGGCCCGGCACACCATTGCGCTGTGGGAATTGGCCATATCAGTTCCAAAATACACAAGCTGGGTCAATTGCTGCATATGGAGGTGGTGCAGGTATGTTAGCCCTGTACTTTTTTGTCATACTGAGTTGTAAAATCCGGGCCCGTGAAAGATAAAACGACAAGAGCGTTGTCATGCTGAGGCTCTCGAAGCATACGTGCGCAAAGGCCAGACGTATGCTTGTCCCGGCCGACGCATACCCTTCGAGTACCTCAGGGTGACACCCAGCGCACGATTCGTAGTATCTATACCTTCACCGCAAGCTTTTTCACCAAATACAGGCATTGCTTTTTGAAGTCGGGGCAACAGGTTTCCAGGCGAAGTTCCTGGTTTTCGGTCAGGGTGACCTTTGGTTGTTCGTGGTGCTTGGGACATTTCAACGACCGGATGGCGTTAATTACTTTAAGTGGAGGCATGATCGGGGTATTTATATGGAAGTTATCTACATTTTAAACTGATCCCGGGGGCAAATATGCGATTGTAATAAAAATGATACTATTTACCCGGCCGGAGCGCCAACTTAGGTGTATTTTGCCGCTAACACCCCCTTATATTGGCTCGTTCAAATGCCGGAAGCCTGTTAATTTTACCATCATGAAAGTAGTACGCGTACAATATACCCTGAAGCCCGGGCATGCCGAAGCCAACCAAAAAAATATAGCCGCCGTGGTGGCCGAACTGAAAACGCTGAACCACCCCGGCATTAAATACGGCGCCTGGCTACTGCCCGACGGTAAAACCTTTATGCATTTCGACCAGTTTGAAAACGAAGAAGCGCACCAGGTTTTACAGGAACTCGCCTCCTTCAAAAAATTTGCCGCAGAACTTTGGGCCGCCGGTTTCGAGGTTGAGCCGAAATTGGATCTGTTGTCAGCTGTGGCTTCTACAGAAAACTACTTCTAAACATATTCCTAAAAAACTTTGTCATTGCGAGAAGCTGGAGAGGGAAGGAGCACAGGAGCGACGAAGCAACCTCGTTGCATGCACGGCGCGGATCATTGTCTGAAGCACAGATTTTCAAACGATTACACTGATTTCACAGATTTTTAAAAACGGAAAAGTGCGGTGGGTATCGTCCTGAGGCACTCGAAGGATGTGCGCGGGCCTGACGGATGTTCACGGGCACTCAATGCCGGCGGAAGCATGTCGGGCAGCCTTGTGTAATCGCTGCTTGTGCCCCTGCATAATGCCAGAATTGATCAACTATGGCAGATAAATAATATGTTTTATATTTGGACAAGCTAACCATCTCAATTTTTCACATACCTCAACCTGTCATGCACAAAACCCCGATACTGTTAATTGCCTTTGTTCTGTTTATTTTTTCCTGTAAAAAAGAAAACGTCGCTAACAAAACTCCTCAGATAATTCCTGTACAGGGAACGATAAAAGTTGACTGGGGAGATACCATAACGCTTGCCGGCAAAAACCTGCCTTCCGATGCCAAAGTATTTTTCAATACTAACCAGGCGGATGTTGTTTCGAACAACGGCAGCCAGATCCGGTGCGTTGTCCCGGTGTCCTTTGACAACCAGGTCACAAGCTCGGTTTACATCAAATATGCCGACCAGACCATTACGCTGAACAACTATGTTACCCTAAATGCACCGGTGGTTACTTCATTTACATCAACACAGGCTATCGGCGACACAGTCATTATCAACGGCGACCACTTTAACGATTTTAAGCTGCAGGTTAATTTTGGAAGCGCGACGACCACAGCTTTTCGCGTATCAAAGAACGTGCTAAAGGCAGTGGTCCCAAATGAGATAAAGAGTGTACACGACACTATCAAAGTGACATCGCAACTGCAAACGGTAAATGCCAGCCCGGTTTTCGAAGTATTGAAACCCGTGATCACCAGCGTTACACCGGGCGATGGACTGATAGGCGATAAAATATCGATCAACGGCAAATATTTTCATCCGGGCGCGCCATTCGCTATATACCTTGACGGCGCGATTACCAGCGATGCTGTGGAAAGCAACAGTGTTATATCATTTAACCTTCCTTATAAGGCATATCCGCGCCGTAAAACTACGGTTACGCTAAAATTGCTGGAATATGAAATAACCTATCCCGTTGATATCAATATTAAAGACAACTGGGTGCTGGTAAGCGAGGATGTTCCGTTTGTAGTGAATAATACCACTCCGCTTACCGTGGGTACGGATATTTATGTTGTGGCAGCTGCAAAAAGTGCGGATCCTTCCACATTTTATTTATGGCATTTTAACCAGTCCGATTTCTCGTGGGCAAAGGTCGGCAACCAATCCATTGCTATCCACGCCAGTTATTGCACCGGAACCAACGGAAGCAAGATATACCTGTACGATTCAGGCTCGTCCACCACTTTTAACGAGTGGGACCCTGCGACCGGAAACTGGACGGCCAAAGCCGGCTTGCCGGGGCTGCCGCGGATAGACCCGGCTATGTTCAGCATAAGCGGTAAGCTTTACCTGGGGGCAGGCCAGCAGGTTGTAAATAATGCCTTCCAGGCTTCGAACGACTGGTATGTTTATACGCCCGGCACGGACTCATGGTCGCGCATAGCCGACATGACGGCTGCAAACGGGCCGGCTATGTTAAATGCACAAACCGTGGTGGTCAGTAACATAGCCTACGTGCTTTTAGGCGGGTGGTTCTATAATTATAAATACGATCCTTCGACCAATACCTGGAGCCCCTTGCCCGATATGCTTGATTATGCGCGTATACAGGCCGGCGTAGTGCCCTACCAAAACAAGATATATACCCTGAAAGGAACGATAGTATCGCCCGGCGGTAATCCTAACCGTAGTGTTTACGACTATGATATTGCTTCCGGTCAGTGGGAGTTTGACGCAGGCCATATCGACATCTACGACGAAGAGACGACTATCGCATTTATCTCAAACGGCAAAATATATATGCTGGCATATAATACGTTCGATACGCATGAGCGCCTTTATGAGGCGATTAAGTTGCCTTTTTATTAAAGATTTTAAGACGATCTGGCCGATTTCACAGATTATCTTTAAAACTGGAAAGTGCGCCGGCAGTCATCCTGAGGCACTCAAAGGATGAGGGGCCTGACGGATGTTCACGAGCACTCAAGCCTAGTGTGAGCGCACCGGGCGGCCGCGAGTGTAATAGCTGCTTGTGCCCTTGTATATTACTATGATTGATAGACTTATTGAAATGATGGCACAAGTACTCCAACCCTTTTGCCGGGCCCGGATACTTGCGCCAGTGTGGGGGAGCTTTGGGCCGCCGGTTTCGAGGCTGAGCCGAAGTTGGATCTATTGTCAGCAGTGGCTTCTACTGAGAGTTATTTTGACTGATTTCAAATACCCTTGATAAGCTTTATCCTGGCGCAAGCCACGTGCGCAATTGCTGCTTGTGCCTTTGCAATACCATTGATCGATATATTGAAATGATGGCACAAGTACGCCAGCTCTTTTGCCCGGCCCGGATACTTGCGTCAGTGTAGTGAATTTACAAACGACTCTATTGCTTCCTGTAATACGTAGCGGTTATAAAGCCTGAGGTGTTTGGCTGGTTATCAACCATTAATGGATTAGTAAGCAATTCTACCGTGTTAGGGTTAATTACTACAATTCGTTCCCGCGTGTTCTTAAGATCATCATCAAAGGTGCCCGCTTTAAGATCATAGGTAATATAGGTAGGAACAAAAGCAGTTCGAGTCAGAGTTGCGGTGCTACTAGAAGTGAATGTTATAGTTTCTCCTCCCATGGGCGCAGGATTGTTACTTGAAGTATTCGTGTAGCCGCTATTAGCGTACACCGTACCTGGATAGTTATAAACTGAGTCTCCGGAACCGATATAAACTGTGATGGTCTCAATTCCGTCTGCAACATTTAGACCTTTGTATAGAGTATCTACCTCTTTATAAGAAATATAAGTGCCAGTTAAAACTACTGTTGGTTTAACTGATTGTGATTTGGTGCAGCCAGCAAGTATAAGTGCAAGTATAAAGTAAAATAGAATTCTCTTCATGTGATTAAAGCCTAAGTAAAACGCAAAGATAATGATATATCTGAGGCTAAACTAATTGAATGACAAAGCAATTGTGAATGGAATAGCGTAGCTTAGTTCTTATCAATCCACCCCTGGTTTAAGAGTTGAGCGCAGCGTCTCTTAAATCAAAAATGTAAAAGGAGGACCTTGTCCGGGTAATCGAGCAAAAAGTTTGTTACTGTGCTAATCGAGCAGGTCGGAGACCTTCATCTAATTAGGAGATTTAAGTCACCATTCGGAAGACTTAAACCAGTGGAGCGGCTATGGTAGTAGTACTGCAACAGTTAAGTTGAAAAAGTCACCATCATCCAAGATTGTGCCGGCGTGCCGATCTATCGCAAAATTAACGGTGAGATCTATGGGGTGCACACCGTCACCATAGGTGTACAGAAAAGCTGTTGGAACAAAAGCTTTGTGATTTGCCGCATCGCTAGCGAAAGTGGTAATTTCTAAAACTTTGACGCCATTAAAGTTAAGATCGACCCCTATATATTTTCCTGCTGTCCTCGAAAACCCAGACCCTGAAAAATTAATTAACATAAAAACTTGCTTAGGGGTGGGACTAGATGAAGGGATGTCTATGGTAAACCGTCCTGCTATAGCAGGTTCGATATCAGCGGTCGGAGCGGGTCGATTAACACAAGGTTGATAAACAAGTTGCTTTGTAAATATGGGAGATGGCATAATAGTGTTTTTTAGCTGATTAGGTAAGTATTTCACCATCTAAACTACAAAGATTGCAAAAATTAACTACGGGTATTTTAACGGTATTTTAGACCGTGTTTTAACGGTCATTCATATAATATAGGCACGAACGAGGCGCCTCAAAGCTGTAGCAAGCTTGCAGCTTGTGGTTGCTAAGGCCGTTAGTTTTTAACGGGCGAGGGAGGTTTTCTATATTTCAAGTATCTATTAATTAGTGTTTTACATTAATTTATGTTAATAACTGAAAGCTGTGGAAAATTTACTAATATATTTAGCTGGGTAAGCTAATTATTTTGGCTAAATTTGAGTATGACATTAAATCAAAAGAACTTAACCATTTGAAAATGAAAAAAATAATTAGTCTCGTTATAATTGTCTTTCTGGCGAAAATTGCATTCGGCCAAACTAAACCAGATTCTAACTCTAAGCCTTCAGCAAGTTCTTCTCAAACAGCATTTAGAGTAAAATTCGAAGATGTCTTTACCAATAACAGTAACGGATCAATTACACCAAAATATCGCACACAAATCGGTGGTGTTATTATGGGCCCAGGAGGAGTTTCGTTTGGACAAGGTGTTTCGATGGGCGGAGTTGATATTGCTTTATATAAAGGCCACGATTTACTAATTGACACATTGAAAGGAGTTGTGATAATTAGAAATATTTTTAAATAGGCCGCTATTCTATAGTAGCTGACTTTTATTGCTGAAATGAATAAGAAAGATTTTTACGAGCGTAATGCGGGGAAAATGCAATTTTTTATAAACTTAGGTTTATTAACTATAACGTTAATTGCGGTTTTGATAACTTTTCATTACTCGAAAGAAAATCTTGAACTAAGTACCATCCAATATAGTTCAGCAATCAAGCAATTTAATTATCAACGTAAATTAGACAGTTTAAGGAATATTTCCGATTCTATTAAAGATAGGAACAATTCAAGACGTTTTACCAAGGATAGCATTATTCAAGTCAATAAAGAAAAACAGCAGGCTGATAGGAATAAAAAACAGGATGTATTAAACGATAGACAGTTAGATATTAATAACCAGCAATTATTAGCTGCTAAAAAACAAGCGCAAACGCTTGAAAGTCAAGTAAATGAACAAAAGCAGCAATATAGGGAGCAACTACAACAAGGGCGCCCTATTTTCGCTGTTGACAATGTTTATATAGACTCGTCCAATTTGTACAAGAGCAAAATATCGTTTATATTTTCAAATAAAGGTATTCGTTCCGCCCATGTTGATGGTACCGTTTTAGCTTTTTTTAATCTAGCAAAGGGATGTCACAGTATAACGCCTAATTCAGGAAATTTAGATGCGCCACCGCAGCAATATTTTTTAAACACAAGCCAAATTAATATTTACCATGATTGTTTAAATAGTTCTTTGACTATCTATTTATTATTAATTTATTATAAAGATTTTGCTACTGGAGAAGATAAAATCGATCCCATTTTCTTTACATATTCTTTAAATAGTCAGAGACAATTTCTATATAATCGTCTTCCAGAACGTAATGTTCCCGAGGAGTTCATGACTTTCCTTACTAATAGCGGTTTAAGGCATAAGTGAATTCTTTTTTGCCTTAGTTGGTGTTGTCCCCAACCCTGGCGCAAGCATGTCGGGCGGCCATGTGCGTAATTGCTGCTTGTGCCTTTGCCGCTAAACTTATTGCGTAGCGAACCCCCAATTTGGCGATAACTCTCCGGGGTTTGGCTACTTTTTCCCTTTCATTCCTGCCGACCTTTGAATTGTCATTCAAAGCGAACAGTCATGAATAAGGTAACAGAAAATCACGAAGCAATTGCGGAAGTCAGCAAAACAGGTTTTGCCTTTGACCCGGAAGTGGGCGCGGCAATTGCGGCGCTTGTTGCCAAAAGCCCTTCGCCGCAAATACCGGAAAGAGGAGACTGGAAATCTGTCCGGGAAACCGGCAATGCAGGCTGGAGATTATGGGCAAATGCTGCACCTGATTATCCTGACGTGCGAAAAAAGTCATTTTTTACAAATACACAAGACGGCGCATCAATTGAACTTCGCTGGTACACCAAAGAGGGATCAAAACCCGGCTCTGCCGTTGTGTATGCTCATGGCGGCGGGATGATACTGGGCAGTCTCGATGTCTATGATTTCGTTGTCTCTGAATACGTTTCAAAAACAGGGGTGCCATTCCTTGCTGTTGATTACAGGCTGGCGCCCGAATCAAAAGGAACAATGCTTGCAGAGGACGTGTTTTCTGGTATTACCTGGCTCGTTGACCACGCATTAGAACTTGATATTGATACCACGCGCATAGCTGTTATGGGTGATAGCGGCGGCGGCGCCCCGGCTGCAGGCGCGACAATCCTTGCTCGCGAGCGAAAAGTTCTGCTGGCATACCAGGTGCTGATCTATCCCATGCTCGATGACAGGAACATCGAACCCGACCCTTTTATTAAGCCCTTCTCTACCTGGACGTATGATAATAATTATACAGCCTGGAATGCAGTACTCGGCAATGAATTCGGAAAGGAAACAGTATCCTCCATTGTCGCTCCTGCACGGCTTACAGACTTTGCCGGGCTTCCGCCGGCTTACATTGAAACAGGAGAATTGGACATTTTTCGTGACGAGGATATTGCATACGCCCAGCACTTGCTAAAAGCCGGGGTACCGGTTGAGTTACACGTACATTCCGGGGCTCCCCACGGGTATGACCGTATAGCGCCCGGATCAAAACTAACCCGGCGGGCAATGAATGACCGGGTAAGAATCATACAATCTTTATAATGAGAAAATTTTATTCATCAGTTAACCTATAAAAATTAAAAAAATGAAAAACACATCAGAAGTAAGCGTAGAAAAGGATGAGGAAGTTCTTTTCTCGATAGTTGAAGAAATGGCAGATTCAATGACAGGCGAACAAAGCACACGGCATTGGGCCAAGGATGCGCTTTGGTTTGATATCCCGGCTTTTGCCTCCAAAGGTATCAAACCGGCAAGGGAAATGTTCGACAAAGTATTCGGCAGTTTCCAATCGTGCAAAGTTGACATTCTCGAAAAAGAAATTACCGTAAACGGTGATATGGGCATTGTTTGCACTATCCAAAGCGTAAACATCGAACTTAAAAACGGCGACAAAAAAAGTTCACTGGTCCGCCAGACCGATTGCTTTGAAAGACGAAACGATGAATGGCAATTAATTCACGAACATGCTTCGTTTCCTGCTGGCGGAGCATGGGATGGCAAGATCATTACCGCGTAAATCATCCGCAGAGCCCAAAATTCTTGTTTCTATCATCGTAAAGCTGCAAATATGTAGCTTTACGATGATTTAGAAATTCGCAAATGGGAAAGCCTGCACATCAACCGTATATGGTTAATTCAGTCTCACAATTGCACCAATTGCTGTCGTTGCCAAAACCAGTACACCCCCTGATCAGCGTGATCAACTTAAAGGATATTACGCCATCGGGCAAGGAAAGCATTGTGTTTAATTTTTACTCGATCTGGCAGGAAAAGAACGTTGAAAGTAAATTAAGATACGGGCAGAATTATTTCGATTTTGACGAAGGGTCTATGATCTTCCTGTCTCCCGGCCAGGTGGTTTCGTCGGGAAACCATAAGCAAACGGAATACGGCTGGGGCCTGGTTTTTCACCCGGATTTTATCCGTACCTATCAATTAGCAAAAACGATCAAGGGATATGGGTTTTTCTCCTATGCCATCAACGAAGCCCTGCACCTGTCCGAAAGCGAAGAAAAAATATTGAATGGAATTCTTGAAAACATAACCAATGAGTATCAATCCAGGATAGATGATTTTAGCCAGGATGTTATCGTTGCCCAGATTGAACTCATGCTTCATTATTGCGACCGGTTTTACCACCGGCAATTCCTTACCCGCAAGAGTATTAATCATGACCTGCTTACGCAGCTTGAAATGATCCTTTCAGACTATTTCAACGGAGATAAAGTAAATAAGACGGGGTTGCCTACAGTTCAGTATTTGGCATCTATACTCAACCTTTCCCCGGGATATTTAAGCGACATGCTAAGAACCCTCACCGGCCAAAGCGCACAGCAGCATATCCATAGTAAGTTAATTGACAAGGCAAAAGAATTGATCAGTACAACTGCACTTTCCGTAAGCGAGATCGCTTACCGGCTGGGTTTTGAACATGCCAACTCCTTCAGTAAGCTCTTTAAGAACAAAACCAAACTGTCACCGCTGGAATACCGGCAATCGTTTAATTGATTGGGCGGCATTCCATCCGCCAGGTGTTAACCATATACAAGATCCGTGCTCTGCCCAACCTCGATAATATAACCATCCGGATCGCGGATGTAGCAGCGTATCTCGCCGTACTTGGGGATTGGTTCTGTAATGAACTCCGCTCCGCGGCTTTTCCAAAGCTCATAGCATGCCCGGATATCCGCGACACGGATATTCATAAAGCTGTTAATATGGTTCGGGTCGGGGGTACTGAGGGTCACCGTGGGCTTGTCGGGTGTGGGTCCGCCGCCGACATTAACTAAGAGCCAGGTATTGGCGATCCGGATGTAGGCAGGCGCGCCATCGCTGTCGCCCGTGCTCAGGATGCGGCCATCAAAGACCTTTTCATAATAGCGGGCCGACCGGCCGATGTCGGCGACGGTGAGAAAATGTGCGATGCTGATGCCTTCCCGAGGGGGCATCTCATAACTTTTTTGGTCGATTTGTACGTTTTCCATAAGTGTTGTGGGTTAGTAGTGTAAGAACTAAGGTACCGGAAATTTGAAAGCAAATCGGAGCAAAAACTGATTAAAAATCGAGGAGCAATGCGGCCCGATTCGCTGGCAACGACCGCACAGGCGCCATTGAACATTTTGGATATTTACTTGTTCCGGAAGAAAAGGAGGACCCATGCCCTGGCTAAACGGCGACTATCCGCCATCCTATAAAAATCAACCCAAAAAGATACGCGACAAGGCGACGGAGATCGCCAACGAGGTACTGAAAACTACCGGCAACGAAGGCGAGGCCATTGCCACCGGTTTGAAACAGGCGCGGGCGCATTTTAAGAAGAAGTCGGAAGGCGGAGATCAGAGGTCGTAAGTCTGAATTCAGAGGTCTTATGTTTAAAGTCGATGGATAGCTAAGGACCTTTCTTATCTGGCATAATCAATATAAAAAAAATAAAACCCCTTTGCATAGCACATCGGGGTCTTATAACCTAAATTTTAGCGGTCATAAAAATAGGAAATAAATTTAATTAGAAGTAAAATTTATTTATATTTGATTGAAATTCATATATAAGCAATTCCTTTCGTTAAACGCCGAAGACGTTGCCCCTAACTAACTAAGCATATTGCGAATGAAGCCCTTATCTGTCCTGATGGAACTATTGGAATCCATCGAATGTCCTATACACCATCAAAAGCCCGAAATTATAAAGGATAATGACGGCGGCCTGAAAATGACATGCTGTTGCCCGAAGTTTTATAATGAATGTGTATTCTTGATCAATAAGATTTCTGTGCTCTTGTCTAAAGAATAGTTTCGTATCTTTTTTGTTGGGCTACTTAACACTAAAACAAAAATAATGAAACAGCAAGTTCATTATTTAACGCTCGGCGTGAATGACCTGGAAAGATCAATGCAGTTTTTCCGCGAGGCGTTTGACTGGAAGACCAAGGGTATTATGGGCGCTGAATATGAGAACGGCGCCATAGTGTCTTTTGAACTTCGCAGCGGACTGATGCTCTTACTTTATGAAAGAAAAAACCTGGCCTGGGACAGTGGCCTGGAACAAACTCCCGACAGCGCGACCGAATTTTCCGTCGGTCACCTGGTGAACACTGATCAAGAAGTCGACCTGATCATGGAACAGGCCCAAAAAGCGGGCGCAACCATCATCAAACCGGCGCACAACACCTTTTGGGGCGGCTACGGCGGCTATTTCAAGGACATCGACGGACATCTTTGGGAGATAGCGCATAATCCGGCTTTCAGGGTTGAGGAATGATGATAGTCAATAGTTAATAGTGAATAGTTAATAGACACCCCTGCAAAGACTATGCACCATCGTCCATGGACTATGGACTATCGCCTTCTCATCGCAAAAGTTAAAACATTTTATTTATCCGAAAATAAATATCGGCAACCACGCCTTATTGTTAAATAATAAACGCTACCTTGTCACTGTAGCCATTTATTCTTGCCCATCCGATTTTGTAATTGCCGGCGATGCCGATACTTCCCAGAAGTAATGGCTACATTTTTTGAAGCCTGGGCGGTTAAAATGATAATCTGCATTCTACACGCGACGAGTTTGCCACGTCGCCCCGATGCGCCGGCCGTTCGGCTCCTCGCAATGACATAGTTTTTTAGGGTCGCCGTTTTGAATCTTTGGAATCACGACCCAATCGGTGTAATCAACTTATATAGCCTTTAACATACTCCTTCGTCAGTTCTTCCTTAGGGTTCAGCAAAAGCTCCTCGGTAGGGCCGAACTCGATGATCCTGCCCATGTAAACGAAGATGATATAATCCGACACACGACGCGCCTGGCGCAGAATGTGTGTTACCAGCACGATAGTATATTTCTCCTTGAGCCTGATGAACAGGTCCTCGATGATGCTGGTGGATACCGGGTCGAGCGCGGAGGTGGACTCGTCGCCGAGGATGATCTCGGGTTCTACGGCCAGTCCGCGCGCCAGGCACAGGCGTTGCTGCTGACCGATGGAGAGGCGCGTCGCCGGGGCATTCAGGCGGTCCTTTACCTCGTTCCATAGGCCGGTAGCCTTCAATTGCGTTTCCACGATCTCGTCCAGGTCGGCCTTTTTGCGGGTTCCATGTATACGCGGACCGTAGGCCACATTATCATAAATAGACATAGGCAGGGGATAGGGCCGCTGCGAAAGCAGGCCCATCTTTTTGCGAATGTGCGTCACCTCGGCTTTCGGGTCGTAAATATCTTCGCCGTCAACCAATACCTTTCCGGTCACCCTGATATCGGGCGTGTCGTCAAGCAGGCGGTTGAACGATTTTAACAGCGTGGTTTTGCCGCAGCCGGAAGGGCCGATAATGGATATCACCTTTTTATTGGGGATGTTGATGGTAATATCCTTCAATATTTGATTGTCGCCGATATCGACGTTCAGGTGCTGTATGCTGATATGTGGATTATTGGTCATTTGATATGTTTTGAGAACCGTTTTGACAAAACAGATGACAAAACGGTGATGACGAGTACCACGATGGTTAGTATGAGCGCCGAGGCATAAGCGCGGCCCTGCACTTCTTCCACCGGGCTGCTGAGCTGGAAAAAGATAGCCAGCGGCAGCGTGGCTGCCGGCTGATGCAGCGAAGTGGGTATATTATCGCTGAACCCCGCGGTGAATAGTACCGAGGCTACATCGCCTATGCCCCGCCCGAACGATAGCAGGATGGCGGTAAATATGCCCGGCCTTATCTGCCTCAGGATCACCTTCGACATTTCCCAGCGCGTGGCGCCAAGCGATAAAGAAGCATCCCGCAGTTCTTTGGGGACGGCGAGGAGCACCTCGTCCAGCGTCCTTACCAGGATGGGAATGATCAATAATGTAACCGCCAGTATACCACCCAGCAATGAAGCCCGGATACCGAAATATACCATGATGAGAAATCCGAACGCGCCGTAAACGATGGACGGTATGCCAAAAAGTACATCGAAAACGATGCGCAGCGAATTGACAATGAAACTGCGCCCGGACAGGTACATATTGATGTAGATGGCTACGGGGATGCTGATAAAAAGCCCCAGGACGGTGGCCCCGCCGGCAACGTACAGCGAGCCGATGATGGCGTTCAGCACGCCGCCCTCTTTGCCGATATAAAAACCACCGCCGGGAGTTTTGGTGACCATGTCCCAATTCATAAAGGGAACGCCCTTATAAAATATCGTTCCCACGATGAGGAAAAAGCTGCCGGAAACAATAATTGTGGCTAAAACCATCAATATGCGAAAGAAGTTCTCTTCCAGTTTACGCCTGGTCATACCGCCAGTCTCCTTTCTACGCGCGAGAGTATAATACGGGATATGATATTGAAGAGGAAAATGATGATAAACAGCAGCAAAGCCGCAAACATCAGCGCCGAATCATACATTGGGATGGACATCATTTCGCCGAAATTATTGGCGATCAAAGCGGGCAAGGGATAACCCGGATCGAATACCGAATGCGGTGCATCGGCGTTATTACCGCAGACCATCAGAACGGCTATCGTCTCGCCGAATGCGCGGGAAATGGCCAGCACGACAGCAGCGATGATGCCCGGCGAGGCTTTACGGACAGATACCTTGCGAATGGTTTCCCATTTGGTGGCGCCCAAAGCCAGCGAAGCGTCCTTTAATTCCCGCGGAATGGTGTTCAGCACTTCGCAAACGATGCTGACGATTAGGGGAAATATCATTACGGCCAGCACGATACCGCCCGCCAGCACGCTGTAGCCGGTTGAAAATTCGACAAAATGCGGGGCGATATGGTTTTGTATCAGCGGGATGATGAAAAGCACGCCCCATACGCCGAAGATCACCGGCGGTATGCCCGATAACAGGTTGACAAAGGGAAGCAGTATTTTCCTGATGCGAGTCGGCGCGTATTCGGTGATATAGAACGAGGTGAGCAGGCAAAGCGGCAGCGCGATAATGATGGCGATGGCCGTAACCCAGAGCGTACCCATTATAAACGGGAAGAAACCAAACAATCCCTTGAGTGGTTTCCATTGGCTTGAGGTTAAAAGCGCCCCCCACGACGACCGGCGCAATACCGGCAGCGATTTACAATATAATACGATGCCGATAAATACCGCGACCGACACCGATGCCAGCGTGAACAGCAGCATCAGTTTGGAGTAGACTTTATCTTTTATGAGGCGGAGTTGCACTTGGTTTTGGTTGTTGTCTTTTAGTCCGAAAGTCGGCAAGATTGTCTTTCGGACTTACGCGGACTTCCAGACTTCCTATCAATTCACTTTCTTCAATTCCTCCGCTATCTTTTGCTTCGACAATTGGATATAGCCGTTCTCATCGACAAATTTTTGGCCGTCAGTCAGTACATACTTTACAAATGCCACCAGCTCGGGCTTATTGGGTTTGCCTTTGAACAGGAAGCCCAAGTTGCGTGCAGGCGGCGAAGGGTATTTGCCGTCGGCTATAGCGCCGGTCAGGTGGTCGATGGTATCATAGAAATTCTCGTCGGCATCTATTTTACCATTGCCATTGATGTCGATCGGCAGCGCATGTACGCCCTCTACCTGTCTGCGGGTTTTCAGGTCATACAAGTAAGCCAGGTTGTTATAACCGATCGCGGTCACATCTTTTTTTACGGCTTGAGCTAGACCCGGATCGCCATACACACCGACACCCAGCAGGTCTTCCTGTTTCCTGTTAAAATATTTGGCCCAGGTTTCGGCCGCTCCGGCAGCATCAGAACGGGTGTAAACATGAATAGGGATCGATGTTTTGCCTCCCAGGAGATTCCAATTTTTAATTTTGCCTGTTACAAATACATCTGCAAACTGGTTGCGTTTAACGCCTTTGGCCAGCAACGCCGCCGCGTTGGGGTTCGCTGTGTTGAATGTTGGAACAACCGCGTCTTTGGTTACATAGATAGTGTAAGCACCTTTTTTAACTTCTTCCGGACTAATGTCGCGCGATGCCAGGCCTATCTCAACCAGGCCCGACAATGCATCTGTGATTCCCTTGCCTGCACCGCCCGCTGATATATTGAAAACAACATTTGGATGCAGTTTTTTGAATTCCTGCGCCCATTTTACGGTAATAGGGTAGAGGGCAAATGCTCCGGATATATTGATGGCGCCTTTCAGGTCATCGGCAAATGGTTTTGGCCCGTTTTTTCTGAATGAAGACAAAAGTGTGGCCAGTATAATAGTTGCTATGACGGAAAGTATCGTCTGACGGCGAAAGAATATGTTTTTCATAATTGCTGATTGTTAGAATGCGATCTGTAATTGGGCTTCAAGGATGTTGTTTTTGATCTGTACGGCTGCTTCTTCATGCCTGAAAAGGTAATCGACGGAAAGCTTGGTCCATTGGTTGAACACAAAGTTTAGCCCGGCAGTATAGATATAAGTACGGTCTATTGGGTTCACCTTGTTGGGATCGTAGGTGTCATATTTGCCGAGCAGTTGTAAAAATTTCGGGATCACATAGTAACCTGCCTGTGCATACCAGCCATCCCTGTTGATCGCCCCATCGGTGCCGTGCAGGTATTCCGCGGCGACGGAAAATGGTCCGGAAACAAACTGGCCGTCAAAACCATAACGGTTACGCACCTGTGATTTGGTACTGCCCGCTGGTACATCCTCCCCTTCATACAAGCTGCCTCCAAGGCTCAACGCCTTTATGGGATGGATAGCCAGCCTGGCGGCAAAATCTTTGTCGTTGTTGTTGTCCGTTGTTACGTCATATCCGGCGCCATTAAACACACCAATTGTATAGTCAAACAGGGAATGATCATCTAATTTTGCCAAACTACCATTGATCTGAAGGCCAAGATCCCGTCCGTTTTGATTGCCAATTACATCCTTTGAACGACCTGCTAACGCTTCGACTGTTTGCGAGCGGTCTATGAAATCGAGTTGAGAATCCCCTATCAAACTTTCATAAGACAACGGCACTTTAAACTGGCCGGCGCTGATCTTCAGAAAGTCACCGAATTTATAGGCCGTGTATGCATCAAGCAATTTGGTTGAGGCGGCAAATTCGGTATAAACCTCATAACTCCAGCTATCGGTAATGTTGCCCTTTGCGTCCAGGCGGGCGCGGTGCAGGTCGAAAGCATTGTTAACCCCAGCTTGCTGGAAATCCTGGTAACGGCCCTGGACCAGGCCGCTGATCTGCAGCGCGCGGCTGCCTATGGTAATGTTGTGCTGATTTTCGCGCTCCTTATCTAAGCGCTTTTGTTCTTTTACAGCCTGTTCGGAACGGATAGAGTCGGCTTCCTGTTGCGTGATCAGGTTCTTTCTTAGAAGCACATTGATCAGGTCGTCATTCTGCTGAGCTTTTGATGCGATCGCCGTAAAGCTGAAGAAGGAGAGGAGCAGAAATGTTTTGGTGTAGAAAGTTTTCATTATTGTTGTGTTGATTTTGATTAAGTACTATTAAATCTATATAGTCTACTGATTTAGTAGTGCAAATATATAACTGAACTTCAAAGCGCCAAATTTGTTTTTGAAAAAAGATTTTCAGAGAATGACTTTGTGATTTATATTTAATTCAATACCAGTTAATTACGGTTATTAATTAAACATAAAATATTTTCGATAAAAAAATTACCCATCAGCAAATCATGAGAATAACGGTTTGCCGATGGGTAAAATGGTGAGCTATTTTACAGAGATATTTTCTTTTATTTCATCGTTAGCATTGGTAATGATCCTGTTTCCGGGCTTCAAGTTGCCAAAAACTTCGGTGGAATCATGACTTGCGAGGCCTTCCTTCACATCTATATAATTCGTTTTCCCGCCGTTAACGGCAATAACATACTCGCGCTCTGTAGAACGGACAATGGCAGCGTTTGGCACTAGTAATGATTTCGCGCCAGATAACATCGGTATCTGGACTTCGGCATACATACCGGGCTTTAGCATATTTTGCTTGTTGGTTATGTCGATCTCAATGGCTTCCTGGTGCATTGTGCTTAAAGCATTCGCAGAACGGCTTATTTTAGCGGTATGTTTCTGCCCCGGCATCGCGTTCAGGGTGTAAGTTGCCGGTTGAGCCAGGTCAACCTTGTCCACGTAGTCCTCGGGAATGTAAACCGTCAGGCGCAGTTTACTGATATCCTGCAATACCAGCATCGGCTGATCGGATGTTTTACCAGGCGAAACCAGCGTACCGGGCGAAATGTTGCGTTGTGTGATCATGCCGTCGAATGGGGCATATATCTTTAAATATCCTTCCATGGTCCGAACCGATTCTACATTGGAACGCTCCGAATTCACCATGGCCTGGTCGGCCTTCATATGCGACATGGCATCGTCCAGGTCTAATTGCGATACCGAACCGGGTTCTTTTGCCGCTTCGTTCAGGCGTTCGTATTTTTCCTTACTGGCCACGGCGTTTTCCTGCGCCTGCAAATAGCGTGAATTTGCCGCCTGGAATTGCGCTTCCATTTCGGGCGCTTCCAATACTGCAAGCAGCTCACCCTTTTTTACCACAGAACCGCGATCGACATACAGGTTCTTCACAAAACCGTTCACTTTGGGGAAGATGTTTACCTCGTAGAAAGCCTGCAATTGCCCCGGCAGCCTCGCAGCACCGGAAAGCGCCTTTTCGGTTACAACCCCGGTTTGATAGGGGGCCGGGTCTGGTTTTTTAGGATCGGACAGATCGACGGGTTTATGGGTACCCGAGCAGGCAGCGAGCGAACAAGCGAAAGCTGCCAGTATGATAATTCTATATTTCATTTCAGTTATATGCATTTGAAGGAACAATTTCAGTTTCGGGCATCAGCGCCGGTGATTCATAATTGGTTTTTTCCTGTACCCAGGCAAACACCATTGGCAGGATAAATAATACGGCAAAGGTGGAGGCGAATAATCCACCGATTACCGCTCTGCCAAGGGGGGCGCTTTGCTCGCCGGCCTCACCCAGGCCCGACGCCATCGGGATCATGCCTGCGATCATGGCCATACTGGTCATCAAAATAGGCCTTAGCCGGATGGATGCGCTGGTTATCGCCCCCTTGTTGGCATCACGGTATTCCAATCTTAATTTTTCGGCATTGGTGACGATCAGGATCGCGTTGGCCACGGAAACACCCGTGGACATGATCATACCCATGTAGGATTGCAGATTCAGCGTCGCCCCGGTGCATAGCAAAGCAAGAAGAGAGCCCAGGATAACGGCAGGAATGGTTGACAACACCACCAGCGCCACTT
Organism: Mucilaginibacter sp.; assembly: GCA_035551775.1. Taxonomy (GTDB): domain Bacteria; phylum Bacteroidota; class Bacteroidia; order Sphingobacteriales; family Sphingobacteriaceae; genus Mucilaginibacter. The sequence continues at coordinate 207,295 of DASZMQ010000009.1, read as the reverse complement.
TGAACGACTGGTAATTGGCGGCCAGAAGCAGGTAGATCACTAAGATCGCGAACATCAATCCATTCTGCAGACTGCCAAGGGTTTCGGTCAGCAAGCCCGACATTCCGCCCAAAGTTGCGACCAATCCTTTTGGCGGCTTACCAATGGAGTTTACGGCGTTCTGCACATCTGTCGTCGCTTTCCCAAGGTCCATCTTATAAATATTGGCGCTTACTGACAAATACCTTCGAGGGCCCGCACGATCGTATTCGCCCGGTGAGTAAATGGTTTTGAAGTCGGCCACATCACCTAAAACAGGACTGCTTTTGCCCTGTATCAGCGGTATTTCCTTCAGCTGATCCATCGAATTCATTACATATTCGGGTATCTGGACCTGCACCTGGTAGGTATACTGGTTTTTGGAATCGAGCCAAAGGTTCTTCTCAACAAAACGGCTGGAAGAAGTACTTGCGGTGACCGAGTTCGATATATCCTTAATATTCAGACCCAGCTGGGCAATTTTCAGCCTGTCCAGTGTGATCTCTATGGTAGGAAAATTCAACGGCTGGGCTATCTGAACATCACGCAGGTAAGGTATCTGTCTCAGTTTGTCAACCACTTTCACGGCAAAGCCCTCTATCTGCTGCATATCCTTACCTGCAACCTGTACCTCAATAGGTGTCGAGGCGCCCTGGCTCATGATCTTTTCGGTCATGTCGATCGGTTCGAACGTGATGCGCATTTCGGGATCCTCTTTGGTTATATTGTGCCTCAGCGCATCCTTCAATTCATCCATGTTCATCTTATAATCCGGATCGAGCTCAACTTGTATCACCGCTTCCTGCGTACCGGTATTGAAAATATACAGGTTGCTCGAACCAAAACTACTCGGTACAATACCTACATAGCCGGATGTAATAGCCACGTGGTTGTCAACAGTTTGGTTAATGATCTGCAACACCTGTTTGAACTTATCTTCCGTCCGTTCCAGGCGTGTACCGTCGGGTTCTTTAATGCGTATCTGGAATTGCCCGTTATTCAGCTTTGGCATCATATCCTTGCCGATCACCATAAAGCACACTCCTGCGAGAACGATCACTCCGACAAGATATACCGGCACGATGATCTTTTTGCGCGGCGTCCAGCGGGTAAGTACTTTGATAAACCACAATTTGACCCGCTCGAAAAGATCATTTTTTTCGGGATGCTTCGCTTCGGCCTTCAGGTGTTTATTAACCTGGCGTTGTTCATCGGCGTTCAAGGCTTCACCCGCGTGGGCATGTATCTGTCCATGGTGGTAATGCTGGTATTTCTCGGCTTTGAGCATCCAGTTGCTCAATATTGGAACGACGGTTTGCGCCAATATATAGGACACGATCATGGTTAAACCGATAGACAATGACAATGGCAGGAACATCGCTTTAGGTACGCCCTTCATCATGAACGATGGCGCAAACACGGCAAGAATACAAAGCAAAATGAGCAGCAAAGGGAAAGCTATTTCCTCGCAGGCGTCATAAATAGCCAGCCGTTTGGATTTGCCCATTTCCAGGTGCTGGTGTATATTTTCTATGGTCACCGTCGCCTGGTCGACCAAAATACCAATAGCCAATGCCAGGCCGCTCAGCGTCATGATGTTGATGGTCTGTCCGCAAAGACTAAGCAGTAGCACCCCGATCATGATGGATACCGGTATAGTGATCACTACCACTAAACTGCTGCGCAAGTCACGCAGGAAAAGCAGTACCATCAAGCCTGTCAGCAAAGCACCAAGCCCGCCCTCGGTTAGCAAGCTTTTTACCGCGTTGATAACGAATACAGATTGATCGAACTCGTAAGATATATGCACGTCGTCCGGGAGGAGGCTCTGCATCTCGGGCAGCTTAGCCTTCAATTGCTGAACGACTGACCAGGTTGATGCGTCCGCCGTTTTGACCACCGGCATATAAACCGAGCGCTTGCCATTGATCAGCGCATAATCCACCGTGACGTCAGTTGCATCGGCTACCCTAGCCACGTCCTTGACAAAAATGGGCACACCATTAACCGTTTTGATAGGGATCGTATTGAAGTTATCCGAATTGCGAATAAGCGAATTCATACTGGTAACAAGCATATGATCGTCGATGCGGATATTGCCTGAAGGCGACATCACATTGAATTTGGATAATGCTCCGACCACTTCATCGGGTGTCAGATCATAGCTGCGCAGCTTATCCGGGTCGACGCTGATGGTGATCGACCTGGCATTAGAACCAAAAGGCGGCGGTGCCGAAAGCCCCGGTATAGTGGCAAACATCGGCCTGATGCGCGTTGCCGCAAGGTCATACACATCCTTCAAAGGCCGCGTAGGACTGGCAAAAACCAGCTGACCGACAGGCAGCGATGATGCGTCGAAACGTATTACCTGCGGAGGTAATGCACCGGGCGGAAAGAAGCTCATCACCCGGTTCACCTGCAGAGCCACCTGCGCCGAAGCTTCGGCCATGTTGGTGCTTTCATAGAAGGTGATCTTTAAAAGGCAGAGTCCCTGGATGTTTTTGGTTGAAATACTCTGTACGCCGTTTACGTACAAAAATTGATCAGCCATGCGGGTGGCAAAAAAGCCTTCCATCTGCTGGGCCGACATACCGCCGTAGGATTCAATCACATAGATCGTCGGCAGGTTTAGCTTGGGAAAAATATCTATCGGTATATTGATAGCACTTAGCACTGCAAATATCAAAAGGCTCGCCGTGATAACGATGGCGGTAATGGGCCTTTTAAGTGCTGATGTGACCATTGACATGTTGCTTATTTTAAGGTGTTCAAAATTGTGTTTACCTGGTTATCGGTTATGGCCTGGTTGAACAGGGCCGTAGTATAATCATACCTTGCCTGTACATAATCGGTTTCAGCACGGTACAGGATGCTCAGCGCTGCATCGAGGTCGACAATATCCGTCAGTCCGTTTTTATAGAGCGACAACTTCTGCCGGTAACCGGCGTTCGCCGCCCGCAATTGATTCGGGATTTCCTGCAATCGCTGGAGCGCCGTCTGCATCAGTGCGTTTGCCTGGTTTGCGCCCGATGCCAGCAGTTGCTTTTGCTCCTCCAATTTGTTGCGGTAGTAATCGCTTTCGGCGCGTTGGGTGTTCAGTTTCAGATGCTGCCGGCGCAGGTCGAACAGGTTGTAGGATACGCCAACGCCGACCAGGTAATTATCCCGCTGAAAACCCCAGCCGGTAGAAAGGCTGTTGTAATTGCCTTCCGGGTCCACGCTGGAACCGCGCCCCCAGGCAGCGCCTTGAATAAATATCTTTGGGTTGTATTGGTTCTTAACCACACCTTCCTGTTCCTTGCTGTTTTGATAAAGCGACTGATAGTAATTGATGAGCGGGTGCCCGGCTGTATCCATATTGAAGGGGGTATACGGCGAATGGATCAGTTGTTCGGCAACCAAAGTATCGGCAACAATAGACTGATAAGGGAGGCCGCTAACCTCGGCAAGTTGCAGTTGTACCTGCTGCAGTTGATTGTGCAGCTCGATATAATTTAATCTGGCTTTCGATAATTCTGCATTCGCGATACTCGTATCAACGCCGGGGCGAACACCGCTTTTGGTTAATGAGGTTACAGAACGCAGAATATCCTGCGTGCGCTGAATATTGCGAGCCTGGATGTTCAGGTAGTCCTGCAGGCTCATCAGCAACAGGTAATTGTTGATGGTAAAGGCCTCAAGCGTATACTTTGACTGGGCGAAGTTATTTTGCTCAACCTTGATGTCAGATTGCGCTACACGATTCTGCGCTCCATAATAACCGAAATTGTAAACTTCCCAATCGAAGGAGGCTATCCCCAAATTTGTGGACAGGGCTGTTGTTACATTGTTAGGATGGATACCTCCTGAACTGGATGGAATGATCCCGTAACCAAAATACGGCCCGGTAACATTATTGCTGGTACCAATATCGGCCTGGTAATTCAGCTTTAAATTAGGCAGCCAGTTGTTGCGCACCTCAACAGCCTGAGCCTGTCTTATACGGATCGCCGAAGAATCGGTGATCAGCGCGGGCGCATTCTTATCAACCCTGGTCAATAATTGTTTTAAGGTGACCGGGGATGTCGTTTGCTGTGCTTTAAGCGTTAATGCCGGCAACCAGCATAACACGATAAATATCAGCGTTTTATTTATTTTGAACATTATCAGATAATTTGATTTCAAAAGGAACAAATGAAAATTATGCAGATGTAACCCGCATAATAAGTTTAGCCACTACGAGATGGCTAAGAACGATCAAATTATCAGATAGAAAGTTTGCCGGTAAGCAGCCAGGCAGGGGCGGATTCTGTTAAAAAATCCCCGATAGCAGCAATTACCCTTTGGGTAAGTTTGGTGATATTTTCAATGGTAAATGGCAATAACACTGCCATCAAAAGCAAAATGGATGAAGCCAATTTCAATGGCGGGTCAGCTATCATTTGGTGTAAGGCTTGCGCTTTGGCGTGACCATCACGCAAATCTTCAGGCTTACGCTTGGTAAAGCTCTTCACCAATATACTATGCGAAATACGTGGTTTGGTTTGTTTGTTAAATGCAGTGAAGCCCAAAAACGGCTTTGCAATAAACAGCAAGGCTGCAAATGCAAATACAATATTGAGTGTTATTTTTTGGGGCATTGTTGTATTAACGACCTCTGAGCTGCAAAAGTGATGCTAAAATGTTTACTCAATGTAATGTAACGAAGATGTTGCAAATTTTAGTCAGCATTAGCCCTGAACATCAGCGCGCCAACGGTAACATTGGTACGGCCGTCGATCAGTACAGCGCCTCCGTTGGCTTTATTATTCTGGAACAGGTCGAATACTATAGGTTCGGCGGTTTTGATGATGATACGGCCGATGTCATTCAGCCTGAAATCTTCATCAAATTCCTTTTCCAGTGTATTGATATTCACTTTGTGCAATATTTCCTGCACGCGGCAGCGAGTCAGTTTGCTGTTGTGCTGCAGGAAATAGGTATGGGTGGTATCCAGGGGTTTTGTATCCATCCAGCACAGGTCAGCCTCAATTTGCTGAGAAACCAAAGGCTGATTTTGCGCGCTTACGAGCATATCTCCGCGGCTAATGTCGATCTCGTCCTTCAGATGAACTGTAACCGACATACCCGCAATGGCTGCGTCCGGCTCCTGTTCTGCTAATTCTATTTTACTGATGGTGGAATGAAATCCCGATGGCAGGACGGTTACTTTATCGTTGACACGAAAAGAGCCGCTTGCTACGCGTCCTGCGTATCCCCTGTAATCGTGCAGCTCATCTGTTTGCGGGCGAACAACCCACTGTACCGGGAAACGGCCATGGTCGCTTTGGGTATCAACAGGTATCTCAACAGATTCGAGGTAGGGAAGAAGGCTTTCACCTAAATACCACGGCATATGTACAGATCTGTAAACGATATTATCGCCCTTCAACGCGCTTACCGGAATATAAGCCACGTCTTTCAGACCAACCTTTTCAACGAGCTTTTTATAGTCTTCAACGATATTTTCAAATACCTCCTGGCTGAAGTCAACCATATCCATCTTATTCACCGCCACCAGAACTCGCGGCAGGCCCAATAACGAAACCAGGAAGGAGTGGCGTATAGTTTGTTCGATCACGCCTTTGCGCGCATCGATCAGGATAATGGCAAGGTCTGAATTTGATGCGCCGGTAACCATGTTGCGTGTGTATTGAATATGCCCGGGCGTATCGGCAATGATGAATTTGCGTTTTTCGGTCTGGAAATATTTGTAGGCAACATCGATAGTGATGCCCTGCTCGCGTTCAGCTTTCAGGCCGTCCGTCAGGATAGCCAGGTCAATGGTACCATCATCGTTCTTGCGATTTGCGCGTTGCAACGCTTCCAGTTGATCTTGCAGGATGGCTTCGCTATCGTATAATAAACGACCTATCAGGGTACTTTTGCCGTCGTCAACACTACCTGCTGTTAAAAATTTTAGAATATTCATATCTATTTATTTCGGATTTCGGATGTTCGAATTCGGATTTGTTATTTGTGGATTTGTGGATTTGTGATTTCATTTTTAAAAGAATAGCCCTTCTAAATCCGAAATCGCAAATCTAAATTCCGACATCAGAAATATCCCCCTTTCTTGCGGTCTTCCATTGCGGCTTCGCTCACTTTATCGTCCATGCGGGCGCCGCGCTCACTGATGCGGGAGGCGCTTATTTCGTCAATAATATCGTCGATTTGGTATGCGTAGGATTCGACCGCGGCCGTACAGCTCATATCTCCCACGGTACGGAAACGCACATTCTTACGCTCCACCACATCCTCTTCATCCATATTCAGGAAAGGCGAGGCTGCCATATACACACCGTTGCGGGTAATCACATCGCGCTCATGCGCGAAATAAAGTGATGGCAACGGGATATTTTCCCGGCGAATATAATTCCAAACGTCCAGTTCGGTCCAGTTGCTGATAGGGAACACCCGCACATTTTCGCCTTTGTGTATCTTACCGTTGTACTGGTTCCACAACTCAGGGCGCTGACGTTTTGGGTCCCACTGGCCAAACTCATCACGAACGGAGAATATGCGTTCTTTTGCGCGCGCCTTTTCTTCGTCGCGGCGAGCCCCACCGATACACGCATCAAACTGGTGTTTGGCGATAGTATTCAGCAGGGTAACGGTTTGCAATTGGTTACGACTTGCGTTCTTACCCTTTTGCTCGACCACGCGACCTGCATCGATATCATCCTGCACATAACCAACAATCAGCTTTTCACCGATGCGCTCTATCAGCTGGTCACGGTAGATAATGGCCTCGTCAAAATTGTGGCCGGTATCGATATGTACCAACGGAAAAGGGAATTTACCCGGGCGAAATGCTTTCAGTGACAGGTAAGCCAATGTAATTGAATCCTTCCCGCCCGAAAACAGCAGGGCGGGCTTTTCAAATTGCCCGGCAACCTCGCGCAGGATATAAATGGCTTCCGCCTCCAGCTCATCTAAATAATCCAAAGCTCCTTTATTCATATTTTTAGTTAGCGAATGAGTGAGTTAGTGAATGTTCTATTTAATCACTAACTCGTTCATTATTATTTACTTCATGCAACCCGCATTCCTTTTTTGATTGATCTTCCCACCACCAGCGGCCGGCGCGGAAATCTTCGCCCGGCTGAACGGCCCGCGTGCAGGGCTGGCAGCCTATGCTTGGGAAACCCCTGTCATGCAGCGTATTATAAGGCACATTGTGTATTCTTATATATTCTTTTACATGGTCTAAAGTCCAGTCGAAAATCGGGTGAAATTTAATCAAATTATGTTCTTCATCCCATTCCAGGTTTTCCATAAACTGGCGGTTAGCCGATTGCTCAGCACGAATACCTGTTACCCAGCATTTATTGCCGGCTAAAGCCCGGTTTAGCGGTTCAACCTTGCGGATACCACAGCATTCCTTGCGGTTCTCAACCGATTCGTAAAAGCTGTTCGGCCCCTTGGCATTCACCATCTTTTCCAGCAGCTCATTATTTGGATAATAGGCATGGATCGGCTTTTCATACATTTCCATGGTCCTGTTCCACACATAATAAGTTTCAGGGAAAAGCCGACCGGTTTCCAGCGTAAATGTCTTGATGGGCAGGTTGTTGGTGAAGATCATATGTGTGATCACCTGGTCTTCCCAGCCAAAACTGGTAGAAAAAACGATCTCGCCGGGAAACTTATTGGCCAATAAAGCCAATGCTTCAACCGGCTGAAGCCCGTTTATTTCCTGTTTGATATTTTCCAATGCGGTCATCAGAATGCCTTGATCAAAAATTTAACAATGCTGTTGATGCTCACGATAATAACAATTATGGCCACTGAGACCATCAGCGTTTTCGCCGACAGCCTGTTAGATATTTTAGCCGCGATCGGTGATGCAAGCGCGCTGCCAATAACCAGGCCGGCGACCGGTTCCCAGGGAGCGCCACCCAACATCGTGATAAAAGTAATGGAACTCATCAGTGCGACAAAAAATCTCGAAAGCTTTACTGTGCCCAGCGAGAAAAGAGGGTGACGTCCGCCGGCTATAAGCGTTGACAGCACGATAGAACCCCAGCCACCACCGCCAACGGCATCGATAAAGCCGCCACCAAAGCCAAGCAAACCGATCCTTTTGATCTTTGCTGTAGTGCGCTTGCGTCCAACCTGAAGCGCTTTTCTCAAGATAACAATACCAAGGATCAGCGTGTAAACTGATATAAATGGCTTGGTATATTTGCTGTAATGTTCGAGTGATGAGAGGATAAAAGCGCCTAATACCGCGCCCACAATTCCCGCCACCACCAGCATTTTGAACAGTTTCCAGTTGATATTGCCCATGCGGTAATGCATCCAGCCGGCAATACCGTTGCTCATCACTTCCGAAAGGTGGACGCCCATGCTCGCTACCGCAGGCGAGATGCCCATAGAGAGCGAGAAGGTAGTTGTAGTAACGCCGTACGACATGCCGATAGCGCCATCGATCATAGCGAAAACAAAACCTGCCCCAAGGAAATAATAAAAATACGGGTTGATGTCCTGTATATAAGTCCTGAAATCGGGATTTTTGATCCACAGCGCGTAAGTGGTGATGGCTATAGCCAAAACGATAGTACCCCAGATCAGCCAGATCAAATTCTTATTGCCAACCGGTTTCTTATCAACCAAAACCGAGGTAACCTCATTCAACCGGCGCACTTTGTAGGCGAAATCACCCGAAAGGGAATTTCTTAGCTGATTCATTTGCTGCAGCGTTATATCCAGTTCCCCCGGCAGGCTCTCATTCAGTACTTCCTTCAGCCTTTTTGCCACGGTCGGCGATTTTCCGTTAGTTGATATAGCAAGTTTCAGATCACCCTTTTGCACGATCGATCCTAAATAAAAATCGCACAGATCGGGTTTATCGGCAACGTTCACCAGGAGTTTGCGTTCATGCGCCGATTCCCTGATATAGGTATTCAGTTCATTATCATTTGTTGCAGCAACTACAAGGTCTGCCTTATCCAGATCGGTATCGACGAACGCTTTTTGTACTACGGTAATACCCTTGTTTGCGGTGACTAAAGTATGCACCCCGGGTACAAATTCCTTGGCAATAACAGTAACCTTTGCCTGCGGGCTGTTGGTAACGATAGCCGTTAGTTTTTCCAAACCAACATTGCCGCCGCCTACCAGCACTGTATGCAGATCGTTCAGCTTCAAAAAAACCGGGAACAATTGATTGCCCTCGGTTTTCTCTAACCGGATGGTGGTTACTCCATTATTCCTGGGCGATGATGTCATAAAATTCTCTGATAGGCCGGAACATTGGGTGCAGCGAAACCACTTCGCCAATAACGATCAGCGCCGGTGATGCAATTTTCTTTTCCTGCACAATTTCAACTATAGTATCTATGATACCAATGGCAACTTTTTCATTTTCGGTGGAACCGCTTTGTATAACGGCTATGGGCATACGGTTCTTGCCCTCAGCCTGGTATATCTTCACGATGTCGGCCAGTTTATGCAAACCCATCAACACCACAACGGTCGCTTTGGTTTTAGCGGCATCGTATAAGTCGGATGATACCTGGCCGTCCATCGTAGTACCGGTAACCACCCAAAAGCTTTCACTTAAACCTCGGTGGGTGACTGGTATTTGCTGCAAGCCGGGTACGCCAATGGAGCTCGAAATGCCGGGTATCACTTCAGCGGGAATGCTGTAGGAAGCAGCATGATCCAATTCTTCATAACCGCGGCCGAAAACGAACGGATCGCCACCCTTTAAGCGAACCACGTGGCTATAGTTCAGGGCATAATCAACCATTAGCTTATTGATCGATTCCTGCGAATGGGAGTGATCGCCTGAACGTTTCCCTACATACACCTTAACAGCACTTTCCGGCGCAAAATCCAGCAACTCTTCATTCACCAACGCATCGTATAGTACTACATCGGCGGTTTTTAAAGCCTTTATACCTTTGATGGTGATCAATTCCGCATCGCCCGGGCCTGCGCCAACAAGCGTAATGCGCGGTTCTTTAATTCCTTTATTCGTTTTTATATTGATCATGATTGTACCAATGCCTCTCTTTTTACTTTAACAGCGTTCAAAAATTCTATTGCCGACGCTAAATACGTGCGGGCAAACTCTTCCGAAGGTTCATGTTTATTGATCTCGAGCACAGCGTCGCTGAAAGTGCCATCAAACGGAAATTCGCCTGTAGCGACATAGTTATTATCAAATTCTTTGATTATTCCCGTTTGCGTGCTGCTGTTGATGTTTTTATCCAGCAATAATGCTTTGGCTGCGCTGATATAAGTGTTATAAGCATGATAGATGGCATCAGCCCAGGCGCCGTTGGCAAAAGCCTCTTCGCCCCAGCCTTTCTTTTCATCAGCTTCATACAGCAGGGTGGCTACCAGGTCGATCACAACGCCGGCGCATTCACCAACGCCGATTGCGGTAACATAAGTTTCTTCGTGACCCCAATCCACAAACTCATCGTCAGTCAGGTTAGTCAGGTCAGCCAGCGGCTTCAGCAATTGATAAAAGTAATCCTTGCCGACTCTATCGTAATAATTGTTGAAAAGCTCATCCTCTATCGAGTTGACATTATAATCATCCAAAAGCATCTTCAAAACAGCAACCGCTCTTTTTGCGGGAACCTTGATCACCCTGTCAGCAGCGCGCCCAATGCCGTCACCTACAGTACCGCCGCCCAGCATCACTTGTACTGAAGGCAATACTTTCAAGCCTGCTTTTAATGAACTGCCATGCAAACCGATATGCGCAAGGCCATGCTGACCGCAGGAATTCATACAACCGCTAATTTTGATCTTAATGTCACGGTTGTAAACCAGGTCTTCATACTCTTTATAGATCACGTCCTCCAGCACGGCAGCCATCGTCATGCTATTGGATATACCCAGATTACAGGTATCGGTACCCGGACAGGTAGTCACGTCAGCCACGCTGTCAAACCCCGGGGCCGACATGTCCAATTCCGTCAGTCCTGCATACAAAGCCGGCAACGCCTCTTTCTTTACATATTTTAAAAGCAGACCCTGGTTTTGGGTGATCCGTAGTTCATCGGCTACATAAAGTTTTATGGTATCAACCAGTTTGCGGGCCATATCCGAAGGAATATCGCCCTTGGTCACCTTAATATATACACCGTAATAGCCTTTTTGCTTTTGTTCGAAAACATTTGTGGCAAGCCACATTTCGTAACGAAGCGGGTTATCAATTTTTACTTCAAGAATTGTAATTTCAGCCGGAAGAACGGGCACATCCACCGCATCGCGGTTGATAGGGTAGATCTTCACTTTATTAGCTATTCTTTCTTCTTTGGTCAAACGCAATACTTCTTCAAGACCGATCTTCTGGATCAAATATTTCAAACGTGCCTTATTGCGGTTATTTCTTTCGCCATGACGGTCGAACACGCGGATAACAGACTCTATATAAGGTATCAGTTGGTCTTCAGGCAAAAAATCTTCGACGACACTTGCCAGAATGGGCTGCGCGCCAAGACCGCCACCTATCATCACTTTAAAACCACGTTCGCCATTTTCCCTTAGTTTCGGTATCAGACCGACATCATGCGCATAAGAATATGCCGTATCTTCGTCGCTCGATGAAAAAGCAATCTTGAATTTACGGCCCATTTCCTGGCAGATGGGGTTGCGCAGAAAAAACCGGAAAGTAGCATCAGCATAAGGCGATACGTCAAAAGGTTCCTTCGGGTCGATACCCGCAGCAGGGGAGGCGGTCACGTTACGGACGGTATTACCACAGGCCTCACGTAAGGTAATATCATCACGCTCCAGCTCGGCCCACAATTGCGGGGTACGGTCAAGGCTTACATAATGTATCTGGATATCCTGGCGGGTGGTCAAATGCAGGTTATGGCTTGCATATTCGTCGGAAACATCAGCAATGCGCAGCAACTGCTGGAAAGTCACCTTACCAAAGGGCAGCTTGATGCGCACCATCTGCACACCAGGCTGGCGCTGACCATAAACGCCGCGCGCCAGGCGCAGGCTCCTGAATTTCTCGTCGTGTATTTTGCCTTCGCGAAAAGCCCTGATCTTTTTCTCGAGATCGATGATATCATTCTCGACTACAGGATTTTCCAGTTCAGTGCGGAAACTTTGCATAGCTTTTTCAAGTTAGAATCTGCCGACGACGGCTGGTTTTACAATTATTTCCCAAATATATGTATAGTATAGCGAACTTGTAGAGTTTTAACTAATTTTTATTACTTTTACAGTTACATTACAATGTCTTTTTGTTTAGCTAATGCTAAATCCGGGCCAAAAAACATAAAGCCTTGGTTTTATACAGCATTCAGTTTTTACAGGTACAAAGCTTCAAAATTTTCTTCGAAAGACTTTACAAGCTATGTAACATTTAAATGAAAAAAGAGTGTAATTGTGGAATAATTTACACTCTCTTAAACGATAATAAGTTCAACAATAAAGCCTGTCAAACATTGATCAGCAGGTGTTCCCGCTCTATAACGTCGGCTATACTGGTTTCGGAAAGTATCTTCAGTGTTGCATCGCGCACCTGTACAAATACATCCCGGATACCGCAAGTCGTCTCAGCCTTACATTCGTCACACTTATGGTAAAAATTGAGACTGGCGCAGGGCACCATGGCAATAGGGCCATCGGTGATACGCATGATGCTTACCAGGTATATATCCTTAGGATCTTTATTTAAGCTATAACCGCCGCCGGCTCCTTTTTTGCTGTAAAGAAAGCCCGCATTGCGCAGGTCAAGTAATATCTGTTCCAAAAACTTTTTGGGGATGCGCTCTTCTTCAGCGATCCTGGAGATCTGCATAGGTGGTTTATCGGCATTTTTGCCGAGGATTACCAGGGCTTTAATGGCGTACTTCGTCTTTTTCGATAGCATTGAGAAAATTAAAAACTTACAAAGATAAGGAATTATATTAAGTCGGTATAATTGGTCTACAATGGTTACTATACGTAAATATACTATTTTATTTCTTATCTGAATGTCCCAAGCTTTTTCCGGGACTTATTTTGTCGCGCACAATTTGCTTCAGCTCTTTTATTTCGGGAAAGCTGCCATGAGTTTTCCTGTCGAATATCGTTTCGCTATTTACACTTATACTATAGTGTCCGCCAATTTCGCTGGGATGAAGAGTAACGCCATATAATTCATCCTCGAAAGTGGTCAGGAATTCCTGCGCCATGTAGGCAGCCCGCAACAGCCAGCCGCATTTGGGGCAATATTCGATGGTGATGGTGGGTTTCATGCCGCTAATTTACGCAAGCCGTTATTAAACGAAAACATCACCTATGCATAGCATGGTGATGTCGGGGTAGTATTGTATTAGAAAAACTGGTAATGTAAGCGTTTAGAAATTGAAGCCTAAGCTGATCTTAGGATTGAAAGGACCTGCCTTTTTCCTTTTCTTAAAAATTCCGTCATTATTTGCCAGTGCTGGCACTGCCTTAAGGATTGGGGTAAGTAAAATTTCAATAAATTTCATGTTCAGTATTTTGTTTTGCCCACTTATTACGACTTTGAAACACCAAAAGTTTACTAAAAACGGCGTTTATACCTTATCTAAGGGGGTTTTTGACTCAAAACCCACTTTATCTGGATAACTAAATATTGTTAGTAATTAGGCAGTTATAAAGCTGTAGTTAAAGAAGCGAAAAAAAATTACTTTTTTTCGATGAGGTCCATACAAGTCTTCAAATATTGTGGCGGTACGTGGATTTGAGGTTCAAGTTAATAACAACTTTATTACATTTTTCAAACGTTCCTGTCAGTTTAACACTTTTATCTCTACATTTAGCAACCAATTCTTAAACATCTATTATGCATCGCAGAAAATTCATCAGGGATGCCTCGCTGGCTACAGCAGGGCTTACTATTCTCAATTTCCCGGTTTTTGGTAAAAATGCACCCAGTAATAAAGTCGTTCTGGCTGTAATGGGGCTTAACGGTCGCGGGAGCTACCTGGCTAATTGCTACTCGCAATTACCGAATGTCGAGATCGCTTATATATGCGACGTGGAGGAAGGCGCTATTAAGAAAGGGTTTGAAGCGCTAAAGGATGCGCCGAAAAAGCCTACGCTGGTTCATGATATACGTAAGCTGGTCGAAATAAAGGACTATGATGCTTTGATAGTCGCGGCGCCCGACCACTGGCACACCCCGGCAGCCATTTTGGGAGCTTCGCACGGTAAGCACGTCTATGTAGAAAAACCCTGTGGGCAAAATCCGCATGAAGGCGAACTGATAGCCCAGGCGCTGCACAAATACGGCAAACATATCCAGATGGGTAACCAGAGACGGTCGATGCCATCGTTGATCGAGGCTGTGAAAGAAGTACGAAACGGAGCTATTGGCGATGTTTATTTTGCAAAGGCCTGGTACACAAATGAAAGAAAATCTATTGGCGTAGGCAAACATATACCTGTGCCATCGACTTTGGATTTTGAATTATGGCAGGGCCCGGCGCCGCGAAAGGAATACCAGGACAACCTGGTGCATTATAATTGGCACTGGTTCTGGCATTGGGGTACGGGCGAGGCCTGCAATAACGGAACCCACGAGATCGATTGCTGCCGCTGGTTTTTGGGGACGGATTATCCGACAAAAGTAACCTCATCAGGCGGAAGATATGCCTTCCATGACGACTGGCAAACACCGGATACCCAGGTGGCTTCATTTGAGTTTGGCAATAAAGGTACCATTACCTGGGAAGGGCGTAGCTGCAATAACTTCCCGGTTGAGGGCAGCAGCCGCGGTTTTATTATTTATGGTAAGAATGGCAGCCTGGTGAACCTTGGCGGCGGCGACTATAAAATATTGGACGCGAAGAATAAGGTGGTAAAAGAAGTAAAATCAGAAGTAGCGCCCGATCCGAACAATACGCAAAGCGCCAACGGTAATCTTGATTTCTATCATTTCAAGAATTTCGTTGCAACGGTTAGGGGCGAAGCTCAATTGACATCGCCGGTTGACGAGGCTTCAAAGAGTGTGCTGTTGTGTCATTTGGCGAATATTGCCCAGCGTACCGGGATCGAATTGCATTGTGATCCGAAGAATGGTCATATTACCAATAGCGCTGAAGCGATGAAACTGTGGCAAAGGACCTATCAGCCGGGTTGGGAACCAAAATTGGTTTAATTAAATGTCATTTTCGAAAGAGCTGGGCTGGAATGCATGACGGCGCTAAAAGTCGTTCAAGGTTTCTCTCTCGTTCCTCGTTCGAAATGACATCGTTTTTATAGGATAAATAAATAATCATGAAAAAATATTATATCTTATTATTAGTGTTTGTGGTCACCGGTGCATTGACCACTCATGCCCAAACTAAAAAAGCTAAAACCACCACATCCCAATGGATAAGTCTTTTCAACGGCAAAAACCTGGATGGATGGAAACAGGCTGCCGGCACAGCAGGGTATACTATTGAAAATGGCATGATCGTCGGCACGACGGTTGTCAATTCGCCCAATTCCTTCCTGGTTACACAAAAGGAATACGGCGATTTTGTGCTGGAACTGGACAATAAGGTTGATGACACTACGAGTAATTCGGGCGTGCAAACCCGCAGTCATTTGGATGCGTCCGCAAACAACGGCGCCGGCAAGGTTTATGGCAGGCAAGTGGAGATCGATCCTTCGCATCGCCGCTGGTCAGGTGGTATTTATGACGAAGGCCGCCGCGATTGGCTGTACCCTATGGAATTGCATGCTAAATCAAAAACAGCTTATAAAGTAGGTCAATGGAACCATTATAAAATAGAGTGCATCGGCAATTCTATCAAAACCTGGATCAATGGTATACCTATGGCTTATATGGTTGATACAATTGATAAAACGGGTTTTATCGGTTTACAGGTTCATAGCATCGGCAATAATCAATCCGAAGCAGGGAAGAAGATCTACTTCAAAAACATCCGCATCAAAACCACCAACCTGGTTCCCACGCCTTTCCAGCCGGGAATCTATGTGGTGAATTATGTCTCGAATAATCTCACTGCTTATGAAAAAGCGAGCGGCTGGAAGCTGCTTTTTGACGGGAAAACCAATACCGGCTGGAAGGGAGCTAACAGCAATGAATTCCCAACCAAACCGGGTGGCTGGGTGGTTCGCGATGGCACGATGACGATACTGGGCGCTAAAGGCGGTGAGGCAGCAAATGTCGGTGATATTGTTACGCGGGACCAGTATAGCGCATTCGATCTATCGTTTGAGTTTAGAATGAGCACCGGCGCGAATAGCGGCGTGAAATATTTTGTAACGCTGCAGGAAGATACACATGGTCAATCGGCCATAGGATTGGAATACCAGATACTGGATGACAAGGTGCACCCGGACGCCAAATTGGGCAGAAATGGCGACCGCACTTTAGCATCTCTCTACGACCTGATCCCGGCTAACAAGCCCGAGCGTTTTATCAGGCCGATAGGGGCGTGGAACACTGGCAGGATCATCGTCTACCCGAATAACCATGTTGAACATTACCTGAATGGCGTCAAAGTTCTAGAATATGAGCGCGGCTCGAAAGAATTTAAGAACCTGGTGGCCATTAGCAAATATGTGATATGGAAAAACTTCGGCGAGGCTAAACAAGGGCATATTTTGTTGCAGGATCATGGTTTTGAAGTGAATTTCAGAAGTATAAAGATCAGGCCATTGCATGCCGAAACTAAGAAATGAACGGACATTTCAGTCAATATTTCAGAAATCTTAACCGGGTCGGCTGGATAAAATGGGCTTTGGTTTTAGCTGGCGCTATAGCAACATTTATTGGCACATCAACGGAATCCTTTGGTACAAATAGTGATGAAAGTATAAAATGGGCTATTCCGGCGATATTTATAGCATGCTGCATAATTATCCCTGTCGGGTTGAAACTTGGAACCATCTTTTACGACATTCAAATTGAATGGCCTTCGTGGAATGATATTCCAGTTCCTACCAGGAATCTATATCTTAACCAAAAACCTTTGGTTGCATTTGATTTTGCCGGAGTCATTTTTTTGTTTGCAGGGCTAAGCCGGCTATTTGCAATTTCAGTTTATCACAGGCAATTAGATATGGGCGGGCTCATATTGCTCAGCGGATCCATTGGCGTTTTTATAGGTATATTTTTGGCTGTAAAATGGGCTGGAACTGATAACCAGGCCTGATTTATTTTTCAATTACATTTAAGTATATTGTCAGCATAACATTTAACCAATTATAAATCTTTCTTGATCATGGCAATTGATACTGTTAACGTAAATAACAAGGCAAAGGCCCAGAATACCTATGACGCTATTGTGATCGGCTCCGGTATTAGCGGCGGATGGGCGGCTAAGGAGCTCACCGAGAACGGACTGAAGACCTTAATGCTTGAACGCGGGCGAAATTTCGAACATTTAAAAGATTACAAATCGGCCAACAAAAACCCGTGGGATTTTGAACACCGGGGCAATATCACCCAGGAGCAGCGAAAGGAACATTATATAATAGCAAGAGGCTGGGGCGCGTATGAACCGATAATCGATTATTGGGCCAATGATAAGGATGCCCCTTATACCGAGATCAAACCCTTCAACTGGTGGAGGGCCTATCAATTGGGCGGACGATCCATTCTCTGGGGGCGTCAAAGTTACCGCTGGAGCGACCATGATTTTGAAGCCAATCTGAAGGACGGCTGGGCCATCGACTGGCCGATCCGTTACAAAGATATTGCGCCATGGTATGATCACGTGGAGAAATTTATTGGCGTAAATGGCTCGCACGAAGGTTTGGAGCAATTACCCGACGGCCAGTTTTTGCCCGCGATGCAAATGAACTGCGTTGAGAAGGATGTTTCCGATCGTATCAAAAAGAACTTCAATGGCACCCGGCACATGATCATCGGCCGTTCGGCGAACCTTACAGCGCCGATCAGTGGCCGTACTAATTGCCAGTTCCGCAACCGGTGCTGGGAGGGCTGCCCGTTTGGTGCGTATTTCAGTACGCAATCCTCAACGTTGCCTGCCGCTCTGAAAACCGGAAATCTGACGGTTAGGCCTTATTCTATCGTCACCAAAATTCTTTACGATAAGAATACGCAGAAGGCCACAGGAGTAGAGGTTCTGGACGCCGAAACGAATAAAACGTACGAATTTCATTCCAAAATCGTATTTGTTAATGCCTCAGCTTTGAACAGCGCCTGGGTATTGATGAATTCGGCAACTGACGTATGGCCGGGCGGTTTGGGCAGCAGCAGCGGTGAATTGGGGCATAATATCATGGACCACCATTATAACCTCGGCGCTTCGGGAACGATGGAGGGTTACGATGATCAGTACTATTTCGGCAGAAGGCCAAACGGGGTTTATGTAGTGCGGTTTGCTAATTTGTTCGGTGATAAGCGTAACTACCTGCGCGGTTTCGGCTACCAGGGCGGCGCCGGTCGGGATGGCTGGAGTCGGAATGTGGCTGAATTGAGCATTGGCGGTAAATACAAGGACGAGATCAGCGAGCCGGGGCAATGGAGTATGGGTATTGGCGGATTCGGCGAATTGTTACCGTACCATGAAAACAAAATCACGCTCGACCATAATCGCAAGGACAAATGGGGCCTGCCCGTATTGGCTATGGATGCCGAAATCAAGGATAACGAGAGGAAGATGCGCCTGGATATCGTTGCAGAAGCCAAAGCTATGCTGGAAAGCGCAGGTGTCAAAAATGTTCGCACCTGGGACCGTGGCCATAACGTAGGCGACGGCATCCACGAAATGGGCAGCGCACGCATGGGTCGCGACCCGAAAACATCGGTACTGAATGAGCATAACCAGGTTTGGGACGCGAAGAATGTATTTTGCACCGATGGCGCGATGATGGTATCGTCGGCCTGTCAGAACCCATCATTAACTTATATGGCGATGACGGCGCGGGCGGCTAATTTTGCGGTGGAGGAATTGAAGAAGGGAAATATTTAATTTCGGATGTCGGATTTTCGATTTTGGATTTAATAATTGATTGCCATGAAGATTTACACGTATTTCAAAACAACCATCATCCTGTTATTGCTGGTGACGGTTTCGTTCAGCGTTTTAGCTAAACCAAAAGTGCTGGTTTTCAGCAAGACGGCCGGTTTTCATCACGCATCTATCGCAGTTGGGATACCTGCAATTATCAAACTTGGACAGGAAAATAATTTCGATGTGGATACCACAACTGATGCCTCGAAATTCACCACAGAAAACCTGAAGCAATACGCTGCTGTCATCTTTTTAAGCACGACCGGCACAGTTTTCAATGATGCCGAGCGCGCAGCCTTTACGAAATATATCGAGTCGGGCGGGGGCTTTGTCGGTATACATTCCGCTACTGATACTGAATACGACTGGCCCTGGTATGGTAAACTGGTAGGCGCCTATTTCAAAAATCATCCGAGTAAGCAACAGGTGGCTACCTTGCATATTACTGACCCCAATTTTATTGCAACCAAAGGCTTACCGATCGAATGGAAAAGGCTTGATGAATGGTACAACTTCCGCGTTGTGCCGAGTGATAAAGACGTTCACGTGCTGATCACTATCGACGAAAAAACCTACGAGGGCGGCAATGACGGCGACTACCACCCCATGAGCTGGTACCACAGCTACGATGGCGGCCGGGCTTTTTACACCGCGCTGGGGCACACGGATGAATCATACTCCGATCCGCTGTATTTAAAACACATTCTTGGCGGGATCAAGTATGCGATGGGGAAGCAGAAATGAAGATTTTAAATATTTTTAAAAAGTTACAGTAACTTCTTTTCATTTCTGCTTCGTAAATTATAATTTGCGTTCTATATCCGAATTATAAATCCTATTCAAAAATGAACCACAACCTAAAGAGATTTTTAGGCCTGATAGGCTGTTGCGTGCTGGCGCTGCAGTCGTTCGGTCAAAGCACCAGGGAGCAAATCGCCATTATTCCTGAGCCGGTAAGTATTGCTCAACACGAGGGCGAATACCTGCTTCCAAAAAACATCGTGATCTCGGCCCCGCACAATCCCGAGATGAAAGAGGTGATCGCCACGCTCCGTGAACGTTTTTCTGTGCCGACAGGCGCGCATGTCACTGTTCTTGCGGGCGCTGCCAGCCCGGCGATCAAGCTTATATTGAATAAAACAGCCGATACCACGATAGGCAAGGAGGGGTATTATTTGTCGGTCGAGAAAAAGGGAATTGTGATACGCGCCAATGAGCCAGCTGGTCTTTATTATGGCGTGCAAACATTGGTTCAGCTATTTCCCAAGGAAATTGTAAGCTCAAAATGCGTTGAGGGCGTAAAATGGGCTGCTCCTTACGTAGATATTACCGACTATCCCCGTTTCAAATGGCGCGGGCTGATGCTGGATGTGGCGCGCCATTTCTTTACCAAACAGGAAGTGGAACAATACATCGACAACATGTCGAAGTATAAATTCAATATCCTGCACATGCACCTGACTGATGATGAAGGGTGGCGGGTAGAGATCAAAAGCTTACCGCGGCTGACAACGATAGGCGCGTATAACGTAAAGAAAGTAGGGTATTTCGGTAGCTTCTCTCCTCCGGGACCTGATGAACCGCGCGATTACGGAGGCTTTTATACCCAGCAGGATATTAAAGAGATCGTGCAGTATGCCAAAGACAGGTTCATGAACATCCTGCCTGAACTTGATATGCCGGGCCATAGCCTTGCTGCCGTTGTCGCTTATCCTGAACTGTCATGCACGCCCGGCGCCGATAAATACCAGGTACGCTCGGGAGAGCACTTTATGAATTTTTCCAAAGGAGGTATCAAAGCCCAGATCGACAATACGCTTTGCCCGGCCAATCCTAAAGTATATGAATTCGTGGACAAGGTAGTAACTGAGGTTGCTAAAATGTTTCCATTCGGTTACATCCATATGGGCGGCGACGAATGCGCGAAAAATTTCTGGGAGCAAAGCGACTCTGTTAAAGCTTTAATGCAACGGGAGAACCTGAAAACCCAGGAAGAAGTGCAGGCTTATTTTGAAAAACGGGTCGAGAAGATCGTTGAATCTCATGGCAAAAAGTTTTTGGGCTGGGATGAAATACTGGAAGGTGGTTTAGCGCCTGACGCCATCGTAATGAGCTGGCGCGGCGTGAAAGGCGGCATACAGGCTGCCAAGATGGGGCATGAAGTGGTGATGAGCCCGACAACTTTTGCCTACCTGGATTATATGAACGGCGACCCGATCATCGAGCCGCGCGTATACTCGCAGTTGCGCCTGAGCAAAGTATATTCATATAACCCTGTCCCGGACAGTGTAGATTCCAAGCTAATTATCGGAACACAGGCCAATTTATGGACCGAACAGGTTTATAATACCCGGCACATGGAATACATGACCTGGCCGCGCGCTTTCGCCGTGTCAGAAAACGCATGGACGCCGAATGCGAAAAAGAACTGGAACGACTTTTTTGGCCGCGTTGAAAAGCACTTTGAAAGATTCGATATAGCGCAGATCAAATATGCCCCGAGCGTTTATGATCCGGGCTTCAGCATAAAAATGCGCCCCGACAGCGTAATGGAGGTGGAAATGCAAACCGAAGTTCAGGGACTGGACATTTATTACAGCTTCGATAACTCCTTCCCCGATAATTTCTATCCAAAATACACCGCACCGCTGCTGGTTCCGAAAGATGCGTTCCAGTTAAGAGTGATAACCTATAAAGACGGCAAACCCGTTGGACGGATGATAACGTTCCCTGTCAGCGAGATGAAAAAGCGCGCGAACAGGAGAGGGTATGACGATGAATAAGTCCGGAAGTCCGCAAAGATTAGATTTGGCAACTTTTAAAAGTTGTCAAATCTTTACCAGTCAATCAACTCTATACCCGGCCTCATGGAAACACGGGGCTTTTTATTGAACGTCATTTGAGTAAATAACAATATCTTAGCAAACCTAAGATTATACCCATGAAGATTCTTTCTCTCTTTTGTTCGTCAGCATTGCTGTGCATTTCGTTTTCCTTGCATGCACAGGTGATCAATACTAGTATGAAACCTATTGCCAGCGTAGATTACAGCCGTTTGGGCCGCGTCGACAGCGTCATCAACGATTGTATCAATAAGGATCAGGTCAACGGGGTGGTAACGTTAGTCATTAAGGACAATCAACTGGTGCAATGGAAAGGTTACGGCTACTTGGATAAGGACAGTAAGAAGCCCATGCCAAAGGATGCTATATTCCGCATCATGAGCCAAACGAAAGCGGTTACAAGCACGGGCATCATGATATTGTATGAACAGGGCAAGATATACCTGGATGAGCAGATCTCCGATTTCATCCCTGAATTTAAAAATCAGCAGGTATTGGATAAGTACAACGCAGCCGATACTAGTTATACCACCGTTCCGGCGAAAAGAGGAATCACATTCCGCGACCTATTAACGCACAGCGGCGGCCTTGATTATGCGGACATAGGCACAGCTGCTGGCAACGCTATTTATGCCAAGGCTCATATCCCTTCAGGATTGGGTGAATTCCATGCCAGCCTGCTGGATAAAATGAAGGCGCTGGCTAAACTTCCGCTGATGTATCAGCCGGGCACAAAATGGCAATATAGCCTGAGCTGCGATCTGCTCGGCTGCCTGATAGAAGTGATAAGCAAGCAAAATCTTGAAGATTTTCTTCATGATAATATCTTTAAGCCGCTCGGCATGAAGGATACTTATTTCAACTTGCCGCAATCCAAGGCCGGTCGCCTGGCGACGGTTTACACCGAAGATTCATTGCATCGCGTGATCAAATGGAGCCATACGTTCAGGCATATTGATCCAGACTACCCGTTAATTAAAAAAACATATTTCTCGGGCGGCGCCGGTTTAAGTTCTACCGCTATGGACTATGCTATTTTTATGCAGATGTTTCTCAACGGCGGTGTTTATAACGGTCACCGGATTTTATCGCCCCGAACTATAGAATTAATGACCAGCAGCCAGCTTGATTTTATGTACAATGGCGCCGATTGGTTTGGCCTGGGGTTTGGATTAACCTCTGCCAAATCGGCTATGCACAATGTTTATAATGAAGGCTCATTCTATTGGGGCGGTTACTATGGCACCGTTTACTGGGCCGATCCGAAAGCTCACCTGGTTTGCCTGATCATGACGCAGCAAACACCCGATAGTCACGGCGACTTTATTACCCGGGTTGAAGACGTCATCTATTCAAGCCTGACGAAGTAAAAACGACATTGCAGAAACATTCCCCGCGGAAGTATTCTTTACCTTTACATATCATAAAGGAACACGTTGCTTACAGATAATCACGGACGAAAGATCAGCTACCTGCGCCTTGCGGTGACAGACCGGTGCAACCTGCGCTGCTTTTACTGCATGCCGGAAGAGGGCCTGAACTGGCTTTCACGCAGCGAATTGATGACCTATGAGGAAATGCTGCGGATATGTGGGCTGCTGGTCAAAATGGGTATCGAAAAAATACGCATTACGGGTGGCGAACCATTCGTGCGCAAAGACATGATGCTTTTCCTGGAAGCACTATCAAAGATAGATGGCCTGCATGAGCTGACGATTACGACCAATGGCGTATTGACAGCACCGCTTGTCACTGAATTGAAGAAACTGGGTGTCAGATCGGTTAACCTGAGCGTGGATACTTTGGATGCAAACCGGTTTTTCAGCATAACCCATCGGGATGAGTTTGCTCAGGTGATGCACACGCTCCACGAACTTTTAAAGCATGATATCAAGGTAAAGATCAATGCCGTAGTGATGGACGGTAAGAATACGCAGGATATTATTCCGTTGGTTCAACTTACCAAAGATCTGCCGGTAAGCGTACGTTTTATTGAGGAGATGCCGTTTAATGGTGAAGGGCACGTGTACGGCGGTTTGAAGTGGGATTACCTGCGGATATTGGATGAGATAAGTCAACAATTTCCAAGTATCAAAAAACTGGATGACGAGTTTGCGTCCACATCCTATAATTATCATATTCCCGGTCATAAAGGCGATGTTGGTGTGATAGCGGCTTATTCAAGGACTTTTTGCGGGACGTGCAATCGCATCAGGATCACACCGGATGGTGTATTGAAAACCTGTCTTTACGACGATGGAGTAATGAATATCCGGGATATTGTGAGGTCGGGCGCTTCGGACGACGAACTCCAAAGCAAATTGCTTGATGCTTTTGGTAATCGCCCTAAAGATGGTCGGGAAGCCGAACAACAGCGCAATGTGAACGACCCTGCCCATGAATCAATGGCGACAATTGGCGGTTAAAAAATGACAACGGTCGAACAAGCGGAAAAACTGATCCAGGCTGAGGTCAAAGACTTTGGAGCTGAAAAAGTTCCATTTGAAAAGGCTTTGGGAAGAGTTTTGGCTGAAGATATTACTGCCGACAGGGATCTGCCGCCATTCAACCGCGTGACTATGGATGGGATCGCTATCAGTTACCAGGCAATTGAAACAGGTATTTCCACTTTCAAAATTAAGGCCACCCAGGCTGCGGGCGATGAGCCGGTCCAGATCGATGGTGCGGATGAATGTATCGAGATCATGACGGGGGCGGCTTTACCCGAATCGGTAGATACGGTAGTACCCTATGAGCAAATTGAGCTCAAAGACGGAACAGCGACAATCCTGATTATTGATATAAAAAAAGGTCAAAACCTGCACGTAAAGGGAGCTGATAAAAAAAAGGGCGAGGTCATCATTCAGGCAAAAAGATTAATAACCCCTTCGCTGATCAATACAATAGCCTCAGTAGGCAAGACAGAGCTAATAGTTAAAAAACTCCCAAAAGTCGTGGTCGTTTCTTCCGGTGATGAATTGGTCGACATTGATCATGAACCTTCGCCAACGCAGATACGAAAATCAAATAGTTACACCATCCAGGCGGTATTGGATCAGCATAAACTGAAAGCAGACCTGCTGCATATTCCCGACAATCCTGCTGTGGCACGCAATAAGATCGGCCAATGCCTGGAAAAATACGATGTCATATTGATGACCGGCGGTATCAGCATGGGCAAATTCGACTATATACCAAAAGCGCTGGATGAATTGGGCGTGAAAACCATTTTTCACAAAGTAAGCCAGCGGCCGGGCAAACCTTTCTGGTTTGGAAAACATGACAATGGAACGCTTGTTTTTGCTTTTCCGGGCAACCCTGTCGCCACGTTTATGTGTCTGCACCGTTATTTTCTGCCGTGGCTGAATGCACGCCTGGGGCTTGAAGAAAAACCTGTCTATGGTGTTTTAGATAGGGATTTTGCTTTTAAACCAGAACTGCAATATTTTTTACAAATAAAGCTTCGTTTTAGTGAAGATGGGAAGCTACTGGCCGAACCCGTTGAAGGCAATGGTTCAGGCGATTTTGCTAACTTAGCAGATATGGACGCTTTTATGGAATTGCCGTTGGAAAGGTCTAATTTCAAAAAGAGTGAGGTCTTTAGAGTTTGGATGTTTTAATTAGGTATAGTCAATGTTCAGCCATTTAGACAAAAACGGAAAAGCCACGATGGTGGATGTGAGCGAAAAACAGATTTCACGGCGCACGGCCACCGCGCGCAGTATTGTTTCGCTGCCTGCTAAAGTGCTGGAACAATTGTCCAATGGCGATATTCAGACCAAAAAAGGCTCGGTATTCCAAACAGCGATCATCGCCGGCGTCATGGCAGCCAAAAAAACCGGTGAACTGATACCGCTTTGCCACCCGTTGGGACTGGATAATTGCCAGGTCAATATTCAATTGAATGAACAGCAGGAAGTGGTAGTCGATTGTACCGCAACCATTACCGCCAAAACCGGGGTGGAAATGGAGGCCTTAGTTGGCGCTTCAATCGCTGCGCTCACCATTTACGATATGTGCAAAGCGCTGAGCCATGATATTGTGATCAGGGAAACGAAACTGATGGAAAAGACAGGGGGTAAACGTGACTTCAGGCGAGCATAAAAAGCATGCCGATCTGAAAAGACCGGCTTTAGGAAACTTCGGCAGGAACGAATGGGCCATCGTTGGTGCGCCGTGTGTTTACATCAAGGGTCTGGCGGATAAAGTGATAGCAGCATTATCGCCTCAATATAAATGTGCTTATGCTGATACTTCGCACCATGATGAGATGATCGCCCCGCCGGGTCGAATGGCAAACGGAGCATGGCTTGAATATACTGACCAGGATAATCATCAGCAGTTTAACTATAAGTCTGTTGCCGGGCCATTTGGGTTGAGGGAAAAGTTTTCTGAAGCAGACCTGGTGCTTGTCAATGGCAATCATCAGCAGGCAAAGGCGCAGGTGGTGATCATCCATGAAAACAAGAGATCGTCGCTTCAGAAACGGTTAGATCAACTAACCAATGTGCAGCTGATGCTGCTTGCAGAAACTTCGGATGATGTTTTCGACTTCATTAAAGAATCGATTCTCAACTGGCAGGACATTCCGCTTTATCGGTTAGACGAAGCAGAAAAGATCATATCCTTTTTTCGAACCAAATTAGAAGAGGCGGTTCCGGTGCTGAATGGCCTGGTACTGGCCGGTGGTAAAAGCCAGCGGATGGGATTCGATAAAGGATCCGTCAATTGGTTCGGCAAAGAACAGCGTTATTTTATGGCCGACATCCTGGAACCTTTTTGCCAGGAAGTGTTTATTTCATGCCGTGAAGACCAGAGAAGTGATATCGATAGCGATTATAATGTACTGCCTGATACATTTACAGGTTTGGGGCCATACGGAGCCATCCTGTCAGCCTTTAGAGAACAGCCCGACAGCGCATGGCTGGTAATAGCCTGCGACCTGCCTTTACTGGATGCGGTGACTATAGGCTATTTAGTCGGCCAACGGGATGTGTCAAAAATAGCAACCGCTTTCAATAGCCCGCACGATGAATTCCCCGAGCCTTTGATCACCGTCTGGGAGCCTAAAAGTTACCCGGTATTGTTATCATTCCTTTCACAGGGTTATTCCTGTCCACGTAAAGCGCTGATCAACAGCGATGTCCGTCTGCTGCAGGCACCGGATCCGGCGGCGCTCACGAACGTCAACACACCCGAAGAACTGGAAACAATCAAAAGGGTGATCCACCAAAAAATCGCGGGAGTGTAATGGATACCGATTGGACACGGTACAGCTGCCAGATCGCTTTGCCCGGTTTCGGCAAAGCGGCCCAACGTTTATTGCAACAGGCCAAAGTGCTGGTAGTTGGAGCAGGTGGCTTGGGTTGCCCGGCGCTGCAATATCTCGCAGCAGCAGGAGTGGGAACTATTGGCATCGCGGATTATGATGCAGTTTCTATCAGTAATCTGCACCGACAGGTGCTTTACAACCCGTCAGATGCCGGCTTGAAAAAGGCTGAAATCGCTTGCGAACGCCTGCAAAAGCAAAACCCGGCTGTCAGGATCATACCTCACGTGTTAAGGGTCACATCGGATAATGTACTGGAAATTGTTCAGGAATATGATATAGTGTTGGACGGTACAGATAATTTCGAAACGCGCTACTTACTCAACGACGCAACAGTAATGCTTGGCAAGCCGCTGGTTTACGGCGCTATTTACCAATATGAGGGCCAGGTTGCGGTTTGGAACATAGAAAATGAAGACGGAACCTTTACGTCCAATTACCGCGACCTGTTTCCTGAAGTTAACGCATCGCAAATACCAAATTGCGCAGAGGGCGGTGTAATACCAACCCTTGCCGGAATCATTGGTTGTGTGCAGGCTAATGAAGTGATTAAGTATATTACCAGGACTGGCGAATTACTAAAAGGCAAAGTATTGGTTTTCGATGCGCAAACGCTGCAAAGCAGGATCATCAAAATAGGCGAGGCTACTAAAACAAAAATCGATAAGCTGACGGAAACCACAGAAGTTGCCACGATCACTGCTGCTGAATTGAAGACAGGTCAATTTGAGTTGATCGATGTAAGGACTTTACAGGAACGCGATCTTTTTGACATTGGCGGGAAACATATCCCTCTCGACGAAATCGGGGAAAACCTGGGTTATTTTAATAGTGGTTTGCCAAAGGTGCTTTACTGCGCCACAGGCCGGCGAAGCCAGGAAGCTGCTAAGCTAATCAAATTGAAATATCCGGATACGGAGGTATATTCGTTGGAGGGTGGTATAGAAAATTGGGACGAATAGTTATCTGTCTTCTCCTGAAATAGGTTTGTCTTGTCCTGAAATAGGTTTACGAAATTAGTAAATCATTTCAATCATGATCAGCCTAATCAAATAAATCAAACGAATCAGCGGTTCAGGGATGAGCGGCAACCCAGGTCTCGCCATCTTCAAATATCTCTTTTTTCCAGATCGGAACGGTTTGCTTTAAGGTATCTATTACAAATCTGCAGGCCTGAAATGCAGCATCGCGGTGGGCACAGGACACAGCGATCACCACGGGGACTTCGCCAACCTCCAATATGCCGGTTCGATGATGGATCAACAGTTTTTGTACGGGCCATTTGTCAAATGCCTGTGCGGCTATCTTTTCCATTTCTTTGACAGCCATCGGTTCGTACGCTTCAAATTCAAGCCTGATCACTTTCTTGCCTTTGGTAGAATCGCGCACGGTACCGATAAAAACGTCGATACCGCCTGACTGCGGCATCATCACCCAATCGATGCAAGATTGGATATTAAGCGGCTGATCCGATATTTTTATTTGCGTGTTCATTTTATCCGCCGCTGACAGGAGGGATGATAGCTATTTCGTCCTTTTCGGTAAGGATACGATTGTTTTCTGCATACTCATTGTTCACCGCGATCATGTAGGACCGCAGCTGTTTCAAACGCGGGAATTGCTGTTCTAATCCGGCTTTTAGATCGGAGGTTTTATTCCCCGGAACATCAATTATCAGAGTTGATCCGCCAAAAATATCCTTTGCGATGCCAAAAGCCAGAACGTTCACTTTCATAATGCAAAAATAAACGATGTTAACCGATGAATTCGGCTAAAATGCGATGAAAATGATGTGTACCCTGTTCGCGGGTGACAGAATAACGGCCCTGCTGGTAAAACCTGGACCTGACACCGCGCTGTACGGCCTCGACAATTTCCTCGTCCTCCTGTTCCACCTTATCAAGACCCGAGCCCGCCCCTTTGTCTAATTTGCTTTCATCCCATACATAGGATAAAAACCTCACTCGGCATTCGCCAACGGAAACAGGTTCAACAACATTGACAGACAATCCCCAGGGATAAAAATTGAACATCATGTTCGGGAAAACCCAGAAGTAATAGGCAGCGACGTTTTTACCATAATCAGGCGAAGTTTCGGGCAGATCAAAGCAATCATTATTACTTTTAGCCAGGCCCAACTGCAGGCTGGAATAAGGAAAATATAGTTCCGTTGCATACTCGCCGAAATCGATCACCGCATTGAGGCCTGCATGAACGAACGGAATATGGAAACCTTCAAGGTAATTTTCACAATATAACGCCCAATTGGCCTTAACATCAAAGGTCCGGGATAATTCAGGGTTAAATTTGAATTTATCTAACGGCATCCAGCTTACTCGTTCGATCATATCCCTGAAAAAAAGTTCCGGCTTATAAATTGGATTGACCGACGTAAACAGCCAATTGCTCCACTTGAATACATCCAAAGCCGGCAGGTTATCATCTTTTGAAGGGAAATTCTCAACTTCCTTAAATTCAGGCATCGAGACAAATTTGCCGTCAAGTCCAAATAACCGCCCGTGATAGCGGCAGCGCAGATTATTCAATTTGCAGGCTTTTTCGGTAACGATATTCCCGCGATGCGTACAGACATTCGAAAGCACATTCAAGCTGCCGGATTTATCTTTGCTCAGCAACAAAGGTTCGTCGAGATAATCCGGCAACAGGGTGAAGGGGTAGACGTCGCCCTGTTCATTCACTAATTCCACGTTTCCGATAAACTGCCATGACGATGCGAATATCTTTTCCCGGCATTGCTCAAATACTTCGGTGCTCGTGTAAAAATCAGTATGCAGGGTTTTAGCTTTGGCTATATTTTGATCAACGATGAAATGAGGCATATCGGTTATAAGTTATTACAGACAGATGGTAAGCTTTTGGCTTTATTCTTTCTGCTTTAGCTTTAATGCTGTAATTTAGAGCATATGGAAGACATTACCAAGAAATACGACAACGGCGAGGTGACTGTCATCTGGAAACAGGGTTTGTGTCAGCACTCGGGTAATTGTGTAAGGGGACTCCCGCAGGTATTTGATCCGAAGGCAAAACCATGGATCAATATTCACGGCGCCAGTACTGAAGCGTTAATCGACCAGGTGACGAAATGCCCATCAGGCGCTTTGTCGTTCGTTAGAAATGAAAAGTAATTTATTTCGTCTTGAACGTGTAAATCGTCTCAGTCTTGTAAGTTTCACCAGGTTTTAATACAGTTGACGGAAACTGCGGCTGGTTGGGTGAATCGGGAAAATGCTGGGTTTCCATGGCGAAGGCGGTGCGGTAGTTGTCTTTTTCGCCATACTTCATAATGTTTTTTGCCTGCATAAAATTGCCGCTGTAAAATTGCAAGCCAGGCTCCTCGGTGTAAATTTCCATCACAATCCCTGTTTTGTCGCCTCTCACCAATGCTACCGGTACCTTCATATCATGTTTGTTCAGCACAAAATTATGGTCGTAACCTTTGCCGTTCTTCAGCTGCTGATTATCGTCATTTATTCGCGCGCCGATTGTGGTTGGTTTAGTAAAGTCAAACGGAGTGCCTTTCACCGGTTCGATCTTGCCCGTTGGAATTAAAGTCGAATCCACAGGCGTATAATTATCCGCCATGAATTGCACTGCGTGGTTCAGGATCGTTCCGCTGCCTTCGCCATTCAGGTTAAAGTAAGTATGATTGGTCAAATTAACTACCGTGGTTTTATCTGTAGTTGCCTTATAATCGATTTTCAGCGAATTATCATCAGTAACCGTATAAGTAACTTTAATATGCAGGTTGCCCGGAAAACCTTCTTCCATATCCTTTGAAAGATAAGTAAGCTCCAATGTCTGGTCATTCAATTTTTTAGCATCCCAAACCACGTCCTGGTAACCTTTTTTACCACCATGCAATGTATTCGGGGCATTATTTGTAGCTAACTTATATTGTTTCCCGTCCAACGCAAAATGTCCCTTTGCAATCCGGTTGCCATATCTGCCGATCGTAGCGCCGTAATATGGCTCGGTTGACTTCACATAATCCTCCACGCTTGCCATACCGACGGATATATCGATCATTTTGCCTGCGCTGTCAGGAACAAGTAGGTTCACCACGCGACCGCCGAAGTTGGTCATGGTCATCGTCATGCCAGCTTTGTTCTTCAGTGTATATATGTGAGTTTGTTTGCCATCGATGGTTTTTTCAAATGCGGAGTCGGGCGGTAGTTTGCCGTAGGTAATACTGTCTTTCATTGCGGTGTTCGTGGTTGTTTTATTCGCGGTCCGGTTACATGATGCCAGAAGAGCTGTGGTGCCGGAAAGCAGGGCCAAAGTTAATATCCTTAGTTTCATATTCGGTTTATTGCTGGACATTGTTCAATTGTTTTATCAGTTTTGTTTCTTCTGCATTATATGGCGTACCATCTTTCCGGAATACTTCGTGAAACCACACCTTCGGTTCGGCGCCGTCCGGCATCGGCGTATCCCAGGCATACTTGGTATTGGTTTTGCCCTCAACAAGGCCCCAGTTAATTGCGCCTACATCTTCTTTTTTCAGCAATGGCATCGTATTTTCAAAGGTACTGTTTCTCGGTCTTGCCATGTATTCGGTGCAGATAACCGGCCTGCCGCTCGCTTTTAGTAGCTGCACTACGCGTTCATGCTTATCCGGCGATTCGTAATCGTGGTAAGTGATCACATCAGAATGTGTCATCTGAAACTTATTCAGGTTCTCAAGTCCCCAATCCCAAAGGCCCGCGCTTAATGGTTGATCCGGATTTACGGCACGTCCCCAGGCAAATATATTGGACAAAAGGTCAAGCGATTTATCGCCCTTATTGCTATTGCCGGGTTCGTTATAGAGGTCCCAGAGCAGAATGCGGTCGTCATGTTTGAAAGTGGTCAAAACATCGGTCACATAGTGTTTCAGCAATTGCATTTCACCCGGCGTATTCAACCGGTTTCCTGGGTCCTGCAGCCAGCCAGAATTGTGGATGCCGGTTTTAGGCTCGGGCTGTTTCCCCGTTTTTGCATAGGCATTCCAGCAATCGTCGAAAAACACGAAAATAGTACGAATATGATGCTTTGAAGCGATGGTCAAATACTGCGATACGTGATCTTTGAAGCCTTTCGGGTCCTCTTTCCAGGCCATACTATGCAGGAAAACCCGCATGGCGTTGAAGCCGATGCTTTCTGCGTAACCTAATTCCCGGTCGATGGTTTTCGGGTCAAAAGTATCAACCTGCCACATTTCCAATTGATTAATAGCTGTGCTTGGGATGAAATCTGAACCGTTGATCCATTTATATTTCACATACCAGGCATTTGCTTTTGCGACTGGCCAGATACTGTTAGATGTGCTTTTGGGTTGTCCGTAAGTAGTTGTGGTTATTAAAAGTGCTGCCGCAAATAATAGATATCTGATCTTCATTCGTTTTTATTTTGTGCCCGAAGGCATTGGAATTGGTTCGTTTGTTTTTAATGGCGTGCCGAAATTAGGAGTTCCATCGTTGTTCCAGGTAAATTTCTGGGCTCTTGGCGAACGTTCCTTTCCGCAGCCCCGGCCTGGTGCTGAATTGGCATGGTATAATATCCAATCCTCGTTGCCATCGGGAGATTTGAAGAATGAATTATGCCCCGGAGCGTAAACACCATTTTGCGGCGACTGTTTGAAAACCGGCTGACTGGATTTTGTCCATGATATTGGGTCGAGCAGGTACTCATTATCGGTAGTACTCAACATGCCAAGCGCATAGTAATCCGTCCAGCAGCCGCTTGCTGAGTAAACCAGGAATATTTTGTTGCCGTGCTTCAGTATTTCAGGTCCTTCGTTTACATTCACATGCGGTGGGTTTGACGCATCGTGAAGATCGCCATTCTTCTCCCAATCAAATAGCGGATACGATAATTTCACGCGTCCGCCATCTACCGTCCATGGATTTTTAAGCTTTGCAATAAAGATATCCTGCTCGCCATTGGTATCACCATCCCAGCCCGACCAGATCATATACAGCTGGCTCCGGTTCATGAACACCGAGGCATCAATGGCCCATTTGTCTGTAGCATCAGATACTTTGCCTTTAAACACCCATTTACCCCGCAGCGGGTCGGCAGAACTATTTTCAAGTACATATATACGGTGGTGATTGTTGTTGCCGTCGTCAGCGGCAAAATATACGTACCACTTCTTATTGATAAAATGCAATTCCGGCGCCCAAAGCTCTTTTGAATACATCGTGTTTGGAGGCGGCACCCAAACTACTTGCTTTGCTGCGTGTTGCAGATCGGTGATGTTCTTTGTTTGCCAGATGGTGATATTGCTGCCTGTACTATTCGTATAATAGTAATAGCCAGCGTGCTGTATGCACCAGGAGTCGGCACCCGAGGGAAGCAATGGATTTGTAAAGGTTTTGTTTTGCGCATCCAAACGTAATCCTCCAAATAAAATGATTGTCAAAATTACAACAGTCTTAAGGTGCGCAGTTTTATTTGGAAGATATATCAATGAATTCGATGTTTTTCTGGTTTTTAAAGGTAGTTTTTTATTTAAAGATAAAATATTTTTAGGTACCTATTACATGTTCATAGGTCCAGCTCACCCAGGTCCACGACTGCTGAATCGCAAATATATGTCGGCATGATCCCGGCAGAAATTATCCGGTTCTCATAATCCTTGGCCTGTGTATTCCCTGTAAGTACAAGTACGGTATCCAGGCCGAATTTATTTCCGCCCAAAATGTCGGTGTTCAAAGTATCACCCACCATCACGATCTCGTGTTTGCCTATCTGCCGGTATTCGCGTACCAGGTCATAGGCGAACATGAACATCTGGGAATCTGGTTTGCCGAAACGAATGAATTGTTTGCCTACCACACTCTCGATCATTGCGGCTATGCCGCCGATAGCGATGGAGACATTGGTCGCGGTTAGGGGATAGGCACGGTCGGTATTGGCAACAATAACGGGTATTGGCCGGCGGCGCAGCAAATTGACAGTTTTGTTTAAGTCATGGAACCAATCAAAACCCTCGTCATCCAGGAATATCATGACACTGATCTTATCGATATTGTGTTCATTAACTTCGCTAACGGGTAACGTTTGCAGACCCGATCTTTCAATGTAATGCGCAGAATCAGGTGTGCCAAGATAAGCTACAATACCGTCGGGCACCTTAAGGTCCAGGAATTCTTTGGTTAACATGCCTGATGAAACGATACGCTCAGGCATAATGGCCTTGAGTCCCATCCGGTGAAAAGATTCGGCTAACTGCAGCGGGCTGCGAGAGGCATCGTTAGTGACAATATAATATTCCTTTCCTGTCTTTTCCAGGTAATCGAAGGTCTTTTCGACACCGGGAACCAGCCCTGCATAGGTCTTGATAACGCCAAAAGCATCGAAGAAAATGATCTCGTATCTATCTACTATGGATTTGAAATTGTCTATCTTCTTCATCAGTGGGCGAGGGCGGGGCTTGGAGTTTCCAGTTTCAGGGCATCAATTATTTTTTCGGCATCAAAATCACGGTCAACCGAAGGCAGATAAATGTCAAACGCTTCAGCTTGCAATTTCCTGGCATATTGTTCGCTGAAGAAGTGCTTGCCGTCCTTGATTACGTAATTTAAAATAAAAAACCGGTAGGCTTCTTTCAGAAACATGACCTCATTTGCTGTCAAAGGGTTCACTTTATGGTACTCCTGCAGGAAGATGATAAAGCGGTCTTCCATCAGCGTATTGATATAATAGCTGAAAACTGTCCGGTCACCGGCATCGGATACCACACGGCTCATGAAGTAGAAGTCGAGTACGCGGTAACTCATCCTGAACCAATCATAGTCCCACCGCGAGTAAAGTTCCAAATCCTTTGTGACCGAGAAATTTCCAATATTCCAATCAATAAATACCGGGATGATCTCGAACGACTTCATATCGTACTTTGACCTGTTCTTAAGAAACAGGTCGCAATGATATTTCAGGAAGTCGGCCTGCATGGCCGAGCCGAACTGTTTATCGTCAGCTTCCAATCGCTGCTGCAGTGCGTAAATATCCGTACGAAGCGTTTTGGATGATTTCGGCAATACGTTTTTCACTCTCGAACAAGCCTTGTGAAATTTGCCGATCTGCTGACCCAGTTTTCGGATATGGTGCTCATCCAGTCGACGGGGCATGCGTTGGTCGATACGGGTTGGATTGTAAAACACTACCCAGGCGTCGATCTTTCCGTGTTTGTGCCGATAAATATATACCCGGTTGTTCTTTAACAGCGACTTTGAAAGCACGTTTTCGAAAGGGTAGAGCAGGTTATTGCACAAGCTGTGAATGATGCGGTGATCTTCCTTAAAATATTCGT
Source organism: Mucilaginibacter sp. (assembly GCA_035551775.1). GTDB lineage: Bacteria > Bacteroidota > Bacteroidia > Sphingobacteriales > Sphingobacteriaceae > Mucilaginibacter. The sequence goes on along the minus strand of DASZMQ010000009.1, from coordinate 171,823 downwards.
ATTTGCCAAAATGCGACAACTTGGCGATCACGATATCGTCGTCATCAAAGGTGATCTTAAAAACACGGTTGGTAGAAACCATCGCGCTGATATCTTCAATCTCACGAATGGTTTTAGAAGCATCATAGCCTTCCCAAGCTTTTTGTAATATATAATTGTAGTCCATTTAAATGATCTCAAAATATCTTTTCAACTCCCAATCTGTCACCGCCTTAGAATACTGTTTCCATTCCCACAGCCGGGTTTGGGTGAAATGTTCAACGAAATCCTTTCCGAACAATTCAGTAGCAACAGGTGAATTCTTCATCATCATTGTCGCTTCATAAAGATTGGAAGATAGCACTCCATTGCTTTTGTCCTGGTAACCATTGCCCGTTGTTGGCTTAATAGTCAGCGGCAATTTGTGCTTGATACCATATAGCCCTGACCCCAGTGCGGCCGCCATAGCCAGGTAAGGGTTGCTGTCCGAACCTGGAATACGCGTTTCAAGCCGGGTATACTTTTCGGAAGGGTGCAGGACGCGAATGGCGTTAGTCCTATTGTCAATTCCCCACGTAATCGTGGTTGGGGCCCAAGCGCCTTCAACCAGGCGCTTATAGCTGTTGACGGTAGGAGCATACATCGGTAAAACATAAGGCAGGCAATGTAACTGTCCTGCTAAGTAATGCTTTAATAAATCGCTCATATTCTGCTCTTCATCAGAATTATAGAATAAATTTTTTGATTTATTCATATCCCACAGAGATTGATGCACATGCCCGCTGCAGCCCGGTAAATGTTCGTTCCATTTGGCCATAAATGAAACCATGATGCCGTGCATATCGGCTATTTCCTTCACTGCATTCTTGAACAAAACGGCCTTATCAGCAGCGGCTAAAACATAGTCGTGACTAATGGCAGCTTCATACACCCCCGGACCGGTTTCCGTATGAAGGCCCTCGAGCGGAACATTAAATTGCTGCAGCAAGTTGAAAAGGTCATAATAATATTCGCTTTGCTGTGATGTTCTTAATATAGAGTAACCGAACATACCCGGCGTTAGCGTTTGGATATCGGTATAGCTTTTATCCTGCAGCGTTTGTGTCGTTTCCCTGAAATTGAACCATTCAAATTCCTGCGCAAATTCCGGGTAATAGCCCATATCCTCACACTCCGCTGCTACAGTTTTTAGTAAGCTGCGTGAACACGCTGCCAGGGAAGTTCCGTCAGCTTTGCTGAAATCAGCAATAAAAAAAGGGACATCATCCTGCCATGGGATGGTGCGGAAAGTCGACGGGTCGATCTGGGCCGGTCTGTCGGGATAACCGGTGTGCCAGCCAGTCAACTGTACATTGTCATAAACCACATCGCTGCTGTCCCAGCCGAAAACCACGTCGCAAAACCCATAACCGTCATCCAGCCCCTCCAGGAATTTTTCAGTGCTGATGATCTTTCCGCGCAGTACTCCGTCGATATCGGCGAAGGCAAATTTTATTTTATGAATATCCTTATCCTTTAAATAGGATACGATCTGTTCCTTATCCATAGTTCGTAAAATGGCCGCGGCAAGTTAGCCATTATATCCGTTTGCCGCATTGAATAATGGGTGGTATGGTCTATATTGTTCAAGTTAACAATAAATAATGAACGATAAGCTTTTTGTTTACGGCACGCTGATGGATGAAGACAATAAATATGGCATCTACCTGCGCGATAACAGTCGTTTTTTCGCCAACGGCAAAATAAAAGGAAAGCTTTATTATTTAGGCGACTATCCCGGGGCTGTTTTAGGGGGAGAGGATTATATTTATGGCACTATCCTGCAAATGGATAACCCTGCGGAGGCGCTTGCATTGATCGATATTTATGAAGGTTTTGGTGAAGATCAGCCACCGCCTAATGAGTTTAAAAGAATACTCGCTGAAGCAGAAACCGATTTGGGCGTTGTCGAATGCTGGATATACCTTTATGACCTGCCAACTGATGAATCGAAGCTTATTGCCGGCGGCAGGTACCATAAAGAATAAACCCCGTCCCGTGGGTACGGGACAGGGTTCGGTTCAAAATTAATTAGGGTAAATAGGGCTGTTTTATACTTTTGCCGATTTTACGGTTTTTATGATTCGTGCAGCAACTTTATACGGATCGGCAGCCGAGTTCGGGCGACGATCTTCCAGGTAACCTTTCCAGCCTTTTTGTACGGTGTACAAAGGAATGCGGATAGAAGCGCCGCGGTCGGATACACCGTAGCTATAATCGTGAATAGAAGCTGTTTCGTGTTTGCCGGTCAAACGCAGATCGTTATCCGCGCCATAAACAGCAATATGCTCAGCAACAACAGGGCGGAATGCTTCGAGGATCTTTTTGTATACCTCTTCGCTGCCTGCGGTTCTCAAAGTTGAGTTTGAGAAGTTAGCGTGCATACCCGAACCGTTCCAATCCAAAGCACCCAATGGTTTGCAATGCCAGTTGACGGATACGCCGTAGCTTTCGCCAATTCTTTCCAACAAATAACGCGCAATCCATATCTGGTCGCCTGCTTCTTTAGCGCCTTTAGCGAAGATTTGGAATTCCCACTGGCCCGCCGCAACTTCAGCATTGATACCTTCAACGTTCAGACCTGCTTCGAGGCAAACATCCAGGTGCTCTTCAACAATCTCCCTGCCGTAAGCTTTTTGCGCACCCACGCCGCAGTAGTACGGACCTTGCGGGCCGGGAAACCCGGCTGCAGGGAAACCAAGCGGCTTATTGGTTTCGGGATCCCAAAGAAAATATTCCTGTTCAAATCCAAACCAAAAATCATTATCATCATCCTCTATATGAGCACGGCCGTTAGATTCATGCGGCGCGCCTTTTGAATCAAGCACCTCGCACATTACTAAATAAGCATCCTTGCGCTGAGGATCAGGGCAAATATAAACGGGTTTTAAAATGCAATCTGAAGAGCCGCCCGGCGCCTGTTCGGTCGACGAACCATCAAAGCTCCAGTTTGGACAATCTTTCAATTTACCGCTGAAATCACCTTCGATTTTTGTTTTGCTGCGGAGGCTTTGTGTTGGTTTGTAGCCGTCAAGCCAGATGTACTCTAATTTTGCCATTGTTTAGTTTTGTTTGAGATTGGATCGAATAACAGATTTGTTTTGATTTAATTCAATTATCGGAGGCGAATGTAAATAATTTTTGCAAAATTCATCACGATTGTGATAAAAAATTAAAATTTTTCTCGGAAATGTGAATAAAGGACATTCATCGGAGCAAAATTTTCTTTCAAATAGTAAAAATGATCAATTTGCTAATTATTTGAGCAGCCTGAAATTAATGTTAGAGCCTATGGCTTCAAATTTTTACCGGGAAAGGTTCAATTAGTCAGAAAATTCACTGATTTTTTTAATGATTTACTAAAATCAATGAGATTTTACGTTGAATTTCGATCAAATTTTCAAAGATTACCCGATTATTTACCGAACGTTATATTTTCAAATTAATTACGAAGGCTGTTGCAAAATTTCTTAAAATTGCCGCGGATTGAAGGGTAACCAAGTGGTTCCTAAGCTCATTCCCAAATTTCTCTTCTATAAATTAGATACGTATGAAAATAACTGTCGTAGGCGCCGGGGCTGTTGGCGCTACTTGCGCAGATAATATCGCAAGAAAAGAATTAGCCGAAGAACTGATCTTATTAGACATCCGCGAGGGTTTTGCCGAAGGCAAGGCTATCGATATGATGCAAACGTCTGCTTTATTGGGTTTTGATACCAAAATAAAAGGCGTGACCAATGATTACGCAGCTACCGCCGATTCGGAAGTAGTAGTGATCACTTCAGGTTTGCCCCGCAAGCCTGGCATGACCCGCGAAGAACTGATCGGAACTAATGCCGGTATTGTAAAGAGTGTTACTGAAAGCATCCTCAAACATTCGCCGAACACTATTATAATAGTAGTGTCCAATCCAATGGATACGATGAATTATCTGACGCTGAAAAGCTCGGGCTTGCCAAAGAACCGTATCCTTGGCATGGGCGGCGCGCTGGATTCGTCAAGGTTTAAATATTACCTGAGCGTTGAGCTGGGTTGCTCACCTGCTGACTTGAACGCGGTGGTTATTGGCGGCCATGGCGATACGACCATGATACCTTTAATAAAGCATGCCACCTGGAACAGCATTCCGGTTACGCAATTGCTTAGCCAGGAACAGCAGGACAGGGTAGTTTCATCAACCATGGTTGGCGGTGCAACACTAACCAAACTGATCGGTACTTCGGCCTGGTATGCACCGGGTGCAGGTACCATGGCAATGGTTGAAAGCATCGTTCGCGACGAGAAGAAACTGATCAGCTGCGGCGTGGCGCTGGATGGTGAATATGGCCAGAAAGACATTTCTTTGGTTGTGCCTGTGATCATCGGCAAAAACGGCTGGGAAAAGATCATGAACTTTAACCTGAGCGACGAAGAGCAGGCCGCCTTCAACAAGAGCGCCGATGCCGTTCGCAATATGAACACGGTGCTTTACGATAGCAATATTATTTAATAGCTGAAATCCATGAAATTGCATAAGCCTCCCCGCGGAGGCTTTTTTGTTGCCTAAACTTTTAGCCACGAGCCTTGTTTCTTAATAAATGGTTAATTAGCTTGACCTGTTTATTACGTCCATCATGCCCGCAAATTCAAGTATAAAACTGCCTGTTATCAAGGTGAGTAATGACGACCGGGAGAATTTTCCGGATTCGCTGGCCGTTGAAGAACCTTTGGAGATCAGGCTGGAATATGGGCCTCTGGAAAACCGCCAGGTTAAAAATATCTCCGTCACCATGCGAACACCGGGCAATGATGCAGAACTGGCTGTTGGCTTCCTGTTCACAGAAGGGATTCTCAAAGATCAGGCTGATGTTATTTCAGGAGAACATTGCTTTATTGCCTGCGATGAGAATAAAGAGAACGTTATCGTGGCGGAGTTGAGAGAAGATGTGACTCCCAATCTCAGTAATGCCGAACGCAACTTTTATACCACATCAAGTTGCGGAGTATGCGGCAAAGCGTCAATCAGCGCAATTAAAACCGTGAGTGTTTTCGAAAGTAAATCAGGTACGAATATTATTTCTGCGGAAATCCTTTACAAGTTACCCGAAACGTTGAAACAGCAACAGCAGGTCTTCGCTGACACTGGTGGCCTCCACGCCTCGGCCTTGTTTGACCAAAAGGGACAACTGTTATTGGTACGGGAAGACGTTGGTCGCCACAACGCCCTTGATAAATTAATAGGGGCCGCACTGAATAAAGGCATGCTGCCTTTGGATAAGCACATATTATTATTAAGCGGCAGAGCAAGTTTTGAATTGGTACAAAAGGCAGCGATGGCTGGTATCAATATTATTGCCGCGGTAGGAGCGCCGTCAAGTCTCGCGGTGCAGCTGGCTGAAGAGTTTAATATTACACTGATCGGCTTCCTGCGCGGAAGACGCTTCAATATATACACAGCCGCAAGCCGTGTGCTGATGAACACCTATGAAGATACGTATTAAAGGAAATTCGATCCGTTACCGGTTAACTAAAAGTGATGTAGCCGCCATAATAAAGGATGGCCGTTTGGAAGAACGCACAGAATTCGGTCATGGTTCTGTTTTGATGTACGTCCTGCAAACCACGCCCGACTATGATCTGAGCGCGACATTCCATGATAACCGTATTACGCTTTTCGTTCCGCACGACATGATAGAACGACTGGCCAATACGGATGAAGTTGGTTTTGAGAGCGGCCAGGGCAAATTATTCTTATTAGTGGAAAAGGATTTTACATGTTTGGATAATGTTATTGAAGACCAAAGCGACAATTACCCCAATCCCTTAGCGGAAAAAGTAAAATGAGCGAATTAAAAGTAGAACCGGCAGCAGAGAACCCGGAGGAGTTAACTGGTTTGAAGGTAACCGAACCGAAAGATTGGGCTGCTGGTATCCCTGCCGTTTATGAAGCGCTGAAAGATATAACAGAAGAAGCCGGGTTAATTCGCGGGATCGGCGCCTCGCTGAAAATGAACCAGAAGGGCGGCTTCGATTGTTCAAGTTGCGCCTGGCCCGACCCGGACGACGACCGCTCGCCTATAGCCGAATACTGCGAGAATGGCGCAAAGGCCTTAGCTGAAGAAGCGACCACCAAAAAGCTGACGCCCGAATTCTTCGCGCAAAATTCGGTGATTGACCTGGCCAAGTTGGACGATTATGCAATAGGGAAGAAGGGCCGCATTGCACAGCCCATGTATCTGCCCGAAGGCGCTGCCTATTACCAGCCGATCAGTTGGGACGATGCTTTTAAAAAGATGGCTGACAAACTGAACAGCCTGGCGTCGCCGGATGAAGCGGCTTTTTATACCTCGGGGCGAACCAGCAATGAAGCATCATTCATGTATCAATTGTTTGTACGTGAACTTGGTACCAACAATATGCCCGACTGTTCCAATATGTGCCACGAATCCAGCGGGACGGCATTGACCGAAGTAATAGGAATTGGCAAAGGCACGGTGACGCTGAACGACTTCTATGATACAGACGTGATCATCATCATGGGGCAAAATCCGGGCACCAACCATCCGCGTATGCTATCGGCGCTGGAAAAAGCCAAAAAGAACAATGCAAAGATCATCGCGATTAACCCCTTACATGAAGCAGGCTTAACAGAATTTAAAGATCCGCAGAAGGTAAAAGGGTTTTTAGGAATAGGAGTTAAGCTGGCCGACCTTTACCTGCAGGTAAGGATCAACGGCGATATGGCGCTGTTCAAAGCCATAGAAAAACTATTGCTGGATGCCGAGAAAGAAATTCCCGGCAAGGTCTTCGACCAGGAATTCATTAAGAATAAAACTGTCGGCTATAGTGATCTGATCGCGCACCTCGAAAAGCAGGATGTAGCTCAATTATCAGCGGAATGCGGTATTGCTGTTGAACAAATTCAGGAAGCTGCCGAAATGATGAAGCACAAGCGCCGTATCATCGTGTGCTGGGCTATGGGTATCACGCAGCACACCAATGGTGTGGATACCATTAAGGAGATCACCAATCTTGTATTGCTTAAAGGCAGTATCGGCAAACCTGGTGCCGGTCTTTGCCCGGTACGCGGTCACAGCAACGTGCAGGGCAACCGCACTATGCTGATATGGGAAAAACTAAAGGACGAAACCAGGGAAAAGCTCAAAGAAATATTCGGCTTTGATCCCCCAAAAGACAATGGCCTGGACACAGTTAAGTCCATCAAAGCCATGCACGAAGGGAAACTGAAATTCTTCTTCGCCATGGGCGGCAATTTTCTCTCGGCTACACCGGACACCAATTACACGGCTGACGGTCTCCGCAAGCTGGATATGACGGTGCATGTTTCTACCAAACTCAACCGCAGTCATTTGGTGCATGGAAAAGAAGCTTTGATATTGCCGTGTTATTCGCGCAGCGATAAAGACATTATTAATAGTGTAGAACAGATCGTCAGTTGCGAAAATTCGATGGGCGTTATCCAGTCGTCCAAAGGGGTGCTTAAACCTGTCTCTGATCAGCTTTTGAGCGAAACACAGATCGTCTGCCGTTTGGCAAAAGCGACTTTAGACGGACGAACCAAAGTCGACTGGGACAAATATGCCTCCAACTATGATGAAGTGCGTGAACTCATAGCCAAAGTTATACCTGGATGCGAAGATTATAATAAAAAGATCCGGCAACCCGGAGGCTTCTATCTACCTAATGGGCCGCGTGAGCAGAAGTTTAAAACAGAAAAATATGGTAATAAAGCCGCATTTTCTGTAGTGGAATTATCAGAACTTAAATTGGCCGGTGATGAATATTTAATGATGTCCATCCGCAGCCATGACCAATTCAATACAACTATTTACGGCCTGGAGGACCGTTACCGTGGCATCCACAACGAGCGGCGGGTGATATTCATGAACCCCAAAGACATTGAAAAAGCAGGATTCAAAGCAGGGGATAAAGTCGACCTATATAATGAGCACGGAGGGAAGGAGCGTGTTGCCAGGCTATTTATCATTGTAGCCTATAATATCCCCGAAGGGAATACCGCAACGTATTATCCCGAAACCAATGTACTGGTGCCTATAGATACTGTCGCCGCCGGAAGTAATACGCCGGTATCGAAAGCAGTGGTGATCAAAATCAGGAGGCACCAATCTGATTGAGGATTATTTTTCGTAAAAAAGCGCCGGAAATCATCCTCATTTAACCTAATTTTCTTGAAAAATTCACACGTATTTAATGTAGCTTTTTCTGACTTATGCCCGTTTTGCGCTTTTTCCGGGATTGATCAAACTCAAATTCGCCTATTTTTTGTGAATATGCGGAATGTTGGCAAGCCTTAAAATATTGAATTTTCATTTCGGCAATTCACTATAAATCAGCAGCAAGAAGCTGTTAAGAAACAAGGAGATAAATGTTAAGAAACTGTTTATAAAAATTACAAAAAAAACTTGACAAGCGTTAGTTGCGGCACTACCTTAGATAACATCAAGAACGACGTACTTTGATAGCTTGGCAGGGAAACAGAAAGTGAATCGGGCTAATCTTCGGAAGAGCTAAAGATCACAGGAAGTCACCTCGGTACACAAAAGGGGACGAAGGCGAGAGTCGACGGAACCGGCAGAGTACTAAAAAAGCAGAGCAGGACCGAAACAGCGCAAGCTGCTGAAAACAATGACCGAAACGGCGCAAGCCGCTGAAAACAACGACCGAAACGGCGCAAGCCGCTGAAAACAAACGACCGAAACGGCGCAAGCCGCTGAAAACGACGAAACCGAAACGGTGCAAACCGCTGAAAACAACGACCGAAACGGCGCAAGCCGCTGAAAACGACGACCGAAACGGTGTAAACCGCTGAAAACAACGACCGAAACGGCGCAAGCCGCTGAAAACAATGAACCAAAACGGCGCAAGCCGCGGACAACGAAGCGAAGCAAGACACGAGCATTGCAAACATCTGTGGTATTTTACGGAGTAACGCAGCGTGAGCGCAAAACAACCCGGTAAGACCGGCGTCCGCAAGGACCAGGAAAGAAAGGTTGATCGGGTACACAAAACTTGATGCTCTTGAATGACTACGGTCAGGCAAGGGTCAGGGAACGGAAGCTATTCGCAAGAGTACGCTTCCGTTTTCGCTTTTGGGGTGCGTGGGCTGCGCCCGTTGCAAAGTTGGAAGGTTGTAAAGTTGGAATGTTACTTTCCGGCGTTAGATCAATTTTCCTTGATTCAGCCTTATAACTTTTCAACTTTCCAACCTTACAACAGTCAAAAAAGCCTATTTTAGCGCCATGTCAGCCAATGGGAAAGAAAAGATATTTGTTCTCGATACTTCAGTAATCCTTTACGACCACAACGCCTTCGAGAACTTCCAGGAGCATGACGTGGCCCTGCCTATACAGGTGCTTGAAGAACTGGACAACATGAAGAGCGGGAACGATACCCGTAACTTCGAGGCGCGCAGCTTCATCCGGCTGATGGACATTGTTTCCCGCAGAACTTTGCTTAATAAGTGGACGCCCTTTAAAGGTAAGGACAAAGGCAGCTTTAAGGTGGCGATGGATGTGAAGACCACAGGGGTAGACGCTGAAGCTATTTTCGGCAGTGATAAAATCGACAACCGCATCCTGAACGCCGCGCTGGGTTTGCAGGCAGAATACCCGGATAAAAAGGTGATCCTGGTATCGAAGGATATCGCCCTGCGCCTGAAGGCCAAAGCACTCGACCTGCATGCCGAGGATTATGAAACAGGCAAGATCAAGAACCTGGAAGACCTATACACGGGTGAAACCATTCTGACCAAAGTGCCGGATAAGCTGATCACTCAACTGGATAAGCAAAACGTGCTTGATAACGGCGCGTTGGATATTCTGCCCAACAAAAGCAATCATTTTTACAGCCTGCATGGCCGCACTAAATCGGCAACGGCATTTTACAACAAGCAAACCAATACACTGGAAAAGGTATCGGGCCAGCCGGTGTTCAATATCTATCCCAAAAACCAGGAACAGGCTTTTGCCATCCACGCGCTGATGCACCCGGACATTAAGCTGGTAACTATCCAGGGAAATGCAGGCACCGGGAAAACGCTGTTGGCTCTGGCCGGCGCATTGGAACAACGCAAATACTACCGCCAGATATATGTAACCCGGCCCATAGTTCCGCTAAGTAATAAGGATATTGGTTTTTTGCCGGGTGACGTAAAATCGAAGATCGACCCCTATATGGCGCCGATATGGGACAACCTGAAGTTTATCAAAGACCAGTTCAGCGACGACGAAAAAATGCAGGTCAAGATAGATGAGCTGGTGACCAATGATAAAATATCCATCGCCCCGCTGGCCTTTATCCGCGGACGCACGCTTACCAAAATATTCTTCATCGTAGACGAGGCCCAAAACCTGACGCCTCACGAGATCAAGACCATTATATCCCGAGCCGGCGAGAACAGCAAGTTTGTTTTCACCGGCGATATTTACCAGATCGATACCCCGTACCTGGATGCTGAAAGTAACGGCTTATCCTATCTGATCGACAAAGCCAAAGGACACCCGTTATATGCGCATATTACGTTGCAAAAGGGCGAGCGTAGTGAATTGGCGAATTTGGCGACGGAGAGACTATAAAAGCTTCCGCCTCATGCCCGGCCCTGCGCACTTCGCCGGGGAGGGTTTACATGGTTTACATAATTTGACCATTTTTACATATAATATATTGATAATCAATATATTATGTTTTTAGCCTGTAAACCATAAATTTTTAGTGTATAGTTTTTTCAGGACGAGTCATTTCCGGACGAGTCAGAGTCATTTTTAGGACGAGTCAGCGCGTAGGTGTCATAGCGCACTTTAAACTCTGTGGTCTTTGTGCTTTCTTTGCGGCCTCCATGGTTGAATTTTTTAACCACAAAGTTCACAGAGAATTTCACAGAAGGCGCGAAGATTTTATTATATTTAAACTAATAAACTTATCACTCCATATTTTTTAACTAAAATGCGACAAAAAATAAAAAAATATACCCTTATTGCCTTACTGGCATTCCTAAGCTTGTCGGTAAAAGCACAAGAAAAATTTAACGGTATAGGTATTTTTAAATTAGGAGGCGACACTTCGATTTTATACAATTACGCATTAATTAATAAATGCAAAATCAAACCGTTCTATAAAGGGAATGCGTTTTTCGCAAAAACTCAAAATGACCCAAATAGACTTGAAATTTTTAAATTAGAAATTAATATAAAACACCCGGAAGATAAAATAAATGACTTGAGTGAGTGTACAGAAGCCAAAGAATTCTATTGTAGCATCTATGAAATCAATGGGATAAAAATAAGAAATATTAGACTTGTTTATTTTAATAACCAACTTGTGAAATTCACGAGTAATGAGAGCGATGAAATAGAGGCAGCAATGAATTCGAAGTATGGGAAATCTGAAATAAGAGATAGACCAGATACTTCTAACTGTTTATACAATTTTACGGGGTTTACGAGAAAACTTATTGCTCATACGTTTTCTTATGAGTGGGGTAATGGAGATATAAGCGCACTATCTGTAGTTTCAGAATATTTTGATGACCATTGTGACAAAAAATATATTAGCTATTTTACCTATTCAATATCTAACAGAGAACTTGAGAAATGCGAACTGGAAGGCTTGACTAATAGACTGAACGGTCATAAACCCAATATTTCAAAAGATAAATTAAAAGACTTTTGAACCGGTTAATTTTTTAGTTATTCATGTGCAATTATTATGCTCTAGAAAAGATACATTAATATGAACTATAATATTTACGTGTCGCAAAACGACCTTGAAATTTTAGATTATATCACCTATGCTGGTATAAAACATCCGGATGATAATAGCGACCGTGTATTCACATTTCTTTTTAATGATCATTACCACCTGGTTATATTTTTTTCCTCACCTGGAGACAAAGGTTTTATCATGTTCAGGATTGATGATATTAGAGACAACCTAAAAGAAGTGAAGAATCTTAAGATAATGTTGCAAGCGTTAACAAAAACCATTGGCAATAAGCGGGTTCTAAATGTCGCTCTTTCACAAGTGGAAGAGATGGAAATTGCAGGAGTTGCTGCTGAAATTTTCAAGTCTATGGAATAAATTACCGCCCGTTGCTATCCGAGTTTGTAACTTCGAATAGCGGGTAGCGCTATGAATATGTTTAAAGACACGCCCATCTCAAAACAAATTCGCACGCAGAAACATCCTGTATCCAGCTATTTTATTTTTCTAATAATGATTTTAAGATGTCTTTACCCAAATCAATAGCTACCAAATTCGCGGTGGAGAATTCCGTATGCAAGCTGATATCGCGTTTAATTATTTCGTTACTATTCAAATCCTGAACCGATCTGCTAACGATAACATCATCGTGCGTATCTTTGGTATTCAGTAGATAGTAAGGTGCTGCAAGATTTGAAGGCGTATTATTTACTAAACTGTCATCCTCTATATAGCCAGGTATGGAAAGCTGGAACATAAAATAACCGGTATATAAACAAAACACATGTTCAGTATAGCATGATTGATGAACTCCGCTTTTTCTTTTGTAAAGTTGCACAAATGGTCGGGCCAAAACGATCGTTGTTTCCGTAACTATTGCTTTTTTGAACGTATCCAATTCAGGATATGCCTCTGGATTGAGTAAAAACTTAAACGCCAAGTCATAATTGGCGATATCTTCAGCCGGAAGTACGGCTAACGCCATTTTTAAAATAGCCCGGTAAACAAATTCCAGACGATATGGCTGCGTGAGCATCGAGATTTCAGCTTTGCCCAAAGCAAAATCGATTTTAATATCATTCGAATTTTCTTTTTTGGTATGAAGAATAACATTTTCATTAGCCAACTTCTTAATTCCTATGTTACGATTGCCAGACTCAAACCCGGGTGCCTTTTCAGTCGGATGCAAATGATTGAATGTGCGCTCGGCACCTAAAGAAGCCGCGAGATCAGTTTCGAATGTATTAAACAATTCATTGCATTCATTACATTCATCGTGTGAATAGAATAGATTATTGCCAATCAACCTTGAGATTAGATGGGTTTCCTGTCCGAAAGTTGTCTCCACGCGCCTTTTCTTGCAAAAACGGCATTCCTCCGTTCTTTTCCTCAGATACCGTGCTTCACTTCGATTGCCTTCAAGTGTCCCTTGGTATTTATAGGGCTCATAAATCTTTAGGAATTCACCGGCAACTGGCCGTTCTTCTTTTGACATATACACTTTTATCATGTCCGCTGGCTATAAAATCAGTAACACTAATATAGCAATAATTTCTTACAGAAATAGTTCCACCGTTGTCCGAGCTTGTAACTTCGGATAGCGACAATGGGCGGTCATGTCAATATCTCATCCGTCACCCGCTCAATATCATAACTGATCTTATTCACAAAGCCCAATTGTTCTTTTAATAAGGTTTCGTCGGCGGTAAGCTGCTTTTTTTCTACTGAAGGCGCAGGACTATTAAAGCTGCAATCCACGCCGTTCCCGCCAAGTTTTTTATCGCTTTCATTAAGCGTAACAATGCTTTTGCGGATAGTTCGGATATTCTCCGGTTGAGAATGCGACAGGTTCTTTTCTGAAATGCTCGTTGACAAATTCGCCAGGTAGGAGGAAAGAATATGGTTGAGCACCACGAAGCGGTGTATTTCTTTCAGCTTTTTTTGCTTGCTTTTTGGCTCGGAGGTCATGCGTTCGAACATGGCGGAGAGGTTGGCCGATTTTACATAGATTTCCTTCCGAGCCAATTTATAATCGGTGAGGCTCACCGGGCGACCGGTGATCGTTTCAGCTATCCGGGCCAGGTAAGCGGCATTGGCGTGGATCACCTGGGCGAGGTATTTCCGCACATCCTCGAATTCCCATCTTGGTAGAATGATATATATCGCAAGAAATGCAATTCCGGAGCCAATAGCGGTATCGATAATGCGCTCCTGCACCAGGCTCATCGAAGTAACGCCGAGGAATTTGAACAGCAGGAAGACATAGGGTGTCATGAAGATCACGGCTACCACATAATTGAGGCGGGTGAAGCTGTAGGTGCTTATCATCAGCACGATGAAGAGGATGAATTGCACGTCTTTATTTGGAATGTATTTCAAAATAATGATGCCGATGATGCCCCCAACTATGGTCCCTATCAGCCTTTGATAATTGCGTTGCTTCGATAAACTGAAACCGGGCTTCAGGATAACTATAATGGTCAGCAATACCCAATAGCTATGATGGCCCTGGACGAAAACCTTTGAAATCACAAATCCAAGGAGGCACGACATGCATACGCGTATCGCGTGCCTGAATGAAGCTGATGAGAAGGTGAGGTTATCAAAATACTCGCGCGCTGAATAATCCTGGTGGGTGACGAATTTGGAAAACTCGACATCTTCAGGTTTTTTGATCAGTTCTTTTGACGATCGCGAATTGTAATAGCTGAAAATATTATGGATGTTCTGGTTCAGGTCGCGTAAGTTGATCAATATCTTCTTTAGTACAATATTGCTTGTACCCGTTTCAACAGGCGCCAAAGCTTCGATCTTCAACCTCAGGCGCTCCAGTTCGGCATCGAAATCGTGCGAATGCATATAACGTTTGTATGATAGCACGCCATAACCGATATTTTCAAGCTCCTTTGCCATTTGCTGCAGCACGCGGGCTATTTCTTCCAACACTCCTGTCGAACCGAATCGCCTGCGCACCTCGGCATAATCATAATGCGTAGCGAGTATTTGCTCGTACAGGTCGACCAGGTCGATGAAAATGAGCACGAGTACCCGGCTTGCGTTGGTCGATTCTTTCACCATGATACGGCTGCGGAACAGCAGTTCGCGAATACCGTCCTGGTGCTGGCTTACCTGTATCTGCTGCGATACCAGCTTGCGGTAGTTGTCATCGATATCCGTGTCCGGCAAGTAGAAATCGGCTTTAATGCGCAGGAATTTTACCACATCCATGATATTCTCGCCCAAAGCTTGCTGCGCCGCGCGATAGGGCCTAATGGTAAAGAACAATACGCTGAAGATCAAATACCACACGCCGCCGGCCATGATCGTCAGGCTGTAAGAAAGCACCTGGGACGGTGGAGTAGCTTTTTCGATCATGAACACCATCATTAGCAAAGCGCCGGTACCAATAGCTGCCGCACGTGTGCCGTAAACAGCCAGCATAGAGAAAAGAAAGGTAATGATGGTTATTTCGGCCGCAAGCGTGTACACATTGAGCCTTGCGAAACCTGTTGCCACGCCCACCAGGAAAATACAGAGCGTAGTAACTGCCATGGCATTGCGCTTGTAGATCACCGGGCCGGGAGTATCTACCACCGAAACACACAAAGCGCCCAGCGAAAGCGTTATGCCTAAACTGAAATTTCCAAAGAAATTAAGAACAAGCGAGGGGATCAGGATACCGAGGCTGGTGCGCAATCCATCAGAAAAATACTGACTATAAAAAAAGCCCCTGATCTCCCTGGATTGGATATTCATAAAATAAGCAGCTGTTACCGGCTGCAAATTTACAAAAATTAAATCTTTGGTATTTGTTTTAATAAATATTGCATTAATATAGAATTTATATTATTAAATATTCAGCTAACAATGGTTTTTGTAATTAATTTGGTTAAATTCACACCGTTATTTTAATACCAATACCAAGCCGCCCTCGATCTATGTCATCTACGCTAAAACTCAACCAAAGGGAAGCAACTTTCAATCATGAGGTTGTTACGCGCTTTGAGTTATACAACAGCCTGTTTCAAACCCTTCCGTTCTACCAGGTGAAGGACACTGGTATTTTATTACCCTTCTTCAGCTCGCATTGCGAAAAAGAGACAGCTGCTCACCGGTCGCCGACAGAGATCATCGAGTCATTCTTCAAAAAATATGTACCGGATATCGATAACCGCGAGCAGATCAACCGTATGTTCCGCTTCATTCAGTACATCGAGCGGCAGGTGGTTTTGTTTGATGCTATCGAAGATTCCCTGTTCAACAAAATAGGCCGTACAGATGACAGCGGTTCGATCCAAAGCCTGTTACAGGTGGCGGGGCAAAGTGATGTGATACGCAATTCGGTAAGCGACGAACTGAAGAAGTTTTCGCTGCGCCTGGTACTGACGGCTCATCCGACACAATTCTATCCAGGCACCGTATTGGGTATTATTACCGACCTGATCGAAGCGCTGAAGGTTAACGATCTGAATAATATCGATGTTCTGCTGCAGCAATTGGGTAAAACGCCTTTCTTCAATAAAACGTCCCCAACGCCGGTGGATGAAGCTTCGAGCCTGGCCTGGTTCCTCGAAAATACTTTCTATCACGCGATATCGGCAATCCAGGCTAAGCTGGAAGAGGAGTTCGATATCAATTTAACCGATGGCCACCAAATACTGGAAATGGGTTTCTGGCCCGGCGGCGACCGCGACGGCAATCCGAATGTAACAACCGAAACGACTGCAGCCGTAGCGAATTTGCTGAGACAAATACTTTTCCGCTGCTATTATCGTGATTTCAGAGTGCTGAAGCGCAGGATCACATTCAGAGGCATTGAAAAAACCATGTCAAGGCTCGAAAAGCTGCTGTACCAGAATGCCTTCGCGCCGCCGCAAAACCCAAAGGACCTGCAAAGCGAGTTGGTATCATTGCTCGAATCGGTAAGACAGACACTGATCAACGATCACGATGCATTATTTATGAACATCGTTGACGGCCTTATACAAAAGGTGCAATTATTCGGCTGTTACTTCGCCACACTCGATATCAGGCAGGACAGCCGCATACTACGCAGTGTGTTCAAATATTGCACCCAGCAATCTCAGATCAAATCGGGGCTTGGCAAAGGCTATGAAGCATCGGGCGAAGAAGAAAAACTGAAAATCATTCCATTCAACGAAGCTGATTTTCATTGCCCGGACGACGAGGATGACATGACCCAAGACACGCTGAATACTATCAGGCTCATGCAGCAGATACAGCAATCGAACGGGGAGAAAGCGTGTCAGCGTTTCATTATCAGTAACTGCCAGCGCGCATCGGATATTTTGCAGCTAATGAACCTTTTCCTGTGGAGCGGCTGGAAAAAAGACGCGCTTAGTGTCGATTTTATACCCTTGTTCGAGATGGTGAACGATCTGCAACATGCATCAGAGATAATGGAAAGCCTGTATGTTCACCCGGTTTACAAGGAACATCTAAAACGTCGCGGGAATCGCCAGACGATCATGCTCGGTTTTTCCGACAGCACCAAGGATGGCGGCTACCTTATGGCCAACTGGTCTATTTATAAAGCCAAAGTAGAGCTTACAGCCTTAGCCCGCAAATATGGTATCGACCTGGCATTCTTTGACGGCAGGGGCGGCCCACCGGCGCGGGGTGGTGGCAAAACGCATCGCTTTTATGCATCGATGGGCAGCGAGATCGCCAATGAGCATATCCAGTTGACAGTACAAGGACAAACCGTAAGCTCACAATATGGCTCCGTTGAAACTGCGCGTTTCAACGTGGAGCAATTGATCAATGCAGGGATCGTTTCGGCCCTGAAGCCAAATGACAACGACCTGCTGAGCCCAAACAGCAAATTGCTGATCACCGAAATGGCGGACGAAAGCTATCGTCTTTTCATGGAATTGCGGCAGCATCCGCTGTTCGTGGAATACCTGGAGAAATTTAGTCCATTGAAATTATTATCCAAGATCAATATCAGCAGCCGTCCCACCAAGCGGAACGCCGATGCGGCGTTGAAATTGGAGGATCTTCGCGCTATCAGCTTTGTAACATCCTGGAGTCAGCTGAAGCAAAATATTCCCGGTTTTTACGGCGTGGGAACTGCCCTTCGAAAGATAAAGAACGACGGGAAATGGGAAGAAGCCAAAGAACTATATTACACATCAGGCTTCTTCAAAACTATGCTGGACAACTGTATGATGTCCATGTCGAAATCAGATTTCAGGGTAACGGCTTACCTGGAAAAAGACAAGAAGTTCTCCGCGTTCTGGAAAACGCTGCGCGACGAATACGATCTGACCAAAGCCATGCTATTGGAACTGACCGATAGCGATGTTTTGATGCAGGAATACCCTGTTGAAAGCCGCTCTATAGCCATTCGCGAAAGGATCGTACTGCCGCTGGTTACCATGCAGCATTATGCTTTGCAGTGCATCAATCGTCCTGAGCTTGAGGAATTACAGGATGTATACAATAAGCTGGTGATCCGCACGGTTTACGGTATTGTCAATGCAGGCCGCAACCTGGCGTAACAAATTCGGATAATATTTTGAGTGAACCTGTTAAACGGTATATATTTGGCCATCGTTTACCACTTCTTTGCCCAAAATGAATAAGCTTATATTATGGGTGCCGGCGCTTATGCTCCTGCATTTATTGTCTTCCTGCCATCGCTCCGGCCAAACCGAACTGAATGACCACGACATTAGGTTTGTCAAAAAAGCCCGGGAGGCCGATCTGGCCGGGATCAAAGCCGCACAGATAGCTGTAAATAACTCCAAAAATCCGCGTGTTGTGGCTTTTGCTATGGCGTTGATGGGTGATTATAACGAGGCGCTTTCAAAAATAAAAGATATAAAAACCGTCAGCCCGGCCGACTCGATATCGCCGGCGCACCAACAATACCTGGCTAAGATCATCAAATTGACTGGTAAAAGTTTTGATGACGCTTATACGAATGGCGAGCTTAATGATACGGAAGCGACGCTGATGATATATGTTGACGCGATGCAGAGCAGGCAAGACAGCCTGTTTCAGTATGCCCAGGCGACTACGCTTCCAATCGAGGAACGGATCGACTCGGCTAAGAAAATAACGGCGTCGCTGAGGTAGTTTTTTGCCATTATTAAACCTGTACGCTATATCTTTGTTACATCTTAAAACCTCAATAGAATGAAAACCAAATCGAAACTTTTGATCGCGGCGCTGATCCCATTATTATATCTAACATCCTGCGACGACCCAAAAACGGCAAACAAATACAATATGGAAACCACCGTGGATGCCATGGGCCTGGACTTTATAAGTAATGCCGCAGAGGCCGGTCATGCTGAAATTGCTGCAGCCAAGGTTGCCACCCAGGTATCAAAGAATCAAAAAGTTGTCGACTTTGCCAATATGATGATCAGCGACCATACCGCTGCCGGCGAAAAGCTGCATAAGGTGATGGATATTGAACTGGTAAAGGGTCCTTACCCGGTAAGCGATGAGCATAAAGAACTGATCGATTCGCTGTCAAAATTGACCGGCGATACGTTCGACAAAGCCTATATGAAATTTATGGTCGACAGCCACCAGGAAGCTGTGGAATTGTTTGAAGGAGGTACCGAAGTCCGTATGACTCATGTACAGACCTTTGCCAAAGAAACACTGCCAACCGTAGAACATCATCTGGAAGATGCCAAAAATATTTTGGCATCGCTGAAATAGCCTCACCTCAGCCCTTTTCGGGTAGGGAAGGGCTTAATGATTTGTATGCTCACTATCAAACTGCTTAAAGCCAAAAACATTTCCCTGTTTTTGGCTTTATTGCGTTTGTTTGAAGAGGTATTTGAAATGAAAGACCATCAAATGCCCCCTGATCATCACCTTAAGGCATTACTCGCAAACAACGCCTTCACAGTTCTCGTTGCATTGGACGGCGATAGGGTGGTCGGCGGACTAACTGCGCATACTATTCCTTCTTACTACTGCGAGTTACCAGAAATGTACCTCTACGACATGGCTGTTGCGACTGATCACCAGCGAAAAGGCATAGGCGTGAAATTGTTGCAAACGCTAAAAGATCATTGCCGCGAAAATGGTTATAGTGAGATCTTCGTCCAGGCGGATAAGCCGGATACCCACGCGCTTGAGTTTTACAGGTCAACCGGCGGCAATGCAGAGCAAGTCGTGCATTTCACCTATCCGATAAACGAAAAATAAAGCCTGCCGGTAAGAATAAAAAAGCTTTGTAAGAAAGCGCTAAACCATTTAATATCAACACCAAAACAATCTTAATATCGTGTTGGTTGTACAACTATGAGAAGAATAATTTATATCATTATAGTCATCCTGGTGGTCTGCTGGCTGTTGGGATTGTTTGCCTTTCACGTCCACGGATCAGCTATTCATATCGTACTTATCATAGCCGCTATCCTGTTTATTTTAAACATGTTCAACGGCGGCGCCGACGCGACAAGAGGACGCTGGTATTAGAGATCAGGTTGTGCAAAGAAGGTAAATGAACTTCGCCCTTGCCGGAGTGTCTCCAACAAGCAACGTATTAACCATTATACCACTGGATCTTTAGAGCCCGGTAGGCATCCAGTTCGGTATCCGTTAAAAGCTGCGTTACATTGATTGATTTCCCGTCCAGGCCGGTGAACGCATAATTGCTTGTTGCGGGCGTATCGAAAAATTGAATGGAGTATTTACGATTTAGTTTTTCGTTATGCTGAACAATTTCGGCAAACCTGGTTACGAAATCCTGTTTTTTTGACAAGGTGGCATAAGGTTTTGCTGCCTTCGCAGCCGGTGTTCTTGTGGCCATTTTCTATATTGGTTGATAGACGTTGAAGAATAATTAGCGGATAAAAAAGCAATCCCCCGAAGGGGGAGTGCTGTACGAATAAAGTTATAGTGATTAAGCTACTTTTACATTTACCGCATTAGGACCCTTACGGCCCTGTTCAACTTCGAACTGAACTTCATCGCTTTCGCGGATGTTGTCGATCAGGCCCGAAGCGTGTACAAAGATCTCGCCGCCGCCATTTTCAGGTGTGATGAATCCGAAACCTTTTGTTTCATTAAAAAATTTTACTGTTCCTTTTTGCATTATATGATTTTTAAAATATTTGGCGAAGGTACGATTAATTAATCAATTTACGCCTGTAAATGATTTTATTTCAGGTAAATAGGGTATTAAAATGACATACCACTCCCTGTTGCACGGATTTTAACAGGCAATATAGCCGCACGTTATTTCTTTTTTCCGGATGGCGCGCTTACCATTGACGACGAACTTTTACCCGCCTGGTAATCTGACTGCGCCTTTTTGCCCGTAGTGCTGGGCGCCTTTTTTATGTTTTTGCTTCCTTTGTCTTTGCTCATAATTTTATTGGATAAAACGTGAATTGATCGGGAAAGACAGAGGGACGCCAGGATATGGCTGCTTTGAATTTGACGATAAAAGCAATTGCTTTTTGTAAATATAGGGATTTATGGCGTTAATCGCTAATTTAACATCATCACCCAGCTGAAGTCGATAAAAAAGGGGAGCCGTTTGTGGAATTAATGACTTTTCCTCATCCTAAAACAAAAAAATTAAGGGTGAAGAAAAAACTAACATTACTCTTGTTGCTTTCGGTAGCGTGCATTAAGATATTGGGACAAAATAAAAGCTCGCTGCCCGATCCAAAATCAGAAACCCGGCTTGAGCACATATTAGATAGTGTGAGCAAAGCACCACTCGAAAATTTAAAAATAACAGATAAACCAGATATGCCTGTTCACATAATATGCACATGCAGCGCCAACACATCTCAGCCATTATTTCTTTTAAAAAGTCATCATCGAACATTCGTATTAGATTCAATATCGATGCTCAACCCCAATTGGATAGGCAATATCTATATAACCAAAAAGCAATCGGAAATAGCGCAATATGGTACCATAGCAAAAGCTGGTATCGTAGTCATTATATTGGACGATAAAGACCATCCCGAAGGCTATAAAGACTTAAAACACAGGCTGAAGAAGGTTAGGCCGAATTTCAACGTCCCAAAAGTGCAATCTAAATCGACTGAAATTTTTATTCGCTGATTACCGGACTGTACTGGCATTTCGCAGAGACGCATAATTATGCGTCTCTACAGCTGTTAAAACAACCTCAACTGCATCTCCTTAGGCGGTTTCGCCCTACCAAAAACCGTCCGGCCGCCATACTTCCACGAATCATTGCGTTCCTGTTCGATCACTTTCTCAAAATTGGCGTTGGGTGTAAAATCTTTTTCGGCGCGCTCGGCAATGATGTGCAAGCGCTTGATGGCTTCGCTTTTCTCACTGTTGCCCAGTTTGGCTTTATGGATTGCGGTATACAGTACGCCCAGGGTTTCGTCATAAACCTTGGTAGGAACAGGAAAGGGGTGACCATCCTTGCCGCCATGCGCAAAAGAAAACCGCGCAGGGTCCTTGAACCGCGAAGGCGTCCCGTGGATCACCTCGCTTACCAAAGCCAGCGATTGTAAAGTCCGCGGGCCAAGTCCTTCAAGTAACAAAAGGTCTTCAAAATCTGATGGTCGTTTCTCCTGCGCCAGCCAAAGGACAGCACCCAGGCGTTTCAGATCGACGTTTTCGGCTCGGACATCATGGTGAGAAGGCATGGTTAGTTTTTGTATCTCGCTGAGCATGTTTTTCGGGCTTTCATTTGCGATCTGCATCACGCCGTTGCGCGAAGGTGCCGCCTGCTTATCGGCCATATTGAGAATATAACCCGTGTTTTGGCCATAAATTGAAGTATGCGGGTCGTCGACAAATGAAGTGATACTTTCCGAATGCCAGTGATAGCGCCGCGCGGTTTTGCTGTGCGGACTCATGCCTTGCTGCACCACGGCCCATTTGCCTTCATCGGTCAGGATGAAATTGTGTGTATAGAGCTGGAAACCATCCTGTATCGCCGTGTTGTCTACTTTGGCGCTCAGCTTGCTGCATCGTACCAGTTCAGTACCGTTCAGCCCGGTTCGTTCGCTGATCTTCAACAATTCATTAGGCGTTTCGCGCGAATGATTGCCTTTGCCGCCGCAAATGTAAATGCCCAGGTCGCGGCTGTGCGGATTGATGGCCCGTTTCAAAGCGCCCATTACAGAGGTAGTAATACCCGACGAATGCCAGTCCATTCCCATTACCGCACCCAGGCTCTGGAACCAGAACGGGTCGCTGAAGCGGCGCAGCACTTCGTCCTTTCCATAATCCATCACAATACTTTCCGCCACGGCCAAACCCAGTTTCGCCATGCGCTCGGCCAGCCATTTAGGCACATAGCCATAGTGCAGGGGCAGGTCGGCGCTTCCCGAACGTTTCATGCTAACAAATTTAGCAATTGGATTTGGTAATTGCAACGCGCGGCACGCGTCGGTTGGCGACCTTATTTTATGGCGAACGAAAACTTCAGTTTCTCATCCTGCGAATTGCTGCCTAATACTAGTTTATAATCACCCGGGTATAACTCCCAGCCATGTTTTTGCATATCCCACTTTTGAAGGTCGGCGACAGGAATTTTAACGGTAACAGGCTGCGATGAACCTCGTTCTATGGTCACACGCTTAAAACCCTTAAGCTCTTTCAGCGGCATACGCTCAACGTTAGGATATTGAATATAAGCCTGCACAACTTCGTCGCAGGTCATTTTGCCGGTGTTCTGGATATTAATGGTTACGCTGACAGTGTCCTTCAGTTTGTATTGTTTTGAAGGCGGCGTTTGTGCCTGATAAGTAAACGAGGTATAAGTCAGCCCGAAACCGAACGGGTATTGCACCGCTCCACCGAAATAACGGTACGTGCGGTTCTTCATCGAATAATCTTCGTAGTTGGGTACATCATTGATCGACCTATAGAATGTCACCGGCAAATGACCAGATGGCGATATTTTGCCAAAAAGCAGATCAGCAAAGGCATTGCCGCCCTGTTCACCCGGGTACCAGGCAAAAACGATGGCATCCACATAAGGCTCAACGGCCGAAACATCCACATCGCTTCCGGCGGTGATCACAGCAATGATGGGCTTATTCCTGACACTGCGCCGTAAAGCCTGCATGAATTTGATCTCGCTGCGCGGCAAGTTCAGGTCTTTTTTATCTCCTCCGGATTTAGACAGGAATGCATCACCTGCTTCACCTTCCAGAACAGGGGACAGGCCGATCACAGCGATGGTCACGTCAGTATTCCCGGCGGCCCATGTTCCGCCGAAATGCGTGGTATCGCTGTAATCGCAGCCCAGGTCGTATTCGATACGGGTTGACGGGTCCACTGCTGATGTGATGCCATCAACAAAATTCACTACTTGCGTCGTTACCCCATGATAATTACCGATCATCGGGTCAAACGCAGCCGCGTTAGGACCGATGATCATCATGCTGGGGTATTTGTTTTTATCTAAAGGGAGAACATTGTTGCTATTCTTTAGCAACACCATGCTCTGCTGCGCGATTTTCCTGGCTAATGCAATGTGCGGGGCATTGTGCACGCTGTCAGCGCCATAAGCATGGTATGGGTTACTATTGGGATCATCGTAAAACCCGAGTTTAAATTCCGTTCGAAGTAATTCGAAAAGTCTTTCATCTACTTCCTTTTCCGTCAATAAGCCTTGCTGGATTGCCTTGATCACATCATTTTGCAGGACGGTTGAACAATCGAGATCGATCCCGGATTTGATCGCGGCTGCGGCTGTTTCGACCGGACCCGGCAGGTATTTATGCGCATCAAAGACATCATCCAATGCACCACAATCGGTTACCACATGACCCTTGAAGCCCCATTCCTTGCGCAGAATATCGGTCAGCAGCATTTTGTTGACGGAGTTCGGCACACCATTCACACTGTTATAGGCACTCATCACCGATTCTACATGCGCATTGCTGACCAAAGCGTGAAAGGCATACAGGTACGTTTCGCGGAAATCCTTTTCATCTACAACGGCGTCAAAGTGATCGCGCGTAGCTTCAGGGCCGCTATGCACCACGAAATGCTTCGCGGTTGCCGAGGCCTTCAAATGGTTTGGATCATCGCCCTGCAAACCCCGCACAAAAGCGGAACCGATAGTTGCCGTCAGGTAGGGGTCCTCGCCGTACGTTTCCTGCCCGCGGCCCCAGCGCGGGTCTCGGAAGATATTGATATTGGGCGTCCAGAAGGTGAGGCCCATGTATTGCAAATGCCTGTCTTGTGTTATCGCCAGGTTGTATTTAGCCCGTGCCTCAGTGGAAATAACCGTCGAAACCTGTTTTACCAAATCGTCATTAAAGGTAGCTGCCATACCGATCGCCTGCGGGAAAATGGTCGCCTCACCGGCACGGGCAACGCCATGCAGACCCTCGTTCCACCAGTTATAGGCGGGAATGCCCAGGCGCGGAACCGCTTTACTGTTATAGCCGAGCAGCGAAACCTTTTCTTCCAGCGTCAGTTTGGAAACGAGATCGCGAACACGCTCGTCGAGCGGTTTGGTCATATTTTTGTATACAGGAGTCTGCGCTTTCAGGACTGAATTGACAATGAACAGGCAGAGGAAAGTAAAGGCGATGCATTTCATTGGCTAAAAATATGAAATCCTGACTATCATTAAAATCCGTAAATCGTGTTCAAAACACTACATTAGCACATCAATTATACTCCTGTGAAGAAGATCATCGCTACAACACTATCCTGTTTACTGTTTTCCCTGGCTTTCAGCCAATCCGAGCCAAAACCCTATGGCCCTTTGCCCACCAAAGGCCAGCTGCAATGGCAGGAAACAGGAATGTATTGCCTCATCCACTTCGGGCCGGATACCTATACTGACAAGGAGTGGGGCTACGGCGATGAGGACCCGAAGATATTCAACCCAACGCAATTCAATGCGATGCAGATCGTTGGCGCGTTAAAAGCCGGCGGGTTCAAAGGCATAGTCGTAGTTGCTAAGCACCACGACGGATTTTGCCTGTGGCCAACGAAAACCACGGAGCATAATATTTCCCAAAGTCCCTATAAAAATGGCAAAGGAGATTTATTGCGCGAATACCGCGAAGCATGCGACAAGCTGGGTATCAAAATGGGTGTTTACTGCTCGCCGTGGGATAGAAACAGCCCGCTTTATGGCAAAAAGACTTATGTGACCGATGTTTATCGCAAGCAACTGGAAGAATTGGAAAGCAATTACGGACCGCTATTTATTGTTTGGCACGACGGCGCCAACGGCGGCGATGGCTATTATGGCGGTGCAAGAGAAACCAGGAAGATTGACCGCTCGACTTATTACGGCTGGGACACCACCTGGAACATCACGCGCCGGCTGCAGCCCAATGCGGTGATCTTTGGGGACGTTGGTCCGGATGTACGCTGGGTAGGGAATGAGGCCGGCCACGCCGGCGAAACGTGTTGGGCAACTTATACGCCTCATGCACCCGATGCGGGAAAAAAGCCTGGTAATGGCTACACCAAAGATTATGAAGCTACGGAAGGCCAGCGCGACGGCCAATACTGGATGCCTGCAGAATGCGATGTACCATTCAGACCGGGATGGTTTTATCATAAATCGCAGGACGGTAAAGCAAAAACTGCCGATTCGCTGATGAACCTTTATTTTATGAGCGTCGGCAGGGGGGCATGCCTTGATCTTGGCGTGGAACCAGACCAAAGCGGATTATTGAATGACGATGATGTGGCTAAACTGAAAGAATTTGGCGATAGATTAAGAAAGACTTTTTCAGTCAACCTCGCCAAAGGCGCGACGCTAAAAGCCAGCAATGTAAGGGGAGGGAACCTGAAGAAATTTGGCCCGGCAAACCTGCTGGATAACGACCGATATAGCTATTGGGCAACGGATGACAACGTGCATACACCTGAATTGATACTTGATCTGCATAAATCTAAATCATTTAATGTCATTAGATTAAGAGAAAATATAAAGCTCGGTCAGCGTGTTGATTCAGTTGCAGTTGACGCCTGGCAAAATGGTAAGTGGGAGCAAATCGCTGCTGCCACCAGTATTGGAGGAAACCGGCTGATCCGTTTGCCAAATGCTGTTACTACAACTAAGGTAAGACTGAGAATTATCAAAGCGCCGGTATGTATCGCGCTAAGCGATTTTGGATTATTTAAAGAACCAGATCATAACTGATATGAAAAAGTTTGTTCTCATAATTATTGCCGTAACAACCGGTTATTGGGCCAACGCAAAGCCTGTTATCGATACGCCGCAAACAGGCGGCCTTTTTAATGGAAATGAAAAACCAAAGCTGATCTCCAAACAATTCAGCTTCACCGAAGGCGCTTCAGTCGATAAGAAGGGGAATGTTTTCTTTACCGACCAGCCCAATAACCAGATATGGGAATACAGCGTCGATGGCAAATTATCACTCTGGATGGATAGTACACTGCGATCTAATGGCACTTATTTCGACGCGAAAGGAAATCTGATCAGCTGCGCCGATGAGCATGACCAGCTGATATCGATCAGCCCAAAAAAGAAGATTACCGTATTGATAAACGATTACAACGGCCATTTGATGAACGGCCCGAACGACGTTTGGGTGACGCCCAATGGCGATATGTACATCACCGACCCTTACTACCAGCGCGATTGGTGGACCCGCAAAAAGCCCGACCTGCAAGGCCAGGATGTCTACTACCTGGCAAAAAACAGCCACACGCCTGTAGTGGTTGCCAACGATTTGAAACAACCAAACGGCATTGTCGGAACACCTGATGGAAAATACTTATACGTTGCAGATATTGCTGCCAATAAAACCTATAAATACACCATACAAACCGATGGCAAGCTTTCGGACAAGCAACTGTTCTGCGAATTAGGCTCCGATGGTATGACCTTAGATGCAAAAGGGAATGTCTACCTCACCGGCAAAGGTGTAACCATATTCAATCCCAAAGGGGAGAAGATAGCCCATATCGATATCCCGGAACCCTGGACGGCTAACCTTTGCTTTGGCGGCAGGCACAAGGACCAGCTTTTCATCACGGCATCCAAAGCGATCTACATTCTCCAAATGAATGTGAAAGGGGTGGAGTAAATTTTCTCTTTGAAAATCAAGGCAATATCGGTCATTCTAAATTTTCCGATCAAATAAACTATAATATCTATAGAATTTATATACATTTGTATTGTCAACATTAAAATGGCGTTTTATAAATAGTGATTTTTAGTTTTTGATTGATCGTTGGGCCGTGTAAAAGGCGGCCCAAATTTAGTCGGGTGACCGAGCGGAGAGGTGATGGTCTGCAAAACCTTTTACGGCAGTTCGAATCTGCCCCCGACGTCTTTTTGAGCAGAAAGCTGAAAGCTAAAAGCGCAAAGCAAAAATAGCTTTAGTCTTTCTGCTTTCAGCTTTCCGCGTTATTAACTCATCATTCATATTATATTAAATTTATATAGCATCATATATAAATTTAGCGTGGATATTGTTCCCAAATCTAATTTGCTTAATATTGCACCGTCGCCTGTGGCATGCGCTTGTTTGAATAATTTTTTACCCTGAAGAAATTTACGTTATGTAAATAAAAATCAGGACAAAAACCACCGATTTAAACTATTGTTGTTGTAATTTTGACACTAACTACTTTACAACCCTTGCAATCAATTAAAACCAATATAAACTTCCCTGTTATTTCATGAAAAAAGAAACAAACGCATCGCCAAAGATACTTTCGATAGATATTGGCGGATCGCACGTTAAGGCTACTATTCTGAACGAAAAAGGTGAGCTGCAGATGACCTATGACAAAACACCAACGCCAATGCCCTCAACCCCGGAAAACATGGTGGCCGCTGTCAAAAACCTTGTTAAAGATTTCCCTGCATTTGATCTGATCTCGGTCGGATTTCCCGGCTATGTAAAACGCGGTGTTATTAAAACTGCACCGAATCTTGGAAACGAAGCATGGAAAGATTTCGACCTGGCTAAAAAATTAGAGAAGGAGCTTGGCAAACCCGCACGCGTTGTTAACGATGCGGATATGCAGGGACTTGGCCTGGTAAGCGGCAAGGGCCTCGAAATGGTTGTGACTTTGGGAACCGGTTTCGGAACAGCTTTATTAGTCGACGGACAACTGATGCCGCACCTGGAAATATCACATCACCCTATATCCAAAGGCAAAGATTACGATGAATACATCGGCGACAAGGCTTTGCAAAAAGAAGGTGTAAAGAAGTGGAACACCCGCATGAAGAAGGTTTTGAAAGTTATAAAAACCGTTGTCAATTACGATACTTTATATATAGGAGGAGGGAATTCGGATAAATTGAGTTTCAAGCTGGATAAGAACATCAGGATCGTTACCAACCAACAAGGTATAAAAGGCGGTGCAAGGCTCTGGCTAAATGATGAACGCCACAACCTGATCACTTCCATACCGACTTTAGTAGAATAAATTTTCGCACAACAATTGAATATTATATGAGTACAGATACCAAAGATATCGAGCAATTAGCAATAGACACCGTAAGGGTGCTGTCGGCCGATGCCGTACAAAAAGCAAATTCGGGTCACCCGGGCACACCTATGGCCTTAGCGCCTATAGGACACGTGCTGTGGTCGCAATTCCTGCATTATAACCCAAAAAATTCGCACTGGCCCAATCGCGACAGGTTTATCCTTTCGGCCGGCCATGCTTGTATGTTCCAGTACAGCTTTCTGTACCTGACAGGTTACGACCTCACCCTGGACGATATCAAAAACTTCCGGCAGCTGCACAGCAAAACCGCTGGTCACCCGGAATATGGTTTGTGCGACGGTATAGAAGTAACTACCGGTCCGCTCGGGCAGGGATTTGCTAACGGAATTGGTTTCGCGATCGGTCAGAAACATTTAGCGGCACGTTATAATAAGCCCGGTTTCGATCTGTTTGACTATAAAATATACGCCATCTGCAGCGACGGCGACCTGATGGAAGGCGTAGCTTCAGAAGCGGCTTCGCTGGCCGGCCACCTTGAGCTGGGCAATATCATTTATATCTACGATGACAACCATATTTCAATAGAAGGCGATACCGACATTACTTTCAACGAGGATGTCGCCGAACGTTTCAAAGCTTACGGCTGGCATGTACAGGTAGTTGATGACGCCAACGATATCCATGCCATTTCAAACGCAATAAACAATGCGCGCATCGAGATCAGTAAACCGTCGCTCATCAAAGTGCGTTCGCATATAGCCTATGGTAGCCCGAACAAGGTGGACACTGCCGGCGCGCACGGTTCGCCGCTGGGTGGCGACGAAGTGAAGCTGGTGAAGAAATTTTTCGGCTTCGATCCTGAGCAATCGTTCGTGGTGCCTGATGAAGTGCTAAAATATTATCACGACTGCGGCGCGAAAGGTGCAGGCATTGAACAGAAATGGAACGACCTGTTTGCCGAATACGAAAAGAAATTCCCGGAACTGGCTGCTGAATACAAGGCGCTGGACAAAGGCGAATTGCCCAAAGGATGGGATGCTGATCTGCCGGTGTTCAAAGCCGATGCTAAAATGGCTACCCGCCAGGCTTCGGGTAAGGTATTGAATGCAATCGCTGCCAAACTGCCGAATATGTTCGGCGGAGCGGCCGACCTGGCACCTTCAACCGATACCAATTTGAAGGATTATACCTCATTTACCGTAGAGCATCGCGACGGCCGGAATTTTCACTTCGGTATCCGCGAACATGCGATGGGCTCGGCATTGAACGGCATGGCGCTCACAGCCAAAGGCATTATTCCTTTTGGCGCGACATTCCTAATCTTCTCCGACTATATGCGACCGCCGATCCGTTTGGCGGCGATCATGAAGATACGCCCGATTTTCGTTTACACACATGACAGCATTGGCCTGGGCGAGGACGGAACTACACACCAGCCGATAGAACAGCTGATCGGACTGCGTTCGATACCGAATATTATGGTCATCCGCCCGGCGGACGCCAATGAAACCACACAGGCATGGAAAGCGGCTATTGAGCACAGGGACGGCCCGGTTGTACTGGTGTTCACCCGCCAGGGATTACCGGTTATCGACCAGGATAAATATGCGAAAGCCGATGGTTTGCATAAGGGCGCTTATATCCTGTCAGATTCGGACGGAACGCCTGATGTTATATTGATTGCAACAGGCTCGGAAGTACAACTGATCGTGCAGGCGCAGGAAAAATTGAAAGCCGAGGGTATTAAAGCTCGCGTCGTGAGCATGCCGTCGTGGGAATTGTTCGAAAAACAATCGGCTGCTTATAAAGAAAAGGTATTCCCGAAGGCAATAAAAAAACGCCTGGCAGTTGAAGCCGCATCGGCATTTGGATGGCACAAATATGTGACTGACGAAGGCGACATTATAGCGATGCATACTTTCGGAGAATCGGCCCCGGCGGAACAGTTATTTGTTGAATTTGGCTTCACGGTTGATAACGTGGTTGTGAAAGCGAAAGCGCTTTTGAAGTAATAAGTTTTGAGTGGTGAGTTTTGAGTTTATCTTAAAATCGCTGTTCTATTATATGAAGAAGTACAAGCTTATTTTACTTAGTTTGATCGGATTCGTTGGTGTAAGTGCGAACGCACAAATGTCAACAAAAGAAAGTGCACGTGCGTTTGTGCAACGGTTTTATGATAAATATTCGGTATCGGTTAGAGATGTACCGGCGTTCATAAAAAAACACAATGCTTCACCGTTCGCTTATACATTTAAAACCCATGGCGAATATTTTGAAAAAAAGCTTCATGATGCCATTGCCGCTTATTTTAAAGCGCCGCTAAAAGACGAAATAGGTTTAGATTTTGATCCTATTATTAACGCACAGGATGACAGGAACGGCTATGAAACTGCAGATGTACGACAAAAAGGGAATAATTTCTTTGTTGGTGTTCACGACATTCAGAAAGGAAAAAATAAAAATCAAGTACTGTCGGCTGAAGTTTCTGTGATCGCAGAAGTAACTAATGCGAATGGTCAGTGGAAATTTGTCAATTTTATTTACCCGGCGCTCTCAGGTAGTAATAGTGATCTTTTAACAATTTTAAAAAGTTTAAAGAAAGAACAGCAAAAAAGTTAATCCTGTAGTTAATTTTAAATGAACTGGAATAGCGATCTTATCAATTCTCTTACCTGGTCCGCCGATATCATCAATATCGAGGGCAAGCAAAAGGTGGCTGATGAGATCGCAAAAAAGGTGAAGGACAGCGATATTTTGGGTGTAGGTTCTGGCTCGACGTCATATCTTGCATTACTGGCCATCGCGAAGAAGGTCAAAGAAGAAAAGCTGAATATCAAAGCGATACCAACTTCCATCGAAATATCGCTGATGTGCAGTAAATTAGGGATACCGTTAACCAGTTTGTATGAAAACCGGCCCGATTGGCTGTTCGACGGAGCCGATGAGGTTGACCCGGACAAAAGCCTGATCAAAGGCAGGGGCGGAGCGATGTTCAAAGAAAAACTGATGATCAGTTCGAGCCCGGTTAATTATATTTTGGTTGACGAGAGCAAGATCGTAAAGAAACTTTGCACCAATTTCCCGGTTCCTGTTGAAGTATTCCCGCAGGCGCTTTTGCATGTGGAAGAAGAACTGAAAAGGATAGGGGCAATCGAATTAAACCTTCGCCCGGCAAAGGGAAAGGATGGGCCGGTGATCACTGAAAACGGGAATCTGATACTGGATGCCCGGTTTGATGAAGTGGATAAAGACATGGAGCGAAAGATCAAATCGATAACCGGTGTCATAGAAAGCGGACTTTTTATAAATTATAACATTGAGATTGTAATTGCTTAACGCCTTAGGGCATAAATTTGAAAATCATGGAAAACAGAGTAAAACAGATACATAGTTTCGGCCAGAGCATTTGGCTGGACTTTATAGCAAGAAGCATCATTAAAAATGGTGAATTGAAGCAATTGATCGACGTCGACGGGGTAAGAGGTGTTACATCGAACCCGGCAATTTTCGAAAAAGCGATCACCGGCGGTACTGACTATGATGCAGACATTGCTGAGTTATCGGATAAGACCGAGGACAACGAAGAAATTTTCTTTGGCGTAGCGATCAAAGATATCCAGGCCGCAGCCGACCTGTTCAAAGGTGTGTTTGAAGAATCAAAAGGCGAAGATGGCTATGTAAGCCTTGAAGTATCGCCATTCCTGGCGCTCGATACCGAAGGCACTATCAAACAGGCCGCTGAACTGTGGAAGAAGGTTAGCCGCCAGAATGTAATGATCAAGATCCCCGGAACCCAGCCCGGTTTGGAAGCCATTCGCCAATCTATTGCGCATGGTATTAATATCAATGTGACTTTATTATTCGGCCTGCCGCGTTATGAAGAAGTATGTGAGGCTTATATTTCAGGTCTTGAAGAGCACCTGGCTGCGGGTCATTCTATCGGGCATATCCGTTCGGTGGCCAGTTTCTTCCTGAGCCGTATCGATGTCATGGTCGATCCGATGCTGGAAGCCAAAGGCGAAAAGGCCCTGATGGGCGAGGTGGCCATCGCTTCGGCTAAAAAAGCTTACGAAATTTATAAACGCATATTCAGCGGCCCGCGCTGGGAAAAACTGGTTGCCAAAGGCGCTAACCCGCAGCGTTTGCTTTGGGCAAGTACCAGCAGCAAGAACCCGGCCTTCAAGGATACCAAATATGTTGAAGCGCTGATCGGTCCGGAAACTGTAGATACCGTTCCGCTTGAAACCATCGAGGCTTTCCGCGATCATGGCATACTGGCAGATACCCTGGGACAGGATATGGATAAGGCCACTGCCACTATGGAAAAATTGAAAGCAGTAGGTATCAATATCGACGAGATCACTCAAAAGCTGGAGGATGAGGGCATTGATAAGTTCAACAAACCCTTTGAGAAACTGCTGCAAGCTATTGAGGATCAGAAAGCTAAAGTAAAGCAATAAGTGGAGGCGGCAGCTTTGAAGATACTGTTCTTCGATATTGGCGGCGTATTGCTGACCAACGGCTGGGGGCATGAATCACGTAAAAAGGCAGCTAAAAAGTTCGACCTTGATTACGAGGAGATGGATGCCCTTCACAACTTCATTTTCAATGTGTACGAGATCGGCAGTATAAGCCTTGATGAGTACCTGGATACGGTGGTATTTAATCATCCGCGCGAGTTTACCCGCGAAGATTTCAAGAATTTCATGTACGGGGAAAGTGTCGAGTTACCTGATATGCTTGCGTGGATAAAGAAATGGAGGACAGATTGCGGTTTCCGCATAATTTCCATCAACAATGAAGGCAAGGAGCTGAATGACTATCGCGTGAAAAAATTCAAGCTGCACGATTGCTTCGATGCCTTTGTTTCCTCCTGCGAAGTGAATATGCGCAAACCAGATCCCGGTATATTCAAACTGGCCATGGGTATTGCCCAGGCTTTGCCGCAACAATGCGTCTATTTCGATGACAGGATCATGTTCGTGCATGCGGCACAAAAATTAGGCATCCGGTCATTCCAGCATACCAGCTTTGAAACTACCAAAAACATTCTTGAAGACCTGAAAAGAGAAAATTTCGAATAACATGAGCGATACATCTAAATATGATTTCGGCATGATCGGCCTGGGTACCATGGGCCGCAACCTGCTGCTGAATATGGGCGACCATGGCGTAAAAGGCGCCGGTTTTGATAAAGACGCATCCAAAGGCCTGCAGCTGGAAAAAGAAGACCAGCATGGTAACCTTAAAGGTTTTAGTGAAGTTGAGCCGTTCGTTGCCAGTCTGAATAAACCACGCGCTATCATGATGCTGGTTCCGGCCGGCAAAATCGTAGATGACGTGATCAACGAACTTTTGCCGCTGCTCGACCAGGGCGATATCCTGATCGATGGCGGCAACTCGCACTTTACCGATACCAACCGCCGCGTGGACGAATTGGAAGCCAAGGGCTTTCATTTCTTCGGCATGGGCGTTTCCGGCGGGGAAGAAGGGGCCCGCCGCGGCCCCAGCATGATGCCGGGCGGCGACAAGGACGCTTATAACGTGATGAAACCGATACTGGAATCTATCGCGGCCAAAGTTGACGGTGCTCCGTGCGTAACATATATCGGTCCGGGTGCATCGGGCCACTTTGTGAAGATGGTGCACAACGGTATCGAATACGGCTTAATGCAATTGATCGCCGAGACCTATGAGATCATGAAAAAGGGCCTGAAAATGGACAATGCCGCCATCGGCCAGGTATTCACTCAGTGGAACGAGGGCCGTTTGCAATCCTTCCTGATCGACATTACCAAAGACATTTTCGCTTTTAACGCTCCCGGGACTGATCATTTACTTATCGACGACATTAAGGACGAGGCTAAAGCCAAAGGCACCGGCAAATGGACATCGCAGGTAGCGATGGACCTCCAGGCGCCGATACCAACAATAGATACAGCTGTTTCCATGCGAGATTTGTCGAAATACAAACAATTGCGTATCGATGCTGCCGCTGTCTATAGCAAAGATGATCCTGAACTGGATGTGGATACGCAGGAATTCCTGGTTGCGTTAGAACAGGCCTTTTATTTCAGCATGATCATTACCTACGCACAGGGTATGCACCTGCTGGCAAATGCATCCGCCGAATACAAATATGATCTTAAATTGGACGAAATAGCCAAGATCTGGCGGGGCGGCTGTATTATCAGGTCGCTGTTCCTAAATGATATTTATAATGCCTATCAAAATAACCCGGGATTAGCACATTTGCTGCTCGACGGCAACGTAGAGCAACTGGTTTCCGGATCGGTAAATGGAGCAAGGACAGTTGTATCGGCCGCGGTTAGCGCCGGTGTTGCTGTTCCGGCTTATGCGGCATCATTGAGCTATTTTGATAATTTCCGTAATAAAAGGATGCCTTCGAACCTTACCCAGGCACAGCGCGACTATTTTGGCGCGCATACCTATGA
The DNA here is from genome assembly GCA_035551775.1 of Mucilaginibacter sp. Classification (GTDB taxonomy): domain Bacteria; phylum Bacteroidota; class Bacteroidia; order Sphingobacteriales; family Sphingobacteriaceae; genus Mucilaginibacter. The sequence goes on along the minus strand of DASZMQ010000009.1, from coordinate 136,223 downwards.
GCTGATAGACAAGGAAGGCGTATTCCATACGCAGTGGACCAAAAAGAACGACTAAAAAGATCATTATGAGTGCAACATCAGAACCTACCATATTTATCATCTTCGGCGGAACAGGCGACCTGAACGCGCGCAAGATCATGCCGGCGCTTTACAACCTATTCCTTGACGGCTGGATGCCCAAACAGTTTTCCATCATCGGCACGGGCCGCACGCAACTGACTGATGATCAATTCAGGAAGAACATGCTCGACGACATCAACCAGTTCTCGCGCAGCGGTAAGGCCGATAAAGATAAATGGGCGACATTTGAAGCCAACGTATTTTACCAGGTTTCGGACGTAAAAGATGCTGAAACATATAAAGAATTCGGCCAAAAGATCGCTCAACACAACTCGGAATGGAAAACCGAGGCTAATGTGATCTACTATTTGGCTGTTGCACCTAATCTTTTCCCAATAATTGCTTCAAACCTGGCGAAAGCAAAGCTTGCCGACGACAAGAAAAAGACACGCATAGTGATCGAAAAACCATTCGGTCATGATCTTGAAACCGCCAAAGAGCTGAATACTTTGCTGGCAGGGATATTTGATGAATGCCAGATCTACCGCATAGACCATTACCTGGGTAAAGAAACCGTGCAGAATATTATGGCCTTCCGCTTCGCCAACTCGATCATGGAGCCTTTGTGGAACAGGAATTTTATCGAGTACGTACAGATATCGGTTACCGAGCAACTGGGTGTTGAAGAGCGCGGTGACTACTACGACGGTTCGGGCGCTTTACGCGATATGATACAGAACCACCTGCTGCAGTTGCTCTGCCACGTGGCTATGGAACCGCCGGTGAGCTTCAACGCAGATGAGGTACGCGACCGAAAGGTGGACGTGCTGAAAGCCATGCGCAGGTTTACCCCTGAGGATGTACGCATGTCAGCTGTCCGCGGGCAGTACGGGAACGGATGGATGAAGGGGAAGGAAGTTCCCGCGTACCGCAGTGAACCCAAGGTGGATCCCGAATCAAACACCGAAACCTTTGCAGCGATAAAGTTTTTTGTGGATAATTGGCGCTGGCAGGGTGTGCCGTTTTACCTGAGAACCGGGAAACGGATGCACCAGACATCTTCTGTGATCACTATCCAGTTCAAGGATGTTCCCCATTTGATATTCCCGACTGAAGCGGCGGAAAGTTGGCAGCAAAACCGACTCATTATCAGCATACAACCCGAAATGAGTATCCGCTTGCAGGTACAGGCCAAACGGCCGGGCATTGATATGGTGCTGAATGCAGTGGATATGGTGTTCGACTATAAGGGTACATATACACAGCAGGCTCCTGAGGCGTACGAAACGCTGATACTGGACACCATGCTGGGCGACCAGACCCTTTTCATGCGGGGCGACCAGGTGGAAGCTGCCTGGGAGCTGGTGATGCCGATACTAAATACCTGGCAAAACAAAAAGAGCCTGAATTTCCCAAATTATTCCGCCGACTCGTGGGGCCCGGAATCAGCCGAGGCATTGATAGCCCGCGATGGATTCAATTGGTTCACCTTGCCTGTAAACGGTAAAAAATAGAAGCTTATGAAATTAAACATCTACGATACCGAAGATGAAGCGCTGGAGGGCCTGGCGAAATATTTTGTCGATACCGCGGCAAGATCTATCGCTGAGCACGGCCAGTTCTCAGTGGCTTTATCCGGCGGCAATTCGCCCAAAAAACTATACGAATTGCTCGCGTCGCCAAAATACAAGGACAAGGTAGAATGGCAAAAAGTTCATTTTTTCTTCGGCGACGAACGCTATGTGCCGCACACCGACCCACAGAGCAATTACCTGATGGCTAAGAAGGCGATCCTTCAGCCCCTGGATTTAAGCTACAGGCAAATATTCCCTGTAAATACGTCTGTTTCGCCGGAAGAAGCCGCAGCGAGGTATACCAATGATATCAACCTGTATTTTGCCGGTTTCGAGCCGCGTTTCGACCTTGTATTGCTGGGACTGGGCGATAATTCACATACAGCATCATTATTTCCGCATACACCGGTACTGCATGATAAATCGGCATCGGTAAAAGAAGTTTTTCTCAAGGACCAGCAGGTTTACCGCATTACGATGACCGCTCCGCTGATCAACCTCGCCCATCACATCTCATACCTGGTTTATGGGCAGGGAAAGGCTGAAGCAGTCCATCACGTAATAGAAGACAAAACCAATATTGAAGAATACCCCGCTCAATTAATTAAACCGGCCGACGGAGATCTGCAATGGTTTATGGATAAAAACGCCGCTTCGTTATTAAAGAATAAGTAATAAGACCCTCTTATTCTTAAAGATTTTAAAATGCCTGAATTTTTTGAGGCATTTTTTATTTTCTTACGTATAAGGCATCAAAGAAATGAACCATAGAATTTAACTCTTGGTATAATAATTGATTATTTATTCCCAGAAAGATAAGTGCGGGTAGTAATAGTTAAAGCAAAGGCTTTCCTATATATTTATTAATTTTATTTTATAATTAATTAGCTAACTATTATTAAGGTCAATCACCAGATGCTCGATATTCTTTTGTCTGATCAGAAGGCTTACGATAATGAACTAAGTTACTGGAAAAACAAGCTTGAAGGGGTTTCACCATTATTGTTAAATGCCGATTTTAACAGGACCCAGGTTACTAAAAGCCATTTTTCTGCCGTAAAACTTAGTTTAAGCGATCAACTCACCGAACAACTGAACCTGCTTGCCAAAAGCCAGGACACTTCATTATTTGATATTCTTTGTACCGGCCTCGCTATATTGTTATATCGCTATAGCACTACCGAAGATATTTGCATTGGCAGTGTCTTCTCAGGCGAAAATGGGAACCTGGCTGCCCTGCGCAACGAGGTGACTGGGGAAGATATATTTACCGACCTGTTAAAACGGGTAAAAAACACCACAGCTGAGGCGCGTCAAAACGGGAAAATTCCGTTTGAGAGGGTCCTTAGCGGGCTTTCCAAGGATCAAAGGAACGGAAACCCGTTCTTCAAAATATTCTTTGCAGTCAATACCAAAAATACAGGCATAGCATCGCAAAACGAGCTCTCGTTCATACTGAATGAAGCAGGGGCAGGACTTGAAGGTGAAGTTATCTACAATGGCTCGGTATACAAAGAAAACACCATTGAGCGGATGGCCGGGCACTACCTGCAATTGCTGTCCTCGATAGTGAATGATCCTGGAAAGATGATAGGCGCGCTACCCATGCTTACACCCGCCGAAGAACATGATATCCTGGTAAAATTCAATGACACGCTAACCTGGTATCCGGCGGAAAAGACACTGGTGGATATTTTCGAGGAGCAAGTGGCCAAAACACCGGACGCTATAGCGCTGCGTCAACGCGATCGGACAATGACTTTTGGCGAGCTGAATGAGAAGTCGAACCAACTTGCACATTACCTGGTCGGGGAGGGGGCAAAACCCGCTGATAACATCGGTTTGATAACCGCCAGGAGCTTTGATATGATGATCAGCATGTTCGGCATTATGAAGGCGGGCGGTTCTTATGTCCCTATCGATCCTGAATATCCGATAGACCGGCAGGAATATATCCTGGAGAATTCTAAAGCAATTAAAGTTATCGCTGACGGTGATTACCCACTGCGTGACCTGTTGCCGGCCGACAAATTCGTTAAATTACCTGAGCTTGATCTGAACCGATACGGCGAGAAAAACCCCGGTATAAAGATCGATAGCAAGCAATTGGCTTATACCATATACACGTCAGGCTCAACGGGCAGGCCGAAAGGCGTAATGATAGAACATCATTCGGCCGTGAATCTGTGCCTTTGGGTGAACAAGGAATACAGCATCGGGCCTGATGATAAGTTATTGTTCATTACTTCGATGTGTTTTGACCTTTCGGTGTACGATATCTTCGGTATGCTCGCAGCCGGCGGTTCTATCGTCATCGTGGAGCAGCAGGAACTAATGGACGTGCCTAAATTGAAGGATATGATGCTGAATTACGGCATCACTTTCTGGGATTCGGTGCCAACAACGATAGACTACCTGATCCGCGAATTGGAAAGCCGAGACCAGGACTATATCCAGGAAACCCTGAAAGTGGTGTTTATGAGCGGCGACTGGATACCGGTAAACCTTCCGGACAGGATCAAGAAATTTTTCCCGAAAACGCAGGTGATCAGCCTTGGCGGGGCGACTGAAGGGACGGTTTGGTCGAATTATTTCCCGGTGAAAGAGAAAGTTCCTGCCGATTGGAACAGCATTCCGTACGGTCGCCCTCTGGCAAATAATTTCTTTTATATACTGAACGAACAATTGCAGCCCCAACCGATAGGCATTCCGGGCGAACTCTATATCGGCGGTGTTGGCGTTGCTCATGGTTATGCCAATGACGAGGCCAAAACAAACTATTCGTTTGTGAAGGATCCCTTCAGCGACAAAGGTGGCGGCCGGATGTATCGCACCGGCGACCTGGGACGCATGTTGCCAAACCTGAATATGGAATTCATCGGCCGCAGAGATAACCAGGTGAAGATCAGGGGCTACCGAATTGAGTTGGGTGAGATCGAGAGTGTTTTAGGCCAGTGTGATGTGGTAAGGCAAGCCGTTGTTTTGGCAAAAGACGACAAAGACAAGAAAAAACGCCTGGTGAGTTATGTAGTGGGCAGGGGTGACTACAACCGTGAAAAGGTAATAGACTTTTTGAAGTCAAAACTGCCTGACTACATGGTTCCGACCCTTTGGATGGAGCTGGACGAATTGCCTTTGACATCAAATAATAAGATTGATAGGAAAGCGTTACCGGATTTCGATGCGGAAGAGCAGATAAAAGATAATTACGCCGCGGCGCGCACCGAGACCGAAAAGGTAATGGCCGGTATCTGGCAGGAGGTGCTCAAATTGCCGCGCATTGGTATTGACGACAACTTCTTCGATATCGGCGGACATTCGCTGCTGGCAGTACAGATCACGACCAGGATCGAAAAGAAACTGGATAAAAAATTGCAGATAGCAACTTTGTTCGGCTATCCGACTATTGCTCAGCTAAGTTCCTTCATTGACAAGGAAAACAATAAGAATATCAAGTGGAGAACGATAGTCCCGATAAAACCGGCAGGCAGCAAAACACCCATCTATATAGTACATGGCGTCGGCCTTAATGTTCTGAATTTCAATGAGCTTTCACAACATGTCGATTCCGACCAACCTGTATTCGGTTTGCAGGGCATCGGGCTTGATGGGGAAGAGATATCGTCGGTCGAAAGCATTCAGAACATCGCTTCATTTTACGTTGAAGAAGTGATCAAACATAGCCCGGACGGACCGTATGTGATCGGCGGCTATTCCATCGGCGGTTTTATCGCTGTTGAAATGGCGCGCAAGCTGGAAGCTATGGGCAGAGAAGTAAAAATGCTCGTCATTTTTGACACAGATGCTGATAACGCACGCGAACGCGAGCCATGGCACGTCATTATGCCAAAGATCGCGAAACGTTATTTGCCCAAGTTCCTTGGAGGTAGCAAATCGCTCGGTAAGCAATTGGTTTACGTGTTCAACAACAAAGTTGCCGCAATAAAAGGCAAACTGGGATTGGCTAAGAAAGCCGAATCCGACGATTATTATGCTTTATTGGATTCGATCATCAGACGGTATTTCACGGCCCTTCAAAACTACAATCTTGAACCCGTCAATCATACGATCTATTTGTTCAAGGCCGAGGTTAATGATCACTACAATGATGATGAAATATTCCTTGGATGGAAGAAATACACTACCAAAGAAGTTAAAAGATACCTGGTGCCCGGCAACCACCTGAGCATGATGGCGTTACCTCAAGTTGCAGAATTAGGAAAAGCGTTACAGGAAGCTTTAAATAATCATTGATTAAACAATTTCAATTAACCCGTGTTTAACCCACGATACTTGATGAACTATTGATATATTGATTCATGAATATTAGGCACATTTTGAAAAGCGATATTGATAAATGCGCTGCATTATATCTGGAAGCTTATAACCGTCCGCCCTGGAACTACAATTTTACCCCCGAAAAAGCAATAAAGTACCTGACCGAATACGCCGACAGGGCGAGGTTTGAAGGTTTTGTGGCCGAAGACGAGGGAAAGATAGTAGCAGCGGTATTTGCTCACTCGAAAACTTGGTGGACAAATGATATCATCTATATCGATGAAGTATTTGTTGCGCCGGACAGCAGGGGAAGGGGTTATGGCAAGAAACTATTAAGTTATACTGAAGACTACGCGAGGGACAAAGGCTATGAGGTGGTTACATTAATGACCAATAAACACATGCCTGCGTTCCAGTTTTATAACCATATAGATTACTTACAGGCCGAACACTTTGTATTTCTGTTCAAGCCTCTGTAATAGATATGAAAAAAGGATTAACGGATCAAATGCAGAATGAACATAACGGCAGCAACGCAGAAACCGATAAAGCTGATGCCATAAATGGCGACGATAATTGCTGTTTCGCGCTTCCTCATTTTAGGAGTGCCGAGTTTGGGCATGGTATTCATGTGACCTGGTAATAAAGAATGTTTGAAAAATGTGTTATTTATAACTTGCCGGGGATTTTTTACGTGCAAGGGAGGCGAGAGGTTACAAAAAGGGGCAAAAAAATATATAACAGGCTAATCATTATAGCAATAAAAATATTACTTAAAGACTGGATGATAAGGAGTTAAGGCTAAATAGAACCTTTATATTCTTGAAAAAAATTCATAATATTGAGTAACACAAAAACAACCAAATACATAAGAAAACCCTATTTTATTAAAAAAACCATGAAATTTTATCCCTTTTTAGCTATTATCGCAGTACTCCTTTTCGCCTCGTGCGATTCGTACAAGCAGGTGCCTTATTTCCAGGACCTCGACCGTAACACCGTAATACAACAGGATATCCGGAACTATACGCCCTACACCATTCAGCCAAATGACATATTAGGCATCTATGTGTCAGACGCTGCAAACCAGGACGCAGCAGCACCGTTCAATTTTAATCTTAACCGTACCAATGGCCTTAATGGTGACAATTCGCCCGTTAACCCTATTGTTGGTGCCATCGTGGATTCGAAAGGATATATCCAGTTACCGATGATCGGTCCGATGAAGGTGGCCGGTTATACGATAACCGATCTCAAAGCACAGTTATCCAAGTCGCTTACCCAATACATGAAGTCGCCTATAGTCAATGTCCGCATCCTTAACTTCAGGATATCGGTGATGGGGGATGTTTTTAGGCCTGATATTTATACTTTCCAAACAGACAATGTAACCATAACACAAGCGTTGGCGCAGGCAGGCGATTTGAATATCACAGCTAAGCGCACCAGTGTACTGCTCATCAGGGAAGTGGAAGGCAAACGTGTTTTTATCCCCATTGACCTGACCTCGAAAAAACTGTTCGAGTCACCCTACTATTATTTGAAAAACAACGACGTTTTATATGTCGATCCGGGCAGAGCAAAATTTGCAACTATTAGCCAAAACTACCGAAATCTTACCATAGCTGTTGCAGCGATATCGGCACTGGCCCTAGTTGCAACCGTAATTGAGTATAGAAGATGACCTATATGTAATACAATCTACCTATGAATACAAAACAATCGACCTATGAATGCAAAACAATCTACCGTTTACCGCGGTAACACCCCGTTGAGAGAAGAAGAAAGCGTAGATGTACGTGAAATAGTCCAAAAATATACGTTTCACTGGCCGCTTTTTGTGCTGGTATTCCTGGTGACAATGGCTATGGCTTTTTTTTACTTCAAAGTAAAAAGGCCTGCAAATGATGTCACAGCTACGCTGCAGATACAGGACGACAGCAAAGATAAGTCAGCTAACCCGGACAAAACACCGCTCGACCAGATCGACCTTGTAAACACTTCGAAGATCGCTGAGAATGAGATGGAAGTTTTAAGATCATTTACCCTGATCAGCAAGGTAGTGTATGATCTGCAATTGTGGGTGAGCTATACCCGAACGGCCAAAATTGTAAAAAAAGAGGATCTGTACAAAAGGAGCCCGATCACGTTCAGATTGCTGCAAAAGAAAGGTGACCTGGGGGGGCAGAAGTTCGACGTAGTTGTCAAAAATGCCAACACGTTTCTACTGAAAAGATCGGACGGGAAATACACTCAGTTCAACTTCAATGATGTACTGGAAAACAACTTTGGCCTCTGGCAACTGGAACCGAATCAGAATATTAATGATTACATAGGCTCAACGATCACTGTGAAGATCAGTAATCCGTATTCGGTGGTAGATGCTACTCAGAAAGGCCTGCTGGTTGCCTTAACCGATAAGCAGGCGTCTACCATAACACTTACCGTTACGGATAACCTGTCTGAAAGGGGTATGGACGTGCTGAACGATCTGCTAACCAGGTATAATGAGGCCGAAGTACAAATGAAAAATAAGATTACGCAGAGCACGCTGGATTTTATCAATGAGCGTTTGAAAACGCTTACGGGTGAATTGGCTAATGCCGAGGGTAAAGTACAATCTTATTCGAGTTCGATGGGTATTACCGACCTCGATGACCAGTCAAAATCCTACATACAAGGCACCATGGATAATGACAAGAACCTGAATGAGGTAAATGTCGAATTGCAGGTAATAAACGGTATAGAAAAATATGCCAGCACTCCAGGCAGCACAAGCGTACCATCAACATTGGGCGTACAGGATAATGAATTGGGCGCTTTGGTACAGAAACTATCAGAACAACAGATAGAACGGGACCGCTTGCTGGCCACAGTGCCGGAAACCAACCCCATGGTGGATCCGATCAACAAACAAATTGCCGCCACGCGGGCAGCAATAATAGAGAATGTGAAAAGCGCAAAGGCATCCTTGCTTGCGCAAAGAGCTCAGCTGGAAAGATTTAATTCAAAATACCAGTCTACGATAAGGGGTGTACCGACCCAGGTGAAAGACCTCATGGGCCTTAAACGCGACCAAACTATTAAGGACAATTTATACACTTACCTGTTACAAAAACGCGAGGAGCTTTCGGTAAGCTATGCTGCGATCCTGCCAAATGCACGGGTGGTTGACCCGGCCTATGTAATGCCGGTAAAACCGCTGAAGAAATTTGCCCCGTTCCTGGTTGCAGCAGCGCTAACTTTCCTGTTCCCGATAGGATTGGTGTATGGCCGCAGCACAATAAAAAATGCGATAACCCATACCAGGGAGATAACCAGCGCCACAGGTGTGCCGGTATTATGCGAATTGTCCTTCGAAAAAACCAAAGTGCCGATCGTAGTGCACGATAAAGGCAAATTCGCGATAGCCGAAGAATTCAGGACACTGCGAACGAAGCTCCATTATCTGCACGGAAAGACGGAAAATGGCAGGGTAACACTAATCACATCAAGCATATCGAATGAAGGAAAGAGCTTTATTTCAACCAACCTGGCGGTGGCAATAGCTGCCTCGGGCAGAAAAACGGTTATACTGGAAATGGACCTTCGCAAGCCGAGGGTTACAGAAGTATTTGGGATGGAAGATAAACTGCCGGGTATTTCCAACTACCTTAATGGGGAGAGCGGCATAACTGAAGCCCGGATAATACAGAAAAGCCCAACCTATCCGAATCTTGATGTCATCGGCAGCGGTGATTTTTATCCAAACCCTTCGGAATTACTCGAGCAGGAAAGGCTTGCCGAATTGATCGCTTACCTGAGAGAGCATTATGATGATGTCGTGATCGATACGCCGCCAGTGAATCTGGTTACTGACGCGATAATTGTTGCAAAACAGGCCGACATTACTTTATATGTTGTTCGCCAGGGCTATACTTCAAAAATGCTGCTGCCATTTATTAAAAACATAAATGAAGAAGAAACCTTCCCGAAACTGAATGTCATTTTCAATGGCATCGAAAAAGGGAGGTTTGGATATAGCGGCTATGCCTACGGTTACAGCGATTATATTACCGATAAACAAACCAAGAAGAAGTATTCCAATTCGATCTTCCACGACTTCTCCAAGCGCTTTTAACCACTGTTCTTCAAAGGAATAATTGGGGTACGGCCGGCTTGTAATTATAAAATATATTTTGAATGATATCGTATCTGCGCAATAAGGTTGAGAGTTTTTGGAACAGCGGCCACGAACGAACTTTAAAGATAAAAAGGAATATCACCTATTCCTTCCTGATAAAGGGCGCCAGTGTGGTTATCGGGCTCATGCTTATTCCGCTAACCATTAATTATATAAATACGGTCCAATATGGTATCTGGCTCACCATAAGTTCGCTGGTAGCATGGATCAACAACTTTGATATTGGGCTGGCTAACGGACTGCGTAACAAAATGGCCCACGCGCTGGCATTGAACGAGGAGGAAAATGTGGTCAAATATGTAAGTACCACCTATGCCATCATCTTTCTGATCTCGCTGGGATTTTTCCTGGTTTTCTTTTTTGGCGGCTCATTCCTGGATTGGAACAGCCTGCTTAATGCCACCGGGTCGGTAAGTTTTAATCTCTGGCCCATTGTAGCCATTACGCTTGCATCATTTTGTGTACAGTTCGCGCTGCAGCCCATAAAAACCATACTGATAGCTATGCACCAACCGTTCATGTCGTCGCTAATATTGCTGCTTGGCCAGGCGCTTACTTTCATTCTCACTTATTTGCTGACGCTGTTTACCAAAAGCAGCCTCATGAACCTGGTGCTCGTGGCGGCATGGTCGCCGGTGCTGATATACCTGCTGGCAAATGTGTTCCTGTTTGCTACAAGTCTTAAACAATACCGGCCAAGGTTCAGCGCCATTGACATGGGCAGCGCGAAGAGCCTGCTAAATATTGGGGGCGTATTTTTCTTCTTGCAAATGGGAGCGATGATCCTGTACCAAACCGATAACATCATTCTAACACGCACTATCGGCCCAAACGCGGTAACGACATTCAATATCGCATTCAAATATTTTTATGTGATCATAATGGTGTTCGCTATAATTTTAACACCCTACTGGAGCGCATTTACCGATGCTTACGCAAAAAAAGACATGGCATGGATAAAGCACTCTGTTCAAAAAATGCGCATGATATGGCTGTATTTTACCATCGCCACTGTGTTCCTGTACATTTTTGCGAAGCTGTTTTACAGGATATGGCTTGGCGCCAGGTTCGATATTCCGAACCTACTCTCGTTAACGATGGCGCTCTATGCGATCGTTAATATTTGGCAGGGCATTTATTCCTATGCGCTCAATGGCATGGGCAAATTGAGGTTGCAACTCTTTTTTATCGGGGGGGGCGGACTTATCAATATCCCGCTTTCCGTTTTGCTTATCCATTGGGTGGGTATTTCGGGCACAGTATTGGCCAACATAGCTGTAATAACCCTAATGAGTATTGCATATACCTACCAGGTGAACCTGATCATTGCAGGCAAAGCGAAAGGCATATTCAACAAATAGACGGGTAATGCGTTATTGTATCAGCAAATTTAGACCTACTAAGTAAAAAGATGGATTATTTTATGACAATGTTGTTTATGCTGATCTCCAGTAAGGGGAACTTCACGGCATACTATGACGTTTTCAACTACCTGATCGATGTCATAATGATCTATGTTGGGATCAGGGGAAACCGCTTTATGATGTCAGATTTCAGGTTACTCGGAAGGACAGGCATCATTTACGTAGCATACACATTATTCAGATGGCTATTCATAACTGATTTGCCTATCCATTTTTTTTTAAGCGATTGTAACTTCTTCGTCGAACGTATTGTGATGAGCTTCCTGCTTTGCGCCGTATTGCGTGAAAACACGGCTTACTTCATCGTAAAAATAACCATTCACCTGGCTGCATTCGGGCTCGTTATGTATGCGCTGCAATTGATCAGCGGGCCGTTTGTAGCCTATATAGGTAGTATCATCAATCTTCCTCCAAGGGTAGACACCCCAGGCTATACGAATATTATTTTCTTCACCTATGATGAGGTACGGCATCAGATTCGCAATTCGGGTTTTTCTTGGGAGCCGGGCGCATATGGCTGTTACCTGGATTTAGGCATATTGATGCATTTTCTTATCAACGGTTTCAAATTTGATAAAGGCGCGTGGATACTGACCATTTCTATTATTACAACATTATCTACCACAACATATGCATGCTTTGCAGTTATTATATTGCTGTATTTGCGGGTGAACGGTCTTAAAATGACCACAATGCTGATGGTCGCCGTTCCTCTTATGTGCATCGTTGCAACCCAGGTTCCGTTCCTGGTCGATAAGATAGGGAAGACGTGGACTGAAGATCAAATAGCATTGGGCGACATGCAAACGCTTGCTAATTGGTATCAAAAATACGGCGGGGCGCTGCATTTAAACCGTTTTGGAAGCTTTATATATCTATACGATTATTTTGGACCCTGGGGGTTCTTCTGGGGCGTGTCAAATGCTTACCAGGCAGTCACACCTATAGCCGACGTACTCAATATATCAAATGGCGATGCCGACTTCCTGGCAAAGTTTGGTGTGGTTGGCTTGGCTTTCTTTTTGTATCGTTATTCTCTTTTTCTCAAAAAATTCCTTTACAAAAAAGAGTATCTTATTTATTGCATCATTATTTACCTGGTGTTAGGTTTTGGCGAGCCAATGCCTATATTCTCGTCAACATTATGCTTTTTGTTTATGTTTCACTATACCAATCCGAAGCCTTTCTTTGCACAAAAAGAAGAAGAGGAATTGACGGATGGGGAATTGCAGCATGAACCGGTTTCCGCTTAAAACAAAGTCTATTAAAATCAGGTGGCAGACAAAGTATACAAAATTGCGTCATTGACATGCTCCTTCAACAGGAAGGATAAGACAAATGCTTTTCTTCAAAGTATGCTGGAACAAGCCTTACCAAGATTATACCAATTAGATATTTACCTGCTCGATGACAACTCGTCAGACGGCACAGCCGAACATGTAAGGGCTAATTTCCCAACCGTAAAAGTAATTGACGGTACAGGCTGGCTGTATTGGGCGGGAGGGATGCGTAGGGTGTGGCGATATGCCTTATCGCAGGATGATTACGATTTTTTCCTTTTGCTAAACGATGATGTTAAGCTAATGCCGGATGCTTTGCCGCGCCTTTTTGAAGCTTATAACAAGTCGGACCGGCCAGCTAACATATTATTGGGCACTGTGTTGTACATGGACGGAAAATCGATATCATACGGCGGCTGGAAACGGCTTAGCAGGTACAATAACAATTGTGAGCTTGTCATACCCGACGAGAGTACATTGACAGATTGCGAAATGGCCAACGCCAACATAATGCTGGTAGACAAGAATACCGTCAACAGGATAGGGTTACTTTATGAAGGGTATACCCACGGCCTGGCGGATTTTGACTATACTTTGAGGGGCGTTGCCAATGGGGTAAAAGTGTCCGTTGCGCCCGGCTACTATGGTTATTGCGATTTTGACCACGGCAAGAGCTGGCTTCCGGCGAACGTACCTTTAAAAAAAAGGCTGCAGTACCTGTACAGCCCGACCGGGCTCGCCTACAAAGAATACCTGGTATACATATGGCGCAATTTCCCGTATGCTTACCCGGGCAAGTTTTTAAAGTTATGGCTCAAAACGCTTTTCCCTCAACTCTATGACATTTTTAAGAAAAGACATTATTAAAATTATGATGATTGTCGAAAGCTGGCACAACATGGCCGCAAGCGTTTTTACATTTTCAGATAAACTAAACCCATTTTTATATAACAAACAGAATAAGTGAAAGTATTAATTGTACATAACGATTTCAGGGTATATTGGAAAGGAAGGCTCCTTTTCCTCCATGAATATTTTGAAAAAATGCACATTGACTTTTATGCCATCGAGCTTTTCGGCAAAGGATCACCCTATTCCTTCGATACGTATGAAAATAAGGAAAGTTGGTGGACCTGTCTTTTTCCTGATAAAAGCTACGATGAGATCCCTAATAACGTTATCAGGGAAACCTTCCTAAATAAGCTGGATGAGATCAACCCGGACATTGTGATCGGCAGCTCGATCGTTTTCTTTGCCGGCGCACTGGGCATCCGGTGGGCGAAGAACAATCACAAAAAGTTCGTGATGTTCGACGATGCGAAACCTTCACAAGTAAAACGATCGCTTCTTGTAAGGACGATCAAAAACATGATCATACACCAGGTTGATGGCTTGTGGCTTCCCTCGAAGGATTATGATGAGGCTTATAAGCCGCTTGTGCCCAAATACACACTGATATTTCACGGTTATAACTGCATCGATAATGACCTGTTCCGTTTCAAGCAAAATAAGGAGATGCATTTCACGACCGTTACCTGCGTTGCCAGGCTGGTGCCCATAAAGAATATCGATAACTTGCTTAGGGCGTGGAAACTCATTGAGAAAAAAAGGCCCGATTATAAGCTCGCGATCATTGGCGATGGCCCGGAGTTTGTTAACCTAAACGAATTAACGCTGAGTCTGGGATTAAAAACCATCGTCTTCCTCGGGGCCATTAATAACAGCGACATACCAACCTATTTCTACAATTCTGTAGCATTTGTATTGCCAAGCTTATCGGAAAGCTGGGGCCTTGTAGTTAACGAGGCAATGGCTGCAGGTTTGCCCATATTGATCAGTAATAAAATAAACGCAGCAAACACATTGTTGCAGGATGGTGTGAATGGCTACGGTTATGAACCCCTGGATATTGAAGGCATGGCGGACAAGATACTGGACTTCATTGAGCTCAGCCTGCCCGACAAAGTGAAAATGTCTGATAGTTCGCTGGAAATAGTTAACAAGATGAGTTATGAGAACATGGGTGACGAACTGCTTAATGCTGTTTATAACCTGAGCCACGAAAAGCCCGCTAAAGTAAAGGGACTGGCCCGCTTACTCATCAACACCTGGCAAGGCCGGTACAATACTGCCGGGTGGAATAAATTATAAAACAAGGAATGGCACAAAACGCGCCCATATTATTATTCTGTTACAAAAGGCTTGCATGCCTGCGGAACACCGTGGAAGCATTGAAAAACTGTGCCCTGGCTTCTGAATCCGAGCTCTATATATTCTCGGACGGAGCAAAAGCCGAAAAAGATCAGCCGCAGATCGATGCTGTGAGGGCCTTTATCGGGAGCATAACAGGCTTCGGGAAAATAACGCTCAGGGAATCGAAAAAAAACAAAGGGCTTGCCTCGTCTATTATACAGGGGGTAACGGAGGTTATCAATATTGCCGAAAGGGTGATCGTTTTAGAGGATGACCTGGTTGTATCTCCCAATTTCCTCGTTTATATGAACGAGGGCCTCTATCATTACAAGGCGAACCCAAAAGTGTATTCGATATCGGGATATACGATACAAATGAGGGCACCCGAGACATATCCCTACGATGTATATTTCCTGCCAAGGGCGTCGTCATGGGGATGGGCTACCTGGAAAGATCGGTGGGAAAACATCGACTGGAGCGTGAGCGATTTTGCGGAATTCAGTCAAAACAGGCAAAAGATAAAAGAGTTTAATAAAGGCGGAAGCGACATGTTCGCCATGCTGAAAAAACAAATGAGCGGCGAGATTGATTCGTGGGCAATACGTTGGTGCTATCACCAGTTCAAGGTTCAAACTTTAACAGCGTTCCCGGTCATTTCTAAGGTCCAGAACGAGGGTTTTACCAGCGAAGCAACAAATACGCACGTATATAACCGGTACCGGACAGTGCTTGACAAAGGTAATTTACTAAGTTTTAGATTTTTAGATAATGTTGAGATGGACCCGTTATTCTTAGAGCAGTTTCAGCGTTTTTACAGCGTTTATACACGCGCGGTGTCAAAGATCAAAACTTATATTAAAAAGGCAAGGCATAAAACAAATGGATAAGAAGGCAAAGGTTTTATTTATTTTACACCTCCCTCCGCCGGTGCATGGGGCTTCGATGATGGGTCAGCTCATCAGGGACAGCAACCTGATAAATGACGCCTTTGACGCCGACTATATTAACCTGTCTATTTCAAAAAACCTGAACGAGATAGAGAAATACGGCATACAAAAGTTCTTCAGGCTGCTGAAGCTGCAGGGCAACGTATTTGGGCGATTAATGAGAAAGCGGTATGACGTGTGCTATATCACGCTGACTGTCAGCGGGCCGAGCTTTTATAAAGATTTGCTGATCGTTATGGTATTGAAGCTTTTCAGACGCAAG
This sequence comes from Mucilaginibacter sp., assembly GCA_035551775.1. GTDB lineage: Bacteria > Bacteroidota > Bacteroidia > Sphingobacteriales > Sphingobacteriaceae > Mucilaginibacter. The sequence continues at coordinate 120,022 of DASZMQ010000009.1, read as the reverse complement.
ATAGTTTACCATTTTCACAATAAAGGCGTTGAGGAGGCGAGCAGGATGGGTATCAACAGGATGTTATACAGGTTCACCTTCAGGAACAGCAAATCGATCCTGCTTTCGCACTATTTATACCCGGATATCAAGCGTTATGTGGATGAGAAGGATGTCTATTATTGTGCGAATGGCATTCCTGTAAACCCATTCAAGGACGGCCAGGTTCCTGTTCAAAATGGCACGGAGGTTTGCAAGTTGCTGTTCTTTTCCAACATGATGATGCAAAAAGGTGTATACGTTCTGCTTGATGCCTGCAAACTGCTAAGAGATAAAGGCGTGAAATTTGAGTGTCATTTTGTTGGAGCCTGGTCCGACATTTCTGAAAAAGAGTTCAAGGTCGAAGTGGAAAGAAATGGCTTACAGGAATATGTATTTGCACATGGCGGAAAATACGGCACCGAGAAAGGCGAATTTTTTTATAATTCAGATGTTTTCATTTTTCCAACTTATTACCACAACGAAACCTTCGGCCTGGTGAATCTTGAAGCTATGCAGTTTTCCCTGCCCGTTATCTCAACTACCGAGGGAGGAATATCTGAAGTTGTTAGCGATGGGATCACCGGCTTCCTGGTGCCGCAGAGAAATATTACGGCGCTGGCCCGGAAAATTGAAACATTGGTCAACGATACCGCGTTGAGGCATAAAATGGGAGAGGAGGGCAAGAAAAAGTATTATTCATATTTTACAATCGAGAAATTCGAGGAGCGCCTCACCAATATTCTGAAGGATGCCTCGGGGATCAAATCATAACGCACCGCATGCGCATACCTGATAATGCAATTTCCAATGCCGACGACCTGGGTTTCAACGCAAACACCAATGCTGCGATCTTAACCTGTTTCGAAAAGGGTTATATCAATAGCACATCACTTATGACTAATATGACCGGGTTTGAAGAAGCCGTGGAACTGATCCACAGCAAACCGGTCATCACGAATGTGGGCGTTCATGTGAATTTTGCAGAAGGCAAGCCGTTGACCAATATCAGGGGCAATTTTTTTGATGCTGATGGCAATTGGGATGTTCGTAAGATCAATAAAGTCACCAATATACTTAATGCTGCTGAGAAAGCGGATTTCCTGGAAGAAATAAACGCGCAAATTACTATGGCATTAGCCCAAAAAATATCCGTTTCGCACCTCGATTCACATCTGCATCTGCATACACTTCCGTGTTTTTTGAACCTGTTTTTAACTGCCGCAAAGCAGCATCAATTGAAATTAAGACTTGCACAGACGTACAATAAGGGTAACCTGTTGAAATTTTACTACCGTAAATACATCAATGACCTGATCAGGAAAAACGATCTTAATTACTCAGACAGGTTCAGCACCGTCGACAGATATGTGGCAGCTTATTCACGCCCCGGTCAGCAGTTGGTGATAGAGCTGATGTTTCACCCCTGGTTTAATAAAGCCGGTGAATTAACCGATAATTACGATCCGCCTGCCTTCAAAAAATGGATTGACTACCTTTCGGAATAAGTCCTTCCATATCCAAATTTTGTCCAAAAAAACAATGAAAAATGTGACCCATTTTTCGTCCACTTACGTATAACTTCCGACCTCTCTTCAATACAGTGTCTTTAATTTGAACACATTACGTGGATCATATGATATGTTATGTTTTTTTTTAAGCTATATTAAAGAAATAGCCTGACAGTTAATAAAAACTATAAATTCTATAGACAAAAGGATTGATTTTAATAGGTATTAAATTACTCAGATGGGGAGTTTATTGCCCATAGCCGAAGAAGAACAAGAGTGAGAAAATTCGGTGAAATATTATTCCTGCTTAATTGATTGACGGTTTTTACGTCGACTGGTTGCGTGAAATTACCGGAAAATAATAAAAAGAACACATAAAACCGAACTCAACCAATTTGAGCATAATTATTGCACATACTTAGTCACACAACCTTGGAAATATGGTACACAGGTACAAACAGTTTTATAACGCTATCAACCTGACACTGGACTATCTATTACTTAACGTTTCGTTAATAGCCGTTTATAATTTTCTCGACAACTCGCTGATACCATGGATGAATAATAAAACTTATTTACCCGTAGTGTTGGTGTTCAACCTGTTGTGGCTGCTCTCTTCAAACATCACCAGCATGTACAATGCGCTTTCTGATGATGATAGAAAAATTTACAACACCTCAATAAAAACATACCTCCTGTACCTGAGCCTGATCTGTGTTATCATCTTATTGGTTATAGGCACTAAATCATACTTTATTACAAAAGAATACCTTTTCTACTCCATGTCGCTGTTTGGCATACTGCTGGGCGCCTGGAAAATTGTATTTTTTGCTATACGAAAGAGTGATAAGGTGTTGCTTAGCAATTCGCGCAAAGCAATCATAGTAGGGGCGAGCCGTGCCGGCAACGAGCTGTACAACCAATTTAATAACAAGGTTTTAAAAGGGTACGACCTGCTGGGTTTCTTCGATGATGAGCCGTCAAGGGTTACGCAAAAGCACTTATACCTGGGTAACACCAGCCTGTGCATGGATTACGTCCTGAAGAATAATGTAGATGAGATCTTTTGTGCACTGCCATATTCCGAACACAAAACCATCGAACGCCTGATGTCGGATTCTGACAAAAATCTTATCCGCTTCAAGATAGTTCCCGAGTATCACGAATATTTCAAAAACACTTCTTACCTGCAGAACCTGGGTAATATTCCGATCCTGTCAGTTAGGGCAGAACCTTTGGAAAACATCCTGAACAGGGCTCTGAAACGTGCATTTGATATCGTGTTCTCACTGCTGGTTATCGTATTCGTATTCAGCTGGCTGTTCCCCATCCTGGCAATATTGATCAAGCTGGAGTCAAAAGGACCGGTATTTTTCAAGCAGATGCGTTCGGGGCGCGATAATCATGCTTTTGTTTGCTATAAGTTCCGCAGCATGAGGATCAATAAAAACCTCGAACACAGGCAGGCTACCCTGGGCGATCCGCGCATTACGAGGATTGGTACCTTTATGCGCAAAACGAGCCTCGACGAGTTACCACAGTTCTTTAACGTGCTGCTTGGCAATATGTCGGTAGTAGGCCCGCGTCCGCACATGCTGAGCCACACCGAACAATACTCGCAATTGATCGATCAGTTTATGGTACGTCATTTCCTTAAACCCGGCATCACCGGATGGGCGCAGATCAATGGTTTGCGTGGCGAAACCAAAACGACCGAGGCTATGCTTGAACGTGTTGAAGCCGACGTATGGTATCTCGAAAACTGGACATTCCTGCTGGATATTAAGATCATACTGCACACCGTTTGGAAGTCGGTTACAGGCGACAAAATGGCTTACTAAAACTCAGGCCCCTGCACAATAGCTTAAAACCCTCATTTTCTGAACAAAGTTATTTGACTGCGTTTGGCAAGGTGAGGGTTGACCATTTAAGTATTCTTCAAACAAGCCGGCTCGCACAAAATAAATATCCCTTTCAAAACATTGCCTGAAAGGGATCGTAAATCGTTTATTAGAGCTCAGAAGGCGTTATTCAAACTGATTTTTTATTTCATAGCCGTATTCTTTCAGCAGCTTTTCCTTCCTGACGTGTTCTACGTCGCTGGCAACCATCTCTGCAACCAGCATTGCCAAATCGTATTTGGGTTTCCAACCCAGTTTTGTCTGTGATTTGGTCGGATCGCCGATCAATAGGTCAACTTCAGTAGGGCGGAAATACTTGGTATCCACCGCTACCACCTGCTTACCGGTCTCTACCTGGTAATCCGGATTTGAGCAGGAAACCACGTATCCTTTCTCATCTGAACCTTCGCCCCTAAACTCGATCTCAATGCCTACCTCCCCGAAGGCCAGACGCACAAATTCACGCACCCTGGTAGTTACTCCGGTGGCGATCACAAAATCCTCCGGCTGATCCTGCTGTAATATCAGATACATCGCTTCCACATAGTCTTTGGCATGCCCCCAGTCGCGTTGGGCGTCAAGGTTGCCGAGGAACAGGCAATGCTGCAAATTAAGCGCGATCTTCGCTACTGCCCGTGTAATCTTGCGGGTGACAAAGGTTTCGCCCCGGAGCGGACTTTCATGGTTGAAAAGTATACCGTTGCAGGCATAAATGCCATAGGCCTCGCGATAGTTAACCGTGATCCAGTAAGCGTATAATTTTGCCACCGCATACGGCGAACGGGGATAGAAGGGCGTCGTTTCAGATTGCGGCACGGCCTGCACCAAACCATAAAGCTCTGACGTGGATGCCTGGTATATTTTCGTTTTTTTCTCAAGGCCGAGTATACGTATCGCCTCCAAAAGCCTTAACGTGCCTATGCCATCGGCATTTGCAGTATACTCTGGTGTATCGAAACTCACCTTTACATGCGACATAGCGCCAAGGTTATAAATTTCGTCCGGCTGAACCTGCTGGATGATGCGGATAAGATTAGTAGAGTCGGACAGGTCGCCGTAATGAAGCCTGAATTTGATATTCGTTTCATGCGGATCCTGGTATAAGTGGTCAATACGGTCGGTATTAAATAACGAACTTCGTCTTTTTATACCGTGCACTTCGTAGCCTTTATTGAGCAGGAGTTCGGCCAGATAAGCGCCGTCCTGGCCGGTTATGCCTGTAATTAATGCTTTCTTCATTAGTAAGCTGTGTAAATGGTTTGAATTGTTTTCTAATTAGATTTCTTACGCTATACGACACCAATTGTTTGACATTATCAAAAAATAATGTCAATTATATTCCGCGAAGATAAATTTTTACCCCTTGAGTAAAAACTGTTAGCTTAAATCCAGAGAGAAGACCTTGGGGCAGATATACGATAATAACTTCAGATGATTAATTTATTATATTGAACGTCAATCAGATATAGATAAATTCATTTGCGCTTCTTCAAGAAAAAACTACCGAGAAAAACCGCTATCAAAACTACGAGGATGATATAATGGCTACGCGGCACATGGTACTTTTTATCCTGTATCTTAAAAGTAAGATTGAAAAGTATAATACTTATGATGGGGAACCAGAGAAAGCTTCGAAATAACTGGACTTTTTTCATTTACCGCTTATACGCCGAATATCTGATTTTTGATGCTTATAGCAAAGTTTTTTTAAACTTAGCTTTACTTTAAGCTAACATCGGTATACCGTATTTTGATCACCAGCTTGCGGTCGGCGTTATAACCTTCCGCTTTGATGCCCGGGCGGTGGGCGTCTGACGGAAAGAACAGGAAAAATTCACCGGGTGAAGCCAGGTAATACTTGCCTTCAACGGTATAGTTCGCTGCATCCCTCGATGCGTCGTAAGGCCTGGCAACAGTTGCGGAAGCGACAGACGCTGCGCCGATCCGTTCCTTGCCGCGAATCACATAGTGCAGATCAATATACTTTTTGTGCGATTCCCAGCGAACGCTATCTATTGGTTTTGTCGCACCATCAGTTATCATCGCAAATACATTGTCACCATCTAAGGCATATTTTCCAGGCTTCAGGGTATCGATCTTCGGATCATTAAGAAAAGCAAAAGCTTTGTCCCACCAGGCTTTATTTGTGTGGTATTGCTTCGCAAACTCTACCTTGTTTGCCGATGGGCTCAGTTTGATCTTCGATCCGTTGGCCCACTCACGGTTTTTCACCCAGTTTTTTGCCGTGGCATCCGTCCATCGCTGTGCGAAAGCAGAAGTTGAAATGATTCCAAAAAACAGGAATAGAACAGCGATACGATAAGTTTTCATTGGTGCGTATGACTTGATACACAAAATTATGATTTGAAAAATAAAAATTATTGTTTGGTAAATATTTAATCTTTTGCAAGGTTTGTGTACAACATACAATTGCCTTGAAAATACTCCACAGCGTTCACCCGGAAGACTTCAAAACCTACCAAACCGCCCAGATCAGGGACAGGTTTTTATTAGGTAACCTGGTTCAGCCGGATAAGATCAATTGCGTATATACACATTACGACCGGATGATCGTGGGCGCCGCAAATCCCGTAAATAAAACATTGGATTTGGAGAATTACCCAAATCTTCGTGCTAAATATTTTCTTGAACGCAGGGAGATGGGTATAATTAACGTCGCCGGCGATGGTGAGGTCTATGTTGACGGAAAATCTTATAGCGTCAATAAGTTGGATTGTCTTTATGTAGGCAGGGGGATTCAGAGCGTCTCCTTTGCAAGCAAAAGCCACGAAAAGCCTGCCGTTTTTTATATCCTTTCCGCCCCGGCACATGTCACATACTCAGTTACCTTAATGACACACGCCCAAGCGGCCAAAGTGCATACCGGCGATGCCGCTACGGCCAACAGGCGTACCATAAACAAATACATCCATCTCGACGGTATCAAAAGTTGTCAGCTGGTAATGGGGCTCACTATTTTGCAGGAAGGTAGTGTATGGAATACCATGCCGGCCCATACCCACGACAGGCGGATGGAAGCCTATTTTTATTTCGACCTGCCCGAAGGTCAAAAAGTGATCCACCTGATGGGGCAGGGGGATGACACCCGGCACATTACCGTGAATAATTACGAAGCCGTGGTGTCGCCGCCCTGGAGCATCCACTCAGGCAGCGGGACAGCCAGTTACGGGTTCATATGGGGCATGGCAGGCGAAAATATAGATTATACCGACATGGATATCATTGCGATACCCGATCTAAAATAAACACCTATGGAAAATATATTCTCATTAAAAGACAAAGTAATTGTAGTTACAGGCGGCACAGGCATACTGGGCCACTCCTTTATAAATGGCATAGTTGAAGCAGGCGGCATAGTCGGCATCCTGGGCCGGAATGAGAAAATAGCCAATGAAAGGGCCGAAGCCATAAACAAAAAGGGCGGCAAAGCGCTGGCGCTCATAGCCGATGCATTGGATAAAGAACAATTGATCGCTGCAAAAGATCGGATGGTCAAAACCTTTGGCAGGATAGACGGCCTGGTGAACGGCGCCGGAGGTAATATGCCTGAGGGCGTTCTCCAGCCTGAAGACGATATTTTTTCGATGAACCTCGACGGGATGAAGAAAGTGATGGAACTGAACCTTTGGGGAACTTTGCTTCCCACCCAGGTATTCGGCGAAGAAATTGCCAAAACAGGGAAGGGGAGTATCGTCAATATCTCGTCCATGAACTCCAAACGGGCGGTTACCAAGGTGATCGGCTACAATATGGGCAAAGCTGCTATGGACTGCTATAACCAATGGTTTGCTGTAGAGTTAGCCAACCGTTATAGCGATAAAATACGCATGAACGCGATTGCCCCGGGGTTTTTCCTGACCGAACAAAATCGTAATCTATTGACGAAAGCCGAAGGCGGTTATACGCCACGGGGCGAATCGGTGATACGTAATACACCTTTTAAACGCTTCGGTCACCCTGATGAATTGATCGGAGCATTGGTGTGGCTGTTAAGCGATGCTTCTGCCTTCGTAACAGGCGCGATGATCTGTGTAGATGGTGGGTTTTCGGTATTCAGCGGAGTTTAGCGAACCCGGCCTAAGCCGAACTGATCGCCTGCTTTTACCGGCTTGCCGTTTTCAAAATCAACTTCGACCATCTTTTCGCTGCCAACGTTATTGTGGAATTCGTCCTGCAGCTTCGCTATGATTTTACGGGTTTTTACATCAATCACTTCGCCGCTTGAAGGGTAGGCATATTTCCCATCGGTGCTGAATAAAATCCATCCCGGCATGTCTTCCAGGGCAATGGTTGTTAATTGCTGGTAGGGCGGTGTCGCTTTAAAAACATGCAGGCGCATATTATGCCCGTCACAAAGCCACAATTCCTTTTCATCGGGCGTTAATGCGATGCCATGGCTCGGGTTGCCGTGACGTCTTACCGGACCAGGTTCCCAGCCCTCGACTACCACATGGGCTATCTTCTTACCGATTTTAATATCACCGACTTCAAAGCCGAGTAAACTGTCTACAGTAACGTAGGCACGTGTCTCCCTTCCGTTAACCACAAATGGTCGAATGAAATTGGCGAAAGGCCCTACTTCGCCCGAAACCGAATTAGTTTTTGCATTGGCTATTTTCAGGACGGGCGAACCGATGTCGTCAAGGTAAACTTTATCGCCCGAAAGGCCGAATACGGTATTATGCGAACGCATGAAGCCGGTGATCTTCTTCAGGGTCTCGCCCGTTTCGCAATTCACCACATTCCAGGTATTATTTTCCAGCGATGGCAGGTACATCGTTTTGCCGTCGGGAGATATAGCCATACGGTCGCAGCCTTTGTCTATTTTCTTTTCCCAAATCAACTTCCCGGTTACCAAATTGATCCGTTGAAGCGATTCGAGGGTACTGATGTAAATACTGTTCAAGGGAAGGCTTACCGCGATGCCTTTCACATTGGATGGCTTGCCATCGGGGTGAAAGCCTTTAGTCGCAATGCGTTTTACAAACCGGTGTCCATGATCGATGTCAAACACCAGCAAGCCGTGACCGCCATAACCCATGTAATCGCGGATACCGGGAACGGCTACATACAAATAATGCCTTACCGATGGCCTGTTTTTTGGCGATTGCGAGGTCATTCCTGTAAACAGGAGAAAGCATATCACCAAAATTTTTACACGGTAAAGCATTATCTAATATAAAATTATTTGAGCCACTCGTCAACATTGATCACATCGGCCTGGCGCGGGAAAACCTTTGTCGTCAGCACGCGATGCACTTCTTCATCGCCGTCTGCGCAGGCATCGGCCAAAACGGTGATCCTGTAGTCTTTATCAGAAGCTTCACGAATGGTCGAGAGCACGACACCGCTTGTAGCAATACCTGTAAGTACGATGTGCTTAATATCCTGTCCCCGCAAGATCACTTCCAGGTCGCTGCCGGTAAATGCGCTTACCCGGCGTTTAATGGTAACTATTTCGTCTTCAAGCGGCGCTACATCCGGGTGGATTTTCAGGAAATCCTCTGGACTTATCGAAGCGAAGCGTTCTTTCGAGGCTGCAAAACCTTTATTGTTTGCACTTACCTCGGGTGCGCCTTTTCTGAAGCCGACAACAACGTAAATAACGGGTATGTTTTTAGCGCGTGCCATCGCGATAGCCTGGGCGACTTTTTCTTTAACCGGCGCAGCATCAGGCAGCATGCCGACAATAACCGATTGCATGTCCATCACCAGCAGGGCGGTGTTTTGTGTGTTTTCCATAGTTTGTTTGGCTTTTTGAATGTGCGTCTAAATTCTAAAAACATTTCGGGTGACGGAAATGATTTACGTAAAAAGATTGTTAGAACGTCTAAATAATCTGAAGGAGAAAATCATTCTAAAAAAATATTCAAAAAAACTGCGCAAACGATCGTTTGTATATTATATTTGCAAACGATTGATTGCATATCATTAATACATCATGAGAAGAGATGTTTTCCAAGCAATTGCCGACCCAACGAGACGAGCGATCTTAATATTGATAGCGGCACAAGCTATGACCCCAAACGCCATTGCCGAGCACTTTGACTGTACCCGGCAGGCCGTTTCCAATCATATAAAAATTCTGACCGAGTGCAAGTTGCTCGACCAGGAGCAGGCAGGCCGTGAGATGATTTATCACTTTAATCTAAATAAATTGAAAGAAGTTGCCGACTGGCTGGCGCCGTTCCAGCGCATGTGGGAAGAACGATTTGATAAACTGGACAATCTGTTAGAAAACTTAAAAAAAGAAACCAAATGAAAAATCAAACCAAAATTATTGCGGACCCCGGGAAGCAGGAACTATTTATCATCCGGGAATTTGACGCCCCAAGGGAGCTGGTATTTAAGGCATTTACTACCGTTGAGCTTTTGGAACAATTTTTCGCGCCAAACAACAGGGTCACGAAATATGAATATTTCAATTGCCATGATAACGGTTCTTATAAGTATGCCACCTGTGACGAAAACGGTAAAATACTATGTGTTTTCAAGGGGGCCATACACGAGGTAGCGGCTCCGGAAAGAATAATCCAAACCTCTGAACTGGATGGCCTGCCTGTCAAAGGCCATGTCGTATTGGACGCGATGACCTTTGAAAGCATCGATGGCAACAAAACCCGATTGACAATACATGATGTGTGTATTTCCGTCAGCGACCGGGATATGATCGTTAACAGCGGAATGGAAGGTGGCCTGGTTCAAATATTCGACAAACTCGAAACCTTATTGGCAGAACAAATTAAGAATTAAGACAATGAACAGCCAAAGAAACCTGTAAATAGGACTGAGAGGTTTTCTAAAGCTTAAAGATTTAGCTGCTATTTTTCTAAAACTCCTGGCTCAGCTTAGTTGCCGGGTAATTCAGTTTTTCGCTTTTGCGCACGCCATTGAGGATAACGTGCACAATGCTCATTTGGTCATCGAAGAGGTCGTATAATATGCTGTCGTTTATGTCAATTTTTTTAAATACCGGTATCTTGTCCGATTCAAAATAAACATCCGTGGCTTCCCTGTTTATCTCAAAACCCAGGTAATTTAATTTTAAAGGAGCTACGCCGGTTTTTATTTGCAAATGTTCGTCCAGGTATTTTTTCACCAGCGCATCCATGTCTTTATGCATATCTTCATTATTCAGATCTGTTTTGACGTGAAACTGTTTGGCGAGTATGGCTTCAAAATCATCAGTGAATAGGGTACAGATCACCTCGAGTTTGTTATCCTTGTTATTATACTCAATATTGCTTGTACTTACATGTATGGGGTGGGGAGCCAGATGTTTCACAGGCACCGGGATATACATCAAAATGTAACAATATAATAACGGTTTGAAAATAAATGCCCCCATAGTGTAACGAACTTTTTGTGTCGAAGAAAAACGTTCTAAATTAGTGCTTTCATCGCTGAGTTCGCAATGTCTGACTTTGGTTTTTATTTTAAGATGGGCTGGGAACACATTATCAGCAAGGATGCGTTGGATCATCAGCTGTTTATATTGGCCCTCGCCTGTGTTTATACGATAAGCGACATTAAAAAGGTGCTGATACTGGTGACCGCTTTTACAATCGGGCATTCGCTGACACTGGCGCTGAGTGTTTATGACATTATCCGTTTTTCGAGCAGATGGGTGGAGTTTTTGATACCCTGCACCATTTTCCTGACTGCGCTGAACAACATTTGGCGCGTCGACTCGAAAGGCGGCAGTGCGCGGATAAACTATTATCTTGCCCTATGTTTCGGGCTGATCCACGGAATGGGCTTTGCCAACGCGATACGCATTATGCTGGCAAAAGACCAAACTATTGGTTGGGGACTGTTCGGTTTTAATGTAGGATTGGAAGCCGGCCAGGTATTTTGCGTGGCGATCATTCTAATCGTCAGTATATTGTTCTTTAAAGGCTTTAAGGTCAAACGACGCGACTGGGTATTTTTCCTTTCGGCGGGAGTATTCGCATTATCTATAAAAATGGCAATTGAGCGATTGCCGTTTTAGCGGCATTGGCAGGAATCTAAAAAATAGTTAGTAAGTTCTTCAAATAGAGCAATGAACTTTTCCGGATTTCCGGTTAGAAAATAAACGATCATGAAAAGGATTTTTACAGCATTAATCATTACAGGCGCTATGGCAGGGACAACCATGGCCCAGGACATTCAGAACAACCCGGGGAGCAACCACGGCAATAAGTTTGAGCAGTTGGGAACGATTATGCCTACCCCGAACGAACAACGGACTGCCAGCGGTGCGCCGGGCGCGAAATATTGGCAGCAGCGCGCGGATTATGATATTAAATGCCAGCTGGATGAAAAAAACCTGAAGCTGACAGGTTCTGAAACGATAACCTATTATAACAACTCACCTGATCCGCTGGACTATCTGTGGTTGCAGCTTGATGAGAACCAGCATAGCAACATCAACAATGCCAACTACCAGAACAGCACTGCCATGCCGAAAGTAGCCGGTACCGTCGCGCTGGAACGGGCGGTAACGACCACAGAGGATAATGGCTACGGCGATAAGATACAGAGCATTACCGATGCTTTGGGTAAACCAATATCCTACACCATCAATAAAACCATGATGCGGCTGGACCTGCCCGCCCAATTGAAACCGGGCGAGCATTTAGTGTTTAAGATAAAATGGTATTACAAGATCAGCGATCGCATGACTATAGGCGGCCGCGGCGGCTACGAATATTTCCCTGAAGATGGGAATTACCTATTCACGATGACGCAATGGTATCCGCGTATGTGCGTTTACAGCGATTTCCAGGGCTGGCAGAACCACCAGTTTACCGGCCGCGGCGAGTTTGCCTTGACGTTCGGCAATTTCCATGTGCAAATGACCGTCCCAGCCGACCATATCGTGGGCGGGACAGGCGAATGTCAGAATTATGCGGCTGTTTTAACGCCGAAAGAACTGGCGCGTTACAACCAGGCGAAGACAGCGACCAGCCCCGTGCAGATGGTTACGCTCGACGAAGCCAAATACAGGGAAAGCCACCCGAGCACGGCCACAAAGACCTGGGTTTTCCAGGCTAATAACGTGCGTGATTTTGCCTGGACCTCGTCGCGCAAATTTATCTGGGACGGCATGGGACAAGATGTAGAAGGCAAAAAAGTAATGTGTATGAGCTATTACGGCAAAGAAGCTTACGGACTGTATTCAAAATATTCGACCAAATTGGTGGCGCATACGGTTAAAAGCTATTCGCATTTTACTTTCCCTTTCCCATACCCGGTAGCACAAAGTGTTGAAGCATCAAATGGTATGGAATACCCGATGATCTGTTTCAACTACGGTCGCACAGAAAAGGATGGAACTTACAGCGAAAGCACCAAAAATGGAATGATCGGCGTGATCATTCACGAGGTTGGCCATAACTTTTTCCCGATGATCGTTAACAGCGATGAACGCCAGTGGACCTGGATGGATGAAGGTATCAATTCATTTTTAGAGTATTTAACTGAAGAGCTTTGGGATAACAAATACCCAAGCAAAAAAGGTGCGGCCTATACCCAGGTTGATTATATGAAGTTGCCCAAAGATGAGTTGGAGCCTATTATGACCAACTCGGAAGATATTGTGCGTTTCGGCCCCAATGCTTATACCAAGCCGGCTACCGCTTTGAATATTTTACGCGAAACTATCATGGGCCGCGAGCTTTTTGACTTTGCCTTTAAGCAATATGCAAGAAGGTGGGAATTTAAACATCCTACCCCGGCCGATTTCTTCCGCACGATGGAGGACGCCAGCGGTGAAAACCTCGACTGGTTCTGGCGCGGCTGGTTCTACAGCACCGACCCATGTGATATTTCAATTGACTCTGTAAAAGTAGCGCGTGCTGATATAAACGGTAATTTGCCGCCTACTTTTAGCCGTCCAAGACCAGCCCAAAACAACGTTGCGCCGCCTGCGGTGAATAGTTATGAGGACATTTCCAAGATCAGGAACCGCGAGGACAAGTCTATCAAGTTTTATGTGGATAAAGATACTACCGTGAGGGACTTTTATTGGAAATACGATCGCGGACTTGCTTCTGTAGATAGTTCGAAGTTCAGGGATTATACCAGTGCAAAAAATGCCGCTAACGGTTCACCGGAGCCATTTACCGACGAAGAGAAGGCAAAATTCGCCAATAAATATTTTTACGAGCTTAACTTCAGCAATAAAGGCGGCCTGGTGATGCCGGTCATTGTACAATTTACCTATACCGATGGTACCAAAACAATAGACCGCATACCTGCGCAAATATGGCGCCTGAATGAAAAGCATGTCTCTAAATTTTATGTGCAGGATAAAGAAGTGGCCAGCATTCAGCTTGACCCGTACCGCGAAACCTGCGATATAGACGAAAGCAATAACTACTGGGGGAAATTACCGCCGCCCTCCAAATTCCAGGTATTTAAACAAAAAATGAATGCCGCACGAGGGCAGTCAGCCGGCGTAAATCCTATGCAAGTTTCGGCAGCGGGGAGCGGTGGAAGCAAATAAAGCTTTATTAAAAACCTGAAAAAATAACCAAGTTTTAAATCATTTGCTTAACAGTTTATTAGCATATAAAATTAAAGCCCGATAAAATGCAAGCGTTTTATCGGGCTTTAATTTTTATTTACAACTCTGGCGTGCGAAGGCGGAGAGAGAGGGATTCGAACCCCCGGTACCTTTTACAGTACACCTGATTTCGAATCAGGCACATTGAACCGCTCTGACATCTCTCCGGGTCTTTGGGGCAGCAAAAATATAAAATTCCCTTTAATGTGAGGTTGACAATGTCAACATTTAAAGCAGTAGTATCTTTCTTTGAAGTATCTGTTTATCTGCGGCAGTTTTAGCCATGAAAAGCGCTTGGGTGAAGTTTTCTTTAGCCTTCGGGTTATCTATTCCTGTGTACAACTCTCCAAGAAGGGCAAAATAAAACCGGCTATTTTCCAACTTTAGCTTTTCGGCCTCGATGATCGCTTCCTGCTTACCATTAGCTTTGGCCAGTGCATAAGTCCTGTTCAGCGCGGCTATAGGTGAATATTCGACCTGCAAATAGCGGTTATACAATTGCAGGATGCTTTCCCATTTTTCGGGCGTGTCTTCTTTATGTGTGCTCCAGTAAGCAATGGATGCTTCAAGATGATATTTGGAAAGTGTATCGCCCTTTGCTGAACGTTGCAGGAAATATCCCCCTTTGGTGATCATATCATAATTCCAAAGACTGGTATCCTGCTCATCATACAAAACAATTTCACCATTCTTATTAATGCGAGCGTCAAAGCGTGACGCCTGGAAATACATCAGGGACAATAGCGCGTTAACATGCGGCTTATCAGTGCCTTTATTATCGATCAACATTTCGCATAGCCGTATCGATTCAAAACACAGTTCCTTACGCAGCACTTCATTCTGGCTAACGGAATAATATCCTTCGTTGAACAGCAGGTAGATCGTGGTCAGCACATTTTCAAGCCTGCTGTCGATCTCAATGGGCTTAGGAAATTCGATCCTGATATGCTCTTCGCGCAATTTTTCCTTTGCCCGGTATAGCCTTTTGTTTATCGTTTCCTTATTCGTTAGAAATGCTTCCGCGATCTCGTCTATACCGAAGCCACAAAGAATGCGTAGCGAAAGCCCGATCTGCGCCTCCGATGGGATAGAGGGGTGGCAAATGGCAAACATCATCTGCAACTGGCTGTCTGAAATGTTTTTGGGTGAAAGATCGATCTCGTATTCGTGTAATTCGGAGGTGTTATGTTTTACGTCAGGGGCAACTTTGGTCTCAAAAACGGTATCGCGCTGCAAATGATTTTTTGCTTTGTTTTTAGCAACAGTATATAACCACGCAACAGGGTTCTTCGGAGCGCCATTTAGTCCCCAGGTTTGCGCGGCGGTGGCAAAAGTATCGCTGGCAATGTCCTCGGCTGTTTCGATCTGTTCAAAACCAAAACGCCGGCAAAGTACAGAAATGATCTTCCGGTATTCAGACCTGAATAAATGCGGTATCAGTTCCTGCTGCGCCATAGCCTAAAAAGCCCCCGTAATTTACGAGGGACTCTTCTATTTTTAGTGTGAACCGTCGCGTTTTGCTATCCGGCGCACTTCCATGCTGTTGCCGTCGCCTCCTAAAACCGGGCAGCCTTTGGCGAACTCTACGGCTTCTTCCACCGATTCGGCCCTTACCACGATCAGGCCGCCAATGGTTTCTTTGATCTCGCCGAATGGCCCGTCAGTCACAACTCCATGCCTCACCACTTTTGCGCCATCGAACAGCAGGCCGGTTCCGCTCACAAATTTGTTCTGCGCTGCAATGCCGCCGATCCAGTCCATGGTCATTTTCATCCATATCTCCATTTGCTCGGGCGAAGCTATTTTGCCGCCATCTTCGTGCCTCATAATTAATGCGTACTCTTCCATTTTGGTTAAAATTTAAAGTTATAAAATTTATGAATTATAACCTGATGTCAAGCGGGCACGCATGAATTGGACATGGATCCAAAAAATTTTAGGCGTGAACAGCAAACTGGCCAACTTCATAGCTGCCGGCAGGCGTGCGGAACGCCACATTGATGCGGTTCCACGCATTGATGGAGATGACTTCCATTGTCAGATCAACAATTTCTTCATCGGAAAATTGCTGCCTTACTTCGTCGAAAACCTCGTCAGAAACCCGGCCATCATTCAAATTAGTAACCGCTTCGGCCCAGGCAAACGCGGCACGCTCACGATCTGTATATACCGGAGACTCGTGCCAGGCATCAAGCATGTATAAACGCTGCTGGCTTTCACCCATCGCACGCAGGTCCTTCGAATGCATATCCAGGCAATAGGCGCAACCATTGATCTGCGATACCCTGAAGGAAATTAAATCCAACAGATGTTTCTCTATCCTTGATTTTGCAAGATACGCGCCTAAACCAAACAAAGCCTTCATAGCGCCTTGTCCCTTTTCATACAAATTGATTCTCTGTTCCATTTTGTTTTCATTTTATACTCCAATATTGATTACAACAAAAAGAATTGGACAATGGAGCGGAATTTTTTTAGGATTGACATAGTCCATCCTCTGTGGCTGATGATTGCTATTCTTGTAATTATCAGATAAACAATAAGTTACTGTAATTTAAAAAATCTTAGCATCGTTTTTGGCAATTCGGCGTGGTTTCGTACTTTTGCGCCCGGAGAGTTGGCAGAGTGGTCGATTGCGGCAGTCTTGAAAACTGTTGAACTGTGAAAGGTTCCTGGGGTTCGAATCCCTAACTCTCCGCAAAGCTTTGCAACACCCTGACTATAGTCAGGGTGTTTTGTTTTATAGCGTTGCTGAATTTATTAAGGCAAATGCCCAATAAATTACCAGATATGTACTCTTTGGTTTTGGGGTTTATAATTTTTGTCGCCGGGCTGCACATTAAATGCCTGGTAAAAGGGCCCAAAATTCATTAATGGGCCATTTACCCGCCACATTGCCGGAGAATGCGGATTGGTATTTACGTAGTTTCGAAGAAACGCATCCCTTGTTTTTACCCTCCATATCCTGGCAATAGACAGAAAGAAGCGCTGGTCTGGAGTAAATCCATCAATTTTAACATTTCCTTTTCCCTGTTCAGTCATTTTGAATGCATCGTAGGCCATGGCAATGCCACCGTTATCAGCGGTGTTTTCGCCCAGTGTCAGTTCCCCCTTTATATGAACGCTGTCTAAAACCGTAAATGAACTGTATAGGTCAGCCAACTGCTTTGTTTTCTCCTTGAACTTTCTATAATCTTCTTTTGTCCACCAGTTTTTTACGTTACCGTCCTTATCAAACTGCGCCCCCTGGTCATCAAAGGCGTGCGTCATTTCATGGCCAATTACCATACCTATTCCTCCATAGTTGATGGCATCATCTGCCTCAAAGTCGAAATAAGGAAATTGCAGGATACCCGCCGGGAAAACAACCTCATTGGCGAACGGATTGTAATAGGCGGTGACAGTAGATGGCGTTGTACCCCATTCTGTTTTATCAACCGGTTTATTCAATTTTGCTAATTCGTATTGATAGCTGTTCTGCTCAATAGAGAGGATATTTTCAAAGTATTTGCTCCTGCTGATCTGCACTTTATCATAGCTCCGCCATTTATCGGGGTAGCCTAATTTTTTGGTGATAGCGTATAGTTTTTCTATTGCCTTATGTTTGGTGCTATCACTCATCCAATCCAGGTGATTGATCCTGTTTTCGAACGCTTTTTGCAAATTGTTCACCAAGACAAGCACACGTTTTTTCGCATCCTCATTAAAATACCGTTTCACATACAATTGCCCTAAAGCCTGGCCCAAATAACCGTCAACATTTTCGGTCATCACCTGCCTGCGCGATTTTTGCGAGGCTTGGCCCGACAATACCTTACTAAACTCAAATGAAGCATCCACAAAAGGTTCACTGAGGGTTTCAGAATAGTCTTTAAGCATGTCGGCTTTTAAATAGATTTTCCAGTCGTTTATGGGTGTGGATCTCAATAAGCCATTCAAGGTATCATAATAAGCGGGCTGGGCCATATCGATAGAGTCGGTTCCTGCGCCTAAGTTGGCAAGCAATGTTGTCCAGCCAATATTGGCTTGTGTTTGGTTGATAGATGCGATCGCTACCTTATGATAATTTGCTTTGACATCTCTCCGTTCAATATTTGTTTTATGCGACGCCGCGATTTGTTGTTCGATACCATAGGCAATATCTGCATTCTTATTGGCTGTAGCAACATCGCTACCGGATAGTTGGAACAAGGTGCTGATATATTTTTTGTAGGCCTGTTGAATGTTAAGCGTGGACGGATCTGTTTTAAAATAATAATCCCTATCAGGTAAACCAATGCCCGTTTGAGAAACGTGGGCAATGTTAATGCTGCTATTTTGGTTGTCGGGATAAACACCAAAGCCGATAATTGAACTGTTTCCTGCTTTCAAGTCATCAGCCACGTACTTCATTAATGACGAAATATCGCTGATAGCATCAATACGCGCCAGCATTGGCTTAATGGGCTGGTAACCGCGCTGGTTGATGGTAGCCGTATCCATACCCGAAGCATAAAAGTCTCCTACCTTCTGCTCAACGCTTCCCATAATATTTTCGCTTTTTGAAACGCTGTCCAGGATGTTTTGCAAAAGCAGCTTTTGCGGTATGTTCATAAAACTGTAGGATCCTACACCCGATTGATCGTTTGCAATTTTTGCGGTATCGTACCAGCGTCCGTTAACAAAGCGGAAGAAATTGTCGCCAGGTTTTATCGAGTAGTCGATCCCGGCTACATCAACAAACTTTTTGTGGTCACCCTGGTAATTCCATGCGGTTAAGAAAACTAATGCTAAGCACAAGAAAATAGATCTTTTCATAAACTAATGATATGCCTAAAGATAATCTTTTTCATCTATTTGATAGAATCGCAAACTGAGGACACCGTCTGCTTGCGAAATCGGGAAATGATGTAATATTGCATATCGCGATAAATTATCTGCATAAGAAATTAAAATGAATACCACATCTAAGATCAACTTCGCCAGCGAGAACTATGCCGGCGTACAGCAGAATATCCTGCAGGCACTTGCCGACGCCAATACCGGCGCCGCACCGTCCTACGGTAACGACGCATATACCGCCGAAGCAATAGCGACTATCAAAGAGCATTTTGGCGACGACATTGAGGTTTATTTTACCTTCAATGGCACTGGGGCCAATAATTTCGGTTTGGGAGCTGCAACGGCAAGATTTAATTCGATCTATTGTTCGGACGTGGCGCATTTATATGTGGATGAGTCGACCGCGCCTGAATCGTTCACCGGGTGCCGTCTATACGTTGTCAAATCGCAGAGTGGGAAAATTGCACCGGAAGATCTGAAAAGTTCGATAAAAAGGGCAGGGGACATACATCACCCGCAGCCGGGTATCGTTTCCTTAACACAGCCAACAGAGTACGGGACGGTTTACACTACAGACGAATTGCAGGAGATCAAGGCCATTTGTGATGACAATAAACTTTTGCTGCATGTAGACGGCGCACGATTTTTTAATGCCGCTGTTTTCCTGAATTCCTCTTTAAAAGAAATGACGAGGGAAACCGGCATCGATATTCTCACACTGGGCGGCACCAAAGCAGGGATGATGTTTGGCGAGGCAGTTATTTTCTTTAATAAAGATGCAAGCGGTTCGCGCAAATATCATTTGAAAAGAAGCATGCAGCTGGCATCCAAAAACCGCTTTATCGCTACGCAATTCAAAGCCATGCTGCAAAATGACCTGTGGAAGAAACTTGCTGTTTATACCAATCGGCTGGCCAAAGAATTTGAAAAACAGGTTGCGGACATCCCCGGTATCAAAATCGCCCACCCCGTTGAAACCAACGCCGTTTTTCTGCACATGTCGCCCGAATTACACGCCAAAATGCAGCAGCATGCCTATTTTTATTACTGGAACGATGCCAAAGAAGAAGTGCGGCTGGTGTTCTCGTTCGACAATACTACAGAAGAAATTACCGAATTTATAGAGCTGCTGAGGCAATACGCTACTGCCTGATATTCTTTTCCTTTAATTCAGCAGGCAGGGTACGGAAAGTATTGAACTTTGGCTTAACAATTTTAATGGAACGTTTGGAAAGCTCGATACTGGCGTTCAGTTCAAAGCCGATGAGGATAATCAGCGAGTTTAGGTAAAGCCATATCATCACCACGATCAATGTGCCAATAGAGCCATAGACCTTATTATACGACGAGAAGTTGTTGATATACCATGTGAATCCAAGCGATGTTAGAACCGCCAGCGATGTGGCCAGTATGGAGCCCGGACTAAAGAATTTCCAACGCTGCTTATGAGCCGGGCCGTAACGATAAAGCACTGATACCGTAAAGAAAAAGATAAAGACCACCACGATCCATCGCAGCAAAGCGATGACCACATACCAGGCATGCGCGCCACTGGCAATATGCGATTGCAGGAACACCAGCAGCTTATGACCTCCGATCATAATCGCTACGGCTACCAATAACGAAAGGCTTATAACGACAGTGAGTACCAGTGCTACCCAGCGCCGCCGGACATAGCTTCGCGTTTCATCCTGAAGCGTTGATTTGTTGAAAGCCTGCATCAGCCTGTTTACGCCATTTGTAGCGAAAAACATGGTCGTCAGAAAACCTAAGGAGAACAATCCGCCGCTTTTCTTTTCTACGATCTCGATAATGGTGTCATGAAAGGCGCTGAAAGCATCGGCCGGCATGATCTGCGACATGAGGGTCAGCAGGTTATCCTGGAAGTGCCTAATAGGTATGTAAGGGATGAGTGTGAAAAGGAATATCGTCGCCGGGAAAAGCGCCAGCATAAAATTATAAGCCAGCGAGGATGCCTTGTTTGCTACAGTACCCTGGCTGACCTCCTCAAAAAAGAACACCAGCACCGTGTACAATGAGATCGGTCTGAAACCGGGGAATTCGATGTATTTGGTACATTCGATAAGGTACCTGTAAAAAACAAATCGCCGCAGAAACCGGTGAAGCCATTTCATTTATACCAAATCTACTGAAAAAACGGCTTCAGGGCGTCAAGAAAATCCTGTGGCGGCATGCAGGGTCGGTTGGTTGACATGTTGACGAAAACAAGCAGCGTCTCGCCTGTGTTAATCAACTCATTTTTAGGATTATACAGCTCATATCTAAAGTGAATCCTCACGCCGGGCATCTTATCCATGATCACTTTGATGCTGATCTCCTCGTCATACAACGCCGGCTTGATGTATTTGCATTTCAGTTCCAGCACCGGCATCATAATTCCGGACGCTTCCATTGCGGTATAGGTCATACCCAGGCTGCGCAACATTTCTACACGACCTACCTCGTAAAATTCAGCGTAATTGCCATAATACATATAACCCATCTGGTCGGTTTCGCCGTACCTTACGCGAATTTTAGTGGTGTGCTCAAACATTACCTTTTGATGTTTCTTTTGTCAAGCGCCTCACGGTATAGTCTTGCATTTTTCAGGTGATCATCCATATTGGTGGCAAAAGCATGATATCCGGAGAAATCTGCCTTGGCGCACATGTACAGGTAATTGTTCTTTTTATAATCAAGTACCGAGTTTAAAGCGTTCACGGAAGGCATCATGATCGGGCCGGGAGGAAGGCCGGTATGCATATACGTATTATAAGGCGAATTGACCTCCTTGTCGCGGTTGAGTACGCGCTTGATGGTGAAATCCTGCAAAGCGAATATCAGCGTCGGATCCGATTCCAGCTTCATGCCTTTTCTTAACCTGTTGAGGTATAAACCCGCGACTGTAGGCATCTCGTCATCATGCAGGGCCTCAGCGTCAACTATGGAGGCCAGTATGGAAACCTTGATAGGGGAAAGGTTCAACGTAGCGGCTTTTTGTTTGCGTTCAGGCGTCCAGTACTTCTCATAGTTATCATACATCCGCTTAAAGAACTTTTCAGGCGATGTATTCCAATATACCTGGTAAGTGTTCGGAATGAACATTGCATAAATATTCGCTGTGTCGAAGCCGTATTTTTTAACGAACTGCTGCGAGTCCAGCAAATGTATCATTGAGGCCGAATCGGCCTCAAGCTTTTTAGCCACAAAACCAGCAAAATCCTTTTTCTGGCGTAAGTTGTGAAAAGACAGCTCCACAGCTTCCTGCGAACCCGAAGCCAGCATATTGATCAGCCGGCGATTGGTCATACCCTCGCGCAGTCGGTAGCGTCCCGGCTTAACGCGGGTTTTATAATGCATGCCTTCAGCTGCCGCATCGAAGGAACCGGCATCTTTTACAATTTCTTCGTCCTGTATGTATTTGAAAACATCGTTATAGTTCTCGCCGGTATGTATATATAAGTACTGTTGCTTACCTGTCACATTGGCTGTGAAGTATCGCAGGTAGAAAGATAAAGCCATGTATCCCAGTATGAGTACAACAATAACACCGACAGTTACAATAGTTTTCCTGTGTTTTTTTGCCATTATGATCGTATTCTTTGCAACGCCAGCAATCCGCCGGTCAAATTTCTGATATTTTTAAATCCGTTCAGCTCCAGGATCGATTTTGCTGTTGCGCTCCGAATCCCGGCCCTGCATACAACGATGATCTCGTCGTTTTTATTCCATCCCAGCCTGTCTAAATCTTGTTCCAGGGCGCCAAGAGGAACATTGATACCGCCGATATTCCAGGTATGGAATTCGATAGGTTCGCGCACATCCAGTATTTTCGCCGGGTCAGGCAGTTTCAAACGTCCGGCCATTTCGCTCGCATTGATATCCGTCATGGCTTTTTGCCCTGGCTCACGATCACGTTCACTTTGGTGCCTATCGGAACTTTAGTTACGGAGTCGCTCTTCATCGGCATTTGCGCCACGACAACCAAATTGGTCGAATCAGTTATAGTGCCCTGGTAAGTGATATTCCCCAATGATAAACCCGCCCCTTTCAGGGCGAACCTTGCGGCATCGAGGTCCTGGTCGACAATATCCGGAATATCTACCTCGCTGGCTCCCGCGCCGTCACCCAAAACCAGGTCGATCTTCGATCCCTTTGGAATTTTGGTTCCGGGTTGTATCGCTTGGCCGGCAAAACGTACCTCCAGCACGTGATCCCTGGCGATATCAGGGCGGTAAGTGGTGTCGCCTATCTTCAAGCCATAGTTAGAGATTGTTGCGGCCGCTGATATATAGGGTTCATCCACAATATTTGGCAACGCGACCGGAGGCGCCTGGTTCTTAACCATTTTCAGGTAGATCACGCGGTTTTCCTTCACATAAGTGCCGGCATCCGGATCCTGCTCAACAACGGTACCGGGAGCCTGGTCGAGGACATAAACTGAATCGACGCTCACCCCAAAGCCTTGTTCCTTTAATATATCCAGCGCGTGATTGATCTGCATACCCGTCAATTTTGGCACCGGAACACCGGAACCATGACGCGTATAATAATTCAGACTATAAAAAGCGATCAGCAAAACCGCAATGGTTGTACCGATAGCTAAAAGGATGGTATTGCGGAAGCTTTTTGTTTTTAAGTAAGAGCCAAATTTACTCATTAATCTTCTGGGACTGTTCGGTTACCAAACATAGGCATAATTTCGGAATTCGGAGTTTCGATTTCGGATTTAGGTGTCTTTATTCTTAATTTCGAAAGCCGATCCCGATAGCGGGACAAATTCGAAATCAAAATATGTCAATCAAAAACATCGCCCTTTTGGCCGGAGGATTTACCGGCGAATATGAAGTATCAGTCAACAGTGCTAAAAATATTGCCGCTAACCTGGATAAAACGAAATACGGCGTTTATACTATCCTGATCAACCGCGACCGGTGGTTTTATACTGACGAAAACGGCGAGGCTGATATTGACAAGAACGATTTCAGTATAACGATAAAAGGGCAGAAGATCAAATTTGATTTTGCTTTCATCACTATACATGGTACACCCGGCGAGGACGGCAAGCTGCAGGGCTATTTCGATATGCTGGGCATACCTTATAATACCTGTGATGTTACTACATCAGCCATCACAATGAATAAAGCCTATACCAAAGTCATTGTGCACGGCATACACGGCCTGAACACCGCCCGTTCGCTGCAGTTATTCAAAGGAGATATACACGAAGTATCGACGGCTGCTGCAAATCTTAGATTTCCGCTGTTCATCAAGCCAAACAACGGCGGCAGCAGCGTGGGCATGAGCAAGGTGCACAATGCAGCGGGACTGCCCGAAGCCCTGGAAAAAGCTTTTCACGAAGACGACCAGGTATTGGTAGAAGAATTTATCAGCGGCCGCGAATTCAGCATAGGTATAGCCAGATTGAAAGGAAAAATCACCGTATTGCCCGCAAGCGAGATCATCAGCTCGAAAGAGTTTTTTGATTACGAAGCAAAATATACCGCCGGTGTATCCGAAGAAATAACACCCGCCGACCTTATTCCCGAACAGCAGGAATTGGTCCATGGCATAGCAACCGAGGTATATTTCCGGCTGAATTGCAAAGGAATGGTCCGCATGGATTTCATAATAGAAAAAGAATCAGGGAACTTTTATTTTATCGAACTGAATACCACCCCCGGCCAATCGGCCACCAGTCTCATTCCGCAACAGGTGAGGGCCGCGGGGATGGATCTCGGCGAGTTTTACAGTGAATTGATAGAAGGCGCTATGTGATGCCTGTTATAGTTCACTTGCACGTCACGCATTTGTGCATCCGCTACACTTTGTGTTTACATTCAGCCATACTTCAACCACTTTTTGCAACAAACCAGGGTGATTTATACTATTTTAACACTTACACTAAGCATCAAAACCTGACGAACTTTGCCATTTTAGTGAACGCCGAAAGCTTAAATCATTATCATACAACATTTTGAGTGCAAAAAGGATGTACACATAAAAATGACCGATCCGGACGAATAAGTCTGTGAATTTGCACTTTCTTACAACTTTTCGCCACTTTTGAAGACTTTTCCCGGCCGAAAACGGGCTTAGTGTACGGCAACTCTTGATAAACTTTGCACCCTGTTTTTCAATACCGATACAATTAGCCCTCCCACATCTGATCTCTAACGTCCGGCCTCAAAAAAATGAACCTTTCAGCAAAGCAATTTGAACTTTTCAACAAAGCGGGGTGCGCTGTTTGTTCCGACCTTTGATTTAACAAAAATCAAGAAAAAATGAGTAAAGTTTGGTTTATAACAGGCTGCTCCCGCGGATTGGGAAGAAGCCTTACAGAAGCAGTTTTAGCAAGCGGCGACAGGGTAGCCGCTACCGCCCGTAACCTGGAAGCTCTCCAGGATCTGGTTGAGCAATATCCTGATCTTATTTACCCGGTAAAGCTGGATGTGACTGACAAGTCACAGATAGTTGCCGCTGTTGAAAACACTATTGAAAAATTTGGTCGCATAGATGTGTTGGTAAACAATGCCGGCTTTGGTATTATCGGTGCATCGGAAGCTTATAGTGATGAACAGGTACGCAGCCAACTGGAAACAAACCTGTACGCGCCGATCGAGATCACGCGTGTCGTATTGCCTTACATGCGCAAGCAGCGTTCGGGGAGGATATTGCAGATCAGCTCCATAGGCGGAAGGGTAGGCAACCCCGGCCTGACGATCTACCAGGCGGCCAAGTTCGGGTTGGGCGGTTATACCGAGGCGCTGGCTAAGGAGGTTGCACCGCTGGGCATATTCGTTACCAGTGTTGAGCCGGGCGGTTTCCGGACAGACTGGGCCACAGCGTCCATGACTTATGCACCGGATGTAGAAGGGTATGAAGAAACAGTTGGAACAAGAAAAGCCCTGTTCAGCAGCGATAAATTCGTCCCGATGGGCGATCCTGACAAGGCTGCAAAAGCAATGATCGAACTTGCCGCACACCCTCAGCCGCCGGTGCATTTACTGCTGGGAAGCGAAGCGGTTGCCATGGTAAAGCAAGCGGCCATCGTACGCAGCGAAGAGCTGGAAAAATGGCTGCCGGTGAGTACGTCTACAAATGCGGATGACGCGATAGATTTTACGCAAACGGAAATGGGAAAATCTTTTTTCAGAGCGAAAAAATGATAATAGTATTCAAAGAGCCGTAGGCTCGGCCTATACGGTAGCAACGGGTTTTAACCCGTTGTATATGGTGACAAAGATATGCGAGTCCGGTACGGACGGTGCATATAGTCGTATCGGTCGAGCCGATGGCTCTTGTACCTGGTTCTGGTTCCCTAACGGATTGAAATCCGTTGTTACAGTATTTGTCGAGGCTACGCCTCTGTTTTATCGGCATATGATTATTGCGTTTGTATCCCGCAATGAGCTCAAAGAATATTTAATTTTGAATAATGTCACTACCAGCTAAGAAATCGCCCATCGCTTATTCCTGTTACGTCACACGCAGCAGGGAAGGGGAGCAGTTTATACCTGATCACGTGTTTACCTGCCAGGTGTCGGGCATAATGATCATGAACGATGGTAACCGCGAATATGTCTTCAACCCGGGCGATTTTCGCTTTGGCCGCCGGAACCATTTGGTGAAGTTTAACAAGCTGCCGCCGGAAGGAGGCGAGTTCAAGTCGTACTCGATACATTTTGATCAGCAGTTCTTACGGAACCTGGGAATGGAAACCGGCTACCGATCAGAAAATCACGCCAATGGCAGCGCGGTTCTCGAACTTAAACCTGATCCCTTATTTAAAAGTTACTTTGATTCACTGACACCTTACATGCAGCTTGATGCCGACAAAGATTCAGCATTGATCGAACTGAAATTGCGGGAAGCCGCCCTGGTATTGCTGAAGGTCAACCCAGAGATGAAAAATATCTTATTCGATTTCAGCGAACCCGGAAAGATCGACCTTGAAGGTTTTATGAACAAGAACTTTCATTTTAATGTAGGTCTTGATCGTTTTGCCTATCTCACCGGCCGCAGCCTGGCAACTTTCAAGCGCGATTTCGAGAAATTGTTTCATATTACCCCAAGCCGCTGGCTGCAGCAACGCCGCTTACAGGAGGCGCACTATTTGATCAAGGAAAAAGGCCGGACGGCCTCAGATATTTACCTCGACCTGGGTTTTGAGGACCTGTCGCATTTCTCATTTGCCTTTAAGAAGCTGTATGGTTTGGCGCCTTCGAGAATATGATACGTAAATTTGAAACTACCTGGGATTAGATTTGACAACTTTTAAAAAGTTGTCAAATCTTACCGGAACTTATATTTCAAGCAGCTGCAACAATATTTACACTATCCTGTTAAGAACCAACATGGCAAAAATATTCATTACCGGTTCAGCAGACGGACTTGGACAGTTAGCCGCAAAAGAAATGACCAGGCTGGGGCACCAGGTTGTACTCCATGCACGCAATGCGGAACGCGGAAAGTATGCATTGGAGCGAGTTCCCGGTGCAGAAGACGTCGTTATAGCCGATCTGTCCAGTATAAGTGAGACCAAAGCATTGGCGTCAAAGGCTAATGTGCTGGGAACTTTTGATGCCGTTATTCATAATGCAGGCGTTTACCAGGTACCCCGAAACAGTGTCACCGTTGATGGTTTGTCATTAACATTTGCAGTAAATAGCCTTGCTCCGTATATTCTTACTTGTTTAATGCATAAGCCTAAACGGCTGATCTACCTGAGTTCAGGTATGCATCGCAGCGGCAACCCGGAACTGGATAATTTGTCGGGCGGCGCGTATGTAAGCTATTCTGATACGAAGCTGCATGATGTGATCCTGGCAATGGCCGTAGCACGAAAATGGCCTGATGTATATTCCAATGCGCTTGACCCGGGTTGGGTACCGACCAAAATGGGCGGCGCGGGCGCGCCTGATGATCTTGAAGAAGGTTTTGAAACGCAGGTATGGCTTGCTGTAAGCAATGAGCCGGAGGCATGCGTCAGCGGCTGCTATTTTCATCATAAGAGGCAGGCCCGTTTTCACCAGGCGGCTAAGGATGTTGGTGTGCAGGAAAAGTTTCTTGCGCGATGCGAACAAATTACCGGTGTGCCATTCACGTAATAATTCTAACTAATTTTTTGATCGCTGTAGCGTTTAAAACAGTCCCGCCGTATTTAGATACATGAAACTAACAGATTAGATCACTGTCAGTTGATAGTTAATTAGCAGGACGGGGTCGGGTGGGTAGTGCAATCCTGCTTTTATTCATCGGTTAATTGTGCGGTGGGGCGCAAATTATCCGATCGCTATGCCCTTAGCAATTCGGTTGCTTTTTCGTCGATCATTTTAGTGATCCTTCCCTTAAACAACGAGACGGCGAATGGGATCTTTCCCTTCAGTTCGACCGAGGACGGGTTGACGGTTAACGTTCCCGAAATGTCGTAACCCTGGGCTTTAAAACTGAAATTACCTTCATTTCCGTTCCAGGTTTCCTGAAGATTTTGAATTTTATCGCCATGATCGCGCTTGGTTTCACTCAAAAGTTTTTTTATCCGCTGCAGCGCCTCCTGTTGCGGCAGGCTGTGGGGAATTGTCATTTCTAAAGTTGGCATATGTTTTAATGTTATATCTATTCATTGTCAACCTTATAGAATTCAATTATGTTTTTGGAGATTCAGTCTTTCTGCCTTTGACGGCGTCGTCGGTATGGGCACGCGGAACTTAATTCTTGTGTCTTTAAAGTTGGCAATTATGAAAATCAACTAAAAGTTCGTTTCTTTAGCCGATCAATTAACCTTTTCACACTATATGCTTATCAAGAATCTGCTTAGGGCCAATTATACGATAGTAGTACTATGTTCCTTTTTTGTACCAGCGATGGCTCAAAACGCCGGCAACAAAACGGCAGACACTACCAACAAAAGTAATGGCTCACTACCTAAAAAGAATATCACTGACTCAATAGTTGTGATACATGATTCAATAGTAGTTATAACCCGCACCGAACATCAATTTAACCAGGGTGCTATTTTCAACCCGGTTGATCAGCTGGCCGGTAAAATGTCGGGACTAACTGTTACTCAGCCTGGAGGCGATCCAAATCAAACAGCCAATGTAAGCATCAGGGGCCAGGCTTCCATTTATGGTAACCAGTCGCCGTTGTTTGTGGTGGACGGAGTGATCCTTGATAACGGGGATCAATTTCAGAATATCCCGCCTGACGAGATAGTTTCCTACACTGTGTTAAAAGATGCTTCGTCAACCGCGATGTACGGAGTGCGCGGATCAAACGGCGTAATAATCGTCACTACAAAAAGAGGTAAAAAAGGGCATCCTGTGATATCATATGACGGATTAGTAGCTGTGGCTAGCCAAAGTAAATATTTCGATCTATTGAATGCGCCTGAATATCTGAACGCAATTTCACAAATACCGAACGTAGACGCAAGTATTTACAACAAAGGTGCAAACACCGACTGGCAGAAGGCCATTGGTCGGACAGCGATCCAGCAAAAAAACTCTTTATCAGTCTCAGGCGGTTCTAATGATATTACTTATCTGGGGGCCGTTGACTACCTGGATCAGCCCGGCATTATACAGAATAATGGGAAAGAACAGTTGGGTTTGCGTTTTAATACCGAACTGAAGACATTGGCAGATAAATTGGATGTGAAAGCAGGCATACAATATGTGAATACAACGCGCAAATTTACCGACTATTCCAATTTTAGCTATGTATTCAATGCACCGCCCACCTACCCGGTAAAGAATACTGACGGTTCCTATTTTGCTTTCTCCGATTTCAACGAGGCTAATCCCGTTGAGCATCTTAACGAAGATGTCCTTGGCGACAAGGAACACCTTACATTGATCAACGGGTCAGTTGATTATTCGATCATACCCGGTCTTAAGATCGGCTTACTAGCCTTTGCTGACCTTAATAATATTCACGCCAGCGGGAATATCCCTACTTTTCCCCAGGAAGGAAATATAGGCGTTTCGGGAACAGCAAACGAAAATACACATGTATACAACGGCAATATCCACCTTGTGTATGACAAAGCTTTCGGTAAAAACACACTGAATTTGCTGGCTGCGTATGAATACAACGACCATTCTTTCGAAACGAATGAGTATTATATTTATAATACTAATCCTCTGGAGACGTCCCCGGGTTCCTACAAAGAAGAATATAAACTCAGATCGTTCATTATGCGGGCTGCATATAGCTATGACGATCGTTTTTATGCCACAGCCAGCTTACGTGAAGATGCTTCACCAGCATTTCAGCCTGATCAGCACGGTTATTTCCCTTCAGTCAGTGCGGCCTACCGGTTAAAGAAAGATGTTTTTGCAAACACCGGCTGGATATCTGACCTCAAACTAAGGGCCGGTTACGGCGTATCTGGCAACGGTACCGATCAAAGCGGCAACCCGATGACCAGGTGGGAAGAAATACATGGGACCAGCGCCGGTTTAGATTTCTCGTTTTTTAATGGCCACTTATCGGGCTCTATTGACTATTTTAATAACCAGGTTCACAATTTGCTTGCACCTTTTACCTTGCCTTCGCCTCCGTTTGTTCCCAACATGGTGCTGGCCAATGCGGGTGAGCTTACTAATAAAGGGTTTGAATTTGCTCTCTCAGGACGGATCATTTCCGGGAACAAGCTAAATTGGAATGCTTATGGCCAGATCACATTTATAACAACTACGGTTACCAGTTTAACCGGGCAATACACGTACAACGGGCAAACCATCAATTTAAGTGCGACGCAAATACCGGTGGGTTATGCCGAGGGCCGCGGCCTTAGCTCCAATCCCATTGAATTTTTAAAAACGGGCTATAGCCCTTATGTATTCTATTTGCCGCATTATACGGGCGTGGATGCGCAGGGGAATCAAACTTTTGACGGACAGACCGTAGCTCAAAATCCAAATCCCGCCGGGCATTATATTGATCCGGCCCCTAAATTCAATTATGGTATGACCAATAGTTTTGATTATGGGAACTGGAATTTATCATTTGCTTTAAGAGGCGTTTATGGTGAAAAAGTTTTTAATAACACTTTACTCAACGTTGAAACAATTACACGTTTGCCGGGAAATAATGTAACTAAAGGAGCATTAACCAATGGCATAAAGGATGCGCCCGTCGTATCCGACCTATGGCTGGAAGGTGCATCCTTCTTACGGCTGGACAATATAGCGCTGGGCTACTCGTTCAGGAACGTGAGCTTTGCGAGTACGTTACGTGTGTTTATTGCAGCAAACAACGTATTTGTAATCACTGGTTACCGGGGCGTTGATCCGGAAATTCAGACAACGCCGAATGGCGCGAACAATGTTCTATTTGCCGGAGCGTCAAACGGTTTCATGAATCGGCCGTATATCGATGCTAATTATAATGGCCAGGGCTATTATCCGATGGCCAGGACATTCAGCCTTGGGGTGAATGTTTCATTGAAATAAATTTGATGTACGAATATGCAGATGTGCGGGTGATGAACTAAGTTCATTTGCACTTCTGCGCATCGTCGCCCGTTCAAGTGTCCACGCACTAACAATAACCGTTCTGAGCGTTTAAGCTTGTTTAAGCTTATATCACAATCGGCAATTTAATTACTCATTGTCTAACTGATACTCCTTTTTGATTAGTTCGATCAGTCTTATCGCAAGTTGTTTTTGCCGCTGAGCAATAACACAATCAAATTTTAGGGCCGCTCCGAGGTAATAATAATTTAACGCTACTGAGTTCACAGTTTTATAATCGGTTGAAAGTAATGGTGGTTGCCCTGATGGTAATTGAACGATCGTATGCGACCTGTTGACACTATCATATCCAACTTTCATTTGTGAGAAAACATAAGCGTCAAATAACAAGTTGTTGCCTTTGTGTACGGCATCCAGCTTAAGCCTTACAATATCATCCTGTTTAGATAGAAACTGGAACGTTACATAATACAAACCCAAACTATCAAGCAGTTTTCTCGGCCGAACTAATTTCAGCACGCCAGAAGCTTTCATCTGGTCGAAGGTTTTTGAATTGGTATAGAAATAGTTGATATTCGACGTTACAGACCTTGCGTGAAAATAAATTTGTGGTGTGTTGGAAATATTATTGTGCAATAAGCTTACCAAAGAGTCTGCCAGGGTATAACTGTAGGTATTGACATCGATCACAGAATTGAAATGCGATACATCGGATTTAAGATCGGCTAAAACAGATTGCATGTTCTCATGAACTTCATTTTTGTTTTTAATATGTTCCCGAAGATTCTCTGCAAGAAAACCCAGCGTTACGGCAAGAAATATCATTAAGAATTCCAAAAAATATTCTTTCCACTTTTTGGAATTATGGTGAAGATCGGGGTGATGATGTACTTCCATATTGTGAGTCTTTGGTTTCGGGTTGACAGATCAATATAGGAAATATTTTATTTCAAAGGATTTGAAAATCTGTATATCAAACAAGATAATACGTAATAATATCCTGCATGTGATTCACTTTGTCCCTGCTGGCGCAAAGAGCATAGGGATATTTAAAATCCAAAATCGAAAATCCGACTTCCGAAATCAGATCGTATAATGCTCGATAACATCCTCCGGCACCTTAGCCGCCCTGCCGGTCGCCATATCGATCATGGTGTAATCAAACCAGCCGTCGCAGGATATCTTACCCGCCGCTTTATTGGTAATCGAGAATTTCACGCGGCAGCCTTTGTCGTCGATGCTTTCTATACCGGTTTTCACGATGAAGTAATCGCCCATGGTTAAGGCGCGTTTATAATCCACATGAGCGGTGCGCACCACCCAGCCAAAGCCACGCTCCATGAATTTTTCCATGGCCATGCCGTAGCAGCGTTCCATCTGCTCGTAACGCGCAGCCAGCACATAATCAAAGTATTTGCTGTTATGCACATGCTGGAACATATCGATATCATCGGGGCGGACGCGGAATTCGGTTTCGAAGGTGGAATATTCCATAGTTGGAAAGTTGGAATGTTGCAAGGTTGGAAAGTTACTTACTTTAGTTTAATTTTCATGTTTCGGTTTAAAAACAACCTTCCAACTTTTCAACCTTGCAACCTTCCAACAAAAACCACAAAATATTGTAATTATCCCGAAATAAACATACCTTTGCACCTCAATTAACAGAAACATAAACGCTTTAATATTATTCAGGTAATGTATTTAAGTAAAGAAGTAAAGACTGATATCTTTACAAAACATGGCAAAGGCGCCACAGACACCGGTTCGGCAGAGGGACAGATCGCATTATTTTCACATCGCATCAACCACCTTACCGGGCATTTGAAAAACAACAGGAAAGATTTTTCAACGCAGCTTTCGCTGCAAAAATTAGTAGGTAAACGCCGCGCATTGCTGGCCTACCTGTATAACAAAGACATTGAAAGATACCGTGCTATCATCAAGGCGCTCCAGCTAAGGGATATCATTAAATAACCAAGGTTTTTATAAAAAAAGCCATCCGCATTCGGGTGGCTTTTTTACTTTTGCATAAGTAAAAATTACAAACATATCCGGTGCGTTCCGAAAGATGAAAAGCGCGCCACAACACAAACAAGATGAGTTATAATGCAATTAAAAAGGTGATCGATTTAGGTGACGGCCGCACCATTGAGATCGAGACCGGAAAACTGGCCAAACAGGCTGATGGGTCTGTTGTCGTTAAAATGGGCAATACGATGTTGCTCGCAACCGTTGTTTCTTCGCCCGATGCGAAGGAAGGGGTTGATTTTTTACCCCTGTCTGTCGACTACCAGGAGAAATATGCTGCCACGGGCCGCATCCCAGGTGGTTTCTTACGCCGCGAGGCGCGTTTGTCCGATTACGAGGTTTTGATCTCACGTTTGGTCGATCGTGCTTTGCGCCCTTTGTTCCCCGATGATTACCATGCCGACACGCAGGTGATGATCACGCTGATCTCAGCCGATAAAGATATTATGCCGGATTGCCTGGCAGGTTTAGCTGCTTCAGCGGCTATCTCGGTTTCCGATATTCCGTTCAACGGCCCAATCTCGGAAGTACGCGTGGCAAAGGTTGACGGTAAGCTGGTGATCAACCCAACGCTGAGCCAGCTGGAGAATGCTACTTTAGAATTTATCGTAGCAGGTTCCGAGTATGACATCAACATGGTTGAAGGCGAATCCAAAGAAATACAGGAAGCCGAACTTGTTGAAGCGATCAAATTTGCACACGAACATATTAAAGTACATTGCCTTATACAGCGCGAACTGACCGCTACCGTTGGCAAGACCGAAAAACGTGTTTACAGCCACGAAAACCATAACGAAGAGCTGAAAAAAGCGATCTACGCTGCTACTTATGAGCAGGTTTACGCCATCGCTTCTTCTGCTTCTGCAAAAGACGAGCGCGCTGCTAAATTCAAAGAAGTTCGCGATAACTATATCGAGACTTTAGGCGAGATTGATGATGTGACCACGTTCCTGGCCAAAAAATACTATCATGACGTGGAGTATGACGCTATCCGTAACCTCGTATTGGATGAAGGAAAACGTTTGGACGGACGTACTACCACCCAGATACGCCCGATATGGAGCGAAGTAGATTATTTACCGTCAGCACATGGTTCAGCGATATTTACGAGAGGGGAGACCCAATCGTTAACCACTGTTACCTTAGGCGCTAAAGATGATGAGCAAATGATCGACGGTGCGTTTATCAATGGTTATCAGAAATTCTTATTACACTACAATTTCCCCGGATTTTCGACAGGGGAGGTGCGCCCGAACAGGGGAGCAGGCCGCCGCGAGATTGGTCACGGTAACCTGGCCATGCGTTCGCTGAAACAGGTATTGCCTTCTGATGATGAGAATCCATATACCATCCGTATAGTTTCCGATATCCTGGAATCGAACGGTTCATCATCAATGGCTACGGTTTGTGCCGGTACGCTTGCATTGATGGACGCCGGCGTGAAAATCAAAGCGCCTGTAACAGGTATTGCGATGGGCTTGATCACCAACGAAATGGGTACCAAGTATGCGATCCTTTCCGACATCCTGGGTGATGAAGATCATTTGGGTGATATGGACTTCAAGGTTACCGGTACTTCAACCGGCATTACTGCTGTTCAAATGGACTTGAAGATCAATGGTTTATCATACGAAGTATTAACAAAAGCTTTAGATCAGGCAAAAGAAGGCCGTTTGCACATCTTAAACGAGATCGCCAAAACGCTTAGCGCGCCGCGTGAGGACTACAAACCGCATGCACCGCGTATCGTCACGCTGAGGATAGATAAGGAATACATCGGCGCAGTAATAGGCCCGGGTGGTAAAGTTATCCAGGAAATGCAGCGTGAAACCGGCGCTACCATTAATATCGAGGAAAAAGACAACCAGGGTATTATACAGGTATTTGCCGATAACAAAGCATCAATAGATGCCGCTGTTGCACGTATCAAGGCTATTGCCGCCAGACCTGAAGTTGGGGAGATCTATGAAGGCAAAGTGAAATCTATCATGCCGTTCGGCGCATTCGTTGAGATCATGCCGGGTAAAGATGGTTTGCTGCACATTTCGGAGATAGACCACAAGCGTTTCGAGTCAATGGATGGCATATTCAAAGTTGGCGACGAAGTACGCGTAAAATTGCTGGACGTCGACAAACAAGGTAAACTGAAACTTTCAAGAAAAGCTTTATTGCCAAGGCCTCCAAAACCGGAGGGGCAACCACAAAACCAGTGATCAGTTGCCGGTAAACCGGTGATTAGAAATATGAAGCCTCCGATTTTTATCGGGGGCTTTTGTTTTATCTGAACACTTCGTTATAAATCTTCATTATTTTCCTGACTATTTCCGGATCGGTATCATCAGGTAATACAATACCCGGTTCCGGGATCTGGTGAAGCCTGATCTCTGAAACAGGTAAATTTGATTCGGTGGTAAGCTTACTGACCTTTTTCAGAAATTCCTCGCGTTTTGTATGAAAATCCTCCATATAATCTCGCACCGATGGTTTAACAAGTTTAAATTTTAATTCTGTAGGGAATTGGGACAAAGCCCAGCACGCTGCCGGCACTCACTATATCAACGTATGAAAAAAATATAACTTATAATTAAGAAAAATCTTTTTTTAAAAAACCAGCTCTTCTTAACTTTGTTAAATAAGACATAAGCCGATTACCGAACATCTATGAAAGCCGAAGACATTAAATCGATCCTTGAAAAAAAACTGTGCCCGGTCCACGACATTTATCCGATTGTGGAACTAACCGGTGACGAAATTGACGTCATGTGTTGCTGCGAGTATTTTTCAAACTTCTGCAAAATTGAATCAGAATATCTAAAGTCGCACTCACAGCGATGGGTTATCCAAAATTACGCTATTTCTTCTCATAATTAATATTATGTTAAGTAACATGGCATCTATCCCCATAGGGCAGTTGGGCATAAAAATACATAGCTGTCACTTGTGTGCGGATAGAATTGAAAGTTTCGGGCAAAAACAAAAGCATCGAATATTCAGTTAGAATAGTATGGACAAAGAAATTATCAAAGCTCTTTGCAATACTGTTATTTTGTTGGGCGGTACTGAAAAAATACTCCCTGTTTTAAGGGAATTGCAAAACGGAAAAGCGAATAAGGGCTTATTATCAAAGCTGAAGGACTTTAATTTAGACTGTGAAGAAAGCCTTAAATTCAGACTTTCAAATCAAAGCTACATACAGGTTAATGTAGTATCACCCACAGGTAAGCCGCCTATTAGCGCTAACTAAGTTAATATTCGGCGATATACCAAAACCCATAACACTTTGGTTATGAACATGGCACATAGGAACAATATAAACATCGGTAGCGGGGTGATTATGAATGCGAATATGCGCTCCGACTTCCGGCGGATTATTGCAATTCATAACGCAACATTTGTTTGCCCGTTGTTTGCTGAATTTTTCCCAATGCGACAACCAGCTTTCGCAACTGCACTTTTCACCTGAAGTGCCTTTTACATTAAATACTATCATTTTTCAATAATTTAAATTTACCCGGTCACTACTGATAATAGTGCCGGGTTTTTTGTAAATTTACTAAAATTTATAGCTAACTTTATTGTATGCCAACTAAGAAAAAAACAGCTACCAAAAAGCCGAAAGAGCAACCTAATCCCAACCACAAAGAGGATTTTCTAAAGGTGCTTACAAAGGCGGTCGATAGTAAAAAGAAATAGGTACTTTTAGGTTACTAATTCAGTAACCTTATGGCACAGCAATCAAATAAAGAGACCCTATCTATAACTAAGAAGCAGTTATTTATTACCTCTGCTGTCACCATTTTGGGAATTTTTATTGGTGGTTTGGTAAATGAGTATGTAGACAAGTCTAATAAGTTGCGTGAGATAAAAATTGATTACCTCATTGACGCTTTTACAAAGTTAGCTAACGGTTCACAGCGACCAATGAACGCAGCAACTTATCACCGGGATTTTGAATTAGCTATCGCAAAGATTCAATTATTTGGTTCCGATTCGGAGATTAAGTCTTTAGATTCCTGCCTTGACGCCTCGAGGTTACTAAGCACCAAAGACACAGTTAAATTAAATGTAGATAATGTCCTAATGAAATTAAGGAACTCTTTACGGTGTGAATTGGGTTTAAATCAAATAAATAGCAATGTCAGGTGGTTTAGATTTAGTGAGGGAGATAGCGTTCTATCCAATTCACAAATAAAGTTGCCAGCACATACGTTATCGCCATTGTTACAAACACCAAAAGACACCCTAAGAAGCCGTTAATTATTTCTTCCCATATCATCTTACAACCCTCCCCAAGATAGTCTTAAACATTAACTGTCCCTCACCGCGATGCGTATATCTAAAAGCGCACTCATTAGCGTACTTCTGCAAGTGCTGACGGCTAACAGCAATATGTGTTCCTTTGATCGTGCGCTTTAAATGGCTGAAAAATCCCTCTACGGTATTGGTATGCTTTTCGCCTTCTGTAATGAAGCCGGGAACGTGCTTAACTGACGTATGCTTATACTGGCGGCCTACCCAATTATAACCATTGTGCGCATCTGTGATGAGGTGTTCGCCTTTGGCTACATTACTTGTCACTGCATCGTAAATACTACGTCCGTCAACCCTTTCAGGAGCAACGCATCTTACCTCACCTGTAGTGCGTTCCACAAGTGCTATAACAGGTGCAAAAGGTCTTGCTTTACCGTATTGCTCTACGTATTTCTTACGGTGAATATTTTTAGGGTTGTTTCCAATATAGCACTCATCCGCTTCAACAATCCCGGTTAACAGTCCGTCCTTTGAACCCATTAGCTTACGTACCTGATGGCCTAAACGGTGAGCGCATTTGTAGGTTACGCCCAATTGACGCTGTATCTCTTTTGCTGATACTCCGTTGCGGGTCGAAGTCATCAAATAGATGACATAAAACCAGTCCACAAGCGAAGTGCGCGTTTTTTCAAATACTGTTCCGGCTGTCGGGTATAGCTGATACTGGCAGTCTTTATCAGAGCATTGGTAGCACCGTTTTCCGGGTATGCGCTTGAACGTGGTTTGCTGTGAGCATTGGGGACAGCATGGCTGTATATCCAAACGCATCTTTAGGATAACGTCTAAGCACACGTCATCGTTCGGGTAGTCTTTTCGGAACTGGTTGATTGTGTATTTCATAATTGATTGGTTTTTAGTATATTTACATTATGCATTCGGTTTATCACGATAGGTTTATAGGAGCTATTCACAATAAGACCAAGATTAAGCTAACGTTTTATTCTCATGAGGACGGCTGTGATTTAGTCCGCTTATGCGCTCCAATGGATTACGGTATTTTTCGGGCTGCAAGAGATGGTGTCAACCGTTATCATTTGTGGGATTATGAAAGTGATAAAGTCATGCACAACCTTGCTATCGTTCCTGAAAACATCGTATTAATGGAGTTTCTTACGGACACATTTGAGCCGTCAGGGTTTATCACTTGGACTTGTAAGTGGTTTGTGAAACGCGATTGGGGGCATTACAGCTAAAAGGCGTTCTTTCAGTCTAAATGCTGTTTCTTTATCCATTGGAAAATAATCCTCATAATCAGGATTGCATCCATTGAGAGATAAACCCCAACCCGTAGATTTAGAAGTGATGCTTTCGCAGACTTCAATCGAAAGTTCAGTTGTAGCTTCATGTGTCATTGTGGGTTATGACACATATTGAAGGCTTTCGGGCTCAACTGCCCTCAAGGGATACTTGCCAGTAACATTCTAAAATATTAAAGCCCGCTATTAAGCAGGCCCTAGATTATCCTCCCTATTACAGTCAACTGACACTTGGTTAACCGGTAACTAATAACTATTGCTTCGGCAGAGCATCAATTTTCTTCTGAACCGCATTCGCATTTTCAGAATCTTTTTTACCCAGGTAATAAGATTTCAAATTGGTCAGCGCATCTAATGATTGCGGGTTCAGTTCCACGGCTTTGGTCACGTATGGTTTAGCGGCATCAAATCCTGCATTTGCTTTGGCCATTGCTTCATTGTAAAGTTTGGTTTGTGTAACCGGTATCTGCTGAGCATCGTTGTAAATATCAATAGCAGGTGCAATTGTAACGTACCCCATGTTCAGCACCGCTTCAAAATAATTCGGGTCAATTGCAAGGGCCTTCTGGTATTGGGCGGCGGCCTTTCCATAGTTATCCGCTCTCATTTGCTGAAGCTTGGCAATCTGTGGATTTGGGGTTTTCGTACCTGGTTTCTCGGCCTTTTTCAGCTTTGTAAGTTCCTTGCCTTCGGTCTCAGCTATCTGCGAATAAGTTAAACCCTCGTAGTAATATAGGGTTTTGTTATTCGGATCAGCCTTGATCGCATTGTCTATTTTGGTAATAAGATCGGCTGATTGCCCTGCCTGGAGGCTCACTTCAATTTCCCTCTTCCGGAGTTCGGGATTAGCAGGGTTTTTTGCCACAGCATCCGCTATGGTTTTTAATGCAGCTGTGGTGTCCTTATTATATAAATATAAGGTTGTCAGGTCGTTGTATGCCTGCGTTTTTTTAGAGTAATTGGTGTTAACCAGTTCCTTATAGCTTTCGATCGCTCCGGAATAATTCTTGGCATTTGAAGCAGATATCCCTGAATAAAGCATGGCCGTGGTATCATCAGGCAATACCTTGTGTGCTGCTTCAAAAGCTTTATAAGCCTCATCATAGTTTTTAGCCTGGAAAGCCTTCACACCATTATTCAGCTGTATCTGCGCCATTTCCACGGTAGCGTGCTTGAGCATATTGGTGTTCTCGTTCTTGGTGTCCGCCGCCTGGGCTTTGGCCAGTGCGTCCTGGGCCGTTGCAAGGTCGCTTGAAGCAGCCGTCGGATCGGTATCCGTATTAGCCAAAGATGCATAGATCGCCGCTTTCAATGCCAGGGTTTCTGGCAGGGCCGCTGTTTTCTGGTTTGTCGATGCCTTATCGATAGACGTTTTTGCAATTGTCAGCGCCGGCTTGGCAAGGGCCATGTTCGACCTCAGCCCATCGAATTTGGTATAATTTTCCTTGGCATTATTGAGCTCTCCTTTTTGTGCGAAGGCGCCCACCGCGACAAAGGCAAACAATGCCGTTGTTAAAATTTTGATCTTCATTGTTTTATTGGTTGGTTAATAGTTTGAGTTTGCTGTTTACTTTTTCTGCCTGGTCCTGGTTACCGGCTTTGGCATATACCATTTGAAGCACCTGCAGGCATTTGACGTCATTTGGCGATATTTCGCTGGCCTTTTCCAGCCATTGTCCCGCCCTGGCGACATCTTTACTACTATCGTTGCCGTGTTTTAAAATCCCCTCTTTAAAATACAGAATACCAAGGTTATAAACCGGATCAAACAATGAACTGTTTAGTTCAATGGAACGTAAATATAGCGATTCTGCTTTATCAAAGTTATTTAAATGGTCGTAACAATTCGCCGCGGTGAAAGCCAGCTCGGCGCTGTTTGGGTTCTGATCGAGCAATTGCCTCAGAAGAGGCTCAAGTGCCCTGTAATCCCTCCGGTTACTATAAATATTCGCCTCATCCAGCAGAAGGAACTTGTCATCCGGCAAATGTCTTCTCCCTTTTTGCACCACCTGCAATGCTTTGGAAGTATCCCCTATTGCTTTATAAGTATTCGAAGCCTCTTCGACATATTGGGCGTTGGTACTATCGGTTTTTAACAGGTTAGTATAATATTTCGCTGCGTCTGTCAGGTTTCCGAGACGATTATTAGCGTAGGCTATGTAGGCATTCACCTCCTTAAATTCGGGTGCGTAAAGCTGCGCGTCGCGGAATGTTCTGATCGCATTATAATAATCGGTCATGCGCATATAAGCAAAACCCTGGCGCAGGTAAACGTTGGCTATACAATGCCTGGCATAATCCATCTCCGGCTGGAAACGGTATATCTTCTTATTACCCGCGAGGGTACTTTGCAGCTTGCATACCTTGTCAAAAAAATTCGCCGGCTGTTTCAGCTTATTTGTTGAATCGATATAAGCGATGCCCGAGTAAACCACCAGCCTATAGACATTTTTTGTCAGGTCAATAGAGTCCTGGTGTGTTTTGATCAGGCTATCCACAGATTTTTTGGCGTTTGAAAGGTATTTCAGATCCTTTTTTTGCTTATAAAACGCAAGGTTGTTCACCACGCTTTTGAACACCTCGGTTTGCCCAAAGGAAACCGAAGCGCTCATGAAGCAAATAAGAAATGGCAATAAAAATTTACGGCCAGTCATAGGGTAGTTTTATTCTGTTTCGCCGCCGGCAGGGGCTTCGGCGTCCGGATTTTCAGGTGTTTCTCCGTTGTTGTTTTCAACTTCTTCATCTTCATCATGCTCGATCTTGGCAACCGATGCGATCTCATCATTATCCTTTAGCGTGATCAGCCTCACACCCTGGGTTGCACGACCCATGGTACGCAATTCGCTTATCGCTATACGGATAATGATACCTGATCTGTTGATGATCATCAGGTCTTCCTTATCTGTAACACCTTTTATGGCAACAAGTTTGCCCGTCTTGTCAGTAATGTTCAGCGTCTTTACACCCTTGCCGCCGCGATTTGTTACGCGATAGTCATCGATATCAGTACGTTTGCCGTAGCCTTTCTCGGAGACAACCAGCACAGTAGTTTCAGGGTTATCGATACTGATCATGCCTACTACCTCATCCTTCTCATCTTCAAGCGTAATACCGCGGACACCCGTTGCCGTACGTCCCATCGGCCTTACAGTCGACTCATTAAAGCGGATCGCCCGGCCTGATCTTAGCGCCATAACGATCTCGCTGCTGCCGCTGGTCAGGCTTGCTTCCAGTAATGTATCGCCCTCGTTGATATTGATGGCATTAATACCATTAGCGCGCGGGCGCGAATAAGCTTCGAGCGAAGTTTTCTTGATGGTACCTTTCTTGGTACACATGATGATAAAGTTGTTGTCCAGGTATTCCTGGTCCTTTAGCGTTATCAGCTTAATATATGCCTTTATCTTTTCTTCCTTCGGAATATTGATAATGTTCTGTATCGCGCGGCCCTTGGATGTACGCGTCCCTTCAGGAATTTCAAACACACGCAACCAGAAACAGCGACCCGCTTCAGTAAAGAACAACATATAGTTATGGTTCGATGCCACCAGCAGGTGTTCGATGAAGTCCTCGTCACGGCTATTGCTGCCCAAAGCACCTTTGCCACCTCTGCCCTGCCTGCGGTATTCGGTAAGCGCGGTGCGTTTGATATAGCCTTCGTGCGAAATAGTGATTACAACATCCTCATCCTCAATGAAATCCTCGGTCTGCATTTCTGCCGAAGAATAAACGATCTCGGTTTTGCGCTCATCTCCGTACTTCTCTTTAATCTCGATCAGCTCGTCCTTGATGATCTGCATACGCAAGCCTTCGTCAGCTAAAATAGATTTTAAATAATCTATCGTCTGCATTAATTCAGCATACTCGTCTTTGATCTTATCACGCTCCAGTCCGGTGAGCCTTCGCAGCGTCATATCCAGTATAGCGCGTGCCTGGATTTCGGATAAGCCGAATGTACTCATCAATCCGTCACGGGCTTCTTCCGGCGTATTTGAGTTCCTGATCAGTTTAATGACCTCATCCAAATGATCAAGCGCAATCAGCAAGCCTTCCAATACATGGGCTCGTTTTTCTGCTTCAGCAAGCTCAAATTTGGTGCGACGTACTACAACCTCATGACGATGCTCCACAAAATGGTGTATCAGGTCTCTCAGGTTCAACATCATCGGCCGACCATGCACCAAGGCAATATTATTTACGCTAAATGAAGTTTGCAGCGCAGTATATTTATAAAG
Organism: Mucilaginibacter sp.; assembly: GCA_035551775.1. Lineage (GTDB taxonomy): Bacteria > Bacteroidota > Bacteroidia > Sphingobacteriales > Sphingobacteriaceae > Mucilaginibacter. Next base: position 76,886 of record DASZMQ010000009.1, on the reverse strand, counting down.
ATTGTTCAGCACAATGTTCGCATTGGCGTCACGCTTGATCTCGTAAACCACACGGATACCTTCACGGTTTGATTCATCGCGGATAGCAGATATGCCCTCTAGTTTTTTTTCCTCCACTAACTCAGCGGTCCGCTCGATCATATTAGACTTATTCACCTGGTAAGGCACTTCGGTCACAATAATGCGTTCACGATCATTGCCAAAACTTTCTATCTCGGCGCGGGCGCGCATTACTATCCTGCCCCTGCCGGTTTCGAGCGCTTCGCGTACGCCATCTACACCGTAAATGATGCCCCCGGTCGGAAAATCAGGGCCTTTTACGTGTTTCATCAGTTCGCCAACCTCAATGTTCCGGTTATCGATTAAAGCCAGCGTAGCGTCGATAACTTCGGTCAGGTTATGCGGGGCCATGTTGGTGGCCATACCCACCGCGATACCCGATGCGCCGTTTATTAGTAAATTGGGCACCTTGGCCGGCAATACTGTCGGCTCTTCCAGCGAATCATCAAAGTTCAGCTGGTAATCAATAGTATCCTTGTTGATATCGGCCAGCATCTCTTCGGCAATCTTCTGCAGTCTGGCCTCAGTGTAACGCATGGCCGCAGGCTCATCTCCGTCAATGGAACCATAGTTCCCCTGCCCTTCGACAAAGGGGTAACGCAGGCTCCAGTCCTGCGCCATACGCACCATTGCATCGTAAACGGACGAGTCGCCGTGCGGGTGGTATTTACCCAGCACCTCGCCCACGATACGCGCCGACTTTTTATAAGGTTTGTTGTTGCTTAAGCCAAGATCGAGCATGCCGAATAATACACGCCTGTGAACCGGTTTCAAACCGTCGCGCACATCGGGCAGGGCTCTTGAAACGATAACCGACATTGAATAATCAATGTAGGCTGATCGCATTTCTTCATCAATATTTATCGGGATTATTCTGTCTTCAGGGGGTAGATTGCCGTTCTCTGTTTCGTCAGCCATTGTAAAAATTAGTGTAGATCGTAGTCTGTAATTATGCTTGCCGGGAGTATCCCAAAGCGACCTGCGAAGTTAAGAAATTACTTCGGTTCGAAGCATGTTTTTTATGCACATCCGGCCTAAAATGTGAGTAAAAACTGTAACAAAATGATTAGGAAGAAATTGAAAGTTAGTTCGAAGTCCGAAGTCTTTAGTCTTAAGTCAGAAAAGGATAAATTTCGACTTGGGACTTAAGACTACAGACTCTTGACTTAACGCTATTTTACGCGTTTCCAATACTCGACAACGAGCATCCCGGTAGGTAATTTCCCGCCCAGTATCAGAGAATCATTACGCACCATATACAGGTAGCGGACAGGTAGATTTAAAAGCTTGGTAGGCTGCATGCTGAAGGTTTGCGTTTCGATGCAAGTGTCCCCTTTGATCACATAGTTGCCGGCCTCATATTTCTCAGGCTTGTAACCTTTTTCAAGCGCGTAAGCCTCGAAATGATCATTGTCATAAATTCGTTGAAGCGTGTACTGTACCGGCGGAGTATCTTTCTTGCCGTTATAAACCCCGCCCATATATTCCCATTTCCCTTTCAGCGTCATTCTATCCGAAAATGCCGAAGCAATGATCAAGAACAACGATGCAGCTAATATCCCTTTTATTCCGCCCACTTGATGCCTTTTCTCAGTAAAAATAAGGTTTTTTCTTCCTCGCTGCCTGCTTCCGGCTGATAATTGTACACCCATTTAGCTGTTGGCGGCAGGCTCATCAGTATCGATTCGATGCGGCCGTTGGTTTCAAGCCCGAATTTGGTTCCTGCATCGTATACCAGGTTAAACTCGGCATAACGGCTGCGGCGCTGGTACTGCCATTGCTGTTGTGCCTCGGTGAAACGTTTATTTCTGTTACGATTCACCAGTTCAGTATAAACAGGTGCGAAGGTTCGCCCTACCGATTTTGAAAATTCAAATACCTGTTCCCAGCTCAGATTTTCATCCGCAGCCAGCTTATCATAAAATACGCCGCCAATGCCACGTGTTTCATTGCGATGTTTAATGAAGAAATAATCGTCAGCCCATGTTTTAAAGCGATTATAAAAGTCCAGATGGTATTCATCGCAAACGGATTTCAGGCTTTGGTGGAAAAATTTCGCGTCTCCTTCTATTACATAGTGTGGGGTCAGGTCTATCCCGCCGCCAAACCATCTCACTTCCGAGCCGGGCATTTCAAAATACCGGATATTCATGTGAATGATAGGCACCATCGGGTGATTTGGATGAATGACGATGGATACCCCTGTGGCAAAAAACTCATCCTGGTCCACATTGAGCGCCTTTTTCATCGCTGCCGGCAAATGCCCGTGAACGGCAGAAAAGTTGACTCCTCCCCTTTCTATGATATCGCCATTTTGTAATATTCTGGTGCGCCCACCGCCACCGCCCTCACGTTCCCAAACCTCTTCCTCGAACCTGCCCTTGCCATCACATTGCTCCAACGCCCGGCATATTTCGTCCTGGATGGCCTGGTATTCCGCCGCAACTTGCTCATTGGTGATCATGGCTGCAAAGGTAGTTTTTTGGTTGTAATGGTTGTAAAAGTTGTAGCAGTTGAACAGATTACCCCAATGTCATCTTTCGGACTTCCGGACTTATGCGGACTTTCGGACTCTACAATTCCTCTACGTAATCCAGATCTTTATGAAAACTTTCCTTAAGCTGGCTTACCGCAAACAGTGCAATCAGGCTCAGGATGCCCATCATGATATACCCACTATTGATCATCCCGTATTTTACGGAGAAAGCAGCGAATGCCGAATTGATAGGTATTAATGAGGCCCTTATAAAATTGGGTACTGTTGTGGTTACCGTAGCACGGATATTGGTACCGAACTGCTCAGCCGGGATAGTGACAAATATAGGCCAGTAACCCACACCGAAACCGAGGAAAAGACTTAGCCAGACGAATTGTGTCGTCGTTATACCCGTTGCTGTCAGATAACAAACAGCGCTTATGGCCGAAATGATCACAAAAACAACTACAGTAAGCCGCCGTGATTTAGTAACCTGCGACAATAACCCTGCAAATATACCCCCGATGGCTATACCTATATAGCTGTAAAATACGCCGTCGCCGGCATTTAAAGGCACTTTCGCACCTAATGCTTTGCCAAATTCAGGTGAAAGCGTGATCAATATGCCGATCACGAACCAGTTAGCTGCGCCCACCAGGATGCAATACAAGTATTTGATGAAACGGTTGAAATCGGTAAACAGCTTCAGGAAATTCCCTCGTGATACTGCGCTTTTCTCAACGTCTTTATATAATCCGGACTCATACGTTCCCAAACGCAGCAGCAACAGAAAAATACCTAATATCCCGCCAACATAATAGGCCCAATGCCAATCGAGTGTTTTTGCAACCAAGTTAGCGGCCGCAGCGCCGAAAAGGCCGATTACCGAAACGATCATGGTTCCGTAACCCCTTTTCGTTGTCTTCATCGTCTCGGTAACCAGGGTTATCCCCGCTCCTAACTCGCCTGCCAGGCCAATACCTGCAATGAAGCGTACGACGATGTATTCGTTAACACCCGTAACCCTGCCATTAATAAAATTGGCTATCGAATACAATAAGATCGACCCGAAAAGCACCCGGATCCGTCCCAGCTTATCGCCGATGATACCCCATACCAGGCCACCGATTAGTAATCCGAACATCTGCCAGTTGATAATAGTTACGCCGACCGCTTTCACGTCGGCTGCCTTTACGCCTATAGCCAGCAAGCTCGGCATGCGCACGATGGAAAAAACCAAAAGGTCGTAGATATCAACGAAATAGCCCAGCGAGGCAACTAATACCAGGAAAAATATGTTGCGGTTGGTTTTGGCAGATGTTGTTTCAGTCATAAATTGCAATAATTGGCGCGGCTAATTTAACGGAATTAACAAATCCGGAGTAATTTTTATTAATGTTACACCACTAACTCTGGTTCTGATTCCTGTTCCTTTTCGGTAATTTCTAAATAATCCAAGTCGTTACTGAAACTTTCTTTCAATTGGCTTAAAGCAAATAAGGCGATCGTGGTCAAAACGATCATTGTGATCATTCCGCTTTTCAGTGTATCAAAACGGGTAAGCAAAACGCTGAAAAAAGCATTGATGGGTATCAATGTACCCCTTATAAAATTGGGAACGGTTGTGGTAACCGTTGCCCTTATATTGGTGCCGAACTGTTCTGTTGCAATCGTTACAAGGGTTGCCAGGTATCCTCCGGTAAGACCGATCATAAAGCCGATCGCTATAAATTGTCTGCTGGTGATACCTCTCGCGTTCAGCAGGATCAAAACACAGATGGCATTGGACAATAAAAATATTAGCATGGTTAGTTTTCGCGAACGCGTAAGCTGCGCTAATACAGCGGCAAGAATATTACCTACGGCAGCGCCGCAATAAAATGTCATGACCGCGGTACCAGCGTTGAATTTTTCCGGAGCCCCCAAAGCCACGGACAATTCAGGCGACAAGGTGATGATTATGCCAACTATAAACCATATAGGCGCACCCATCATAATGCAGTACAGGTATTTCAAAAAACGTTTCCGGTTAGTAAACAGCATCAATATATTACCTTTTGAAACGCCGGCCTTCGCCGCATTTTTATATAAGCCCGACTCAAATGTCCCCAGACGCAGCGCCAGCAACAGTAAACCCAGCCCGCCGCCGATGTAGTAGGCGGTACGCCAGTCGTGGTTACCCGCAAACCCCGCGGCTATGGATCCCAAAAGGCCAATCATAGAAACGGTCATGGTTCCATATCCTCTTTTTTCCTTGCTTAAAGTTTCGCTCACCAGTGTAATTCCCGCACCCAGTTCGCCCGACAGGCCCACCCCTGCGATAAAACGGACAATCGCATAACTGTTAAGATCATGTACCATTCCGTTGGCAATATTTGCCAGCGAATACAATAAAATCGAGCCAAAAAGCACCCGGAGACGACCTAATTTATCACCTAAGATTCCCCACAATATTCCCCCCAGCATTAGCCCGAACACCTGCATATTGAGGATAAAAATACCGGCTGGCCGTATATGAGCATTATCAATGCCAATATCGTGCAGGCTGGCAATTCTAACGATTGAAAAGATCATCAGGTCATATATATCGACGAAATAACCGAGTGATGCAACAATTACAAGGAAAACAATATTGCGGGAACCCTTAATAGCATGCAATTGGGTCATAATATTGACGGTTTGGTATGGCTAATATAGGATGACTAAATGAATATCACCCAATTACTATGTATAAAAAAACCCCTGCACTGTGCAGAGGTTCTTCCGTTTGATCAGAATAGTCTTTTATATCTTCTTCACTTTTACAGCCTGAGGTCCTTTTCTGCCATCTTCCACTTCGTACTCCACGGAATCGTTATCCTTAATGGCGTTTACACCTCCCTGTACATCTTTGAAATGCACAAACAGGTCTTTGCCTTCGTCGGTAATAATAAAACCGTAGCCTTTCTGAGTGTTAAACCATTTTACTTTTCCAGTTTTCATAATATTGTATAGTATTAAAATATTTTAGTCCGTATGGATCAAAAAACAATAGCCAAACTGAAAATACGGTTGTATTATTACTTCAGGCAGCAACGTGCATTAACCCTATATTACAACCAAATATATAAAATTAATTGAAAAATAAAATAAAATTATTTATTTGGTTGCGGCGTCGTGCGAAGATATGGCTTAATGATCTTATGACCTTTAGGAAATTTTGCCGGAATGTCTTCGGTCTTTACCGCCGCTGTTACTATCACGTCTTCGCCGTCCTTCCAATCGGCTGGTGTAGCAACGCTGTACTTCGCGGTAAGCTGCAATGAATCGATCACACGCAAAATTTCCTGGAAATTTCTCCCTGTCGAAGCCGGATAAGTTATGGTAAGTTTCACGGTCTTATCCGGTGCTATCACGAATAGCGAGCGCACGGTAGCCGTCAGCGAAGCATTCGGATGTATCATGTCATAAGCCAATGCCACCTCGCGGTTCTCATCCCCTATTATCGGGAAATTCACTTCGACATCCTGTGTTTCATTAATGTCATTGATCCAATTTTTGTGCGATTCAACCGGGTCGACACTCAGCGCGATCACTTTCACGTTGCGCTTTGCAAACTCCTCTTTTAACGAGGCCGTTTTGCCCAGCTCGGTAGTGCAAACCGGTGTAAAATCAGCAGGGTGAGAGAACAACACACCCCAGCTATCGCCCAGGTACTCATAAAAATCTATTTCGCCTTGTGATGTTTGGGCCTTGAAATTCGGGGCCACATCGCCTAATCGTAAGCTCATAATGTTTAAAATTTGTGGAGTTTTTTAATTCAGTTTATTGAGATAAAGTTACGGGCAATGCCCGAATAAACAAGCCAAAAATGTCATAATCTATAAAAAAGATATATTTTATAGCAATTATTGCAAATGCATTATAAATACTGCCCTGATTCAACAGCAGGCCCGTTATCTAAACATTCTTCTGTAAGATTTGTTGAAGCTATCTAAACACTTAGCTGATACACCAGGCATGGCAAAACACACCTATGGAACCGGCATCATCGGTAACTGCGCATATATAGCCCACATCAACAGGAACACGAATATCGACTGGCTTTGCTGGCCTACTTTTGACAGCACCTTTATTTTTGGGGGCTTGCTGGATAAAAACAAGGGCGGCGAGTTTTCCATATTGCCTGAAACCGATTTTACTTCGCATCAGTACTACCAGGAAAATACCAATATACTGGTGACCGAGATTACGGTACAAGGCAACGGCCGTTACCGGGTGACCGACTTCGCCCCGAGATTTTACAACCACCAACGCTACTATAAGCCCCTGATGCTGATACGAAAGATCGAAGCGCTGGATGGTTCGCCGCGTGTTAGAGTAAAATGCGAGCCTGTTTCAGAATACGGCGATGTTAAGCTGGATGTAAACCGCGGCAGCAACCATATCCAATATATCGGCGGCGATGAAAGCATCAGGCTTACTACGAACATTCCGATCAGCTACGTATTTGATGAACAATTCTTCGTGCTGAACGACTGCAAATACCTGGTAATGACCTACGGGGAGCCTCTTGAGGCCGCATTGGTCAGCACAGCCGACCATTTCCTGCGCGAAACCACCCGGTACTGGCAAACCTGGATCAAACACTCGTCCATTGCGCCATATTACCAGCCCTATGTGATCCGCTCGGCGCTGACATTGAAGATCCACCAGTTTGAAGATACCGGCGCCATTATAGCCGCAAGCACCACCAGCCTGCCAGAATCGCCCGGAAGCGGCCGTAATTGGGATTATCGCTACTGCTGGTTACGCGACACTTATTATGTACTTACCGCGTTGAACCACATCGGGCACTTCGAGGAAATGGAGAAATATTTCAATTATGTGACTGATATATCGGTATCCGAAGATTTCAGGTATCATCCGTTATATAGTATTACAGGGAAAAGCAGGTTGACTGAGATCATTTTAGACAAGCTTGAAGGTTATATGGGCAATCAGCCTGTCCGCATCGGCAACCAGGCTTATGAGCACATTCAGAACGATATTTACGGCCAGGTGATGATCTCCCTCCTGCCCCTGTACACTGATCACCGGTTTATATTTTCCGAGCGAAAAGATTCGGCCAAATGGGTAGACTTCGTTTTGCACAAAATTGAAAAAACTATCGACGAGAAGGACGCAGGCATATGGGAATTCCGCAATACGGCCAATATTCATTGCTACAGCAACCTGTTCCAGTGGGCCGGGGCCTGTGCGGCCGAAAAGATGGCATTGACGATCGAGAATAAAGCGCTTTTGAGACGTGCGCGAGCCTTGAAAAGGAAAGCCGTAAAACATATTGAGAGTTGTTATGATCCTAAACGAAAGGTATATACCAATTCGGCGGGCAGTCCTAACCTTGATGCCAGTACGCTGCAATTGATCATGATGAACTATCTCGATCCCGCTTCCAAACGGGCAAAAGACCACCTCGCAGCGCTTGAAAAAGAGCTCAAAACCAGCAACGGCCTGTTTTACCGCTATTTATATAAAGATGATTTTGGCAAGCCGAAAACTACGTTCCTTATTTGTGCCTTCTGGTACGTAGAAGCGCTGGCAGCCGTTGGGCGACTAGACGACGCACAGAAGGAATTTGCGAACCTGCTGCAATTTTCAAACCATCTGCTGCTCTTCAGCGAGGATGTAGACGAAACTAACGGCAGCCAATGGGGTAATTTTCCTCAGGCATACAGCCATGTGGGCTTGATGAATGCTGCCTACCGTATAGCGATGAAACTGGACAAACCGATCTTCCTCTGATTGCCTGGGAGGATCATTTTGCCAGGTGAATTGCCACACCAGCTTCGGCCATTTTCTTCAGCAGCCGCCTGGCTTCGTGCGGTGTCCGGAGATAAAATTTTGCCGCCGATACATTATTGCCTATCTTAATAGTGATGGCATTTTCAGGCAGGGCCTTAAAGATGTCTTCGTCGGTGTAATCATCGCCCAAAGCCATAATGAAATCGTATTCTATATTGTCGATCAACATCATGGCGGCTTTGCCTTTGTTGATCTCCACGTTTTTCACTTCCACCACCTTATTGCCGGGTAAAAGCTGCAGGCCTTTATCCGTTGCTAAATATTTCAGGTTGTTCATCAACTCCCCTGCCCTCAGTTCGCCCAAGCCTTTTTGTGCCTTGCGATAATGCCAAACCAGTGAAAATGATTTTTCTTCTATAAAAGTACCGGGCGTACGATCGACAAATGTTTCAAGCACAGGGCGGATCTCTTCTTTCCATTGCGATGAAAGGCCGGGCAATTTATGCCACATCGCGCCTCGCTTTTTTATCCATGCGCCGTGTTCCGCTATCATATCAATATCGCCCTTGCCTTTGCCGAACCATTTTTCAAGGTTCTCGTGTCTGCGGCCGCTCACCAGCACCACACGGTTGTCCGGGTCGTCGGTCAGGTGTTCAAAAAGTTTGTACAATTCCTCGTCCGGGTGGGCCTGTTCAATGTTTGATACAAAATCGACCAAAGTGCCATCGTAGTCCAGGAAGATAATGCGTCTATTGGTCCTTGAATACCGGTTTATAATAGATTGTTCGGTGCCGTACGCCACGTAACGGGTCTGCATGCTGCGCTGCAATTGTTTCACTTCTGTTAACTTATCCATGAACACCTTCACCCAATGCGATACATTGAATTTGGATACCACCTGGCGCATTTGCTTCATACGCGTACGCTGCTCATCCATCGGCATATAAGCGGCCTTGATGATAGTTTTAGCTACTTCCTCCGTATTGTTCGGATTGACGATCAGCGCATCGATCAACTCTTTTGATGCTCCGGCCATTTCGCTGAGTATCAGGACACCATCATTATTTACGCGGCTGGCGACATATTCCTTGCTCACCAGGTTCATCCCATCACGCATGGGTGTCACCAGGCATACTTCGGCAGCCGCATAGAGCGCCGAAAGCATTTCAATCGGAAATGAACGATAGAAATAATGTACGGGTGTCCATTCCAGCGTACGGTGCATTGCGTTGATGTTACCTACCTGCTTGTCAATTTGTTCGTGCAGGTGAGCATATTGAGGTACAGTGTCGCGCGAGGGCACCACGATCATATAAAAAGTGATCTTCTCTTTAGCTTCGGGATAATGTTCAAGCAAATAATCATAAGCCTGCAGGCGTTGTAATATACCCTTACTATAATCCAGCCTGTCGACAGATAAAACCAGCTTTTGCTTAGGAAAGGTGTCGTTGATCAGCTTGATATTCTTTTTTACTTCTGGCTCGGCCGGCATGGAAGCGTATTTTTTATCATCGATGCCTATCGGAAAGGCTTCGGCCACTATTGTCCGATCGCCTTTGGTGATGATATTGGCAGACGAGTTTACCGGCAAAATGCGGGTTGCGGCATTAATAAAATGCCTTGTATCATCATACGTATGAAATCCGATCAGGTCGGCGCCCATGATGCCATTCATCAGTTCAGCGCGCCAAGGTATTAGCCTGAACATTTCATAAGAAGGAAAAGGAATATGCAAAAAGAAGCCAACCGATGCTTCCGGCATTTCGTTCCTGATCAGTTCGGGCAGCAACAATAACTGGTAGTCATGTATCCATATAATGTCGCCGGGTTCGGCATTCGCCACTATTGTATCTTTAAATTTTTGGTTTACCCTTTTATAAAAGTCCCAGTTCGACTGCTGGTAATTGGCATAAGTGGAAGCATAGTAGTGAAAAACGGGCCACAAGACCTCGTTTGAAAAACCTTCATAATACTGGCTCACTTCTTCTTGTGTCAGGAACACCGGTACCAGGCTTAAATCTCTTAATTGCGATATTACTTTGTTTTTTTCTTCATCATCCGCGACCTCATGACCCGGCCAGCCGATCCATATATTGTTATCCTGTTTATAGATCGATCCTAAGCCGGTCGCAAGGCCGCCTTCACTTGGTGTCAATTTGAATTGTCCATCGGCTTCGGTCAGCTTTACGGGCAGCCTGTTGGAAACGATTATGGTCTTGGGCATCGTAAAAATATAATGCCTAATAAAGGTCTGAGAGGCATTTTTGTTTTAAATACTGATGTAATAAAGCTGTTTCTGATACGCACACAGGCATAATAAAAAAGCCATCCGTCAGTAGGCGGATGGCTTAAACTTTTCCGGAAATTAGTTACTTACTTAACTTCAGTATAGAATTCGGTGTGCAGAGAGGGGCTGATCTTCACCAGTATCTCTTTGCTTTCGCTCTTCAAGTCGACAAAGTAAGCTGTTTCGTCAGCATCAGGGTTCAGCTCGGTATTGTTTTGAACCACAATAACACCGGCCACATCATAACCTTTGTACTTTTCAGCAATTTCGGTTTTAGCCTTAGCAGGGATCGCTTTGGCATCAACATTCATGGTAACAGCTACAAATTCGCCCCCGCGATCATAGAAGGCAGTGGTCTTTACACCATTCAGAATGAAACTTGCTTTCTGGAAGTCTTTGGTAACGGTCCAGATAACATTCTTTGCATCAGCAAAGTTAGCGTTGAACTCGTTTACTACCGTATAAGATACTTCGATCTTAGTAGCGGCTTTCTTGTTGCCATCGGCAAAAACGCTTGTGCTGAACAGAGCAGCTACAGCGGCAGTTATAAAGAATTTTTTCATTGTCTTAAATTTTAAATCCGCAACAAAAATACCTTGTAACTGCTAAAAGTTAAAATATTGACCGATTTTTATAATATTTTGATAAAATTTGAAAGCTTTTTCGAATTCTCACAAAAACAAGACCGATAATAAGCATGTTTTTGACATTATTTTAATGAAAATCGCGTGACTTATTGTAAATTTAACACTAAGTACTTTTCTTAACGATTTCCTTGCATTTCAATGACATATCAGCGTTTTTTACGTAACAAAAAAGTTATGTAAGCGCTTATTTATTGTTTAAAGTATGATTTTATTGATTAAGTGAAAACTATGAAAAAGAATATTAGCCATTATCGGCAAATCCGGGATAAAGCGTCATGCCGCCGTCCATAAAAATAGTTGTACCAGTAATATAATCGGCATCATCTGAAGCAAGCCATGCGGCCAGTTTGCCAATATCTTCCGTTACCCCTGCCCTACCATAAGGTATCAGGGTCAATAGTTTGTCCAGGGCCGCCTTTGATGACCAGGCAGAATGGTTAATGTGTGTTTCAATTGCTCCGGGGCCAATGCTCATTACCCTGATCTTATGCGGCGCCAGTTCCTGCGCCATACTTTTCATCAGCATCATCACGCCGCCCTTGCTGGTAGCGTAATTTACATGGCCGCCCCAGGGAATTACCTCGTGCACGCTGCTCATACAAATGATCTTGCCTGCCGCCTTACTGCGTTCGGGCAATACTCCCCTGCGGATAAATTCCCGTGCGGCTTCGCGGGCGCACAGGAACTGTCCTGTCAGGTTGATGTTGATCACGGTTTGCCATTGCTCCAGCGTCATATCCACAAATTTCGAATCGCGCTGCAGGCCGGCATTATTAACCAGGATATCGATCGTCCCGTATTTGCTGAACATTTCAGCAAACATATTTTGTACTTCCCGTTCGCTGCTGACATCAGCATGGATGGCATAAGCCTCGCCGCCGGCTGCAGTGATCTCATCGACGGTCAATTGGGCCACTTCATGCGCATCGACATGATTAATAACCACCTTAGCGCCTGCTTTGGCCAGCTCGATGGCAACGCCTTTTCCAATTCCGCTGTCGCCGCCGGTTACTAGCGCAGCCTGGCCGTGTAATGAATAGGTATTCATAATGTAAATTTTGCGTTTAAAGATAGCAATAAACACCGCCGGGATACTGTTCAGGAATTGTTAAATAATTGAACGATAATTTATTTCGGGCTATCGCAAACCATTCGTTCGATGGGTGGTTTTTCTTATGTTAATCCACTAACAAATAGTTAAATATTGAGGGGAAAATAGTCAGTGAAAAGCTGGCTATTTTCATTTTTCAGGTTGACGGCAAAGCATGGAAAAACGTTTATTAGTGATCGATGATGACCAGGATATCCGCGACTTGGTGCGCGAGATATTTGAGGAGGACGATTATACCGTGCATTGCCTTGCAGATGTTGATGATATTTTTTCAGAGATCAGTCACTTCAGGCCTGATGTAGTTCTGATCGACTACAAGCTGGGTATCAGCAACGGCGCCGATATTTGTTACCAGATCAAAAGCAACGCCGGAACATTGCACATCCCGGTAGTGTTGTTTTCCGCCCATCACCGCGAAATTGACAGCATCGGCAACTATGGCTGGAATGCGTTTATAGGAAAGCCCTTTGATATCAGCCACATCAGGCAAGTCATCGGCAAATACCTGATAAGAAAAACAGGCGAGGCCTGATTTTACATTATGCCGACCCCTGTTTTCAAACAACAATTCTACTTTCGTGTATAAACTAAACAAAACAATTTGCACATGAAATTATCAGGCAATAAAATACTCATCACCGGTGGGGGCAGCGGCATTGGCCGGGGGCTCGCCGAACGGTTTATAGAGGAAGGTAACACAGTCATTATTTGTGGTCGCCGCGAAGATACTCTAAAGGAAGTTGCCAAAAAGTACCCGTCTGTAATTACCAGGGTCTGCGACCTTTCGCTCGATGCTGAGCGCATGGCGCTTTTCCAGTGGGTAAAATCTTTCCATGGCGACCTGAACGTTTTGGTAAACAACGCCGGCATTCAGCAATGGATGGGTATCGACGGACCCAACTTTTTCCCAATGGCCCGGCACGAGATCATTACCAACATCGAAGCGCCGCTGCATCTTACTTCGCTGTTCCTTAGCCTGCAATCGCTTAATACTATTATTAATGTAACTTCAGGTCTGTCCTTTGTACCGTTCGCAAAAGTGCCGGTTTATTCGGCTACCAAGGCATTCTTCCACTCGTTCACACATTCCACGCGTTACCTGTTAAAACCCAGGGGCATCGAAGTGATCGAACTGATACCTCCTGCCCTTAACACCGATCTTGGCGGCAAGGGCCTGCACGACCATGCTCCTCCTGTCGCCGATTTCATCGAGTCGGTTTTTAACCAGTTGAAGGAAGGAAAGACCGAGATCACCTTTGGCTTCAGCGAAGACAGGGCTAAAGTAGGAAAAGAAGAATTGGAGATGGTCTTTAACCGGCTTAATCCTGCCTGATAAATGAAAAAGGCCGGCTATTGAGTACAATACCCCAAATAGTGTCCAACTTTGGGGTCACTTCAAGCCGGCCTTTTTATTTACTCATTACTATTACTTACCGTTTTAAATTACCATTGGCGGTAAAGTACAATAGCTGATCGTCAAATGAACCTAATCTAATATTAGTCTCCCGCTTAACTTTAACACAACGCTGATCACGCGGAACTTCTTATCAACAAATCGCTTAAGCATATTGCATTGTAACGAAAATATTACTTATATTGGATGAACCTAATTAAGAATGAGAAGAAAAGTACTCTCCGCGGCTGGTGCTTTACTATTGCTATTGATCGTTACCAACCCCGGAGTTGAGGACTTCAGGTCGTACCTGCACCAGAACCGGGAAAACGTTATTGCTGGTCGCGATGTCAATTTCTTTGTTTTCTCGCTCTATTCCAATATCGGCGATTATGCCGATTCGCCTCACAATGGCCATTCGATCCGTTTCTGTTATATAGGCGTATTTGGCAATTCCTTCCCGATGGGTTCGGAAAATTTATTTTAACATATAGGACTAAGCTCAGTTCTTAAGCACCACGGCAACCATCATATTTCCTGAAAACCTTATCAATTCAAGCAAGGCATATACCGTTTTGGCAATACGAAGCTGCATTGATTTCGGAAATTTTAAAGCCAGTTTCCTGATCACTACATTATGGTCCCAAAATCTGAACACCCTGATGGTTTTGTAGTCTTTTAACAAATAGCTTTTCACTGCCTGTTCAACCATCATCCTGTTCCACCGGTAAACATAATTTGTCGAGCCGCCGTGCACTTCCCATTCTGTGCCGATCAAATTACCGACCGTGCTTTGATACGGTTCGATAACTATCACTCCTTTCCTGGCCGTTCTCAGCATCTCGGTAAATCCGGTAGTTGGCCTGGGCAAATGATGCAGGCCGTCCTGTACAATTACCAGGTCAAAAGCATTTTCAGGCAGGCCGGTATCCTCTCCATTAAGGACCATTGTCTTTATTTCAGGCTCCAGCTCCCGGCATATTTGCAACGAGTTCTCCGAAATATCAGAAACCGTAACATCGTAAAATCCTTTCCTTATAAAAAAGATACCTTCGCCACCAACTCCCCCGCATACTACCAGTATCTTCCATTGATATATATCCTCGCCCCCACTCTTTGCTTTTATGAAATCCAAAGCTTTCTGAAGTCTCCTGTCGCGCAAATATCTTAGCAAAGGATCATTAGTAACATTAAAATAGAACCTGGCGGCATTATCTTTTGAATAGATCTCTTCAAAAGTATCTTGTTGTTCTTTGACCTGCTGAAGCATGTTTTTGGTAAAAATTATAAAGGGTCGGTTATTTTCAATTTATCTGGTATACCTACCAAATACGTTTTTAACCGATTAATGTTTGTCGCGATCAAAAAGAGCATTTTTAGAATAAAAACGCAAACGCCAAGTTATCCACACAATTGTGGATAAAAAATGTGGAAATCAATAGGTTTTCAACATTCGATGTAATATTTTAGTGACTTTAATTAAGCTATCGAATTGACTGGGGTATAGTGAGCTTTGCTTTTATTTTATTTTTTTGAAGAATTTTTTTTCTGAAAAAAGAAAAGTTAAAAAACAATTGATTGCCAATGCCATTATACAGCAAAACTTTAATAAGGTTTTGCCCCGATTAAGCAAAGTTAATTTGGAAATTATTTTTCGTTAACGTAAAATTAATTTCCACAAAGTTTTGTTTTAAAAAACTTTTAATTAATTTTGCAGCAGTTAATTTAGATTGATTAATTAAACTACCCGAAACAAATGAAAAAAACAGCCCTTACCCCCTGGCGTGGCATTGCTATGCTCGCCGGAATGGTGTTATTAAGCCTCGGCGCGTGCAAGAAAGATGCGATCGTAACCCCGGCCGACACCGCGACTCAAACTAATTTATCGAAATTCAATTTCAGCCCGACATCAATGGCGGTCAGTTTGAGCAAGTACACTTCCTCAGCTGCAAAGACCTACAACAACCAGCACGACATTACGATCAGCGGCTTATCAATTGCAGGCGGCACTGTACCCTGCATTGCTTTAAATAACTGCTATAACGTACATATCACCCAGTGCAGCTTAGGCAACTCAACAAACGTAGGTGTCCAGCTTTACAACTGCTATAATATTACGGTAGACTATTGTTATTTTACCAACGTTTCAACAGGCATGTATGCGGTTAGCTGTCCAAAAGGCGGCATTGTTACGCGAAACAATGAATTCCTGAACATGAAGGGCCCTTTCCCGCGCGGCCAGGCTGTTCAATATAACCAGTGCAGCGGTGCTGGTATGGTAATTTCAAATAACAAGATCCAGAATAATATTGGCCAATCCAATACCTATGAGGTGATCAGCTGCTACAAAACTCACGGTACCGCAGCAAGCCCTGTACAGGTAAACGGCAACTGGATACTTGGCGCTGGCCCGAACCAGAACAGCGGCGGTCTTCAGTTAGGCGATAATGGAGGCTCATATATAACAGCTACGAATAATGTTCTTGTCAATCCTGGCTCCGACGGTTTGTCCGTATCCGGGGGTGACCACATCGTCGTCTCCAACAATACAGTTTATTCCTCCGGAACACCCTGGAGTAATGTCGGAGTATCGGTATGGGGCCAGGCAGGCTATCCTATAACCAACTGTACGGTCAGCAGCAATAAAATTAAATTTATAAGCCAGACCGGGGAAGAGAATGATCAATGGATAGGCGCAAGTACGCCGACACCGGCAGGCTGGAGCAGCAATACCTGGAAAGCAGGCATCAACGCTTCTATATTGCCTACCTCGATCATCACGCCAACAGCAGCAACGGTGCCCCTGGCCCCTACCGCAACGACAACCACCACGACTACGGCATCGTCGGGATCGGTAATCAATTATACGGGGAAAAGTAATATATCGATCGCCAACCTCGTGATCAACGGCGGAAGCGTTCCTTGTATTACATTGACCAATTGCAGCAATGTGTATATCAATGCATGTACCCTGCAAAACTCCACTGATGCAGCCATTGTACTTAACAATTGCGTAAACGTTGTCATTCAAAGCAATAAGATCGGCAACGTGGCTGCCGGGATTGTTGCCAAAAACTGTCCAAGCGGCGGGATCAAGGTTTTCACAAACCTGATGAAGAATATGCAGGGTCAGAAATATAACGGAGCATTTGTCCAATACGTCAGCGTCGGCGGCGCAAATAATAGTATAAGCGGAAATAAGATGCAAAACTTCTCCGGCTCCAGCAATCCTCTATACGCTATCGACATCCAAAGCAGCATTGGTACCTCTTCAAGTCCAATCACCATAACCGACAATCAAATAGAAGGCGGGGGCCCGAGCACTTCCGGTGGTGGCATATTACTTGGCCACAATGGCGGCGCTTACCAGGTGGCTAACAGCAACACGCTGGTTAATCCGGGCGAATTCGGAATGGCGATTATCGGCGGTAACACGATATCGATTACCAACAACAGCATATTCGCAGCAAAAGAAACCTGGACAAACGTAGGTATATTCATACAAGGCCAGGGTGGATATAATGTTTCTGCCACTACTGTTAGCGGCAACAAGGTTAACTGGACCAACAGCTCCGGCGTACAAGCAAACGAATGGCTGGCGTCAGGTGAGGCTACACCTTCAGGATGGAGCACCAATAGCTGGGGAGCATCAGGCATTTCAGCGGCGTTATTGCCAACAACATTGGTATCTTTCTAACCTAATAAGAGGATCAAAAAATATTTCAAGGCTTACACTTTTTGTGTAAGCTTTTTTTATTGCCGGTTACAAGGAATTGATATAATCGAGAAAGAGCTGAAGCGCTTTCTTTTTATCTTCAGTAAGATCAAAGTCGAGCTTATGCATCAGGTAATCTTCCAGGTCGAAATCGGTTCGCTGAGGCAATGATCTGAGCAGTTCCGGTCTGTGATCGAGCCCGAATTTAAGCGAGGCGTTAAATTCATTCACAAACTCCGGCGGAATGAGTTTATTGGCTATCCATGCCGCAAATACGAAAGGCAGGCCGGTAAACTTTTTCCATTCCTCCGAAAGATCATATACAAAGGAATATTTCTCTTTTTTACCAAACGTCCGGTCGCCGATCTGCACAAAGGCTATATCAGGGTCACTTGATTCTGCATAGTCTACGGCTGCGACAACCAACTCCGGCCCTACTTTCCAGAAATTCTTCATGAGTACCCGCGCCAGGTTGTTCGATGTGCGCGACTGGGGGTCAAGCTGCATGACCTTCACATCATGAATTTCACAATTACTGAAAATGAAGACCGAATTCACCGGCCCGTTGGCACCAATGCAGTAATCAGAAACGATATTCCATTGGGACAAATTCCCGATAGCCGCTACGGGTATCAAACCAATATCAACCCTATTGTCTATCAGTTTCTGTGCGCAGTCGGCTGGTATATCCAGGCTCAGGTCGATCTTATCAATGATCGGTGTATTTTGAATGCCGTAAAGAAACGGCTTGGTATTAGTATAACTTACAGCAGAAATTCTTATTTTATTCACAGGTATTTAATTATTCTAAGTTTCAAAGTCCGAAATCGATCCGCCAACTGGCGGACGACATCCGAAATCATTTCAAATGTTTAGCATTATTAAAATCCACGATCTCATACTTCGAACCATCCCAGGTTACCTTATATAGTACCAGGTTTTGGTGAGGAAAACTTTCCATTTCGGTAAGGGGCTTGCCAAGCAGCAGACACATAAGCAGGCGCATCGCCCGGCCATGCATACATACCAGCACCGTTTTCTCTTCCGGGTGGCTCATAATAGTTTCCATCGCTTCCAGCTGACGCGCTTTTACATCGTTCGGACTTTCCCCGCCTTCAAATTTCTCATCGAGCCGACCATCGAGCCAATGGCGTATAAGTTTCAGGAACATCGCGCGGTTTGCGGGAGTGCTCGGCTGACCCTCCAGCACGCCCCAGGCTAACTCGTCTAAACCCGCCAGTTTTTCATACGGTATTCCCAGGTCGATAAACTGCTGGATACTTTGTTGTGTACGCTTAAGCTTAGAGATGTATATTTTATTGAATGGCACTTCTTTGTACACCTCAAAAAAAAGTCCAGCTTGTCGCCGGCCTTCGTCGTTCAAATCGGTGTCTTTGCCCCTGCCCTGCACAATGCCCTGGCGGTTAAGGTCGGTTTCGCCGTGGCGAACTATGTATAATGTCTTTAAGACTGGTGAGCCCACCGATTTTTTATTTGATCCCACCGATTTACCCATATTAATTAATGACAGGTAAACGGTAAAACTGGGGCTTGGCTTCTTCGGGGAATTCGTAGTTGGTATAGTCGGTAACCACATGATATAACGTATCGCGCTCAATAGGCTGTCGGCCCACTTGTTTAATCAGTTCCACCAACTGCTTTGTGCTCATACCCGGATGCTGCTCTTCAGCGCCGGCCATAGAATATATTTTAGTGGTATCGTCCAATGTGCCATCAATATCGTCCACGCCGAAATTTAATGATAATTGTGCGGTATTCCGGCTGATCATTGCCCAATAGGCTTTAACGTGATCGAAATTGTCAAGGTAAATGCGCGCTATAGCATAATTGCGCAGGTCTTCAACCACGGTCGATTCCGGCACATGCGACATTTGGTTATCCTGGTTGCGGAATTTTAGCGGAATGAATGTTTGGAAACCGCCGGTTTTGTCCTGCAACTGGCGCAAGCGTTCCATATGATCCACCCTATGCCGGTATTTTTCGATATGCCCGTAAAGCATGGTGGCGTTTGAACGCATACCCAGTTTGTGCCATTCCTCGTGTATCTGCAGCCACTGGTCGGCGGTACATTTATCCTTGCATATGATATCGCGTATTTCTTCATGGAATATTTCGGCGCCACCACCGGGTATTGATTCCAAACCGGCCTCCTTCATCATCTTCATGCCGGTGGCATAATCGATCTTTGCCTTCTTGAAGATATAGTGGTATTCAACCGGCGTAAGCGCTTTGACATGCAATTCAGGCCGGTGGGCCTTTATTTTGCTGAACAGCTCAGTATAGAAAGGTACATCATATTGCGGCAGAACCCCGCCTACAATATGCACCTCGGTAACCGGCTCACTGTCATACCTTTTCACCATGTCCAGCATCTGGTCCATGGTATACTCCCATCCATCGGAACGCTGTTTGATCAGCCTGGAATAGGAACAGAATTTGCAATCGTAAACACAAAGATTTGTAGGCTCGATATGAAAGTTCCGGTTGAAATAAGTCCTGTCGCCATGTTTCATTTCGCGGATATAATTGGCCAAAGCGCCCACAAAGCTCAGTTCACCTTTTTCATACAATAAAACGCCTTCACAGAAAGTGATGCGTTCGTTATCCAGTACTTTTTGGGCGATTTGCCTCAGGTCAGCTGAAAGATCAGGGTCGCTGATGAGTAGTTGTAAATTATTCCCGGCTTCCATCGCAGCAAAAATAGGAAATGTTAGTGTAATGAGTGTGTAAACATTAATTAACTCTGGTTAAAACTTTAAGTTTGCCAAATGAAGATCGAAACCATAGCCATCCATGCCGGCAATAAAAACGATAAAAACACCGGTGCGGTAATTCAGCCTATTATCATGTCCACTACGTTCCTGCGCGAAGCAGACGGATCTTATCCTTCGGAATATATTTACAGCCGCTCGGCAAATCCCAACCGTACCCAACTGGAAAACCTGCTCGCCAAACTCGAAAACGGTGTGGACGCAGCAGCATTTTCGTCCGGTAATGCGGCAGGAATGAGCGTTTTCCAGGCACTGAAACCAGGCACCCATGCGATCTGCCCGGATGATATGTACCATGGTCTTCGCAACCAGCTGAAAACGCTTTTTGCAGGAATACTGGAATTCGATTTCATCGATGTAAATGACGAAAATGTTCTGCGGGCGCACATCAAACCCAATACCGGTTTGATATGGCTCGAAACGCCTTCGAACCCTTTGTTGAAGGTCACGGATATCAAAAAAGTCATCGCTATTGCCAAAGAGAAAAATATCAAAGTAGCGGTCGACAACACTTTTGCCACGCCTGTCTGTCAACAACCGCTGGCGCTCGGCGCCGACCTGGTGATGCACTCCTCAACCAAATATTTCGGCGGTCATAGCGACCTTATGGGCGGTGCACTCATCACCCGGGAGAAAAACGAATGGTGGGCGAAGATTCGCCAGGTGCAGGAAATGGGCGGCGCCATCCCTTCGCCCATGGATTGCTATTATTTGGTTCGCAGTCTTAAAACACTGCCTTACCGTGTAAAGGGCCATGTTCATAATGCACAACGGCTCGCAGAATACTTAGAAAAGCATTCGAAGATCGAGTCGGTAATGTACCCCGGGCTCGAATCGCATCCACAGCATCAGATCGCCAAAAGCCAGATGGAATATTTTGGCGGCATGCTTTCATTTTGTGTTAAGGGCGGAGCTGAGGACGCCAAAAGGGCCACCGGTAAACTTCAACTGTTCACAATAGCAACCAGTCTCGGCGGTGTTGAAACGCTAATCGAACACCGTGCATCCGTTGAAGGCCCCGATACCAAAACTCCGCATAACCTGCTGCGTGTTTCGGTTGGATTAGAGCACATTGATGACCTGATCGCAGACCTGGAGCAAGCACTTGGTTAGATTATAGTTCATAGATCATAGCTCATGGCATATCCGTGATCAGCCATGAACTATGAACTCATTTATGCATACATCTCACTCTTCGCATAAGACATCGCGCTCTTGCCCAATGCCCTCCTGAGGATACCGATCTGGCCTATATGGTACGCCTGGTGATGGTTAATAAAAGCCCACAGCCCGCCAAGTGTATTATCGAACGGCGCTATCGGATGTTTTACTTGGACAACCATATTCAGCGCTTCTTCCGGCAGGTTTTCCAGGCCTTTGCGCAAAAGAGGGCTGTCCTCATTCCACTTGGCGCCGATCTCCTCCAATGTAGGCAGCTGGCTCGGCGGAGCGTTAAAATCTTCAGGACCGCCGCCTTCTTTGGTATAAAAATGGTCGCGCCACTTCACTTCAATAGATACCCCGCCTATGTTGGCCAGGTTAGCATTGGCCCACAATAAATGCCCCGCCAGCCATTTTACGCTGTTTATCGGATCGGCAATGGTTACATTTGATTCCGCGTCGGTGATGTCGGCAATCACGTTGTTGAATAGTACGTCGTGCAGATCATACTGTGCTAAAAGTTGTTTCTTGTTTGACATAATGGTTTCTTTTTATCAAAATTACTGTAAAATAACCCACCAATGAGGTGTGAATGCGCCAAGTTTGAGTGGTCAGTGCGCCAATCTGTTGAGCGGAAAGCAAAAAGCGGAAGGTCCAAGGCGTAAAATAATTTAAGCTTTCCGCTTTAGTCTTTCAGCTTTCTGCACAAAAAATAAAATTTAATTTGGAAGAATAGTTCCCCATCTCCTATCTTCGCAACAATATTTGGTAGCGATACCAAGCTAATCATTACCTCTCAAAAGGTTTTGGTTTATAAAGAAGCGGCGAGAGATCAGGCTCAATGACCCGCTGGCAACCCTCCAGGGTGGAGAAGGTGCCAAATCCTGGCCCGGAGAATGGATCTCCGGGAGATATAAATTAATAACCATGAAAATTCTAAAGAACAACATCCAGTCAACTTTTGCGCCCTTAGCGGGCCGGGCATCTTCACGCGGTTGTATTTGCGGCCGTATTCATATGCGAATTTGCTGATCAAACCGCAAGCTGTAATTTTCTGTGATTAGAAATTCAAGCGTGCCCTGCCAGGGATCAGTGATATTGCTTTATCAAGCCATAAAATTTATTAAGAACATCAAAAAACGAACTATGATAATATTAAGGAACAGACGAATGCAATGCGGGTACACAAAGAGTTGCACAACCGGGTGCGCTATATTAAAAGAAAGTTTTTATAAGTGATCTGATAAAAGTTATAACGGAATGCGGTCCGCTTACCAGCGGACTGCATCCGGGATAACAAACCAACAAAATGACTCTGCAAATTTTCAAGTACAAGCCAGGTCTGAAACTCGAGTCGGGTGAGAAACTCCGTGAACTGGAAATAGGTTACCATACCTATGGCAAACTGAATAAGAACCGGGATAACGTAGTATGGGTATGCCATGCCCTCACGGCAAATTCCGATGTATTTGACTGGTGGAAGGGGCTTTTTGGCGAGAATAATTATTTCAATCCGGAAGAACATTTCATTATTTGTGCGAATATCCTGGGCTCAGCATATGGCACAACCAGCCCGCTTAGCGAAAACCCGGTAACGGGACTGCCCTATTATCTAGCATTTCCGCAAATATCGGTGCGGGATATGGTAAAGGCGCACCAATTGCTGGCTGCACATTTGGAAATCAACGACATTAAGATTATTATCGGGGGTTCATTGGGCGGACAGCAGGCGTTGGAATGGTCAATCATCGAGCCTGAGCGTATCAAAAACCTGATCCTGATAGCAACTAACGCGCGCCATTCGCCATGGGGAATTGCCTTTAATGAATCACAGCGCTTAGCCATCACTACCGATCGCAGCTTTTACGCAAACAAACCAGACGGCGGCGCTAAAGGGATGAAAGCCGCCCGCAGTATTGCACTACTCTCCTATCGCGCGTACAAAGCCTACGGTGTAACGCAACAGGAAGATAACGACAAAGTGGTTGACAATTTTAAGGCGTCATCCTATCAAAACTACCAGGGCGACAAGTTGGTTAAGCGTTTCAATGCTTACAGCTACTGGTACCTGACCAAAACCATGGATTCACACAATGTGGGTCGCGGTAGGCATGGGGTTGAAAAAGCACTGAGCCTTATCAAGGCCAAGACTTTGGTTATAGGCATCAAGTCTGATGTATTGTTTCCTATCGAAGAACAACAATACCTGTTCAGGGACATACCAAAAGCGGCCTTAGCCGAACTGGATTCATTCTACGGGCACGATGGTTTTCTGATCGAGACCGAACTGCTTACCAATGTGATCACATCGTTTTTTAAAACCGACGTAAAAGGAAAAATTATAGAATTACAACAATCTGCATAAATGAGTAAAAAACTAACTATAGGTCTTTTTGGCTTTGGCGTTGTGGGCCAGGGTTTACATGATATCATCCGGACCAAAAATCTGAACATCGAGATCATTAAAATATGTATCAAGGATCCGAGCAAAAAACGGTCGCTTCCCACTGAATTATTCACAACTGACAGGGACGAACTACTGAACAACCCCGAGATCAATACTATTGTCGAACTTATCAATGATACCGAGGCTGCTTATGAGATCGTTTCGCGGGCATTAAGCTCGGGCAAAAATGTAGTTTCGGCCAGCAAAAAGATGATTGCCAATTATTTGGAGGAGCTGCTTGATCTTCAGCATAAGTATGGGACTTCATTACTGTATGAGGGCGCGGTTTGCGGTAGTATCCCGATCATCCGCAATCTGGAGGAGTATTATGACAACGAATTGCTGCACTCTATCTGCGGCATTTTCAATGGTTCGTCCAATTATATTCTTTCTAAAGGGTTTCTGGAAGGGCTCGACTACGCTTCGGCTTTAAAACAGGCACAAGATCTTGGTTTTGCCGAAACGGACCCGACCATGGATGTGGGAGGCTTTGACGCCAAGTTCAAGTTGATTATCGCGGCGGCACATGCTTATGGCATAGTGGTAAAACCGGAGGAAGTATTCAACCTTGGCATTCAAAGCCTTTCTTCCTATGACTTGCAATACGCCCGTGAGAAAAA
Source organism: Mucilaginibacter sp. (assembly GCA_035551775.1). Classification (GTDB taxonomy): domain Bacteria; phylum Bacteroidota; class Bacteroidia; order Sphingobacteriales; family Sphingobacteriaceae; genus Mucilaginibacter. Next base: position 52,394 of record DASZMQ010000009.1, on the reverse strand, counting down.
CCTGAAGATCAAGCTCGTTCCTGTGGCCAAAGAGCTTGATGACAGGCATGTAGCGTTATTCGTGCTGCCGAAATTTGTGCATGAGCAGGAATTCCTCTACAATGTTGAATATGAATACAACGGCGTTATCGTGCAGGCTGCTTTCGCCGATCAGCAATTCTTCTTCGGTAAAGGTGCTGGCGGTCATCCAACCGGTTCGGCTGTACTTTCGGATATCGCCGCGCTGCGTTACGATTATCAATACGAATACAAAAAGGCGCGCCAAAAGAACGATCTGCAATTCACAAACGACATCGAGATCAATATCTACCTGCGCTATGAAGACGACGAATTAGTCGATGATCTGGGGTTCGAATACATCCATGAACGTTATTACTCAGGCAATTACAAATTCGTGATCGGAAAGATCAATTTACAAAAACTGATCGATAATCAATCACGTTTGTCGGGGAAGACCTTCATAGCCTTTGCCGACGAGCTGAAAGGGGTCAGTTTGGCCACGGCTAAAAAACAGGCCGCCGAAGTTTTCTGATCTCGCGCGCCGTTATGAAAAAGGTTCCTGTAATGGGAGCCTTTCTCATTTGATAAGCTTCATTGCCATATCCAATTGCGGATCTTTATGTTGGAGATAGTCGTCAATTGTTAGGACCACCGTATAGTCCGGGATTATTCCACGGTCTTTGTACCTGGTTTTTCTGACCGCCATAACATATTTAGTCAAAGGAATATTAACCCTGATCTTACTATTGGGAAGTTCCAGCGCTATTTTGCTACCCGAAGTATTTCCATAATATCCGCCGCCCGTTTCTTCGCCGATAAAAAGCCCCCTTTTATTACTTTTGGCTATGGCCGAGAACTCAGCCGCCCCGGAAAAACTCTTTCCTCCTGTCAAAAACTCTACTTTCCCATTAAATCTGTTCTCTTCCGGTTGCTGCAAACCCAAGTTGGGATGATCGGTAACAATATGTTTCGTGGTTTTCAGAGAATCGTAATATTTGAATGGTTTATCGGCAAGGTACCGGTAAAGCAGTAAACCATTGGTATCCTCTCCACCCCCATTTTCCCGCAGGTCGATTATCAACTTGGTAACCCTTTTCTCCTTTAACTCTTTAAAAGCAGTTGCCAAAAAATTTGCAAAATTTTCCCTGGTCTGCCGCATATACTCGTCCGCAAAGGTCTTGATCGTCATTACGGCTACGCCGTCTGGCATATATTGCAGACTCAAATACTGATCGACCTTTGGCCTTCCCGGCTGACACGCCATATTTGAGAAAAGATCAGCCTGGATCATCTTCTCAGCAATTTGACCTGCCGGTATTTTATACCCTATTTTGAATTCAGGCCGTTCACCATAAATAACATAATAGAGGAATGAAAAGGGGTCATGCCCATCATTCACTTTTACATATTTTTCAGTTTCAATACTTCCATCTGAGGATAATAATCCGAATAATTGCTTTCTTATTTCATTAACCGGCTTTCCATCGATGGTGACAATCTCGGTTCCCGCCGGAAACTCTTTGGTATCACAGGGCACATAAGCCTTGTCGCCTATGTACTTCGGTTGTATAGGAAAAATCTTAACATTGGCTATAATGTCCTTTATCATGTCGCGCGGTAAGAAACATTCAGTATGCCCGTCTTCAATATTACTGACAACACCGCTGACAATTGCAAAGAAATCCGTTTCAGTCATTGGATGATCAAGCTTATTATAGGCGTCGTTAAAAACCTTGTCCATTTCCGTCTTGGTTCGATAGCGGTAAAGTCCTGCATGAATATTTTCGAGGGAATCCCGTAGTACCTGAAAGTCTTTTTGCAATAGATCGGGTTTTATCTCCGCATGAATCGCAGGCGCTTGCCCGTAGCTACAAACAGTAAGCAATATTAAGCCAACCAAGGCTGCAAGAGTTTTTATATATATTTTCATTTTACAGATGTATTTATTCCAAAGATATGACAATCGCATAGTATTATGCAATACAAAGTACTATAAAAGTATAAAATCACCGTAACTACCTTATTATCAGCAGTATATTTTTTATATCAAAGTCTTGACTGGCCCTTGAAATGCAAAAAGCCCCTCTATCGAGGAGCTTTTCTATTCTAAAATTGTTTTTCTAATTAAACGGCCCTATTCACATCCCACCCTTCCAAATAATCGGCAATCCGGCGCAGGAACGATCCTCCCAAAGCACCATCCACAACGCGGTGGTCATACGAAAGTGACAGGAACATCAGGTGCCTGATGCCGATCATATCTCCTTGGGGAGTTTCAATAACAGCCGGTTTTTTCTTGATCGCGCCCACGGCCAATATAGCGGCCTGCGGCTGGTTAATGATTGGCGTACCCATTATGTTGCCAAAAGAGCCGACGTTTGTAATAGTAAACGTGCCGTCCTTTACTTCGTCGGGCTGAAGTTTGTTGTTGCGGGAGCGATTAGCGAGGTCGTTCACGGCTTTGGTCAGGCCCACAAGGTTGAGCTGATCCGCCCGTTTGATCACCGGGACGATGAGGTTACCACTTGGCAAAGCCGTTGCCATACCAATATTGATTGCGGCTTTTTTGATGATCTGGTTGCCGTTTACCGAAACATTCACCATCGGGAAATCGCGGATGGCTTTCACCACAGCCTCAATAAATATGGGGGTAAAGGTGATCTTCTCACCTTCTTTCTTTTCAAAGGAGTTTTTAACCTTATCACGCCACTGCACAATGTTGGTCACATCGGCCTCAACAAATGAGGTTACGTGCGGTGAAGTTTGCTTGCTCATCACCATATGATCCGCTATCAGCCTGCGCATGCGGTCCATCTCGATGATCTCGTCGCTGCCCGAAACTGATACGGCTGGCGCGGATTGCGGAGCGGCCCTTTGCGGTTCCGGTGCAACATAGGTCGACTCTGGTTTGGGTTCCGGAGCCGACGGCGGTTTTACAGGTTCTGCCTGTGGTGCACCTTGTGGCTCTGTCTTAGCAGGGCCGGCTTTATAAGCCGCCGGATTTTGAACATAATTGAGCAAGTCGTCCTTGGTCAACCGTCCTTCAGCGCCTGTGCCGGGTATCTGGTCCAGCTCTTCGGCGCTGATACCCTCCTGCGCCGCGATATTTTTCACCAGCGGCGAATAGAATCTTCCCAATCCCTTTGCAGGCTCGGCGGTGCTTTCCGTTGTTTCTTTAGTTTGAAGTTGATCAATTCCCGGAAGAGATTCAGGAACTATGTCTTCAAAGGTTTCTTTTTCAGCTTCTGGTTCTTCTACCGCGGGAGTATCCGGAGCAACCTCCTGAGGGGTTTCGGCCATCGCAGAAGTTTCAACAACTTTTTCTTCAGCGTCACCCCCGGTATCTATAATAGCGATCACCGAACCTACCTGCACCACATCATTCTCTTTGCAAAGCTGTTCAACCAGCCTGCCCGATACCGGTGAAGGCACTTCAGAGTCGACTTTATCGGTAGCAATTTCCATTACCGCCTCGTCGGTTTCAATGGTGTCGCCCACGGCTTTGTTCCATTTGATAATGGTAGCCTCGGCAACACTCTCGCCCATTTTCGGCAGTAATAATTGGTATTTGGCCATAGAATAAGATATTTCGGGGCAAAATTAGTCAATTACTTTAATTCCTTCAGCAAAATATTCAGCATGTTCAGGGCGGCAATCGCCGTTCTTTCTATGTTTTGCTGGCGTTTATTACCAAATAAAAATTTCTTTACAACGGTCTTTCCCTTATTAGCCACGCCTATCCACACAGTCCCTACGGGCTTCTCAGGGGTTCCGCCATCCGGTCCCGCGATTCCGGTTACAGCAACGGCATAATCCGATTTAAAGTTCAGCAAAGCTCCCTGCACCATTTCAGTTACGGTTTGTTCACTCACCGCTCCATATTGCCAGAGCGTTTCATTCTTCACGCCCAATATACTTTCTTTCAACTCATAAGAATAAGAAACCGCACCGCCAAAGAACACTTTGGAAGAACCCGGGTGCTGCGTGATCAGGTGCGAAATATAGCCTCCCGTACAACTTTCCGCTGCTGACAATGTCAGCTCCCGCCCAGCCATAAAGTTCAGGATGGCCTTTTCTATCGGGATATCTGCCTGCGCAATTACCACGCTTCCAACCCGTTCCGTTATTCTCGCCGCGAATTGGCTCACCTCTTTTTGCAGCATAGCTTCATCCTCACCATATCCGCTTAAACGCAAACGCACCTGTCCGAGTTTTGGCAGATAGGCTAATTTGATATAAGAAGGCAGCGACTCTTCGATGTCCTTTATCTTTTCAGCCAGGTAAGATTCTCCTTCACCCGCCGTCAGTATCGTGTGATGGATGATGTACGGCAACTTAAACATAGCCTTGAGCTTGGGTATCACCGCCTCTTCCATCATATACATCATTTCGTGCGGCACACCAGGCATCGACATGTATACTTTACCATTGTTGTTGAACCACATGCCCGGCGCGGTACCGTTGCGATTCAATATTACTTCGCAGTTTTCAGGCACCATGGCCTGTTGTTTGTTCACTTCGAGCAACTCTGTCAGCGTACCGCGTATCCGCCTGAAAATGGCCTCAACGTTAGCCAGGGCGGCTTTGTTTTCCACCAGGCCAACACCGAAATATTCGGCTAAAGTTTTTTTAGTAATATCGTCCTTTGTCGGGCCGAGCCCGCCGGTGATCAGGATGATGTCAGCTCTCTCCCTGGCTTCTTTCAGCGCGGTTAAAATATGTTCCCTGTCGTCGGAAACAGAGCTGATCTGTTTTACCCTTACACCAATGGCGTTCAGTTTTTGTGCTATCCAGGCGGAATTGGTATCCACCACCTGACCTATCAGTATCTCGTCGCCTATGGTTATGATCTCGGCCTGCATTATTATTGGTAGGGATTGTAATATTGGTTATTTGTGTAGTCGCTGCGTTTAGTCAGTTTCAGATCCTGCAATATAGCAGCATTTACTTTAAGCGTTACTGTGTACGACTTGAAATATCCGAACGGCAGCCATTGCATCGACAGGTTCCAGCAATGCAGATTGCGGTAAATGCCGAATGAGGTTGCACTGCTTAGCTCGCCTTTGCGGATATCATAGTTGGTGGTGTATTGCACCTTCCAGTTCTTTGTAACATTCATGTCTCCGCTGATCATTATCGTATTGGCAATACCGGTGCCTGTATAAAAGTTATTATAGCTGAAACTATAGTTGACGGACATATTCCAGGGTATATTAAAATCAACATAAGCACTCGGGTCGCTGTTCAGCAGCGCCAGTTTTGCGGCCTGTTCCGGGTTCATGTTTTGTAAAGTATTGGGGGCGGGAGCCTTCGGCTGGGGGTGAAAGAGAGCAGGGTTCAAACTTGCACTTGCTGAAAAATTCGCCGATATCAGCGTAGGGAATTTACCTTGCGAAAAGGTAAACTTGTTGACCGGTATCTGGTAACGTAATATCTGGCCGTTTGATATGGAGTCTCTAACTTCCGTAATATAAGGATTGAACGTACCGCTGAAGGTTACATTAACCTTGTCCTTAAATAAGGAAGTGTGTCCCGAAAATGAGATCGGCGAAAGATTCAGTGAATCGGCGGCAAAATTATAGGCTGTGGAGATCGAGAAATCTTCCAATATCTTTATTTTCTTATCGGTGGAGGAGGTATCCGTACTTTTGGGCCGCACTTTTGCCTCCAGGTTGTTGTTCAGACTAAAAGTCATCGCCGCGCTTTTACCTGCAGAAGGGTAGCCATATGGACCATTCATGAGGGTCGAATAGCGTTGATAACTGATCTGGTATGGAATAGTAGCATCGCTCACTGCAGTTTGATAATAACCGTATCGCGGGTCCGAAAAATCAGGGTGGTAAGCAAAACCTATAGTTGGCGTAGCCACGTACCTTATTGCTTCCAGCGACCCCTTTTTGAAATTCAACTGGCTATATATTTTGGTGGAAAAACTGGCGCCGAGGCTATACTCACCCGCACGTTTAAAACCGCCCAATGTATCGTAAACCAATGAATCGCGACCCGGCACGCTGCCACGGGCGAATCCTTCGCGGACACTTGAAAAATACCAGCGCTCCGTATAGCTGGCATTCGCGCTGAATTGAAAATATTTCAGTATCGTTTGATTAAAACCAATTGGTATCTGATGTTCAAGTCCGCTTTGCAGCCTTTTGGTCAACGTTTCACTTTGAAACAATTCAGATTCCGGCACGGCGTTTATCCTGTTGGTACCCTGCAGGCTGTAACCTACCGTGATCTTCTGATACCACTTCTGGTCGCCTACCCTGTCTTTTGAATCGAAAGGACTTATGGTCGACATATTGAAGTTGAATGTCGGTAGCTCAAGTGTTACCGTTTTGGCAGTCAGGTCCTGGCTGTGCGAAAGGTTAGCCGTAAAGTTGAAAGGCGTTCCGGCCCATGTCTTACCGTAAGCGATACTTGAGCGTAAAGTATTTTCGGTCAGCGTATTCAGATTATAACCCAATGCCGCGCCGTTATGCTGGGCAAAGCCTGATGTGCCCGCGTTCACCGACGCCGAGAACGTTGTACCGGGGTTGGCGTTGGGGTTCTGGCTGTGGCTCCAGTCGATATGAAAGTCTTTACTTGCAGGATCGCCCGGCAATCCATCGTTAGTGGAGCTATAGGTCAACGAAAGGTCGCCTGAATATTTATACCTGTTCAGGTATCGCATGGTCTCGTTTACCTCATATGAACCCTTCGAGTAAATCGTGCCTGTGGTTGTCAGGTCCAGGTAATCATTCACTACGTAATAGTATCCCCCATTACGCAGGTAAAAGCCTAATCTCGCGTCTTCGCCGAAGGATGGAATAATAACACCCGACGACCGTGAATTCGGTTTCGGGAAAAATCCAAACGGTATAGCGAGCGGTAACGGGATACCCTCTATCTCGAGGAAAGCCGGGCCGGATATGATCTGGTTCTTTTCACCGATCCCTTTGGTGATCACGATGCCGAAATGGGTTTCGGGGTATGGCAGATCGCAGGTACTGAATATTACATTCCGGTATGCGACTTCCTTGTCATTTAATATTTTTGCCTGTCCTCCCGAAAAGTAATTTTCATCCTGGCTGGTAGCCGCATTGTATGTCTTCCCTTTTTTGGTCTCGTAATTGAACCGTAATGAATCTGAAATAACGGGCTTTTCTTTGGCTTGTTTGGATATCGGCTTTCCTACATACCTTTTAGTTAACGGATCGATACGGCCGCTGGCAAACATGATCTTGTTCTTCTCATCTACCCTAATATAATCGGCATCCAGTTCATAATCTTCATATGTGACACGCGCCTTACCATACAGGTACAATATTTGGCGGGTATCATCGTAATAGGTTGAGTCTTCGGCATGGGCCGTGACCATCGATTGAAGGCCTTTTTTGGTAGTATCCGTGGTTTTGCCGGCTGAATTTGCAGCGGATTTCTTACCTTTAAGCAGTTTCTTGTCTTTTATGGTATCCAGTTTGATGATGGTATCCATAGCAGTCTTAAGGCCGTAAACTTTGCTTTTTTTTGCAAGTGCTGTTACGTTGGCCGTTAAGAATAATACAAGCAGAAAAGACAGGCTAACGAATTTCAAAATCGATTATTGAATAGTATTTTTGTATTGTTAACAGCGCTCAAAAATAGTGAAACGGTCAGATTATTCATTACGTTAAAACGGAATAATCTGGTAATACGCCCCAGAATAAGAAAGGCAAAATATATTGATGAAAAATAAGACATTGAAAGGATTGATTTGTGGTTTAGCGGCATGTGTTGTTTCCCTTGCATTATTTTCATTCAAACCTATTAACCCTGATGGGCCGGGTAATCCGGCCGATAGCAGCTTTAAGATCAAAACCATTATTGTCGACGCGGGGCATGGTGACCGTGCACCAGGAGCCAGTCGCTTCTCACCGGGAGCAGATGGTTCCTACTCCTTTGAGAGAAATGTAACGCTGGCAATTGCTAAGAAATTGCAGGAACAAATAGAAAAAGAGATGCCGGACCTAAGGGTTGTGATGACACGAACGACTAATTATGATGTCCCGTTCAAAACCCGGGCTGAAATTGCCAATTCAAATCATGGAGACTTGTTTATCTCCATTCATTGCAATTCGTTGCCAAACAGGACGGTTCGCGAAGTTGTTGGACACAAACATCATAAGCCTGTTTACAGAAGCGTAAGTGTTCCTGACAGATCAATGAAAGGGACGCTGGTTCTTGTTTATAGCACCAATAGAATAGGTCCGCAAATAGAGGCGCTGCGTGAAAATGAAGTAGTGGACAATAATGGGCAGGTTGAAACCTCTACTGAAGACAAAGCCAATGATCCGACAGCAGTTATCTTGCTGAACCAAATGAAAAACAAGTACCGCAAACAAAGCATTCAGTTTGCGAACATGGTCAGGGACGAGTTTATCCAGGTAGATGGGCGACCATCTGAATCTGTGCGCGAACAGGTATTATTTGTACTTGACCATACAGCAATGCCTTCAGTACTCGTTGAAACAGGTTTTATTAACAATCACGAAGACGAAGATTATCTAAATTCTGAGAAAGGTCAAAACGAAGTTGCAGCTTCGATAATCAGAGCCATACAGAAATACAGAGACCAAGTGGAGCAGGCAGCGAAATAGGCAGAATATATTGATGAAAAATAAGACATTGAAAAGATTAATTTGTGGTTTAGCGGCATGTGTTGCTTCCCTGGCATTATTTTCATTCAAACCCATTTCCGATGATGGTCCGGGAAGCCCGGCTGATAGCAGCTTCAGAATTAAAACTGTTATCGTCGATGCCGGCCACGGGAACTATCACCCTACCGGCACCGGCGGATATTTTTCCAAAGGAGCTGACGGCACTTATTCCCATGAAAGAGATGTAACGCTGGCCGTCGCGAAAAAATTGCAGGCGGCCATCGAAAATCAGCTTACCGATGTAAAGGCGGTACTTACCAGGACAACTGATGATGACGTGTCGTGGCAAAACCGCGCCCAGATAGCCAATGACAATAAAGGCGACCTTTTTATTTCGTTACACTGCAATTCTTTGGGCGACAGGCATGTCAGGGAACTGGTTGGCCACAAACATCACAAACCGGTTTACCGGACAATCTCAGTACCGGACCGTTCAGGCCGCGGTGTACTGATTCTTGTATATGGCACATGGCGCACCAAGGAGGAGGAAAACGCCATAAAGCATAACCAGGTTGAGGAAGATGCTGAAGTGAATACGGAAGCAATGAATACGAATGACCCAACGACCCTGATCCTAATTAACCAGTTCAAAGCCAGGTTTCGCAAGCAAAGTATCCGGCTTGCGAACCTGATCAACGATGAGTTTACGCAAACTGATGGCCGGCCGAGCGATGGGATACGGGAACAAGGCATTTACGTATTATGTCATAGCGCCATGCCAACAGTTCTGGTTGAAATGGGTTATATCAACAATCCGCAGGATGAAGACTATTTGAATTCGGATAAAGGTCAGAATGAGATCGTGGCTTCGATAGTCAGAGCTATACAGAAATATAAGGATGAGGTGGAGCAGGTATCCAGGTAGATTTGAGACTTTTAAATAGATTTGGGACGTTGGAAACGATATTTGAGACTATTTGGAGTATATTGAGCGGCAAAAACATTTAAATTGAGCAATCCTTTATCTCAAATCTCACATCTCATCCCGATAGCTATCGGGACTCAAATCTAAACACATGAAGATATCGAACGAAACCAAAATCGGCATGCTCACAACTGTGGCGATAGCTGCTTTGATATTGGGATACAGTTACCTGCGCGGTAACGATGTTTTCTCCGGCGCCAATAAGTACTACGCGATTTATAACAGTGTTGACGGTTTATCTGTATCCAAACCGGTATTGGTGAATGGCTTCCCCATAGGACACGTTTCTAACATGAAACTGCGCCCCGATGGGAAAACGATAGTTGAATTTAAGATCGACCCGCAATACAATATCCCTGATAATACCCTGGCGAAGCTGGTAAGTACCGACCTGCTAGGCTCAAAAGCCATTATATTTGAAATGGGCGACCACAAAACCTACGCCCAGAATAAGGACACGCTGAAGGCCGACATCCAGGGCAGTCTTGCCGAAAGCCTGCAGCCGATCCAGAAAAAAGGCGAGCAGCTGATCTCAAAAATGGATTCCACGCTGGCCGCTATCAACACGATCATGAACCCCGATTTCCAGAAAAATGTCGACCGCAGCTTTTTGAGCATAGCTAATTCGCTGCATACGCTGGAAGGGACCACCAAAAAGTTAGATCAATTAGTTGCAGGACAAACGGGGCATATCAACAGTATTATGACCAACGCGGAAGGCACTTCGGCCAATTTGAAGACCAGCACGGCTCACCTTAATGACATCGCAACCAATGTGCAAACATTCAGCAGCGACCTGGCCAATTCCAATATCAGGCAAACGCTGGATAACGCCAATAAAGCAGTTGCACAACTACAGGCTACCATCGACAAGATCAATAATGGCAAAGGATCGTTAAGTATGCTGATCAACGACCAGCAACTGTATACGCATCTTGACAGCGCCTCTGCAAACCTGAACAAGCTGTTTATCGACCTGAAAGCACATCCGAAGAAATATGTTAGTTTTTCGGTTTTTGGGAAAAAGCAGAAATAGTTTGCAGTTAATAGTTTGCAGTTGGCAAAACTTTACTGCAAACTGCGCACAGCCAACCGCCTACTCAATAACGAATGTCTTTCCCTCCAAAGCTAATTCCGTATCCGGGAAAGTAACACGGGCTTCTTCCAGCAATTCGTTGAGGGTTTTATACCTGGCTGAGAAATGGCCGATAATAAGCTTTTTTACATTGGTGAGCGTTGCTATCCTGCCCGCCTGTAATGCCGTGGTGTGGTGAGTCGACCGGGCACGTTCGAGCATATTGTGCATAAACGTAGCCTCGTGGTACAACATGTCAATATTGCTGATCTGCTTGAAATAGTTTTCATTGTATAACGTATCCGAGCAATAAGCGTAAGTTTTCGGGTCAGCGGACGCGATGGTTAATTCCTCGTTTTTAAACAATGTACCATCGGCGGAAGTATAATCAGCACCTTTTTTGATGGGCGAATAATACTCAATGGGAATATCCAGATCCTCTATTTTCTCCTTGATCAGCTTTCGCAGTCTTCTTTTCTGCCTGAACAAAAAGCCGGTAGTAGGTATCCGGTGATCAAGCGGTATTGTTTCCACAGTAATATCCGGGCTATCCAGTATAAGTTCGGGTGTAGTAGGATTAGTAAAGTAGTAATCGATCCCGAACTGAAGCGTCGTATCCGAATACCGCAATTGCAATTCTATGATCTCTTTCAACTCAGGCGGGCAGTATAACTTCAGGGGTTTGGTACGCCCATTGAGATGCATAGACGAAAGCAGGCCAACCAAACCCAGGTAATGGTCGCCGTGCAGGTGGCTGATAAAAATGTGATCGATACGGCCAGGCTTGACATCAAAACGCAGCATCTGCTGTTGTGTACCTTCGCCGCAATCTACCAGGTAAAAATGTTCATTAATATTAAGCGCCTGCGCGGATGGATTTCTGTTGAAGATCGGTGTCGCTGAACTGCTTCCTAGTATTGTTACCTCAAATTTCATTTCGGGTAAACAATAAAAGGTGTCATTTTGCTTCCTTCTTCAGCTGTTTTTCCACTTCTTCCATGAAGATAAGGTCAATGGCTTCTTCGCTCGTGGGAACTATAGTAAGTACGCTGTCTAATTGAGAAATGGATATCAAACGGGCTACCGCGTCATTCAATCCCACCAATATAAACACCCCCGACGCATTTTTGCAAAGCCTGTGCCCTACCAATAAGCTGCTAAGTCCTGATGAATCAGCAAACTTGATCTGGGAAAGATCCATGATGATATTTCTCTGCCCTTCGGTATTGATCAATATCAGCTCGGATTTCAATTGCGGAGTCACCAACGAATTTAATTTCGATTCGTTGAGCTTCAGCAATACATATTTATCGTGCTTATCAACAGTAAACTTCATTTCTTATGAATTATGCTACTAAGATATAATTTTTTTATCTACAATAAAAAATTACAAATTCCTTAATGCTGAGTTAATCGCTCCTTCAACCCTGGTTAACACTTCCTTGTTGTCGCCCTTTGCAAATGCTTCGCCGGTGATCTGTTCATACAATTCTATATATCTGTCAGATATTGAGTTAACTATCTCTGGCGTCATTTTAGGAACCAACTGCCCTTCCTTGCCCTGGAAGTTATTTTCGATTAACCATTTCCGTACGAATTCCTTTGAAAGTTGCTTCTGAGGCTCCCCCGTTTGCTGACGTTCCTCATACCCTTCTTTATAAAAATAGCGTGACGAATCGGGCGTATGAATTTCATCTATTAAATATATTTTTCCATCGGCCTTGCCAAATTCATATTTGGTATCAACCAGTATCAAGCCTCTTTTTGCGGCGATCTCGGTGCCGCGCTGGTACAGCGCCTTCGTGTATTTTTCTAACTGCGCATAATCCTCTGCCGAAACAATACCGCGCGCCAGGATTTCCTCTTTCGAAATATCTTCATCATGGCCAACCGATGCCTTTGTGGTAGGCGTGATGATGGGTTCAGGTAGCTTATCATTTTCCTTCAGGCCATCGGGCAGTTTTTCACCGCACAATTCCCGTTTGCCGGCTGCATATTCCCTTGCAGCATGACCTGCCACATAACCGCGAATCACCATTTCAACCTTAAATGGCTCACAAATGCGGCCTATGGTCACGCTCGGATCTGGTACGGTAACCACCCAGTTTGGAACAATGTCCGAAGTATCATGCAAAAACCTGGCAGCGATCTGGTTCAGCACCTGTCCTTTATAAGGGATCGGCTCCGGCAGCACCACGTCAAACGCAGAAATGCGATCGGTAACCACCATTGCCAGGTATTTATTATCTATAGTATACACATCCCGAACCTTGCCCTTGTAAAAGTTGGTCTGTTTCGGAAAATGAAAGTGTGTTTCTTTTATTGCGTCCATTGTTTTAAATCGTAAGTCTTGAGTCGTAAGTCTTAAGTCCCATTCTGCAATGACTTTGGACTCAAGACCTAGTACTTCAGACTTTATTGAATGTCTCCGTAAGCCTCTAGTATTCTTCGGACGAGTTTGTGCCTTACCACGTCCTCGCCGGTCAGGTAAATGATCTCGATGCCTTTGATATCGGTCAAAATCCGCAACGCGGTGTGCAGGCCCGATTGTTGTTTCTTCGGCAGATCTATCTGCGTTACGTCGCCGGTTACGATAAATTTAGCCGTGGGGCCCATACGGGTCAGGAACATTTTCAGCTGCATATCGGTGGCGTTCTGTGCCTCGTCCAATATCACAAAGCAATTATCCAGCGTACGGCCGCGCATGAATGCCAGCGGTGCAATCTCGATGGTGCGGTTTTCCAAATACACCTTCAGCTTTTCAGCGGGGATCATGTCGTCCAGTGCATCGTAGAGTGGTCGCAGGTATGGGTCGATCTTTTCCTTCAGGTCGCCGGGCAAAAAGCCGAGGTTCTCCCCTGCTTCAACCGCCGGACGGGTAAGGATGATTCGTTTTATTTCCTTATTCTTTAGAGCTCTCACTGCCAAAGCTACCGCGGTATAGGTTTTCCCTGTTCCGGCCGGACCGATGGCGAACAAAATATCGTTGCGGTTGATGCCCTCCACCATCCTCCGCTGGTTCGGCGTACGAGCCTTCACCAATATGCCATTCGGTCCGAAAACCAAAACTTCACCGGTGGTCGATTTGTCACCGGACAGATCGGCAGTGGTCGTCGTAACGGTTGGTTTAGACCCCAGTATTCGTTCCAGGTCGGTGATATTCAGGTTCTCGAATTTCTCTACGTGATGGAGTAAGTGATTAAACTTTTCGTCGAAGACGGTCAGTTCCTGTTCGTCGCCCAAAACTTTAAGTTCGTTTCCGCGGGCAACCAATTTCAGCTTGGGGTATTGTTTTTTGATGATCTCGAAATGGTCGTTATTCGGTCCCCACAACACAGCCGGGTTCACATTTTCGATAGATATTTTCAGTTCTGTCAAAAGTAATTGATTTTTGAGTTCCGGGTTTTTATGAATTAAAAATTGAATATTTGTAGCATCTAATGCTTGCACAAGATTAGCAATAAATATTTGAATAATTGATGGCAATAATAACTTTAACTACTGATTTGGGGGATAAGGATATTTACCAGGCCGCCCTTAAAGGAAGTATCTTAAAGTTGTTGCCTGCGGCCAATATCGTCGATATTACGCATAATGTTTCGGCTTTCAATGTGCAGCAAGCAGCATTTATATTGAAGAACAGCTTCCACTATTTTCCCGACAATACCGTTCATCTCATTGGTATCGATACCGTATATAATAAGGATGCCAAATACCTCGCCGTTCGTTACAAAAATCATTACTTCGTCGGCTCGGATAATGGTATTTTTTCGCTGATGTTCGATGCTGATCCCGAAGAGATCGTCGAGATCAATATTATGCAGGATTTGAAATTCCTGCATTTCCCGTTAGCGGACATTTTTGTAAAGGCTGCCTGCCATTTAGCCGACGGTGGTAAGCTAAAAGACATCGGTTTGCCCATCGAAAACATTGAAAAGAAGATGAACCTCCAGCCCGTGGTCGAAAAGAACATGATCAAGGGCGTCGTGATCTATATCGACGCGTTCCAGAACGTGATCACCAACATCACGAAAGAATTTTTCAACCAGGTGCAGCAGGGACGTCGTTTTACCCTTTCTTTCAAACGCAACGAAACAATCAGCCAGTTGAGCTGGTATTATAACGAAGTTCCCGAAGGCGAAAAGCTTTGTCTTTTCGGCATCAGCGACCACCTGGAAATTGCCATCAATAAAGGCAATGCCAGCGGTCTGCTCGGCCTAAACCTCGGCGACACTGTTATTATTGATTTTATATAGATCAGCCGAAAACGTCTATGAAAAAAATTGCCCTTACCTGCCTGGCATGTTTTTGCTTTGCTTTTTCGTTTGCCCAACCCCGTTCCAACCCCGACTCGCTTGCCTATGAACTGCAGCGCAAAAAGATAAATCAAATGCTTGATCAGCGCCATATCAAGTTCGGGCAATATGACGAAAGTTTAAAGAAGCATACCGGCATTTTCGGCCTGCAAACCAAGAAGGATTTACGCCGTTCGGATGCTATTTTGATGGACATTGCTCGGACAGACGACAGCATCTTCATCCAAACCAAGATCCTGCTCGGCTACCGTACATTCCAGCAGCAACAGGCGCAGGCAAAATCGTCACAGGTGGAGGACTACAGCCTGGGATACATGAACACGATCAATCGCCTTCGCGCTCAGATCGACAGAATGAAAGCCGACCAGCAGGCCGCGCAAAGGGCACACGAACACTCGCAGAGGATCTATATTATCGCCCTGGTTCTCATGCTTGGGTCAATTTTGATCTTATTGTTCAGAAAATGAGCTGCTAACGCTTAATTTTGCCGGGTTTATATCCAAAATATGGCGAGAGGCAGGAATAGTTTGAATAGTGGCGGCAAACAAAAAGAAGAGTTACCCAAGGCGAAGCTCAACAGGCAGACCTTAAAGAATATATCGAGGCTCTTGTCATACCTGCGGCCCTATCGCAGCAAATTCATTTTTGCCATGTTTTTCCTATTCCTGTCGAGCCTGGTAGGCTTGGCATTCCCTTCATTCATCGGTGCGTTGATCGACGCAGCCCAGGGAAAGCAAACCACAAAGTTTTTACCGCCAACTATCCAGGGTATAGGCCTTTTGGCGTTGATAGTCTTATTTGCCCAAGGTTTTGTTTCCTTTTTCAGGATCCTGTGGTTCGTTCAGGTGGCAGAGCGTTCATTAGCCGATATTCGCCGCGATACTTATTTCAAGCTCATCACGCTGCCGATGAACTTCTTTTCAAACCGCCGTGTGGGTGAATTGAACAGTCGCATATCCGCCGATCTTTCACAAATACAGGATACGCTAACAACTACACTTGCCGAAATGATACGGCAACTGGTATTGCTTGTTGGCGGCATTGCCTTTCTGGCTATCATATCTATTAAACTAACGTTGTCGCTCTTAGCCGTATTGCCGTTGCTTATCGTGATAGCCATTTTCTTTGGCCGTTTCATTCGGAAAATATCCCGCAAAGCACAGGATCAATTGGCTGAATCCAACACCATAGTTGAAGAGACTTTGCAGGGCATTGCCAATGTAAAGGCATTTGTCAACGAATCGTTTGAAGCGGGCCGGTATAGCAAAAACATCAAAGAAGTGGCAAATATCGCTATTCGCGGCGCCAAATACCGTGGCCTGTTCGCATCCTTCATTGTATTTGGCATGTTCGGGGCCATAGTTGCTGTTGTTGCTTACGGTTGCCTGCTGGTAAGTCACCATGAAATGACCGTAGGCGAATTGTTCAAATTCGCGCTTTATGCAGCATTCGTCGGCAGCGCAATGGGCAGCTTCCCGGAGATGTATGCCAATGTGCAGCGGGCCATCGGCGCAAGTGAACGGGTCTTGGAAATCTTGTCCGAACAGGGCGAAGAGGTTTCAATCCTTGAAATCGACAATGATATCAAACAAAAGATAGCGGGCGACCTCGCTTTTGATGAAGTAAATTTCCATTACCCGTCTCGCCCCGAGATCGAAGTATTGAAAGGCGTTTCCTTCGAAGCGAAAACCGGGCAACGGGTTGCCATCGTCGGGCCGAGCGGTTCGGGTAAATCGACCATGGCTTCAATGATCTTACAATTCTACCATCCGCAAAGCGGAACTATTCTTTATGACGGTAAATCTGCAGATGCCTATTCGCTCACCGATATCCGTAACCAGGTAGCCATCGTTCCGCAGGATGTATTGCTGTTTGGCGGATCCATCCGGGAGAATATCGCTTATGGTAAACTGAAAGCAACTGAAGAAGAGATCGAAATTGCAGCCAAACGCGCAAATGCGCACCAGTTTATTATGTCATTTCCCGAAGGTTATGATACGATTGTCGGCGAGCGCGGCGTTAAGCTTTCGGGCGGGCAAAGGCAGCGTATCGCTATCGCGCGCGCTTTGCTCAAGAACCCCTCGATCCTGATCCTTGACGAGGCCACCTCTTCGCTCGACTCGGAATCCGAAAGATTGGTGCAGGAAGCGCTGGAGGAGTTGATGAAGAACAGAACTTCTATTATTATTGCACACCGGCTATCCACCATCCGCGAGGCTGATAAAATTATTGTCCTGGAAAAAGGCACCGTAATAGAAAGCGGCAATCACGAGGAACTGCTGGGCAACGAAAAAGGGCTGTACCGCTATTTGAGCCAGCTGCAGTTTGAAGTGTGAAAAAGTCCATAGTCCATAGATGATCACGAAAGTTTAAGATATTTGGCTATGGTCTATCGACCATGGGGCCATCGACCTAAAGAATGAAATTAACCATACACGGCGCGGCGCGCCAGGTGACCGGGAGCATGCACTTGCTCGAGGTTGACCAATATAGGATACTGATAGATTGCGGGCTGGATTACGAGAAGGACCGCAGCATTCAATCCAACGAGAATTTTCCTTTTGATCCGGCTGAGATCGACGTGGTGATATTGACCCATGCACATATCGATCATTCCGGCAACCTGCCTACCTTGATCCGTATGGGATTTGACGGGCAAATATTGTGTACGCCTGCGACAGCTGACCTGACCGAGTTATTATTACTGGATTCCGTCCGCATTTTCCTGAGCAAGTCACAGAAAAAGGGCAAACACAACCGTAAACGCCGCGGTAATTTTGACCAGCAGCAGCCGCTTTACCTGCAAAAGCACGTCATGGATACGGTTGAGCGTTTTGTAACCATTGGTTTCAACCGGGCGTTCCGCATCAATGGCGATATTGAACTGATCTTTGTGCCAATCGGGCACTTATTAGGCGCCGCAGCTGCGGTTTTGAAAATTAACGACCATGGCGAAGAGAAAACTATTGCCTTTACCGGCGACGTCGGCAGAAAAAGCTACCCGGTACTAAATGATCCACAGGAATTGCCACCAGTGGATTACTTAGTTTGCGAATCAACCTACGGCGGCCGCTATCACACCAAAGACAAAACCGTTGAACAGGCGCTAGTCGAGACCATTGAAAAGGCTTGTATCAAGGAACAGGGCCGATTAATTATACCCGCGTTCAGCATTGGCCGCACCCAATCTTTAGTTTATTCACTGAATAAAATTTTCAGCCAGGGATTATTGCCTCCGGTAAAGGTTTTTGTTGATAGCCCGATGGCTGTTGCAGCAACGGAAATATTTCGCAAGCACCACAGCCTGGTGAATGAAGAAGCCCGTGAATTTTATCAAACCAAAGGCGACGAATTTGAATTCGATAATCTGTCTTACACCCAAAATCTTCAGGACATCCGGCAAGTGTCTGATTACTTCGAGCCTTGTATCATCATATCTTCGGCTGGTATGCTCGAAGGCGGCCGCATACAGGATCATTTGTACAATAATATCCAGAATTATTATTGTACCATCTTGTTCATTGGCTATTGCGCCAAAGGCACCCTGGGCCATCGCCTGTTGCGCGGCGACCCGGTTGTTTATATCAAGGACAGGGAATTATCAGTTTATGCCACCATCAAGCAAACCGACGTTCTAAGCGCTCATGGCGATCACGATGACCTGATGAACATCGCCCGGCAGCAGGATAAGAACAAACTGAAGAATATCTTCCTGGTGCATGGCGAGGATGCCAGTATGCAGGCGTTAGCGGAAGGGTTGGAAGAAGAAAGGTATACGGTGACGATTCCGGAGAAGGAAGTGATTTACTTTTTATAATCTTTTTAATTAATAATTTCCAAAACCTTGCCTTCGCCTAAAATATGAGCACCTTCACCAAAAGTAAATTTCTTTCCGCGGCCAAAATCAGAACCTAAATAATTATTATCTATAAAGGTAATTTTTACTTCTCCTTCGTCGCCGGGGCTGAACGTGTCTCTATTAAGAAGAGTTATCTTACCTGATTTATTCATATCATTAATAAACTTAAATAAAGGCCTGTATCCATTGTGGAATGGGGTCTTTCTGTAAGTATCACCTTTATACAGTTTTATTATTGCTCTAACATTAATCATATCGTTATACGATTGGACTGCAATTCAAAGGCCTTGCTTTTAACAAAATTAAATAATTTTCTTCAATTGATACAACATCCATTCCATCTGCCTGAAGTTTTTCTGATTGCTGGTACAGCTCTCCTGAAAGTTTAACTTCAATTATGGTGTTGCACAATGAATCTAATTCGAAATTGCTTTTGCCAAATTTGGCGGCTGCTTCTATATTTAAAGCGAACAATTTACAGGTCTGATATCCATCACCGTTAGGATCACATCTCAAGCCATTATTATTAATGTCATCTAATTCTGCATCGCACACGGCTCTGTAAAGAGTAGCTGTTTTGCTTAATATTTTTATCATGTACTAAATATAGTCTAGGTATTGTTCGAGGTAAACAATATAATATTTATTCCATGATTTGCAATTTCTACTTCTTAAAGTGCTCAATTATCAAACTCGCCAGCTCAACCCCTATCCTTTCCTGCGCTTCGTTGGTAGCAGCGCCGATGTGCGGTGTTAGCGAAATTTTCGGATGCTTCAGTATTTCTTCGCGTGGCATTGGTTCGTTATCAAATACATCCAGGGCTGCGAAAGAAACCTGGCCGCTGTTCAGCGCCTCAACCAAAGCCAGCTCGTCGATCAAACCGCCGCGGGAAATATTCACCAACCCTACCCCTTTTTTGGTCTTGGCAAGTTCTTCCCTGCCCAGCAGGGCTTTATCGATGAACGGCGTATGCAGCGTGATGAAATCAGCAGTAGTAATCACTTCTTCCAGGGACACCGGCTTCACAGAAGCTTTCACCTTAATGCCTCCGCCTAAAATCAATTCCAGCTCGGGATTGAACGCATACAGGTCATAAGCGATCACATCCATACCCACGCCAATTGCGATCTTTGCCACTTCATGCCCGATACGGCCAAAGCCCACAATACCTAAAGTCTTGCCGCGCAATTCAACACCTTTGGCATAAGCCTTTTTCAAATCATTGAATTTCGAATTGCCTTCAACCGGCATTTTCCGGTTACTGTCGGGCAAAAAGCGTACGCAGCCAAATAAGCTTGCGAAAACCAGTTCGGCAACGGATAAGGATGACGAGGCCGGCGTATTATAAACACTAATACCTTTCTCTTTGGCATAATCTACGTCGATGTTATCCATACCCACGCCGCCTCGACCGATCAGCTTCAAGTTCGGGCAAGCGTCGATCAGCGCTTTGCGCACCTTGGTGGCGCTGCGCACGGTAATGGCATCGTATTGCTGTAATTTCACAGGCAGTTCGTCCTGCGGTATGTTGTTCGTGTCAACCGTAAAACCGGCATCTTCCAGCATTTTCTTGCCTATAGGATCGATACCGTCGTTAGCTAATATCTTGATCATTGTTATGTTATTATCAGTTACTTGTTATCAGGTATCAGTTAACCGCATCCTATCCCGATAACTGGTTAACTGATAACTAATAACTAATTATTTATTCTTCTCCTGGAATTCCTGCATTGCGTCGATCAGCACATGTACGCTGGTAATGGGCAGTGCATTATAAATTGACGCCCTGAAACCACCTACGCTTCGGTGGCCCTTAATCCCCACTATGTCTTTTTCTTCACAATACTTCAGGAACGGTTTTTCGTGTTCCGGGTTTTCGACCACGAAGCAAACATTCATGTGTGAACGATCCTCGACCGCGCAAACGCCTTTGAATAGCGGGTTGCGGTCGATCTCGGTGTATAGCGCTTTTGCTTTGGCGATATTTTCCTGTTCGATGCCCGGTACGCCGCCTTTGGCTTTCAGCCAGCGCAGCGTGAGCATAGATACATAAATGGCAAAGCACGGAGGCGTGTTGTACATCGAGCCGCCATCGATCTGCACCTGGTAATTGAACATCGATGGTATCTGGCGGCCGGTTTTGCCTAAAATCTTGTCTTTGACGATCACCATGGTTACACCCGCCGGACCCATATTCTTTTGTGCCCCGGCATAGATCAGGCTAAAATCAGCAACATCAAAAACACGGCTGAAAATATCCGATGACATATCACAAACCACCGGTACCGGCGATTTAAAAAACGACTGCATCTGTGTACCATAAATAGTATTATTAGAAGTAATGTGTATATAAGCAGCGTCCTTCGGAATAGTAAAATTCTTTGGGATATAGTTGAAGTTGCTTTCTTTAGAAGTAGCCACCACCTCAACCTGGCCGAAGAATTTCGCTTCCTTCAAAGCCTTGTTTGCCCAAACGCCTGTTTCAACGTAAGCAGCCTTTCCGCCTTCGGGCAGCAGGTTGTACGGCACCAGCGCAAATTCGGTGCTGGCGCCGCCCTGCAGGAACAGTACGGAATAGCCTTCGGGAACGCCCAGGAGTTCTTTTACCAGTGCAACTGCCTCATCAAGTACAGCTTCAAATTCAGCCGAGCGGTGCGATATTTCGAGGATGGACAAACCTGTCCCGTTCAAATTCATAACCCCTTCAGCGGCTTGCTTTAATACTTCATGCGGTAAAATGCCTGGTCCGGCACCGAAATTGTGTTTCATAATTTTATGTTTGATGTAAATTTTGCCTATTGACAACTTTATATTTGGTTGGCGCTAAGTTAGCCAAATTGTTAACGTTTCAACAGATTATTTGCGAATTTTTAATCACAAAAGGCTATTTTATTAACAATAGTTTACAAGAAGGGGAATAATGATATTGGGCTGACAAAAATTACCCGGCTATTTTAAGGTTCCGGATGGCAGCCATTTGATCGGGAGCGGAAAATACGGAATTACCCGCCACCAGAACATTCGCACCGGCGACGAGCAGGCTTTTTGCATTGCTTTCATCAACACCGCCGTCAATTTCGATATACAAGTTGGGATTGAGTTCGGCGCTCATTGCTTTGAGCGCCTTTATCTTCTTATAAGTATTTGGGATAAACTTCTGTCCGCCGAAACCAGGATTTACAGACATGATGAGCACCAGGTCAATGTATTCTAAAATATCTTCAAGAAACTCTACCGGTGTATGCGGATTGAGGGCCACCCCTGCCCTGCAGCCAAGCGCTTTGATCTCTGTTACTGTGCGGTTCAGGTGGGTGCATGCCTCATAATGCACTGTAATGTTGCTTGCTCCGCCTTTAGCAAATTGTTCGATGTACCGGTCCGGATCAACGATCATTAGGTGAACATCGATGGGCTTTTTGGCATTTTTCTTCACCACATCCAGCAATGGGAACCCAAACGAAATATTCGGCACGAACATTCCATCCATCACATCAAAGTGGATCCAGTCGGCTTCGCTCCTGTTCAGCAATTCGATGTCACGCTGAAGATTACCAAAATCAGATGCCAGGATGGACGGTGCTACGAGATGGTTCATTTGTCAAATATAGAAATTGTGCTGTGAATTGGCTGAAACATATCGGCATAGCTTAACATCAATTATTTTATGTTAACGAATGTTAACAGATCGGCTCATTTTAAAATCCCCGGCATATCTTCACACAAAATCACCAGGCAATGAAAAAAAATCTAAACCTTATCTTCTTTTTAGTTATGCTTTCGCTTATAGGCATCGTGATGTTCCAGGTATACTGGTGTGTGAATGCCTATAAAGTGAACAAGAAAAACTTTGATTCCAATATCGATTTGGCCATGCAAAAAGCTATGGACGATTGCAAGAAGGATTATTTTGATTCGATACGCGTGGTTTTGGTAAGACGGCTTTCGGATCCTGGCGTTAAGATCAGGATCGACACCTTACACGAGGCCGATACGGTACACAAACAATTGTCGATATATATGTCCGCCGGGATTTGGGGTGAAGGCACACCATTTAGAACCACTAACCTGGTTTATAATTATTATGCGAAGATGGTAGGGCCACACCCCACTGTGCCACAGGTGTTGACTGAAATGTCATTTTACGTCCCTTCTCTTTTCCATTATTATTCAATATTCCTTGGCAATCAGGACGAAGAGGCATATCCAAAACAATTTGAAAAATTTAAAGCCTATAACAATACACACATTTTTGTGCCGGAGGATGTGATGCTGAAGCTTGATAGCGGCATGGATAATGCTATCGTTGGCTTTCCGCCAAATTTTCGGCAAGCGGATAGTTTGAACCTGCTTAACTATCTAAACCGTGAATTGCATAAAATGGATATCCATTCTCCATTGAATTTAAAGTTCGCCACCAAACAAGACACAACACACGTCATCAGCGCGCATCATAGCGAAACAAACGAATACAGTTATAAATATCATGGCTTTAAGGTTTTCGGTATCATCGGGCCTGAATTTTTTGCGAAAGCGGTTTTCAGCCGCCCGCAATATGCCATTATGAGGAGCATGACGCTCGTGCTAATCTTGTCAGTTCTGCTTATTATTTCCGCCGTCACGGGGTTCAATTATCTGATCAAGACGATCCAAAAGCAAAGAAAGCTTGCCGAGCTGAAAGATGATTTTATCAATAATATGACGCATGAGCTAAAAACACCCATCGCAACGCTTACCGTCGCCATCGAGGGCCTTCAAAAATTCAATGCGTTGAATGATCCGGAGAAAACGCGGCGCTACCTGCAAACCTCAAGAAGTGAATTGTCAAGACTGAATGAGTTGGTGACCAAAGTGCTCAACATTTCTGCGTTTGAGAACGAAAAGATAAACCTGGTAAAAGAGAATATCAACGTGGACGAGCTAATAGAAGATGTGATCGCATCCGAGCAATTGAAAACTGATAAAAAGATCGCTATCAATTATCAGAATAACGGCTTAACAACTATAATCGCCGATAAGTTGCATTTCAGGAATATACTGGTTAACCTGGTCGATAACGCGATCAAATATTCGGGCAAGCAGCCTCAAATAGACGTCAGATGTATAAAAGCAGGCAACGAAGCCATTTTCAGCGTTAAGGACAACGGTCCGGGAATTCCAAAGGCGCAGCAAACCTTGATCTTCGATAAGTTCCACCGCATCCCGACGGGTAATGTGCACAACGTTAAAGGCACGGGGTTGGGTTTAAGCTACGTAAAATATATCGTTGAAGCGCATGGCGGGACTGTCGCTGTAAAAAGCGAAATTAACGCCGGCAGTGAGTTTATAATTTCTATGCCGCTTAGTGCATGAATAAAACAAGGGTATTATTGGCTGAAGACGAAGTAGCACTGGCGCATATTGTCCGCGAAAGCCTGGAGGACCAGGGCTTCGAGGTGACTCTATGCTTTGACGGCGAACAGGCTTTGCAAAAATACCGCGAATCCAAACCCGATATCCTTGCGCTCGATGTAATGATGCCGAAAATGGACGGCTTTGAAGTCGCCCGTAAGATCCGCGAAAGGGACCAAACCACACCTATCATTTTTTTAACCGCCCGGTCGCAACCCAAAGATGTTGTGGCAGGATTCGAGTCGGGAGCAAACGATTATCTTAAGAAACCATTTAGTGTTGAAGAACTGATCGTTAGAATTAAAGTATTATTGAGCCATAACAGGCTGCTGGGTAAGCCAAAGGGTAACAAAAACGAAAACTTTACTATTGGCAGTATTACCTTCAACCCGGCAAAAAATATTATTCAGCAAGGGATTACCAGTTGGCCTTTGACAGCACGCGAAAGCGAGATTTTGAGATTGCTTTGCCAGAATGAACATGAGACCATTCACCGCCAAACCATCTTGAAAAACATCTGGGGCGACGACAATTTCTTTAATGCCCGCAGCCTCGACGTTTTCATTACCAAACTCCGCCGCCACCTGCAAGCGGATCCCAATGTGCAAATTATCAATATTCGTGGCGTTGGCTATAAATTAGTCTGGTAACCCATCGGTTCATTCGCACATTTGCATATCTGCACATCAAAATATTTTGTTAATTACTTTTCGACCCATGTGAATTGCTTTTTTTGCAAATTTTCAGATATTGGGCCATCATGCGGGTCTCGGAAAATGTACTGAAATGGGCCATGCGGGTGTACCCGCCCCTGTTTTTTCAGCGCATATGGGTCATCAAATTCGAGAAGGATTTTCGTGGCGTAAAGGTCAAGATCAACAAAAGCCTCATCAACAATAATTATAACAATTCCATCTTCGGCGGGACCATTTTCGCAGCGGCGGACCCATTTTATCCCCTGCTATTTCACCAGGTATTGACGCATAAGGGTTATAAAGTACGCGTTTGGGTAAAATCGGCACATATAGAGTACCTTCTGCCGGGGAGGAAAGATCTATATTTTACTGTTACGCTTGACGATGCTGTAATTGAAGATGTAGAGCAAACTTTGAACAAAGGTGAGAAATACATAAAGAACCATCCTATTGAAATGTACGATAAGGGTGGAGAATTGTGCGTTACGATACAATGCGAAATTTATATCCGGAATCTTGAGCCTTCAGAAACCAAAGCCGCAGTGACTATATGACAAAAACCGTAATGAATGACAGAGCGTTCCTTGAAAAAGGCTATTCAATAACGAATGATAAAATTCTGATCGATTTTGACAAAGTTTACCATTACCTGGAGCACGAATCATACTGGGCAAAAGGTATTACTGCTGAAAGGCTGAAAACGGCCATCGAAAACTCAATGTGTTTTGTCATCCTGAAGCAAAATCAGTTCGCCGGTTTCGCCCGCGTGGTGACGGACAAGGCTACTTTTGCCTATCTTTGCGATGTGTTCATACTGGAAGAGCATCGGCGTTTGGGATTGTCCAAATGGCTTATACAGACTATCATTCAGTACCCTGATCTGCAGGGATTGAGACGATGGTCGCTGGCCACGGTAGATGCGCACGGGCTTTACGAACAATTCGGTTTTGTGCCCCTGAGCAAACCCGAGAGATGGATGGAGATCTATAAACCTTACAAACAACAGTGAGATGAAAGCGGCGAACATTAAAAAAATGATATTTGACGGTGAAGGCGTAACGCTCGATTTCAAGAAAACCATCACCAGTTGCGAGAAAATTGCGCGCACTATGACTGCTTTTGCCAATAACAAGGGCGGCAGATTACTGATCGGCGTGTGTGATGACGGTAGTATCAAAGGTGTGAAATCGGAAGACGAGGAACGTTACATGATCACCCGTGCGGCACAGATGTTTATCAAACCGGCATTGGAACCCGTTTTCGAGGAGGTTTATATAGAAGATAAAGTAGTGGTAGTGGTAGACATTCCTGATAGCGATACCAAACCACATTATGCGCTGGCTGAAGACGGTAAATGGTGGGCTTATGTGCGGGTAAAAGATAAAAGCGTACTGGCAAGCAAGATCGTAGTGGATGTGCTTAAACATTCTGCTGACAAGGCCGGAGTATTGATAGAATACTCAGCGAAGGAAAAAGCACTGCTGGAATACCTGCAGGAAAAAGAGCGTATCAGTGTGCCGGAATACTGCCGGTTACAAAAACTAAGCCGGCGTAATGCCCAACGCATCATCGTGAACATGGTATTGTCCGGGGTGATCCGGGTGCACACTACCGAAAAAGAAGAATATTACACAGCCGCTTAAATAAGCCGGAAGTCATAAGTTCAAAGCCGAAAGTACTGAACTTACGGCTCAACGAACTAAGACTTCATGAAGAAGCTTTACCAAAAATACAAACCCTATTACGCTGACAGCTTGCTACTGGCTATTCCTGTGATGTTTTCGCAGGTAGGTCATACGTTGGTACAAATGGCCGACAGCATTATCGTCGGACATTTTGTTGGCACTATTGCGTTAGCAGCCGTATCATTGGTCAACAGTATCTTTGTTATTGGCATGGTTATCGGTTTGGGTGTATCGTATGGCATTACTCCGCTGATCGCTCAAAGCAATGGCCGAAATGACCACAACGAATGCGGCCGCTTATTATCAAATAGCCTGCTTATCAATAGCATTACCGGCGTGGCCCTATTTGTGTTCGTCAGTTTTGGAACGATGCTCGTGATCGACCATTTAGGGCAGGCGAAGGAGGTCGTAAAACAGGCCAAACCTTACCTGTTTTTGATGGGTATATCGCTTGTTCCATTATTGATATTCAATACCTTCAAGCAATTTGCCGAGGGCCTGGGCTTTACCCGCCAGGCAATGGTGGTTTCAATAGTTGGTAATATACTGAATGTCGTACTGGGTATCATTTTCGTTAAGGGATTTTTTGGCATAAGACCTATGGGCATTGTCGGTGTGGGTTACAGCACGCTCATAGATCGTTGTAGTATGGCCGTAGTGATGGGCCTTTACGTTTTCAGGTCTAAGAACTTTAAAAGTTATTTAAAGCATTTTGCAATAAAGAATATCGACCGGCTCAGATGCGCATCCATACTAAAAATAGGTACGCCGGTAGCCTTGCAATATGTTTTTGAGATCAGCGCCTTCAGCGGAGCGGCGATACTGATCGGCACGATAAGCCCAATCGCACAGGCAGCACACCAGGTGGCTATCAATTTGGCGGCGATCACTTATATGGCGGCAAGCGGCATAGCTGCTGCCGCTGCGATTAAGTCGGGCAATTTCTTCGGCGCCAAACAGCACCGCGATTTGCGGCTTTCCGCCATATCCAATTACCATATCGTGATCGTTTTTATGTCGATGGCTGCGCTGCTATTTACGTTTGGGAATCATCTTCTACCATGGATATATACTTCAGATAGGCGCGTAATAGATATTGCAGCACAATTACTTATCATTGCAGCTTTTTTCCAGTTATTCGACGGGACGCAGGTTGTCGGGCTGGGCATTCTCCGTGGCATGGGCGATGTGAACGTACCGACCATTTTCACCCTTATTGCCTACTGGATCGTCGGTTTGCCGGTGGGCTATTTGCTGGGAATTCAATTTAAAATGGGTGTAACTGGTGTGTGGTACGGCCTGGTTATGGGACTGCTCACCTCATCGCTCCTATTGTTCGTGCGCTTTCAGTTCATCAGCCGGAAATTGAAATTCACGCCTAAGGTGATCATCGCACAGGATTGACGCAAAAGATTTGACAACTTTTAAAATGTTGTCAAATCTAAAAATATAGATTCTGAGCCAGCCTGTAGGTGTTGCAATGCGCATCAACAATGTCCTTTATATTGGCTGAATAACCTCCTCCCATACTCACTTGTACAGGAATTTTATTGATTTTGCATTGTTCAAGCACAAACTGGTCCCGTTCGCGGCAAGCTTCGATGCTGAGTGCAAGTTTGCCGAGTTTGTCGGTTTTAAGCACATCGACACCCGATAGATAAAAAATGAAATCAGGCTTTTGCCGGTCGATCAAACCCGGTAACATGCTGTGCAGGATATCAAGGTATTCTTTATCAGCTGTTCCATCAGGAAGCGGAATATCCAGATCTGATCGTTCTTTGCGATAGGGAAAATTATTGGCCCCATGCATCGAAAAAGTAAAAATCCGAGGTTCATTTTCGAATATCTGTGCCGTTCCATTACCCTGGTGAACATCTAAATCAATTATTAAGATAGATTCTACTAACTTTTTATTCAACAGGTAATTAGCTGCAATAGCCTGATCGTTCAAAAGACAAAAGCCTTCGCCCCAATTGGTTCCGGCATGATGCGTTCCGCCGGCCACATTGAATGCAATCCCGTAATCCAAAGCATAATGACATCCATCAATCGTTCCTTTTGCTATCCTGGTTTCGCGCTCGATCAGGCGGGCCGATAATGGGAAACCTATACGCCTTGCCTCCTTTGCCGGCAATGTCAGATCACGCAATTGCTCCCAATAATTTTTATCATGCGTCCATAAGATGATCTCTTCTTCTAAAGGCTCTGGTGAAAACAAATTTTCGTGGCCGATCACCCCTTCATGCAGCAATTGACCCGGGATCAATTCATACTTCAGCATAGGAAACCGGTGACCCTCCGGCAATGGATGGGCGTAAATGGGATCGTAAGCGATTTTAAGCATTGTTTTATCCCAAGGTTATCAGAGCTTCGTCCAAACGCTTTGCAGCGCTGTAAACGTCTTTAAATGAGTTATAGAGCGGTACTGGGCTCAAGCGTATCACGTCCGGTTCGCGCCAATCGCTGATAACACCGTTTTTCGACAGGTGATCGAACATTGCTTTGCCATTGCGTTTGCAGATAACGGATAGCTGGCTGCCGCGCCATTCAGGATTGGCAGGGGTTATTATCTTAAACAATTCCTCGCCGTATTTTTGATTCAGGTGCTTCAGCCAATATTCGAGATAGCCAGTAAGCAGAACGGCCTTCCTCCGTAATTTTTCGAGGCCGCCAACTTCTTCAAAAATATCAAGCGCAGCTTTATGAACGGCCATCAGCAATATCGGGCTGGTGCTCACCTGCCAGCCTTCGGCGCCCGTCGCAGGGACAAATTCGGAAGTCATTAAAAAGCGTTTGCCTACACCGTAGCCCCACCAGCCGGTGAAACGTTTCAATTCCTGGTTGTCAAAATGCCGCTCATGCACATATATCCCGCTTATGCCGCCCGGACCTGAATTGAGGTATTTGTAAGAGCACCAAACCGCGAAATCGGCGTCCCAATCGTGTAACTGCAATTGAACGTTACCAATAGCATGCGCGAGGTCGAACCCCGCGAAAGCCCCGGCTTTGTGCGCTGCTTTGGTAATCGCCTGCATATCGAACACCTGGCCGGTGTAATAATTGAGCCCGCTGAATATAACGAGCGCCAGTTCGTCCGCGTGCTTTTCGATGGTAGCGACAATGTCTTCGGTCCGTAAAGTGTACTCACAATCCCGGGGAAATACTTCAATTACTGCTTCTTTTGGATCGAAACCATGAAACTTGACCTGGCTCTCGATCGCGTATTGATCAGAAGGAAAAGCCCCTCCTTCCATTATAATTTTATATTTTTTCTTGTCTGGTTTATAGAAACTTACCAGCATTAAATGAAGATTTACTGTAAGTGAATTCATTACTGTGATCTCTTCATTTTTAGCGCCCAAGATTTTTGATAACGGGTTTTTCAGCTGCAAGTGATATTCCAGCCATTTGGCTTCCGGGTGGAACCAGCCCTCAACACCATGCTCCTGCCAATTGAGCAGTTGTCCATTGATAGTTTCCCTTACGGTTTTTGGCTGCAAGCCAAGCGAATTTCCGCAGAGGTAGATCGCGTCTTCCCCATTATGCTGCGGAAAAAGGAACCGTTTCCTGAAATCCTTCAATTCGTCAGCCGCGTCGAGATAATTGGCGAAAAAGATACTGTCTTCAAATTCCATAGGTCAATATTACAAATTGCAGAGACGCCATGCATGGCGTCTCTACGAAAATCATTATTTATTCGGTTTGCTTACAAACGGATTACCCTTCACATAAAAACGATACGGCAGTAAAGCATCCTGGCCGGCATAAGCCACGCCAATGCGGGGCACCGCAGCGATTTGATCATCCGTAAAGCTCAAGCCTTTGTCCTCTATCCAAAGTTCATCACTTTGCAGGCTAATGCCGTTCAAACGCCGGTTTATCCCCAAGGCCTTCGCAACTGAGCCGGGGCCTGCTGTGATGTTCGGTTTAAGAACTTCCATATTCTTTCGGGCTAACATAATGTCAATTCCTGCTGTAGGTTCGATAGCACGTACCAGGATCGCCTGAGCATGGCCGTCGGTAGATGTAACGATGTTCAGCATTTCGTGAATACCATAACACAAGTAAATATAAGCTACGCCGCCTTCGCCAAACATTACTTCAGTACGCTTGGTGCGACGATTGCCATAAGCATGAGAAGCGCGGTCGACTACTCCGTTATATGCCTCTGTTTCAACAATAAAACCTCCTGTAACTTCACTATTAATTGAAGTAAATAAATACTTCCCCAGCAGCGCCTTACTGACAGCAACCACGTCGGAGCCGAGGTAAAATGATGGGGGTAGTTTCAAGCGGTTAATATGTTTTTCAGCCAATTGTTTAGTTCTTTAGGTTTATTCATTACCATCAGGTGCGTGCCGCCTTTAATGATAGTTGCATCTTTAACGCGTTTGTAAGGGAATATCCGGTCTTTATTCCCATGAATGTGGTACACGTGTTCGGGGATAATTTCGTTATTCCAGTGCAAAATAGCGCCTATTGCCCACCTGGCAAATGACGGGGATGTTTTCTTTAACATATCGATGAAAAGAGCATGATGTTTTTTAGATACTTTCCCCATGGCAAACCGTACGAGGAAGCCTGTGGAGGTATAAAGCCGGGACGGCAGAAGTTTATAAAGCGGGATACGCCTGTACCACCTGTGACTGGCTGGCGCCTCATGAACAGTCTTAATGCTTGAAATAAGAACGGTTTTCCTGGGATGTATTTTCTTCGCGATCTCGATAGACAACATTCCTCCAAGCGAATTACCGATAAGGATATCTGCCGATCGGATATGATAATGATCTATAAGATTTTGGGCGTAGGAGGTCAGTGTATCCGCTTTTTCCGGCTCAAGCCAGATGATGTTGATCACCTCGTAACCAGAAAGATCGATGTTTTGAAAAACGCGGTAATCAGCGCCAAGACCGGGAATAAGGATAACCCTCTGCATCAGAAGCGGATCAATTTCACGATCTGGTCAAGATAGATCGAATCGGTATAGTCAAAATGATCCAGGTGCTCGCTGTCGACATCGAGTACTCCGGCAACCAGGCCATTACGAAATATCGGTATCACTATCTCTGAGCGTGAAACTGAGCTGCACGCTATGTGGCCGGGAAAGGCCTCAACATCCGGCACGATCAGCGTTTTACATTGCTCCCAGGCCGCGCCGCACACACCCTTACCTTTTGCAATACGCGTGCAAGCCACCGGCCCCTGGAACGGGCCCAGGACAAGCTCACCATTCTTCACCACGTAAAATCCTACCCAAAACCACCCGAATTGCTCTTTCAGGGCAGCACAAATATTGGCGAGGTTTGCTACCACGTCGGTTTCGCCGTCAAGCAAGGCCTCGATCTGAGGTATCAGCGAAAGATATTGTTCCTTTTTATTGGTTAAACGGATGATGGTTAGATCTTCGGCCATGGGACAAAAGTAAATAAGCTGATGTAGAAATTAAATAACCTAAATCTCATATTTTCGTGGCTTATGAGGATCATCGCCGAACTGCCGCACCCCGATTTCAAAATATCCATCCTGTTCATGAACCAAAAGTACATTGTGAAGATAGAGCAGGGCACACTGGAGCAAACCTATAAGATATCCGAAATGGACCTCACCGACGGTGTGAACAGCGTGTTCGAATTGCTCGATGAAGAATTTTTGAAGACCGTCGGCACACGTTTCACCGAAATGCGCAAGGATTATAAAGAGACCTACTACCGGTACAATTACTAAAGCTGAAAATCACTTAAGCATCTTATTTACAATAAGTTATTTGCCAGAAGCAAATTATATTTGGTATTTTTTTTACAAAACAGATCAATATATGTCCTTTTATTAAACAATTAGTTTTCATAAAACGGTTTAATTTATTCATTAACAATTATTTATATGTATAGACAAAATTTTATTTTGTTACCAAAAATGCCAAATTTTTACCAAGTCGGGCGAAATCTGAAGAAAGTTTGATTATTGTGCAAGCAGGTCGCAATACCAGAATCCCGCGGGCTTTTGAGGGAAAGACGAGAAGCAGGTATCATACTTATCCTTCGGTGCGGCGTACTGTTTGAAAACTTTCTCCCCTAACCGGTAAGCAATCTCTTTTTTTAAGATAGGTCCTTTGAAAGCAAAAGTGTGGAACTCGCCGTTCTCGCCGCAAACGTCTACATCTTCCGGCAGCGACATGATTAGTTCCGGTGTGATCTCCTTCCCTACAATTCGTTCCAGGCGTTCCTGCGTACAGGCGATGATTGTTTCAAATCCGAGATCAAAAAACTCATTGATAATCTCGGTCGTGTTTCGCTTCCACAGAGGGAAAATGCCCGTCATGCCGACCTCTGCCAGGCGGGCGTCGCGGTAATGCTTCAGGTCTTCCAAAAATATATCGCCGAAGATGGCATGCGTTATCCCCTCCTCTCGAAAATGCTCCAGCGTTTTTCGCATCATAGCATCATACTCTGTCATACCGGGCATTTCCGGCAAGCGGACCTGGTATAGCGGAATACCAATGCTTTCAGCCTGCCTTTCCAGCAATTCAACCCGCACGCCATGCATCGAAATACGGTCGGCGGCATTATTGATCGTGGTGACGAGGTATTTGATGTCCAAATCGGGGTCTTTAAGACAATGATAGAGCGCCAATGCGCTGTCTTTGCCTCCGCTCCAGTTGAAGATGCAGTTTTTCATAATTATTTGAACACGATTTTTAGAGATTTAATTGATACACACGATTCCCGTTGGGTTAATTAGCAATATATTTATCCTCTTAATCTTGTCAATCGTGTTCAGACAACAATAGATCGACCACCTGCCGTACGCCCACGGTTGCTTTCGCTTCGATTCTAATAAAATCACTCGACGAAATGTAAGGTATTTTGGGGTCGATAATGTATTTCGGCACCTCATAAGGCACATAGTGCACTAAACCGGCGGCTGGGTATACCGCAAGCGAAGAACCGACAAGAATAAAAATATCCGCCGACCTGCACACCCTTGCCGCTTCTTCTATCATGGGCACCGGCTCGCCGAACCAAACCACGTGCGCACGCAATTGTGAACCTAATTCGCAGAAGTCACCCATTTTTAGCTCCCAGCCATCAATCGGATAGGTCAGGTTGGGACTTAAGCTCGATTGAGAGCGCGTAATGATCCCATGCAGGTGAAAAACCCTGGTCGAGCCCCCGCGTTCGTGCAGGTCGTCGATATTTTGAGTAATGACGGTAACATCGTACTTCTTTTCCAGTTCCGCTAAAGCATAATGCGCCGTATTGGGTTGCGCTTCGAGCACTGATTTCCGGCGCATATTGTAAAATTCCTGGACCAATGCAGGGTTGCGGCTCCAAGCCTCGGGTGTGGCGACTTCTTCAATATCATAACCTTCCCACAGGCCATCGCTGTCCCTGAAGGTTTTCAGGCCACTTTCAGCGCTAATACCGGCTCCGGTTAGTACGACGATCTTTTTCATAATTAATAACCCGTGTAGAGACGCATAATTATGCGTCTCTACGAATGTTATGAAACAAAAAAAGCGACCCTAAGATCGCTTTTCGATATCAATATTTTGATCTTACAAAGCCAGTTCCTGCCTGCTACGCAGCACGGTATATTTGTTTTTGGCCATTTCAAAGCCGCCGAACAGGATCGCGCAGAATACAATATCGCCCAACAGCATGTTCTTCTCGAACGGAATAGCAGCCGCCAACGATTGCATATAACCTGCGAATGTATGCGGGTACAGGTTGCCAAATGGCAGGTCGGTCAAAAGCCAGTGTAATAATACCGCTACAAGCGATGCCAGGAATACGTTCAGCACATTCACCTTTTTGATCAGCGTACCGATAAATACGATAGCCGCAAAGCATATGTAAACCATGATCGAACTGTTGTTCCAGACTTCCCAGTGACCGCTATACAAGCGATTTAACACCACGTCGCTCAGGAACAGAGTTAATAGAGGCACCAGATAAGCTTTCCATTTGCCGGTAAAATAAGCGCCGCCAAACAGCGCTATGGCGCCTACAGGAGTAAAGTTGCTTAGCACATATGGGTAAGCATAGCTTACGAACCGAAACGCTGCAGCAGCAAGGATCATCAGGATCAGCACGGTGTTGCGTGTATTTATCTTTTGTGTGGTCATAATCTGATTTATTGGGTAAAATTAAATAATAATCCAATCAAATAAAATCCTGACGCAATTATTGCTTCAGGAAGGCAATTTTGCCGGGATTAATGCCCGCAGTGATCGAATATTCCTTTTTGCCGGTCTTATCAAAGGCATAAACCGAGCCTGCGGATGTATAATCTTTCGCATCAGTTACAAAAACCTCCCCAGTCGAACCATCGACAGCCAAAGTATAAGGCGTCGTGATCACGGTGCCGTCGGTGATGAAATTATTCGTCGTTACCGTCATCGTTTTCAGGTCGAACACTTTGATCGTATTGGTTGATGTAATAAAATATGCTGTTGTACCCTGTATCACCATACCGCTGCCATCAAAATTGGTTTGTGACGTTACGACATCAGTATTATCGTTGATCACAGCCAGGCTCGGGCCCACGTCATTGTAATTACCTGCCGAAAGCACATAAACATTGCCGTTGTTATCCGTACCTACATTTTGCGGATTTGCGGCTACAGTAAGCGTTTTAGTCACAGTATTCGTACCTAAATCGATCACTGAAACGGTCGTGTCATAATTCGGATAATCCAAACCGCCGGAGTTAGCCACGTACAATTTGCCGTTAGCTACGGCCAGTTGCTCAGGGTTACGGCCCACTGTAATATAGCCTGTTACCCCTAAAGTAGCTGTATCGATCACCGCTACTGTACCATCGTAAGAACTTACATAGGCGTTGCCTTTATAAAAGGCCACATCGCGCGGCTGACGCGCCGTTGAACCGTTGAATAGCTTGATCTGCTTGATGGACTTGGCAGTTTTTGGATCAACAACTTCCAAAGTGCTGGAGATATTAACAACAATGTACATTTTCGAGCCATAGATCTCGATATCATTGCCGGTATCGCCCAATCCCCTGCCGTTAGCCGAATTAAAAATGTCTGCGGTGACTGTCTTGGTGCTATAGCTGTAAAACAACAGGGTACTGTTATTATCGTTGAACAGGCCCTGGTTCAGCACATAGAAACCGTCGGTAACGGGCGCCGGCGCCTTTGGGGTAACCTTATCCTTATGGCACGACGAGAGGATGAATGTTAAGGCCGCTGCCGCTGTAAAAATGCTTTGTTTGAAATTTTTCATGTTATGTATCTGGTTAAATATTTATTTGAAATGATAATAAGTAAGATCTTCCCGGCATCGGGAAGCTGCGTACGATGGAATATTCCTGGTTGAAAAGGTTATTGATATGAGCCGAAAGGGTTACTGTTTTATTGTTGATCAAGCCCTTGTAAACCAATGCAAGATCGCCGACAGCATAACCGTTCACCTGGCTGTTGATGTCTTCGAGGTAAAGTCTTGACGACGAGATCACCTGGTTATAGTAAAGGCCGAACTCCTTATACTCGACTCCGGCGTTCAACGCAACCGAATTCCTGGGTATGTAGGGTATCTGAAGCTTTAATGCTGTATCGATAGCGTACTGGTAAGTGTAATTTACCGATAGCACTTCTCTCCAGCCACCGGAATGCCGGGTTTGTGTTTTGATGCCAACATCCATACCTTTGATGTCCGCAGTACCAATATTGACAACAGACGGAATATCCGGGTTTTGCTGCGGCAGGTCGACGATCTTGTTGGTTACACGGTTATAATAGCCGTCTACGGTAACCGTAAGATATTCTAAAAATGAATCGAAGGCTTTTCGGTAGGCCATTCCAAGGTCAAATTGCTTCGCGAATTCAGGCTTTACATTTCGCGAACCAAGCGGCGCGAACAAATATTGCTCGTCCAAAGTAGGTTCGCGGAAAATGTCTTTGTAAAATGCCCGTAACGACAGGTCCGGTTTGGCAAAAGGCTGAAAAGTGGCCATCAGCGTTGGCGACAGCACATTTTGATCTGGCGTGGCTTTACCGCTTTGCACCCATTCGTTGACATAGGAGTGCAGCAAATCGCCCTCGAAGCGCCATCTGCCCAGGGCAAGTTTGCTGGCCAAAACTTCCTCGAAAACAAACCTCGACGGAAAGGCATAATTGCTGATGCTATTCGTTGGACTGGCAGCTCCCACGGTGCTTATACCGAAGTCACCGGCATAGGAAATCTTCCAGTTGGAAAGAATATCATAGGCTAACGCAATGGACTGATAGAACTCTCTCTGAGTATAGCGGCTGTCGATGCCGCCCTCGTTATTCTGGTACGCCGGATCGATGTAACGGGTGTATTCTCTTGAAAACTTAGTGTTTAGCAATAATTGCAAACCATTATTCCAGGTGTGCAGGTAACTACCCTGCACGAAGGCATCCCGATTCCATAGCCTTTCATCTGAATAAGGGTTATAATTAACGACGGCGGCGGGCAAACCCCTGTCTGAATTGTAGTAATTGATATGCAGGCTGAATTTGTTGCTGTCATTCCTAACCCAGTACAGTGAACCGTCTACGCGTTGATCGCTCACATTGGCATTGGTGCGTGTTTGCAGGGTATCGGAACCATCTTCGGGGTTTTTGAATTTATAACGCCCGTTGGCATTTTCCAAATAGCCATTGACCACGTACGACCATCGGTCACTGATGCGCTGCTGCCATTGCAGATATGGATTGATAAAGCCAAATGAGCCGCCATTTACGCCCAGAACAATTTTATAAGGCTTTGCAAGGGTTAACTGGGGGCGCACGGGATTGATCGCGATCACGCTTGCGGAGGCGAATGAGCGCGCCGGGCTAAGAATATTGTCAGGCTGGGCATTATACAGGATGATCTGTTCGATGCCGTTCAGGTTGTATTTTCCAAGGTCGATCTGCCCGTTTTCGGAGTCATTTATAGCTACTCCGTCGTACAAAACAGCGAGGTGATCGGCACCAAGGCCGCGAACTGATACCGTCTTTAACCCGCCGATGCCGCCGTAGTCCTTGATATTAACTCCTGAAAAATCACGAACTGCATCAGCTACATTGATAGCGTTCTCCTGGTTGAGATCGGTTACATTGACCTGCTGCTGAGGGGTAACGGTCTGAACCTGGGGAACAGGTTTTTCTTTAACTTTTACTTCTTTCAGCTTTTTTGAAGTATCGGTTTGCGCAAAGGCGTTATGCGGAATGAAAATAAGGCCCAACCAAACAATGCCGGTAATACATTGCGCACAGATGCCAAGTGCTGCTTTAATTTT
Organism: Mucilaginibacter sp.; assembly: GCA_035551775.1. Classification (GTDB taxonomy): domain Bacteria; phylum Bacteroidota; class Bacteroidia; order Sphingobacteriales; family Sphingobacteriaceae; genus Mucilaginibacter. The sequence continues at coordinate 14,504 of DASZMQ010000009.1, read as the reverse complement.
CATTTTGTTGTGAGCTTAAGTGTAAAGCCACAGCAAGCGAAACAGTAAAGTGATGAATGGAAACGCGATGTTGGGTTTCACATTCAAGCTTCAATCCCCGAAAGCTATGAATAATATTAATGCTCAGGCAGGTCTTCTGACTTACTCCCCTTTCGCCCGGCCTTCCCGCCCCTTTATCGGGGCAGTGGCAATGATTGGGCTATGGTTATGGAGCTTACAGCTGCGGGACAGTCCGGGATTTACACCCGGTTCCCTTTTAATCGCGGTTATTACACCGCGAACCAAAAGCGGAGTAAAGGTATGGTATGAGTTTTAGAATTACAAATGACGCTGGTTGATTAAGTTGATTGGGTTAAATGGTTGTTTGAGTTGGATGACGCAGAATTTATTTTTATTTAAAAAAGCTTTAACTTGATCAACTCAATAAACTTATTCTAACTCAATCAACTACCTCTACAATGAAATTTTACCTTACCTGCTTATTTTTAATGTCTTCTATAATAGCCTCAGCGCAGGAGATCGATACCGTCTTCCTGAAAAACCTGCTGGAATCACATCGCGACCTGTTTGAACACGTTTTGAACCACCCTACCCATAATGAGGTGCAAATACTGTATACACAGATAGACCGCGATGAAAATAATGTGCCGTATTTTCGCTCCTACAGCTACCGGCTGAATGCAAACCACTACTTCTACCCCGCCAGCACGGTTAAACTACCAACAGCAATCTTCTCGTTGGAAAAATTGAACGAGCTGCACATCAAAGGACTGACTGCCAAATCAACCATGATCACGGACAGCGCCTTTACCGGTCAAACCAAAGTAACACATGATTCATCATCAAGGAATAACCTGCCGAGCATTGGGAACTACATTAAAAAAATACTGCTGGTAAGCGATAATGATGCATATAACCGCCTTTATGAATTTGTGGGCCGCGAAGAGATCAATCAAAAGCTAAAGAAATATGGACTGAACGGAACGCGCATTGTGGGACGGCTTGCCATCGGCGATAAAGGCGAAAGTACCAAACACACCAATCCGATTGACTTTTACGACGGCAAAAAGCTCGTTTACCATAAGCCCGCGCTCTATGATGCTAACGAGTACCCCATGCACCCTGAGCACATGATCATGGGTAAAGGCTATCTGGATAAAAATGATAAGCTGGTGATGGGACCTTTCGATTTTTCGCATAATAACATATATCCTCTCGCCGACCAGCAAACGGTTTTGAAACGATTGTTATTCCCCGAAACTTTTCCAAAAGAGCAGCGATTCAACCTGACGGACGATCAATATAAGTTCATCTATAAATACATGAGCATGTGGCCTACAGAAAGCCATCATCCTACCTACAGCCCGCCAGACTATTACCCGGCTTACTGCAAATGGCTGTTTTATGGCGGGGACAGCCTGGCGGTAATCAATCCGCATATCAGGATATTCAATAAAATAGGTGATTCTTACGGATATGATATAGACAACGCTTACATCGTCGATTTTAAAAATAAAGTGGAATTTATGCTATCGGCAGTGGTCCAGTCCAATGACAATGAAATATATAACGACAACAAATACGAATATAAAACCGTGTGCCTGCCTTTCATGAAAAACCTGGCGCAGGTGATCTATCAATATGAACTAAAGCGCGAAAAGAAGTATCTGCCGGACCTGAAAAAATTTAAGTTCAGTTATTGATAAACAATAATTTCATTATGCTGTAAATTAGCTGAACAGATCGGCCATTTTGGGGTTGATCGGTTGCTTTATAATTTACCCCTATGGACCGCAGAAAATTCATTCAGATTGGCGGAATAGCTATCCCGCTTGTTGGTATCCTGCCGGCAAAGGCAGCAGAATTAATAGATAATAAAGACCTTAGAGAGAATGAAGTATCCGATCATTCTTCTGAAAAGGCTGATTATACTATTCATATCAAAACCGGCCTGGTAGAAGTGGGGCCGCAGCATATTATTTCAACGACCACTTACAACGGTCAGTTTCCCGGGCCTTTGTTGCGTTTCAAGGAAGGAAAGCGCGCCATAGTGGATATTTACAACGATACGGACACTCCCGAACAGTTTCATTGGCATGGCCAGTTTTTGCCGGTCGCTGTCGACGGCGCGGCTGAGGAGCGCACGCCCTTTATACCACCGCATGGTATGCGCCGCGAAATACTTGAACCGGGGCCTTCCGGATTTCGTTTTTATCACACTCATTTAGTCGCCGGTCCGAACCTTAATTTGGGACAATATAACGGTGAAGTAGGCCCTGTTTACATAGAGCCCAAAGTTATGCCGACAGGGTATGACAGGGAAGAGTTCCTGGTTCTTAAAGAGTTTGAACCGTATTTTATGAAAGGCGGTGATATGGCCTCCGACTTTTTACCAGGCAAGGCGATACCTGAGCTTAAAGCGATGCAAGACAAGGCCGAAGCATCGCATCCGGGCAGGCCAAAAGGATATGAGGTAGGTTATAAGACATTTACGATTAACGGAAAGCAGCTTGGCCATGGGGCCCCGATTCGAGTCAAATATGGCGAGCGAATTCTTTTTCATATCCTCAATGGCAGCGGATCCGAGATCAGGAGCCTGGCATTACCAGGGCATACTTTTAAAGTTATAGCCCTTGATGGTAACCCGGTGCCTAACCCTGCGGAAGTGCCGGTTTTATGGATAGGAACTGCCGAACGTATATGCGCCATTGTAGAAATGAAGCATCCCGGCGTGTGGGTGATGGGCGATCTTGCAGACGATGACAGGGGTAACGGTATGGGAATCGTTGTCGAGTATGCAGGCAATAAAGCGAAGCCGCAATGGGCAACCCCCAAACCATTTAAATGGGACTATTGCCTCTTCGGTAAACAACATAACATTAACCCGGCTAAACCGGATGAAGTGATCCATATGATCTTTGCCAAACAACAAGCGGCAGATCATGGCTTTAACCGATGGACGATCAATGGAGTTGCCTTTGACATGATGGCGATGAAACCAATGTTTCATCTTGAAAAAGGAAAACGCTACCGCTTGCACATGCGAAATGCCTCGGACGATATCCACCCTATGCACCTGCACCGCCATAGTTTTGAGTTAACAAAGGTGGCCGGCAAGCCAACTGCCGGAATTATAAAGGACGTGGCTATGCTGGGTGGTTTCCAGGAAATGGAGGTTGATTTTACCGCTAACAACCCAGGCTTGTCACTATTCCATTGTCATATGCAGCTTCATATGGATTTTGGCTTCATGGCGCTTTTTGATTATGTCTGATAAACGCCGAATCAGAGAAGTCGCTAAAGTATTTCTAAAGCTTGGCTTTATCGGTTTTGGCGGCCCGGCAGTGCATATCGCCATGATGGAGGAAGAGATCGTCCGCAAACGGCAATGGATGAGCCACGGACATTTTCTCGACCTGATCGGCGCCACCAATCTTATCCCGGGACCAAACTCTACCGAAATGGCGCTGCATTGCGGCCAGGAGCGTGCCGGCTGGCGCGGCCTGCTAGTTGCCGGTGCCTGTTTTATACTTCCGGCGATGTTCCTGACGGGCATTTTGGCCTGGGCCTACCAGCAATACGGCACCCTGCCGCAGGCTGCCCCATTTATTTACGGCATTAAGCCGGCTATTATTGGCATAGTGATTTCGTTGATGATCACCCTGGGTAGAAGCGCGCTCAAGACAATCGAATTGGGCATTATCGGAGTTGCCTGCGTTATATTGGCGCTGTTCGGTATTAATGATATCTATATCCTTTTCGGAGCAGGTCTGCTCGGTATCCTAATTTACCTCGCAAAACGAAAAGCAAAAGCATTATCTTTCATATTCCCGCTGATATTACTCACCGAAGTCCGCTTGCCCGTATCAAACTGGCGTATCTTCTGGATATTCCTCAAGATCGGTTCTATTTTATACGGCAGCGGCTATGTACTTTTCGCCTTTCTGGATTCTGAATTAGTGAAAAAAGGGATGTTATCCAAACAGGTATTAATAGATGCGATAGCGGTCGGCCAATTTACCCCCGGTCCGGTGTTTTCGTCGGCAACATTTATCGGATGGCAAATGAACGGGGTTTATGGTGGCCTTGGGGCTACTATCGGCATTTTCCTGCCATCATTTGTTTTTGTGGGCTTCCTTAATCCATTGGTAAAGTTATTGCGCAAATCAAAAATCATGTCGGTATTCCTGGATACGGTAAATATGGCCTCAATTGCACTTATTCTGGCCATTTGCTGGGAGATGGGAAAATCGTCGATAACCGATTGGAAAACGGTCCTGATTGCGATAATCGGCTTTGCAGTTTCGTTCTCTTTTAAAAAGCTTAACAGTGCTTTTGTTGTTTTGGGGGGAGCGGCACTCGGCTATCTTTTATGGCTTATATGACCTGTTGCTGAATATTCTTGTTTTCACCAGTTTTTGATCGAAATACTGGATCGCGATGAATGCAACAGGAAGTAACAATAATACCCATTTGTATTTCAGCAACGTAGCAGTAGTATCAGGGGCGAATGCTACAAGCGCAAAACATGCTGCCGTCAAAGTAACAAGAAACAAAGCGGCCACGATAAGGTTCGATCTTAATTCGCTGCCGCGTTTTTGTTCAGCCTGGATGTGCCGGCTTACTTTCGCCGCGAAGTCATAAGGCAAACCATTCCCGGGCTCTTTGCCCAATGCCTCAAACAATGTCTTATAAGCCTTTGCATCCTCATTCAGCGGTTCGCGGGACGAAAAATATCCGTCTTCGATCAGGCGCTGCAACTCCTCATCATTCAGTTCCTTCATGGCATTTCGTATTTTAAATATACTTCTAATTTTTCTTTCAGCAATTTCCGCGCGCGAAAAAGATAATTCTTCACTGTCCCTTCGGGCATGCCGGTTATTTCTTCTATTTCGGGACCTGAAAATTCGTTTAGGTGATATAGTGTCAGCACGGTACGATATTTTTCGGGCAATTGCATGATCAGTTGTTCGACATAATTTGCCGTGTCTCTTTTGGTTAACAATTGTTCGGGAGTGTCGATGGTAAAATGATAGTTTTCCAAATCATCCGGGTATTCCGACGCTTTGTCCCGGTTATATTTCCGCACATAATTAATGGCCGTCAGGTAGGCTATCTTTGCAATCCAGGTCGACAGTTTGGATTGAAAACTGAAGCGTACCAGGCTTTTGTGAACTTTGATAAAAACTTCCTGGGAAATGTCCTCGGCAGCATGCCGATCTTTCACAAGGCGGTGGATGACATAGAAAACAAGCTTTTCGTACTGTTTTACCAGCAATTCAAAAGCGCGCATGTCGCCATTGAGTACCCTGGTAATCACCTCCTGTTCGTTAAACATATATAGATTAGTCAACGCGTACCGAATAAAGGTTGCAATAAATAATTGAAATAAATCTGCAACCTTTACACAGCCGGGGCTGACTACTGTGTGATTTTTAACTAATTTTAAAAGAATGTTAGGACATATTTTTGTATTCATCACCCTAATCATCATAGTGATCGTTATAGCTACAGTGATTATCAACTGGTATAACTACCGTTTAAAGAAACGTATCATTGATTCGGGACCCATCGATCATGATGCGCTTAATTTCCTGAAAAAGCTAACGGACAACGGGACTGAGCAACTCAAATGGGGCTGTGTGCTGTTCATGGGTGGTTTGGGTCTTGTTATAGATCATTATCTTTCCTATGAAGAAGACTCGGTGTTACCTTTTGGCATCGAGCTCATGTTCATCGCGGCGGGTTTTCTTATCTACTATTTCTTTGTCACCTTAAAGCAAAAGCAATAAACGGCTTTTAATCCCTGACACATTTCTGGCAATACCCTACAAAAGCACTGAAAAGGCTTAATGGGGATTTTATTGACGCTTTCAAACCGGATTACCATGAAAAATATACTCTATATACTATTTGCGCTACTAATAGCAAATGCGTCGTTTGCACAGAGCACTTATAAAATAAACGGCGTTGTGGCAGATTCGCTTAGCCAAAAGCTATTAGATAAAGTTACATTGACACTTAGCGAAAACAATGGAGGCCAGCAAAATATCACTACCGGGCCTGATGGCAAATTTGAGTTCTCCGGGATGCAAAAAGCATTTTACAAACTCAGCATTCATGCAATTGGTTATAAACCTGCAGAACTTATCATTAGCCTGAAAACTGATACCAACCTGGGCACCATCAGTCTGAAGGCCGATGTCAAAAACTTGAAAGAGGTTACGGTGATTTCGGAAAGGCCGCTGATACAGCAAAAGCCGGGAAAAGTGATCTACGACATGCAGGCCGACCCAGAAAGTAAAGGAAAAAGTCTGCTGGACATGATGCACAAGCTGCCTTTTGTGACCGTGGACGCGCAGGACAACGTTTCACTCAAAGGCAATACCAATTTCAAGGTTTTTATCAATGGCAAGCCATCCGCGATGATGGACAATAACCTGGTAGCCGTATTGCGCACAATGCCGGCATCCTCTATTCAACGCATCGAGGTGATCACCAATCCCCCGGCCAAATATGACGCCGAAGGTGTCGGCGGAATTATTAATATTATTACGGTGAAGAATGTAGATAACGGTTACCGCGGCAACCTGAATGTGAGTGAGCAATTCCCGAATGGCGGACCTAATGCTGGTGGTGGTTTGACCATCAAACAGGGCAAATTCGGGATAAACGTTTATGCCGGTGCCGGGATCTACAACACCTCGCAAACCAATTTCTCCAACACGCAGCAGAGTTTTGGCAGCGATCCTACCCTGCTCGATCAGCAAGGCTATAAACATAACAACAGTCGCAATGGCTACATGGGAACCGAGCTAAGTTACGAGATCGATTCCCTGCATTTGTTATCCGGGCAGTTCAGCTACAGCGGCTATCATAATGATGGCAGCAGCTATCAATCATCTGTACTTACAGGCTCCGTCGGCGTTCTGCAGGCCTATGATATTAACAATGATAATAACGGCCACGGCCAGGGCGGCGATGCTTCTATCAATTATCAGAGTGGATTCAAAGCTGATAAGAACCGGCTGCTGACGTTTTCATATCGTTATGCCGGATACCGTAACGATGCTTTTAGCAACCTGCAATTATCTAATGTTGTAAACTATCCGACACCCGATTACGAGCAGCCTAATAGCTCAACTATATCCGAGCATACTTTCCAAACAGATTTAGTGTACCCTATTAAGAAAGTAATGATCGAGGCTGGAGTGAAAGCGATATTACGATCGGATAATAGTAATTATCAGTATTTGCAGCTAAACCCAACCACGCACCGGTACGACCCGGTTGATTCCTTGAGTGACCAGTTTTACTATACACAAAATGTGTTCAGCATTTATAATTCGTACCAATTCAGCCTGGGAAAATGGAATATCAATACAGGCTTACGTGCCGAGGAAACTGCAGTTGATGCGCATTACCTTTCGAGCGGAACGGCGATCAATCCGGATTATCTCAATGTGGTCCCTTCATTGGCTATCAGTCACCCATTGGGCTCCGGCGGTATCAATTTATCATTCAACCAACGTATCCAGCGACCGGGCATTAACCGTTTGAACCCTTATGTAGACAAATCGAACCCGAATTTCATTGTTACCGGCAATCCTAAACTCCAGCCCAATGCCGTGAACCAGGCGCAATTGAGCTATAATACCAATGCGGGTAAAGTACAGGTATTTTTAGCAACCGACTACATTTTTGTACACAATTTCCAGTTGATGGTAACCACTTTTGACCCGACGACACAAATTACCACAGCAACTTATCAAAACACCGGCAAAGGCGATGGGATCGACCTGATCGGGAACCTGAATTATAATGTTAGCCATCACTACGCTATCGGTTTCAACACTAATTCGACGCGATTTTTGCTGAACGGCATGAGCGGAAACAGTATTGTTTACCTGCACCGCTGGATGACGATGGAAGAACTGAATAATACACTGCGATTAGACAAAGGCTGGAGTTTTAATGCAACTATAAGATATAACAGCAGTCAGCCCACTTCGATACAGGGTTATAGCAATGCCTATTTCAATACAAACATTGGCATGAATAAGGAAATCGTGAAAGGAAAGCTTTATTTTGCATTGTCGGTGAATAACCCGGTAGCAAAATTCAGGGATATTGTGAATACAACAACCGGACCTGATTTCTTAGAGACCAATATCAACCAAACTTACTATAGGTCTGTGAGGTTAAGCCTGAACTATAATTTCGGTAAACTGAACGGCGAGCTGAAGAAAAACAAGAAAGGCATCAATAACAACGACGTAAGCAACGGCAGCGGGTTATAAAGCTATAGCAAGCTGTGCATTCATCAATTCTTCAAGGTCGGCAGCTCGAATGATGCCTGCCTTGTTGCTTTTTACTGATACGAGGATATCGTCGCCTGATTTATCCAGTTGCAGGCGACCTTTAAATAAATGACCCGTATCAGTCTTGATAAAATCTTTAAGGATTTTGACCCTCACCTTATGGCACACCCAAATTTCGTCGTGGTCAAATACCATCAGGCGCAAGCCACTGGCATAGGTTTCAATGCCTAAAGACAATTGACCGTCGAGTCTAAGGTTGTCCATAACCAAATATAAAACAAAAAGACCCGCCATCTGGCAGGTCTTTTCAATATTTCCCGTTGACTGTGTCCTCACAGTCAACACACTACTTTACAGCATCAACGATAGCCTTGAAAGCTTCGGGGTGGTTCATCGCTAAATCAGCTAATACCTTACGGTTCAACCCGATCTCTTTAGCGGCCAGTTTACCCATTAATTGCGAGTAAGAGATACCATGCTGGCGTGCGCCGGCATTGATACGCTGTATCCATAAAGCCCTGAATTCTCTTTTTTTGGTTTTACGGTCGCGATAAGCGTACTGTAAACCTTTTTCTACGGTGTTTTTTGCAATGGTGTAAACCTTGCTGCGTGAACCATAATAACCTTTGGCTAGGTTCATCACCTTTTTCCGGCGTCTTCTCGACGCTACTGCGTTAACTGAACGTGGCATCTTTTTGTCTTTTTGGTAGTGGGTGCCGGCTTAAACCGAACTTGTAAACCCGAATACCTGGTTTTAAAATCTGTTAATTACTTCCCGATACAAAGCATACGTTTTACGTTACCCATATCCGCATCAGACACAAGGCTGGTGTGGGTAAGGTTACGCTTACGTTTAGTCGACATCTTGGTCAAGATGTGGCTTTTGTATGCGTTCTTTCTTGCGATCTTACCAGTCCCAGTAAGCGTGAAACGCTTTTTAGCACTGGAATTAGTTTTCATTTTTGGCATAACCGTTGTTTATCTATTTATTTAATTAATTTCTTTTTGAGATTTGAGATTTGAGACGTGAGATTTGAGTTTTTTATCTCAAATCTAATATCTCACATCTATTTTTTTGCTCCTTTTGAAGCGACTGTCAGAAACATTCGTTTTCCTTCCAGTTTGGGCAACTGTTCTACTTTTCCAACTTCTTCCAAAGCCTGTGCAAAACGCAGCAGCAATATTTCGCCCTGCTCTTTATAAACTATTGCACGGCCTTTAAAGTGTACGTAGGCCCTCACCTTCTCACCCGCCTCTAAAAACTTGATGGCATGCTTTAATTTAAAATCAAAATCATGGTCATCGGTATTCGGCCCGAAACGTATTTCTTTAATAACAGTTTGCCTGGCGTTACTCTTGATCTCCTTCAGCTTTTTCTTTTGCTCGTAAACAAACTTGTTATAGTCTATTACTTTACAAACAGGCGGCACAGCGTTAGGCGATATTTCAACAAGATCCAGTTCCTGCTCTTCAGCAATGGCTAAGGCATCCTTTAAGCTATAGATGCCCTGCTCTACGTTGTCGCCGGTTAGGCGAACTTCCTGAGCACGAATGAACTGATTAATGTTATGTTCAGCTTCCTTTTTCTTAAAAGGAGGCCGTGGTCCTCTGTTAAAATTCGGTTTGTTTAATGCCAAGTTATACTGTAATTTCTTTTAATATCTGTTTTTTAAATTCTTCTATCGTCATACTTCCCAGATCACCCTGTCCATGCTTGCGCACGGAAACCAGCCCTTCGGCAGCCTCCTTTTCGCCGACAATCAGCATATAAGGGATCTTTTTGACTTCAGCATCGCGTATTTTGCGACCAATTTTTTCATCCCTGAAATCAATTAGCCCGCAAATATCGGAATCTTTTAATATATCAGAAAGTTTTTTTGCATATTCTTCATACTTCTCAGATATGGGAAGTATGGTGAATTGCTCGGGCGACAACCACAACGGGAAGTTGCCGGCGCAATGCTCGATCAGCACAGCCACAAATCTTTCCAGCGAACCGAATGGCGCACGATGGATCATCACCGGGCGATGCTTCTGGTTATCGCTGCCTGTATACTCCAATTCGAAGCGTTCAGGCAGGTTGTAATCCACCTGTATGGTGCCCAATTGCCATTTACGCCCGATGGCGTCCTTCACCATAAAATCAAGCTTCGGCCCGTAAAATGCGGCTTCACCAAGTTCCACTACGGTCTTCAAACCTTTTTCGTTGGCTGCTTCGATAATGGATTGCTCAGCCAACGCCCAATTCTCGTCCGTACCGATGTATTTGGCTTTATTTTCAGGGTCACGAAGTGAAATTTGAGCGGTATAGTCCTCAAAACCCAGGGCTGAAAATACATACAGCACCAGATCGATTACCTTTTTGAATTCCTCCTTCACCTGGTCTGGACGGCAGAAAAGGTGCGCATCATCCTGTGTAAAGCCGCGCACACGCGTCAAACCATGCAGCTCACCACTTTGCTCATACCGGTAAACTGTGCCGAATTCCGCATAACGAACCGGGAGGTCTTTGTATGACCGCGGCTTAGTTTTGTACATTTCGCAATGGTGCGGGCAGTTCATCGGTTTCAGGAAGAACTCCTCTCCTTCCTGCGGTGTTTGTATCGGCTGGAAACTGTCCTTACCGTATTTTTCATAGTGACCAGAAGTCACATATAAATTCTTATGACCGATATGTGGTGATATTACCTGCTCATAACCGGCTTTCACCTGGGCCTTGCGCATAAATTCAACCAACCTTTCGCGCAAAGCAGTACCCTTAGGCAACCACAAAGGTAAACCCATACCCACTTTTTCTGAAAAAGCGAATAGCTCCAATTCCTTACCCAATTTGCGGTGGTCGCGTTTTTTGGCTTCCTCAATCAGATGCAGGTAATCGGTCAGTTCGCTTTGCTTGGGGAAAGTGACCGCGTAAATGCGTGTCAATTGCTTACGGGTCTCATCACCGCGCCAATAGGCGCCGGCCACGTTCATCAGCTTTACAGCTTTGACGAAACCGGTATTCGGGATGTGCGGCCCGCGGCACAGGTCGGTAAAATTACCCTGGGTATAAAAAGTAATGGAGCCATCGGGCAGATCCTTGATCAGGTCGAGCTTGTATTCGTCGCCTTTATCGGTAAAATAATCTATAGCCTCAGCCTTACTTACAGGCTTACGGATATATTCTTCACGGGCTTTCGCCAACTCCAGTATCTTGTCCTCGATCTGCTTGAAATTATCCGAAGAAAACTCCTTATCGCCAAAATCTACATCGTAATAGAAACCGGTTTCGATAGCCGGCCCTATGCCGAACTTCGTTCCGGGGTACAAAGCTTCCAGTGCCTCAGCCATTAGGTGGGCCGATGAATGCCAGAAAGTAGCCTTGCCGTTGGTATCGTTCCAGGTCAATAGCTTGACAGTGGAATCATGCTCTATCGGCCGGCTTGCATCCCAAACCTGGCCGTTCACTTCGGCTGCCAGTACATTTCGCGCTAAACCTTCAGAGATCGACATGGCGATCTGCATAGAAGTGGTTCCCTTGTCATACTGACGAACGGAACCGTCAGGGAGTGTAATATTGATCATCTACAACTATGATTTAATTCTCGAAAAAAGTATGCAAAAAGGTCACGTACAAAGTGACCTTGATCTTATTCTATGCAAACCTACTGATTTTTATAAAGATTCCACCGATGTATTATTGATTACACCGATTTAAGCACTACGGCGTTACCACCCTTATACGGTTGTTCTGGCTGTCGGCGACGATAACAACGCCCTGCGAGTTGGATACTACTCCAACCGGGCCATTGAATTCAGACTGCAAAAGCGAACCATCACTATACCCCGGCGTACTATTGCCCGCGTACAAACTTACTTTCCCGGTGTTATCTATCTTTTGGATGGTATTGTCTTCGCAGGAAGCATATAAATTGCTCGAACCATCAACGGTAACACGCAGCGGGCCCGATAAACCCGTCGCAAACGTGCTCACTGTGCCCGACGGTATTATTTCTCGAATGTCGCTATTAACTGACTCCGCAACGTATAAATTGTTCGAACCATCTATCGCCAGTCCTGACGGAGCATGGAACGTTGCCGAAGAGGCCGAGCCGTTATTTAATCCGGCTGTACCGGTTCCGGCAAAAGTGCTCACTGTTCCGTCTGAGGCTATTTTTCGGATCACATTGTTATTATAATCCGCCACGTAGATATTTTTCGATTTATCAATCACTAGCCCTTCCGGCATAGCGAATTCAACGATATTACCCGTGCCATTCACAAGGCCAGATGTACCGTTACCGGCATAAGTAACTACCTGCCCGGCCACTGTGACCTCCCTGATCACGTTGTTTTTTGAATCAGCGATATACAGGTTACCGGTCTGGTCCATTACGAGGCCGAGGGGGCCATTGAATTCGGCCGAAGCAGCAGCGCCTTCCTTATAGCCGGGGTTGCCATCGCCGGCGTAGGTGGTCACCGCGCCGCCCGGGGCGACTTTACGTATCACATTATTCCCGTAATCCGAGATGTACACGTTTCCCTGCACGTCAACAACCACGTCTGCCGGCAAATTCAGCTCTGCACCGGTACCCGATGCGTTTAATAAACCTGGTGTTCCATTGCCCACATAGGTGGTAACAGCGCCTGCTTGCGGCTGTGTGGGCGTTGTGGGTTTGCTTTTACTGCAGCCCAATATGAGTAATGAAAAGGCAAGGATTGGTAAAAGGATCTTTCTCATAAGTCTTAATTATAATCTAATAAACGTAAATAAATATGATTTCATATATGCCTGAAGTACGTATGAGCAGGGCTTAGTGTAACAGGCTGCAGCGATAAATGGCGAAACTATACATTCCCCCAGCCATTTGCAAGAACATCGGCAAGGTGCATGGTGGTTATCGGGAGGCTGTTTTTGTCGATATAACCCTGCAGGTGCAGCAGGCACGAGTGATCGGTGGAGATAATGTATTCGGCGCCTGCATTCAGCGCATTATCCACCTTTTGCTGCGCCATGGCGGTTGAGATACCATCGAATTTTACCGCGAAAGTACCGCCGAAACCGCAGCAGGTCTCATTGTCCTTCAGGCCCACCAGCTCTAGTCCGTGAACCTTGGACAAGAGTTGCCTTGGCTCCTCTTTAATATGGCATTCGCGCAGGGCGCTGCAGCTATCATGATAAACAGCCCGGCCCTCCAGCTCGGCGCCGAAATAATCGAATTGCAGGATATTCACCAGGAAGTCTGAAAGTTCGTAGATATTGCTCTGCACTGCACGGCATTTGTTATGCAAGGTGGTATTGGTAAACAGGTCGTTATAATAGTTCTTCACCATACCCGTACAGGATGCAGAAGGCGTCACGATCACGCTGTCATCGGCAAAGCTTTTCAGGAATTTGATCCCTACCTCTTTGGCATCGTCCCAGAAACCAGCGTTGAACGCCGGCTGACCGCAGCAGGTGCGCTCCGGGTCATAACTCACCTCACATCCCGCCTTTTGCAACACTTTCACCACGTTCCACGCGGTTTCGGGCGAAAGCTGGTCCATAAAGCAAGGGACGAATAATTCAGTCTTCATCGGCGGCTAATTTCAGAAAAAGTTTTGATGTGCAGATGTGCAGATTTCAAATGTGCAGATGCCTGTCACCGGTTCATTGGCATATTCCCCATTTTTAAAATCCGCACGTTAAAGCCCATTTGCACATCCGCACATTCGCACATCTGCATTCTCAACACACCAAGCGTTCACATTCACACCACTTTCGACCACTTTTTTACATAAAAGCTACTGATCACTGGCATTTTAAGACTTACACTATCCCTCAAATTTTGATAAGCTTAGCTGTTTTCGTGAACAGGAAAAACGTTGATCGCTGAAATACAGTCCATTAACCGAACGAGTCATGTACACGCAAAATCACCTGATCCGGACGAAAACGTCAGTGAAATTGCATGTTTTTACAACTTTCTACCACATTTAGCCGGTATGAATCGCCCAAAACCGGCTTAGTGTACGCCAGTTCCTGATAAGCTTTTGGATGCTTTTTTCCTGCCCGGTACACTGTGTGTCGTCCTGAAAAAAGTTGACACTTTTTTTGATAATCCTATATAGCGTTTACACTTTGTTTTTAGTCCTGTAATAGCTTTACATTGTATAAAGATAAGGCAAAGTCTATTGTGATTTGTTTGTCGTGCCGGAATGTGG
>DASZMQ010000008.1:0-23444 GCA_035551775.1 Mucilaginibacter sp. | reverse complement strand
CCATCCGCCGATGCCAATTGGTACCAGGTAAAGCGCTATAACAAACTCAATACAGGTTATTCCAAGCAACACATAAAAAACATTCCAAATCCTTTTTTTGGTCATGCCTTCATGTTCTTCGGCATGCTCTGTATCGGTAGTAGGTTCTGATGACATACAAGTAATTTTTAAACTAAGTAAAAGAAGGTAAACACGAACACCCAAACCAGGTCGACAAAGTGCCAGTAAAGGCCCACTTTTTCAACCATCAGGTAACTTCCGCGCTTGTCATAAGTACCGGCCAGCACATTGATGGTAATGATAATATTGATCACCACCCCGCTGAAAACGTGGAATCCGTGGAAACCGGTTATCGTAAAGAATAAGTTGGCAAACTGGTGACCATAAGTATTCGCGACCAGGTCTGAAGGTTGCGGATCATGAAAGAATTCATGCAATTTATGGATCTCAGGCACGCTTCCCCACCAAAATCCTTCGCTGTGCAGGTGTGTCCATTCCAATGCCTGGCAACCCAGGAACATTAACCCGCCGAGGACGGTCAGGAGCATCCAGCGAACTACTTCTTTTCTTGCACCACGGTGACCGGCTTCAACGGCAAGTACCATAGTAACCGAACTCATGATGAGGATGAAGGTCATTAAGCCCACAAATACCAGCGGCGCGTTTTCGCTCACATAAGGAAAAGCCTTGAAAACGATATCCGGTGCCGGCCATGCTGCCGAGCTGAAACGCAACGCGCCATAAGAGATCAGTAGCGACGAAAACGTGAACGCGTCCGACAGCAGGAAGAACCACATCATGATCTTTCCGTACTCGACCGAGAACGGTGAACGGCCACCGGCCCAGGGGGTTGTTTTTACTTCGTCAATTTGTGTTGCAGATGTACTCATTTGTACTTGTATTGGTAGGTTGTTAATTCTGGTTCAAAAGTAAAAAAACATATAAATAAATCCATACAATATCGAGAAAATGCCAAAATATTGAAGCCATTTCCATTTTATACAGGTTCATAACCTGTGGTATGTTGCGATAACTCGCCCTAAGGACATTTAATAACACCAGCAAACCTGCAACAATGTGCAGCAAATGCGCCCAGGTTATTACATAAACAAAAGATATAGCGGCGTTGGGATTTAAAAAATATGCCTGCATACTGTAAGTCATAATGTACCAGCCATACACCTGCAGTACACAAAATATGCAGCCCAACGCAAACGTTAGCCATAAATAAAGCCTTTGCCTGGCGAATTGCAAGCCTTTAGCTTCCCTTTTTGCGAGAAACAAAGTAATACTGCTCAAAACAATGACCGCGGTACTATACCGGAAAACAACGGGCAGCGTCATATTTAACGCATGGCCTTTACCCCCTATGTACACAATAAATGCACTTGTCCATGCCGCGAAGAGCATAAACGAAGTGAATATGAACAGCCACATATTGAATTTTTTCGGCGCCAGGTCCAGCCTGCCTTTTTCCTGGTGTACTTGTTGAGTCATCACGATCACTTTCCTATAAAATCAAACAAAAACATTAATTGCACCACCGGCAGGTAGAAAAACGAACCAAACATCAGTTTCCTCGCCGAAGGTATATCCCGCCTGATGAGCAACATCAAAGCGAGGTACAAAAATACTAAACTGCAAACTAATGACACACCCCCTACCCAATAACCTCCGTAACCGTAAATGGTTGGCAATAAACTTACCGGAACTAAGATCAGCGCCGAAACAAACGCGAATACCGCGCTGCCCAAATCCCTTTTTCCTGTAGGCAACAGGCGGAATCCCGCCAATTTATAATCGTCATCCAGAACCCAGGCAATGGCCCAGAAATGCGGGAACTGCCAAACGAACTGGATGCCGAATAGGATCAGCGCGATCTCGTCCACTTTACCATGTGTAAATGCAGCAACATAACCGATAAGCGGCGGCAGCGCACCGGGGATCGCCCCAACGAAAACCGCTATCGGCGATATTCTTTTCAGCGGTGTATAAGCGAAGGCGTAGAACAGGATCGAAAATATAGATAGCAATCCTGTTACCAGGTTAAGACTTCCCAAAAGGAACACCCCCCCCAGCGACATCAATAATCCCAATATTAAAGCCTGGCCGGTGGTCATATGCCCGGCAGGGATAGGACGATCCCTGGTGCGCTTCATCAGCTTGTCGTAGTCCTTCTCGATAATCTCGTTGAAACAGTTTGCGGCACCGGTTACCAAAAAGCCGCCGATCACCAAAATGACCCAGTTTTTCCAGTTGATTATTCCTCCTATTTCTTTATTAGCCTTACAGCCGATCAGGAATGAAACAGAAGCCGAGAACACCACCAGGAACGTGAGCCTGAATTTGATGAGCTTTGAAAAATCCTTCCAGTTCATCGGCGCACCTCCGCTGTATTGGCCGAACGATACAAGTTCAGCAGTAAATAAAATTGCGCACCGAACATCAGGCTCGCCAAAAGCACGTGCAGCATTTGCGCAACAGGGGGCAATGCCAGGTAAGATAAGATGATCCCGGTAACTATTTGCAACATGATAATCAGGAAATTGAAGCTCATCAACTGCTGCTGTACAGAATGCCTGTTAAAATATTTGCGTATCAAAGCATAAAGCATGACGTTCGACAAAAGTACCAGGATGGCCAGATCTCTATGCTCCAGGAATATTTGTCCGGCACTGTTCACCCATCCGTCGCGGTAGCCGCTTAGGCGTACTGATACCGCGTCGATGCTTTCGCGTACACCTGTACCCATACCGATCTGCACAATGCTAATGGCAATGCAAATAAAAGTGACCACGTAAATGATGGACTTGGTTTGGATCTTCGTTTTGCCATAAACCTTAGCCAAATGATAGGTCAGGATACCTATCGCCAATATTGCCAAAGCCAGCAGCATGTGCACAGTAACTATCCATGATACCAAATTACTGGATACCACGATGGAGCCAAGCCAAGCCTGGAAACCAACCAGTATCAAATTCAGTATGCTTAGGAAAACTATTGTCTTACTCTTGCTCCAATAATAAAACGACCACATCGCGCATGCCAGGAGCAAAAACCCTGTTATCATTCCTATTAGCCGGTTGATATATTCCGTCCAGGTTTTGGCCGCATTAAATTCTTCAGGCACCAGTACCGACCTATCCAATCTTAACCGCATAGCCAGGTCGTGGAAACCCATTTTATCTAATTCTCTGGCAAAGCGCAGGTTTTTCGCCTGTCTTTCGGCCACATATTTCTTTTTATAATCCTTTGGCAGTTGGGAAACCGTGGTAGGCGGCACCACGCAGCCGAAACATTTGGGCCAGTCGGGGCATCCCATGCCCGAACCTGTACTGCGCACAACACCACCTGCCAGAATCAGTACAAAAAGCACGATGATGGAAATGAGATTGATCTTTTGAAACCGGTTCTGCGCTGTAGTATTATTCATTGATAGTAGCCAAAAATTTAGGGTACCTGTTTGTGAGTTCTAAGTCTTTAGTCCAAAGTCTAAAGTCAGGCTTATTTGTTTTTGACTTAAGACTTAAGACTCAGAACTTAAGACTTCCAACAGATACCCTAAAAGATCAAGAGCCTAATTTTTGTATTAGTGATTTGCTAATCTCTGATTACCAACCTCTGATCTCTAATTCTATTTTACCGCCTCGTTAGCCTTGTTTGCTTTTACCCAGGCGTTGTATTGTTCCAATCCGGTAGGGTTATCCTCGAAATCATGAGGCAAATTCGAGCTCATAGTTTCTGAAAGCGGAACCGTCTGGGGAATGAAGTCCGCATCATGGCCGGGCTTGCTGTAATCGTAAGGCCAGCGGTATACGGTAGGTATCTCACCGGGCCAGTTACCATGCATATGATCCATAGGAGCCGTCCACTCTAACGTGTTTGCACCCCACGGGTTTTGTGTAGGCTGTTTGCCAAAGAAAATGGAATGGAAAAAGTTATACAAAAATGCTGCCTGCGCCAGGCCCGCGGTGATAGCCGCCCATGTGATGAAGATGTTAACGTCCATCCATTTATTGAATGCTGTAAACGCTGTCATTTCGTAATAACGACGAGGCACGCCATCGAGGCCCATAAAGTGCATCGGGAAGAATACCAGGTATGCGCAAATAAATGTGATCCAGAAGTGGAGGTAGCCTAATTTTTCGTCCATCAAACGGTTTGCGAACAATTTCGGGAACCAATGGTAAACGCCCGCGAGCATACCAAATATAGCCGCCGAGCCCATCACAAGGTGGAAGTGCGCGACGACAAAATAAGTGTCGTGTAAATGGATGTCGAGTGCCGAGTTACCCAGCCAAATGCCGGTTACGCCGCCGGTAATGAAGAACGATACCATGCCTATCGCAAAGAGCATAGCCGGCGTGAAGCGGACATTACCCCGCCATATAGTAGCGATCCAATTAAAAGTTTTTACTGCCGAGGGCACTGCTATGATCAGCGTGGTGATCATGAACACACCGCCCAGGAACGGGTTCATACCCGTGACGAACATGTGGTGGCCCCATACGATGAATGACAGCGTTGTGATACCGATGAGCGAGTAAACCATCGCATGGTAACCAAAGATCGGCTTGCGCGAGTTCACCGCGATAACTTCCGACGATATACCCATCGCCGGCATAATTACGATATATACCTCAGGGTGGCCGAGGAACCAGAACAAGTGCTGGAACAATATCGGGCTGCCTCCTGAAAAAGGCATTACTTTACCGGCCAAAACTATGTCGGAAAGATAAAAGCTTGTACCGAAGCTGCGATCGAAGATCAGCAGCACAACACCGGCAACAAGCACAGGGAAAGATAAGATACCCAGGATAGCGGTCAGGAAGAATGCCCAAACGGTCAATGGCAGTTTCCAGAGATCCATCCCTTTGGTACGCATGTTCAAAACGGTACTCACATAGTTGATACCGCCCATCAGCGAAGATCCTATGAAGCAAACCATACTGATCAGCCATAGGGTCATACCTAACTCAGAGCCTTTCATCGCCTTTGGCAAAGCCGAAAGCGGCGGATAAATAGTCCATCCTGCACCGGCAGGGCCTTTCTGGATGAAGAATGATGAAAGCATGATCACACTGGCAGTAAAGAAGAACCAGTATGAAAGCATATTCACGAAGGGCGAAGCCATATCGCGCGAACCGCACTGCAATGGTATGAGCAGGTTACTAAAGGTACCGCTCAAGCCGGCTGTCAGTACAAAGAATACCATGATGGTACCGTGTATGGTAACCAGCGACAGGTAAAATTCGGGGTCCAAACGGCCACCCGGCGCAAAACGGCCTAACAGCGTCTCGAGCAGCGGGAAGCTTTTATCAGGATAAGCCAGCTGAATACGGAAAAGTATCGATAACAGCATAGCGATAACCGCCATCGTGATCCCCGTAATGAGGAACTGCTTGGCGATCATTTTGTGATCCTGGCTGAAAACGTATTTGGTTAGAAAAGTGTCATGATGATGGTGCTCATGATCGTGATCATGATGTATCGCCCCGTGATCGTGAACTGCTAATGTTGATGACATAATCGTTATACTTGATTAATTATTTAATGCTATCCTTTTCGTTGCCGCACCTTTTGGCTGACCTGCGTCTGCCAGGTGCAATTCCTTTTTGATCTGATCATTCAGGTATGGCTTCTGGTGCGCCAGCCAATCCTGGTATTCAGATTCTGTTACAACCATTGCAACCATCTTCATGTTGTAGTGACCGCCGCCGCATATCTTATTGCAATATAGCATATAATTGAAACTAGGGTCATCCAACCGGTGACGCATTTCAGCGGTTGTGATAGTTGGTATAAACTTGAAAAAGGTAGGCAATCCCGGAACAGCGTTCATCTGCACCCTGAAGTGGGGTAGGAAAACGCTATGGATAACGTCTTGTGCATGTATATTAAGCCTGATCGACCTGTTAACGGGCAGCATCAAAGTATCAGCGCGAAGGTCGTCAAAGCTGTTCTTATCTTGAAAGTTTACACCCAAATTGTTATTAGCAGTGTAATAAAGCTGGTAGTTCACTTCGCCCAATTTTCCATCCTTACCGGGGTAACGCAGCAGCCATTCAAACTGGTGCCCGGTTATATCGATGTTGATATCGCCTTTCATGTTGGTAGTATTCATCACGTCGCGCCAGGTAAAGAAACCGAACACAACTAATATGGTCAGCACGATAGCCGGGATGATCGTCCATACCTTTTCTATCATGTTATTGTGCGGGTAGTAATAACCTTTGCGTTTGTCAGAGCCACGATATTTGAACAGGAATCCGAATAGCAATATTTGGGTAACTACAAATACAAAGGTGGTAATAGCCAAGGTGACCCAAAACATAACATCGATCTTCTCGCCGTGTTTGGAAGCCGCCTCCGGAAGTATCTGAGTACCTTGCACGGTGAATGACCAATATGCGCCGTATAGACCTGCTATAAGGAACACCAGGCAGAAGATACCAAGGATATTATTCCAGTTGATGCCTTTTTTGCCCTGCATTTTCTGGCTCAGGTCATACACCTTCAGCACTTTGCCTATCACCGCTATAACCACACAAGCCAGCAGGAACAGCAGCACGTAGTAACCCACGCCCATCCACATATCCGATTTGCTTTCGGCCGGTGCGGCAGTGGCCGAGCCAGATGCTTCGGTTTGTGCCATCAGCACATTGGTGCCAACCAGCATAAACACGGCAAAGAGCGAGAGTATCTTTTTAGAATTGATGAATTTTCGGAATCCCATTTTTATATCTGTTACCAGGTTGCAAATTTACTACTATTAAATATGATGGTGAAGGCTCTCCTGCAGGAAAGGGTGTTTCTTCGGTATCAGCGACTTGAATTTGCTCAATGCCGTCAGCACGATAAAAGTAAACAATCCTGCAAAACCGATAAACGTTCCGGCTTCGATCCAGCTGATCTCTTCATACCAATGATCCTTCGGTCCTACCGTACCCGGCATGCTCATCTGGAAGTAATCCAGCCAGTGGCCAAGCACCAGGATGATAGCCATAACTTTCACAACTTGGGTATAACGTTTTGAATCGCGCGACATGAGGATCAGCAACGGCGCACCAAAGTTAACCCCGATGTTCAGCCAAAACCACGGCATAAACTGCGGCTCCCAGCGAATATAGAAATAGGCTGCTTCCTCAGGGATATTGGCATAATAGGTCAACAAGAACTGCGCGAACCAGGTATAGGTCCAGAACACCGAGAAGGCGAACATCAACAGGCCCATATTGTGGAGATGGTCCTGCGTGATCCACTGCATGTAACCAACCTTGCGCAGGTAGATCATGACCAAAGTCATTACCGCAATACCGCTTACCCATAAGCCGGCCAGGTTGTACCAGCCGAACATTGTTGAGAACCAGCGTGCTTCAAGCGACATCATCGAGTCGAATGCGAAGAGCGGAACAGTAAAGCCGAAGAATACGAGGAATATAGCCGAAACGATCATGCTCTTGTTGTAAAATTTCATGCCGCCCAACTCGTCCTCGTTGCTCGAGTATTTTGCAAGCATCCAACCGAATATGCTGTAGATACCTAAAAACCCGATGAGACGCGCCAGGAAGAAACCAATATTCAGGTAGCCCGATTTGCCATCGATCACAGCGTCATAGATACCACTGTCTTTCACGTGCAGGTCTTTAGTAGCCCAGCGCGCATAAAGGTACGGCTCGATGTGGCTCCTGCCCGCTTCGTCAACCACATTGTGCGTGGTGAACAAGCCGGCCACAACAATAATAATAAATATGAGCGCGCCTATAGGCAATATCTTTGCGAAAGCCTGTGGTACGCGCAGTATTGAAGCCGACCAACCAGCCTGAGCCGCATACTGAATGGCGCAGAACATAACGCCGCATGAGCACACACAGGCAAAGTAGTACCCCATTATCAGCAGGTTAGTGAAGGTCTCCTGGCCTTGCTTAGTCAGGAATCCTGCCAAAACCGTAACGACACCAATAACAATAGAGATCAGACTCCAGGTTTTTACCTTTCCCGTAAACTGATATTGTTCGTCAAAATTTATCTGAGTCTTCATTTAAACTATTATTGTTTTTGTAAATGGTGTACGTACATGATTACTTTCCAGCGCTCTTCAGGCTCAAGTTGCGAAGCGTATGAACCCATTGCATTGACACCATAGGTTATGGTATGATATATTTTACCGTCGGTCAGGTCCTTCATTGCGCCTCCACGTGACGATTGTCCTACCGAATACGATGGCGGCGGCGGAAAACCGTGCTGAACCACCAAACCGTGGCCTTGTCCGTCCAATCCGTGACACGGCGAACAGAAGCTTGTGAACAACACCTTACCTTCGGCCAGGTTCCCCGAGGTTTGAGGCAACGGACTGCTTACCTCAGTGCCGGCCTTCTCGTACCCGTCCTTGTTGTTCGGGTAATCGAATGTCGTAAAGCCGAGCGGGATAGTACCTGCCGGCGGTTTCTGCGCCGTCTTTCCATCCTTAAAGTTAGGATTGGGCTGATCAGGATCATACGCAATATGCTCGTACATATTGGGGGCGTATTCCCATCCCGTGCTTCTTTTATCTTTGCACGCGGTGATCACGGTAGTTGCTGTAATTGCGGCAACAGCGATCCCCAATACTTTTATTTTATTCATAGCTAACATATTTTCTGTCGTTATGCTTTACTTCCACCGCACCGGCTTCTTTCAAAATGTTTGTTATTTCCTCGTGCGAAACGCTTCCCTTAGCATCAATGGCGATCACAAAACGATCGTCAGTTGCGCGCAGGTCCATTACCCTCGGTGCACGGCCCGGGAACAAGTGGTTAGCAAAGAAATAGGTAATAGTCATACCGAACGAAGTGAACAGTACCGTCCATTCGAACGTGGCCGGGATAAAGTTCGGCACAGTGAAGGCAGGCTTACCGCCGATGTTCATGGGCCAGTCGTGCACCAACGTGTAATAAATGATGCTGAAAATTGTGGTGCCTCCCAGGACGCCGAACATGAAGGCCGCGTAACCTAAACGCGACTCTTTAATGCCCAGTTTACTTTCGATACCATGCACAGGCATCGGCGTGTAAACATCATAGATAGGCACACTATTCTTTTGCAGTTCATCGATCCCGTGCATCATCACATCAGGATCATCAAAAAGGCCTAATATAAACTTAGTCTTGCTCATATTATTTTTTATAAGCCGACAGCTCAACACTGTCAAACCTGGTTAACGACTCTTTATAAAACTCAGCTTGCTCGGCATCAACATGCCCTTCAGCAAGTATTTTCTTCTTAGCCTGCTCGCTCGAGCTCTTCAGCAATAGTTTCACTTCCGCAATGGCTATCGACGGCATTACCCTGATGAACAGCAGGAACATGGTGAAGAACAAGCCAATGGAACCAACGAACACGCTTACGTCAACCCATGTTGGATAAAACATGGCCCAGCTTGAAGGAATGAAATCCCTGTGCAGCGATACTACGATGATCACGAAACGCTCGAACCACATGCCGATATTTACCACGATAGACATCATCCACGATACACGGATACTCGTTCTGATGCTCTTGAACCACATTAGCTGTGTCATCAGCACGTTATTACCGTACATCATACAACCTGCCCACCAGTACGGACCGATGAAGCGGTTGAGGAAGGTATATTGCTCGTATTCGCCTCCCGAGTAATAGGCGATGAAGAATTCCGTCAAATAAGCCACACCCACTATCGAACCCGTCACCAGGATGATCTTGTTCATCGCCTCGATATGGAACATGGTGATATAATTTTCCAGTCCCAGCACCTTACGGGTTATCAGCAGCAGGGTTTGCACCATGGCGAAACCTGAGAAGATAGCACCAGCGACGAAGTACGGCGGGAATATGGTGGTGTGCCAGCCTGGTTCAAGCGAGGTGGCAAAGTCCATGGATACTATCGTGTGCACTGAGAGTACCAGCGGTGTAGATACGCCCGCCAGGATGAGACACACGGCCTCAAAACGCTGCCAGGTTTTCACTGAGCCTGTCCAGCCGAAAGAACTTATTGAGTACAGCCTGCGGCGAATGCCTGTGGCACGGTCGCGGATGGCCGCAATGTCGGGCAGCAAACCGGTGTACCAAAACAGCAACGATACCGAGAAGTATGTCGAGATCGCGAATACGTCCCATACCAGCGGCGAGTTAAAGTTTACCCACAACGAACCGAACTGGTTTGGCAGAGGCAGCGGCCAGTAAGCCAGCCACGGACGGCCCATGTGCGATACAACATAAGTGGCGGCGCAGATAACCGCGAAGATGGTCATAGCTTCTGCCGAACGGTTGATGGAATTACGCCAGTTCTGGCGGAACAGCAACAAAATTGCCGAAATAAGCGTTCCGGCGTGACCGATACCTACCCACCAAACGAAACCGGTGATATCCCAGGCCCAGCCTATTGTTTTATTCAAGCCCCATTCGCCTATGCCGTACCAGAATGTCCAGCTCACCGCGAACACCCAGAGACAGGCTCCAAGCGACGCGACGGTGAAGCCGATCCACCAGGCTTTATTGGGCATGTTTTCTACCGGGCGCAAAATATCTTCCGTAATCTTCGCGTAGGTGATATTTTCGCCGGTAATTAACGGTTCTCTTATTATCGATTCATTATGAGATGCCATAAGCTATAGTATCTTGTATAATTATGCTATTTCAGTATTCGTGTTCCTTACTTTTACCTGGTACCCAATACCCGGTTCCACGCCAAGCTCTTCCAGCACGTAGAAAGTCCTTTCGCTCTTCAGCATTTTTGAAACTTCAGAATTAGGATCGTTCCTGTTACCAAATATTATGGCGTTGGTCGGGCAGGTTTGCTGGCAGGCCATCTTGATATCGCCGTCTTTCATTGGGCGTTTTTCTATTTTGGCTTTCAGCTTGCCGGCCTGGATACGCTGGATACACATCGAGCATTTTTCCATTACGCCGCGGAAACGGGTTACCACATCAGGATTCAGTACCAAGTGTGTATGCTCGTTGATCAGGTAATTGTCAAAACGGGCGTCGTTCCAGTAGTTGAACCAGTTGAAGCGGCGCACTTTGAATGGACAGTTGTTCGCGCAATAACGGGTACCCACGCAGCGATTATACGCCATCATGTTTATCCCTTCATTGGAGTGTACGGTTGCCAGTACCGGGCAAACGGTTTCGCAAGGTGCATGGTCGCAGTGCTGGCAAAGCATCGGCTGGTAAACAACCTCTACATTGTCCAGGTCCTGCATGGTTGAGATCTCGCGCTCCTCGGTTACAGATTTATCACCATCCTTAAAGCTGTAATAGCGGTCAATACGGATCCAGTGCATCTCTCGGCGGCGGCGAACTTCATCGCGGCCGACAACCGGGATATTGTTTTCCGCGCTGCAGGCTACCACGCAGGCGCCGCAACCGGTACAAGCGTTCAGGTCGATCGCCATTACCCAATCGTACACCGGGCGCTGGTATTCGTCCCATAGGCTTTCGTATGGTTTATGTTTTAATGAACCGCCGCTGTTCGACGACGGATCTTTTACATATTCTTTAAAGGTAGTCTCGCGCACGATGGTATTACGCCCCTCGATAGAGTGGTGCGTTTGCGTTTGCGCGAAGATATAATTGCCGCCTGTTTTGGTGATCTTGGCAACAGTTGCTCTCTGGAATGTACCGTTCACAAAATTCATGAACGGGAATGCGTTTTTGCCTACATTCAAGCCTACAGGTCCGGCTACCGTACGGCCATATCCTAAAGCGATAGAGATAGTTCCCTGCGTTTGGCCGGGCTGAACCAATATTGGTAGTTCTATTGAATGACCGTTAGCTTCGATGTTAATGGTATCGCCCTGTACTACGCCCAGGTTCTTCATATCGGCCGGAGACATAGCAGCGAAGTTGTCCCAGGTAACTTTAGATACCGGGTCAGGCATCTCCTGCAGCCACGGGTTATTGGCGCGTTTACCGTCACGCATGGCGATGGTCTGGTACAATTGTACCTCCATGCTGCCCGATGCCGCAGCCATCTTGCTGCTTTGATTCAGTATAGTTTGCGCTACGCCGTTAAGGTCTTTTGAGAAAGTATAAGTGCCCGGAGTCTTATCCGCAACCTTAATGAAACCTGTCTGCAGTAAAGTTTCCCAGCCTTTCTGGCCCGATAAACCGCCTTTTGCAAGAAGGTTCTTGTCCCAGTTGTTCCTTACATAGGTATAGTAGTCTTTCACCGGGGCCTCAGACCATATCAATAAGCTCTGTTCTGCCTGGCGGGTATCATAAACCGGGTTGATCACCGGCTGTATTACGGTATAGTAACCTTCGACAGCATTACCATCACCCCACGATTCTAAATAATAGTGGCCGGGCGCAACAACATTACAATGTTCCGAAGTTTCATCATTTCGGTCAGCGAATGAAACGCGAAGGCGCACCTTTTTCAACGCTTCTTTAATAGCATCACCGTTATGATAATCGTAAACCGGGTTAGCGTTCAGGAAGAACACAGCATCAACTTCGCCGCGGTTCATTTCGCCTACGAAGTCAACAAACTCGGCATCGTTACCTTTATATTGGTTGGAATAATTATCCAAATCGATGGTAGCACCGTAGCTGCCCAGCAGGGAGTTGATAGCGTTTACCAGTACTTGTTTAGCCACATCGTTCGAACCGCAAACTACCAGGGCTTTGCCTTTGGCAGCTTTCAGTTCAGCAGCTACGATCTTCACTGCCTTATCAATACTTGCATTCCCGGTAGACTTGCTGCCGGGTAAAGTTGTGCCTGCAATTTCGTTGTACAGGTTCACCAGCGCCGGGCCTTGTTCGGAAGGCTTGGTCAGGATGCGGGTGTCAGCATTCGAGCCGGTGTTGCTCATACCAGCTTCGAACTGGATATGGCGAGACATCTTTTTGCCGTGCAGCGATTTGCCGTTGCGGTTGGTCACCCACTGTGTCATAAACTCAGAAGGCGATATCCAGGTACCCAGGAAATCGGCGCCGAAGCTTACGATCACATCAGCCTTATCAAAACGGTAATGCGGCAATACTGCTTTGCCAAAACTATTCTGATTAGCCTGGATGATGCCCGTATAAGAAATGGCATCATAAGTTACATGTTTCGAGTTCGGAGTCGCCGCAACAAAATCAGCAATAACAGCTAAAGTAGAAGGACTGTTAATGGACGATGAAACGATCCTTATCTTTTTACCGCCTGCCTTAATGGCACCCAGCTCACTTTTTACAAAAGCATCGATGGCCGACCAGCTTGCGTCTTGTGTATCTAATAAAGGATTGTTTAAACGGTTATAATCGTACAGGTCGAGCACTGAAGCCTGGGCCTGCGCGCTCAAACCGCCTTTGGACAGGATATCGTTCGGGTTACCTTCAACTTTGATCGGGCGTCCTTCGCGGGTTTTAACCAAAATAGCGTGACCATCATAGGTTGAAACGTAGTAATTAGGCACACCGGGAGTAACTTCCTCGGGTTTGATCAGGTAAGGGATAGACTTATGCACAGGCACCCTTTCGCAAGCTGCCAGCGTAACCGCACCAACGCCAAATCCAAGCGCCTTCAGGAAATCGCGACGAGGTGTTTTGCCTTCCAGGCCGCCGCCGGTCAATACATCCTCGATCGGAATAGGCTCGGGAAACTCGTGTTTATTCTTTTCAACAAATTCCGGGTCGTTGTTTAGTTCTTCTAAACCTTTCCAGTATTTTTTATTGCTGTCCATCTAAGTTATATAAACTGTAATGTTAGTTTCTGATATGAATTAATAATGGCATTTAGCGCACTCAATACCGCCCATTTCGGCCTCGGTTATCTTATCACCGCGTTTGATACGATCGTGGATAGCTTCCATTTTCTCGTAGTAACCGTTGTCTTTATAATTGATAGCGGTGCGTTTGTGGCACTGGATACACCATTTCATGGTAAGCGGCGAATACTGGTAAACCTCCTTCATGGTCTGCACAGGGCCGTGGCAGGTTTGGCAGGTTATGCCGGCAACCTTTACGTGCTGCGAGTGGTTAAAGTAAACCAGGTCGGGCAGGTTGTGGACACGGATCCACTGGATCGGGTGAGCTTTGGTGCTGTCATATTTGGCAGTCTGCGGATCGTAACCCAAAGCATCGTATATCTTGTGTATCTCCGGTGATTCTGTTTTCACTGTCTTGTGGCAGTTCATACAGAAGTTCAGCGAAGGAATAGATGCATTCTTTGATTTGTAAGCGCCCGAATGGCAGTACTGGCACTTGATCTGCATTACGCCGGCGTGCAGATCATGCGGGAATTTGATCGGCTGCACAGGCTGATAACCCTGGTGAACGTTGGTGTTCCACATGGTCATCCACGTCCAGCTGGCGCCTACGATAGAGACGGACAACAGTACGAAGAATACAAACTTCTTATTCTTAAGTAATTTTTTTACAGTAGCATAACGGTCAACCGGAACAACAGGCTCAACAATTTCCGGAACCAAAAGCTCGGGCTTGTTCAGGATCAGCTTTTCCAAAGTTTTGATCACCTTATTCAGCACCAGGATGATGATGAACGCAACGATGATCACACCGATAAGGCCAAGGATCATAATATCGCTCGGGCCTTTTTCGGCCGCCGCAGTAGTTGCTGGCGGAGGCGTTTTCTGCATCTCCTTCCATGTTGTGCGGACATAGGTCAGGATATTGTTTACGTCGGCATCCGACAAGTCGGCAAATACCGTCATGTTCGACTGGTTGAACTCGTTATATATCTTTAAAGCTTTAGGATCCTTGGCAGCGATCAGCGCCTGGTTGTTCTGCACCCATTTCACAAGCCATTTGTCGTCGGTTTCTGAATCCAGCTGAGTACCCAGCGCCGGGCCTACCCTGCGTTCTTTGATATCATGGCAGGCAGTACATTTGCTTTCAAATATGGCTTTGCCTTTGGCAGCGTCACCCTGGGCATAGGTTGAAAATCCCAATATAACCAGGCCGAACGCCAGGAGCGCGGGCCTGATAAATTGTTTTAAAGTCAATGAGATATTTCTCATAAAGTGTATTTATGCTAAATAGTTATGCGTTTTATGTGTGTTTGAGATCAACTGCAGACGTATTGTAGTTCCGGTTTTTCAGCCACAAAAGTAAAATTTATTACAGTATGGCTGACAAATTAATGACAGTAATATCTAATTTATAATCGTTCTAAATAGTTGCAAAAACGGGCTCAGAATAGGCAAATAAGGGTTTCCCACTAAAGTATTGGAAAACTTAAAGACAAGTTACAAACAATATCATTTGAAATAAAAATTATTGTTTTAATAACCACGCAAAAATCAGTGGTGCAACAATGGTCGCGTCCGATTCCACAATGAACTTCGGCGTTGTGATGTCTAATTTCCCCCAGGTGATCTTCTCATTCGGTACCGCACCCGAGTACGAACCGAACGAAGTGGTTGAATCCGATATCTGGCAGAAGTAGCTCCAGAACGGTATTTCGGGCATTTCCATATCCTGGTAAAGCATAGGCACCACGCATATCGGGAAGTCGCCGGCTATGCCCCCGCCGATCTGGAAAAAGCCGATGCCTTTGCCGCCCGAATTCTTCACGTACCAGTCGGCCAGCCAGGCCATGTATTCGATGCCGCTCTTCATAGCCTGCGCTCGTATCTCCCCTTTGATCACATAAGATGCGAAGATATTGCCCATAGTCGAATCCTCCCATCCGGGCACCACGATAGGCAGGTTGCGTTCGGCCGCCGCCAGCATCCAGGAGTTTTTCGGGTCGATCTCATAGTACTGCTCCAACTCACCGCTCAGCAATATATTGTACATGTATTCATGCGGGAAGTAGCGCTCGCCTTTCTGGTCAGCATCCTTCCATATTTTGTGGATATGTTTCTGTAACCTCCTGAAAGCTTCTTCTTCCGGAATGCAGGTGTCCGTTACACGGTTGTAATGGTTCTCAAGCAGGACCCACTCGTCCTGGGGGCTCAGGTCGCGATAATGGGGCACGCGCTTATAGTGCGAATGAGCCACCAGGTTCATGATGTCCTCTTCAAGATTTGCGCCGGTGCAGGAAATGATATCGATCTTCCCCTGGCGGATCATTTCGGCCAGGGAAATTCCCAGTTCGGCAGTGCTCATGGCGCCGGCAAGGGTTACCATCATTTTACCGCCTTCGAGCAGGTGCGTTTCGTACCCTTTGGCGGCGTCCATTAAAGCGGCAGCGTTAAAGTGCAGGAAATTTTTTTCGATGAATTGCGAGATGGGTCCTCTTGAAGTGCTCATGATGGTAATGTTAATTTCGCGCAAAAATAGAGTTTTTGTTTAAAGTGGGTTTTAATTTTAGTGATTTGTGATTAGTTATCGGTTAATCAGTTATCAGTTATCAGGAGCCATCCGCCTCGTTAACCAATAACTGGTAACTGGTTAACCGAACACAAACATTATCTTAGCGGGCGACTATGAAGCGTGCCTTTACCACTTTCACACTGATATTCATTCTATGCCAGGCTCACGCGCAGGTAAGCTCTATATCCCGCTTTATTAAACGCATGTATTTCGATAAGGACAGCACCCGTAAAAGCAGTTTTGTGGTGATTCCTATCCTTACTTCCGCGCCGGAAACGGGTTTTGAGATCGGCGGAGCAGGACTGTATTCTTTTTACAGCGATACCGTGCGCGCTCACGGAACCAAGGTGTCGGATATTTATCCCTACGTTTCAATTACGACCAAAGGTCAAAGCCATTTCAGCATCAGCACCAGCTACTGGACGCCGAAGAACCTGGCGAACTACACGGGCGCGGTCAGTTATATCAATTACCCGTTCAACCTTTATGGCATTGGCAACGATACACGCAAGGCTGACGCAGAAAACGTGGATGAAAAGCGCTTTAAGTTGAACCTGGGCTCAAGCTGGCTCATCACCAAAAACTTTTATGCGGGCCTGGTCGCGGGCGGATTTAACTACGAATACACAAACATCGACCTGTCGGGCAATCATTTTTATAGTGAGCCGCCGGTAGAAGATGTAAATGGGGGCGCGGGTATTTACGTCGGTCCAAACCTGCTTTTTGACAGCCGGGATAACAATACCTACTGCACCAGGGGCATGATCGTCAATGCCTACTATAATGCCATGCATGGTATCTTTTCTAACAACGGCTATATCGGCGGGTTCTTCAATATTGAATATTCGCAATTCTTTTTACTGGCACAAAAACTGGTCCTGGGACTCGATATCCAAGAGCAAAGCCTCACGGGTGGCCTCTCGCCCTTCTATCTGCTACCTGAAATGGGCAGTGACGAGATGATGCGCGGCTATTACAACGGCCGTTACCGCGACCGCAATTTTATCGCTGGCCAAACCGAGCTACGCTACCGCATAAGCGACCGTTTCGGGTTGGTTGGCTTTGCCGGAACCGGCGAAGTGGCGCACAATATGTTCTCAATAAATACTTTGAAGCCTGATTACGGCGGCGGCGTACGTTATTTCTTCGATACGGAAAAGGGACTCGCTATCCGCGCGGACTACGGCATAGGCGAAAAAGTTCCGGGAGAACCGCGGCAGAGCGGGTTTTATATTGGGTTGGGGCAGGCGTTTTGAACACGATTTTCAGAGATTTAAATGATGGACATGATGCTATACTCCTGACCATCTTGTGAATCGTTCCAATCGTGTTCAAAACTTGATCACAAAATCCTCCCTCACCTTGCCCCTCCGAAAATACACCAACCCTATCCAAAAAAGATCAACAGTAACCGTAACCTGCGGGTGTGCTTTAATGCCTGCCCATGCTTCCTTCATGTCTTCGCTCCAATAAATGTCATCGAAAATGAGCAAGGTGCCCTCGTGCACTTTGGGCAAACACCATTCAAAATATCGCAAGGTAGCTTCTTTGGTATGGTTGCCGTCGATGAAAACGAAATCAATCTTTTCAAGGCAATCGAGAACCTTCGGAAAGGTACCATCAAAATTTCCGACTATTAGTTCATAGTTATCAATTCCCGCTTTTGTGAGCGTCTCTTTCGCTATACCTGCCGTTTCGGGGCAGCCCTCCAGGGTATACAACATAGCATCCGGCACTGCTTTTTTAAGGTAGACTGATGTTATCCCCAGGCTGGTGCCCAATTCGATGATATTCGCAGGCTGCTGATCGGCTACCAGGCGATAAAGCAGTTGTGCGAGCCTTGGCGATTTTAACGCATTCTTAGCTATGGCGCTGACTTTTTTTTGCTTATTGTTGTTCAGGTGTGATCCGGCCCCAAGGTCGGTGACATTGATCACGCGGTTGTCAGAAAGTAGTTCACGGCGCAGGGTTTCGACCTCATCGTATACTTTTTTCTTAGAAAAATCGTAAATTACCTTGTCCACAAGCCTGTAGACAAAGGGCGAGTGTGTACCGTGCCGCGTTTTTCCTTTCAGCCTGTGTAATGCATAGTCTTTCGCAAACCTGAAGCCTGACATGGCCGTAAAAATAGATAAACGTTTAGTATTTTAGCATTAGTGATGATTGACCCCAAAGAGATAAACTCCCTTATTAAACTCTTAGACGACCCCGACAAAGAGATATTCGAACATGTCCACGAGAAATTATTGTCCTACGGCAATGAAGCTTTAGATTATCTTGAATCGGCCTGGGAGCAGGCTTTCGACCCGATCTTACAGGAACGTATTGCCAATTCGGTACATGAAATACAGTTCAGGAATATGAAGGAAGGTCTGAAACTGTGGTACCAAAGCGGCTCGTTCGATCTGCTGCAAGGTGTGCTTACTATTAACAAATACCAATACCCGGATCTGGACGAGCAAAAGGTGATCAACCAGATCGAGGCCATCAAACGTGACATCTGGGTGCAGATGATCTATGATGCGAGTCCGGCCGAGCAGGTGAAGCTGATCAATCATGTATTTTACAATATCTATGGGTTCAGCGGCAATACTTCCAACCATCACGATCCGCAAAACAGCTACCTGAGCGCTGTACTGGAAAGCAAAAAAGGCAACCAGATATCACTGGCGATCATTTATTCTATTATTGCGCAAAAGCTGGATATCCCGGTTTATGGCGTGAACCTACCGCAGCACTTTATCCTGGCTTATGTGGATGAAAGCATGGAAACCGAGTTTGAGGGAGGCATCTTATTCTATATCAATGCCTTCAACCGCGGGGTTATGTTCGGCCGGCGGGATGTGGATATGTTCCTGAAAAACCTGAAGCTGCAGCCTGAAAAGCAATTTTATGAACCTTGTTCAAACGCCGATATCATCCGACGAATCCTGCGCAATTTGATCAGCGCCTATGAGAATTTAGGCTCTACCGAGAAAGTGGCGGAGTTGAATGAGTTAATGAAGATTGTTAGTTAGTCCGTAAGTCCGCAAGACCGAAAGATGCATTATCGGTGAAATCGGAACCTAATCGGTGAAATCAAAGATTAGAAACCATTCCCCCTTATCCAACTTGCTGCCCAATCAAACCAATGCTCCGGACTTTTAGGGTTCTCCAGTCCGAAACCATGACCGCCTTCTTCGAAAATGTGCAACTCGGCTTTAACCTTGTTTTGAATCAACCCGTTGTAGAATAAAATGGAGTTCTGCACTGGCACCACGTCGTCGTCGGTAGCGTGAACGAGGAAAGTCGGCGGTGTATCGGAAGTAATTTGCTTTTCGTTGGAATACAGATCAAGCAATTGCTGCGATGGGTTCTTGCCGATCAGGTTTTCTCTTGAACCCACGTGCGCCTCCGGCCCGAAGCTGATCACCGGGTAAATAAGCATGGCAAAATCAGGCCTTAAGCTGATATTCTTTGGATTATCGATAAGCGCTTTTTGGTAATGCGTATCCAGCGTCGAAGCCAGGTGGCCGCCGGCTGAAAAACCGATGATACCGACCTTGTGCGGATCGATTCCCCATTCAGCCGCATGCTCGCGAACCAATTGTATGGCCCTCTGCGCATCCTGTAGCGGCCCAATGCTTTTATCCACCATAATCAGATCGCTGGGCAGGCGGTATTTTACCACAAACGCAGTGACACCGACCTTATTGAACTCCTGCGCTACTGCCCGGCCTTCATGATTTGAGGCAAGGCCCGAATATCCCCCACCCGGGAACACGATGATAGCCGTGCCGGTTGCTTTGCCTTTTTCAGGCAGATAGGGTGTGATCGTTGGTATACTGACATCCGTTATCCAATAATTTTGCGCCGTATCTGTTTTCTCGACATAATTTACCGGCGTAGGTTTTGAATTAGGTATGCCGTTAGGATACAATGGTATCTCTTTTTGCTGAGCGAAAACCGCTGATAAAAACATCATGGGCAAAAACAAGCTTACAGAAAGTTTTTTAAACATATTTTAAAATGATTATTTGCAAACAATGGTTATAATTTAAAAAACGTAATTATCCAACATGCAGACATAAGCAAATTTATAAAAAGCAAGTATCTGTTTGATCTGTCCTTTTTAAGGGTAGCAATATTTATTGCTACGAAGATTAATAGAATTAATCCCGCCACCAAGAAAATAAGTGACCCTAATCCAAGGTTACAGGGTCCGCTTTTAAATTCCCCTTCTGTATAACAATAGCTTAAAAGGCCAATGACCAACAAGTGGTACAATACAAGTAACGATATTTTTTGCCAGGATACCATTTTACTTCGAACCGCCGAATTCCATCAGGTAAGCTTTCAGGAAATCGTTCAGATCGCCATCCAGTACCGCCTGTGCGTTTGAAGTTTCGTAATCCGTACGCAGGTCCTTCACCAGCTTGTACGGATGCAATACATAATTCCGGATTTGCGACCCCCATTCAATTTTCTTCTTATTGCCTTCAATAGCATTGGTCGTCTCCATACGCTTACGCATTTCGATCTCGTATAACTGGGATTTCAGCAAGCGGATGGCGTTATCTTTATTCTGCAGCTGGGAGCGCGACTCCTGGTTTTTGATGATAATACCTGATGGCTTGTGATACAAGCGAACCGCGGTTTCCACCTTGTTCACGTTCTGCCCGCCTGCACCGCCTGAGCGGAAAGTTTCAAACTCGATGTCCGCGGGATTAATTTCGATCTCGATGGTATCATCAACCAAGGGGTAAACATACACCGAAGCGAATGAAGTATGGCGCTTGGCATTGGCATCGAACGGCGATATTCGTACCAGGCGATGCACGCCATTCTCACCTTTCAGGTAACCATAGGCAAAATCGCCTTCAAACTGCAGGGTAACGGTTTTCACGCCGGCCACATCACCTTCCTGGAAATCCTGTTCGGTGACCTTATAGCCATTCTTTTCACCCCACATAATATACATGCGCATCAGCATGCCGGCCCAGTCGCAACTTTCGGTACCACCGGCGCCGGCTGTAATTTGCAATACAGCATTAAGCTGATCTTCCTCGGCTGAAAGCATGTTCTTGAATTCCAGTTCTTCTACAGCGGTGGTTGCCGCATCAAACTGCTCCTTCATTTCTGCCTCAGTGGCATCGCCGCCCTGGTAAAAATCGAATATCACCCCGGCATCATCCACGGCGGCTGCGACCTGCTGGTAAGCGTCTGTCCAAACTTTTTTGGTTTTAATAGAAGCCAATACTTTTTCGGCTTCCTTGGGCTCGTCCCAGAAATGGGGGCCAACGGTTATTTCCTGTTCCTTTTGTAGTGCATCGAGCTTGGTATCGATGTCAAAGATGCCTCCTCAGGGAAGTTATTCTATCCCTCAGATCTTGAATCTGTTCTTTAGTCATTCGGCAAATATAAGTTTAATGTGCAAATTTTGGATGTGCAAATATGCAGATGGAGCGCCTAAGCATAGCCTAAAAACGCCAAAGGGGTTGTAAATTGATTTACAGCCCCTTTGAACTTGTTTTTATAGATAGTGTTTCTTACGCGCCAACCAGCATGTCATTTACCAACCCGCTCAGGTCGGCCCGGTTGCCGTTGATTTTGGATAAAAATGAACTCAGCGCAAAGTCTTTGTTTTGGCCGCTTTTTGACTGCTTGATCAGGTCGAGCATCACCGGCTTCATCAGTGAATTTGCAATTTTCAGGGAAGAGATAGGGTCAATGCCATAGTACTTGTTAAGTTTCGAGGCAAATTTGTTAACAACGCTTGTTACCAGCGGATTTTTATAAATGTCCGGATATTGAAAATATTTTACCAGGTCCTTCAATTTACCCGATTCCATCTGCCCTTTTAAAACCTCAATGATAGAACTCGATGCCTCATTCATTACCGCCTCGCGATACTTTTCGGGGATTTCCGGATTGTCAATAACAGCCGTCCCGGCGTTATTTTTTACAAGCAAAAACAATTTCTCAAACATAAAAAATTCCTCTTATAGTGTATTAACAAAATGATTACAAATCATGTATTTACTTATGATACCGACAAAGATATTATTTAATTGTTTGTAAATTCAAAGAAATTGTCATAATATTTTAAAGATTTATCAATTTATAAAGTGTAAAACAAACACTAAGTATGGTGTGTGAGTTTAACACTCAAGAACAGTGTGTTTTATACACCATAAAACCGTGTCTTTGTCACACTTTTAACACTCTTTTAAGATTATGTATTTACCTGAATATTTAATTTTTACTTTTGTCAAAAAACATCAATTATGCTGCCAAACATTGATTTTACCTCGACCCAGGCTTATAAATATTTAGCCGACCATTTCATCGATATCACATCGAAAAGTCTAAAGGACTTTTTTAAAACTGATAGTGAGCGCTTTAGCAAATTTTCGCTTGAGTTTAACGATATTCTGGTTGATTTTTCAAAAAACCGCATTGACGACGAGACCGTTGCTTTGTTGATACAACTGGCCCGGGAATGTAGGGTAAAAGAGGCAGCCGAAGCGATGTTTTCCGGCGAAAGGATCAACGCTACCGAGGGTCGGCCGGTATTGCATATTGCGCTCCGTAACCGCAGTAACAAAGCGATTTATGTAGACGGCAAAGACGTAATGGAAGATGTAAACCGCGTGCTGCAGCAGATGAAAGCTTTCAGCGAAGCAATCATATCGGGTTCGTGGAAAGGCTTTACCGGCAAAGCCATAACTAATGTTGTTAATATTGGTATCGGCGGCTCGGACCTGGGACCGGTAATGGTGACAGAGGCTCTGCGACCTTACAAAAACCATTTGCAGATGCACTTTGTATCCAACGTGGATGGCACGCATATAGCGGAAACCCTAAAAACCCTTAACCCGGAAACGACTTTGTTCCTCATTGCATCCAAAACATTTACCACGCAGGAAACCATGGCCAACGCTCATAGTGCCCGTGATTGGTTTTTAGCAGGCGGAGGAAAAGATGAAGATGTGGCTAAACACTTCGCTGCACTTTCTACCAATTCGGAAGGCGTTTCAAAATTCGGTATCGATACTAAAAATATGTTCGAGTTTTGGGATTGGGTAGGCGGACGCTATTCTTTATGGAGCGCCATAGGCTTATCTATAGTGCTCAGTATCGGGTTCGAGAATTTTACCGAATTGCTGACCGGCGCT
>DASZMQ010000007.1:0-113564 GCA_035551775.1 Mucilaginibacter sp. | reverse complement strand
AATGACAAAAGTTCACCCTGCCTTTTTTTAACGTTATTCACAAACTTTTTAGTTTCTAACACCCCCCTGCACCCCCCGTTTCCAACAATAACAATTGTTATTAATTGCTTACTTTAAACCAAAGGCAATGACAAGGTTTATTAACTATTTCCGTAATATTTTCTCCATCCCTCTCCCCTTCGCCAATTCATCCACCAGCTTATCCAAATAGCGGACCTTCTGCATTATCGGGTCTTCAATGTCTTCCACGCGATAGCCGCAAATAACGCCGGTAATTTTAGAAACATTAGGATTCAACGCCGGCGCTTCGGCGAAAAAGGTTTCGAAATCCGTTTTTTTGGTTAGGATGCGTTGCAGCGCCTGATCGTCATACCCGGTAAGCCAGGTGATGATCTCGTCCACCTCAGCTTTGGTGCGCCCCTTCCTTTCCGCCTTGTTGATATAGAGCGGATAAACACTGGCAAACGACATGCGGTAAACGCGGGTGTTGTCCATGGGGTGGTTTTGGGTAAAGGTAGGGTTTTAGCGGGATGAAACATTCATTCCCATGCCGTGCATAAATATTGCCTACCCTGTCGACTCACCCCGACGACGCTACGCTGGTCGGCCCTCTCTCCGCTGCGCGCAAAGAGGGCTTTTGAAATTTTCCTGAAATATAAAAACCCTCTTTACAGCTTGCTGTAGAGAGGGTGGTCGAGCGAAGCAATGACCGGGTGAGTCAAACGGGTAGCATTGCTATTCAACCTCATTTCATCAACCCCGCAGGCAGCGCATTGATCGGTTGAATCTTTATCTGCCTGTAATACACCTCGGCCCCTTCCGATTGTATTTGGATCCTTCCTTTGGTCAGCGGCAATTCGCGGCCGTTATCCATTTGCCTGTTGCGGTACAATACCATGGCCACTTTGCCATTGACTACATGAATGCTGGTATCGCCATGACAATACAGGTCGAGCGTGTTCCATTGGCCCGTGGGGCTTTCGGCTGATTCACCCTGCTTAATGCAATGCCTGCCCTGTTTACTTTCCTGGCTGAAGGTCAGCATAGCACCCTGCGGACTGTACACATAATCAGTCTCCGACCGTTTGATTGCCGGAATATCGGCCATACCGCCCGCACAGCCCCAGTAATCGCCGGTGTTACCCTCTTCCACCTGGAACTCCTGCGAACGCATCCATGCCCCGTAATCGGCGCCATAGTTACCTACAGAATGGTATAATAAACCGCTGTCTTTCTTTTTCCCTTTCTTTTGGCCCCAGGTAAGCTCGCCCCACTTAAACTGCAGCTGCAGGTGATAATTTTCGTATTCGCCCTTAGTGGTAATGGCGCCCCAGTTCTCGCCCGAAATGCGGATAACCTTTTCATTGCCATCCTTTACCACGGTAAATACATGGCGCGGATCGTTATTCAACCCGAGCGGCGTCCCGGTAATGGGTTTGCCTTTTTCATCCAGGTCGGGACCGATATAGGTATCCCAGCCGCTAAGGTTTTTTCCGTTAAACAACGGTTGCCAATGGTCCTTTTTCCCGGCCGTGGTAAAACCAAAAGCGACCACGCACAGCAGCAGGAAGATGTTTTTTGTGAGTTTCATGGCGAAGGGGTTTATTTGTCTAATATAGGGATAATTCAGGCGGTAGCTGATATTGCCTCCCGTCAACTTGCTGCCCTTAGCCCTGTTTTTATCATATTTCCAAAGATATGAGCCTCCCGGCTTGCTGTAGCGTGGGGGTGGCATACACGCGTCAGATTGGAGATTTATGGTAGCTAAGAAATCAAATCGGCTATTGCCGGCAACACGAAGGCAGCTATTTTTTCAAAGACTAACTCAATTTCTGTGGCTGGTATTTGTTCACCCAATGCGACACGCACGACCTCCAGTTCCGTACCTTTTAAATCGAAAATGCCGACTACCTGATTTCCTACAAGCTCAGCTCTAAATAATATCGCTGCGCGTTTGATTTTTCCTCTGCCAACGGCGTAAACGCTGGTTTCCGCTTTGCGTTCTGTTGCACCTAAACTATAAACCCACCATTGCTGTTCAGGGTAAAATCCAGGAGCTTTTTCCGATATCACTTTATTGAGCAATGCATTTAACTGATTATAGATCAGTTCAAGCCCGC
This sequence comes from Mucilaginibacter sp., assembly GCA_035551775.1. Taxonomy (GTDB): domain Bacteria; phylum Bacteroidota; class Bacteroidia; order Sphingobacteriales; family Sphingobacteriaceae; genus Mucilaginibacter. Next base: position 111,444 of record DASZMQ010000007.1, on the reverse strand, counting down.
CGGCCAGCCTATTCAGATAATCATGATCAATCTGGCTGGCATATTGTTTCAGTAGATCCTCGTATTGCTGAGTTCCAGTAGTTTCTTTTTCCATTAAATCTATTACCGTTAAAATTTCTTCCGCGTTGCCCCATCGGCTATCAATATTCGTCTGGAATCCTTTGTCAAAGAGTAGGTTCCAAAAACGGGCATTCTTCAAACTTCCTATTTTTGCAGCGACTGTCGGTAGTTGGTGTGGATAGTTGCCGCCCTCATCCATTAACGTCCTGGGATATTCGCCCGAGATCATATAAAGCGCGATTCCAACTGCCAGCGTCAAATCGCTTCGTTCGTCCCGCTTGTTGGGACTGCCTGCTGCAAATTCGGGTAGCCGCAAAAAGCGGTTACCGATTTCTTGGCCGATCTTGGTCAGGTTCTGAAATTCACCGGTATCATAATAGGAAATACCAAAATCGACTAAAAACAGATCGCTTTCACACACAATAATATTCTCTGGTTTGACATCGCGGTGAACAATCTCATAGGAATGGCAGTCCGCTAAAATCTCCAACAGTTGCCGAAAAAGGTGTAAGACATCATTTTCCTCTAAATGGCCCATACCTGGTAACTTATTCAGGTTTTCTCCCCTGATGTATTCACTTATATAATATAACGTCTCTTGTTTGTTCGCAAACTCGCCCGAATTTGTTTCAATAATTTTTGGTATCCCTTCAATTTCAACCGACTGATAAATCACAGTTTCAATATAAAAGCGCCGTCTCCTTTCGGTGTTATCACTGTCTTTTAAAGTTTTGAGGAAATAAACTTGTTTATCCTGCCGGTCTGCCAACGAACTTACCAAAAAACAATCGCCTTGCCCCCCACCGATATTAGTAGACTCTGGTTGCCATTTTTCTTGCCATTTATTCACCGTTGTTATGTACGGATCTTTATAGTTTTTTATGTCGCTCATAAAATGCTTTTCGAAATTAAAAGAGTATAAAGCCGGGCAATATTGCCCGGCTCATTTTCACACATTTATTTATACAAGCTTCGAGAAAACGGTTTCGGCTTCAGTATAAAACACCTCGCCTTTCCCAATTTTTTGCGGATCGAAATTCACCAATTTGATGATATTTACGTATTGAGTAAGATCCAACTTCGACAGATCAAGCTTATTAGGATTAAGCCTCCATTTTACTTTTGAGTTAACCTCGTCCAATTCCATTATTTCGGTAAGGCCTGCAATTAAAGGGACGAAAAAACCAAATGGATATAAGTAAGATGACAACTCCGTTGTGCTATAAAACGGCACTTTACTTTTAGCCATTTTTACTGCTGATATTCTACCGAATTTTCCAGGAGATGCTTGATGATATAAATTGGGAAATTCGATATACATGTTATCAAAAAGGACCAGGATATCTTCAGTTAATGATAACGCAGATTTCACAAATTCGTCCGTTAAAATGTGTTTCCCATTTTTTGACTCAGAAATATCAGAGTGATCAATTATTGAATTATAGAAATCGACACATTTACTTTTTTGAGAATAAAGACTTATTTTATTCAAACTTTTTATTTCATGCGGCAGTTTGCCTTTGTTCTTTAAAAAAATCAGCGGTAAGGTTGCCAAGCTTATGACATCTTCGGACTTAATCTTGCCGTTTTCACCTGCTTTCCAGATGACATCAAATTTTGGCTCAAGGAGTTCCTTTAAGTAGTCATAGTACCCAACTTGATTTCCTTTTGCCGTCTCGGACAACTGAACATTGTTATTTCGGGCTGAACATATTTCCGAAATGTTATCAAAGTACTCCTCTAAGGCGCCAGCGTCCTCATTTGGCGTAACAATTTCAATTGGGATCGAAAACTTGAACTCATTTTCGCGTTCGCTAAAGCGCTTTACAATTTCGTCGAAATTTTCGTCCCAAAACGTCTTGCAATCGTCCCAAGTCTTGACCCTTTTATCGAACAGCTTATCAATAAGATAAATCGCTATCGCAAAGGTGTTGTGACCGCCATCCATGATACCTTCATGTTCAACATCGTCAAATGACACTTCAATACGATTGCGATCTAGTATTTTGCATGATTCGGTTGCAACTAAAAGCCCCTTAGATTTATAGAACATGAGTTCAGGGCTTGTTTCGAGTGTTTCATGAATAGCCTTAGTGATTTTATTAACATTGGCAATGCGTGGATTAACCTTGTTGTCCGCATCATGCAATAATTTAATAAAATTAGATGGCGAAATACTTGAACTAAGTTTGTTGATTTTTACTCCTTCTGGAGATTTTTGCAGGCCTGTGGAATCATTCAGCCTAATGATTAAATTTTTCATATCTATTTATTTTTCTTTGTCGAACGAGATTGTTGAACAATCAAAATAAATACTATGAAAGGAAGCTAATTAAGCCCGTTCTTTTCCTAATGACTTACCAATCATAATACCTCTCGTCTATCCAGACGATAGTCCATATTCCTATGGACACACAAAATCCATTGCGCAGTGCAAAGATATGAAAATATTTTAAATATCCAATAACAATATTGATACTATGAAATAATATCTTTTTTGCGCTAAGGATTAAAATGGACACCGCCTGTGACTAATGCCCCTTCGCTGGCGCACGCGTTCCGCGTGTGCTTTGCGCCTGCTCCGCTGCCCACTACTCTGCCCCGCCACTCTTGAAAATACCGTAAAAACACGGGTTGATTCCCTGCGCCCTGTAATTTAACTTAAATGATTATTTAGGATCATTTAAAGAAACCTTATTGCATGAAACTCGCCCCATTTAAACCTCCTTTCGCACGCCGACTATACGAATGGCTACACCGCTTATTTAAAATTATCGAAAAATCGGATACCGGCAGAGAAAGCCTATTCGGCATCTTTATCATATTGATTGTCATCGTGCTGCTTTTTTACGGTATAAATACGCTTCGCGAAGAACTTCCAGGCGGTACGGATGAGCCGATAAAAAAAATATTAAAGGGCTTCACATTGCTTACGCACTTTTGTACAGTGGTGTTCGTCATCATTCTTTTCTTGCTAAAGCTGATGCGCTGGGGGGCCGACCCGCTACGGGCACCAGCGAAACAAATTATCGAGAATTGGGACATCATTCTTGCGAACGTAGCTGAGATGGAAATCGCAAAAAATTGGTTTGTTAAGCCAAAGGACATGGACCAGGTAATTTTGCTTGCCATAAACGGCTATGGCACCGAATATATTTCTGCGGAGCATCGGCGCAGAATATTTGAAGATTGGTACGCCGTCAGGCCCGACATTTTCAGTTTTGTATGCAATAAAAAAGGGCAAGCTATAGGATACGCCCTTATTTTGCCTTTAAAAAAGGGTGATCATTTTCAGCACAAAGGAAATGCCGGTAAAAGCATGTTTAGTATAGTGGGTTTGGAAATTGAGGCTGTCGGAGGCGCTGATTTCGTATTAATACAGGGCGTTCACCTCATTGATAAAGAATTAAAAAATATCAGGTCGGCAAGCCGTCTGGTCTTTGAGCTATTGGTGAAAATAGCGTTTTTCGTCAAGGATGACAGCTCGGTTATTTATAGTGAGGTTTTCTCTAATGGTGCAAAACGACTTTTACAGCATATGGGATTTACGGATACCGGCAAAAAGGGTGTTCAGGGTTACGCTATTTATGAATTAAAATTGAACGGCGAACATGAGCCAAAATCACAAAAAACTGTTACCGCGATCCGGCAACTTCAAGAACGAATATCATACCCCAAACCGCCCTGGAACCTATAATAGCGCTGCTGCAGGCATGTGCCTAATGCTGCAGTATAAGCGGATGGCCGGGCGCCCCGCGCTGCCGCAAGCCTCTTTGCTGGCGCACGCGTGCCGCGTGTGCTTTATACCACGCGCTAAGGATTGTTTTATTAAAATTTCGAGTCCGCGTTCAAAAAGTCTTTGGGCTTTTTGCATTTAATGAGCACTCCGATACTCTTACCTGAAATATTATACTTTTTTTGAAGATCGTCGGCTGTTAAAATTTCCAACGATATAAAGAGATCGTCGTTGATCGCAGAAAGATCACCTTCAGAATCTTTTTCCGGTTTGATCTTATCATTAATTATGTATTGAAAAGCGCTGTCACTTTTTGCCGCAACATACAGGCTATCATAAGCATGTGACTTATTTCTAAAATAACTGGTATATCTTTTCCTGGCTACAGCCTTGGTCTGGATTATCACTGCACCGTCCTTTGCGGCATCGCCATATTTATTTGTCGCATCGGTGTCGGTTAAGACCTGAAGGCTGGCGATCGTATTGGGATTAAATTTTTGAAACTGGTCGCGAGTAACTTTTGCACTATCGATAATCATCAAATAATTCGGTCCAAGTTTCGACAACGGGCTATCATCTTGCTTATTCTGTGCAATAGTAAGCAGCGGGATAAAAAGTAATATGGAAAGTATATATTTCATAATGTTAAGGATTAAGTGTTATAAATATATACTTTTTGACGGATACTTCAAAAATAAGAACTCCGCGCCAACGATGGTAACGGATATCGGCCTCGTGATTAATGCCTGCGCAGTATGAGTGGACAGCATGCCCGGGCGCCCATATAAAAGTCAAAAGTCTTAAGTCAAAATTAAAAAATTGTCGCCGTTCTATGGTTTACAGGCATTTTACATAAGTAGTTGATTATCAATTATTTAAACCGAAAATATGCCGAAAAGTGTAAACCATGTAAACCATGCCGGATAAACCTGCTCAATCCGGTTCAGACAATCAGCGTCGCCCATAGCTTGATCATTTGATAAGCGTCACGCCATCATGCGCCAGTTCCATAACCTCAATCGCCGCCTCGTTCGTATCCGGTTTCATATCCGCACCCGTCATCTTGGTAGGGAAAGCATTGAGCAGGCTCCAGCTCATAACAACCGCGTTGGTCTCGTCGAGCAGGCTGATCAAAACAGTCGACCGTCTGATGGTATTCATCTTTACCTGGTTGATACTATCCCATAATGCGGCATCGCCTTTGCATATGCCCTTTTTGAGTGTGATATTCCCAACTTCAGCAACCTGTGTTCCGGGACCAAGGCCTGTAACCTCCTGGAAAATGAGTTCGTTATCCTCCCATTTTACCCGGAACGAGAACTTTGCCATTGGCCACGTTGCCGCTGATTGGGCCGATCCGTCGTCCGCCATAATTTGAAATTTTTAAGATTTAGTGAATCGAATAGGTTAATTCTTTCCTGAAAGACAAAAGACAAAAGATTTGATCCGTAAGCTATTTATACTTCTTCTTAGGATGCCTGCTGGTATGAAAAACGGATATGATCTGTATGATATTCTGAGCCTTGTCGAGCTTATAAACTATGAGAAAAGGAAAAATATCGATTTGGGCTTCACGATATTTGCCTTTTGCGGGATAATGAAGCGGGTTATTGCGTATGAATATTATCTTCTTTTCAACTTCAGCTACAAATTGATCTCCTAATCCGGTCCGCTGATCTTCGTACCATTCCCAAGCCTCTATAATTTCGAGCTTGGCCTTTGGTAATTGCAAAAAGCCAAGGCTCATTTGGCGGCACGCTTTTGCTTTAACTCTTCGATAGACGCTTTAACCTCATCCCACGTATAACCACGGTCTATCCCCGCTTCGTATCTCCTCACCCTTTCGTCCAGTTCAGCCACAAATTCTTCATCGTCCGACCAATCAACAGCCGGAGCTATCTGATCTTCCAGCAGGGTATAAATAGCCTTTATCTTCTTATCATCCGCCACACTGATATAATTGTGAAGTTTTTCCCTTATCGCTGCTGTCGTCATGATCAAAAATCTTATGACAAATTTAAGAAAAAGAGCCAAGAAGCAAGAGTCAAGAGCCAAGACAAAAAAATCTTGATTCCTGGTTCTTGATTCTTGGCTCTCAACCTCAATTTCTAGTAGTGATAACGTACAAAAGCCTCCATCGCCTGGTACTCAGCCAAACCTAAACGGTCATACGCCTGGGCGGTGTCGCGGTTGCGGTCTTCGGCGCGCACCCAGAATTCGCGCGCGTCGTCGCCCGGGAACACGGCCCTGTCTTTCTGGCTCTGGTGCTTGAAGATGGCGTTGCGTTTGCGTAATACCTCCTGCGGAGATAGCGGCACGGCCATTTCTATCTCGTAGGTCTCAAATTCCTTCCATGCGCCGCGGTACATCCACACCCAGCAATCCTTCACCCAGCTTTCCCCGGCCTCGCGCAACTGGCGCAGCGCCGCTATAACGATGTTGAAGCACACTAAGTGCGTGCCGTGCGGGTCGGCAAAGTCGCCGGCCACGAAAACCTGTTGCGGTTTCACGCTTTGCATCAGTTCCTTGGTCAGGTCCACGTCCAGCTGGCTCACGGAGTTCTTCTGCGTTTTGCCTGTCTCGTAAAAGGGCAGCGCCATAAAGTGGATATGGTCGTCCTGCAGGCCGGCGTAGCGCGCGCCGGCAATGGCCTCAGTTTTGCGGATGAAGCCCTTCACGTCGCGTATCTCCTGGCTGTCGATCTCGTTCGGCTGCTTCTGTTCCAGGAACACGCGCATATCCTCGTACACCTTTTTCAGGTGACTGTTATCGTCGCCGATGCTGTGGTTAAAGTCGATAGCGAACTCCACGAAGCGCAGCACGTCGTCGTCCCAAACGGCAGTATTGCCGCTGGTTTGGTAAGCCACGTGCACATCGTGCCCCTGGTCCACCAGGCGGATAAAGGTACCGCCCATCGAGATCACGTCGTCATCGGGATGCGGCGAGAAAACGATCGCGCGTTTGCGCGCGGGCAAGGCGCGCTCGGGGCGCTGACTGTCGTCGGCGTTGGGCTTGCCGCCCGGCCAGCCCGTAATGGTATGCTGTATCTGGTTGAAAATATCGATGTTGATGTTGTACACCGGCCCCTGCTCCACCGCCAGCTGCGCCATACCGTGACTGTTATAGTCCTCCTCGGTGAGCAGCAGGATGGGCTTGTTCAGCGTTTCGGCCAGCCATATCACCGCCTTCTTCTTCAGGCCGTTGATCCAGTCGCAATCCTTCACCAGCCAGGGCGTATCGAAGCGGGTGAGCTCCGAAGCGGCGTCCTGGTCGAGGATAAACTCCACGTGGTCGGACAGCTGCAAAAAGGTAGCCGGAACATCGCCTGAAATTTCGCCTTCCACGGCTTTTTTGATGATCGGGGCCTTCTTGGCGCTCCAGGCCATCAGGATGATCTCGCGGGCCTTAAAGATGGTGCCCACACCCATGGTAATGGCCTTGGTCGGCACGTTAGACTTTCCACCGAAATCGCGCGAGGCATCATTCCGGGTCAGGTCGTCCAGCGTCACTAAACGTGTACCCGAGTTGGGCGCCGAACCAGGCTCGTTGAACCCGATGTGACCGGTACGACCGATACCAAGTACCTGCAGATCGATGCCGCCCAGGGCATTGATCTGGCGCTCGTAGTCGAGGCAGAAGTGGGCGATGTCTTCCTGTTTCAGCGTACCGTCGGGAATATGCACATTGGCGCGGTTGATATCGATGTGATCGAACAGGTTCTCGTTCATGAACGTCACGTAGCTCTGCGCCGCTTTGGGCCGCATGGGGTAGTACTCGTCCAGGTTGAAGGTGATCACGTTCTTAAAGCTCAGGCCCTCCTCCTTGTGCAATCGCACCAGCTCGGCATATACGCCGATGGGGGTAACGCCCGTCGCCAGGCCCAGCACGGTTTGCTCGTTGCGGTCGTTCTTGCCGCGAATCAGGTCGGCAATGCGTTTCGCTACGGCCACGGCGGCCACTTTCTGGTTGGGGTAAACGGTCACCGGCAGCTTCTCGTACCGGGTTTCTTCTAGTAGATTTAATCGAGCCATTTATGTATTTAGGTATGTATTTTAGTCTGGTTCAGCCTGTCTTTCGTCCTTTGTCTTTCATCCTTTCTCCCCCACAATAAAGTTCAAAAAAAATCCCCGCAATTGCGAGGATTTTCAATCAAACCAATTTAACTATCAAATTATTCCACATGAGAGGTGAAACAATAAGGAGATCTTTTATTCTGTATTTCAACATCGGTAAGCAGAGGCCACCTTCGCCAAACAACTGTCCTGTTTATGAAGGCGATACAAATGTAAACTACAGAAATGAAAAGTGCAAGCACTTTTTAAATTTTTTTAATAAGTTAACAAATGTTTATTTCTTGCGGGGCGTCTGAAATCTGCGCATCCGCACATTCACCCCTCCTTCCTCATCTCCCGCAACATAACATTAAAGCGCCATTTGCGCAACATAGCATTCACCGTGTTCACAACGCGTTTGGCGCGAGTCTCTGACGTTTTAGCTTCATCGATCCATTTAATAAAATATTCCCGGTGCGATTTGGCGAGGCTCTTGAAAAACTCGAGTGCTTCGGGCTCAAAGTCAAAACACTCCTGCAGGTCGGCGGGTATCTCCACTTTGTAATCCAGGTCCTCTTCCAGTTTGCAGTGAAGCACGGCGCCGGCGTTCTTGTGCAATTTCTTGCGGACATCGGCCTTCAGCGCCATAATAAAATTGCCTTCTCCCATGGGCATTAAGGCCATGCCGTGTACGGGCATGGCATCGAGCACACCCCTTACCCGAAATGATTTTTTATTGTCGGGCTTCATTTGCAGGGCCAGATCGGCAGGGATATCGATATAGGTCCAGCCGGTTTTTTCGCCCTGTTCAGCAAACTGTAGCATGATGGCATCAAACTCAACCATAGCGCCAAATTAAGGCATAATTGTAACCCGCAGGTAACAATTGTTAAAGATTGTTAAATCATGCCTGGCTGATGTAACGATCCGGTTTTTACGATTGTCTTATGTACAGAAAACGACGAAAAAAACTTAACAACAATATTATGAAAACACTAAAAACAATGATGATGGGCCTGGCGCTGATGCTGGCCTGTGGTGTTGCCAATGCAGCCCCCATCACCCATCACAACCCGGGCAAAGATGAAGTAGTAGACACTTACATGAACGCAGTAGTTCACGGCGATATGAAGGGCGTTTCGGCTGCTATTGACGATGAAGCACAGTTTTATACCATGCACAGTGACCGCGTGAGCCAAATGAACAAGGGCCAGATACTCGATTACCTGAAAGCTAACCCGGCAGCGCAGCAGGATTGCAACTCCACCAGCACGGTATTGCAGGATACCGACGAAATGTACGTAAAGAAGGTGGATGTGAAATACGAAGGCGTTATGCGCACCGATGTGATCACGGCAGAACGCGCAGGCAGCGGATGGAAGATTACGAAGGTGGAAACCTCATTCAAATAAATAGGTGGTTATTGTTTGTTTTGCAAGAGGGCCCTGCCAATTGGCGGGCCCTTTGCTTTTTACCGCTCCGCTGGCGTTACCCTCAATTCCTTCTTTTCATTATTCCGTAGCACACTGATGTACTGGAACTGCCCCACCTTGTCGCCCGTGAGCAGTTTGAACAACTGGTCGGAAGTTTCAACAGCCTGATCATTGAAGGCATAAATAATATCCCCGCTTAGCAGTCCGCCTTTGTCGGCAGGACTATTTAGTTCCACCTGGGTAATGAATAGCGCCTGCTGGTTTTTCAGCTGGTGAATGGTGCGCAGCTTGGGCACCAGTCCGATCTGCTGCAGACTGGCGCCGATGTAGGCCCGTTTCACCTTTCCGTAGCGAATAAGCTGGTTGGCGACAGACTTAGCGGTATTGATGCTGATGGCAAAACATAGGTTTTGTGCCCCGCGGATCATAGCGGTATTCACACCGATCACTTCACCGTCGGCATTGATCAACGGGCCGCCGGAATTGCCAGGGTTCAGCGAGGCATCAGTTTGTATCATGCTGTCCATGCTGACGCCGGTTTCGCCGGATAAGGTCCGGCCCAAAGCGCTGATGACACCCGCTGTAACCGTCTGCTGAAAGCCCAGCGGGTTGCCGATGGCGATAACCAGCTGGCCGATCTTCAGATTATCCGAATCGCCTAAAACGGCGGGCACATAATCTACTGCATCTATTTTCAGGATGGCGAGGTCGGTATATGGGTCCTCGCCGATGAGTGTTGCATGATGAACAGTGCCGTCGTACAACATGGCGCGCAATTGCTTCGCCTTTTTTACAACGTGGCTATTAGTGAACAGGTATCCGTCAGAAGAGAACAGGAAGCCGGTACCCGTACCAGTCACTGTATCGCGACCTTTGTCGCTGGTGAATTGCTCGATCTTTACGACCGAGGTATGCAGTTTATAAACCGCATCGATAATGATTTGTGAGTATGGATCCATGAAGGATTGCTTACAAAAAGCAAACCCATCGGAAAATCGACCCAAATTGGCAGTATTTTAACCCCAATATTGACAATTGGGCAGAAAGACAGCAAAAATTATTTCACATAAGGCTCCAAAATCTTCTGCCAGCGGTCGTAGCCTTTGCTGTTGAGATGCAGGTAATCGGGTTTGAAAAGCGACGAATCGGGCTGCGTGGTGCCGGGTTTATAGATCGACTCGTTCATGTCCAGGTATTTACAATTGCGTTTGCCTTTGATGTAAGCCCGGATCTGTGCGTTTGCCCTGAGGTCGTCATCATGGTATTTCACCCGACTGGGACTGGGTTTGATAGAGAGGTAATAAATTTTTGCATCCGGGAGTTTGGTGCGTATCATCCGGTACAGCTTTTTAAAATTGACCAGCACCGAATCGGCTGAATGGCCGTACGCGATGTCATTCTCACCCGCATAGATGAATATTTTACGAGGATGGTAGGGAAACAGGATATACGGTGTATAAAAATTAACGATGTTGGATAACTCGCAACCGCCCACCCCACGTTTGATGATAGGCTTGCTAGCGAAACGCTGCTCCAGATCGCTCCACAAGCGAAAAGATGAGCTTCCTATAAATAAGATACCATCCTTCTTAGGAAAGCTGAGGCTATCCTGGTGCTTGAAATCACGGATCTCGTTGTCGTATGGAAAGCCACTTTGGGCAAAGATCTTCGCAGTGAAAAAGAACGCTGCAAATAGTAATATGTATTTCAATCTCATAGTTTTCATTCTTTAACCTCAATCCACACCTCCCTTCCGGGGAGGCTGGGAGGGGCTTATTGATGACTAAGCCCGTCCTCGAAAAACAAAAATGGTAAAAAACTTTCAACCCCGGTAGCCAACCACACCGGTCCATCCTGGCAATAGAGCAGCATTTTGATCGGTTTGCCCTGTTTCTTTTCATATTCGGCCATTACTTGCAGGCAGGCACCGCAGGAAGCAACGGGTTTTTTCAGCTCGAATTCATCGGTTTGCGCGGTAACGGCCATGGTTGCTATCGGATCGTCCGCATGGTTGGCGCCCCAGTGGAACAGGGCGACACGCTCGGCGCAAAGGCCTGAAGGATAAGCCACGTTTTCCTGGTTACTCGCATGCAATATTTTGCCGCTTTGCAGGCGCATGGCTACGCCTACGCGGAATTTGGAATAAGGGGAGTGAGAGCTTTCGAGCGCTTTTGTTGCTTCGAGACATAATGCCCAATCGCCAGCTGTTAGCTCATCTACAGAGGCGTATTCTTTAAATTTTATTTTGATCTCGTGTTGTTTCTTTGTCTTGCCACTTATCGAAAAGAGGGGATACAATATAATCTAAAATTCTCTACCAGGCAAACTATTATTAATATAAATAACTTTTTGTAATTTAGCGTTAGGTAAATTATGAGCACTATTAGCACCACGCATCTTTATTCACTTCTATCCGAAAAAATGGGAAAAGAAGCTGCCGGAAATTTAACCGATTATATCGAAGGCAAAATTAAGGAAGAAGTAAAGGCCCAAAGTGATGTGTTATCAACTAAACAGGATTTAGCAGCTGTTGAATTAAAGCTTTCGGAACGCATAGGTGATACCCGCGCGGATATGATCAAATGGATGTTCATTTTCTGGATAGGCCAGGTAGCTGTTACTTTTGGCTTTATTTTGTTGTTCTTGAAGAAGTAGAGGGCATCGAAGCCCTCCCCTGACTATATTAACAGGGTCTGGTAATCACACAAATCAGCGGGTTCAGACAGCCACCGCCAATTCTTCCGCTTCCCCGCTTGCAGCTAAATTCGGATTAATACTCTCATCATCCTTCTCTACCCGCAAATTCTTCACGATATGCTGCTGCCTGTCTGGCGTGTTTTTGCCCATAAAATATTCAAGCAGCCCTTTGATATTGGCGTCCTTCAGGATAACCGGGTCAAGGCGCATATCCTTGCCTATGAACAGGCCGAATTCTTCGGGCGATATTTCACCCAGGCCTTTAAAGCGGGTGATCTCGGGCTTCGCACCTAATTTGGCGATGGCATTGCGTCGCTCCTCATCGCTATAGCAGTAAATGGTTTCCTTCTTGTTACGTACGCGGAACAGCGGCGTTTGCAAGATAGATACGTGACCGGCCTTCACCAGGTCGGGGAAGAACTGGAGAAAAAAGGTCATCATCAGCAGGCGAATGTGCATACCGTCCACATCGGCATCGGTGGCGATCACGATGTTGTTGTAGCGCAGGGCGTCGAGTCCATCCTCAATATTCAGTGCATGCTGCAGCAGGTTGAACTCCTCGTTTTCGTAAACCACCTTTTTGGTCAGCCCAAAACAATTGAGCGGTTTGCCCTTTAAGCTAAATACCGCCTGTGTCTGCACATCGCGCGACTTGGTGATGGAACCGCTGGCCGAGTCACCTTCAGTAATGAACAATGTAGTCTCTTGTCTCCGCTCGTGCGCATCGTCGAAATGGATCTTGCAATCACGCAGCTTCCGGTTGTGCAGGGAGGCTTTTTTGGCGCGCTCGTTGGCCAGTTTCTTGATACCGGCAATATCCTTGCGCTCGCGCTCCGATTGCAATATTCTTGCTTTTAAGGCGTCGGCCGTTGCCGGGTTTTTATGCAGGTAATTATCCAGCTCCTTTTTAACAAAATCGTTAATGAAGGTCCGCACCGAAGGTCCTTCGGGGCCGATATTTTGCGAACCAAGCTTTGTTTTGGTTTGTGACTCGAATACCGGCTCCTGTACTTTTATAGCAATAGCCGCAACTATCGAAGCCCGTATGTCTGACGCATCAAAATCTTTATTATAAAATTCCTTCAATGTTTTCACTACGGCCTCGCGGAAAGCGCCCTGGTGCGTACCACCCTGCGTTGTATGCTGGCCATTGACGAAGGAATAATATTCCTCGCCGTATTGCTGGCCATGTGTCATGGCGATCTCTATGTCTTCGCCTTTAAGGTGGATGATCGGGTAACGCAGCGTTTCAGAGTTATTCGTCTTTTTAGTTAGCAGGTCGAACAGCCCCCGTTCGGAAAAATATTTCTGGTTGTTAAAATTTACCGTCAACCCCGAGTTAAGGTAGACATAGTTCCAGATCATATTCTCTACAAACTCCGGGATGAAGTGGTAGTGCCTGAAAATGCTGTCGTCCGGTGTGAAATTGATGGCCGTGCCGTTGCGCTGCGTGGTTTCCTTTTCGGCTTCATTACGAATCAGCTCGCCCTTTTCAAATTCAGCGATCTTGGTTTTACCGTCCCGGTATGATTGTACCATAAAAGCATTTGACAAGGCGTTTACTGCCTTGGTACCCACGCCATTCAAACCCACCGATTTCTGGAAGGCCTTGCTATCGTATTTACCACCGGTATTGATCTTGGAAACGCAGTCAATCACCTTGCCCAGCGGGATGCCCCGGCCGTAGTCGCGCACGGAAACTTTATGATCGCTCATGCTTACCTCGATGGTTTTGCCGGCGCCCATCACAAACTCGTCGATGGAGTTATCGATGATCTCTTTCACTAAAACATAAATACCGTCGTCATAAGCCGAACCGTCGCCCAGTTTGCCAATGTACATGCCCGGACGAAGGCGTATATGTTCTTTCCAGTCGAGCGACCGGATACTGTCTTCACTGTAATCTATTGCTCCTGCCATGTGGTGTTGTAAAGTTGTAATGTTGGAAAGTTGTAAAGTTTTTCCAACCGGTATGTCAAGTTCCAAATATGCCATTTTTTAAGAACCGGGCAATCCCTAATTTTAAACATTTCAACCAAGTAGTCATCACAAGGACCAGGAATTGTAAGAAATGGTTCAGGCTTCCTGAATAGAAACTTTTTTAACGATGCTATACAGGTTACCGATATCGAACGGCTTTTCTATGAAGGCATCAGCATGGTTGTCTTTTGCAATTTCCGGCAGCCGGCCATTAGCCGACAACAACACTACCGGAATATGATGAGTTTTGGGATTGTTCTTTATTTCAAGGCATAACTCGCCGCCCGATTTGACCCCAAGATTATTATCCAGGATAACAACGTCCGGCAATATATTTTCAAAAGTTTCAACCGATACGACATTGGGAAATGTAACCACTTTATAATTTAAGTGCTTAAACAGGTATCGCAATAATTCCAACAGTTCGGGCTCATCGTCGATGAGTAAAATAGTTTTCATACGCACGAATCACTCAGTGGCAATGCAATACTATTTTAGTGGCATTTACCTCAGGATTTTACAATAGTTGTGGCCATTTAAAAGTAAAACATATGTTTAACGACACTGTTTTAACTTTAGAGAATAAATATTTTATGAGAAGAAAAATTCTCATTATCGAAGATGATGCTGATACGGCAGAAATGTTAGAATACCTGGTGGGACTTTTAAAGTATGAGGCAGCCGTAGCGAATTATATTGTGCCTGTTAACGAAATTTTAACCATCAACCCCGACCTGATATTGCTTGATCATAAGCTGAATAACGGATCGGGCGGGGTACTGTGCCAAAAAATAAAAAACGATCAGTACACAAAAGAAATTCCTGTCATTATGGTTTCTGCCCGGCACGATCTCCGCGGCGTAGCTAAAAACTGCGGAGCCGATGATCATATCGCCAAACCATTTAGCATTTGGGAGATGGAGAAGAGAATAGAAAACCTGTTGGAAAATAAAAAATTAGCCAAACGTCCGGCTTGACTACTTCCTGTCCTTATTTTAGTAAATACATAATGTACCTATTTTATGCCGAAGGCATAGAAACATTTTTAATGGTCGTGTACATATTGCCGATATCAAATGGTTTCTCTATATGGGCGTCGGCATGACTATCTTTAGCGATCTTCTGCAACCCCTCGTACGCTGATATTAAAATTACAGGAATGTGCTGTGTATTGGAGTTATTTTTCAATTCGAGGCACAAGGCGCCACCGGACTTCTTCCCAAGATTATTATCCAGAACGATTATATCGGGCGAAATGCTTTCGACAGTTTCTGTTGTAACAACGTCCGGGAATGAGATCACATCATAATTTAATTGCGAGAAGTAATAATGCAGCAGTTCTAAAAGTTCGGGCTCGTCATCAATGACCAGGGCAGTTTTCATAGGATCAGTCAGGGTGTATGAAATGCAATATTATTAAAAAGTCCTGTTGCTTCGGAAAAAAATTTATTAACATTAACGTAATCCATAAAAATCGTCATCAGGAGGAAATTTCGGCTGAGATTAGTGGCGAAGCGATCGGTATAAACGCGCCGGCAAAAACTATTTAAATTTCAAACAGGTGACCGCCTTGTTGATGTTCTGGAAAAAACCGGTGCCTTTGTCGTTGCCAAGGCAAACGACCAGTACAGTGCCGGTATGGTCCTTTTCAAGCGTGACAAGCAGGGCGTACTTGTAGTGTTTGGTTTCGAGCAAATCCTGCAGGTCTAGCAGGTAGGTTTTGCCCTCGTCGGCATTGTACCGGGCCAGGATATCTTTGGGTATACCGCGCGATGCTACATGACCGTCACCTGTAAAAGCCCTTGCTTCCGTCTCGGCCATATAGTTATAGGTCGAATCGGCATTGAAAGCCTCACTGGGCACTTTTGGATAGTTTTTCGGGGCCCGTACCATAAACCATATCTCGAACTCTTTATCGGGCAGCGAAATGGCGTAATCGAACGGAAACTCTTCGGTGTTAACGACCGGTATCTCTTTAAATTCCTCGGGGAAAGTGAACAGCATTCCTGCCTCGGCCGTCAGCTTATTAAAGTTGCTAAGCTGTTTGCTATGGATTTGTGGCTTCGCCTGCGGCCATGCAAAAGCAGCAACAAGCAAAAATATTGCGGTTAGTAATATTTGTTTAAATTGCTCTGCGATACAGGTCATGGCATTTCCGGGCTAAACAGCAGTTAACCAATTAGGGCCGGATTAAAACAAAGTTAAAAATTTAAATTAACAAATTAAGTCTCACCCGATTAAATGAGCATTAAACCCCGGTTAAGCCGCCTCGACCTGACGATGATCGTCATCAGCCTGGTAATCGGCATGGGCATTTTCGCCACGCCGTCCGAAACGGCCAAAGAAGTGGGCAGCGGCTGGGTGTTCCTGGGGGCCTGGGTTTTCGGGGGTCTGGTTTCGCTGTGCGGGGCGCTGACATTTGCCGAGATCGGCTCGCGCTACCCGGTGGCGGGCGGGTTTTACAGAGTTTATTCCTATTGTTATCATCCTGCTTTCGCGTTTATGATCAACTGGGTGCTGGTGATCAGTAACGCGGCGTCTGTGGCGGCGGTAGCGCTTATCGGCTCGGATTATATCAGGCCCTTTCTTCTGCCGGTTTCATTGCAAAACGATATAGGGACAAAGATCATCACTATTACTTCTACGCTGATCCTGTACGTGATCAATTTCCTGGGCATCAAAATGAGCGCGCGGACACAAAATTTCCTTATCAGCTTCAAGATCGGTCTCATTCTCCTGGTATGCTTCGCAGTTTTCAAAAGCGACACATATCCTGCGCCGATGGTAGCTACTATCCCGCACCATAATCTTTTAGCCGGATTGGGCCTGTGCCTTGTCCCGGTATTTTTTACCTACGGCGGTTACCAACAGACCATCAATTTCGGCGGCGATATTGTCAATCCAAAAACCAATATCCCCAGGGCCATAGCCGTGGGCATTGGGGTGATCATCTTTCTTTACGTTGCGGTCAACTTCGCTTACCTGAAAGTGCTGGGCCTGGGCGGCTTGCAGCAAACACCAACACTGGCCGCAAAAATGCTTGGGGTGCTGTTCGGCCAGGCGGGATACAAGATTATGTCGGTGCTGCTGTTCTTTGGAGTGCTTGCTTTTGTGAACGTGAATGTGCTCTCGAACCCCCGCGTATATTACGCCATGGCCGAAGACGGTATTTTGCCGCCAATATTCAAAAGGGTAAACCCCAAAACGCAGGTGCAGGAATTTGGCATGAGTATTTTTGTAGCGCTTACCCTGTTAGTCCTTTTCATTGTAGGTTCATTCAGCACTTTGCTGAAGTATGTAATGTTCTTTGATACTATTGGCCTATCGATAGCAGCTCTGGCCATTTTCGTTCTGCGCAAAAAGACAAAGGACCTCAATACCTCAGAAATTTATACCATCAAATGGTTCCCGTTGGTACCGCTTATTTTTATCCTTTCCTATTGGTTTGTCACCATTAATATTTTTGTGACGTTTAGGGAAAATCCCTACGCAGGATTAATCTGCCTGGGATGCTATGCCTTCGGATTGATCGTTTATTACATCTGTTATTACGTCTTTGCCGGGAAGAAAAAGAATTCACTACCAGAATAACATGGATATCTCATACATATTAAACGAACTGGGCGAGGACCGGGAGAACTACTTCAACGCGGTATCGCCGCCCATCATCCAAACCAGCAACTTCGCGCTGAAAACGGTGAAAGAGTTCCGTGCTGCGCTGGCGGACGAGTATTACTATGACCTGTATTCCCGCGGGAACAATCCCACACTAAATATCCTGCGCAAAAAACTGGCCGCGCTGGATGGCGCCGAAGACGCGCTGGTTTTCAGCAGCGGCGTAGCGTCCATCAGCGTACCGATACTGGCTTTGGTGCAGCAGGGAGATCACATTGTTTCGGTAGAAAATCCTTATAGCTGGACCGTTAAATTATTCAAAAATTTGCTGCCCAAATTCGGCGTGACGACAACATTTATTGACGGAACAGATATCGAAAACTTCAAAAACGCCATTCGACCCGAAACCAAACTGATCTATTTGGAAAGCCCGAATACTTTCAGCTATGAATTGCAGGACCTAAAAACAGTAGCCGACCTGGCTAAGTCAAAAGGCATCCTCACAATGATCGACAATAGTTATTGCTCGCCCCTATATCAGCGACCTATTGAGTTGGGAATCGATCTTTCTGCACAAACGGCCACCAAATACATCGGCGGGCATTCGGATGTGGTCGCCGGCGTGGTCGCTGGCAGCAAGGAACTGATCAAAAAGATTTTCGACCATGAGTTTTTGACCATCGGTCCGGCGCTATCGCCGCATTCGGCCTGGCTGTTGATACGTGGGCTGCGAACGCTGCCCTTACGTATTAAACGAAGTTTCGAAAGCACGAAAATCGTGACTGAATGGCTCGCGAAACATCCCCTGGTGGATAAAGTCATCTGGCCGTTCAGGGAAGATTTTAAACAATATCAACTGGGCCAAAAACAAATGCAGGGTTGCGGTGGCCTGTTCAGCTTTACGCTGAAGGATCCCGCGCTGAAAAAGATCGAAACCTTTTGCGATTCGCTGCAGCATATCCTGATGGCGGTATCCTGGGGCGGGCATGAGAGTTTGATCATACCGTCGATCGCGGCAATTTCTGAAGAGGAATATGATGCCGGGGAATACAATCGTTATCAATTGATACGGATGTATGTGGGGCTGGAGGAGCCGGAGTATTTGATAAAGGATTTGGAGCAGGCGCTGGAGAAAATCTCCTGAAAATGCGTAACTTTAAATAAATTTTTCGGTTATGGATATTGAGCACAAATATAAATTACTCGAAAAGATAATGAAGACGGAAGATGATGTGGTGCTGAACGAAATTGACTCCTTGCTCAATACCACTAAACAAGACTTCTGGCCTTCACTTCCTTCTCAGGTGAAACAAGCCATTGAAGAGGCCGCATCGGAATTGGACAAAGGTGAAGGTATCCCACATGAACAGGTGATGGCGGAAATAAAAGAACATTATCTCAAAAAATAATGTCATATCCTGTTGTTTGGTCGCCGCGAGCCAGGATGACTTATTATAAAATATTGGATTATCTCGACCAGGAATGGACATTCCGGGAGATCGAAAACTTCATTGATCGTACAGAGGAAGCATTATCTCACATTAGTCGAAATCCGCTTTTATACCAGTATTCGGAAGGCAATAATGCTTATCGATGCGTTTTGGTAAAGCAGGTCAGTCTGTTTTATCGCATAAAATCAGATCAGGTACAGCTTCTCGTATTCTGGGATAACAGACAAGACCCGTCCAAACTACTTTTATAAGTAGACATTGAAAATATAAAATAATCCTGTAGCATTTGCTTAAATGGCCACGTATTACCTCATGAAACCCTATAAAAGCCTTATGAGAAAGAAATACCATTTGCTGTTCCTGCTTCCCTTAATTTTGTCGTCATGCCTAAAACGTAATACCGGGCCGAATTACCCTATATCCGGCACCAAATGGCAGGAGGTGAAGTTATGGATATACCATAAAACGTATCACGGCCTTATCTTCAATGACACGACCTATACACGGTCGGCGTTTGACTTCCTTGATTATGTGCAATTTTCTAATAACGGCAGTGTAAACAGGGCCTCACATTATTCCTTCTCCCTTCATGAAGGGCTTGTAGAGATCGGTCCGCCGGACCAATACCTGTCCGATGGCAGCTCTTTTATACCATGGCGTTCGTTGTATCTCATAGGTTCCTCGGGACCTACAACCGATACGGTTTACTACAACGGCCGCGATAGTTTGCGTATTCATTCGTTTCAGAATGCCGGCCTGTTTTATACCGAAATGGACGCTTACTATACACGGATCATCTATTGAGAGAAAGGGGGACGGCATCGCAAAAAATATCCTTAGTCTGTTATTAAGAGGCATGAGACAACGTAATTCAATTTAAGTCCATGAGTGGTAGAGTTTTATACCCCGTAGTAATTGTGCTTCTGTTGGTCGCGGCGTCCTGTCATAAAACCCAGGGCATTATAATCCCGGGTAGCGGGAAATGGCTGGAAACAAAGGTTACTTTGTACCAAACCAACGGCACCGGTGCAAAACAGTATGAGACCACTTTCACACAGCCCTTCAGCGCCTCTGATTACACTGAGTTCAGCGATTCGTCGACATTCAATATCGGCGTAGGGCATTATTACTATATGAATACACCGGGTTCGCCGGTTAATTCCACCCAGCAAATCACCCCGGTGGTTGGTGTATGGAAGTACAATTCGCTGGGCAACAATAAATATGTACTGAATAACACCTCCTTCAACTTGAATCCCGGCGGCTTTGAGGTAGCTGATACCGTGACCATCATGAACGAACATGTGCTGTGGCTGCATGTCATAGGTTACAACTTTGAGGGTCCAAACAGAAACGTAACCGACGCTTACTACAGCAGGTGAACGACGAAGAAAAGCGCGTAATATCACAACAGGAAACCAGATCAGGACATATGAAAAACCTAAAACTTTTGCCAATAATGATAGCCACGATATGCCTCGCCGCATGTCACAAAGCAGGAACCGGCCTTACCGGGAAATTCCCGGAAGTCAAGGTTATAACTTATAGCCAGGATAAAAGCACCGGCGCAGTCACCAGGGATACAACGATTGGGAACTTTAGTAAGTTCGACTATGCCATATTTAGCGGTGATACCTGCACCATAAGCAACAGTTTGCCGCCAAATGGTCAACTCATCCAAAAGTATACCTATTCACGTACAGTGAAAGGGTATGCACTCACGCAATTTTATGTCAATTCGGGCAGTGTTGATCTGTTGCCTACCATGGATACGGTGATCAACATTACCGCTAACTCTTTTGTCGTTCATTCGGTTGCCGTCCCGGCGAATACGCCGAACAACATGACGTACATATTCGACGCGTATTATAGCAAGTAAGGCGTTTGTTGGGGGAAAACTTTAGCTTTCTCAGGTTTACTAATGCAACTATTTTCCGGCCGGATCGTATAAATACCCGTATCATTTAAATAAACCTTAAATTACCATGAGCATCAAGTACTTATCTATTGTATTTATCGCAACGGCGTGCGCTTTTGTTTCCTGCACTAAGGAGGCGCAGCAGCCTACTCCTTCGACTGTTGATCAGTCCGCTCCAGCAAAACCATACCCTATTGCCGGCATTTGGCAGGAGACAAAAGTTGTGACTTATTTACTGGACCCTTCGGGCAACAAGCTTATGGATACAACTTACCTGAAGCCGTTTACTGCGGCGGACTATGCATTATTTAATAATGATGGCAGCTGCTCGGTGAGCATAGATCATTATTATTTCCAGACCGTGCCGGGGAACCTGGCTCCACAAGCGATTCCGCAACTTATCAGCGGTTTTTCTTTTATGGTTTCAGGATCAAAATATGTGATGACGCAGCAAATTAGCGTCCAGGGCCCTGGTGGCGGTTCCAGAACTGATACCGCTTCGATGACGGACAGCAATACTTTGCGCATCCATACTGTGGCTCATGGTATTGGCCCAAATGTCTTGATTTCCGACAGCTACTACAATAAATCGCCACAAAATTAACCGCACGCGGATCAAAAGCGGTAATTTTACCATTCCAATTACCTGCTTATGTTCCGAAAAATTCTTCCCGCGCTGGTTATCCTGTGTGCATTGACATCCTATCGTATTGCCGATAAACCCGGTCATTTTGTAAGACCCTTGTATACCGATCTGCCTCTTGGCGCCATCCATCCCATAGGCTGGCTGCGCGATCAATTGGACCTGATGCGTGATGGCACGACCGGTCACCTGGACGAGGTGTACTGGAAAGTAAAAAACGACAACGGCTGGCTCGGCGGCAAAGGCGATGGCTGGGAAGAAACACCTTACTGGCTGGATGGCGCCGTGCCACTCGCTTATCTTTTGGACGATGCGACGCTGAAGGCTAAAGTGCGGAAATACATAGACTGGACGTTGGAGCATCAAAGGCCATCTGGCTACTTCGGGCCGATCACTAAAGCCGAGCGTGATAGCAGTGTCGTAATCACCTTAGCTAACCCCGAAAAAGGCGAAGACTGGTGGCCAAAAATGCTGATGCTGAAAGTTATGAAACAGTATTATACGGCTACGCATGATAAGCGGGCGATCAAATTCCTGACGAATTACTTTCATTATGAGTTGGAGGCGTTGAAGAAATGCCCGATCAACCATTGGACCGACTGGGCGCAATCCCGGGGAACGGAAAATATCATGGTGGCGCAGTGGCTTTACCAAAAGACCAGTGATCTGAAGCTGTTGCAATTGGCCGATGAGCTGAACCGGCAATGCTATGCCTGGAGCAACTGGCTCGGCGGCCGGGACTGGGTGATCAATGCCGCCGCCCACCAAAACGATTCGGACTGGATGCACCGCCACGGTGTGAATGTCGGCATGGCGATCAAGGCCCCGGCATTGGAGTACCAACGCACGGGTGATAGTACTTACCTCAAAGACCTGAAAACCGGTTTCACCGACATCATGACGCTGCACGGTTTGCCCAATGGCGCTTTTTCTGCCGACGAGGACCTGCACGGAAACCTGCCAACACAAGGCAGCGAGTTATGCGCCATTGTGGAAGATATGTTCTCGCTGGAAGAAGACATTGCCATCACCGGCGACATGCAGTATATGGACGCGCTGGAACGGATAACTTTTAATGCACTGCCTGCTCAAACCACCGTCGATTATAACAACAAGCAATATTTCCAGATACCCAACCAACCAGTGATAGAGCGCGGGGTGTTTGACTTTTCGCTTCCTTTCGGTCGCGAGATGAACAACGTGCTAGGCATGCGCAGCGGCTACACCTGCTGCCTCGCCAACATGCACCAGGGCTGGACAAAATACGCGCAGCACCTGTGGTACAAAACGCAGGATAACGGCCTGGCATCTTTAGTTTACGGGCCGAATAAATTGATGACAACTCTTGGCAAAAACAATGCGCATGTGAGCATTGATGAGGTAACCGATTATCCTTTCGGCGATGAGATCGGTTTTGAAATATCAACCCCAAAACCTGCCAACTTTGAATGGAAGCTCCGCATACCCACCTGGTGCGCCGAAGGCGTCGTAAGCCTGAACGGCAAGGAACTGCAGCGCGCCAAAGGCGGTCATTTTGTAACCATCGGCCGCACCTGGAGCGATAAGGATAAACTGACGCTAAAATTGCCCATGCAGGTTTTGGCTTCTCAATGGGGCCGCAACTCGAGGGCCATCGAACGCGGCCCACTCGTATACGCGCTAAAACTTGGCGAGCGCTGGGAAAAAGCGACCGACGCCCATGAAGGTGATTACTTCAGCGTCTACCCCACCCAAAACTGGAATTATGGGCTGACCAGCAATGTGATTGCCGATCCTGCTAAAACTTTACAGGTAACTACAAAACCCTTATCCGGTAAATTCGCCTGGGACGAACAGCACGCGCCGATAGAGATCACCGCGACAGGCAGAGAGATACCAGCCTGGAAGCTCAACGGCGGTGTTGCTAATCAGCCTGTTACGGACCGTGATGGAGAATATCGCGGGACGGTGAGCGATACAGTTCATACGATTATGCTGGTACCGTATGGGTTTACGAAGGTGAGGATAGTGGCGTTTCCGGTGGTGAAGAAGTGATTACACCGATTGGGTTTGGATTACACCGATTGAGGAAATCATAATACCTTTAATCTTAACTTACTGCTATGAAGAAAAATGCATTATTTGTTATCCTTATCATTATATCCCGGACGGTATGTTCGGCTCAAGGAAATAAAATACATTCCGCCATTTCCAACCATGATAGAAAGTATTATATTTTGACCTTAGATAAGGGCATTGTCTTTGTCGCGAAAACATCTCCGCCATTTGACAGGAAAAAGTATTTCTACGCGTTGACTAAAGTTACGCTATTCAATAACGGCAACGACACTTTAAAGTACATTAATATGACTTGTAGTTGGGACGAAGCTTTTATTACAAACAATAGAAACATAAATATCGCCGGGTGGGGATGTGATTCGAATTTCCCCACTGTTTATAAAATCCCGCCGCATAAATCAGTGCCCTTTGACATTCCTTTTTTGATCGCCAGGAATTTAGCGGGGAAAAAACTCAGGGTAGGTTTTTATTTAATAAAGCCCGACAAGAGGCGATCTATAATCAACGACTTTGAGATCTTTTGGCGCTCAAGAAAAAGCTTTAGCGATTGCCTGATTTGGTCAAACGAAGTAACAATACCAAAATAAACCAGCGAATGAATGGCCCGCCCGGGCGCCCAAATCCAGTTTACGGTTTGCAGTCGTGAGTTTGCGGTTTAATTCTGTCAATTCATAAATTCTGTAAATTCCGGTTCAGACAATAATTTGCAATAGATCCTTCACTCTCGCTCAGAATGACAAAAGACGCCATGCGCCTCGCGCCAACCGCCTTGCCAAACCACTTCAACCACTTACAACTAATACAACCCACTGTTCAAATGTTAAAAAATCCGCACATCCGCATATCTGCACATCCGCGCATTAAATATATATTTACCCATTCTATTTTTTGCTAAAGAATGAGTGAAGAGCCGGGCAATGGTTTGCCAGATACTAACGACGAAAAACTGCACAATGTAACTTCCCTCGGCGGGTTGTATGAGAACTGGTTCCTGGATTATGCCTCCTACGTGATCCTCGACCGCGCCGTGCCGCATATCAACGACGGCCTGAAACCTGTTCAGCGCCGCATCCTCCACTCGCTGAAGGAGATGGACGACGGGCGCTTTAACAAAGCCGCCAACGTGATCGGTAATACGATGAAGTACCATCCGCATGGCGATGCTTCCATCGGCGACGCAATGGTACAGATAGGCCAAAAAAACCTGCTGATCGACTGCCAGGGCAACTGGGGCGACCCGATAACCGGCGATGCTGCCGCTGCCCCGCGTTACATCGAGGCGCGCTTATCCAAATTTGCGAACGAGGTTGTTTTTAATCCCGATACCACTAAATGGCAGGCCAGTTACGATGGTCGCAATAAAGAGCCGGTGACATTGCCGGTGAAGTTCCCGCTGCTGCTGGCGCAAGGCGCTGAGGGTATCGCGGTTGGCTTGGCGACGAAGATATTACCACACAACTTTATTGAATTGCTGGATGCCTCGATTGGCGTATTGCAGGGCGTCCGGCCCAACCTGGTGCCCGATTTCCCTACCGGCGGTTCGGCTGATGCTTCGGCTTATAATGAAGGTCAGCGCGGGGGTAGGATACGAGTCCGCGCCAAGATCGTGGAGCGGGACAAAAAGACTTTGGCCATAACCGAAATACCTTTCGGCACTACAACAGGCAGCCTGATAGACAGCGTGATCGCGGCCAATGATAAGGGTAAGATCAAGATCAAAAAGATCGAGGATAATACGGCGAAAGATGTGGAGATCATGATCCACCTGGCGCCGGGTATTTCGCCCGACGTGACCATCGACGCGCTGTATGCCTTCACCGATTGCGAGGTTTCCATTTCGCCCAATACCTGCGTAATACAGGACGACAAGCCGCGCTTTATGAGCGTGAACGATATGCTGTCCGAAAGCACGCATTATACCCGCGAGCTGCTGAAACAGGAATTGCAGATCAGGCTGAAGGAACTGATGGAAAAGATATTCTTCAGCAACCTGCTGAAAATATTCATCCAGGAAGGCATGTACAAAAACCCGGATTACGAAAGTTCGGGCAGCTTTGATGTGGTAGTCGAGGTATTGAACAAGCTGTTTGCGCCTTTCTTTCCGCAGTTTTACCGCGAGATATTACCCGAGGACTATAAGAAGCTGATCGATAAGCCAATGAGCAGCATCACCCGCTTCGACGTAAAAAAAGCGGACGAGCAGATGAAGGCGCTGGAGGCGGAAATAAAAGAAGTAAAACACCACCTGAAGCACCTGACCGAATATACCATCGCCTGGTTCGAAAAGCTGAAGGAGAAGTATGGCAAGGGCCGCGAGCGCAAAACCGAGCTGCGCACTTTCGATAAAGTAGAGGCTGCACAAGTGGCGCTGGCCAACGTGAAACTGTATATGAGCCCGGAAGACGGTTTCATAGGTACGGGGTTGAAAAAGGACCAGTTTGTATGCGATTGTTCGGATATCGACGAGATCATCGTGTTCCGCGCCGACGGCAAATGCATCATTACCAAAGTGCAGGAAAAGGTATTTGTTGGGAAAGAGATCATCCATGCGGGCGTGTTCAAAAAGAATGACGAGCGCACGGTATACAACATGATCTACAAGGACGGGCAAAGCGGCGTGAGCTATATCAAACGTTTTTCGGTAGTTGGCGTAACGCGCGACAAGGAATACGACCTGACCAAAGGCAGCAAAGGCTCCAGGGTGCTTTACTTCACTGCCAACCCGAACGGCGAGGCTGAAGTGGTGAATATCCAGTTAAAACCTCATGCCAAATTGAAGAAACTCCAATTTGACGAAGATTTTGCATCGATAGCTATTAAAGGCCGCAACTCGATGGGCAATATAGTCACCAAATACCCGGTGAAAAAGATCGTGCTGAAAAGCAAGGGCGTTTCCACTTTGGCGGGACGTAAGATCTGGTATGATGACATACTCAAGCGCCTGAATGCCGATGGTCGCGGCAAATATTTAGGTGAATTTGACGGCGACGACCGGATACTGACCGTACTAAGCGACGGCACTTACGAGCTGACCAGCTTCGACCTGAATAATCACTTTGACGATAAGATGATCCTGATCGAAAAATACGATCCTGAAAAAGTATATACTGTTGTGCACATTGAAGGTAAGTCGAAGAATTATATGGTGAAGCGCTTTAAGTTCGAGAATACGGCGATAGGCAAACAGACCAGCATTATCAGTGATGAAAGCGGCTCGAAATTAGTGCTTATATCCGGCGCAAAACAACCGAAAGTAACCGTCGACCAGCTCAAAGGCAAAACCGAGATGCCGGAAACCGTTGAATTTGATCTCTCGGAACTGATCGATGTCAAAGGCATGAAAGCAATGGGTAACCGGATATCACAGCATACAGTGAAATCAGTAGCCGCGATAGCCGAAACCGAGCCTGAGGTCGTTGAAGAAGAAGCAGATATAGTTGAGGACGAGCCGGAAGAATCAGACGAGCAATCGGTGGAATCAACACCTCCATCGGTGGAATCACCAAAACAAGAATCGGTGAAATCATCCGAAGAAAAATCGGTGGAATCAAAATCACCATCGGTGGAATCATCTTCGGAATCGGCGGAATCACCCCCTAAAAAGAAAATAGATTTCGAGATCACCAACCCTGATGATATTGATATAGATGATAAGGGGCAGTTGGGGTTGTTTTAACCGTAGAGACGCAACATTTTGCGTCTCCTTGTAAACCATTTCAGAGACGCAAAATGTTGCGTCTCTACATATCTCTCTTTTTATGAAAAAGATCATCTTCCTGTTCCTGGTTCTGTTTGCTTGTGTTGATGCCTACGCGCAAAAACACGCCTTTGCCGTCGGCGATTCCACCTTCATGCTCGACGGCAAACCCCTGCAGATCATTTCCGGCGAAATGCATTGCTACCGCATACCCCGCGCTTACTGGCGCGACCGGATACGCAAGGCGAAAGCAATGGGATTGAACACTGTTGCCACCTATATTTTCTGGAATATGCACGAACCGGTGCAGGGCAAATACGATTTCACCGGCAACAGCGATATCGCAGAATTTGTGAAGATTTGCAAAGAGGAAGGTATGTGGGTGATCATGCGGCCAAGCCCGTATGCCTGCGCCGAATGGGAGTTCGGTGGCTATCCCTGGTGGCTGCTGAAGGATAAAACGCTGAAAGTGCGCAGCAAGGACCCGAAATTTTTGAAAGCTTACCATGATTATGTAATGCAATTGGGCAAACAGCTTGATCCGCTGCTGGTAACGCATGGCGGCAATATCCTGATGGTGCAGATCGAAAATGAATATGGCTCTTACAGCAACGATAAAGAGTACTTAGACATCAACCGAAAAATATTCCGCGAGGCAGGTTTTGACTGTACCTTGTTTACCTGCGACGGGCCTTCGCAATTGCCTGCCGGTTATTTACCGGGTTACCTGCCTGCCGTGAACGGGTTGGACAACCCAAAAGCGGTAAAGAAGCTGATCAATAAATATCACGATGGCAAAGGGCCTTATTACATCGCCGAATGGTACCCCGGCTGGTTTGATAGCTGGGGCAGTCCGCATAATACCAGCAATATGAACGAAGATGCGGCCAAGCTGGATACCGTATTGGCAAACGGCATTTCCATCAACCTGTACATGTTCCACGGCGGGACAACCCGTGGCTTCATGAACGGCGCGAACATGAGCCGCCGCGACCCGTATTCGCCGCAAACATCCAGCTACGACTATGATGCCCCGCTCGACGAAGCCGGCAATCCTACACCGAAATATTTCAAATTCCGTGAGATCATTGAAAAGCACCTGCCGCCGGGCGAAAAGCTGCCGCCTGTGCCGGCTTCAAATAAAGCAATGGTCATTCCGAGCATCAAGCTAACAGGTCAATATCCATTATTCCGGAACCTGCCTCAGCCCATTATTTCAGATAAGCCTCTGTGTTTTGAAGACCTAAACCAGGGCTATGGTTTTGTAATGTATCGTACGACGCTGAAGAATGCAACAAGCGGTCTGCTCAAGATCAAAGAAATGCGCGATTACGCCACAGTCTATGTCAACGGCAAACGAGTAGCTATTCTCGACAGGCATTTCAAACAGGATTCGGTGCAATTAGATAACGTTCCTGCTGGCGCCACATTAGATATTTTGGTAGAAAATAACGGGCGCATCAACTATGGCCCATACCTTACGGATAACCGCCAGGGGATTACCGAAAAAGTGACGCTGGGCGGGATCGAGCTCACCGGATGGAAGATGTACAAATTTCCTTTCAGCAGTGAGCCAAAGTTTACCTCGATCTCAGGAAAAGTACTTGAAGATTCGCCAATGGTTTTTACAGGCATATTCAATCTTACTAAAACCGGCGATACCTACCTGGATATGAGCCAGTTCGGCAAAGGTTTCGTCTTCCTGAACGGGCATAACCTTGGGAAATACTGGTATATCGGCCCGCAGCAAACGCTTTATGTGCCGAAGTCGTGGCTGAAGCAGGGGCAAAATGAGATCGTGGTATTTGATGAATTGAAGGGTGGTCATGCCAGCATCAGCGCACTGGATAAGCCGATATTGAATACGGTGGTGAAGGAAACGAATTAAATTGAGTGCCATGCTGATGCACTCGAAGCATGAGGGCAAAGGCCTTCGCTCACCCTTCGAGTGCCTCAGGGTGACATCCCCCTTTTCAGAGTTCCCCTAAATACACCTCCGTATCATACTTAAACACAACCATCCCTTGCTGCTGGTGGGCATCGAAGACTACTCTCAATTCCTCCTTAAATGCTCTACCCGCATCAGTATCCTCTGCCGGTACATAGGATGAACTAAACGCCCTCCCTGCCATTTGTTCGAAATCAAAAACCTGCTGGTTGGGGAATTTGGTCAGCGTGTATTGACCGTCTTTATAAAAACGCTCAAAATCTTCTTTGTTTAGATTTTGATGGTTCACCCTCTCATATTCGCCGCTGCTCAAAGTTTTCAGCAGGACGTCATAGGCTGTTGAGAATTCATCTGCTTCCACATCGCGATTGTTCCAGATCAAAGCTGCCTTGCCGCCGTGTTTGAGTATTCTTTGAAACTCTGCTTTGGCTTCTGCGGTGTTAAACCAGTGAAAAGCCTGTGCGGAAACAATCAGATCAACGCTTCGGGCTGATAAGCCTGTTTTATCAGCCGTGCCGATCATGGAATGATAACCAGGAAAATAAGCGAGTTGCCTATCGGCTTCTTCACGCATAGCATCATTCGGCTCGATGGCATAAACTTCATAACGCTTTTCCAATAGCAGTTTGGTGAAGATGCCTGTTCCTGCACCCACATCAGCAATGACGGAGCCAGGAGTTAAATGACATGCTTTTTCAAGATAATCGATAACCTCTTGCGGATACCCCGGACGGTATTTGACATAGTTCGCCACCCTATCAGTGAAGCGTTTGGTGGAATCAGTTGGCATAAAATAAAGAGTTACTGCGTCAGACGCATGCGCCTCGCGCCACGCTTAAATACTTATAAAAAACGGCGCTTCGAACACGTGCCCGTATTTCAGGTGCTGGATGGCTTCCTTTTTAGTGATGTCGACATGTTTGCCTTCAGTGTCCGCACAGCCCAGCCAGGGCTCGATGCACAGGAAATCGGCTCCGGGATTGGCCCAGATGCCCAGGTAATTGAAGTACGGGAATTCGACGGCTAAGGTCTGATCGTGCTTATCGCTTTTGATCGTCACCTCGCGCGAATGCGGTTTTTTGAAAACCCAGGCATCATCCTTGAACATTTCGCGGGTCAGATGCAGCTTTTTGCCGTCCAATTGCACCGGCTTGGTTTCGCCTGTGAAAAATCCATCTGCCGAAAGCATATGCCTTTCCAGTTTCTCTTCCGACTCAAATTCCAGGTAGTAGTCCTCATAGTTTTCTCCGGTATGAAATGGCACGTTGAACGCCGGGTGTCCTCCTACCGAAAAATAAATGGTTTCATGCTCGTGATTAACCACTTTGTACGTTACCCGCAATGCGTTTTCAATTAGATCGTAATGGATCTGAAAATCGAATTTATAAGGGAAAACTTCAAGCGTATGATCAGAATAAGGCAGCGAAAATCTTGCAGAAACTTCGTTCGAGCCTATCAGGAGCAACTCGCTTTCCCGGTTAAAACCATGACGTTTCATCGGGTAAGTCTGCCCGTTCACCAAAAGCTGGTTGTCGATCAGTCCGCCAACTACCGGGAACAGGTTCGGCGCATGCCAGGGCCAGATATTCGGGTCACCCCGCCACAGGTGTTCTACGCCGGAGACCTTGTTGTACAGCGAGGTCATTTCGCCGCCTTTGTTGCGGATCTTTACCTTTAGGAAATCGTTCTCAATAACGGTCATAATCACAGATTAATTTAGGATCACGCACAAATTACAGCATTTTTCATAACCAATGAAACTGTGCCTTGTTTTCCACCTTGCAAATAGGTGGTTCCGTACCTACGGCACGGCGATATTGATTTGTGGATTTTTCTACCAGCATTTGGCCCCGATGGGGCCAGGTCAAATAATCCTGTTTAATCTATCGTATCCCGCAATCGTGTTCAATCGTCATCTTTTTTCTTCTGCTCCAATATCACAAATGCGCTGCGTTTTGGCGCGGGGAGTACAGCATTCTCTCCCTTTACATATTTCCAGATTACTTCATTCAATTCAAGATCAGGCACGGCATCTTCTTTTGCTAAATTGAAATTCTGCGATTTGCGGCTGCTTTCGTTATCGGCCACGTTACGCTGATCCAGGTCAACCTGCGCTTGCTTAGCCACAAAAGGCGTCATATCCGGCGTGTTGCTGAAACATTCGTAAAGCGGTTTGGCAGCGGCATCATACTGGCTCATCGGCGGAAGGCCGAGGATCAATTCTATGGTCCGCAGCACACCCGAAGTGGAGTACATTTCATGCATCACCACACCCCGTTTCACATAAGGTCCGGCCAGGTAAACCGGCGAACGGTGTGCGTCGATATGATCGGGACCGTTCTGGGCGTCATCCTCCAAAATAAATACTACAGATTCCTTCCAAATAGAACTGTGCGACAAGTGTTCGATGAACTTTCCTACAGCCAGGTCATTATCTGCCACAGCCGCTATCGGTGAAAACGCCCCCTTGTGCTGTCCGCTGGTATGATCGTTGCTGATGCGGACGCTATTGAAATGCGGCACAGAGTGTTTGGCTAACAGTGAATCAAAATCATGTTCCCAGACAGATTCACGGGTTGTATCCTTGACCGCGAGATCGAAACCCGGCGCCTTCACGCAGTAATGGCCCTCCAGGACTTTAATGTTTGGCTTATTATCATCGGCAAACTCACCGTAAGTGCGATAACTTACGCCGGCGCGTTTGCAATAGTCCCAAATGTATCCGTCGCGCGGGTCGCCAGCCCTGCGTGTGCCTTCAGAATCATAATTACCTCCACGACCGCCGTAGCTGGTGGGCCAGGTCTTTTCTATAAAATCGGTTGCGTAGGCCGCAGTGCTCCAGTTGTGACCATCGGCGCTTACTTCTGCGTCCACATAAAAGTTATCGGCTAATACAAACTGGTTGGCAATAGCATGCTGATTTGGCGTCACCCGGTTGCCGAAAATACATAGTGCCGTGTCGCCGTTACCTTTTGACATATCGCCCAAAACCTGGTCGTAAGTGCGGTTTTCTTTAATAATGTAGAACACATATTTGATCGGCGACTTATCCCCTTTTTTCCTTGGGATCGGATTTCCCGCCAGACCATCGGCCATTTCTGTTTTTGCGGGCGTAAATGGTGTATTGGCGTAAACTTTCCTGGTGTAAGCCTTCAATTGTTCAGCGGTTGGCGCTTTGATGAAGGACAAAGTCCCTTTGAACAATCCGCCTATATACTGATCCCTTGTATTTTTTGAACCTATTTGATAGCCGCTATTGTCTACTTTCTTCAAAGGCTGCGGACCATCGGGATTCGCCATTGAAGTGAAACCCTTACCATTAGATACAATGATCTTGCTGCCCAGCGTACGCACATTCGTCGGGTACCAGCCCACTGGAATAAAACCTTTGCTTTGGCTCTTCCCGGTAACGCTCACATCAAACACGGCCAGGCAATTGTTATCTGCATTGGCGATATAGAGCGTTTTCTCATCCGGCGACAGCGCCAGGCCATTGGTGGTTGAGCCGGTCAAATGTGTCGGATAAAGTGAGGTTGATAAGGTTTCGATCACTTTATCGGTCCCGGTATTAACTACCGAAACAGAGTTATCATTGGCATTGGCGGCAAATAGCAGGGTGCCTTTTTTATTCAGGATCAATTCGTTCGTGTGGCTGCCGGTTTTGATGCTTTTGGCTAATGTTCCGGTGTGCGTATCATAAACTTCCACTTCCTCGCCGCCCCATATAGAAATATAGAGCTGTTTTTCATCCGGGGAAAGCATACAGCTGTAAGCCTCGGCAGGCAGCTTCACTTTTTTGATCACGTCTCTTTTCTCCGGATCAACCACGTATAGCATACTATCTTCCTTGGTCACCGTATACAGGCGCGCATTGGCCCTGTTAACTACTATCCCAGTAGGGCAAACCTTGCTTTTCGGCCAGGCATGGGGCGCAAGTTTGATGGTATCTGAATTGCCGAGTTTATTTCCTTCAATATGATAGGCAACGATCAGATTATCATTCCCGCCCCCGGCATAAAGGATTTTTTCATCATGACTGAATGCCAGCCCGTACCACGATTTTTTGATGATCTTTTCGTCCAGTAGCTTTTCATTTTTAGGGTCGATCAGCTGGATCGATTGCGTGCTTTGCCCGTTGTTGGTCACAGCCAGCAGGCGGCCCGAAGCGGAGATCTGGATATTCAAGGGCAGGTCGCCCAGTTGCAGCGAGGTGCCTGCCGGGCTCAGTTTCCAGCCGTTGGGTAATAATACTTGTCCTGTTTTGTGAATTTTTCCGGGAAGCTGCGCCGAAACCTGCAAAGCAATGAGTGACGCGGCCAGGCAGCAAAGAAATTTTGGTTTCATGGGTGTTGGATTGGTAGCAAACCAAAATTACATATTACCCTGATGAAAAGCGGGAGTTAACGAAAACTTAATGATAGTTAACCAGTGATTAGTTATCAGTGATTAGGTTAGTTCTGCTTTACCTTAATAGTTCCGGCCTGATCTTATCTGTAAACTCTTTGGCGAACTTATTCAGCTTGGGCTGGATGACGAATGCGCAGTACGATTTGTTCGGGTTATCCTGGTAATAATTCTGATGATAGTCTTCCGCCTTGTAAAACTCAGATGCCGGGGTTACCTCGGTTACGATAGGCTTGTCGAAAACCTTTTCGTCGGTCAGCCTTTTGATCATGACTTCAGCCTGCTGCTTTTGCTCATCGTTGTAGTAAAATATAGCAGACCGATATTGGGTGCCGATATCGTTTCCCTGGCGGTTGAGCGTAGTGGGATTATGCGTTCTAAAGAAAACCAACAACATCTCATCGAACGAAATTTCATCCGCATCGTATTCCAGGTGGATCACCTCGGCATGACCGGTATCGCCATTGCAAACCTCCATATAGGTAGGATTTTTCGTATGCCCGCCCATATAGCCGGATGCAACCGACTTCACGCCTTTGAGGGTTTGAAAAATGGCTTCTGTGCACCAGAAACAGCCGTTGCCGAATGTAATTTGCTGAATGTTCATATCTTGCTTATAGCGAATATAATGCCGATTGGCCAATTACGCCATTTTGGCTGACATTTGGGAATAATCGTTAAGTTTAAGAAATGAAAACTACCATCACCATCGCGCGGATATTGTTCAGTCTCATCTATCTCATTTTCGGGCTCGATTATTTCCTGAATTTCATATCCCATATCGTGAATCTTCCTCCCGGAGGGAACAAGGCCGATAGTTTCTTCGGGGCGCTCGGCGCTGCCGGATATTTCTTCCCGTTCCTTAAATCCATCGAAATCATCTGCGGACTATTCCTGCTCATCAACCGCTTCACGGCATTTTTCCTTGTCGCCCTTTTCCCTATCACCATCAATATTTTCGCGTTCCATGCCGGCATGATGCCTACGTACCTGCCTCTTAGTGCAACCATGCTCGTACTCAACGTTTTTCTATTATTTGCTTACCGTAAGTACTATACCGGCATGTTTGTCAGCAGGCCAACCATATAATTCTGCATTTTTTAAAACAATCATCATCGTTTCTAAATTTTAGTTACAGTAGATTTATTCGTTAAACATTCCTAATTTAGTGTCGATTATACATTTATTTACCACGATAAACTATTATGCGATCCTTCCCTTCCCCTTTCAAAGCGGCTTTCGCGCTGCTTGCTTTTCTTTTCGTTTGCTTTAACAGTTTTGCCCAGTCGCCGCGCACGCGCGCCGATTTCGATTTCGGCTGGCGCTTTCACCTGGGTGATGTGAAAGGCGGCGAAGACCGCGGCTTCAATGACGGCGCCTGGCGCTACCTGGATCTTCCGCACGATTGGAGCATCGAAGGCAAATTCAGCAAAGATGCTGCCGCCACCGTTGAAGGCGGCGGTTTACCGGGAGGCATCGGCTGGTACCGCAAAACGTTCACTATACCGAAAACGTCAAAAGGCAAAATGGTTTATATCGATTTTGACGGTGTGTACCAGAAAAGCACGGTTTGGATCAACGGTCACGAACTTGGTTTCAGGCCAAATGGCTACATCTCTTTTGAATATGACCTGACGCCCTACCTGGACTATGGCGGGAAAAATGTAATTGCCGTAAAGGTGGATAATTCGGTTCAGCCCAATTCACGCTGGTATTCTGGTTCGGGCATTTACCGTAATGTTTGGCTGGTGACGACGAATAAACTCGCGGTGGATCATTGGGGGACTTATGTTACAACCCCTGAAGTGAGCAGTAAATCTGCCACTGTGGAGATCACTGTGAAATTGACGAGCAGGTATGACGATGAGCGCAAGATCATCGTCGAATCTGATATATATGACAAGAAAGGAAAAGAAGTCGCCCACACCTATTTTCCACAACTTTCGGACACTGACATCATTAAAAGAACGCGGACCCTCAAACAACAGGTAACGATAGACGAACCAATATTATGGTCGACCAAAAAACCATACCTATATAAAGTTGTGACCAGGGTTTATTTCCCCGGCAAGGAAGGCTCCCGGACGCTGGAAGATGAGTATACCACGCCGATCGGCATCCGCTATTTTGAATTCGATGCGGACAAAGGATTCTCGCTGAACGGCAAGCATCTGAAGATACTGGGCGTTTGTGACCACCACGATCTCGGCAGCCTGGGTGCTGCTTTGAATGACCGTGCTTTACAGCGGCAGCTCGAAATGCTTAAAGCAATGGGCTGCAACGGCATCCGCACGTCGCACAATCCTCCGGCACCCGAGCTGCTTGACCTAGCCGACAGGATGGGTTTCCTGGTGATGGACGAGGCCTTCGATTGCTGGCAAAAAGGCAAGGTGAAATACGACTACCACCTTTATTTCGACGAATGGCACAAGCGCGACCTGGAGGACCAGGTGCTGCGCGACCGTAATCATCCAAGCGTGATCATCTGGAGCATCGGCAACGAGATCCCCCAGCAGGACGATCCCAAATCGCTGACTTTAGCGCCAGAGTTGGCTTCCATCGTGCATAGCCTGGACAGGACCCGCCCGATCACGACGGCCAATGATCGTCCCGATACTTCAAACAAGATCATCAAATCGGGTGCGCTGGATCTGATCGGCTACAACTACCATGAATTTAATTACGCAGCATTCCATGATCGCTATCCCGGTAAAAAGTTCATCGCTACAGAAACAACATCCGGACTGGAAACACGCGGGCATTACGACATGCCTTCGGACAGTATCCGCATATGGCCAAACCGCTGGGATAAGCCTTTCACCGACGGCAACCCTGACAACACCTGTTCAGCCTATGACAATGTACGGCCGCAATGGGGTTCAACACATGAGGCTACATGGAAGGTGATGAAGAAATATGATTTCCTGTCGGGCATGTTCATCTGGACGGGCTGGGATTATATTGGCGAGCCGACCCCTTACAAATGGCCGTCGCGCAGTTCATATTTTGGTATTATCGACCTGGCAGGCTTCCCGAAAGACATTTACTACATGTACCAGAGTGAATGGACTGACAAGACCGTGCTGCATATCCTTCCGCACTGGAACTGGAAACCGGGCCAGACTATTGATGTATGGGCCTTTTACAATCATGCGGATGAAGTGGAACTGTTCCTCAATGGCAAATCGATGGGCACGAGAAAGA
The DNA here is from genome assembly GCA_035551775.1 of Mucilaginibacter sp. Taxonomy (GTDB): domain Bacteria; phylum Bacteroidota; class Bacteroidia; order Sphingobacteriales; family Sphingobacteriaceae; genus Mucilaginibacter. The sequence continues at coordinate 74,548 of DASZMQ010000007.1, read as the reverse complement.
AGGAAGGCGACGACCTGCACGTGATGTGGCGCATCAAATACGAACCGGGCACGCTGAAAGCTGTTTCAAGAAAGGACGGGAAGGTTGTTAAGACCGAAGAAATTCACACCGCAGGTCCCCCGGCAAAGATCGAACTGGTGGCCGACCGCAAGACCATCCTTGCGGGTACCAAAGACCTGTCGTTCGTGACCGTGAAAATAACCGACAAAGATGGTAACGTAGTGCCCAATGCCGACAACCTGGTGAACTTCAAGGTCAGCGGCAATGGCTCCATAGCATCGGTTGATAATGGCAGCGAAACCGACCACGATCCGTTCAAAGCCAATTACCGCCATGCCTTCAACGGCCTGGCGCTGGTTATTTTGAGATCAAATTGGAAACCAGGCAGCATCACGCTGGCGGCATCATCAAAGGATCTGCAGAGCGGAACGGTGGTAGTGAATACGAAGCACTAGTCAGTTATTGCGCCTTCCTTTTATAAGTGAGGTCGTATGAAACCGTTACAGTTTTACCATCGTCATTATTCACGTCCTGGTACTGCCGCACCGTGTTTTTATCGATGTTGTAAAACTTGAAATTACCGGTCTTTTTATTACCCTGCTTGTCGGTAAATGCGTAGGTGAATTGCATAGCGCCATCCTTGTACATACCGTTCACGTAGCGTTGCGCCGCGCCGCCTGATCCTATCCAATCCTGCTGCCACTGGCCCTCGGCCAGGTTATAGTAATTGACACTTTTACCGGTACCGCCCTGCAGGTCGCTCCAGTTCTCCAATATTCCGCACCCGCCTGATATACTCTGGATAACACTGTGCCCCGCGAGCTTATCCGTTCCGCTTTGATAAACGTCCCACTCGCCTATCCAAAAGTCGAAATCATGCGTATGCGGTTCTGAAGCGCATGGACTCTTTTGCTGTGCTAATGCATTGAACGTAATTCCAATAAACACGATGAGTAATATCCTTTTCATACGATCATTATTTATATCTTCATTCAAACGCCTATGGTACAATCAAATATAACCGTATAGGCATAAAGATGAATCACCCTTTAGGGGTGAATTACGACGAAGAAAAAAAATGATTACGCGTCCTGGCGGGTAGACTCCTCTTCGGGTTCTATCGGGCCGAACATACGTTGTAGTTTGCGGATCTGGCGCTGCCGGTTAAAAAACTCGTCCATCAGGTAAGCAGGTATAAACCCTCCCATCCAGAATGCGGCGACGAAAAGGTTGGAAAGTCCTTGTTGCACAAACCAGGCAGAGATCAAAAAGAAAACAAAACCAACAAATGAATAGTAATTGGCCTGCTTGATCTTGAGCTTATATCCTTTTTCCCTAAAAATTTGCCTGAAAGGCGAGGTCAGAAGCGGGATGAATATGAAATAGAACAGGTTTTTTTGCGTAAGCGCCAGGTCGTGTGAAATGTTCCTGCGGATATAATTGTTGAGCTTTTCTATCTGCTTCGACTTGTAGTTCTTGATTTCCTCTTCGGATATTTTACGGCTGGACAATTCTTCAAAGGCAACGGACACAGCCAACTCAGTATAGCCAAACTTGTTGTCTATGATCTCCATCAGCTTTGCAGTGGGGAGACTGGAAAACGTAATCTGAAGCTCCTCCTTGGAAACCATTGATCGGCTTAATAATTGATGTTTAATTGACGGATAATATGCAAAGCTAATGTTAAGGTTTGTTTTATCCTAATAATATTACTATAAATATTTGTTGTAATATTTACAATAAGTTTATGCTCAGCCTATTTGCGGAACTTAACAGCGATCCTGAGATTTTTGCTTGCAAAAGTTGTGACGGTGCCGGAAGGGGTTATTTCCCGTATCTGGTTATTACTTTCGTCCGAAACATAAATGTTGCCCGTTGCGTCTATCGCTAATCCTGCGGGTGTATTAAATGCGGATGAAGTACCTGCGCCGTTACCCGCGCCTCTAAGACCACTCCCCGCAAAGGTTGATACCGCACCTCCCGGCGTGATCTTTCTTATCAAATTATTGCCCGAATCAGCTACATAAACATTCCCGGCGGCATCCACTGCTATACCAAATGGCGAATTGAATGAGGCTGATTTGCCCGTACCGTTGGTATTACCGCGCGAGCCGCTGCCCGCAAGCGTAGTGACCGTTCCATCAGTGGCTATCTTACGTATGGCATTGTTTCCGGCGTCGGCCACATAGATATTGCCGGCTGCGTCGACCGCAATGGCTTCCGGTAAATTGAAGCGGGCGGCGGTATCCACGCCGTCTGAAAAGCCTGAAACTCCGGCTTTTCCAGCAATGGTACTAACCACACCGGCTGAGGTTATTTTTCTGACCTGGTGATTTTCATAATCCGCCACATAAAGATTACCTGCCTGGTCAGCCGCAACACCCATCGGCGAATTAAAAGTGGCCGTATCCGTACCATCGGCTGAGCCGGGGACGCCCGTTCCGGCGAAAGTGCTTACCACACCTGCCGGGCTGATCAGCCGGACCACATTGTTACCCGCATCTGCTACGTAGATATTACCTGAACCATCGGCGGCAACGCCAAAAGGCCCCCTGAAGCTTGAAAGTGAATCCGGGCCGTTCGTTTCACCCATTACTGTGTATATCCCGGCGTAGGTACTAACTATGTTGGCGGGCGTTATTTTACGGATCAGGCTGTTGCCCTGGTCGGCTACATACAAATTGCCTGATTGGTCTATGGTGATCCCGAAAGGATGATCGAATCGTGCTATGTTTCCCGCTCCGTTCACATAGCCTGCCGAATCGCTGCCCGCGACCAGGGTGGAATCCTTATACAAGGTTGGCGGCAGCCACTCGCGTTTGCAGCCAGGGGCGGCCGCCAAAAAAGCGGCAAATAAAGCAATGACCAAAAGCGGAGTAAAGTATTTTCTCATTCGCGTTATTATCAAAGGTAAAAGGTTAAAGGCGAAAGGTAAAAGGTTACGTCAATATATCAGCTGAAAATCACCTTTCGCCTTTGCGCTTTTAGCCTTTCGTCTCAAATCAATATCTTTATCCTTCCATGAATAAGCTGATCTGTCTTTTGTGCGGCGCGCTGCTCTTTATCTCTTCCTGTAGCCAGGATAACGCCGGTTCAAATAAAACAGTATTCAATATCAACCTCGATGAGGGCCTTACCTCGCTCGATCCGGCCTTTTGCCGCAATCAGAATACCATCTGGATGGATAATCAGCTCTATAATGGTTTGGTGCAGGTTGACGACAGCCTTCATGTGCGTCCCGCCATTGCCAAAAGCTGGGATATTTCGCCCGATGGGCTGCAATATACTTTTCACCTGCGGAATGATGTTTATTTTCATGACGACCCGTTGTTCAAGAGCGGCGTAGGGAGAAAAGCCGTCGCTTCAGATTTCGCTTACAGTTTCAGCCGCCTGCTCGATCCGAAGATAGCGGCTTCGGGCTCCTGGATATTCAGCGATAAGGTAACGGGCAAGGAGGCTTTCATTGCACTGAACGATACTACGTTTCGCATTCAGCTGAAAGAGCCTTTCCCGCCCCTGCTCACGCTGCTTACTTCGCAGATCGCTTCGGTGATACCTCATGAAGTAGCAGAGCATTATGGGAAGGATTTTCGCAATCACCCGATAGGCACGGGGCCGTTCAAATTCAAATATTGGAAAGAAGGTGAAGTGTTGGTTTTCCTAAAGAGTGACAAATACTGGGAGAAAGACAAAGACGGAAGTCCTTTACCCCATCTCGATGCTATCCACGCCACTTTCATCAGCGACAAGCAGACCGCGTTTATGGAATTCGTCACCGGCAAGATCGATTTCCTGAACGACATCGATGGCAGCTACCGCGACGATATCCTGACCAAATCGGGCAAAGTGACGCAGAAATATAAGGGTAAATTCATCCTCAACACCGCGCCTTACCTCAATACCATGTATCTCGGCATGCTGGTGGATACTACACTGCCCATTGTGAAGGAAAGCCCGCTGAAATTGCTCAAAATACGCCAGGCGGTAAATTACGCTATCGATAAGCAGAAGATGATCAAATACCTGCGCAACAGCATGGCGACACCCGGCGATGCCGGTTTTGTTCCGGCCGGGATGCCGGGGTTCAACGATAAGCTGGTCAAAGGTTATACTTATGATCCCGAAAAAGCACGCGAGTTGCTTGCTGAAGCAGGTTATCCAAACGGCCGCAACCTGCCCGAGATCGTACTGACAACTACCATCGGCTATCGCGACCTGATCGAGTACGTGCAGGGTCAGCTCGACCAGGTGGGCATCCATACCCGGGTGGAAATTGTACAGAGTGCCAGCCTGCGGGAGCTGGTTGCAAAAAACGGGGTCAATTTTTTCTACGGCTCATGGATAGCCGATTACCCCGATGCAGAAAATTACCTATTGCTGTTCTATTCCAAAAACAAGATACCATGGGGGCCGAATTACACCGGTTTCAGCAATAAACAGTTCGACCACCTGTTTGAAGCGTGTTACCAGGAACGTGATGACCAGAAACGCTATGCCCTGTACCGCGAGATGGACAACATCGTAATGGAGCACGCCCCGGTAGTGATCCTGTACTACGACAAGCTGGTGAACCTGTACCAGGATAATATTACCGGCATCAGTAAAAATGCTTTGAACTTATTGGTGCTGAAAAGGGTGGTGAAGCATTAGTCCGGAAGTCCGAAAGTCCGCATAAGTCCGAAAGATGCATTATTCAAAGAGCCATGCACCCTTCAAATCCGACATCGGACATCCGAAATCCGACATCAATTATACTTCAGCGCATCAGCGGTAATATACGCCGTCTGGTTGTCCCTGGTCGAATTGGCGCCCGTAATTACAATGGCGTCGGCGCCGATGGATTTGCCATACTTGATGAACGAGGCTTTGGCTTGTTCCTGTCCCACGTTGGGCATATTCATGTGACCGATAACTTTGTAGGCTTTGGTAACATCGTGGGCCGAATAGAACACATCCACCGAAGTTGACGGCGGGTACTTGTCGCCGATATAATCCACCATTACGGTGCAGGATGACAGCAGCAGACCCAGGCTCAAAATTGCAATGAAATTTTTCATGACTTTAGGTTTTTTGGTATTATGACCATAAAGTTCACCATTTGTTAATAAGCTATCAGTAATGATTTCATTACATTCATGACGAATAAGTCAAGATTTGGAGTTTTTAGGAAAATCTTTGTGCAATACTTCTTTTTGAAATATCATTTTTCGTCAGTGAATCTCAACCCGATCTGCCGCCTTGCCTCGTCCAGCATCGCTATCATTTGCCGCGACAGTTCATGCGGAATAATCGGGCTTTCCGTTTTACCATCGCGAATCAGTTCACAGAAATGTTCGATCTCGTAATTCAGCCCTCCGGTAGTGAAGGGTTCATCAAGCTCAACAATATGGCCATCTAAATAGCTAATGGTAGCTTTGGCAGGGTTCCACCAGTTTTTGTGAATACTAATATGGCCAAGAGGGCCGGCAATGAGTGCATCTCCTTTACCATTCAGGTCAAAGCCGCAATAGAGCTGTGCGTAACCGTTGTCGTGCTGCGTTTGAAATACGGTGAACATATCCACTTCCTTCCCGGCGAAGCGACCCATCGTTTGGATTTCCGTCATCGGGCCGAGCCAGTCCAGTGCCAGGAAAACCTCGTAGGGTGCTATCTGCATCAGTGCGCCTCCGGCCAACTCATAGCTGAAATTGGGATGATCATCCGGCAGATCAGCCACCGATGAACCGGCCCGCACATAGCCGGCATCACCTATCGGATCGGTTTTTAAATGTTCTTTGAGCTTGCGGTATAAAGGAAAGAAAGGCGGCTTCATTCCTTCCATGAAAAGCAGGCGCTGATTTTCGGCGATCTGCAATACCTCGTTCAATTGTTTGAGATTGACGGTCGCGGGCTTTTCGCACAAGACATGCTTTCCCGCGATAAGCGCGGCTATAGAGTAATAAGCATGACTATCAGGTAAGGTGGCGATATAAACTGCATCAATATCGGTTGCGAGCAATTCATCCAGGCTTGCGTAGGCTTTGCCACCATATTTCCCGGTGAACTCCCGGACGCTTTCTGGCCGGCGCGACCAGGCCGCAGTCATTTCAGCGCCCTCAACCGCAGCCAGTCCCTGCATAAAACGGTGACTGATGCGGCCACAGCCGATTATGCCGAAACGGATTATTTTTTTGTCCATAGTCGATAGACCATAGTCCATAGCAATTTTATCTTGAACAAATTACCATGGACTATCGACCATGGACCATGGACTACTGGTATTGGATATAAATCGGGTACGGCTTATTCTTTAGCACCTCCTGCGGGGTAAGCATATGGTGCGGGGCCTTTTTCAGATCGTTCTTATAGAACAGCTTGAAGCCGGTGAACTGCACGGGTTCGTTATGAATAAAATAACGCCAGGTTCCTTCTTTGAGCTCCGGCTCGCCCCAGCCGTCCATGTCCATCACCAATTGTATCTCGGGGTGCAGCTTGATCTGCTTGTAGTTGGTTACCATCTTCTTGGTAAAGCGGTGTACTATAAAAATTTTCGGAGGCAGGTGGTATTTACGTACCACATTGGCCAGGTAGCCGGATACATAGTTGATATCGGCTGCATCATAAGTACCGATCTTTTTGCCCGGATGGCTGCCATCCTTCATCGAAAATTCGGGATCTATACCGCAATGTACGTTCGGCATTTCCCAGTATTTTTCCAGCAGCGGCAGTTCAGCATGGATATTGCTTAACGCCACCTGTATATCCAGGAACACAATGGCATTGACGCGCTTAGCCATGCGCAGCACACTGTCTATCTGCTTGAACGGCATGCGGTTGCGATACATATTATCCTTACCGGGGAAACCGCTGGCCACCACCGCGATATAATGCAGTGCGGGCTGAACAGGCGTCGTCGGGTCGGCTCTTTCCCAGTTCTTCACTTCACCTTTTAGCTTGGCCAGCATTTCGTTCGGCGGCAATTCGCCCAAAATACCCATCTTCTTGGCGTAAAGGTTACCATAGAAGGCCACTACCCTTTTATACGGCAAAATAGCGCCGGGCAACGGATATGGTGCGTTCTTTACCGGCCACAACCCGCTGGTATCGCCATGCGCCAGTTTCTTCATCAGCGAATCATATTTCGCATGATTGATTGGTGCGTAGCTGACAGGTGTGGCAGCCACCGTATCAACCGGTTTCTTTTTAACGGTATCCTTTTTTGCTGCTGCAGGTTTGCTGTTTGTAACCGTGCTGCCGCTGCGGCTGCAATTGGTAAAAAGCGCCAGCGTGGCCAGCACGAAAATGGTAGAAAAAGCGATCTTTTTGAATTTCATTTTATTTGTTTTGCTCATATCCCGGGCCCCGCAAAATAGCACCATTTCGGGTACCGTTGTGTTTAAAGTTATCAACAGTCAGTTGACCATTTACCAGAACATACTTAAAGCCAGTGGAATACGCATGCGGGTGCTCGAAAGTCGATTCATCCTTCACCGTATTGGGGTCGAAAACCACCACGTCGGCGAACATGCCGGGCTGCAACAGGCCACGCCCGGTGAGACGGAATTTCTGCGCGGGCAGCGAGGTCATTTTGCGGACCGCATCTTCCAGAGTAATGAGGTGTTTTTCGCGAACATACATCGCCAGGACTCGAGCATTGCTGCCATAACCCCGCGGGTGAGGAACGCCCACACCAAACTCGCGGATGCCGGAATCTGAAATGATCATTGTAAGCGGATATTTCATAATATTCTCCACGTCGTCTTCGTTCATGCCATGAAACACCATCGAGGTGCTACCTATCTTTGTTATATCGAGTATCGTTTCAATTTCATTAGGGATGGTCGATTCCCTGCCTTTTTCGATATTGATCTGCATGATGTTCTTACCGTTTAGCGTTGGGTCGCCCTTACAACTGGCTACTACGGCATAATCGAAGTGCGCGCGGGTTCGGCGCGTCATGTCCCTGATCATTTCATCGACCACTTTTTGATGAATTACCGGATTTGCCAAACGTTTCAATACCGAATCACGGCCACCGTCCAGCAGCCAGTCGGGCAATAAAACATTCAGCGTTGTACTGCTTGCTGTGTAAGGGTACTGGTCGACTGTCACATCCAGGCCTTCCTGCCTGGCTTTCTCCACCATGGCGATCATCTGGTCCGATTTACCCCAGTTTGGCAGGCCCACCTTGAAATGGGATATTTCTACCGGCATATTGGCCTCACGACCAACATCTATAGCTTCATTGATGGCATCGAATATCTTGTCCGATTCATTCCGCATATGCGACGTATAAACGCCATGATATTTAGCCGCTGCTTTGGCCAATGCCACCACTTCAGGTGTTTTGGAATATAAACCAGGAGTGTAGATCAACCCCGTTGAGAAACCCATCGCGCCGTCACGCATTGCCTTTTCAACGATGTCCTCCATCTTTTTCAGCTGTACCGAATCAGGCGTTACCGCTGCTTCGCCTAAAACGGCCCTGCGCACATCATTATGACCGATCAATGAACCTACGTTCACTGACAATTTAACACTGTCTAAATGCTTGAAGTATTTCCCCAGGTCGACCTCCGAGAGACCGCAATTGCCCGTGATGACGGTGGTAACGCCATCATAAATGAAATTATCGGCGGTCGGGGTATGCTTCTCGTCGCCCTCGATATGGGTATGCACGTCAATAAAGCCTGGAGCAACAACAAGCCCCCTGACATCGATAATCTTGTTCGCCCTGGCATTCGATAAATTGCCTATCGTAACAATCTTATCCTTCACTATGCCAACATCCCCATAGAACCAGGGGTTTCCGGCGCCGTCGATGACCTTACCATTTTTGAGGATGATATCGTAATGCTTTTGGGCGAAAAGCAGGGATGGAAGAAGGCAGAGGATTAGAAGGATTTTGATCTTTAGCATCAGGCTAATTTATGATTGCTTTAAGAAAAATAAAGAATGTATTAAAAGATTTACGCAGTGCGTTGGCTGTCATCCTGAGGTACAAGCCCGTCCTGAGCCTGCCGAAGGGAAGCATACGGGAGAAGGCCTTCCGCTCACTCTTCGAGAGCCTCAGAGTGACACCCCTTTTATTTTGTTTTATAAAACTTCCCAAATACCCCCAGCGGTAATTTCACCTCCGAGGTAGCCTGCAAATAAAGCTCACCGCATTCCAGGTTCTGCACTTTGGGATAAGCGCTTTTCAGAAGGTTTTCGATGATGACCGAAGAAAAGCCCAGCGAATAGGCATTCAATATTAAAAAATGTTCATCCGGGTCGAGCAGTTGTGTCACATCCTGCATCATTTCATTGATCTGGTCCTCCAGCTTCCATTTCTCCCCGTTCGGGCCGTGACCGTAGGCCGGCGGATCGAGGATGATGCCGTTGTATTTTTTGCCCCGTTTTACTTCCCGTTTCACAAATTTCAACGCATCTTCTACCACCCAGCGGATATTGCTTAAACCTGATAGCTCCTGATTTTCGCTGGCCCAGGTGACAACTTGCTTGATGGAATCAACATGCGTGGTATCGGCCCCGGCAGCCTGTGCTGCCAATGATGCTCCGCCGGTGTATGCGAAAAGATTGAGCACTTTTGGCTGAGGCGTCTTGAATTTTTTGATGATCTGCGCGGAATAGTCCCAGTTCACAGCCTGTTCAGGGAAAATGCCGACATGCTTAAATGACGTCAGCGCCAGGCGGAATTTGATGGCAATTTCAGGGTTCTTATATTCAATATGCCAGCGATCAGGAATTGACGGGGTCTTTTTCAACCATTCGCCGGAGGTCGCGGAGCGCCCCTTGAACTTAATATGATGCAGCTTCTGCCACTCGGATTGGGGCAACTGCTTGCTCCACACCGCCTGGGGTTCCGGACGGACTAAAATTAAATTGCCAAAACGCTCCAGCTTCTCAAAATCGCCGCAATCTATCAGCTCGTAATCTTTCCAGTGGGTGGGCGTGAGGAGTTGGATCATTGGTTAGTTATTAGTTATCGGTTAACCAGTTACCAGTTTAACCGGCCGCAAATATAACAATTTGGTACAGAGACGTTCTGATAACTGATAACCAGTAACTGATAACTATTCAAAGCTTCTCCCTTGCCGCCTTCATGAACGAGCTGGCGAATACAAAATCGTTCAGTTCCTTATTATTGGTATGGGCAATCTCCTTGTTAGTTCCCTCCCACCATTTCTGGCCATCGTATAGGAAAATGATATGGTCGCCGATACCCATTACTGAGTTCATGTCGTGCGTAACCACCACTGTAGTAGTATTGTATTCCTGGGTGATCTCGGCTATCAGGTGGTCGATGAGGATGGATGTCAGCGGATCGAGTCCCGAATTGGGTTCATCCACAAACAAATATTTCGGTTGCATAGATATGGCGCGGGCTATGCCGACACGCTTTTTCATTCCCCCGGAAAGTTCCGATGGGTGTAGCTTGTTTTTACCTTCAAGGTTTACCCTTTGGAGGCAAAAATTAGCGCGGTCGAGCTTCTCGCTTTTGCTCATATCGGTGAACAGGTTCAGCGGGAACATGATGTTTTCCTCAACCGTCATCGAGTCGAATAAAGCCGAATTCTGGAACAACATACCTATTTCCTTACGGATATGCACCCGTTCTTTAAAATGCATATCGGTAAAGTTCTGGCTATCATAAAGCACATTGCCGCTGGTGGGTTCGTGCAGCCCGACGATACATTTCAATAATGTGGTTTTACCTGAACCGGACGTGCCAATAATGAGGTTATTTTTGCCCGGCCTGAACTGGGTAGTGATATCCTTCAGCACCTCGTTGTCGCCAAATGTTTTAAATACATTTTTGGTTTCGATCATAGGATAGTGCTTGTGATGATGAGGTCGGCAAATAATATCCAGATACAGCTGAAAACAACGCCTTTAGTCGCCGATTGCCCTACTTCAAGTGCTCCGCCCCTGGTATAAAACCCAAAGTACGAACAAACCGAAGTGATAATAAAACCGAATGCCAGCGACTTTACCGCGCAAACGGTAACGATAACAGGTTTAAAGCTGTCGCGCAGGCCCAGGACATAGTCGGCGGGACCGATATCGCGCGAGATCACGCATGCCAAATAGCCGCCGCTTAAGCCCAAAACCACCGATACAATAGTAAGCAACGGTATCATGCTGATACCTGAAAGTATTTTGGGGGAGATCAGGTAACCGGGTGTATTCACCCCCATGATCTCCAGCGCGTCTATTTGCTCGGTTACGCGCATAGTGCCGATCTGCGAAGCTATACTGGAACCGATACGGCCCGCTAATACGAGCGCGGAAATAGTGGGACTGAATTCAAGTATCATGGAATCGCGGGCAACGCTGCCCGCTATACTCTGAGCCACGAAAGGGCTCGACAACTGAAATGCCACCTGCACGGTGGCCACCGCTCCTATAAAAAGCGAAATAATTCCAATTATGCCCAGCGAACCGATGCCCTGTGAAACCATTTCGCGCATCACCTCAGCCCAGTAAACACTGAACTTCTCGGGCTTGCGGAAACTTAAACGCATTAAAAGTATATATCTCCCTAATACGTGGAACATTTAAAGCAGGTAAAACGGCTAAAAATACGTTTTAATATTGATACGCAGAATGGTGCCGGCGAGGATAAATGGGCAAGACGGCTAAATTGTTTTAGCCGTTATGAGGATAATGCGCAAAAAGCGTGGGATACATCCTATCAATCAAACAGCTTTTTACCCCTTACGATCAACGTACCGATGATCAGAACCAATGGGAGTAACGTAATGATAACGCCTACAAAAGTCAAGGTATCGTGCATAATGTTCGAATTTGGTTAATTTAGAAATACAATAACCGTACCAGTTCGAAAAAGGGCCGTTATTGTGGCCGCCAGCCTGCTTTTGGTGAGAACCCGGGGCGTAAACAGCAAGCGTGTAAGGGGATTTGGCTCTACGGTGATATCCCCACAAACAGTTTTCAAATTGCTGATGTTTACACAATACCCTGTTCTGTGAAATGAAAAAGATACTTCTTATTGAAGACGATCCGGATACATCCGAACTGATGGGTTTCCTGCTGCAGCGCTTAGGCTTCGAGGTAAGCTTTTCCTATGACGTACTGCCGGTCCCGGAAATCCAGGAATTAAAACCTAACCTGATCATTATGGATCACCGCCTGAATACCGGCTTTGGCGGAAAACTTTGTCAAACGCTGAAGAACACTTCTTCAACTCAATTCATACCGATCATGATGCTATCGGCATCGCATGATATCCAAGAAATTGCAGACAGTTGCGGCGCTAATGCTTACCTAAGCAAGCCTTTTGATATTTCGCGGTTTGAGAACATTGTATACCAGCTTACGGAACCGTAACGCTTAAATGGCCTTTTTTATGCGATCATCAACCAGGTAAAGATAATAACGCTTACTCCTTCCAGTGAATAAGAGACGAACAACAGTGTCTTCGCTATGCTTTCATCTTTTTGCCGCTGGCGTATCAGTTCCAGCAAAAGATCAGCGAAAATGCATAGGGCTATAGACGCGGGTATAGCCCAGTCGGCCATCGGGCGCCTGGGCGTCAGCAGGCTGCAAACAAACAGAATAGCGCAGGCCGCAAAATATATCCAGAACGATGTACGTGTGACGGTCGCCATTCGTGCCGTTGGCAGTTGATCGTTTTCTTCGATGAAATTCATATATAAAAATTAACTCAGGCCCGGACAAAAAATGTTCATAGGCAACTCCTATGGAGTTTAGCTTAGCTTTGTAATTTCCTATAAACAGGTTGTCCCTATGGTACTTTTGAAATATAGATTGCTCCGCAGGAGTATCCTGTTTATGGAAACAAAGATAATTAGATGGAGCCCCGTCCGGGCTTCCTGATTTACATTTTCATGCTGCGTTTACCGTCTTTTTTCCGTCATTCACCGAAAATTTCGTCGCGCTTCCCAAAAAGCATGGAGGCGCTTTTTATATTCACCATAGATTTGTACTGATCAATATGTTAAACCAAAACATGAAAAATGCGCTCATAACCGGAGCAACCAAAGGCATGGGCCGGGCAATCGCGATCGCCTTCGCAAAAGAAGGTGTAAACCTGGCTATCTGCTCGAGGAACGAAAAAAAACTGGCGGAGTTCAAACAGGAATTGCTGCAGGTGAACGCGCAGATCAAGGTTTTTACCAAAGCGGCCGACGGCAGCGATAAGGAACAATTGCTGCAATTTGCCGCTGATACCGAAAAAGAGCTGGGCTTCATCGGCATTGTAGTGAGCAGCCTGGGCATGTTTGAACCGGTAAGCCTCCTGGACGAAAGCGATGGCGCTTTCGAAAAGCAGATGAACACCAACCTGATGCCTGCTTATCATCTTTACCGCTTTTTCGGCAAAAAAATGATAGCGAAACGCGAAGGGCATTTCTTTACGATCTGCTCGGTAGCATCGCTGAACCTGATAGCCTCAGCAGGCAGCTATAGCTTAACGAAATATGCGCTGCTGGGCCTCACCAGGTTAATGCGGCTGGAAACGATGCCTCACGGCGTGAAGGTTACCGCGGTGATCCCCGGATCAACACTGACCAACTCGTGGGAAGGCACCACCATCAGCCCGGACAGGTTTATTCTACCCGAAGACATCGCGTCCGCGATCATCAATACTTATAAAATGAGTGTTGGGGCCAATGTCGAGGAAATATTAATAAGGCCCACAACGGGACAGATATGATAAAAGTGATCAGTTAACCAGTTATCAGTTATTAGGATTAATGTCGCTGGTTAACCAATCACAGATTAACAAATCACTTAAAAACAAAACAATGGAAAAGAAGCTATATAGAGACGAATACCACAAAAAATTAGGTGGTGTTTGTGCCGGGCTGGCCGAATACTTCGGAGTGGATGTATCGGTGGTGCGGGTAATATTTGTGCTCGCCTGTATATTCCACGGCGGCGGCTTGTTGGTGTATATTATCCTTTGGATCGTATTACCGAAAAGGCCTTACCCTTTCTTCGACCCGTCAGTCGACTACAGGGTTCCTCCGGAAAACGCTGATGCGCAAAACACAGCGAATCCGGGCAGCGCTCCGTTCGGTAACAACCCGTTCGGCAATAATCCATTCCCGAACAATTCTTTCGGCAACAACCCCTTTCCCAACCCGCCGGTACCAAAGCATAATAACACATCGGTAGCGGCTATTATTATCGGCGTTGTGCTGATCGTAGTTGGCGGATCGATCCTGCTTAGTAATTTCGATCTTATTCCCGATTGGGATATCGAGCATCTTTGGCCGGTTATCCTGATCATCGTTGGTTGCGGTATCATGATATCAGGAGAAAGAAAAAAACCGGAACCGGGTGTCGACTGGAATAAAAAACCCGACAATAAAGACGACAAAACGGATGCCGCCAATACTACTGAAACTAACCCGCCTGCAGATAATCCGCCGGCAGTTTAATGTACAATTTTAACTTAAAAAGATCATGAGAAACGATAAACTGGTACCCGGCATGATCCTGGTACTGATCGGCGCAGCCTTCCTGCTGAATAATTTCGGATACATCCACTTTCATTGGGAAAACTTTGCCTTCCTATGGCCGGTATTCATTGTGATAGGCGGCGTAAACCTGGTGCTGGCCCATAACAGGTCGACCTGGGCGACCATCGTAAAAGCATCCGTTATTATAGGCGGTTTTGCACTAATACTGTTCGGCGATTTTAGCTACAGGCGCCACTGGTGGTCATGGTTGCCTCATCATAGCTACTCTTACCATTCGGACAATGATGATAGTGATAATAGTAACGACAATAATGACGATGACAATAACGATAACGGTAAATCTGTAGCGAACGGCCAATTTTCACACCCGTTTGAGCAGGGTATTAAATTAGCCCGGCTGGACATCAGCGGCGGTGCAACGACATTCAGGCTAAACGACACTACAAATCAGCTTTTCTTTGCCGACGTCAAATCGAACCGCAATAAGTTTCAGTTCGAAAGTCATAGAGAAGGAAAGGATTCAGTCTTTGTAATGGATTTTCATATGAAGAGACATGATTCCTGGTGGAACGACGACGACGATAAAGACATGGTTTCCATAAACCTGAATACACGCCCCGAATGGGAAATGAATATCGAAGCCGGAGCCACCGACCTTGATTTCGATCTTTCCAGGTTCAAAATGCGCGATGTAACGGTCAAAGGGGGTGCCGGTCAATTCGTCCTGAAAATGGGCGAACCATTAGTTACCAGTAACGTTACCGTGACAACCGGAGCCTCTGACGTCACCATTAACGTGCCGAAAGATGCAGCCTGTAATATTGAAAGCTCAACCGGGCTTTCGTCAAATAATTTTGAAGAATCCGGTTTCCAAAAAAAGGATGACGGCCATTACGAGACAAGCAATTTTGATTCAGCAAAAAACAAATACTATATACACATCAAAGGAGGCGTTTCCGACTTTAAGGTAAATAAATATTAATTTGAGGTTTATAGTTTGAGGGGCTGTGATGTTAATTCAACATTACAGCTTTTTTGTTTTCACTGCATCGTTTTGCTAATTTGGAGCTCTAAACACCCAAGCCCATGCAACCAAATCCTTTCGACCCAAACCAGTTTAACCCTTCCACCAATAAGGTAAAAAGAAGCCATTGGGCGGTGATTCTCGTGATGCTGGTCGTATTGGTCGTTGGCGGTGGATGGCTCGTTGTAAAAAAGGTCAAAGAGGTGATGGGCATGACCAACGGACCCGTGGTGACGGGAAAATACGGCGAAAAGCGGTTCGATACCGCTTACGCAAAACCTTTTGATGCCTCGATAAAAACCGCCAAATTCACACTGAACGGCGGTATGTGTATTTACACGCTCAGCGGCGACACGACAAGCCAGTTGATAAATGCTAAGGCCGTGCTGTACCACGCCAGGTATGCGCTTAAAGGCTTTACAGTTGGTTCTGCGTATAACATGGACCTGTCGATGAAGTCGAAGTCCAAAACAAACCTGGTTCAACAGTCGGATTCCATCGGCCTGAAATTGAATGCCGCACCGCTATGGGATATCAGCGTACATACCGGGGAAGCCACCCTGGACTTTGACCTGACCAAATATAAAACCCGGAATATTAACATCGTGGGTTCGGCCGGCGAATTCAAGCTCAAACTGGGGCAGCCCCAGGAGCTAACGACTGTATCTTTTGCAGTTGGCGCAGCGGACATTACTATCAAAATTCCTCAAACAGCAGCTTGCCGTATTGAAAAACATTCTGCTATGTCGTCCTCGAATTTTGATGGCTTTGATAAGAAGGATGACAGTTCGTACGAAACCAAAAGTTACTCATCGGCCAAAACCAGGATCCTGATCAAATTTTCAGGGGGCGTATCCGATTTTAAAGTGATCAAATACTGAAGTTTGTTGAAAAGTTGGAAGGTTGTAATGTTTGAAGGTTAGATTTGTCTAAAGAACAAAATAGTCCGTCTTGCAACATTCCGAAAGTCAATATATTCTTGTTATCAGTGGTAAACCCGAGGGCCCTTTTACAATTGACGAGCTCAGGACACGTCGCATCAAACCCGGTGATTTTGTAAAAACACCAGGCATGCCCGATTACAAGGAAGCGCACGAGCTGGAGGAGTTGCGTGAGATATTTGGCTTCAAAAAACGAACGGTGATGCCGCAATATTTCGCCGCCTTCGATCAGCGGCTGCTGGCATCCGTGCTCGACTGGTTTTTTATATCCGGCTTCTACTTCATTATCGCGTTCACCGCCATCCTGTTCATTTATGATCACGATACGCGGATTGGATTAGCCATTAGCCTGCTCATTATCATTCCAATAACAAACCTGGTGTATCACATCGTGATGGAAAGCTCGGCACGGCAGGCCACTTACGGTAAGCAGGTTTTGAAGATCAAAGTGACTGATATTGAAGGCAAACGGATCACACCGGGAAAAGCTATTGCGCGCAATCTGTGCAAAGTAGTTTCATTTATAAGTATTGTCGGCTATTTGATGAGCTTCTTCAACAAACACCAGCAATGCCTGCATGATATGATGACCGATACTTTGGTGGTGAAGGACAGGTTGTTTTAAAGTGGCAGAAGCGGCGGCAGTAGCAGCTTTTGACCGTTGGTTGACTGCAACTGCTACTACCACTGCTACTTAAGCCCGAGCCTTGCGCGTAAGGCATCCCGGTAAGTACTGCCGATAGGTATCTTCGCCTGCACCACTGTCAACTGATGCACTTCGATCATACTAATATGCCGAACAGCGACCACATATGATTTATGCACCCGCACAAAATCTGCCGCGGGCACTAAATCGAAAATATCGCCCATGTTCTCACGAAGCAGGATATTCCTGTCCTTCAGATATAGGGTAATGTAATTGCCATCCTTCTCTAGGTATAAAATATCGTTCACCTTCACCTGGTAGGTTTGCGGGCCGCTTTTAACGAAGATCGACACGGTTTCGTCTTCTTTTACTGATGGCTTACTTTGTAATAAAAGTTGGTTTGCTGCTTTGTTAACGGCTGCCAAAAACCGTTCGAAAGTAATGGGCTTCAGCATGTAATCGACAGCATTCAGGTTATAACTTTCAACAGCGTAATTACTGTAAGCTGTTGTGAAAATAACCATCGGTTTTGCCGCCAGGGTCTGTATCAATTGCATACCGTTGATATCGGGCATATTGATATCGAGAAAAATGAGGTCGACCTTTTCGCGGTTGAGAAACTCGATAGCTTTTACCGGCTCACGGAATTTGGCTTTCAGATCAACCAGGTCACTTTTCTGGCAATACCTTTCTATCACTTCCAGTGCTTTGGGCTCGTCGTCAATAGCTATGCAATTCATCCTAACATAATTCCAAGATTAACAATATACCTATTGTTCGCAATATTTATCGTTAGGTTGTATTTCCCGGGATATACCAGTTCCAATCGCCTTTTTACATTTTCGAGGCCAATGCCGCCCTTCTCCTGTTCCATTTTTTTAACGCTGTATATCGTATTCGTACAGTTAAAGGTCAGTTGCTTATGCTCAATGGCAATCGAAATATCGATCTCTGATGATTTGCCGATCATCACCCCATGCTTAAAGGCATTCTCCACGAATGGAATAAATAACATCGGGGCCACGATCACCCCGTCGGTTTCAGAAGGATGGTCGAACCTCACTACGGCTTCATTATCGGCATACCGCAGCTTATTCAACTGTATGCAATCCTCCAGGTATTCTATCTCATTTTTCAGCGGCACTTTTTCCTCGTTGCTTTCATAGATCATATAACGCATCATGCCCGATAGCTTCGAGATACCATCGGCCAGGTCGTCATTACCTTTCTTCTGGGCCATCGAAAACAGGTTGTTCAGCGTATTGAACAGGAAGTGCGGGTTCACCTGCGATTTGAGGAATTTGACCTCGGTATCCAACTGAACAGCCGCCAGCTCCGAACGCATTTTTTCTACCCTCGACCATTCTTTTAAAAAGAAATAGGCTATAGAAAGGCCGAATACGATCATGAAAATGAAGAATAATGTATTGGAGAATCCGTCAGCCGCAAATATAAAAGCTTTGGTTTGCTGACGCGCCACCTCTCTTTGAACATTATCAGCGCTAATAACACCACGCAGTCTAACACTATCAGGTCGTCTGAAATTGATCCTGACATCACCAGGTTGATCTGTTGGGCTCTCCACATGGTCGGTTTCTTTATCTATAACTGTACGTCGGCCGTTGGCCGGCGATGGCGGCATCAACATGGTATCCGTCCTTTGCTGTGGCGCCAACAAAGCATCAACGTAACTATCTGCCAGGAAGATGATGCCAAACCAGGCGATAGGAAGTATTACCCTCACCAGGACGCTCTTGTAGCGAAGTGCTTTTTTCAACAGCCAAAAGATATCGCTGTAAAATAATACGATCATGAAACCGAGCGCGAGAAATATATGTGGTGACAAAGTATGACTGATGTCCTCGTCCAGGATAGTGCCGTTACGATTGATACGCATTTTGATATGCGGTTCGGTAAATGACAGCACTGTGTAAAAAACGCCCACCCAGAACGCGATGTGAAGCACCACCTCTATCCAATCTTTTTTCTTAATCTTGATCATACTAACAAAAGTAAAACACCCGGAATGGCTAAAAAATTAATGTTACTAAACAGTTCGATAATGGTATAAACTACTCTTTTTTGAAATCCAGAATAACAAATATCTCCATTTCACTCACTATAAAATGCTGTTCATACCAAAGTTTTTATTGCTTGAAGCACAAAAAATACTATTGTTTAAAATTATTATGAACATGAAAAAGCAATTACTGATAACCGTCGTTTTACTGGGTATATTTATTACCGCTAAGGCCCAGAAACCAGACACAGCGCGGATGCTGGTACATTATAAATATACCTGGGTAAGGGATACCACAAACCGGGCGCATCCCTACACCGAAAATATGGTTTTATACATCGGCAAAAGCGCGGGCGCTTACAGGAGTTACGATGCGGTAGTATATAAAGCGCAGTTTAAGAAAGCCTGGGCTGAAGCGGTCGCAGCCAGTCCCGATGGGCGCCCTATGATAAACAGGAGAGGTGTAGGCGACCCTACCGAATATTATCAATACCCGAACGAGCAAAAATTAGTAACCAAGGAAGATCTGCTGATAAACAGCTATGCGATCATTGGGCCAATGCCCGCCATCAATTGGAAGACCAGCGGTGATACGGCAACTTTCGGCGGCTTACATTGCCAGAAAGCCACAGGCCATTTCAAAGGCAGGGATTACACCGTATGGTTTTGCCCCGATCTGCCCGTACGCAACGGCCCATGGAAATTGAACGGTTTGCCCGGGGTGATCGTTGATGCCCGCGACGCAAAAAACGAAGTGGTATTTCAATTTAACGGCGTAGAGAAAACAGTCCCGACCCCACCTAAGAGCGGGCCGGCAGTAGATGAAAAAGATGTACCCCCGATAGCGCGTGACCTGGATGATGACATGAATTTGATAGCGCCACCGCCGAGGGCGATCAAAACCACGCAGAAGGAATTCGAGAAAGTTAAGGAGGCGTTGAGAAAAAATCCTAACGGCGTTGTAGAAGCTATGAACGCCGGCAATGGCCCTAAAGCGGATCATATTATGGTCAAAGCAGGCACCGGCCCGATGAGACCGGTGATCAATAACCCGGTAGAACTGCCGGAGAAAAAATGAACCAGGCCACATGACTTACATAGCCCGCACAATGAGAAAGCAATTGCTGCTTGCCATCCTATTATTGGTGACGTTTGTTACCGCTAAAGCCCAAAAACCGGATATGGCGCATATACTGATACATTACAAGTTTACGTGGCTGAGGGACACCACAGACCGGGCACGCCCTTACACTGAAAACATGGTATTATATGTTGGCAAAAGGGCAAGCGTATACAGGAGTTACGATGGGGTAGTATATAGAGCGCAGTTTAAGAAAGCTTATGCTAAGCTGGCTGCCAAAAGCGTGGACGGACGTGTAGGGACGGATAGATTAGATGTGGGCTCAAACGCAGAATATTATGAGTTTCCCAACGAGCGAAAATTATTGACAAAAGATAAGTTGTTGGTCATCACCTACGTGTTTGAAAGCCCGCTGCCCATCATCGACTGGAAGATCAGCAGCGATACAGCAACTTTTGGCGGCTTAAATTGCCAGCAAGCAACCTGCCATTTTAAGGGCAGGGATTATATAGCATGGTTTTGTCCTGATCTGCCGGTGCATACCGGTCCGTGGAAATTGAATGGATTGCCCGGCGTGATCGTAGATGCCCGTGACGCGAAGAACGAAGTTGTATTTAAGTTTAACGGGGTAGAAAAAGCTGTCCCGGCGCAAAAAAAGAAAGGACCTGCTGTTGATGAGAAGGATGAACCCCCGATCATACGCGATCTGGATGATGACATGAATATAATAGCGCCGTCGAGAGCGATCAAAACGACACAAAAGGAATTCAATAAACTGAACAGGGTTATGCAGAAGGATCCGGAGGCATTCATGCAAGCGGTTTTCGCGAGCCAGCAATTTGGTATGCCGGGTGGCGATGCTGCTTCAATGGATCATATAAAAGTTAGACCGGGCCACGGGCTTAATGGTCCGGTTATCAATAACCCGATAGAACTACCGGAGAAAAAATAAAACTAATATGAAGATTCAAATAATCACAATGATGAAAAAACAATTTATAATAAGCACCATACTAATAGCTATTGCAGTGAGTGCTTCCGCCCAAAGAACCGATACCGCACAAGTGCTGGTACATTACAAATTCACGCATGTGCGTGACACCACGAACCGTGATCATCCCTATACCGAAAACATGGCGCTGTACATCGGTAAAAACTCAAGCGCTTACAGAAGCTATGATAATGTGCTTGAACAGGCTGAATTTAAAAAACAATTGCAGGCCGCAGAGGCCAGTTCACCCGATGGTCGCGTTAGCCTTCGCAGGAACAACAGAAGCGGAACAACTGAAGAATATTACGAGTTTCCTAACGAAAACAAGCTGGCAAGGAAAGAGCCGCTGGTTATGGATACTTATCTTATAGATGAAGCCATGCCGGCTATCGACTGGAAAGTAAGCAGTGATACCGCTACGTTCGGCGGCTTGCATTGCCAGAAGGCGACGGGGCATTTTAAAGGAAGGGATTATACAGCCTGGTTTTGCCCCGATATGCCGCTGCACGTTGGCCCATGGAAGCTCAACGGCTTGCCCGGCGTCATCGTGCAAGCTTATGATACTAAAAAGGACGTACAGTTTATGTTCGATGGCGTAGAAAAAGTAATTTTTACGCCAAAGACAAACGACCAGCTTTCGAGACCAGGGACCGAGGGCCCGGGGCCCAGGAGGATAATGATAGGCGGGGACGACGTCGGCGATCCAAATATTATTCAACTACCCAAAAACGCCATCAAAACTACCGACAAGGAGTTTAGCAAGTTGCAGGCCGCAATGCGCAAAGATCCAAACGCATTTGTCCAGTCCATGATGGCCGCACATAATGCCAATAGGCCGGCTGGATCAGATCAGATGAAGATAAACATCAAAGTGGGCCCGCAGCCGGTTATTAATAACCCTATCGAGTTGCCGGAGAAATAATATGCCTCTTATGCGATCCTTTATACTACTGCTATGCGGCATGGCTCTTTCTGTGTCCTGTTTTGCGCAGGGAAACATCCACGGAACGGTTAAAGACAGCACGGGAAAATCCGTGCCGTTCGCCACTGTTAGCCTGAAGAACAAAAACAGCAATGCTATTGTGACTTACACCACTGCGACTGACAAGGGAGTTTACAGCCTTGCCATTCCTCAAGGGAGAAACATAGACAGTCTTGTAGTGGAGGCGCGGAGCATCGGCTATAAAAGCCAGGTGAAAAGCATTGCCGGCGCCGTGCCCGTTGATTTTGTGTTACTGGCTTCGGTTAACCAGTTGCAGGCGGTTGTGATCAAAAGCAGCCGGCCGGTACTGCGGGTAAATGGTGATACGCTTAGCTACAAGGTTTCCGAATTCGCTAACCCCCAGGACAGGACAATAGGTGAAGTCATCAAAAAGCTTCCCGGCATAACCGTAGCTGCCGACGGGACGATCAGCTATAATAACAAGCCCATCAGTACCGTGTACATCGGCGGCGATAACCTGCTGGACGATAAATACAGTATCGCCACAAATACTATTCCGCAAGGTGTGGTCGACCAGGTGCAGGTGTTGCAGAATAACCAGCCGGTCAAAGCGCTGCAAAACAAGGTAATGAGCGATGACGTAGCCCTTAACCTGACCATTAAAAAGGGCGCCAAGCTCCAGGTGGTCGGCCAGGAGAGTATTGGAGCGGGCTTGCCCGGCAACTATGACGTTGAGCTTAATGCAATGATGTTCAAGGACAAATACAAGGCGATCAATTATCTCAATGGTAACAACACCGGCTATGACTTACAACAGGACCTGTTATCACACAATCGCAGCGACTATATGCAGCGCATTGATAACACAGTGCCAGCAACGGTGCTTGCTTTAGGATCTGTGAACACACCTGCCCTGGCCGAGAGCCGTTACCTGTTTGACCAGGCGGGTATCTTAAACCTGAACAACCTGGTGAACCTGAAAAAAGGAGTGCAGCTAAGAGTAAATGCTTACTACCTGCATGATACCCAAAAGCAGGATTACAGCCAGCGAACAAACATTTTTTTGCCGGAGGACACGGTACATTACACGGAAACGCAGCACAATCAATACCGGCCGGATATCTTTCATGCTGAATTTACCACGACTGTGAACCAGGACAAATATTATCTGAACGATGCGCTTTTGATGGATGGCAACCGTTCAGCATGGAATTCAATGCTTAACACCAACGGCAGCATGGTTGCGCAGAACTTCCGGGATAATGCATTTAATTTCTCCAACGAATTTAACCTGATCAAATCGCTGAAGTCAAATTATGTCATCCAGGCTTATTCTTATTTCAGCCATACTTCCGAACCCGAGAACCGCGCCATTCAGCCAAACTATAATGATTCGCTGTTTAATCATAGCAATCCTTATTCACAACTGATTCAAAGCGTTAACGTGCCAACGTGGTACACCAACAATTATTTTTCATTCAAAATACCAGGGAATGTTGTTACGCAAAGTTTCAGAGCCGGCTTTAGTGTGCAGTCGCAAATGCTGACATCGAACCTGGGTGTCGTTCAGAACAACAATAGCGTCAATTTGGAATCAGACAGTGCCGTCAATCATCTCAACTGGATGAAGAAGAAGGTTTATACCGAGTTGGCGTATGATATTCCCGGCGATAAGCTCAAAGCCAATCTTACTCTGCCATTAATCTTTCAACAGATCAATTATTCGGATACGACCTATGCATTGAACAGGAGCCTGACCCACCTCTATTTCAACCCGCAATTCAGGATGAAATACCAGGTCGGTGCGGAGAATTATCTGAACCTGGCGTACAACTATCGCAACCAGGTTGGCACGATCGAAGATATTTACCAGGGAGATATCCTGACAGATTACCGCACCTTATATGCCAATAGTCCCGAACTTACCTTACAGCAAAGTCAGCAGGCCGGGGCCGGGTTCAATTATCGCAAGGCGCTTACCTTATTCTTTGCCAGCGTTAATGCACTTTATAGTCATACCAGCGCCAATAATATAGCATCGAGCGTTATTACCAATAGCGTCCAGGAACGCGTGATGCTGCCTTATCCGAATAGTACCGACTCATGGACACTGAGTGCCAGCGCCAGCAAGTATTCGTTTGCGTTACGTACAACTTTCAGCGGAGGCATTCAGTGGCAAAGCAGCCGCTCGGTGCAGATACAGAATGGTGCGTTGCTGCCTTTTAATACGGAGACCGAATCCTTGAGCTTCGGCGCCGATACCAAGGTTAGCGACCAGGTCAATTTCAGCTATAAGGCTACGGGCATCCAAACCGCCAGCCACTCAACAGTGGAAGCATCAGCTTTTCACATCGATCAATTGCAGCAACAGGCTTCGGTAAATTATGTCCCTTCGGATGAGCTGCAATTCAAGCTTTCCGGCGAACATTATTTTACGCGCCAGCAAGGTAATCCTGACCTGAAATACTTTTTTGCCGATGCCTCGGCCAAATTCAGGATCAAAAACTGGAAAACCGATTTTGAACTAAGCGCCGTAAATTTTCTGAACGTAAAGACTTATAACGCGTTGTACCTGTCGGCAAATACGCTCATTGCCAATTCGTACACCCTGCCGGGGCGCATTGTTATGCTCAAAGCACAATTCAATTTGTAGGTCTGGAGATTAAGAAGCTTTCTAAAAA
The DNA here is from genome assembly GCA_035551775.1 of Mucilaginibacter sp. Lineage (GTDB taxonomy): Bacteria > Bacteroidota > Bacteroidia > Sphingobacteriales > Sphingobacteriaceae > Mucilaginibacter. Next base: position 49,768 of record DASZMQ010000007.1, on the reverse strand, counting down.
AAAGGAATGTCATTTCGAAATCTGCGACGAGGTATGTGAGGGGGCGCAGATGAGAAAACTTGTACGACACGCATAGCGGGTTTTGCATGATGTATAAGTTTTCTCCTCACGCCAAAGCTTTACCCCAGCCGTTCGTTCGAAATGACATAGGTTTTTTAATTATCGGGGGTCGAAATTAGCTTTTAAGAGATCCCTGTCATCTCCTCCCAATAAGCCATCGCTGTTTCGCATATCTCCTTGTCTTTCCCGGCTACCCAGCGTAACGATATAGCTACCTGCGTACCGTAGTCGGTCTCATGCTTCAAATCGATGACTAATTTTGAATAGCTCCTGCCGTATTCCTGGCTGATGTCTTTTACATCACGCCATTCGATGATAATACCTCGCTGATAGTCGTTTATGCCTTCTTCGTTTAGCTCCAATGCCACCTGGTTGCGCAAAGCAGGGATCATCCGTTTGAACAGGATATACATAAAGAAGAAAATGAATACAATGTTGGCTAACAAAATGGCGATCCATATAAAGACTTCGCCATGCTCCCATGCAAACCTGAAATTATTCAAAGTAATGGCGAAGAAAATTAGAGGCAGCAGCAGGCCTAATGTTGCTGAGTTCTTGCTATAGGGGTATTCAATAGTTTCGGCCATGATCACCCTAAGATAAGAATAAACTATTTCCCGGCCAGCGGATACCCTTCTTTGATCCAGTTGGTTTCCAGGTTATTGGGAATATTCAATACTTTGATATTGGTAAAGCCAAGCCGTTTCAATTCATCGAACGCGGGCCTGATATTCGGGCATTTCGCAAACGGGCAGCAGCCGCAGTAAATAACAAGTTCGGTACTTCTTGGAAGCGGAGAAACCTCTTTGGTTAGCTTTTCCAGGTTCTCTTTCTGGCTAACCGGGCCTATGTGCGTGGCCTCTTTGATATCCTCTACCTTTCCGATATTCAGGATCAATGCGTGAGGCTCGCTGGCTTTTAATTCAGCGGCGAGCGTAGCGGGAGGAAGCAATTGTTCCTGAGTCCAGGGTTCGGGAGTTGGAGAGGCAGTATTTAATGAAGAAACCTGGGCATGAGCGACAGTGGCAAAACAAAGCGCGCTGCAAACAACAAAAATTAAATAACAAATCTTTTTCATCATTATGTTAGTCCTGGTCAGGGAGACAATTATAACGATCTGATTTTTGTATATTAGCATAATTATGAAAAAGCATACCATAATAGAAACGCTTGATTCATTTGAGGATGAATTTGACGCAGAGAAATTGATTGAAAAATTGCTATTCATTGAGAACGTAGAAAAAGGATTAAAAGTTGTTCAAGAGGCCGTGTGCACGATTATAAAGAGGTAAAGCAAAAGTTCGCCCTCAACCAAAAAATTAACTAATTATGAAAGTGATCAGTGTTAAACCAAAGTTGGGTTATAAAATAGAAGTTGCATTTGACGATGGGGTTTCAGGGATTGTTGATCTGAAAGAGTTCGTAGCGACCGGCATTTTTTCCAAATTGAAGGACGAACAGCTTTTCAAAAAGGTTTATACAACTGGATACTCGGTTGCATGGTGCGATGAACTTGAAATAGATGCACTAACCATTTACGCTGAAGCATCAGGCAAAGCCCCAGAAGATATTCTTAGCCAAAATCTCTCACATGCCTCAAATTAGTACATTCTTAGGCATTATCATCAGAATGTTTTACCGTGATCACAACCCACCGCATTTTCACGCGGTGTATGCGGAATACGAAGGTTTGATCGATATCAATAAGCTGGAATTATTGTGGGGAAGTTTACCTCCGCGCGTTTTAGGGTTGGTAATTGAATGGGCCGCTTTACACCAGGAAGAATTAATGAAAAACTGGGAAAGAGCGAAACGACAGGAAACGATATTGTCTATCGCACCTTTGGTTTAATTTCATCTTGTGTCAACCAACCTTTCAACTTTCAAACCTTACAACATTTCAACCTTCCAACAACATATCGTAATTTTGCGTAATGAATGCTGATGCCATCAAAGTGCTGCCCGGCCGTTACTGTAACTCGCTGACCGAATATTCGCGATTTGTGACCCGCGAGGTACACATCGGCGATGTACCTATGGGCGGCAATAACCCCATCCGCATCCAGAGCATGACCACCACCTATACGATGGATACCATCGGCACGGTGGAGCAATCAATACGGATGATCCATGCCGGCTGCGAGTATGTGCGCATCACCGCACCCAGCATCAAAGAGGCCCAAAACCTTGCCGAGATCAAAAAACAATTGCGGGCACGCGGTTATACCACGCCATTGGTCGCCGATATTCATTTCACCCCTAATGCCGCGGAAGTTGCGGCGCGCATTGTCGAGAAAGTGCGTGTGAACCCCGGCAATTACGCTGATAAAAAGAAATTCGACCAGATAGATTATACCGATGCCGAATACCAGGCCGAACTGGAGCGCATTTACCAGAAGTTTTCGCCTTTAGTAAAAGTGTGCAAAGAATATGGCACGGCCATGCGTATTGGCACCAACCACGGCTCTCTGAGCGACCGCATCATGAGCCGCTACGGCGATACGCCGCAGGGCATGGTGGAATCGGCGATGGAGTTTATGCGGATATGCGAAATGCTGAATTACTACGAGCTGGTGATCAGCATGAAATCGAGCAACCCGCAGGTGATGGTGCAGGCCTACCGCCTGCTGGTGGAAACGATGGTGGCTGAAGGTATGAATTACCCCCTACACCTGGGCGTAACCGAAGCCGGCGACGGCGAGGACGGGCGCATCAAGTCGGCAGTGGGTATCGGCACTTTATTAGAAGACGGACTGGGCGATACCGTCCGCGTTTCTCTCACCGAAGAGCCCGAAGCCGAAGCACCGGTGGCGATTGCTCTTGTCCAACGCTATGTCAAGCGAAAAGCAGAAAGCGAAAAGCAGAAAGCTTTTAATGGTAATGATAGGCTTTCAGCTTTCAGCCTTCAGCCTTCAGCTCACGACCCTTATTCTTATAAAAAACGGAATTCCTACGAGGCTAACGCCTTCATCGGCGGGCATATGGTGCCGCGCGTGGTGGTAGATCTGTCGCATGCCAATCTGAAAGATCCTGCCGTGCTCAACGACACCGGGTATATCTACTCGCCTTTGCTGGATAAATATTCCATGGGCGAGCAATCTGTTGATTTTGTGTACCTGGCTGATCAGCTACCTTCGTTCACCTTCCCCGGAAATCTCAAGCAACTCTATAATTACGGGACCTGGCAAAAGCTGACCGACAAAACGCTTTGCCACCCGGTATTTTCTTTACGGGAATACATCGAGGCTGAGGACCGCACATCTGCGCTGAACCTGGTTCGGATAACCAATACGGATGTGGATTCTGAGTCATTCGGTATGTTACCAATGGATAAAGGCCTGGTGTTTGTTTTAGAAACGGATGAATTGCACGGCATGGCCGATGAGCGTCAGTTCTTTTTCAAAATGGAGGAATTAGGTTTAGACATTCCTGTAATCATTAAAAGATCATACGACTTCAATACTCAAGACTCAGAACTCAAGACTCAGGACTTACAACTATACGCTTCCACTGACCTGGGCGCTCTTTTAGTGGACGGTTTTGGCGATGGCATTTGGATTGATGCGCCTGGTATTGAAACCAAAGCGATAACTTCAACTGCATTTGGCATTTTACAGGCCACCCGTTCAAGAATATCTAAGACGGAATACATTTCCTGCCCAAGCTGCGGGCGAACTTTGTTCGACCTGATGGTGACGACGCAGATGATCCGCAGCCGCACCAGTCATCTTAAAGGGTTGAAGATCGGCATCATGGGCTGTATAGTAAACGGCCCCGGCGAAATGGCCGATGCGGATTATGGATATGTTGGCTCGGGCACCGATAAGGTGACGTTATACCGCGGCAAGGAAGCTGTTAAAAAGAACATCAGCTCGGTTAATGCTTTGGATGAACTGATCGGCATTATACAGGAAGATGGGAATTGGATAGAGCCGATGTAGGTGATTTGGGTTTTATTGCACACAAAGTCCTATAATGGTTAAGAGACTTTCATCGCTTGAAGTTTTTACAGTTTATTACTTCGGTTTTAATTCGTTTGTCTTTCAGCCAATCCAAATCTGTTAAATGCGTTTGTGTGTCGAAGGTTACCTCCTTTAAATACTTCATTTCATTAATTGGCAAAAGGTTTTCAACCATAAGCTGTCGCACCCGCATAAACGAGAGCTTTTCAATTTTGCCAATGTTCGGTAAGTTGGATAGATTCTTTGTCCCGCCAAGTAGGAAATGCAGTTCTTTTAAATTGCTTAAAGGACTTAAAAAGTCGAGATTCTTTAAGGCTTGCATTGAAAAGGTCAGGTTTTCAATCCAGGGCATTTGTCCTATTATTTCGATGCCTTTGGGTTGCTCAGAAATAAACAGCCTTTTTAGGCCAGTCTGTTGAATAATTGGCTTCAAAGAAACTTTTTGTGTTCCAATAGCCAAAACGTTCAAGTTCAAATACTTGTTGATTTTTTCAACCTCATTGGTCTTGAAAAAATTGACAGCAAGATTTTTTAAGTTTGGAAGTTTTGATAGAAAGTCCAGGTTGTCAAAAGCCCCGCTTGCGTTTACCTCAATGCTTAAGCAAATGTTTTGCCGAGAAGGCAAGAGCGTTTCGTTAATATGTTTGAGGGTCTCGTCTTTTAATTTGCCCCCCGCAAATTGAATTTGACTAAATCTTTTGGCTCCAATTATTAGTTCACAGTCCTCTTTGGTCAGGTCATTATAAATATTCAGAACGCCGCCAATTGTCAGAGCGAAATTGTCAGTATAAACTGGCGTAGTCGACTTCAGTGCCGGACTACTTTCAATCATTTCTCGAACAGAATATTCCATCGTATAAGTTTAAGCATCCTGTTATCAACTACCCTATCACTCAAATTTTACCAAGCAAGTTACAAACTTTAGAATTTAGGTTGTGTTGATTAATTAAAAAGATCATCATGGCGAAGAGTGTAGCGGAACAATTGGTAGAAATGCTGGCCGAGGCCAGCGTGAAAAGAATTTATGCCGTCACCGGCGACAGTTTGAACGAAGTGAACGATGCCGTCAGGCGTAACGGCAAGATCCAATGGATACACGTACGGCATGAGGAAGCCGGCGCCTTTGCAGCCAGTGCCGAAGCGCAATTGGGAGGCCTTGCCTGCTGCGCGGGCAGCAGTGGCCCGGGGCATGTGCATTTGGTGAATGGATTGTATGATGCTCATAGAGCCGGCGCGCCAGTTATCGCTATCGCTTCGACTTGCATGAGCACCGAGTTCGGCACCGAATATTTCCAGGAAACCAATACCATCAAGCTTTTTGACGACTGCAGCTACTACAATCAAATTGCGACCACACCCGCCCAATTACCGCGTATGCTGCAGGCGGGCATCCAGTATGCGCTCAATAAGAAAGGCGTATCCGTAATCGGCCTGCCCGGCGACCTGACCAAAATGGATGCCGAAGAAAGCAGTACGGCCATGCAGAACTATAGCCCGGTGGCCGAAGTAAAACCTTCGGAACAGGACCTTGCTCAATTGGCTGACTTGCTGGATCAACATGAAAACATTGTTATTTTCTGTGGTAATGGAGCTGCCGATGCACATGATGAAGTGGTTGAATTATCGCAACGTTTGCGTGCTCCCGTGGGTTATTCCTTCCGTGGGAAAATGAGTATCCAGTATGACAATCCGAATGAAGTGGGCATGACGGGGTTGCTCGGTCTGCCCTCCGCCTATCATAGCATGCACGAGGCTGATCTGCTGTTACTTTTAGGCACCGATTTTCCGTATGCTCAATTTATGCCGGTGGATTGCAAGATCGTACAGGTGGATATCAAGCCCGAGCGTATAGGACGGCGCGCGAAAGTGGAGATGGGTTTGCATGGCTCCGTGAAGGATACGATCAGCGCCCTGCTCCCGCTGTTGAGTCAAAAAGCTAACGACAGCTTTTTACAGGCCCAACTGCAATTTTATGATGAGGTAAAAAAACAAATGCAAACCTATGTTGATGATCGCGGCGAAAAGGAAATGATCCACCCGGAATTCGTGATGCATACCATCGATAAGATCGCATCAAAAGATGCCATCTTCACGGTCGATACCGGCATGTCATGCGTTTGGGGAGCGCGGTATATCAACGCCACCGGTAAACGCGAAATGCTGGGATCGTTCAATCATGGTTCCATGGCCAACGCTATGCCACAGGCTATCGGGGCAGCGCTTACTTGCCCCGGCAGACAGGTTGTGGCGTTATGCGGCGATGGCGGACTATCCATGCTGCTAGGCGACCTTGCGACGATCGCTCAATATAAACTGCCCATCAAGGTGATCGTTTTCAATAACCGCTCGCTCGGTATGGTGAAGCTGGAAATGGAAGTAGCAGGCATTCCCGACTGGCAGACCGAAATGTTCGACCCGGATTTTGCTATGCTTGCGCAAGGTATGGGCATGAAGGGCATGGTTGTTAAAGACCCTGAAAATGTAGAGCAGGTATTAAAGGAAGCATTTCTTTTTAAAGGCCCGGTGCTGGTGAACGTATTTACCGACCCTAATGCACTGGCCATGCCGCCGAAGGTTGAATTTAAGCAGGTAAAAGGTATGGCTTTATCTATGTCGAAACTTGTGCTGAACGGGCGCATGGACGAGGTTATGGACACCTTTAAGGCGAATTACAAGCATTTGAAGGAAGTGTTTTAAAGTCGAAAGTCTAAAGTTCTTAGTCCGAAGCCGGGCTTTTGACTTTAGACTTTAGATTCAGGACTTATAAGGAATCCACCACTCCGAATTCAGCGGACCTGTTACTTCCGTAGGCTTGCCCGGTTCAGGTATAAATAAGTCGATATTCCTATCCCTGGCATATCCTAGCAACCTTTCAATGGGTTCAAACCAGGCATGGGTGGAAAGATTGAAGGTGCCCCAGTGGATCGGCATCATTAGTTTGCCTTTGAGAGCGATGTGTGCGTTGGCTGCGTGATCGGGTCCCATGTGGATATCGGGCCAGTACTTACCATAAGCGCCTATTTCGAGCATTGTCAGGTCGAACGGGCCGAAAGCATCTCCGATATCTTTAAATCCGGGGAACCAGCCTGAATCGGCGCCAAAGAAGATATTATGCTTTCGCCCCCTGATCACAAACGACGACCATAGTGTGGCATTTCTATTAAAAACCCCACGACCGGAAAAATGCCTTGCAGGCGTGGCTGTCATTACCAGGTCACCAATGAATACGCTGTCACCCCAATCCATTTCGGTAATATGGTTGATATCAATGCCCCATTTTTCCAGGTATTGTTTCACTCCCAATGAACAGTAAAAGCTCACACCCTTTCCTGCAAAAAACTTAATGGTTTGCTTATCCAAGTGGTCGTAATGGTCGTGTGAAATGACCACCGCATCCAAAAGGGGCAATTGATCTAATGGTAATGGCGGTTCGAAAAAACGCTTTGGGCCCATGAAAGAAAGGAGAGAAGCGCGCTCACTCCAAACCGGATCGGTGAGAATACGTTTTCCATCGATCTCGATCAGCAGGCTCGAATGGCCCACCAAGGTAACGCGCAAACCGGTGACAGGCTTATTTTGATAAACAGATACGTCGGTGATAAACGGGCCCATCGATTTTTGGGGCACGGTTTCGGCATCATTAGCCATGTACTCCCTCAGGATGGGGATTAACTTACTAAAGTCGGCCGATTCTGTAGGTATAGGGTTAAGAAATCTGCCGCCCTTTCGCAGGGCGCCGTTTAAATTCATATTTCAAATATAAAATAATACCTGAACTACGTGCCCGCATTACTAATGGTTTGCTTTAAAGATGACGGTTTGCTTTAAAGATGACGGTTTGGTCATTAATGGTTCTTATTACCGGCCCTCGCGTATTATGATCTGATTACCTTGTTCGCAGGATAGTCACATTTCTTTCCGATAAGTCTGCGCAATGTCACAATAACCCTGCAGAATAAAATTTGTTGTTAATAACACATCCCTTAGCTATTATTAGTCGTACATAGCAGGAGCAGGATAAAATATGCTAAAATCACCCTAATTTAGAAACCTTCTAAATTGACGTGTTTGACATAGTGTTGACATTGCACTAAGCTAAATCCTGTTACTTTTGTTGGTCAAAATTTAAAGAGAATTGAAATATCTTAAGGTAATCGCTTTTACACATAAGCAGGTCGGGTTAGAAGATTTGGGCAAACTGGTGATCTGTAATGATTCTCTTCCCGAAAAGCTTAAGAAGGTTAAGGAACTCTTTAACATCCCGGAGATATTTTACCTGGCTACCTGCAACCGTGTTGAGTTCATCATGGCAGCAAATAAGACGATAGACAAGGATTTTACCGAAAAATTTATCAGCGCGTTCGATATGGGCCTGTGTTCCCATTCCCTGGGAGTATTCCTCGGCAAAGCCTCCATCTACGAGGACAATGAGGCTCTGAACCACCTGCTCCGTACATCGTGCTCGCTGGAAAGTTTGGTCGTCGGCGAAAAGGAGATAACGGCGCAGATGCGAAAAGCGTATGAAAGCTGCAGGGAGGCCGGACTGACAGGGGATTACCTGCGTATGGTGATGAACACGGTGGTCAAAACCGCAAAAGAAGTTTACACGCATACCAACATCGCCAAAAACCCTATCTCCGTCGTTTCCTTAGCCTACCGAAAGTTAAAAGACCTTAAACAATGCGCCAATGCCCGGATACTGATCATCGGCGCAGGCGAAACCAACAGAAACATCTCCAAATACCTCCAAAAACATAAATTCTCCAACTTCGCAGTCTTCAACCGCACCTTATCCAAGGCACGTCAACTGGCTATGGACCTGGGCGGCGAGGCGTACGACCTCGAAGCGCTGAAAACGTATAAAAAAGGCTTCGATGTGATCATCACCTGCACGGGATGCACAGAGCCGATCATTACACCCGAAGTTTACGAATCATTGCTGAACGGGGACACCGATAAAAAGACCATCGTTGATCTGGCCGTACCTAACGACACGCATCCTGACGTACTGACAAAGTACCCTGTTCATTTCATCAGTGTGCAATCATTGAACGAGATCGCCAAAAAGAACCAAGAAGAGCGTTGCCGGGAACAGGTTCACGCCGAAAAGATCATCGAACAAAATATCGCCGAATTCCTTCCTATCCTGAAACAGCGCCGCATCGAGGTGGCCATGCGCGAGGTTCCGGAAAAGATCAAGGAAATACGCCACGCGGCCCTCAACACCGTTTTCGCCGACGAAGTTCAGCAAATGGACAAAGAATCGCGCGAAGTGCTGGAAAAAGTGATCGCCTATATGGAAAAGAAGTACATCAGCGTTCCGATGGTGATGGCAAAGGAGATACTCATCAATTCTTAAGGTGAAAGCGGAAAGATCAAAGCTGAAAGCTCCAATACTACGAGTTACGTTTCGCTAAACTCGCGGCAGCAACGTTAAAGACAAAATCAACTCATCCGCCCTCCTCGCGCGACCGGATGAGTATTAATCTTAAACTATGAATTAAAAAGGGGTAATTGTTCGTGGCTGGAATATGCCGCTTGTTGTGCCCTCACCACCGTTCTCAACTTTACCTCCTCACGGCGAGGACACATGCGACAATCAAATCAATTATATAGTATATATTAATTAGGTCGGGGAATCATGGCATTACTGTAGTGTCCTCACCGCTTTCCCCGCAATATTCCGCATCACGGGTGAGGGCACAACAGCTTAGCTAAAAAAGAAGAGTACCTGTTTCACAAACACAAATACCAAAAACACCAGGAAAAGGGCCAGCGGCGAACCAATCAAAATCACAACCGCACTTGTCGCCAGGTCATTTACTCTCCCTTCTCTTTTAGCTGAATTTTCCATTTTTATCAGTAGCTTTCTTACAACCAAAGTAACGGCATAAAATAAAGCGAAACCATACCTTAAATAAGGGATACTGTTATACCTTCATTGCCCCGCCATCAATTTCTCAGCAACACAAATAATATCGCCCGCAACCGCGCTGATGCATGCCAGTGTTATAACCGCAGCCAGGTAATCCCACAGCCTGTATGACTTATAGATGTTTCTTAGAATGGGTCTCATGATATCTTGCATTTAAATTTTTAACAGAGAAAACCGGTGCGTGGCTAAAAATTACCATCATCACATATAACAAACCTGTGGCCATCGGCAAGCCTATTGCCATCACGATCATGCTTTTCAACAGGTCGCTGATCATTCTTTTCTTAGTCAAATTGCTCATGGCTCGGTACTTATCATTTATACCTGTGAAACGGCTTCAGCTGCTGATAGGTTAGTACCTAAAATTAGGGGTAGGACTGCCGGTTTTTGTTGGGAGTTTAATGCTAAAAAATTCGATTTAATTCGTGAAATTCGTGCCCGGAATGGATAGAAAACTGATCATCGGGACGCGGGGCAGCGAGTTGGCTTTGTGGCAGGCGAATTTTGTGAAAGACAGGCTGGCCGAACACGGCATTTCCGCCGAACTGAAGATCATCAAAACCCAGGGCGACCGCCTCCTGAACCTGAGCTTTGACAAACTGGAAGGCAAAGGCTTTTTCACCAAAGAACTGGAAGAAGAGCTTTTGGCCAGAACCATCGACCTGGCTGTTCATTCGCACAAGGATTTGCCTACCGAGAACCCTGCAGGATTGATCATCGCCGCAGTATCCGAGCGCGAGGATCCATCGGAACTGATGCTAATATTGAGAGATTGCGTTGATGTGCATCAAAAATTGTCCTTAAAATATGGCGCTATCGTGGGTACGTCATCCAATCGCCGCAAGGCGCAATTGCTAGCGCACCGCCCTGATTTAGAAATAAAAGACCTGCGTGGCAACGTACCGACGCGTGTCCAAAAACTGCACAGCGAGAAATACGATGCCATCATGATCGCCAAAGCCGGCGTCACCAGGCTTGGGCTTGACCTGGGCGAGTTTCATGTGGAGGAAGTAACGCCGATGGAGATTATTCCTGCTCCTGCACAGGGCGTACTCGCTATCCAGATCAGGGAAAACGACCGGGAGCTTTTTGATGCGCTGCAAGTGCTGCATCACCCTGATGTCGCCGAACAAATAGCTGTAGAGCGCACTGTGCTGAAACTGTTCGGCGGCGGCTGCCACATGCCCCTCGGTTGCTATTGCCGTAAGGACAACGGAATGTTCCAGGTATTCACTTCAAAGGCCGATGAAGGCGATGAGTTTCCTGACCGGCTATTCTTAGAATCGGCCTCATCAGACTGGCTTGCCGAAAAAGTGGTCGATATGTTCAATAAAAAGCGCAAGCTGCCCCAAAGCGTTTTCATCACACGTGAGCTTTCAAACCAGAGTTACTTCCGGAAGGCGCTTGAGAAGCACGGTATCCATATCGATGCGCGTTCGCTGATACGTACCGTGCCTGTTATAACGAAACTTGCGCCGCATGTTATAGCTGATGCCGACTGGATATTTTTCAGCAGCAAGAATGGCATTGAATACTTTTTCCGGCTGAACCCGCAGTTACCCATCAACATCAAGTTCGGCGTAATGGGCGCCGGTTCCGAAGAGGCTCTCCGGCTTAAAGGATATTTTTCGAGCTTTGCCGGCGGAGGTATCGACGCTTCAGAAGTAGCCGCGGCATTCGCGAAGATAGCCAACGGAAAAAAGGTAATATTTCCTTGCGCGGAAGAGTCATTGCGCACCATCCAGCAGCACATGTCGCCCGACACCAAAATGATCGATCTCCCGGTTTATGAAACCATCCTGGAGGAAGAAGTCGAGGGCACCGGTGCTGATGTGCTTGTGTTTACCAGCCCTTCTAATGTGGACGCCTATTTCGCTGATAACTTGCTCGAACCCAACCAGAAGGTGATCGCCATCGGCAAATCGACCGGAAAAAAGTTTGACGAAATGGGCACCAGGTACATGCTGCCTTTCTCGCCGGATGAGGTCGGTTTAGCTGAGGCGGTATTCGGATGCAGCCTTTAGTTTACCATCTAAGGCTGGTAAATAACAACCAGTTTTGGCCGTCGCGACAGATCGGTGTCATAATTGCTTGAACAAAATATCCTGCTCACATAGTCGTTCGGAGGGTACGGAGACTCCTGCTTCAGCATCAGCTTGAACCCATAATTGGTGTTACTGCTTAACATTGCAGAGACGATATTGGTCACGTCAATATGCACATTCAAAAAGGGTAAGGTTGTAGAAGGCACCAGAACTTCGTTGGCCGTCAGGCCGTCAGGCTGGTTGAACCAGGTAATAGTTGCCGGATCCCATTGACTCGCCACCTGCTGCACAAAAAATGAGTTGTCGGGGCCGAAATTTGCGTGTGTCAGGTCCCCGTTCTGAGGAATGGTGTCGGAAGACAGGCACAGATGAGCTGATATGATCTTAGCCGTGGACGGAACACCGCTCAGGTCAAATTTCACGAGATTTCGCGTGGTGACCGTTACACCCTGGATGGTCCAATGCGTCAACGGCTCTTCTATGCTTTTCTTGTTGGAATAGTCGCTTGCTCCCAATAAACCGATCTGAACTTCATAAGGATTATGGATCGGTGAGATGATCAGCGTCTGCTGCGCCAGGTCCTTGGCGGATACCCCGATCTTATTTGAGGCGGAGACGCCATCTTCGCCTTTTTTGCACCCTGCTGCAAGGCAAATTAATACTGCCGCAATCACAGGAAATAGTACACTTGTTTTCATATTAAAAAGATTAGTTTTTTTTATCACGCGAATTGTGACGACCGGGTAAGGGATACCTTAAAACTGACTATCAACTGAATCGAACGGGATTGCAGAAAACAGTTAGCTTGTTTTCGTGATTATAAAAACCTTTTCCTGAGTGAAAAGTTTTTATCGCTATTATAAAATATCAGCTATTGAATGTGGCTTATAGCGATGATTCAAAGTTCGGGCATGATTAGCATATTTTAGTGCGATTGCCATGATCCACGAACTATATGTCGATTACAAAAATCATTTTTACGCCATAAAACGGTTGCGAATTAGGTAATTGCATGTCTTTATATAATTTTGTCATTCCTATGAGAATGGAACTATAAGAAAATGCTGCAAAGACCCAGAAGAAACAGGAAAAGCGAGGTGATCCGCCGTATGGTACAGGAAACTCACCTTAGCGCCGACAACCTTATATTCCCTCTATTTATTATCGATGGCAACAACCAGAAAAGCGAGGTATCGTCGATGCCCGGCATTTACCGGCACTCGGTAGATAACCTGTTGCGTGAAGTGGAAAGCTGCCTGAAACTTGGGCTGAAAGCATTCGATCTGTTCCCGAACATCGAAGAATCATTAAAAGATAAATACGCTACCGAAAGTTACCGCGACGGAAGTTTATATTTACGGGCTATCAGCGAGGTAAAGAAGAATTTTCCGGAAGCCTGCGTGATCACTGACGTGGCGATGGACCCCTACAGCAGCGATGGTCACGACGGTATTGTGGAGAATGGTGAGATATTGAACGACGAAACGCTGGAGGTACTGGGCAAAATGGCGCTGGCGCATGCACAGAGCGGCGCCGATATTATTGCACCATCGGATATGATGGATGGCCGCGTTGGCTATATCAGGAATGTGCTGGACGATAACGGGTTTGCCAATGTCTCTATCATGTCGTACACGGCCAAATATGCCAGTGCGTTTTATGGGCCGTTCCGGGACGCTTTAAATTCGGCCCCAAAATTCGGCGACAAAAAATCGTACCAGATGAACCCGGCGAACCAACGTGAAGCCCTTATCGAAGCCGATCTGGACGAAGCCGAGGGCGCTGACTTCCTGATGGTGAAACCGGCCTTAGCATACCTCGATGTAATAAAACTGTTAAAGGATAATACCGAGCTGCCCATAGCCGCTTATAATGTGAGCGGTGAATACGCGATGATAAAGGCAGCTATACAAAAAGGCTGGCTGAACGAGCAGCGCGCCATCACCGAGGTGCTCACCAGCATCCGTCGCGCGGGCGCAACCGCGATACTGACCTACCACGCCAAAGAAGTGCTGGAGAATAAATGGATATAATAAAGTCCATAGTCGATGGTCGATAGTCCATAGACTTAAACATGATTAAATTTAACCATGGACTATTGACTATGGTCCATTGACTAAAAATATGCTTGATTCACTAAAAAAAATGTTTTCCGGGAATGAGGGTGATGAGCCGGTGAATGCTACCGGCAAGCCTGATATCAGCAGGGAAAAGTCTGCCGAGCTATATGAAAAGGCGAAAACATTTTTCCCCGGCGGGGTAAATTCACCCGTCCGGGCATTTAAATCGGTTTACGGGATCCCATTATTTATCGCCAAAGGCGACGGCTGTAACGTTTGGGACGCCGACGGTAACCAGTTCATCGATTTCTGCTGCTCGTGGGGGCCGCTCATTTTGGGGCATAATCATCCAAAGGTGAAGGAAAAAGTGATCGAGACAATGCAAAACGGCATGTCGTTCGGTGCACCGACGGCCCTGGAAAATGAGCTGGCCGAACTGCTGCTGAAACACAATAAATTCATAAAAAAACTGCGTTTTGTAAGCTCGGGTACCGAAGCGGTGATGTCAGCCATCAGGTTGGCGAGGGGCTACACCAAACGCGATAAAATACTAAAGTTCGAAGGCTGCTATCATGGTCATTCGGATTCGCTGCTGGTAAAGGCAGGTTCGGGATTGGTAACTTTTGGTGAAACTTCCTCCGCAGGCGTGCCTAAATCGTTCGCAAAAGAAACTGTTGTTGTTGCGCTCAATGACCGTGAGGCATTAGAAAAGGCATTTGAGAAATTTAAGGATAACATTGCAGCGGTGATCATCGAGCCGATACCGGCGAATAATGGCTTACTGCTGCAAACGAAAGAATACTTACAGTTCCTGAGGGATATCTGCACTAAAAACGGCACGCTGCTGATATTCGATGAGGTGATCTCAGGTTTCCGCATCGGCTTTGACGGCGCAGTCGGGTACTATGATATCCAGCCCGATATTATTACTTATGGTAAGATCATCGGGGGCGGGCTGCCGGTGGGCTGTTATGGTGCGTCGGCCGAAATTATGGGCAGCATATCGCCCGATGGCCCGGTTTACCAGGCGGGTACCCTTTCAGGCAATCCAGTAGCTATGGCGGCCGGTATTGCGCAATTGAATGAATTGCTCCGGATGGGCTTTTACCGCGACCTGAACAATAAGGCCGAAGAGTTTTCCGAATCGATACAACGTTTTGCCACGGCAAGGAACTACAAGTTTAAGGTGTTCCATATCGGGTCTATCTTCTGGTTCGCGTTTACTGATAAAGATACCATCAGCCGCGCCGACGAGATCGACCCGGCAAGTATGGAAAAATTCAAAATTCTGCACCGCGAATTACTGAACAGGGGAATATATCTTGGGCCTTCGGGTTACGAAGTTGGCTTCGTATCCTCGGCACACACCAAAGTCGACCTGGAAAAAGCGAAACGTGCTATATTTGATAGTTTGGATTTAGTATTTAGAAAATGAAGCGCCCATTTATCATCTTCTACGCGATCATCATTTATGCCATATCCGAGCTGATATGGTGGGGCTATATGCTCATCCGCCTGCAGCCAAAACGCACCGCGATGATCCTGGGAGAAGGAAGTGTATTTGTACTGGTATTTATTGTTGGCGCTATCAGTTTGCACAAATCCATACGCAAAGAACGGCGGTTGCAGCATCAGAAGAAGAATTTCTTGCTATCGGTAACACACGAGCTGAAATCGCCGCTGGCCTCCATCAAGTTGTTATTGCAAACCATCCAGAAGCGTGACCTGAACAAACAGCAGATCAATGATTTTCTCGGCAAGGCCCTGATGGATATCGAACGCCTGGATGATATGGTGGAAAACATGCTGCTGGCATCGAAGATCGACAACCAGTCGTACACTTTTCCTAAGGCGCATTTTAACCTGTCCGCACTGGTGGACAGCGTGGTGAACCGCTTACAGCTAAACAAATGCGATATTAATGAGCAGCTAATCAACGCCGAGATCGAGCCGAAAATTGAGATTACCGGCGATAAGTTCGCCCTCACCTCGGTAGTTACCAACCTGATCGAAAATGCAATTAAATACTCCCAGCCTTGCGAGGTGGTGGATGTGAAGTTGTATTCAAGGGACGGCAGGATATTCTTCGAAGTGGCCGACCACGGCATCGGTATAGCCGATTTGGAAAAAGGCAAGATATTCGACCGTTTTTACCGCGTGGGCAGCGAAGAAACGCGCAACACCAAAGGGACCGGCCTGGGATTGTATATAGTGAAAGAGGTTTTGAATCGCCACGATGCGACGATCAGTGTGAAGGATAACGACCCGACAGGAAGTATATTTGAAGTGGTCTTTGCATAAACACGAATTGCACGAATTGAAGCGAATTATCACAAATCTGCTCGTTTACGGGAATATGACAATATGGTCAAATAAATTCGTGTAATTCGCCATAAATTCGTGAAAATTAGCATTATAACCATATACCCACATGCAAGCAAAAAAAAGAATATTACTGGCAGAGGACGAAGAGCATCTGCTGGAAGCTATAAAACTCAACCTCGAGCTCGAGGGATACAAAGTAACCATCGCTAATAACGGCAAAAAAGCGCTGCAGAAATTTAAGGAAGAGCGCTTCAACCTGGTGATACTGGATGTGATGATGCCGGAAGTAGACGGCTTCGTGGTGGCTGAGACCATCCGGCTGGAAAATTCAGAAGTGCCAATCATGTTCCTTACCGCCAAGAACACCAATGAGGATAAGATATCCGGCCTGAAGAAGGGTGCGGACGATTACCTGACCAAGCCTTTCAACCTTGAGGAACTGATCCTGCGCGTGAATAACCTGGTGAAACGTGGTTTGAAGGGTGAAGATCTCAAGGAGTTTAATAGTTACAAGATCGGCGACAAAACCATCCATTTCAACTCGTTCGAACTGGTGAACGGCGATGAGTCGGTCACACCCCTGACCAAAAAGGAAACCATGCTGCTGAAGCTTTTGATCGAACGCCGCAACGAAGCCGTTTCGCGTGAGCAGATACTGGAAACCGTGTGGAACTATGATGTTTACCCGTCGACCCGCACTATCGATAACTTTATCCTTACTTTCCGCAAGTATTTTGAACCAGATCCTAAGAACCCGGTTTATTTCCACTCCATTCGCGGCGTGGGTTATAAGTTTACCGATAATTCGCACCATTGATCCATGTTCAGCAATAAGGCAAGGATTTTAGTGATAGTGGTTTTTGCGGCGATGATGATATTCTTTGCCTGGAAACAAGTCGCCGAATTGACGGCCTTCAGTGCGCTGATGATCGTGCTGATCATTGTCGAATACTTCAAACAGGGGACGCTGGTTTTGGCCGCCAAACATTACCACGATAAGGATTATGACGGTGCCGAGGCACTACTGAATCAGATCAAAAAACCCGAATGGCTGATGGATAAGCGCCGCGGTATTTATGAATATATGCTTGGCAATATCAGCCTGCAAAAACAGGACTATGAGCAGGCGGCGATCCATTATGACCTTGCGTCTAAATTTCCACTGCGTTCAATAAATGACCACGTGGCAACCTTGGTGCATGCGGCTAATATCCAGATCAGGCTGGGCAACCAGGCCAGGGCCGAAGAATACCTGGAACAAGCCATGACGCACGAAGAAAAGATGACCGCCAAAATGAAAGCGGTTATCGAAAAATTGAAACAGGAATTAAATAAAAAATAAAAGAACCAAGAGTCAAGAGCCAAGAATCAAGACAAAAATCTTGGTTCTTGATTTTTGATTCCTGACTCTAAAACATGAAGAATTCTCTATTAATAAAAGCCGCGTTTTCGGAACCGACAGAGCGACCGCCGGTATGGCTGATGCGCCAGGCGGGTCGTTTTATGAAGGAATACTGGGATATTAAGAACAAATATTCCTTCCTGGAAATGTGCAAAACACCCGAGCTTGCAGCCGATGTGACGATGCTACCTGTTGATCTGCTGGGTATTGATGCGGCAATCATGTTTTCTGACATATTAGTTACAGCAGAAGCCATGGGCGGCGATCTAAGCTTTACCAATGGCATAGGCCCGCGGTTTTCGAACCCGGTTCGCAATAAAGCTGACATTGACAACCTCGATACCGAAGTGGTGCACAAGCTGCAATATGTTGCCGATGCTATAAAAGTCATCCAACAGAGGTTGAACGGCAGCATTCCGCTGATCGGTTTTGCGGGCGCACCATTTACGGTGATGAGCTATTTGGTTGAAGGCGGATCGTCAAAAGATTTTAAACTGACCAAATTGTTCATGCATAATGAACCGGAATTAGCGCATCAGCTATTGTCAAAGATCGCTAAGGTCACGGCTGATTATCTGAACATGCAGATCGCTGCCGGCGTGAATGCAGTGCAAATCTTCGACAGCTGGGCGCAGGCATTGGCATGGGATGATTACCGCGATTTTTCGCATAAATACATCGCAGAGATCATAAGCAAGCTGAACCGCAAGGATATCCCTGTGATCTCGTTCTGCAAAGGCAGCTCGGTATTCGCGCCGCTAATGGCTGAAGCCAAACCGGATGTTATCTCGATCGACTGGAATGTTGATCTGAGAGACATCAAACAGCGGTTGCCAAAAGGCGTAGCGGTACAAGGCAATCTCGACCCGCATATTTTGTACGCCGATAAAAAGGTGATCAAGGATCGTATCTACCACCTGTTTGACAGGATGAGAGAAGAAAATGGCTTTATATTTAACCTGGGTCATGGCATTATGCCCGATATACCGTTTGACAATGTAAAATACGCGGTGGATATCATAAAAGAATATAGGAACTAAAACAAACCTGTCATTGCGAGGAGGTACGACGAAGCAATCTCGTCGCTATGCCTAACGAAGGGATTGCCGCGCTACCGCTCGCAATGACAAAGCCGATATATGTACCAATATATTTTAGCCATACATATCATCTTCGTCGTCTGCTGGTTCGCAGGACTGTTCTACATTGTGCGCCTGTTCATTTACCACACTGAAGCGCAGGACAAGCCGGAGCCGGAAAAAACAATCCTTTCCAAACAATTCGAGGTGATGGAACGCCGGCTATGGAACGTGATATCCATTCCTTCAATGCTGTTGGTAGTAGCGGCGGGTATCACTATGCTTTGCCTGCAGCCGGTTTGGTTGCAACAGCCCTGGATGCACATCAAGCTCACTTTTGTTGTGCTGTTGCTTGTATATCACTTTATCTGCCAGAACAAGATCAAACAAATGCGCAACGGCATTTTCAAATGGACCTCAACCCAATTGCGCATCTGGAACGAAGTGGCTACCATATTCCTTTTCGCTATCGTTTTCCTGGCCGTGCTGAAGGATTCGCTAAGCTGGATCTATGGCATTATCGGGCTACTGGCCTTTACTGCGATCATCATGTCGGCTGTGAAAGTATATAAGTATTACAGGATGAAGAAGTGATCAGGAAATTTCGCCTTTATAAAGGTCTTCAATAGGAAAGATCAAATCGTAATCATTCCAATTCAGGTTACCGTCAACCAATTGAAATTTTTGGAACAAATCTTCATTCAAGTATTTACTGATCGATGGATGTAGTGATTTTGAAAGAAAAACACTGAAATCAATTGCTTGCTCTATTCCATCGGTAAACACCACTTTGATTGTATGGCCCCCAAGATAAAATGCTGATTTTACTTCAATGGGTACTATATCCGTTGCCGTTTCGAAATCCTGTATAATCTTCATTTTAATTTTTTAGTTATTCTTTCGAAAGAAACATCTTTGTGATAAACAAAATAATCGACCCATTTTTGAACGATCTGCTCTCCAAACACCTCAAGAAATTTCTCAAAGTCTTTCAGCCTGCTCGTATCTAATGGCTCCTTTCCGCTTACTAATTTAAGCCTAATTTCAGAAATTACACCATTCACTATATAAAACTCTGCCTTGCTTTCCAAACCCCCGTATGATGCGTGAACATGAATTGGTTCGTGCTCATTGGAGTAAAAGAAGATTACGATACCGAGATATTCAAATATTTTTGGCATAGACCTTTCTCATGTTAAATATAATATTATTTCATCTCATCCACCGCAATCACCACACTCGTCCTCCCTTCCCTTACATCCGGATTAATGCCCGCCGTCATCAGAAAATCACCACTGTAAACAGCATCTTTTAGGCTTGATTTGGTGCCTGCATAAAGGTTGATCTCTTTTACAGCATATTTCTTTGCCGGGTCAAGGCCTTTCAACCTGATCGGCTGATGTGTGCCTTTGTCGTATCGGTTGTTCACTAAATAGTTGAACATAATAGCCCTGCTCTTCGCCGTATCTACATACATGATCGATGCGGCATCATTGTCCCAGGGGCTTTGCAGCCGGTATTGCTCCCCATGCCATATTGCTTCCGAATATGCTTTATAATTTTTGATGGCGCCCTGGCAGAAGGCGAGTTCGTTCGGCGATAGCTTGCTTACCGGAACATCAAAACCCAGCTTGCCCATCATAGCCACGTCCACCCGGTATTTGATAGGTTCTTTACCCCAATTGGTTACGTGATTAGAACTGGCCAGCGCGGGATAGAAATAAGAATATTCCCATTGAATAAATACCCTTTCCAACGGCTCGGTATTGTCGCTCGGCCAGTACTCTGTAAAGTATTGCAGGGCGCCGTAATCCACCCTGCCGCCGCCGCCCGAGCAAAGCATCATCGGCACTTTAGGGTATTTTGCCCGAAGCTGAGTTAAAACTTTGTATAGTCCTTTTACATAATCGACGTAGAAATTGGACTGGTCCTTTTCATAAGCCGAATAAACGTTGTACATCACCGCGTTGCAATCCCATTTGATGTAAGCCAAACCCGGATTTTTAGCAAACAAGCCGTCCACTGTATTGAACACAAATTCCTGCACCTTCGGGTTGCTCAAGTCGAGCACCAGTTGGTTGCGCATGGTATACAGATCACGGTTCAGCTGTTTCACCGCCCAATCCGGATGCTTTTCGTACAGTTCGCTTTTGGGGTCAACCATTTCCGGTTCAACCCAAATGCCGAATTTCACACCTTCATCCTCCGCCTCTTTTACTAAATAGCCTATGCCATGCGGCAATTTCGCCTTATTTTCCTGCCAGTCGCCCAGGCCGGCGTGGTCGTCATTCCGCGGATATTTATTCCCGAACCAACCATCGTCCAGCAAAAACAGGTCGACTCCCAGCTTCTTCGTATCCTTAAACAGTTCGGCGAGCTTGTCCTCGTTGAAATCAAAATAAGTCGACTCCCAGTTATTCAGCAGTGTGAGCCGCGGACCTTCGCCATCCACTATCTTATATTTTCGCGCCCATTCCTGCAGGTCGCGGCTGGCTTCTCCGGCGCCGTGGTGTGATAAGGTATAAACCAGTTTCGGCGTTTCAAACTCCTCGCCCGGTTTAAGGCTGTAGTCCGATGCATAATTATTGATACCGGCTATGAGGCGAAGGTTATCTGTAGGATCCACTTCAAGATCGAACCTGAAATTGCCGCTCCATTCCAGGTTAGCCAATAGCACATCGCCATCGTCTTCAGCAACAGGTTTATCCAGCGAGATCATAAATGATGGCGGCTGGAAAATATCGGCACGGGCGCCGAGCTTGCTGTCCAGCGTTTTAATGCCATGCGTCAATTGCTCTTCTTCCGGGCGCATTTCTTTGGCCCATTCACCATGATATTGCTTTAGCCAGTAGCTTTTTGCCTGGATGAGGAGGTTTGCGGATGCATATTTATTTAGCGTGATATTCTTTTTCTCATGATGCTCGATGGTGCTCCACTGCTCCATCACATCTTCGGCATAATAGGTCTTATAGTGCAGGGTAACCTCCACATCGTAAACCGGGTCTTTTAAGCTGACATTGACTTGGGAAACATCCTCACTAATCTTATCAACCGACTGGCTGACATATTTCAGGTCGGTCGACTTATTTCCATCGGCGTGCGTTACAGAAAAAGCCGGCTCAAGCAAGTTCCTGGTGGTACCGGTATACGCCGAATTAAATACGCCGTTACCGTCGAGATGATAGAAGTGTTGCGTTTGCTGATATTCGTTTTTATCCGCCAGCCTCTTGCCGAAGTAGATTATATTAACGTAGCTGTCATTTGTTATCTGCAGTACCAAAGCGTTGCTTTTCGTCTCGATTGGGATAAGCGTGTTTTGGGCTTTTGCAGTCAGGGTTGCAGCTGCAATGGCTGCTGCTATCGCCAGTTTATGAATGTGCATCGTGAATAGTTTGATTTTTATTGTTTGTAGATCACCCCGTCCTTCATTACCAGCTTCACGTCTTTTACAGCTTTAATATCCGCCGACGGATCGCCTTCAACAGCTACCAGGTCGGCCCAATAGCCATTTTTGACATTGCCCAGGTGTTTCAAACCGAACACTTCAGCATTCACCGAAGTCGCTGAACGCAGGACATCTATGGGTTTCATACCCCATTGCTCCATCAGGATCATCTCGCGCCAGTTCTCGCCATGCGGAAACACACCTACGTCGCCGCCCATACAGATGGTCACACCCGATTTGAGCGCCATATCGAACATTGCTCGTTTCTTCTTGATGCTTTCCGGTTCAGGGCCGGTACCTGTCCAGCCCTGGAAATATCTTGCGATAGCGTCGGTCGCGGCAAGCGTGGGGCATAGTGCGATGCCCTTATCCTTCATTGCTTTGAAAAGTTCAGGCGTACCGCCATCCCCATGTTCTATCGTATTCACGCCGGCTGCTATGGCCCTGCGCATACCTTCTGTCGTGCTGGAATGTACGGCCACTATCCTGCCGCTGCTATGGGCGACTTCCACCGCGGTTTTTAACTCTTCTTCGGTAAAAGTGGGCGCGGCAGTGTTATTTGCCCCCCAGCGGTAGTCGACATATATCTTCACCACATCGGCGCCATGTCCTATTTGCGAACGCACCGTATGGCTGATGCCATCTATACCGTCCGTTTCCTCGCCGCCCTGGATAAAAACATTGTCGGTAAGACTTTTGGGTTGATAGCTGCCGGTTGCTACAATGGCTCGGGTGGCCGCCAATATCCGCGGACCGGGGATAACTCCTTTATTGATCGCTATTTTCAATCCTACGTCATCATAACCAGCCCCTTCTGTTCCCAGGTCGCGGGTGGTGGTGAAACCGGCCATCAACGTGGCATAGGCATGATTGACCGCTCTTGCCGTACGTTCGGCGCGGGGTTCTTTCAATACCTGGTCGTCCCAACTGGTTTCGTTATAAGGATGAAGGAATAAATGTGAGTGACCTTCTATCATGCCCGGCATTAGCGTCGATCCTTTCAGGTCGATGATCTTTGCATCGGCGGGAGCATTGATTGCATTGGGTTCACCAACAGCCTCGATATGATTGCCCTTCACAAGCACCCACCAGCCGGAATGCATTTGTTGTCCGTCGAAAACACGGTCGGGTTTGAGGAGGGTATAAATGCCCGTAGCTGGGGCTTGTGCAAATAAGCAAGCAAATGCCGAAAGGATCAAGACAACAAGCAGGCTGATCTTTTTCATGGAGATTAAAGTAAATTCTTGTTAAAGATAATTCAATAATTCGTCCGGCGGCAACACAGGTGTGCCGGCATTTTTGAAATCTTTCAAATTGCGGGTTACAATAAAATCTAAATTGTCAATTGTATTTGCAGCAAATATCTGAATGGCATCTTCAAAATCCTTGTGTTTTGATTGAAGGCTTCTTTTGATAATGCTTAAATCGATAGGAATAATAGCTATGAAATCTAAGAGATTGAACAGCGTTACTCTCAGTGTTGCTTCATCAACATACTTCTTTAACAAATAATGCGTGGTCGCAATTGAATGGGACGAAGTAAATAATTTAACGTTATTTTTCTCAGCCCTGTTAAATAGTTCAATTGCAAACTTGCTGAATGGAGGTCTTTCAGCTAAAAGATCGATTAATATATTGGTGTCGACAAATACCTGTTTCATAAATGCTTATTTTCGAAATAAGCACGTAATTCTTTTTCCTCGTCGAAATTATCCGGCAGCTTTACCATCCCTGCTATCTTTTTAAGCTTAGGAGAAAGTGCTTCCTTATTATTAGTATCATCGGTGAGTGTATCAAGATAATTTCCAACTAATTCGGATAAACTTCGTCCGGACCGCCTTGCGTATAATTTCGCCTTTTTAATTACTTTTTCCTCAACCGTCAGCGTTAGTTTGGTCGTCATGATACGTATCTCCAAAACAAATATACGTATATTTAATTCCAGTATTCCAAAAAAATATTTCCACCCCCGTGCAACCATCCGGTATATAATTTCATCTTACCTTTAAATGATGTTTTTGGAACATAAATATACTTTAGACGAATTGCTGAAACGTTGCAAAGCCGGGGAACGCAAGGCCCAGGAGCAGTTGTACAAACAATTCGCCGCAAAAATGATGGGCGTGTGCCTGCGCTATGCCGCCGACCGCATGGAGGCCGAAGATATGCTGCAGAACGGTTTCATCAGGGTGTTCCAAAAAATGGGCGACTTCAGGGGCGATGGTTCGTTTGAAGGTTGGATAAGACGCATAATGGTGCATAGCTCTATTGAATATTACCGCAAGCATCATAAGTTGCTGGTACTTGCGGACGAGTTGCCGCACGAGCCTTCGGTGAACCCGGTTGCCGCAGCAAACCTGGATGCCAAAGACATGATGGCAATGGTGCAGCGGTTATCACCGGGATACCGGATGGTATTTAACCTGTACGCCATAGAAGGTTATTCGCACCGCGAGATCGGCGAGATGATAGGGATATCGGAGGGCGCATCGAAATCGCAGCTCTCACGGGCGCGCAGCATTTTGAAAGGTTTAATAGCAAACACGGAAGGAAAAAGATATGGATATGCAGGATAATGAGTTTGACGGGCTGTTCAGGGATAAGCTGAACGGATTTGAATCGGAGCCATCCGAAAAAGTTTGGCCCCGCATCGATGGGGAACTGGATAAGAAAAAAATCGCCTTACTACCCTGGCTGAACGTAGCGGCAAGTATCGTCGTGCTGGTGAGCGCAGGTATATTGTTCATCCCGAAGGGCCACAAGGATGATCATACAGGAAATAACATTGCAAAAGATCATACGACTCCCGCGACTGTAAAACGGGCTGAGCAAGTTGCCCTGAGCACTGCGCCGGTGAAAAAAAATGAACCCGTTAAGCAGGAGCAAAAAGTAAATATCGAAAGACACCAAAAGCCAGCAGCCATTTTGCCTGCAGCCGTGAAACCGGATGAGACGTTAGTCAGAAATGAGCCGGTAAAGCGGGTTGAGCAGCCCGAGTTGACGGCGTCAGTAGTTCCGTCGAAAACAGACTTGGTAAAACAACCCACGGTTCCGGGACCAGAAACTCAGCTTGTGGCAAAGCAGAATATCGATACAACGATGAATACGATATCGAAGCCGGCTTTAATAGCGAAAAGACAATCGGAAACAAAGCCGGAAACACCGGCGGTAAAGAAACATGGTATCCGCAATTTCGGCGAACTGGTGAACCTGGTGGTGGCCAGGGTAGACAAGCGCAAAGACAAGGCTGTAGAGTTTACAGATGACGACGACGGCGATGGCTCGACACTTACCGCGGTAAACATCGGCCCGGTGAAGATCGGTAAGGAGGACAAAGGTGAAAGGTGAAAGGCAAAAGATAATAGGTTCAATAGGTATAAAAATGACCTAATGACTCAATGACATAATGACCAAATAAATCAGTGTAATCAAAATCAGCATCGGTGTAATCACAAAAAAATCGGTGTAATCATAAAAAAATAATATGAAACGTTTACTAATTACCGCGCTGATATGCGCGGCCGCTACGACTGTGTTTGCACAGCGCACCAAGACCGATACGGTAAAGACTTCCCGCGATACGACATGGGACGATGAAGCTTCGGATGGGGAGGTAAATTATGGCTTCGGCTATCACCACCATCATCACCATAAAGAAACCCGCTACCCCCAGGGCTTTGCCGGCATCACGTTCGCGCGGTTCGACCTGGGTTATACCACGCTGATCGACAATGGCAGCTTCAACCTGTCGCAAAAAAACAAGTTCCTCGATTACAACCAATGGAAAAGCAGCAATGTGGGCTTTGATGTGTTCCAGATGGGCATGAAGGTAAGCCCCAACTTCAGATTCTATATTTCGGCCGGGTTCGACTGGACGCTGATACGCCTGCGTAATAATATCACCATTCAGCCGGGCACACCGGCGCTCGCCTGGTTGCCGGACAGCGTGCATCTCCACAAGAACCGATTCTCATCGAGCTACCTGCGCATACCGTTCTCGTTCGATTTCCATACCAGCGAGGACGCCCGGGGCAACCGCTTCCACTTTGTGTTCGGTCCGGAAGGAGGCTTGCTGCTCGACGGCATGGTGAAACAGGTGAGCACGGTTGACGGCAAGCAAAAGATCGACAACGGCTACCATTTTAACAAATTCCGTTACGGCGGCTTCTTCCGTATGGGCTACAGCGGCTGGGGCATATTTGCCAAATACTATTTCAGCGACATGTTCGAAGAAAGCCCAGACCAAGCGGGGTTGCGAAACTTCTCATTTGGATTGACGTTCGGGTTTTAGTAGTCCGAAAGCCTGTCCGCCCACTGGCGGATCCGCGTAAGTCCGGAAGTCCGAAAGATGGCTTCCGGATTTTTGTTTTGAAAGTGGCTTGTTGATATTTTGCAAGATTGGCTTTCGGACTTACGCGGACTTCCGGACTTTCGGACTTTTATTCGGACTTACGCGGACTTCCGGACTTTCGCACTTTTTATTTGATACGGGTTCGTTAATGTTTTACGAGATCGGCTTTCGGACTTTCGCGGACTTTCGGACTTTCGGACTATCTTTGAACAATGTCTTCATTTCTACAAACAACATCACTCAACAAAACCTATCCCGGCGGCGGGGGAGTAAAAAATATTGATCTCGATATACAGCCGGCACAAGTAACGGCTATCATCGGCGCGAGCGGGAGCGGGAAAAGTACGTTGCTGAGTTTGCTTTACGGCTTGCTATCGCCGGATAGCGGTGAGATTCAGTTCAAGGGCGAACGTGTTTGGGGCCCGGAAGAAAAGTTGATCCCTGGTCACGATGCCATGAAAATGGTAACCCAGGCCGAAGACGACCTGAACCTGTTTGCCAAAGTGCGGGACAACATTTCCGTGCTGCTGCCCAATACCGACCTGAAAGCCAAACAGGAAAAAACAGAGAAAGTACTCGAACAGCTAAAAATGCTGCCCCTTGCTGAAAAGCGTGTCGCGGATTTGAGCGGCGGCGAAAAACAACGCGTGGCTATTGCGAGGGCATTGGTAACAGAACCGGAAGTATTGTTATTGGACGAACCTTTCAACCAGGTCGACACTTCTTTCCGTGATGGCCTGCAGGAAGATATCCGCCAGGTCGTTAAAGATACTGGCCTGACAGTGATCATGGTATCGCACGATCCGGCCGAGGTGCTTTCCATGGCCGATACGCTGCTGGTGCTCCGCGACGGCGGGATCATCGAAGCCGGCAACCCGCAAAAAGTTTATAACGATCCGCAATACCTTTACACCGCTCAATTGCTGGCCCGCTGTAATGTGCTCACAGCCGAAGAAGCGGCCGTTTGCGGCATCAAAACCCAAAACGACCATGTGATGATCTACCCCGAATGGGTAGAAAACGCAGGCGGCTGGGGCCGGAAAAAATGGACCATAAAGCAGGTGCTTTTCAAGGGCTTTTACGAAGAATTGCTAATTGAAAACAATGGCATTACTTTGCGCTTCCTCAATGGCGAAGCCGGAAAATATGGTGAAGGCAGTAAAGTGAATGTGAAGATTAGGAAGTGGGTGGAGTATTGAAGTCCGAAAGTCCGCGTAAGTCCGAAAGATTTTGTAACCTTCTTTTACCACCGCTCATTGCGATGAACGAAATCTAACGCGGTGCCGGCATTTAATTCGTCGCTGCTGCCGGGAGGCAAACAGAGAACGTCGATCCTTCCCCTTCTTTGCTTTTGATGGATATTTCACCCCCGTGGTCTTTCACAATACGCGACGCTATATATAACCCCATGCCGAGGCCGCGGAAACGGTGGGCCACATCTTCGTTACGGTAAAATTTCTTAAACACATTATTCATTGTCTCTTCCGACATGCCAATGCCAAAATCCTGCACGTGAATACAAAGTTCGTCAGCGTCCAGCATTGTTGTGATCAGTATCCGGTTGCCGTTTTCGGAATACTTGGCGGCGTTGCTCACCAGGTTGTTGATCACTTGCTCCATACGCAATTTATCGATCAAAATAGCGCACGAGTCATCGCTCAACTGCATTTCCACTTTGTGATCGGGGGCAAAATGTTTGATCAAATCGACACAAACCGAAATAAAATCATTCGCATTTACGCGTTCCATTTTATAATCCGGCTGGCCGCTTTCGATCTTCGAGATCACGAGCAGCTGGCTGATCAGCGCCTTCATTTTGGCCGACTGTATCTCTATCTTTTTCAGGAATTCGTACAGCTTCGCTTCTTTGCCGCCCTCCATACGCGACGCCAGTTGTGCCAGGGTAGTTAGCACAGTTAAGGGTGTATTAAGCTCATGACTGGCAACGGAAAGGAATTCGTCCTTTTGTTTATTCAAATAAGTGGCATGGGTAAGCGCCATCTCACGTTCTTCGTAAAGCTTGCTCAATTCTACATTCTTCAACTTCACTTCTTCATAGGGGTTTATTGGCCCCTCCAGGTCAAAATTTCTTTTCACCTCGGCAACTTTCCTATGATCAACCTTTGCAGAACGTGGTATGCCCAGTTTAAGCTCCACAATTATATGGTCGCCATCGGCAAAATAATCGAATACGGGCACGAGCTTCTTCGCGTATTCAAAGCCTTCTCGAAAACTTCGCAGATCGTCATTGTCAACAAAAGTAATACGGGCCATTAATGAGAACCTGCCGCCATCACTATCAACGCCAAGCGTAAGCTTGCCATCAAAGGCTTTATCGATTACCTCGCGGCAAACCTCTGAAACAGCCGTGGCGAAAGCCGTTTGGGTCGAGATGGTGAGCCCTAACTGCTCAGCTGTTTTGATGGACTTTTTGTAGGCCAGGATGAGGTCCATCTCATTTTCCAATGTTGTAGAAACGAGTTCGGTCATTTAGGGTTAAGTTTTGCTATTACTACCGACATATCGTCTGTCCGCCTTGCAAAATCTTTATAAATAGCCGCCGCCTGCAGGCTAAGGTCGTGCTTTTGTATGCCGGGATATTTTGCCAGGTCCCACCTGGATTTGATGCCATCCGAACACAACACAAACTGTTGAAATTCGGAAAGGCTCATTTCCTGTTCATTCATCGTATTCGGCACCGCATGCCCGACTATCCCGTTGTATGACAAAAGGTTTCTTGACGTTAGCGCCCCGATCAGCTTTGTGCTTATGTTCCCAACGCCGGCAACATTGAATGTATTTTTTTCCAGGTCGGCAATAATCACCGTAGCAACCACACCGCGTGTTTTACGGATATAGGCATGCATAAACCTTATTATATCAACGGGGTATTCAAACGTGCAGGCTTTCAGCGCATTTACCGCTTCATTCATAGCCAAATTGGCATCGGGCCCATGGCCCAATCCATCAGCAAGCATCAGTTTTACAACTTTATCCTCCTGCCTGCAGTAATAACCGTCGCCGCTTTTTTTCTCGCCGGGCTTGCTCACCACGATCGCCCTTGCTTCAAACCTGCCTCTGACGCGCATTTTGGCCTGGGGCGATTTGTAAATCCTGCTCAAAACTATTGTACCCCAGCCTTTCATCGAATAAATATCCAGTTTGTCCGATAAACGCTTGATACTACCCAAACCATGGCCCAACGTGTTGGTGGACGAAAACCCGTCTTTGATCATCTTGTTAGGGTCGCCTATACCCGGTCCATCATCAATACATATGATCTCGATGTATTCGTTATCTGTTTCCCTGAAATGACCCAGCAATATCTCGCCCTGGTCGGCATATTTGTTCAGGTTGGATGTAAGCTCGGCAATAATGATATCCAGCTCGGCAACGCGCCTTGCTTCAAAGCCTGCCGCAACAGCCAGTGTATGGGCCTCCTTCTTTATTATCGCGTAATAGCTTCTTTCCGAAGCGTTGTAGCTGGTATGTGTAGCATCAACCATTAGCCCATTTTACTATGGTGACTTTGGTGCCTTTACCAACCTCACTTTGTATGTCAAATTCGTTAACTAAGCGGCGGGCGCCCGGTAACCCCAGGCCCAGGCTTTTCCCGGTCGAGTAGCCGTCCTTCAATGCCTGCCCGATATCCGCTATGCCCGGCCCGCGGTCTTCAAAGGTAAGCCGGATACCGCTATCGCGGCCGCGGCTGATCACTTCGATCAGCACCGTTCCCTTTTCAGCATAGCGCAGCATATTACGCACCAGCTCGCTGGCCGCGGTTATCAGTTTGGTTTGGTTGACCAATCCCATCCTGATCTTTACTGCATACTCTTTAACCCTGTTCCTGAATGGCACAACGTCCTGTTCCCTCTCGACAGACATCGTGTCCTTATTCAGTGATAGGATCGTCGTCGCCCGACTCTGATTCATCATATTCCTGAACTTGAATCCTTGACTTTAACAGATCCATACCTCTTTCTACATCGAGGGCGGTAAACACTCCTTTTAGCGGCAACCCGAGCTCGACCAATGTAATGGCTACTGCGGGCTGCATACCTACTACTACTGTTTCGGCGTCTAAAAGTTTCGACATGGTGCCGATATTGCCGATAATTCGTCCCATGAACGAATCAACGATGCTTACCGCTGATATATCTATCAATATTCCCCGGGCGCCGGTTTTACTTACCATTTTCACCAGGTCGGCCTCCAGGTCAAGCGCGAGCCTGTCATAGAGATCAACCTGGATGGTCACCAGTAAAAACTGCCCCATCCTTAAAATAGGAATCCTTTCCATAGTTTCTAACTATATTTTACTCACTACCCTGTTTTCAGCCAATTTCTTTCGCACTTCAAGGCTTAAGAGCCTGAAAGAATATTGCAGGGCGCTGGCCAGTGATGCCTTGGTCACTATGTCTGACAGATCGATGCCCAGGTGCACAATGGTTTGCGCGATCTCAGGCCTTATGCCGCTGATAATGCACTCCGCACCCATCAGGCGGGTAGCGCTCACGGTCTTCAGCAAATGCTGCGCAACCAGCGAATCTACGGTCGGTACGCCTGAAATATCCAGGATAGCCACGCTGCTGTTGCTCTCTACAATTTCGACAAGCAAACTTTCCATTACTACCTGTGTACGGGCGCTGTCCAGCGTGCCTATGATAGGCAGCGCCAGGATGCCGTCCCAAACGCGTATAACAGGTGTGGATATTTCGGTGATCTCGTCCGTCTGGCGCAGGATCACTTCTTCGCGGCCCTTGATAAAGGTTTCGAATGTGATTATGGTGAAACTATCTATCAGCCGGCTTATCGCCAGGCTGGCATCTACCATCGTTTTCGGATCTTTTACCTCCACCTGCAATGTTTGCAGCAGCGCTTCCTTAAGGCTGAAAATAAACAGGCCGATCTCGCGCGGGCTATACCCGTGCTTTGCACGCGAAATAGTTATGCCGCCCAGCATTTCTGCTACCGCGTAAAAATCCTCCGAATCGCTATCGGCCAGGTTTTTTTCGTTCAGGGCATTAATGAGCGCGCTTATCAGCTCTTCGGATTCAGCGCGCAGATCCTCGTTGCTCATCAGGTCGTCGCGCAGCCCTTCATCAGCCAGCTGGTTGTTCATCCAGCGCTCCAGGATGGCGTTTTTTTGCTTTTTAAAAATCTTGGTGATCTCTACAGACATGTTATTAGGGTTAATGATAAGTTCTTATCTATCAATTGTACATATTTAATTCATATAACAATAATTGTCCTAAGAATAAAATACAGCTAAAGGAAAACGGTCCGTTTACCTATAAATAATGGATGGGCAACAGCTATAGACTGCAAAGGTTTTGCAATCACACAGCTAATATAGAATTATTTGTAAGCTGTGTTATAACTGATAATAAAAAATTTCGCTCATCAAATGCCGCGCGGATAACGATTTTTTGCTTAAGCCGTGAATTTCGCGACCAAACTTTCTAAATGTTCAACATCAAATGGCTTGCTTACATAATCATCTGCGTAAGCTTTTTCTGAGATCTCTTTCAAAGTTGCTATAAACGATATAATGATAACCGGGATATGGTTTGTCTGCGGGTTATCTTTAATTTCCCGGCAGTAATCGGCGCCGTAACCCGATTCAAGCCAGTGATCTAAAAGAATAAGCGAGGGGTCGAGCTTTTTCAATTCAGTCAAAGGAATTTCACGCCGGCTGGTAATAACTTCCAGGCCGATATTTTCTACTATATGCTGCAATACGTCGGCAGTATCAGCATCATCTTCAATGATCAGGACTTTTTTCAATTTTTCCGTGATTAGGTTACCTGCCGGTAAATGTATATATAAAAGCTGAATAGATGACCAAACTTATGCTGTTTGTCTCCGTTTCGCGGGCTAATTGGAATACACCGCAATTAGCCGCTGTACACAAAAACATACACTAAAATCCATGTTTAAACCCCGTAAACGCATATTTTGCTATTTTTTAGCGGGCTTTGCAAAATGTGGCATCATTCTCGCATTGGTTTCATCACCAAACGAAACAAACCATGAAAACTTCAACTAAGACCACCGGAATATTGAAAGCCATCGACAACGAATTGAAAGCGCTTTTATTAAATGACCTCCAGGAAATAAGATCCCGGAAAACCACTTGCAAGACACCGCTTGCGGCATAACATATAGACTACCTATGAATGGAAAGAGCTCCCGAATACGGGAGCTCTTTTTATTTGGTGCCTTTTAATTCCCTCCCTGGGGAGGGGCGCGGCTATGAAACACGGGTTAACCCCTACCTTCCCTTCCCCCAATGTCATTAAGTTAAGGCGACCCCAGCGGGGTCAAACGTTTGTAGCAAATCAATATATATAAGAATGCCGTGCCGTAGGTACGGAACATAGCGAGGTTGCATACCTACGGCATGCTAATATTAAAAGAAATAATGTCTACAAACGTTTAGCACCTGACGGCGCTAAGCGATATTGCTTAACTTAATGACATTGTCCCTTCCCCGGGGAAGGAACCGACGAAGGAGCTCATGAATACCTCTAAAAAACAAATAATATATTCATAATCGCACAAGCCGGAGTTCTTTTGGTTTTATACCTGTAAGAACGAAAAAAGGCGCTTGAATTATTGAAAAATAATTTTCTAAATTACGGCATGTTAAACCAGGATCGCAATTTCGCGCCGGCCGAAAATGGCTACAAAAATGTCAGCTGGCTGTTTGTAGCCGTATTCGGTATCGTTTTTTTAGGGTTTTTCAAGACCTATTTCGGGTTGTTCCCCAGCTTCAACAATGTTACGGCCATTCAGCATATCCATGGGCTGCTGTTCACCGCCTGGTTTGTGCTGTTGTTTGTTCAGCCGTTGCTCATACGCTATGGCAAATACCAGGCGCACCGCATCATCGGCAGGTTTACTTACGTGCTGGTACCCTGCATCATTATTTCGATACATTTCATCGCCCGCGAAGCGTATTTGAATGCCGTAGCCGCGCATGTGCCCAGGGAAAACGTCCTCGCCAATACCTATTTTCAAGTTTACCAGATATTCGATTTCGCGATATTGTACCTGCTGGCCATCATCAACAAAAACCGAACCCCTTACCACATGCGTTATATGATCGCCACCTCGCTGGCTATTGTCGGGGCCGGCATGCGCAGGCTTTTTGCGCACGTATTGCACATGGACGCAGAGGCATTACTGCTTGGCTTTTTAATACCCGACCTCATCCTCGTCGGCCTCATCGTTTACGACCTGGTAAAAGGTAACAACGCACGCGCTTATATCATCGCGTTTATCATACTGGCCGTGTCGCACTACAGCTTTTATTGGTTACCCCATTCAGCGCTCTGGCAATCGGTAGCCGGATATTTTGTGAGATTCTTTTAGCGAAGGGTGAAGTCGGAGGTCAGAAGTCGGAGGTCGGATTTTTTAGAGAGGCAAGCTAATAAACTATGTCATTGCGAGGAGCGGCGGGGGCGAGTGTGCTGGGGCAACGTGGCAACCTCTTCGCCATGCATTGCCGATCATTGTCTGAACCAGAATTTTCAGAATTAAAAAATTAACAGAATTTCCCTGCTAACTGGTAACTAATAACTGCTCACTGAACTCGGGCGTGTCCCTTTGGGCCGGGCTATCCGCTTATACTGCACAGGCTTTAACCGCGAGGCCGGTATCCGCTACTATCCCTCACGCATTTGTCTGAACTATGATTTGTAGGATTAAATGATGCCTATGATTTTTAAAGGGGGCGCGCCAGCTAAGGCTACTATGTGAACAACTTGTTGGCTTGCTAATTTTGACTTCATAATTTTTATATCTTTAATTTATACGACTTTCACATGTATGGAAATTGCATTAACCATAATAGGGATAGTTTTCACGGGAATACTGTCTTATTATCTAGCTTTTAAACAGGGCATTTTTAAAAAAGCTACTCTGTTTTTTCAACCTGTGTTTCCAACAAAGTATGAGAGTTACAAAAAAAATCCCTATGGACCGTGGTTTATTGTCAACTCTTGTCATCTTTCCAGTAGTGATGATAATCGCTTAATTATATTTATGCCTCTAACGATTGAAAATAAGGGTCTTCTTGCGGCAGAAAATGTCACCGTTACATTTTTTTATGACGCAAAGTACACAACAGAGCATCAAGGAGACGATTTTTTATACAAGGAGGCCGCTCAAATGAATTCAGGAGCGAAACGCTTTCACAACACAATGTACGAGTTTTGTCAAAGTGTCTATGAATTTCCAATGATTGCACCGCAGGGTAAAATTGGCTTTTTTGAACCTATAAATTTTGACCCTCGTTTCTTAAAACTATCCAGTCCGAAATTTAACCAAACACTATTTAATGGATTGGATAAAAAAATTGATGTCACAAACATAAACTATCAAATTTCGGCCAAAAATCTTGAGAGACCGATAACAGGAAATTTCTGGGCTATCTTCTGTTCAAATGCAAGCATGGATGACTTTTTAAATGGAAACGAAGACGTTATTTGTAGGATTTTAGAGACCTACAATAAAAAATATAAAAAAATAACTTCAAAAAAGTTATTTCTTCCAATGCCCAGAAAGTTCTGGTTTAATCTTTTTTATAAAAATCTTAAAGTAGTTTTTAACATCGATTTTAAAGAAATTTGCGCTTACAGCTTTATGGAGACTAAAGAAAAAAAGCTTTTTGCAATAGAAGCTATTGAAAAATCCAAAGCAGCCGGAGCTACTATAGTCATACCTTTTGTATGTCCACAATAATATTTATCTCTTTGAAAATAAATTGGGG
Organism: Mucilaginibacter sp.; assembly: GCA_035551775.1. Taxonomy (GTDB): domain Bacteria; phylum Bacteroidota; class Bacteroidia; order Sphingobacteriales; family Sphingobacteriaceae; genus Mucilaginibacter. The sequence goes on along the minus strand of DASZMQ010000007.1, from coordinate 14,328 downwards.
GTCGATATTACCGCTTAAAAAAATAGGGTGTTTTCACGGGCAAATAATACGTGTTAAATATTTAGATTTAGGTATTAAATCCTAACTTTTCTAAAGTTATTCACAATAATAAAAAGGGTGCAATGTATTTTGAATAATTACTTGGAGTTGTATTACTCGTTTATCCTAATAATATTTATAGTATTTCCAACCCAAGTAAAATAAGGTATATGCAGCAATTAGAAATAGAAAATCATTATATAATCGCTTAAAATCGCAACGCTTAATTAATTAATCACAGATGAAAAATTTCGACAGTAGGACATACAGTATAAATGATTTTTTAGAATGGAATGAAAAAAAGCAATTACAACTCTCGCCGAAATTTCAAAGAAAAGCTGTTTGGTCAGATGATGCCAAATCTTATTTAATGGACACAATTATAAGGGGAAAGCCAATTCCAAAAATTTTCATTAGGCAAACATTAAATGTTGAAAATAGACAATCTGTCCGAGACGTAGTTGACGGGCAGCAGCGCCTCAGAGCTATTTTATCTTTTCTAAATGATGGTTTTGTGATCAGCAAAAAGCACAATGAAAAGTATGGTGGATATTATTTTAGCCAATTAGGTAACATAGACCCCGACATACAATCTATAATTCTCAACTATGAGTTATCGGTTGATCTCCTTGTCAATCTACCGGACAGAGAAATTCTCGATATCTTCAGTCGACTAAATTCTTATGCCGTAGTATTGAATGAGCAAGAAAAAATAAACGCAAATCATTTCAGTGAATTTAAGATACTCGTTGATAAGCTTTCTCATAAACACAATGACTTTTGGCTTGAAAATAAGATTTTAACGAATCAAAATGTGCTTAGAATGGGAGATGCAACACTTGTTGCTGACTTGATGATTGCTGTTTGTGAAGGAATTCAGTCAAAAAAGCAAATAAGAGCTTTCTATACCAAATACGAAAAATCATTTACAGAAAATGCAGACGAACTTGAAATTCGTTTTGATAACACATTTGAACTGATTAAAAATGTTTTTAACGAGGGACTCAAACCTACACCTTTTAAAAGAATTCATTTGTTTTATACACTCTTCACTAGTTTCTACCACACCAAATACGGTTTAAAGGATTTTGAAAAAGAGCAAAAAGAAATCCCCAAAACAAAATACGAGAAGTTAAAAACCACTTTAACATCCCTGGATTTCCTTTTTGCTACGGATACTCTCAAAAGGGTTACAACCGATCAAATTCAATTTCTTGAAGATAGTCGAAGAGCAACAACGGATACAAAGGTTAGAATTAGGAGGACTGAATTCATTGTTGATATAATAAATACCTTATAAAATGGCTATTGCGCAAAATTTAGCTGATTTCCGAACTGCTGTCAATGACTTGATGTTGCATATTAACTTTGCACATCAGAGATACAACAATAATTCATTTAAAATTGCACGAAATCTGCGAGAATTTATATGCGAATCAGCTTTTCTAAGGATTTATATAGCTTGGGAAACTTTTCTTGAAAACTGTTTTGTTGATTACCTACTAAATGAAGTGTCAATTTTATCTAACAGACCGGCAAAATGGGTAAATCCGATCGACAAAGAGCATGCGTTGCAGATAATAATCGGAAACCAGCGACACATGGATTGGTCAAATCCCGAGATAGTGCGGAAAATAAGCGGAATTTTTTTCCATCAAGGTTATGTTTTTAACGCAGTATTGAGTGCTATAAATAATGATCTTTTTGATCTGAAAACAATTAGAAATTCGGCGGCTCATACGTCCTCCACGACAGCTAGCAAATTAGATGGACTAAGTACTAGGATTCTAAATACACCTTGTAACAACTACACCGCTTATCGGCTTTTATTCTCAAATGACCCCCGTTCCGCAACTCAAAATCAGACCGTCTTAGTCAGATACTTACAGATAATTGATGTTGCAGCAGAACAAATTGCTAATGGTTGATTTGCGTTTCTTCCGTGTTAGCGATTGCAGCGCGTAGTATAAGCATAAAGCGCGGGCCGCAGGCAACGCCCAACAAGTCGCCACCTCCATTAGTGTACCACCACGCCAACCCACCCCCAAAAGCTTATCAAACTTCCACCTACACTAAGGCCATTCTGCCTTCCCAACATGGCTCGAAAGTGCACAAAAGGTACACAAAATGGAAAATTTACCTACTTATTCGTCAGGATCGGTACTTTTTGTGTGTACATGCTTTACAGCTAAAGTAGCCTGAATTATAGCTATTTGCGCTTTAGGTGTTCACGAAAACGGCAAAGCTTATCAAGAATTAAGGCTTAGTGTGCACCTCAAAAACTTGAAAACCAAGTCAATAAGTGGTAAAATATGGTCGAAGTGCGTGTGAATGTGAACGCTTGGTGTATTTGAATGTCGAACACCGAACACCGAATGTCGAATAATGAAGTACTTCGGCGTTCGATATTCGATATTCATTATTCGACATTCAACTTTGGTCTTTATCCTTTCACGGGCTGCTGTACCATCAGTCCCTGCAGGTCCTCATCGTTGATATCCAGCTTATTATCAGCCAAAACCAGGAAGCGCTGGTAAGCTTCGGCCAGTTCTTCTTTGGCCAGCTTGTAGCCCAGCCGTTCCAGATGGTAATTGAGCGCTGCGCGGCCACTCCGGGCGGTAAGCACGATGGTGGCGCTTGGGAACCCTACATCTTCCGGCTTGATGATCTCGTAATTCTCACGCATCTTGAGGAAGCCGTCCTGGTGGATGCCCGAGCTGTGCGCGAAGGCATTCCCGCCCACGATAGCCTTGTTGGGCTGCACCGGCATACGCATCTGCTGGCTCACCATGCGGCTGATCTCGTAAATACGCTGCGATTTGATATTGGTATGCAGGCCGAGGCTGTTGTGTGTTTTCAGGATCATTACCACCTCTTCGATGGAGGTGTTGCCGGCGCGTTCGCCGATGCCATTGATGGTGCCTTCGATCTGGCGTGCGCCATTTTGTAGCCCGGCGACAGAGTTTGCCGTTGCAAGACCGAGGTCGTTGTGGCAGTGAACCGATATGATGGCCTTATCGATATTTTTAACGTTCTCTTTCAGGAAACGGATCTTACTTCCGTATTGGTCAGGCAGGCAGTAACCGTTGGTGTCGGGGATATTGACGACGGTCGCACCTGCCGCAATGACCGCGTCCACCATCTTAGCCAAAAATTCTATGTCCGCGCGACCGGCATCCTCGGCATAGAATTCGATATCTTCTACCGCGCGCTTGGCATATTTCACCGCCTCAACGGCGCGTTCCAATATTTCCTCGCGCGTGCTGTTGAACTTATACTTAATGTGCATATCCGAGGAACCAATACCCGTATGGATACGCGGATGTTTCGCATATTTCAATGCTTCTATCGCCGAATCGATATCGCCTTTGTTGGCGCGGGTCAGCGCACAAACGGTGGGCTCATTTACTGCTTTGGATATCTCCACCACGCTCTGAAAATCACCGGGACTCGATATGGGAAAACCAGCCTCTATAATGTCAACGCCCAGCGCCTCAAGCTCATGGGCTATCTCTATCTTTTCAGGGGTTGTCAGTTGGCAGCCCGGTACCTGCTCGCCGTCGCGAAGCGTGGTATCAAAAACATAAACGCGGTTGGGATCGTGCATTTTTTTACTTTTTTGATTACACCGATGATCTTATGATTACACCGATTTTTAAACATTATGTCATTGGGTCATCAAGTCATTAGGTCATTTTAAGATCGGCCAACCTTACAACTTTTCAACCTTACAACATTCCAACTAAATAAATTCCAGCACCTTCGCCCCCATGGCTTTAGTGCCTAATATCTTTGCTTTGCCGGTACTTGCATCGGCGATGTCGCCTGTGCGGTAACCGGCTTTCAATGTTTTGCCGATAGCATCCGTGATGCGTTTCGCTTCTTCCTTCAGGCCAAAAGCGATCTCGTACATCAGCGCAACTGAAAGTATGGATGCCAGCGGGTTGGCCTTATCATGCCCCGCAATATCATGCGCCGAACCGTGGATCGGCTCAAAGAATCCAGTACCATCTCCTATTGATGCCGATGCCAGCATACCCATTGAGCCTGCGATCTGTGAAGCTTCGTCCGTCAGGATATCGCCAAATAGGTTGGCAGTAAGCACCACGTCGAATTTCTTCGGGTTTTTTACCAACTGCATGGCGGCATTGTCAATGAACATGTGCTCGGTTTCCACATCCGGGTATTCTTTAGCGATCTCCTGCACCACCGAACGCCACAGGCGTGATGTTTCCAGCACGTTCGCTTTGTCTACAGAGCAAAGCCTTTTACTTCTCACCCTTGCAGCTTCATAAGCTTTGCGGGCGATGCGCTCTACTTCATAGCGATGGTAGATCATCAGGTCCGATGAAAAATCATCGCCTTTGGTCTTTTCGCCGAAGTAAACATCGCCGGTCAACTCACGGAAGAAAAGAATATCCGTTCCCTTCAAAATCTCAGGCTTCAGACTCGACGCATCCAGCAACTCGTCAAACAGCATAATGGGGCGCAGGTTGGCATACAGGCCGAGTTCCTTGCGTATCTTCAACAAACCCTGCTCCGGGCGAACCTTGGCGCTCGGGTCGTTATCGTATTTGATATGACCAACAGCGCCAAATAAAATAGCGTCGCTGGCTTTGGCTTTGGCTAATGTTTCATCAGGCAATGCGCTGCCGGTTGCTTCGATGGAAGCATGTCCCATCAGCGCATGGTCGAACGTAAATTCATGGCCATAGATCGAACCGATCTTTTCCAAAACGGCCTTGCCCTGTTCGGTTACTTCCGGACCGATACCATCGCCGGGTATTACTAATATGTGTTTTTTTATTCCCACTTGTTTAAGCTGAAAGCTGAAGGCATAAAGCCGAAAGCTCTAATTATTTGTACAATTATTTATTTAATCACCAATGTCGAAGCTTTTAGCTTTGGTCTTTTAGCTTTCTGCTTCTACCTCTGCGCTTCGTATTCTTCTATCTGATCCTTGTGGCTCAGGATATAGTCGATATCATCGTAACCGTTGATCAGGCAAGCCTTTTTATAAGGATTGATCTCGAAGCTTTCCTTTTCGCCGGTGGCAGATATTTTGATAAACTGGTTTTCCAGGTCAACCTCAACTTCGGCATGCGGATCGGCATAAACGGCGTCGAATATCCTCTTCAGGAAGGCATCGCTCACCTGTACCGGCAGCAGGCCGTTGTTCAGCGCGTTGCCCTTGAAAATGTCGGCAAAGAAGCTGCTTACCACCACATCGAAACCATAATCGACGATGGCCCAGGCCGCGTGCTCCCGACTGCTTCCGCAGCCGAAGTTTTTGCCTGCAACCAGTACCTTGCCTGAGTAAGTCGGGTGGTTCAGCACGAAATCCTTGGGATTATCCTCGCCATCGTAACGCCAGTCGCGAAATAGGTTATTGCCGAAGCCCTCGCGGGTGGTGGCCTTTAAAAAACGCGCCGGTATGATTTGGTCGGTGTCGATGTTCTCTATCGGCAGCGGCACCACGGTGCTTTGTACGTGTTTGAATATTTTAGTTGCCATAATCTATTTCTTCATAATGTTCAACAGTTGGAAAAGGATCATAAAAGTGATGCAGCAAACTTTTCCATTCTCTATATTCTTCCGAATTGCGGAAGCCTTCGGTATGATCCTCCAGTTTCTGCCATTCCACCAGTAAAATGAAGCGGCTGGAATTTTCCAGGCATCTTTTCAACCGGTGCGAAATGTAGCCCTTCATTTTCGCGATGATCGCCTGCGCCTTGTTAAAGGCAGCGAGAAAATCATGCTCTAAGCCGGGTTTTACATCTAGTATGGCGACTTCGAGTATCATAATCCCCTTTTTGTCATTGCGAGCGTAGCGCGGCAATCTCTTCGTTAGCATGGCGACGAGATTGCTTCGTCGTTCCTCCTCGCAATGACAAGTTGGTTAAACCAATTCTCCTTCTTCTAATAACTCCCTCACATCCGTTATCCTACCGGTAACCGCAGCGGCAGCAGCAGTCAACGGACTTGCCAAAAATGTTCTTGAATTCGGCCCCTGGCGTCCTTCAAAGTTTCTGTTCGAAGTGGAAACGCAATATTTTCCTGCCGGGATCTTGTCTTCGTTCATGGCCAGGCATGCGCTGCATCCGGGTTCGCGTAACGGGATACCTGCTGCTTCGAATACTTTGTCTAACCCTTCCGCCAAAGCTTGTTTCTGCACTTGTTTTGAACCCGGAACGATCCAAACGGTAACATTATCGGCTTTCTTCCTGCCTTTCAGAAAATTGGCTACCTGGCGCAAATCCTCGATACGCGCATTGGTACAGCTACCAATAAAAACGTAATCGATCTCTTTGCCCAGCATGGCCTGGTCGTCGTGCAGACCCATGTATTTCAATGAGTTGGCGTATGACAGCTGTTCAGTAGTATCGATATCGCGCGTGTTAGGCACATGCTGTGTAACGCCGATACCCATACCCGGATTGGTTCCGTAGGTTATCATCGGTTCGATGTCCTCGGCGCGGAAAGTCAATACCTTATCAAACGCTGCATCTTCGTCGCTGTAAAGCGTCTTCCAATACGCCAGGGACTTATCCCATTCTTCGCCTTTCGGAGCGAACTCACGACCTTTTACATAATTAAAAGTGGTTTCATCCGGCGCAATCAATCCGCAGCGTGCACCCATCTCGATGCTCATGTTGCAGATGGTCATACGGCCTTCCATACTGATGGAGCGAATGGTATCGCCGGCATATTCTACTGCATAACCTGTACCGCCTGCAGCAGATATCTGGCTGATGATATACAGGATGATATCCTTTGCGCCAACTCCTCTCTGCAGCTTGCCATTCACTTCTATCTTCATCCTTTTCGGGCGGGATTGCAGCAAACATTGGGTAGCCAAAACCTGCTCCACCTGCGACGTGCCGATGCCAAAAGCAATAGCTCCGAAAGCGCCGTGCGTTGAGGTGTGACTATCGCCGCAAACATATGTTCCGCCGGGGCGGGTGATACCCAGCTCAGGTCCGATGATATGCACAATGCCCTGGTAAGGGTGCCCCAAACCATAGAATTCAACACCGAATTCTTTACAGTTTTTAGCCAGCATATCCACCTGGTAGCGCGAAAGCTCCTCCTTAATGGGCAGGTGCTGGTCCCATGTCGGTACGTTGTGGTCGGCAGTGGCAACGGTTTGTTTCGGCCTCAAAACCGGCAACCCGCGCTTGCGCAAGCCATCAAAAGCCTGTGGACTCGTCACTTCGTGGATGAACTGTGTGTCGATGTATAAAACATCCGGGAACCCTTCTTTAGTGCTCACAACGTGCGCATCCCATATCTTGTCAAATAATGTCTTACTCATTTGTTTATTATCTGGTTGTACGTTCTACGTTGAACGTTTTACGTTTTTTGATTTACGTACAACGTATAACGTCCCATGTACAACGTTAAATTATGCTTCCACTACCTGGTTCTCAGGGCGCAGGCTGCGAACGGTTTTACCCGCCTGCCACATTTCGCTTTCGCGAAGTTCCTGCAATTCTTTATTCAGTTTCTCGCGGTAATCAGGCTGGCTGTTCGAGTCGATAGAACGCTGCGATTCCTTGCCTGTTGCCACGCTGTTATATAATTCTTCAAATACCGGCTTGGTAGCGTCGCGGAACTTTTTCCACCAATCCAACGCGCCGCGCTGTGCAGTGGTTGAACAGTTGGCGTACATCCAGTCCATACCATTTTCGGCCACAAGCGGCATAAGCGATTGGGTCAATTCTTCAACGGTTTCATTGAATGCTTCCGATGGTGAATGGCCCTTGCTGCGCAATACATCGTACTGAGCGGCGAACACACCCTGGATACAGCCCATCAAAGTACCGCGTTCGCCGGTAAGATCGCTGAAAACTTCTTTCCTGAAATCGGTTTCGAACAGGTAACCGCTGCCTACAGCGATACCCAGAGCGATGACACGGTCACGTGCATGACCTGTTGCATCCTGGAAGATGGCGTAGCTTGAGTTCAAGCCACGGCCTTGAAGGAACATGCGGCGCAATGAGGTACCCGAACCTTTTGGCGCTACCAGGAACACGTCCACATCGGCCGGAGGAATAATACCTGTCTGCTCCTTGAACGTGATGCCAAAGCCATGAGAGAAATATAAGGCTTTGCCCGCGGTCAGGTGTTTTTTAACAGTTGGCCACAATTCGATCTGGGCGGCGTCGCTTAGCAGGTAGCAAATAATGGTGCCGCGCTCGAGGGCTTCTTCGATCTCAAAAAGGGTTTCACCCGGAACAAAGCCGTCAGCAACTGCCTTATCCCAGGTTTTGGAATTTTTACGCTGACCAACGATCACGTTGATGCCATTATCTTTCTGATTGAGCGCCTGGCCCGGACCCTGGACGCCATAGCCGATAACAGCCACGGTCTCGTTTTTCAAAATGTCCTGTGCCTTTGATAAAGGGAACTCTTCGCGGGTTACCACATTTTCTTCAGTGCCGCCGAAATTTAGTTTTGCCATTGTTTTGTTTTTGATTACACCGATGTCTTTATGATTACACCGACTATTTTGTTAGTTACTTTTTTACTACGATTACAATTCCAGATGCCCAACCCATTTTGGTCAGCACCACGTCGTCGCGCTCATCCAGCTCAGCCAAAAGGTTTTTCGCCTTTTCAGCATGACCGGCAGGCCAGTTAGCTTGCGGCAACATATCATCTATGATATACAAACCGCCTTTTTCGAGCATGCCAAGCGTCTCATTCATTAACTGGTATTTGCCCGGCCACGTATCTGCAAATATAAAACTGAACTTGTTTTTTGAGTTCTTTTTTATCCATTCTCCGCCATCGGTACATATCAAAGTTGCACGCTTGTCGACGCCCAGGTTTTCCTTAGCAATGCTCAGCAGGGTTTCGTCATTATCCAGCGAAACCAATGTGGATGACGCATCCATACCATCCAGGATCCAGGCCGTAGCCAAACCGGTGCCGGTCCCTAATTCCAGGAACTTGCCGCCCGGTTTGGTCGCAGCAAGCGTTTTCAGCAGGGAACAGGTCGAAACCTCGGACCCCATTAAAAAGCCATGCGCCTCGGTCGCCTTTTTTATGCGATCGTATGCTGCCGGGTATTGCTGGATTATTTCTTCTATCATCTTTATTTTGTCAATTGTCAATAGTGAATGATGAATGTTTTTTATCGGAGTCTATTGACTATTCACCATTGACTATTCACTATGCTACATTGTGAACACCTTATCGGCGTCGTTCAAAAATTCGTTTTCGACGACTTCCTCGCCGGGTTCTAATCTTTCAAATTCGCGCAATTTCGAATTGAAGCCTTCGCTATCCTTAATGATCGCTACCCTGGCGCTGCGGACGAATTCGATCAAACCATAAGGCTGTAAAATACTCAGCAAGTTGTCGGTTTCTTCGCGATGGCCAGTGGTTTCGAACACTGTATAGTCCTTACGGATAGCAACAGTACGGGCACCGTACTCGCGCAGAAGGCGTTCTACACTTATCTTTTCAGCGATCACATCGGTCGATAATTTATACAACGCTAATTCCTGCCAGATTACATCCTCGTTAGTGTGATAATAGGCCTTCAATACTTCGACCTGTTTTTCTATCTGGCGGCACAGCTTGCGCACAACATCCTCCGTTTCGGTGATGACAATATTGAAGCGGTGAACGCTGCCTACTTCCGAAGGCGAGGTATTCAGGCTGTCGATATTGATCTTGCGGCGCGTAAATATGATGGCTATGCGGTTCAGCAAGCCGATCTGGTTCTCAGTGTAAACCGTTATGTTAAATTCCTTTTTTTCTTCTTCGTGGCTCATTTTTTCACTCTTTAAAAGGTGACTACTTTAACCTGATCTCTGATACACTGCAGCCCTGCGGCACCATCGGGAACACATTGTTCTCTTTGGTCACCATCACTTCGAGCAGGTAAGGGCCTTTATGGTTCATCATTTGCTCCAGCGCGGACTTCAAATCCTTTCTTTCGCTGACCGAATTTCCTTCAATACCGTAGGCATTAGCCAGCTTCACGAAATCGGGGCTTTGCATATCCACAAAAGAATAACGCCGCTGATTGAACAATTCCTGCCATTGACGAACCATGCCGAGAAATCTGTTATTCAGGATGATGATCTTGATATCGATATTATCCTGCATGATGGTGCCCAGTTCCTGCAGGGTCATCTGGAAACCGCCGTCACCGATGATGGCAACTACTTCACGATCTTTAGCGCCGTATTTAGCGCCCATGGCTGCGGGCAGGGCGAAACCCATAGTGCCCAAACCGCCGCTGGTTACGTTGCTGCGCGTTTTATTGAATTTAGCATATCGGCAGCCCACCATTTGATGCTGACCCACATCGGTTACGATCACGGCGTCGCCTTTGGTTAGTTCATTCAGGTACTTGATTACTTCGCCCATGGTCAGTTCGTCGGTGGTTGGGTTCAATTCGTTATGAATAACCTGGTCAATTTCTGCCTGGGTGTGATCGTGGAATTTCTGAAGCCATTCCGGGTACGTTTTCTGCTTGATGGCGGCGGTCAGCAATGGCAAAGTTTCCTTGCAATCGCCCCAAACCGGAACGGTAGTTTTTACATTCTTGTCGATCTCAGCCGGGTCGATATCCAGGTGAACAACCTTAGCTTGTTTGGCATATTTATCTAAACGGCCGGTTACGCGGTCATCGAAACGCATGCCTATAGCGACCAATACGTCGCATGAATTAGTTAACACATTGGGCCCATAATTGCCGTGCATACCGAGCATACCTACGTTTAGCGGGTGATCGGTCGGAATAGCGCCTGCGCCCAAAATGGTCCACGCGGCGGGTATACCCGACTTCTCTACAAAAGCCTGGAATTCTTTCTCAGCTCCACCCAATATTATACCCTGACCAAACAGGATGAACGGCTTTTCTGCCGAATTGATCAGCTCCGCAGCTTCCTCGATAAATTGAGGGCGAACAATCGGTTTCGGCCTGTAGCTGCGGATATGGTTGCACCGCGTATAGCCTTTGAATTGAAACTTTTGTATCTGCGCGTTTTTGGTAATGTCGATCAGCACCGGGCCGGGGCGACCGCTTTTGGCAATATAAAATGCTTTAGCTAATACTTCCGGTATCTCGTTAGCATCAGTCACCTGGTAGTTCCATTTGGTAACGGGTGTAGTGATGTTGATCACATCCGTTTCCTGGAAAGCGTCGGTACCCAGCAGATGTGCGAATACCTGGCCTGTGATGCACACTAACGGTGTGCTGTCGATCTGCGCATCGGCCAAACCTGTTACCAGGTTGGTTGCTCCCGGACCGCTTGTGGCAAAAACCACGCCCACCTTGCCCGAGGTACGTGCATATCCCTGCGCTGCATGAATCCCCCCCTGTTCGTGGCGAACCAGGATATGCTCTAATTTATCTGAATAATCGAACAGGGCATCATAAATGGGCATGATCGCTCCGCCCGGATACCCGAATATCGTTTTAACACCTTCGGCTATCAGCGCCTCAAGTAAGGCCGCTGAGCCGGTTATTTCTTGTGATTTCACCGATTTCTCTATGGTTTCACCGATTTCTTGTGTAGCAATTGTTTGTGTTTCCACGTTATGCTAATTTAAATTCTGTCAATTCTTTAATTCTGTGAATTCTGGTTCAGACAACCTTTCACCTCAACACTCATCCGTTACACAACCTTCCGCGGCAGTGGTAACAGTTTTTGCGTACTTATATAATAATCCCTTTTTTGCCTTGAGTTCCGGCTGTTTCCATTCGCTTCGGCGGTAAGCCAGCTCGGCGTCGGATATTTTCAGGTTCATCGTGCGGTTTATAGCATCGATCTCTATTATATCATCGTCCTGAACGATGGCGATATTACCCCCGTCGTACGCTTCGGGAGTAATGTGACCGACGACGAAGCCGTGTGTCCCGCCAGAAAAGCGCCCGTCCGTAATTAAGGCTACCGATGCGCCCAACCCTGCGCCAAATATGGCCGACGTAGGTTTCAGCATTTCCGGCATGCCGGGAGCGCCCTTCGGACCAACATAGCGGATCACCACCACGTCGCCATGTTTTACTTTGCCGCTCATGATGCCGTCGATCAGGTCGAACTCATTATTGAAAACCCTTGCCGGACCTTCGAAACGCTCACCTTCTTTTCCGGTGATCTTGGCCACTGAGCCGCCTGTTGCCAGGTTGCCGTATAGTATCTGCAGGTGGCCGGTCGTTTTGATCGGCTTTTCGGCAGGGAAAATGACCTTCTGATTCTCAAATTCCAGGTCGGGGATAGATTCCAGGTTCTCGGCAATAGTTTTTCCGGTAACGGTCAGGCAACTGCCGTCTATCCACCCCAATTTGAGCAGGTACTTCATTACCGCTGGAACACCGCCTATTTTGTGCAGGTCCTCCATCACATATTTGCCGCTTGGCTTCATATCAGCCAGGACAGGGATATGGTTGCTCACCGCCTGGAAATCGTCCTGCGTCAGCTTAATATCAACGGCCTTCGCCATCGCTATCAGGTGCAGCACCGCGTTTGTTGATCCGCCCAGCACCATAATAGTTACGATAGCATTCTCGAAAGCCTGGCGCGTCATGATGTCCGAAGGCTTGATGTCACGCGCCAATAATAACTTAATAGCCTTGCCGGCTTCGCGGCATTCCTGTTTCTTTTCCTCACTGGTGGCAGGGTTGCTGCTCGAATACGGCAGACTCATGCCCAGCGCCTCAATGGCCGAAGCCATTGTGTTAGCGGTATAGATACCGCCGCAGGCCCCTGCGCCCGGGCAGCTATGTTTGATAACTTCGATAAAGTCTTTTTCGTCTATCTGGCCGGCTATCTTCTTGCCCAGGGCCTCAAAAGCTGAGACAATGTTCAAATCCTCACCTTTGTAATGACCAGGTTTAATAGTACCGCCATAGATCATGATCGAAGGGCGATTCAAACGCCCCATCGCGATCAGCGTGCCGGGCATATTTTTATCGCAACCGGGCAGAGCGATCAACCCGTCATAATACTGCGCACCGCAAACGGCCTCTATCGAATCAGCAATTACATCACGGCTTACCAGCGAATAACGCATACCGTCAGTGCCCATGCTCATACCGTCGCTTACGCCGATGGTATTGAATATCAGTCCCACCAGGTTCTCGTCCCAAACACTTTGCTTAACGATCCTGGCCAGGTCGTTCAGGTGCATATTGCAGGTGTTGCCGTCGTAACCCATGCTGGCCACGCCTACCTGAGCTTTTTTCAGGTCCTCGTCGGTCAGACCGATGCCGTAAAGCATGGCCTGAGCGGCCGGCTGCGTCGGATCGCTGGTGAGGTGTTTGCTGTATTTGTTGAGCTCGGTAGTAGTTGTGGTAGCCATTATATTTTTTAACAATAATCCAGTCTTGTTCGTTGGTTTCTCCAAGTTAGGCAGATGCCCCGCACCGTCCAATACTTGAAAAAATTATTTTCATTTCGATATTTTATTCTGTAAAAAATTTTAATAATGCAACTTATTCTGTTTAATATACAAATTTCACAATAAAATTATTATCTTACTATACCAAAGTTAAAAACGGTTTTCGGTACATATTTTATGCATGCATAATAAAGTCCCGATTTTCTGCCTGAAACGACACCCGGGCGACAAAAACTGCACAAAAAAACGCCCGAAGCACTCTACGCTCCGGACGTTCATTATTGCCAAACAGGTTAATTCGATATCAACTAATAACTAAGGTACAGCAATTAATCCCAATCCCGGAAGCACCGTTTTCACTTTGGTGAGTTTCGCTTATGTCAGTTGGCAGTGAGCGGTTTGCAGTTGGCAGAATTAATTAAAAAACAACTGCAAACTGTCAACTCATAACTGCAAACTGATTTCCGTTCACGTTCACGCGTCTTTCAACCACTTTTGACCATTTAATGTGTTCATTATTAGGTTTTTGAGGCTTACACTAAGGGCCAATTCCTGACGAACTTTGGGGTTTTCGTGAACGCGGAAAATACAAACGACTGTCCCACAGCGCATTTGATGTTAAAAGCACATACAGGAAAAAATCGCGATCCTGACGAATAAGTAAGTAAATTACCGCTTTTAACCACTTTTGGGGCGCTTTTGAGCGGTTTGGCGGTGCGAGGGAGGCTTAGTGTATATGCAAAGTGTATGAACTCGCGAAAATCTGAAGTCTCAAGGCCCAAAGTCTGTGTCGTCCTGAAAAAAGTTGACACTTTTTTTGATAATCCTATATAGCGTTTACACTTTGTTTTTAGTCCTGTAATAGCTTTACATTGTATAAAGATAAGGCAAAGTCTATTGTGATTTGTTTGTCGTGCCGGAATGTGG
>DASZMQ010000006.1:0-852676 GCA_035551775.1 Mucilaginibacter sp. | reverse complement strand
AGCGTCCTTGTAGTCAATATACTTTATCCCGTTCTTTTTAAAACGGCAGTATTTTTTACGTGTATCCTCCACTTTGGGGGCGGTAACGTATTTAATTTGTTCGTTTGCCATTAGCTTGCAGCCTCCTCTGTTTTAACTGGTTTCTTTTGGTTAAATGCGCCGCTGCGTTTTTTCTCATTGTAAGCAATGGCATGTTTATCCAGTGCAATGGTAAGGAAACGAAGTACGCGCTCATCGCGCCTGAATTCAACCTCCAATTTGTTAATTAAATCACCCGGAGCCTTGTATTCTGTTAAGTGATAGTACCCTGTCGTCTTTTTTTGGATAGGGTACGCTAGTTTCCTCAAACCCCAATTATCCTCCTGGACAATTTCGGCTCCGTTATCTTTCAGGATCTTGCTGTATTTGGCAATGGCCTCCTTAGCAGTTTCTTCAGACAACAACGGGGTAAGAATGATTACTGTTTCGTACTGTTGCATTATCTTGCTTTGTTTTAATCTTTTACCCGTATGGAACGGGGCTGCAAATGTATGGATAGTTTTCGGTTTTTCAAAGTGTCAGAACCTGAATTTATCGAATTCACGGATGACCGGAAATTCTGACAATTCATTAATTTGATGAATTCCAGTTCAGATAAAAAACATACAACGTAAAACGTTGAACGCAGAACATTTAAAGAAAAATTTGCATTTTCCCATCACGAAAATTTTTGATAATTTTAAACCTATACTAACATCATCCCGTAATACCGAAAAA
The DNA here is from genome assembly GCA_035551775.1 of Mucilaginibacter sp. Taxonomy (GTDB): domain Bacteria; phylum Bacteroidota; class Bacteroidia; order Sphingobacteriales; family Sphingobacteriaceae; genus Mucilaginibacter. Next base: position 851,920 of record DASZMQ010000006.1, on the reverse strand, counting down.
TTAAACCGCCATGCTTACTACTGACCTTGAAAACGCATCCCTTGACGACGACATGTTCAATCATAACTCATGGGGCCCGGAAGACGAAAGCTGGGACGATGAGGATGATGACGATTTTGAAGACCGCCTGGAGGACCTGAACGATCTGCACGAGATACAGGTCAACGAGGAAGACGAAGATGCTCCCGTTGACGAGGATGACGACGATCATCTGCCCGAAGATGACGAGGAGTAAACTTTTTTAACTATTATTAAAAACATACGCTATTGGCTCGTGTTAACCCATAAAAACACGCGGCTATGCATTATAAATTCAACAACTCTGACACTGAAACTGATACCTCATTCCTGCAACATGCTACTCTATGGGGCCCCGATGGGGATGATGACGAAGAAGTGGAACCTTCTGAAGATGATGAATGGGACGAAGCCGAAGAATACATAGACGATCCGGGCGAAAAGGAAGACGAGGACGACCAGCGTGAGATACAAGTTGATGATGATCTCGGAGAGCCTGACCTGGACGAGCGTTTCCCGGAAGAGGAAGAGGGCGACTGATCCTGTAATTTTACTAACATTTTTATCATCGGCGCTACCATGTAAGTCATATTTTGGCTACTTTAGCGGCAGTGGATAATTTCATTGTTTCAGCGCGTAAATACCGTCCGGCCACCTTCGATACGGTTGTGGGCCAGCAGCATATTACCAATACGCTGAAAAATGCTATCAGGAACAACCAGCTGGCGCAAGCTTTCCTGTTCTGTGGCCCGCGTGGCGTGGGCAAGACAACCTGCGCGCGTATCCTGGCTAAAACCATTAATTGCGAGAACCTGCAACCCAGCGGCGAAGCCTGCGGTGTTTGCCACTCCTGCGTTTCGTTTCAGAATGGCAGCTCGTTCAATATTCATGAGCTGGACGCCGCTTCCAATAACTCAGTGGATGATATCCGCAGCCTGATAGAACAGGTGCGCATACCGCCCCAGGCCGGGAGATATAAGATATATATTATCGATGAGGTGCACATGTTGTCGCAGGCGGCTTTCAACGCTTTCCTGAAAACGCTGGAAGAACCGCCGCACTATGCCATCTTCATCCTGGCGACTACCGAAAAGCATAAGATACTGCCGACCATTCTTTCGCGTTGCCAGATATTCGATTTTAATCGTATCAGGGTAGAGGATATGGCCAATCACCTGGCTTCTATCGCCAAAAAGGAAGACATTCAATACGAGCCTGACGGGTTGCATATCATCGCACAAAAAGCCGACGGTGGCCTGCGAGACGCGCTTTCCATGTTCGACCAGATCGTTAGCTTTTCAGATGGCCATGTGACTTACCGGACGGTAATTGACAACCTGAACATTCTAGACTACGATTATTATTTCAGCATCGTCGACAGCCTGCTGCAGGAAGATACCGCAAGTACGCTGCTGCTGTTCGACGAGATATTATCCAAAGGGTTTGACGGGTCGCATTTCATTTCGGGTTTGTCCGAACACTTTCGAAATTTGCTGGTAACGAAGGATGCCAATACGATCAAACTACTCGAGGTAAGCGAAGGCATCAAGGCCAAATATTTACACCAGTCACAGGCGTCATCAGTGTCATTCATGCTCTCGGCGTTGAACATCGCCAACCAATGCGACTTGAATTACAAGCTGAGTAAAAACCAGCGTTTGCAGGTAGAATTGGCGTTGCTGAAAATGTGTCACCTGCCATCGGCATTTAATATGCTCACTTCGCCCGCTGCTGAGACTGCTCCCACGGGGCAGGTAAAAAAAAACCCTGATACTCCAACCGTAATTTCTAAGAAGGAAGCGCCGGTAAAAGAAGAAGTGCCTGTACTGAGCGACCAGCCTATAGCTTATACTAAAGCTGCTCCCGTACCGGAACCATCAAAGAATGAACCGGTACCTGTACAAGCTGAAAAGCCAAAGGCAGCGTTCGTGCCCAATTCCCATACGCCGTCAACTTCGATAAAAATTCCGTCATTGAAGGATTTGGGGGCCACAGCTGCTGCAACTGTTGAGGAAGATGATCCTTACATCAAAGGCGATGCGGCAGAGGATTTCACGATAGACGATTTCTTAAAGCACTGGATCGACTACGCCGCGAAGATAAAGCAGGATGGCAACATGGGGTTATTCACCGTTTTTACTGCGAACGCGCCGTTAATGCTGGAGCCTTATAAGTTTGAAGTGATCGTGGGTAATAAATCGCAGGAAACACAATTCAGGGATGAAAAACCGGGGATATTAAATTACCTGCGCACCAATTTAAAGAACTTCAGCATTGAGGTTAATACTCGCATCGATGAGATCAAAGCATCTAAGAAGCCTTATACCACTTCGGAGAAATTTCAGCACATGGCCAGCAAAAACCCGCAATTGGCCGAGTTGAAAAGAAGGTTTAATTTGGAGACGGATTATTAGGAAAAATGCAGAGACGCGATGCATCGCGTCTCTACGGAATTCTATTTATGTTTCGGCCTGTCATTGATGGGATAACCCTCTTCATCCAGGTCGGGTCGGTTATCTTCATCTGTCCTTGATAGAATATCATCAATCGGGTCGACCTCTACCTCTTCTTCGCCGGCGATATGCATACCCAGCTCTTCAGCATCCGTTTCCAGCGACTCGTTGGGAATGTATTCATCCGCGGTGTCGTATGGGTTGGCCTCGTCATAGGTTGAGTTCATATCCTCGCCGTTCTTAGCCGCGGTATTGTAAGGGTCGGGATGCTCGTAGTCCGGGTCGTCGCTGTCTACGTCGTACTCATAGCTGTCCTCGTCCTCGTTAAAGGCCAGGTTTTCTGCGTCGGATTCTTCGCCCAAATTATTCTTCAAATAGCTGTCCCGGTCGTCATCGTCGTTGTCGAATCGGGTATGTTCTCTTTTGGCGCTCATGGTAAACGGCTTTAGTTTTACAACACTAATTTACCATGATGGTTTGTCAAACCGAAGCGAATGGATCAGTATTTCGCTGCCTGACCGGGTTTCGGTATAGCGCCTAAGATGAACTTGCGCAAATTCTCCGTAGCAGTTGCGAGGTCCTCCTTACGCAGGTAAAGCATATGCCCGCTTTTGTAGCCTTCCCATTTCAGTCGGTCCTTCAAACGACCGCTTGGATCTAATTGCCAGATACTGTATTTGGCATTGAAGTAATCGCAAGCCCCATCATAGTATCCCGACTGTACAAGCAGGTGCAGGTAAGGGTTTTGGGCAATGGCCTGTCGCAGGTTCTCGCCGGTATGGTCGTTCTTTTCGTCCCAGGGCCACACGTTGCCGAACATGTTGTATTTCAGGTCGGTTTTGTAATTCAGCTCATCGCGTAAATACATATTGATGGCCGGGGTAAACTCCTGCAGCCAAGTGGTCAATTCGGGATTGTAGTCCGGGCCGTCGCCTGCTGTTTGGCGGTCGATGCCTTTATAACGCGAATCGAGACGGCCTATGGTATAGCCCTGGTCGCGTAGTAAGTCTTTCCAGAACAGGCTATAAGATATCACAAGGTTATTATCTTCAACTACTTTTTCGGATAAACCGCAGTAGCGGGCTACTTTGGCAGCTATAGCTTTTTTCTGATCGTCGCTCAAAAAACCACCGCGCGAAAGCGCAGGAATATATTCATTGATCGTAAAATCTTCCACTTCGGGCAAATAAGCCGTCAGCTCCTTACCCTGCAGGTCAGAGGATAACTTTTTATGGTACCATGCTGTTGCGGCGAAATAGGGCAGCCGCAAAGCATCCGAAACTGGTCCGCTGCGGTTGATGCCCAGGTCGGTAGGCGACACCAGGATGACACCGTTCAGATACATCCATTCCTGGTCCTGTAAGGCAAGGGCAAGACCCGATACGCGGGTAGTGCCGTAGCTTTCACCGATCAGGAATTTCGGCGAGGCCCAGCGGTTTTCGCGGGTTACGAAAGTATTGATCCAATCGGCCAGGTATTTGATATCTTCATTAACACCAAAGAAATTTGATTTGGGAATTTCCTGGTTTACAGGCCGCGAATAACCGGTATTAACCGGGTCGATATATACGATATCAGCTACGTCCAGTATTGAATTATTGTTCTCTTTAAATCCGTAAGGTTCCACCGGGTAACCTTCGTCGTCTGCGTTCAGCATACGCGGACCGGTATAGCCCAGCTCCATCCAAACCGATGGGGTGCCCGGGCCGCCATTGAAGGAGATCACCAGCGGGCGATTGGCCCTGTCAGTTATGCCATCGCGCTCATAATAGGTATAAAATACCCCTGCCATCGGCCGGCCGTCGTCGTCCCATACCGGCATCATTCCTGCCGTGGCGGTGTACTGAATGGCTTGCCCCTTGATGGTCACCGTATGTTTGGTTACGACGGTAGTATCGGTGTGGACAATACGCCCGAACGATATTTTCTGGTTGTTTTTAGGTGGGGTTTGTGATGCGGGATTTTGAGCTTTTGAAGCGAGTGCAATAAAGCAACAGGCGCTAAGCGCGATTAGGTATTTTTTCATCTGGTCCAGTTAATGACCGTAAATATAAACTGACAGCAAATGATATTGCAAATAATCGACAGGAATTTATACAGAATGGGTGATTATGACAAGTTTCTTGTTAGTAACCCGTCTTCTTGATCTGCTTGCGGTACGAAGTGACGCCGCCTATAGATATCTTAACGCCGATGGTAAACTGACCGTAGGCATCGCCGTGTGAACCGGCTTTGAAACCATCAAGCTCATCGCCGAAAACGTTGTTGAGTTGGTAGCCGATATCGATCTTATAGTCCGGCTGTTGGTTTGGAGTAAATATCTTAAGCTCGTAACCGATTCTTGCGGGTAAAAAAAGTTGGCTTGCACTGTTGGTGCCAGGAGTATAAAAACCTGTTAATTGCGATGAATAACGGTTAATGCTCGTGATATTGCTATAGATCATACCGATGCCCGCGCCAACATAAAAGTTCTTAAAAAAATTCATTACATCGCTTCGCGAATAATCGATCAGCTCACCGGCCTGCACCTGCACCCTGAAAGCCAAATAGGTATAATTTGCAGCGAATTGCCTGCCGTACAGATCGTTGGCGGCATCACCACCTTTCAGGGTTCCTGCCTGGAACTCCAAGATATAGTTTACGAATGCAGTTTGGTTGTAATTAAAATTAAAAGTGATGGCTTTGGTACTTTGCGGAGTTTCCGTATCGCCGTAAAAAGAGTTGAAACCGACGGACGCCCCCAGGTCGTATTGGGAATAATTGTATCCGTTCTGAGCTTTTGATACCATCGCCGAGAGGCAGGCAAACAGGGTCAAAAGTGTAATGCGCAAGGTAGATCTTTTCATAAAATGATGCTCAGGGTATTACAACGGATACGGTCAAAATTTGTTCTTACCTCACAATTTTATGAAAATAAGTTCAATGTTCCATAAACAAAGCTAAAACGAACGATTTGATTAGTTGAGTACCACCAATGTCAAAAGTTAGATTTAATACTGTAGCTAATCTCAAATTTTTATATTTGAGACCTTTTACGAAAAAACATCAATTCCTGTTATGTCAAAAATTAAAGTAGCAAACCCTGTAGTTGAACTGGACGGGGATGAAATGACCCGTATTATATGGAAGTTTATAAAAGATAAGCTGATAACGCCTTATCTCGACCTGGATATTAAATATTATGATCTGGGCATTGAACATCGCGACGATACCAACGACCAGGTGACCATTGATGCCGCAAATGCTATTAAGCAACATGGCGTGGGTATCAAATGCGCCACCATTACCCCGGATGAGGCCCGTGTAAAGGAATTCAACCTGAAACAGATGTGGAAGTCACCGAACGGCACTATCCGTAATATTCTTGATGGTACTGTATTCCGCGAGCCGATCGTAATGTCGAACGTGCCGCGCCTTGTGCCAAATTGGACAGCGCCTATTTGTATCGGCCGTCACGCTTTCGGCGATCAATATCGAGCTACAGACTTTTTGACCAAAGGCAAAGGCAAGCTAACCATCACTTTCACACCGGAAGATGGTGGTGAAACACAGTCGTATGAAGTGTTCAATTTCAAAGGCGACGGCGTAGCACTGGCTATGTACAACACCGACGAATCGATCAAAGGATTCGCCCGCGCCTGTTTTAACCAGGCTTTACTGAAGAAATGGCCGTTGTACCTGTCAACCAAAAATACCATCCTTAAAAAATATGATGGCCGTTTCAAAGATATTTTCCAGGAAATTTACGAGAATGAATTTAAACTGGAATTTGAGGCTAATCAACTGACTTATGAACACCGTCTGATCGACGATATGGTTGCTTCGGCGTTAAAATGGCATGGTAATTTCGTATGGGCATGTAAAAACTATGACGGCGACGTGCAGTCGGATACTGTTGCACAGGGCTTCGGTTCTTTAGGACTAATGACATCGACCCTGGTTACCCCCGACGGGAAAACCATGGAAGCTGAAGCAGCACATGGTACGGTTACCCGCCATTACCGCGACCACCAGGCCGGCAAACCAACATCCACTAATCCTATCGCGTCGATCTTCGCATGGACAAGAGGTTTGGAATTCCGCGGAATGCTGGATGGCAACAAGGAACTGATCCATTTCTGCAAAGCTTTGGAAGAAGTTTGTATCGAAACCGTGGAAAGCGGCAAAATGACCAAAGACCTGGCCATCACCATTAAACCGAAAGTGGAGCATGGAACGGATTACCTGTATACTGAAGAGTTTTTGGCTGCTATCGATGAAAATTTGAAGAAGAGATTAGGTAAATAAGTCAAAGCCCCCGGTTATAACCGGGGGCTTTGACTTATGATAAAGGTGGAATAAAGAATTTGCATTATTGCCATCCCCCGCCCAGTGCCTGGTATAGTTGAGATACCGCGGCCAATTCCGATCGTTTGATCGAAGCTAATTCCAGTTCACTTTGCAGCACATTACTTTGTGCGGTAATGACTTCGAGGTAATTGGCCATACCATTTTTGAACAGCTGGTTTGAGTTATCGATAGCTTGCTGCAGGGTTCTTTGTCGACCGGCGGCAATGGTTTCCTGTTCCTTCAGCTTTTCAATGCTCACCATCGCATCCGATACCTCGCCGACTGCATTTAGAACCGTTTGCCTGAATTCAATTACCGCCTTTTCGCGGTTAACTTTCGATACTTCAAATTGCGTTTTCAATTGCTTATGATCAATTAGTGGCTGCAAAACGCTGGCGCCCACGATGCCGAACAATGATGCAGGAATATTAAACCAATCACTGGCTTTGAACGAGTTGACGCCACCGTCGGCAGTAATACGCAGCGCCGGGTACATTTCGGATTTGGTGATGCCCACATTGGCATTGGCGATATCAAGCGCCAGTTCCTTAGTGCGTACATCAGGGCGACGTTCCAGGATCGCCGACGGCACACCTGCTGACAGATTATCCGCAAAGGCAATGTCGTTCAGCGATGCTGTCCTCTCGATTTTTCCGGGCAGTTTTCCCGCTAAAATTTGCAGCGCATTTTCCTGCAAGGCAATGTTCTGTTCAAACTGCGGAACCAGTCCTGCAGCTGCTTCGCGCTGTGCTTGGGCTTGTTGCACGGCAAGCGATGTAACCTGGCCGGAATTGAATTCCAATTGAATAATGCGCAGGGTTGAATCGTTTAGCAGCACATTTCTCTTCGCGATGGCAAGCTGTTCGTCCAGCATCAGCAGGTTAAAATATCCCTGTGAAACTCCGGCAACGATGCTGGTTTGCACCAGTTTCCTGGCCTCGGCAGTTTGTAATAAAGCCGCAAGCGCGCTTTTGCTTTGATTGCGGATCTTACCCCAGATGTCAGCTTCCCAGGATAGGGAAACATCGGCCTGGTAATTCTCAATATGCCTTGCTTTGATGCCATATTGAGTCAGGGCCACTCCGTTGAGGCTGTTGTCCGCCGGGCGGCTGGTATTTGCCGACACGTTCAGGTCGATCTGCGGCATATTGTTCCATTTAACCTGTTTTAATAAAAGTTCCGATGCCTGTATATTCTTGAGAGCCAATTGCATATCATAGTTCTTTACAATGGCGCTGTCGATCAGCTTCTGAAGGGTAGGATCTGTAAAGAACTTCCTCCACGGAATGTCTGCAACGCTGCTGGTATCAGCTGTTGCGGTAAAATTGCCAAAATGATCGGGCAATTCGGTTTTGGGTGTTCCGACATTTTTCGAAACGTTGCACGCGGCCAGCGCTATCAATAAAATGCTGAGCCCGCTGATATATTTTTTCATAGTCTTTTTCAATTTAATTAAGCATTTTCTTCTTCAAGCAATGGCACGGACGGGTCATTGAGCGGATCGTAATTTTCGTCGATATTACCGTCATTCAGCACATTAACAGGGACGCCGGTAATCAGTTCCTGCAGGTGCTGGAAGATGACAAACAGTACCGGGATGATGAACAACCCGAGTATAACGCCCGACACCATACCGCCCGCGGCAGCTATACTGATGGAGTGGTTGCCCTGTGCCGATGGGCCCGTTGCGATGCTCATCGGGAACAAACCGAATACAAAGGCAAGCGACGTCATGATGATAGGCCGCAACCGCAGTTTGGCCGCTTCGATAGCTGCGGAAATGAGGGATAACCCCGCCTTTCGCCGCTGTACGGCAAATTCAACGATCAGGATGGCGTTTTTAGCCAGCAGACCGATCAGCATGATGAGGGCCACCTGCACGTAAATGTTGTTTTCGATACCATTCAGCCCAATGGCGATGAACACGCCAAGCACGCCTGTGGGTATCGACAGAATAACCGCAAACGGCAGGATATAGCTTTCATATTGTGCCGATAACAGGAAGTAAACGAACACCAGGCACAGCAGAAATACGATGGTCGACTGACCGTTGGAGGATATTTCCTCGCGGGTTTGACCGGTAAAATCATAGGTATAGCCTAAAGGTAATTGCTCTTTAGCGGTTTCTTCAATCGCTTTGATGGCCTCTCCCGAACTGTAGCCCGGTTTCGGAATAGCATTGATCTCGATGGAATTGAACAAATTGTAACGCGATGCCGTTTCGGAACCGTAGACACGTGTCAGTTTCACGAGCGTATTGATGGGTACCATCTCGCCTTTGCTGTTCTTTACGAATACTTTGTCTATCGACGAAGGATCGGCACGGTCGGTTACATCAGCCTGAACCATGACCCTGTAGTATTTCCCAAAGCGGTTAAAGTCCGATGCCTGTGCACTGCCGAAATACACCTGCATGGTTTGTAGAATGTCTTTAACGCTTACGCCCAGTTGGTTAGCCTTGTCGTCATCAACTTCCAGCTGCAATTGCGGATAGTCGGCTTTGAATGAGGTGAATGCATAAGCTACAGCAGGTTTTTTCATTAGCTCACCTATGAAATTATTGGCTACGCCGCTGAATTTGTCCAGCTTGCCGCTGGTTTTATCCTGTAACACAAAATCAAGCGCCTCGACATTGCTGAAACCCGGTACCGTGGGGAAGCTGAACACAAAGAAAGTGGCTCCGTGTACATTATTCAGACCGCCTCGTATCTGATCCATGATCGCGTTGATATTTTTAACCTGTCCGCGTTCTTCGGGCTTCCTGAGCAGCACGAAAAAGATAGCCGATGAAGGGCTGTTCGATTTGGTCAGCAGGTTGAAGCCCGGTACCGAGGTAACAAACCTGGCGGCGGGCAATTTGCCTACCATATTTTCAGCCTGTTCCATCACTTTTGATGTGCCGTTCAGCGAAGTTCCCGAAGGAGTGGATACCGCGATGGCGATGAAGCCCTGATCCTCGGTCGGGATAAAGCCGGTTTTGGTGGTCCTTACCATCCACACTGTAGCCAGTGTGATGACGCCTAAACCCGCCATGGCAATCCATTTGTTTTTTGTCAGAAATTTCAGGCCGCCGGTGTAACGGTTTGAAAGCGTGTTAAAGCTGGCATTGAAACCTGCAAAGAAGCGTTTCTTGAAGCTGGTTTTAACCGGGGCCTCTTCTTCATCCGTATGAAGTTTTTTCAGGAACAAAGCAGCCAGGGCCGGGCTTAACGTTAATGCATTCAAAGCCGATATAATGATGGCGATAGCCATGGTAAAGGCAAACTGGCGATAAAATACACCCGTCGAGCCTTCGAGGAAGCCTACCGGCAGGAACACCGCTGCCATTACCAGCGTGATAGAGATCAGCGCCCCGGTAATCTCGTGCATAGCTTCGAGCGTGGCCGGCTTTGGCCCAAGATGCCTATGCTCCATTTTGGCATGCACAGCCTCGACAACCACAATGGCGTCGTCAACCACTATACCAATGGCCAATACCAGCGCAAACAGTGTAAGCAGGTTGATGGAAAAGCCAAATACCGACATGAAAAAGAAGGTGCCGATGATGGCCACCGGCACGGCGATGGCCGGTATCAGCGTCGATCTGAAATCCTGGAGGAAGATAAATACCACCAGGAACACCAATATAAATGCCTCTATCAAGGTATGCAGAACCTGGTTGATCGACTCATCGAGCGCGATCTTGGTGCTGTAAAAGATGTTGTATTTAACACCGTCGGGAAAATCCTTCGACGCCTTGGCCATCAGGTTATTGATGGCGATCTGTATTTGGTTGGCATTTGAACCCGATAGCTGGATCACGCCGAAACCGATGCCTTTTTTGCCGTTCAAACGAGTGATGCTGGTATAAGAGTATGCTCCCAGTTCAACTTTGGCCACATCTTTCAGACGCAAAACCGAACCATCCGGATTAGAGCGAATCGGGATATTTTCATATTCTTCCGGTTTAGCCAGCTTGCCCTTGTATTTGATCACATACTCAAATGTTTCCTTGCTGCGTTCGCCAAAACGACCGGGGGCGGCCTCAAGGCTTTTATCCTGTATAGCAGCAAATACCTCGGTTGGAGTAATATGATAAGCCTCCATTTGCGTCGGGTTTAGCCATACGCGCATAGAGTAATCTTTGATACCGCCAAAAATAGCTGCCGAGCCCACGCCCGGAATACGTTTAAGCTCGGGTATAATATTGATCTGCGCATAGTTGGCCAGAAAAGTCTCGTCAAATTTTTTTTCATCCTCGGTATACATGCCAATAGCCATGATGAAACTGTTTTCCTGTTTGGCCGTGGTAACACCCTGCTGCACCACTTCGGCGGGCAGCTGGCTGGTGGCCTGTGCAACGCGGTTTTGTACGTTCACTGCAGCCTTGTCGGGATCCGTACCCAATTTGAAATAAACCGTAATGGCCAGGGTGCCGTCGTTACTGGCGGTCGAGCTCATGTAGGTCATATTTTCAACCCCGTTGATCGATTCTTCGAGCGACGGCGCTACTGAACGCAATACTGTTTCGGCATTTGCGCCTGGGTAAATGGCAGTCACCAGCACCGATGGAGGCGCTATGTCGGGGAATTGCTGCAAGGGCAGCCTGGTCAATCCAATGACGCCGAGTATGACCAGTATGATGGAGATAACGGTAGCCAGTACCGGTCTCTGTATGAATTTTCGTAACATAATCAGAAGTTTAGTTGAAACAATCAGTTTGCTGCTATCTTGTCGGCAGTCTTTTCAGGATGTATCACTGTACCTTCCTGTAAATGATCAAAACCGCTCAATACGATCTGGTCGCCCTGTTTAAGGCCGTCTTTAACCAAATAATCATTACCGCTTTTGCCCACGATACTGATCACACGTTTTTTAACCTTATTACTGTCGGCCAGGGCGAATACAAACACCTTGTCCTGTACTTCGAGCGTAGCCGACTGGGGTACTTTCAGCACATCCTTATGCTGCAAACCAAGGCGTACCTTACCCGTATTGCCCGAGCGCAACAGGCCCTGTGGATTATCGAAGGTCGCCCTGAGCGAAATAGCACCGGTGGTTTTATCAAACTGACCGTCGATCATATCGATCTTGCCTTCCTTTGGATAAACGCTGTTATCAGCCAGCAGCAGGCATACCGATGGCACATGCTTCAGTTTATCTTTTAAAGTAGAACCCGGGTATTGTTCCTTGAAGCTTACAAAATCCTGTTCGCTCAGTGAGAAATAAACATGCACATCATGCACGTCGGATAATTGGGTCAGCGCCTGCGGATCTGCGGGGCCGACAAGGCTTCCCTGTTTTTTGATGAGCCTGCCGATATAACCGTTCACCGGCGCTTTTATTAAGGTATAGCCCAGGTTGATCTGTGCAGTGGAAACATTGGCTTTTGCCTGCTCGATATTGGCTTTGGCGACGGCATATGCTGCCTGCGCACTTTTCAGCTGGTAATCTGAAACTACTTTATTTTGCACCAGCGGAGTTAATTTGTCAACCTCCAACTGTGCATTCGCGGCAGCGCTTTCTGCGGCATGTTCGCTCGCAACAGCGTTGTTTAACGCAGCGCGGTAAGGCTGATCGTTGATCTTGAACAAAGGTTCGCCTGCTTTTACAAAGGAGCCTTCGTCAACGAACACTTTATCCAGCGTACCGCTTACCTGCGGGCGCACTTCAACGTCAACAGTGCCTTCGACAGATGCAGGGTATTCCTGGTAAGTAGTGTCATTGCCGGCGGTAATTGCCGCCACTGGTAATGAAGGCGCCGGAGGCGCAGCTTGCGTAGCTGCCGGGCTTGATGAGCAGCTATAGATAAGTAATAGCAGCAAACCTAAATAAATTGTTAGAACAATGTTAAGTTTTTTAACACTGTTAGAAAGATAGAATAATGATGGATTTTTCATGGTACTTTATTATTTGTTGATTTTGTTTTTAATTTAATGAACAGTGTTAAATTATTTAACACCTAAATAGTCTGCGGAAAAAAATTAGCTCTTTAAGGAGCGGATAATACCACTGATGGCATCTTTTAGTACCTGCCGGTTAATGTCGTCTGATGAACCGCGGCTCAGAATATTGATAGAGATCAGCCCGTGCACAACGGACCAGAATGTATAATACTTTGTACAGATAATATCAGATTCAATATCCTTGATGCCCATCAATTCGCGGATAGAGGCAGTTACCAGGTCCCAGGGTTCTTCAGCCTCGGGCAGCTTGTCCATCATCGCACATACACAGTTAGTTTGCACGCCAAACATTACCTGGTACAATTCTTTATGCGCGAAGGCAAAATTCCAGTAAGCTAACCACATGGCCTCAAGCTGTTCTTCCGGCGAGCTACGCTGCTCTTTGGCGACCCTCATATCGCGGCTTAGGATCCAAAAGCCCTTACGGGTCAGTTCGAGCACTATCGCTTCCTTGTTGTCAAAATATTCGTATATGACCGGTGCGGTATATTCTATCCTATCTGCTATCTTGCGCATGCTTAGCGCTTGCCAGCCTTCCTCTTTCACAATATCAAGCGAGGCCATCAGGATATTTTTCCTGTTGTCTTCTTTTAACCGCATGATCCTGTCTTTGCTTGCCATTTTTAATCTTACCTCCGTAAATATATCTAACAGCGTTAGGCAAATATAGGGGTGTTAATTTGACATCCGTGACATTTAATTGTCATTTTGGATTTTAGCAACAATTAATTTTTGCTGTATATAGCTAACGTAAAATATCAAAATATTGTGAAAACAAGCGGCATTAACCTAAGTTATATTTTCATTAACGTTTTAATTTTAACTTAGGCTCAAATTACAATTGCATGTCTACACTCTATCCTTTAAAATTCAAAACCATCTATAAAGACAAGATCTGGGGCGGTCAGAAGATAAAAACCTATCTGAATAAGGACTTCGGCGACCTGCCCAATTGCGGCGAAACCTGGGAGGTATCGGGCGTAAAATCAGATGTTTCCGTGGTGGCGGAAGGCCCACTGGAAGGGCAATCGCTCGCCGAACTGCTTGAAAAGTATAAGGATCATCTGGTGGGCAAAAAGGTATATAACCATTTCGATAATACATTCCCCTTGCTGGTAAAATTCATCGATGCCAATGATGATCTCTCTATCCAGGTTCACCCCAATGACGAACTGGCTAAAGAACGCCACAATTCATTTGGTAAAACTGAAATGTGGTATGTGATAGAAGCTGATGAGGGCTCGACATTGATCTCTGGCTTCAATCAGCAGGTTAACGAGCAGATATACCTGGATAAACTGAACAGCGGCCACATTATGGACATACTGAACCGCGAGGATGTTCACGCGGGCGATGTATTCTTTTTACCGGCCGGCAGAGTGCATACCATCGGCAAGGGCTTGCTTATCGCCGAGATACAGCAAACTTCAGATATCACTTATCGTATCTATGACTTTGACAGGGTTGACGATAAGGGCAAAAAGCGCGAGCTGCACACCGAAGAAGCCGTTGATGCCATCGACTATAATTTCTACCCCGAATATAAGACCAAATACCACCCTCAGAAGAACGAGGCTGTTCGCCTGGTAAAGTGCCCGTATTTCACCACCAATGTGATGGATTACAGCGAGAGTGTGCAAAGGGATTATTCGCATCTTGATTCATTTGTGATCCATGTATGTCTTGAAGGGAATTACGTTATCGAATGCCAGGGCGGCCAGCATACGGTGAAAATGGGTGAATGTATCCTGGTGCCAAACACCTCAGGCAAGGTTGATCTGATCACTGTCAATGGGTTTAAGATACTGGAGAGTTATGTGGAGTTGTGAATGGTAAATGGTCAATGGTGAATATTATGATGGGTTGTTCGAATTGACTATTCACCATTGACCATTCACTACTGACTAAATCAACTTAATCGTAAACTTCGTCCCTTTATTCACCTCGCTGTCGATTTCGATAGTACCGCCTAAGGCTTCTACCTGGTTGCGCGTCATGAAGAGGCCGATACCTTTGGCATCGGGGTTATGATGGAAGGTTTTGTACATACCGAATACCGAATCGCCGTATCTGTCCAGGTCGATACCCAGGCCATTGTCCTCGAATTCGAGATAAACATGGTGCCTGATCTTATATGAGCGGATCCTGATCACCGGTTTTCTGTCGGGGTGCCTGTATTTGATCGCATTGGTAACAAGGTTCTGGAAAATACTTTCCAGGTAAGCCGGTATATAATAAACCTCGGTGCAGTCCCTGAAATCGTATTCGATCTTGGCCCCTGAGGATTTGATATTACCTTCAAGCGCCATCAGTACGGTTTTCAGCGTATCTTCTAAAATGAGCTTCTTCCTTTCTTTGGCAATCTCTGATTGTATCTTGACGATCTCGCTCAGGTGCTCGATCGTTGTGTTCAAACTGTTGCTGATCGATTTGATATGTGAGAAAATTTCTTTGCGGTCGTCTTCAACGTCCGTCTGCTCGAAAAGCTGTACCATGAAATTCAGGTTGCCGGTATGCGAGCGCAGGTTGTGCGAAACGATATAGGCAAAGTTCTGCAGGCGCTTGTTCTGGTCGCTCAGCAGGTCTACGGCTTCATGTACCTCGAGCTCTTTCTTTTTGACGTAGTCAATGTTCTGGAATATACCACGTACCGTAACGCATTTCCCATAATCGTCAATTACCGCCACACCGCGTGCGCGCAGCCAAATACTGTTGTTGCGGGCCGTGCGGAATTGTAGTTCCAGGTCAAAAGGCTGCGAGTATTTGACGATCTTGTCAATAGCATTCGCGAGTACCTTCCTGTGGTCGGGCTCGAAAAAGCTTACTGCTTCATCAATGCTTAATTTCACTGATTCCTGCAGTTCATAGATGTCGTAAGCTTCACGGGTAAGTGAAAAGGTCATGCTGCGCACATCGATCTCCCAGCCTCCGACCTTTGCTATTTTGATGGTTTCGGTGAAAATGAAGTCATTGCGCGTGGAATCCAGTTCCAGCCGCCTGTGATTTTGTATGTCGACGATCGAGCCGGTTATTTTTGGGACGCCGTCGTCATCCCACCGTTTAGCGGTGCTTTCGAACCAACGGAAGCCTGATTCCTTTGTGAGCAGCCTGACCCTGATGGTTTCCGGCGCTTCCTGGAAATGGCGGTTGATAGACCTTAGGAATAATGGCTTATCTTCGTAATAGAGCAGGTTCTCAAAAAAGAAATCGTATGAAGGGGGTATTTCGCTCAGTTCATAACCAAGCAGGTTGTAAAAGCCCGGCGACCATTTCACCTCTTTCGAGCTGATATTATATTCCCATATACCCGTATTGATATTGTTTATAATATGGGTCAAATGGAAATCACCATCATAAGAAAATTTATCCCCTTCAGTGACGCTCATGTTAGTTTTTGATCACAGAAATTATCTATGGTGGTTGTCAATTCGTTAATTAATTAGTTCTATGTGGATATACGCCCCAATCGGGTACACTTATCCCGCTTGTCATTGCAAATCAAAGACCATCCTTTTTCAAAGCAAAATCGCCGGTTTTAAGTGCCGTTTATATTTTCTTCATTAACAATCCCTTATTGTACGGAAAAATAGCTGCGGAAGTTATGTAAAAATGACACTTGCAAGGGCTTGAAAATTCTGAGAATGGGTAATGTGGGAAATAATTTTCCCATGACTTTCAACTATTTAACTTTCTGTTTTGCTTGTTTAATTATTATCAAAAATTTTCGATCAAAGTGATTATTGTATAGGTAGAGTCAATCAAAAACGAATTTTAAATGAACAAGAATTTGACGAAACGGCCGCATGGTTTCGACATATAGCATGATTTTACCGATAGAATTAATATAACTTTCGACATAATAAAGGGCTTATGGCTGATATTGCTTTAAAAAAATGCCATATCTTGCTTTTTAGCAATCTTTTATTGAGGTCGGGTAACAGCCGGGAATTAGTCGGCAACGCTCTTTTTCTCCACCTTTTTGTGAAGTTTAAACGCCTCCACAAGTCCGGCTGAGCCGTACCAGGGATGCAACTCCATCAACAGTGAACCAGACCTCACCGCCGGGTCGGTTTCTGTCAGCTTTTTTGCCTCCTCAACCGAACTCACATTGAAGATGAAAATGCCGCGTATATCCTGGTTGTCCAAAAACGGACCAGCCACGATCAGTTTGCCTTCTTCGGCCAGGCGGGTGATGTTTTTTAAATGGGCTTTTTGCAGTTCGTCCCTCGCAACGGAGTCTTTCGGTCTGTTCGGTCCAGTTTTCAAAAACGCCATCACATAGGTCTTCATGCCGTAGTCATCGGCGCCTAATTTTTTGGCTAATTCGGCATCATATAGGGGATTGTTAGACTGCGCCAGGCAACCGGAGCAGATCAATAACAGCAACGCTGTTAAAATGTTCTTGGTCATGGTTTAATCGGATCAATTAAGGGTATAAATATACCTCTTTCAGCCCGATTATATCGAACAGATCACAGTCGTTTCTGAAGTTCTGCAAGTGCGTTTGAAGCGATCCAACTTGCGGCTTTGCTGTCCTGTTGCCGGATGCGCCTGGCGGTATCAATAGCCATTGGCAGAAGCGATTTGTTGCGTTTGCCTATCTGTCGCAGCGCCCAGTTGATGGCCTTTTTTACAAAGTTCCGGTTATCCCAGGCTTCTCTTTCTATTATGGGGAAGAATTGGATAAATACGTGGTCGCCCGCTTTTTTATTGTGCACGGCCATTTCAGCCATCAACACAAAGCCCGCCCGCTTAACAAATTCGTGCTCGGACGAGCTATATTCCAATGCTTTTTCAACGGCAAACGGCGTCCGGTCGAACAGGCTGCCGCAGGCGCCGTCACAAATATCCCAGGAATAAAATTCGCTCACCCACTTGTCCATTTGCTCTGGCGTTACCTGTTTCGGGTCGCCGATCATCGCGGCAAGTATCTTGCATTCGTGAATAGGACTTTCCCAAAGCTCAAGTGAAAGCTGCTGATTAGTTTTGACCCGGTTAGCTATTTTCCGTAGCTGAGGCACAGGTATGCCCAGTGCCTGCGCATTGTCAATGCCAAAGCGGGCCATGCCATCGCGATGTTTGGCATTGGACATTTCTTTTAAAAGCTCGATAATTTCGGATAAGTTCACTGGGCCAATTTAAAACAAAAAAGCCGGGCATTGCCCGGCTCAACTAAATCCGAAATCTGCTACAGATTCCCTCTCAATTCCTGTTCATGTTCTATCGCTTCGAATAATGCCTTAAAATTGCCCGCGCCGAAAGAACGGGCGCCTTTGCGCTGGATGATCTCGAAAAACACCGTTGGGCGGTCCTCAAGCGGTTTGGTGAATATTTGTAAAAGGTAGCCCTCATCATCGCGGTCAACAAGGATACCAAGTTCTTTTAACGGCCCCAAATCTTCATCTATATGTCCCACACGATCAAGCAGGTCGTCATAATAAGTTGTAGGCACGTGTAAGAATTCAACACCGCGATTCTTTAATTCGGCAACTGTCTCAACAATATGATCTGTCGCCAAAGCAAGGTGCTGAACGCCCTCACCCTCGTAAAACTCCAGGTATTCCTCTATCTGTGATTTTTTCTTGCCCTCGGCCGGCTCGTTGATCGGGAATTTGACATAACCGTTGCCGTTACTCATTACCTTGCTCATAAGGGCCGAGTATTCAGTTGAGATCATTTTATCGTCGAAGCTGAGGATGTTCTTAAAGCCCATCACTTCCTCGTAAAAATGAACCCATTCGTTCATTTTATGCCAACCGACATTGCCTACACAATGGTCGACATATTTCAGGCCTGCCGGGTTTGGATTGTAATCTGATTTCCATTCCTGGTAGCCAGGTAAGAAGATCCCCTTATAGTTTTTACGTTCGACAAAAAGGTGAACGGTTTCGCCATAAAGCCTGATGCCGCTGGTGCGCACTTCCCCATGCTCATCTTTCAGCGTTTGCGGCTGCTGGAAAGGCTCGGCGCCCCGCGCGGTGGTTTGCTCAAAAGCATCATAGGCATCATCTACCCAAAGAGCAAGCACTTTCACACCGTCGCCGTGTTTTTTGATATGTTCGGCTATAGGATGATCAGAATGCAAAGGCGTTGTTAGTACCAGTCGTATTTTATCCTGCATCAGCACGTACGATGCACGATCTCTCACCCCCGTTTCCGGCCCTGCATAAGCCAGGCTTTGGAAGCCGAAGGCAGTTTTATAAAAATGCGCAGCCTGTTTGGCGTTGCCCACGTAAAATTCAACGTAATCCGTACCGTTCAGCGGCAGGAAGTCTGTTGTTTTTGGTTGTTTATCTAAAGTTTGTGTTCCCATTTTTTGTGTTTTAAAAACCCTCTCCTTTGGAAAGGGTTGGGTGGGGCTTATTCTGAAGCCCAACTCTTATAATAATTCTCATCCTCAATTTTGATCGCGTCTTCCGTCAGCATCAAAGGTCTGAACGGGTCGATCATCACCGCCAGTTCATCTGTCGATTCCTTACCGATGGATTTTTCTACCGTGCCGGGATGCGGGCCGTGCGGAATGCCGCCCGGGTGCAGGGTGATTTGCCCTTTTACCACGCTTTTGCGGCTCATGAAATCGCCATCCACGTAATACAACACCTCGTCGCTGTCCACATTACTGTGGTTGTACGGCGCCGGTATCGAAAGCGGGTGGTAATCATATTTCCTGGGTACAAATGAGCAGATCACGAAATTGTGCCCCTCGAACGTTTGGTGCACCGGAGGTGGCTGGTGCAATCTGCCGGTGATCGGCTCAAAATTGTGGATCGAAAACCCGTAAGGATAGTGAAAGCCATCCCAGCCAACGAAATCGAAAGGATGAGTTCCATAAATATATGGATAGATCAGCCCCTGCTTTTTGATGAGGATCTTAAAATCACCGTGCTCGTCGTGCGTTTCCAGGTTTTCAGGTAGTTTAAGGTCGCGCTCGCAATAGGGCGAATGCTCCATCAATTGACCGTATTGGTTTAAGTATTTCTTCGGCGAGCGTATCGGGCTGAAGCTTTCCACGATGAACAGGCGGTTATCTTCACCGTCAAATTCCACCTGGTAAATGGTCCCTCGCGGAACGATCAGGTAGTCGCCGTATTCAAATTCGATATTGCCATAGCCGGTTTTCAAAGTGCCTGTGCCTACATGCACAAAGATCACCTCGTCGGCCTGGCTGTTCTTGTAAAAATAGTCGGTCATCGACTTCCGCGGTGCGGCCAGTGAAATATGCAGGTCGCTGTTCACCAACACGGCCTTACGGCTTTTGAGATAATCGTCTTCCGGCTCTATCTTAAAACCGATCAGGCTGGTATGTTTCAGGTGTTTTTCACGGGCAATTTTCGGCTCAACGGAATAAGGTTCGCCCAGCTTTTTGACGATAGTAGGCGGATAACAGTGATACACCAGCGAATACAAGCTCGAAAAGCCCTCGGTGGATACCAGTTCTTCAGCATATAACGAGCCGTCGGGTTTACGGAATTGAGTGTGCCGCTTTGGCGGGATATTTCCTGATTTATGATAAACGGGCATGGTCTTTTTTCTTTTGTTTGAAGGTTGTAATGTTGAAATGTTGTAAAGTTAAATCGGGTTTAGATCATAGCATTTTAGCATTACATTGAAAACGATAGTAAAACGGTGATAGTTTTAAAGTTAAGCGTTTAACAACATTTCAACTTTAAAACTTTACAACATTTCAACAAAAACTCAGTATTGCGCAAGAACGATTCTGGCAAGCACGGCATCCCTGAAAGAAGAAGCATCACTCATCGATGTGAGGCCCAGGGAAAATAGAAAATGACACTGTATGCGTAACATTTATGCAAAGTTATACCGGATTTATTTAATATGCAAGCATAGTATTATAAGTCCGAAAGTCCGCATAAGTCCGGAAGCCCGAAAGACTGATTATGACCTAAATTAATTAGCTTTGACCACCAATTGACCGAATATGAAATTAGTATCCTACAAGACTGAAGACAGGGAGCATCTTGGCATTTATGCCAATGGACATATTTACAACCTGCAGTCGTGCCATAAGCTGATCCCCGATAATATGAATGATTTCTTATGGGGAGGTGATGAATTGATGGACAGGGCCCGGAGGGTGAATGAAGATATTATTTCAGGAAAGATGGCAGCTAAGCAAGAACTATTTTTCGAGTTGCTGGCGCCGGTACCGCACCCAACCTCATGCCGTGACGGGTATGCTTTCCGCCAGCATGTGGCCGCTGCCCGCAGAAACCGCAAGGCCGAAATGATCCCCCAGTTTGATCAATACCCGATATTCTATTTCACAAATCATAATGCGATCCAGGGTGTCGGCGAGATCGAATGCATGCCGGATCATTTTGAAAAGCTGGATTTTGAGCTGGAAGTTGCAGTTGCGCTGAACAAAAGAGGCAGAAATATTCGGGCCTCGGAAGCTGATAATTATATCGCAGGCTATATGATCATGAACGATATGAGCGCACGCACCCTCCAAATGGAAGAGATGATGCTCAATCTGGGTCCGGCTAAAGGCAAAGATTTTTCGACCGTGATCGGCCCCTGGCTGGTAACACCCGATGAGTTAAAGCAATATAAGATCACCCCGAAAGATGGCCATACCGGTAATGCGTACAACCTGAACATGAAATGCTTCGTGAATGGCAAGGAAGTTTCTAATGGTAATATGGCCGATATGGATTGGACCTTCGCCGAGATCATTGAGCGCTGCGCTTATGGCTGCGATGTGCTGCCGGGGGATGTGATAGGGTCTGGTACTGTAGGTACTGGATGCTTTTTGGAATTGAACGGCACTGGTTTATTAAATGATCCCAATTATCAGCCTCAATGGCTTCAGCCCAATGATCTGGTGGAAATGGAAGTAACTGGCCTGGGTGTTTTGAGTAATGTGGTCAAAAAAGCAGAGTCTGATTTTTCGATTTTGGCTTTGAAAAAGATGTAATGCTGACACTAAAAACATCCGATCTCACCCCCGTCGAACTCCAAAACTACCTGCAATACGCCATTGCACCACGCCCCATTTGTTTTGCTTCGACGGTGGATAAGGACGGCAATGTGAACCTGAGCCCTTTCAGCTTTTTCAACCTGTTCAGCACCAGTCCGCCGGTATGTGTCTTTTCGCCATCGAGGAGAGTGAGAGATGCGACAACCAAACACACACTTGAAAATATTCATGAGGTACCCGAATGTGTAATTAACATAGTCACCTATGATATGGTTCAGCAAACCTCCCTGGCCAGCGTGGAATATCCCAAAGGAGTGAATGAATTTGTTAAGGCAGGCTTTACGCCGGTGCCTTCAGAAATAGTTAAGCCACCGCGTGTCGCTGAATCTCCTGTTCAGTTTGAATGCGTGGTTCAGGAAGTAATCTCTTTGGGTGAAGGTCATGGTGCAGGAAATTTGATACTTGCCGAGATCAAACTCATGCACATTAGCGAAGCGATAATGGATGCCGAAAACAAGATCGACCAGCAGAAGCTCGACCTGGTAGCACGTCTTGGCGGCGACTGGTACGCCCGTGTGAATCAAGAAAATTTATTCAAAGTAGCAAAGCCCAACAGGCATATCGGTATTGGGGTTGACGCCATTCCTTTTTCCATTCGTAATTCAACCATTCTCACTGGTAACAACCTTGGACAATTAGGTAACGCGACGGCCATGCCCACAGATGATGAGATAGAAGTCTATAGCCAATCGCTGGAGATCAAAGAAATACTGGATGCTACCATCGGCGACAATCGTACGCGCGAGACTCAGTTGCATCTGAAAGCCAAGCAATTATTGGATGAAGGAAAGGTGGAAGAGGCGTGGAAAATATTATTACTACCGTAGAGACGCATAATTATACGTCTCTACCTGGATGTCCCAAACACATAATTCCCATTCACCACCGTCACAACAGGCGGTACATGCGTTTGCTCAAAAATATCATAGCCCGGCTTTAGGTGCTCCCAAAATGCAACGTATGAATAATTAGAATACTTATCGATATTGGCATTGGTCAGTTTGAATGGGAAAATATTCACCTCAACCGATCTTTGCCCGCGTTGGAAGGCTTCGTAAACCATTGTGTAAATCTCTTCGATTTTCGGATCGGTCATGGCATAGCAGCCAATGGAAACGCAATTGCCGTGGATCATGATCTCGTTGCCCGTATAGCCGCGCTGCTGATCATAGGCATTTGGATAGCCCACATTCATTGCTAAATGATAAGTACTCACCGGGTTGAGCTGGCCAGGCTTTATGGTGTAGTAACCTTCCGGACATTTGCCATCCCTTTCCCTGGTTTTAGTGCCCAGGCCGCCGGAGTAAAAACAAATAATATATTGTCTGAACAGTTTATATGCTTTACCCGATTTTACCCACAATTCCAATATGCCGGGTTCTTTGAACATTCGGATGAAGATGGGCTGGTCGCCTCTTAACCCAGCCGCCTTAAGGTCCTTTTGTAATTGCGGCCACACTTTTGCGCGGACATTTGCAGCACGGGCGCTGTCAGGGATATACGGCCTTGGATGAACAGCAATTAATAACCGAATAATCAGGATAAAAAGTGACTTGGGCATAGGTTTGCGATTTAGATTTGATTCTAAAACGCAACGCTATCTCCATCAATTGTTTGGTGTATTCGGATTGGTGAGATTGGCACAGAAGATCGTGAAATATCTATCTTACAAATCCGAAATCGAAAATCCGATATCCGAAATCAAATCCCTAGCACCTGCTTTAGCTTCGCATACCCGGTTTTACTCACCGGTATCTTTGCGCCCGATTTCAGAATAGCAATATGCGCGTCCTTCTCGTACGGGTCGATGCGGGTGATATTTTGAATTTTGATGATGAAGGAACGGTGCACACGAACAAACTGCGATGGATCAAGCGTTTGCTCGAAAAAGCCCATGGTCTTATTTTTCAGGAATGAGCCTTCTGGTGTATGAACGCTTACATAATCGTCGTCAGCCTCCAGGTACTCCACGTCGCTTACCGGGATGATCTTTACTTTGGTGCCTGTCTTTACCACAATGCGCTCGTGCTGGCCGGGTGATTGTGAGGCAGCTTCCAGCAGGGCCTCGGTATGCTTTGCCGGTTGCCCTGCGGCCGGAGCCTGTGACAGAAACTTTTCTACGGCTTTATGAAAACGTTCTTTATTAAAAGGCTTTAACAAATAATCGGTGGCATGCGCTTCAAAAGCTTTGATCGCATATTCGTCAAAAGCGGTTGTAAAGATCACCGCCGGAGGATTATCCACCAGCTCCAGCATTTCAAAGCCGTTGATCTTCGGCATTTGTACATCGAGGAAGATCAGGTCAGGTTGGTACTGCTGGATGGCTTTTAGCCCCTCGAAACCGTCATTACATTCCTGTAAAACCTCTATCTGGTCCTTAAAATCCTGCAAATATTCCAAAACGACCATCCGGGCCAAAGGTTCATCATCAATAACTAATACTCGTTTCATATTTGCGGGACTTTGATAATGGTTGTAAAGATATTATCATCTGCGTAAGTTTCAATCAGGTCGGTTCGGGCAAAAAGCAAATAAAGCCGGCGTTGCACACCACTCAAGCCAAAGCCTGTGCCTTTGCGTGGTTTGGCTGTTTTCGGGTCGTATGGGTTTTGCACCATTAATACCAAATAGTTGTCGTCCACCTCGCCGCGGATGCTAACCGTCACGCTGTCAGTAGTGTCATATAAACCGAACTTTATAGCGTTTTCTACGATGGGCTGCAAGAGCATCGGGGGCAATTTGGCCTCGCCGCAATGGTCGTCACAACTGACCTCGGTCTGCAAACGGTGACCAAAGCGCACTTTCTCGATATCCAGGTACAATTGCAAATGCGCCAGTTCTTCGGTAAGCGGCACCAATTGCTGGTCATCTTTCTTCAACGTCCCGCGCAGGAAATCGGATAGCTGGTGTATCATTTTCCGCGCTTCGTCCGGTTTAAAACCAATAAGCGCATTGATGGAGTTCAGGCTATTGAACAAAAAGTGCGGCTGTAACTGCTGTCGCAGGTTGTACAACTCTGCATCACGGGCCAGTTTTTCGGCTTCGGCTTTGCGCTTTTCGTTTTCTTTCTGATCCTGCTGAGAGTACCATATCATGCTGATCAATGCCATCCAGCCTATGGCCAGGTAGTTGGTAAAAAAGCGTATGGTAAGCGATTGCGCAAGAAAATCGACATATATCTTATTATTGACTATGTACGGTAGTACCCATCTCGATCCGAAAGTGGCAGCTGCCGTCAATGCCAGGCACCAGAAGAACAGGTTGATATAGCTGCCTTTGCCGGGTTGGTAATAACGCAGGTTGTTATTGATGAGCCAGCAGGCTGCGCCGAGCAGCAGGGTGCAAATGCTGCCGTCCGTAAACGCAATGTACCAGGTGAAACCGAAACTGTGCACAACATACGTCAAAAGGGCGGCCCAAACGAGCCCCCCGACAATAAATGCGATGCGTATCCTTGAGAATATAGTATGCGTACTTGCGGCCAAAACGTATACTTTTAGTTTTTTATTCCTATTAATGATGATTTATGGTGCGCCCAGACCATGTATAGATCCGGATCGGGCGCTTCATGTATCTGGTAATAAAGCTCGGTGCCGTCGGCCAACGAATCCAATGCGTTTAGCTCGGCTACATCGACGAATTCCCACTTCACCGGCTCATTGCGATTATTGGTAAAGCTATCCTGGTTCAGGCAGCCAATGTTGTAGGCTTTTTCAAAAGCCTGGCATTCATCTTCCGCGCTTACCAGGCGCAATTGCTCGTCGAATTGAGCGCAATGGTTTCCATCGCCACTCATTATCCTGAAAACTATTTTTGCTACGTACCAGTTCATATCTGTTAGCTATTATTAAAAGCTGCGGATGTCGATGCCGGCGAAGATGGATATACCTTCAAGTACCAACACTTTGTTGGGATCGCCCGAGCCGGTTTTCCTCAGGCGCTTGTCATCTACCCCTGCGAAAACAGCCGACAGGTTAGATACAACTTGCCAGTGCGGCGGGACAATGATCTTGGTGCCCCCGAATATTTGAGTGATGTCGATCACCACTTTGCCCTCGATATCAGCCATGGAGAAGTCGATCTCGGCGCCGCCGAAAACGTTCACGATCTCGCCGCCTTTGAAACTCTTTGAAAGGATGGTTTTTTTCACTCCGCCAAAAACAGAGGTTGCATCCAGGAAATCATCAGCGGAAAAATTCTGTGGCGGTACCGGCGGAACGTTGGGATCTGCGCCTTCAGCGGGTTGATCAGCCGGCGGTTGCGGGATGTTATGACTGGAATGGAATTTTTGTTTCCAATCCGCCTCCCAGTCTTTCCTCCATTTGTCCTTATCCATCTTTCGCGCCCATTTTTTATCCCACTTTTCCTTATCCCAGGTGGTGTTGCGCCTCATGATGATCCATATACCTATCACAATGATGGCTGCAGGCCAAATAAGGTTACCGATGTGCAGTCCGGGTATCGCGTCGTTCAGCGTTATAGCCGCGCCTAAAAAGAAAAGAATGATCCAAACTGAATTCTGAAAATTGTGGCGGCTGCCCGACCAAAGGCCCCAGATCATGAGCCATGTGCCCCACCCCCATATCCAGCCGGGTATGTTAAAATAAGTGAACTCACGCAGCAGCAGCACACCACCAATAAAAAGCAGCACCATGCCTATCAGCACCTTCCCGTTGTTGCGCGGCTTATTCTGGTAATTGATATCATTTATATTGTTGTCCATTGTCTTCTATGTCGAAAATTAATATTAGCCAAAACTAAGGTAATATTTAAGGCGAACCTATCAAATATTGGCGACTTTGCAGCGTAAGTCGGTAAGCGCGTGAAAATCGTCGGTGAAAAACAGATCGAATTTTTATGCCTGCCGGATAATCATTCCGCTTGGGTGTACTATTAAATAAAAAAGGGGGCGCCTGGCACCCCCTTTTTTATTTAATCAATAATAAGTTAAATTCTCCGTTGAAAGCTTTTCCTTACGATAAGATACCCACCCAAAATTATCAATCCTGCCGGCCAGGCGAAATCGTCGATTCGCTGACCGGGCATGGCGTCGTCGGCGAGGAATATACCGCCGATAAATATCCACACCAGCCATGCGAAATTGCTGAAATTGTGCTTGATGCCGCTGTAAATGCCTATCAATATGAGTATGACCGGCCAGTTAAACAGCCAATCCGGGATATAAACCATATTCAACTGATCCAGCAGCAGAACACCGCCTGCCAGCACGATCAGTGCACCCAGGTAAACCCTGTTGTGATTGGTGCTTTGACATTCCATAGTTTTCATTGCTTTGGTAATTAATTCTACCCAAAGCTATACCTGTATTAAGACGCCTGCAATCGAATGTTGGTGATATGCGTTTGAAAGTCGGTAAGGAATGGGGTATGGTCGGTGAAACGCTGAAAGCAGAAGGCAAAAAGCCATTTCATCAAAAAGCTTTCAGCTTTGGTCTTTCTGCTTTTAGCTAAACAAACGGTTCCTGCTGGCTAAGGCAATGAAAACTGCCAAGGCCCCAGATGATATCAGTTGAATCGATGCCGATAACTTTTCTGTCACGGAAGCACGACTCCAATATCGTTAATGCCCTGTCATCATTTGCGCAACGGTAGGTTGGAACGATCACTGAACTATTCGCGATATAAAAGTTCGCATAGGAAGCCGGTAAACGCTGGCCGTCATGGTAAACCGGCTCGGGCATCGGCAGTTCGACGATGTTCAACTGCTTCTCATTCGGCAAGCGCATGGTTTTTAAGGTTTGCAGGTTTTCCTGAAGAATATGATAGTTTTCGTCTGATTTGTTTTCTTCAATCACCGTCACAACAGTATCCTCGTTAACAAAACGGGTAATATCGTCAATATGGCCATCAGTATCATCGCCCACGATGCCGTCGCCGAGCCAGAGAACCTGTTCAACGCCATAATAGTTCTGCAAATATTCTTCTATCTGCTGCTGGTTGAGGTGCGGGTTGCGGTTCTTATTGAGCAGGCAGGCCGTAGTTGTGAGAACGGTGCCTTTGCCATTAAAATCAACCGAACCGCCTTCCATTACAATTCCCGGATGGTAAACGGGCAAATTGAAACGCTGCGCAATTTTAGTCGGGATCACATCGTCCAGGTCATAGGGTGGATATTTGTCACCCCATGCATTATAACCCCAGTCGATTATGGCTTTTTGTTTGGTTTCAGGATTGATCAAAAATGCGGGCCCGTGATCACGGCACCAGGCATCATTAGTAGGGAAGTAGAAAAACTCAACTTTATGCAGGTCCACGCCGGCTAATGCCAGTTGTGTTTTGGCAAAAGCCTTCATTTCCTCATCAACCACGTTAATGCGTACCAGTTCGCCCTCAGTTAGTGCACTGATAAATTTGGAATAAGGACGATATATCGTATTGATCTTGCCCGGCCATGATTCCTCTTTGTGTGGCCAACTCAGCCATGTAGCTACATGCGGGGCCCATTCGGCTGGAAAGTGAAAGCCTGGTGCCTTGGGCAAATCCACAAGATTATTGCTCATCGATCAAGCGCTTTGTTATCGGTTGATAAGAGTCAATTCTGCGATCCCGCATAAACGGCCAGTGAGTGCGGTAGTGATCGGTTTTATTCGTATCGATCTCTTGTACGATCACTTCTTCGTCCGTATGCGACGCCTGGTAAAGAACCGTACCAAAAGGATTCGAAATGAATGATCCGCCCCAAAACTTCAGTTCGCCTTCCTGGCCCACGCGGTTCACGCTTACCACATGTACGCCGTTGGCCACGCTGTGCGAACGCTGAATGGTTTGCCACGCGTTGTATTGCTCGGTATTGGTGGCATCGTCCTGACTTGTCGCCCAGCCGATTGCGGTAGGATAGAACAGGATCTCAGCGCCCATCAGCGAGGTGATACGCGCTGCTTCCGGGTACCATTGGTCCCAGCAGATCAGTACGCCGATGGTAGCGTATTTGGTCTTGAAAGTTTTATAACCCAGGTCGCCGGGAGTGAAGTAGAACTTCTCATAAAAGCCGGGATCATCGGGAATGTGCATCTTACGATATTTTCCCAGGTAGGCACCGTCTGCATCCAGAACAGCAGTGGTATTGTGGTAAACGCCCTGCGCGCGCTTTTCAAACAGCGAAGCTATGATCACGACGTTCAATTCGGCAGCCAGTTTGGATAGCTCATTAGTTGACGGCCCGGGGATGGCTTCCGCCAGTTTGAAGTTGTCATAATCCTCAACATCACAAAAATAAAGCGAGGTGAAAAGTTCCTGCAGGCAGACGATCTGTGCGCCTTTTGCGGCTGCTTCACGCACCTTCTCCATTGCCTTTTGCAGGTTCTGCGGCTTATCAGCCGTGCACGACATCTGGACCAAACCAATTTTTACTTTTGCCATACCCTTAAAACTTGCCGCAAATTTAGAATTTTAATATTAACCCGATTGTCAATTTCCGGCATCAGTGGAATCACTTTTGCAATCGGTGTAATCATCTTCAATAATCGGTGAAATCCAAAAATAACCCTACTTTTGCAGCCGAAATGACTAAGATCGAAGATGTTGCTGAAGAGGCAGCCGAAGAAGCAGTAGAACATAAAACCTGGAAAGGTACACTTTGGGGTATTGTCAAGGTTATTCTGATTATAGCTGTGACGGGTGGATTGCTGTACTATGTTTTTAGTAAAGTGCCGTGGGTTAAAGTACAATACCGGCTCGTTCATGCCAATAAAGCCTGGTTGTTCGCTGCGATAGTATGTTATTTCGTCTCGATGGTATTTTCGGCATCGAGATTAATGAGTTATTTCAAATCGATCGGACTAAACCTGGATCGTCGGTTTAACCTTAGGCTATATTTCCTGGGGATGTGCTACAACGTTTTGTTACCCGGCGGCATTGGCGGCGACGGCTATAAGATCTATTTATTGCACAAGCGTTATAAACTGCCTACCAAAAAAGTGTTTTGGGCAATATTGCTCGACAGATTAAGTGGTTTCTGGGCAATTGGCTTAATTACCGTCGCTTTGATCATTCTTATTCCTAAAATTGATATACATTTCGGTATACCAACAGGTATATTTTTGGTCGGCACTGCTATTTATTACTGGATATCCAGGCGTTTTTTTAAAGACTATTCTAATAATTTTGTCGCAGCGCATTTAAAAGCTATTGGTGTGCAAACCATGCAAGTGTTAGTTATTATTTGCTTGCTTATGGCCCAGGATGACTTTCATATTTTCACCACAAAGGTATCGCCATACCTGTTGTCATTTCTTACCTCGTCGTTAGCGGCTATTATACCCTTTAGTTTGGGCGGCGGCGGGGTGAGAGACGCTATTTTTGTCAACGTATCTTTGTATTTCAATTTAAAGCCGGATATGGCTGTATATTTAAGTTTCGGCTTTTATCTTATATCGATTATCGTAGCACTATCAGGCGTTTACTACGTTATTCGCCCTAAACGCCTTGAGCAGGGATTGCCCTCAATACGACAAGAATAATTTAATTCTTATACGCTACCCGGCTCGCCAGGTGCACCAGGTCCTCAAGCTCAAATGGTTTTGCTACCACAGCATCCGCTCCGCATTTATTAACGATAGCGTTAACACTCTGACTGGCCGAATAGATGAGTACCGGAAGCATTGCCGTAGTATCGTTCGCCTTCAGGTCGGCGCAGAGTTTGGTTGTTGCCGTATCGAGGATCACCACATTGGGTTTCAATTGGATGACGTCGTCGACCGACGTCGATTTTTGCCCTTTGATCACTTCAAAACCATTGTTTTCCAGCGCGAACGCCAGCATTTCGCGGGCATCGGTGTCTTCCTCTATAAGCAGTAATTTTTTCATGCCGATTTGCTTGATAAGGCGAATGTAATGATCCGTTTTTGGTTAAGCAATGCAGATTTGTCAACTTTTTAAAAGTTGACAAATCTTTCAAATACGGGCGCCAACCAAATCGCTACCTTTGTGTATTCTCTTATAAACCGACTGAACGTGATGAATGATTTTAATAACCCGCAGGTTGCTGCGCTCCCCAATCATTTAAAGCAATTTATAGTTGACCAGCATTACGAGCATTACACGCCTATCGATCATGCGGTTTGGCGTTATGTGATGCGACAGAACTACAGCTACCTGAAGGATGTTGCCTATTATCCCTATATCCCTGGTTTACAAAAAGCAGGCCTGACCATAGAGAAGATACCCAGCTTGCAGGAAATGAACGATGCGCTCGGCAAAATCGGCTGGGGAGCTGTTACCGTAGACGGTTTTATACCGCCAGCGGCCTTCATGGAATACCAGGCTTACCGGGTATTGGTAATAGCGGCAGATATTCGTCAATTGAAACATATCGAATACACCCCGGCGCCGGATATCATTCATGAATCAGCCGGGCACGCGCCGATCATTGCTGATAAAGATTATCACGAATACCTGAGCTATTTTGGTTCGATAGGGGCGAAGGCGATGTTTTCGGCACAGGATTTTGAATTGTATGAAGCCATACGTGCGTTATCGATCCTAAAGGAAATGCCTGATGCCGATCCTGGGGAGATAAAAAAAGCTGAAGAGCTGGTCGATTACCGCCAAAAAAATATGGGCGGGCCGTCCGAAATGGCACTATTGAGCCGCTTGCATTGGTGGACGGTCGAATATGGACTGATCGGTTCACTGGAAAACCCGAAGATATACGGCGCGGGCTTGCTATCGTCTATCGGCGAAAGCGTGAGCTGCATGAAGTCTGACGTGAAAAAGTTGTGGTATAACAAGGATACCGTGAACTATACTTACGATATCACAAAGCCCCAGCCGCAACTGTTTGTTACCCCGACTTTCCAAAGCCTTATCGATGTGCTGGAAGAATTTGCCGATGGCATGGCCTTTCGTCGCGGAGGCATCTACGGACTTCAAAAAGCTGTAGAAAGCAAGAATACCTGTACAGCGGTTTGTAGTTCAGGCTTGCAGATTTCGGGTGTTATCGCAGAATTCAGGGAATATAATGGGCAGCCGTCATTTATAAAATTGAAGGGGCCCGTCACCTTATCTTACGATAGTAGGGTATTGAAAGGTCATGGTAAGGATTATCACAGCGACGGTTTCAGTTCGCCGGTCGGCAAATTGAAAGATACACCTACGCCATTAAAAGATATGCCGGCCAACGATCTGCCGATGATCGGTATCGAAAAAGGTAAAGAGTCCAAATTGCATTTCGAAAGTGGTATAACGGTTAAGGGCGTTGTGAAGGATGTTTTGACCCGAGACAATAAAATATTGGTTATCACCTTCACCGTTTGCACCGTAACGGATGAAAATGGAAAAGTGCTGTTCGATCCGTCATGGGGCGAATACGATATGGCAGTCGGCGACCAGATCACATCCGTTTTTTGCGGCGCCGCAGATAAGGATGCCTTTGAAGAGATCGCCCTCAAATCAAATACCGGGACGCACCATGTGCAATATGATGGCCGTACGCTCGAATTGCATAAGTTGTACCAGCAGGTGCGTAACCGAAGGCAACAAGGTGGCGACTTCGGCTTTTTAGGCAATGTATGGATGATGCTGCAAAAAAATCATCATGATGACTGGCTGTGTGCGCTGGAAATACTGGAAATAGTAGATCATGAGAACATCGAGCACGAATTAGCTGCTGAAATAAGCGCTTTCCTGGAAGATAAGGCAAAAAACGACCTCGGATTGACTAAGCTCATCAATGATGGTTTTTACCTGATTAAACACCCGGTTGAACAGAAACTGGTAGTTTAATTTCTATCTTAGCGGTCATGAACGTCATTATCACCGGCGCCAGCAGCGGGGTTGGCTTTGAAGCGGTTTTGGACTTAATATTATCCAATGAGCACAAGGTAATAGCACTTGCCCGTTCAGAAGATAAACTAGGCCGGCTGTTTGAGATCGCCAAAGGATTGAATCCGGATTGTTCACTTTATCCTATCGCTTTCGACATTGTGAATGATGATTACGCTGGGTTACTCCAATTCATTAAATCAAACTTCGATAACAAGGTTGATATATTGATCAATAATGCCGGTGCACTTATCAATAAATCTTTCACCGAAACAGGGGAAGCTGATTTCGTCGAAATGCTGCAGAGCAATTTCCTGGGGCATGTGCGGATCATTCAAAACCTGTTGCCATTGATGCCGCAGAATGCGCACATTGTAAATATTGGCAGCATGGGCGGTTTCCAGGGAAGCGTGAAATTTCCGGGGTTGGCCGCTTACTCCGCCAGCAAAGCAGCTCTGCACACTTTGACAGAATGTATTGCGCAGGAACTAGCCGACAGACAGGTCAAAGTCAACTGCCTCGCTTTGGGCTCGGCACAAACCGAAATGCTCGAAAATGCCTTTCCAGGCTACGACTCGCCCGTAATGGCATTTGAAATGGGTAAATACATAGCCGACTTCGCACTGACGGGGCATAAGTTCTTTAACGGTAAGATATTGCCGGTAGCGGTTACCACGCCATAGAAATAATATTATTGTTTATTGCATAAGGGGCGGAATTATTTGTGGTATTTTTACTATGATAATAATGCCTTAATGGATAAGGGGCTGGCCTTTTTGCTGAATAATTCAAGCGATATTCTTTGCGTTTCGGATGCGAAGGGCAATATTATTTCTGTAAATAATTCCTGGACTCACTTTACCGGCCGCAGTAAGCAGGACAGCAAGGGCCGCAATCTGCTGAACGAATTTCATCCGGAGGACAAGGGCAAGATCAATGAGGTGTTTACCAGCATCCGTTCGCTTAAAAATGTTGAAGGGATATTCGCGCGCCTGCAAACTAAGGATAAAGCTTTCCTTGCTGTCAACTGGTCGATTTGCGTCGGCCCGGATGACGAACTCATTTACGCGGTAGGAGTTTATACTAATGAAAAACTCAATATCCGCGATCCTTACAACATTTCCGACAAGGTTCAATACGTCATAGCCAATCTTATGGATGGTTTCCTGCTGCTCGATGCTCAATGGCGTATCAATGCCTTTAATCCTGCCTTCCGCAACGTGGTTAAGATGACGGATAACGAGCTATACGGCGCGGATTTCAGGCAGATCGATAAACTTAAACCTACCGACGAGATCGTACAAAGGTTTGCCAGCGCTTACGAGACGGGCCGCCCGGATGAGCTGCAATACTACGACAGCGGTTGCAAAGGCTGGCTGCAGTTAAACATTTATCCCTACAAGGGCGAATTGCTGGTGTTTATAAAGAATGTCAGCTATGCCAAGATCGAGCAACTGATCCTCGCGCTTGAAAACCGCGTACTGGAGCTGAATTTTCAGAAAGAGTACCATCTTTCCAAAATAACCGACGAATTATTGACCGGGATAGAAAGCATCTTTCCCGAAATGTACTGCTCTGTCCTGGAGGTTGATAAGGCCCAGGAAAAAATGTATCATTTGGCAGGGCCGCGCCTGCCCGCTGCTTATAATGAAGCGATAAACGGCGAAAGGATCGGTCCCACAGCGGGTTCGTGCGGGACCGCGGCATATCATCGCGAGCGTGTGATCGTAAAAGATATAGAAAACAGTCCGTTATGGGTTGATTATAAACAATATATTATACCCTACGGATTCAAGGCATGTTGGTCGACCCCGGTGATCAGCGCACAAAGTACAAACGTGTTGGCTACATTCGCCATTTATTACGATACTATTCGGGAGCCTGGCAAAGAAGAATTAAGGATGATCGACCGGACGGTGAATATATTGCGTGCGCTTATTGAAAGTAAAAGGAATGACAAACGTATCGCGGAACAAACAGAGCGGCTGCAGGATATTGCTTCGATCAGTTCCCACAACATACGCCGCCCGGTGGCCACGATCTTAGGACTAACCAACTTGTTCGATAGGAAAAATCTGGACAATCCTTTAAATAAAGATGTTATAGAACACCTTGAAACTGCAGCGATGGAACTGGATGACGTGATCCACATGATCGTTGAGAAGACGGCGAGTATTTGAAGATTATTTCTTCAAAAACAGAAAAACTATTGCAAGGGTAGCCCCAACCTGACCGATCCAAAAGATGAACATCCATTTAATGGAATTACCTATATCCTTACTCAGATCATATTTGAATTGTGCAAGATCATTCTTAACTAGTGCAATTTCTTTATGCAGGTCCTCCTTTGTTGCCAATGTCTTGACCGTTGCTTCCACAGATCGTTCCGTTTTATTGTCGATATATTTAAACATTGCCTCAGTTGTATCGCTCCCCAGTTTATCCGACAGGAGTTTATACAGCCGTGCCGTTTCTTTTGCTTCTAAGTACATAACAAATATAATAAATAAGGTTTATGATTTTATCAAACAAGCGCCCCGCAATGCGGGGCTGCCTGCCGATAATTATAAGGGTTTAGGTTTGGTATTTCTTTTATTTCTTCTGGCCGAGTTTCACAAATTCGTTTACAACCACCTCGGTCATATATCGTTTGTTACCGTCTTTATCCGTGTAGCTGCGGCTGGATAGCTTGCCCTCTATAGCAATTTCGTCGCCTTTCTTTAATATCTCTTCTGCTACTGCCGCCTGTGTGCCCCAGATAACCAGGTTGTGCCACTGCGTGTCGGTCACGCGTTCGCCTTTGTCATTTTTGTAGGTTTCATTTGTGGCCAGCGATAATTTGGCCAGTTTACGGTTATTGTCAAAGCTTTTTACTTCGGGGTCCATACCCAGGTTACCTACCAGGCGGACGCTGTTTCTTAATGTGCTCATGTTCTTAAACTTGATTTCCGATTTCGTTTTCGTTGAGACAAAGTTGCGGCAGGTACAAAAACTTATTCGGTTATTAACCGCTTATAGTCGACAATTTCCGTTTGTAAGCGTTTGCAAATGGATAAATTTATCCTATATTCGCTGAATATGAGCGAAGAACGATACTGCCTGGATTGCGGCGAGGTTTTGCACGGTCGCGCCGATAAAAAGTTTTGCAACGACCAGTGCCGCAATAATTATAACAACCAGTTGAACAGCGGCAGCTATAATATGGTGCGCAATATCAATAACATCCTGAAGCGGAACAGGCGCATACTGGAGGAACTGAACCCGACCGGCAAAACTAAAGTCACCCTAAAAAAGCTGGCCGCCAAAGGGATGAACTTCGATTATCATACACATGTCTATCATACCCAAAACGGTAAGACCTATCACTTTTGCTACGAGTATGGCTATCTGCCGTTGGACAATGACGAATTCCTCCTGGTAAAAAGGGAAGAAAAGATGGATTGAATTTATCAAATGGACATCATCTGATTGTATTTTACAAAACCGCGAGATAAGGTTCGCGGTTACTTTTCCATATTTGCCAAAAAACACAATATGCCTCATCTCTTTTCGCCCCTGAAAATTAAAAATACCGAATTTAAGAATCGTATCGTGGTATCGCCCATGTGCCAGTATTCGAGCAACGACGGCTTCGCTAATAACTGGCACCTGGTACATTTGGGTGCGTTCGCACTGGGTAGCGCTGCTTTGGTTTTTACTGAAGCCACAGCCGTATCTCCAGAAGGCCGTATCAGCCCGGATGACCTCGGTATATGGAAAGACGAACATATCGAAAAGCTGAAAGAAATAACTGACTTCATTCATCAGCACGAAAGCGTGGCAGGTATGCAGCTGGCGCACGCGGGCCGCAAGGGAAGTCATCATGTGCCATGGGAAGGAAATAAACAAATATATTCCGAAGCCGCACGTGGCTGGAAAACCGTAGGGCCAAGCCCGGTTCCTTTTTCAGAAGGCCAGGAGCCACCGCAGGAATTGGATAAAGCAGGTATAGAAAAGGTCAAGGCCGATTTTAAAGCTGCTGCGATAAGGGCAATTAAAGCCGGTTTTGATGTGATCGAGATACATGGTGCGCATGGCTATTTGGTGCATGAATTTTATTCGCCGCTAAGTAATCAGCGCACAGATGAATACGGCGGCTCTTTTGAAAATCGCATTCGTTTGCTGCTTGAGATCATTGATTCGGTTAAAGAAGTTTGGCCCCAAGAAAACCCGTTATTCGTTCGCTTGTCCTCTACCGATTGGACCGAAGGCGGTTGGACGGTTGATGATTCTGTCGCCTTGTCAAAAATTTTGAATGAAAAAGGCGTCGACCTGGTGGATTGCTCATCTGGCGGTAATGTGGCAACAGCACAGATCCCACTGAAGCCAGGTTACCAGGTGCCTTTCGCCGAAAAAGTGCGCAAGGAAACCGGGATATTGACCGGCGCCGTCGGCCTGATCACCACCCCGGAGCAGGCCAACGAAATAATCGAAACCGGGCAGGCCGACGTGGTGTTATTAGCTCGTGAAATGCTGCGCGATCCGCATTTTCCATTACGGGCGGCGCATGTGCTGGGTCACGAAACCAAATGGCCGGTACAGTACGAACGGGCAAAATGGCATTAATTTAAAACACGCTTAACATAAATTGGTTACATTCGGTTCCACTAAAAACATACAACTATGAAACGTACAGCAAAGGCCCATTGGAACGGCACTTTAATGGAAGGCAAAGGTGAACTGACCACGCAGAGCACCATCCTGAACAACACCAACTATTCATTCAAAACCCGTTTTGCGGATGGCATAGGCACCAACCCCGAAGAATTGATAGCTGCCGCCCATGCAGGCTGCTTCACCATGGCCGTGGGCGCCGCTTTGTCGCAGGCAGGCTTTACGCCGGGTGATCTGACGACCGAGGCGGTTCTGGACCTGGATATGCAGGCTTTGAGTATAACCGGTATCCACCTGTCTATCAAAGGATCGCCGATAGATGGCGTTCCGGAAGAGAAATTTAAAGAAATAGCCGAAGGCGCTAAGGCCAATTGCATTATCTCGAAAGCATTGAGTGTGCCTATCACTTTAGACGTTCAATACAGCTGATCGATCTCAACAATATAAAGCGCGCCCGGGCCATCCCGGGCTTTTTTATTACACCAAGCGCTCACGTTTCGACCACTTTTGACCACTTTTTGTCAAAAAATCGTTTGATATCCAGTATTTTAAAGCTTACACTAAGGCCGAAAACTTGATAAGCATGGGCCATTTTGTGAACAGGCGAAACGCAATTCATTGCAAAACAATGGGGTTAACTACACGAAGCATGTACACACCAAAAAGCCCGATCCGGACGAATAAGTCTGTGAATTTTCACCTTTTTACCACTTTTAACAACTTTGAGCGCTTTCGGCTGCCGAAAACAGGCTTAGTGTACGCTTAACCTTGATAAGCTTTTGCCTGCTTTGCCAGCGGCCGGTACACTAACAAGATGCTGTCCCCGCTTTTGCCGGCTGCAATTCCGTATAGATTTGACAACTTTCAAAAAGTTGTCAAATCTTGGCACAGCTTTTCACATATACTCGTTAAAAGCCGGAATGCTGATACGGTGATTAAGGCCCCCGGTAGTGCCGACAGTCATATCGAGTGTCACGCCGGTGATCGTTGCCGCCATGTCCGATACCAGGAAAACGGCCGCATTCGTAATGTCCTCCATCATGGCCAGCTTTTTCAGCATGGTATCGGCTTCCATAGAGGAGAGCACAGTTTTCATCACCTCCGGCTGGCTGGCTATAGCATCCTTGAAGACTTTGGAATCCGGTGAACCGCCCGACCGGATGTTAACCGACCGAACGCCATACACTCCAAACTCGACAGCCAAGTTGCGCGAAAGGCTTTCGATAGCGGCGCAGGTAGGAGCGAAGCCGCCTGTATATGGATACCCAATGCCACCCGGCGTCGCCGTGAGATTGAGAATGACGCCCGACTTTTGCTTCATCATCACCCTGGCGGCGGCAATCCCGGTAATGAACCGGCTTTGCAGGGCCATCCGGATCGGCGTCACGAAATCTTCCACCGAAATGTCCGTTAGCGGAACACCCTGCACCACGCCGTTCCACGCGGCATTAAAAGAGATGTCCACCGTACCGGCCTGCTGAACAATGGCAGCGATATGATTATTCACAGCCTTTTCATCCAGTGCATCCACCTCGGCGGCTTCGGCCTGGCCACCTGCCGCAGTTATCTCATCGGCTAATTTTTGAACCTTATACAGGTGTAACCCGGTCACGAATACTTTAGCGCCCGCAGCGGCAAAAGCCTTAGCCATGGCGCCGCCCAGCGCGCCGCCCGCGCCGTAGATAACGGCATTTTTGTTCTGTAATGAGATCATGTGATAAAGTTAGTAATAGGCGGGGGATTATTATATAGTGAGGTTGGATGTGGGCGTGTCCCTCGTTCCTCGGGCCGGGCTTTACGCTCATACTACACAAGCATTAGCCGCAGGCCGGTATCCGCTTCAATCCCTCACGCAATTGTCTGAACCGGAATTTTTAGAATTAAAGAATGAACAGAATTCGGGCAATTCGATGAATTCTAAAAATTCCGGTTCAGACAAATTAATAAACTATGTCATTGACAATGACAGAGCGGTTGTTAGAATGTATAAAAAATTCCGACCTCCGACCTCCGATATCCGACATCCAACCTCCGGCATTTTCTTTCAATTAATACTTTGCAATAATTACTTTTGCCAACACTAAATTAACAAGCGCCCGGGAGATGCCTTCAGCTTCACTAAAATATAACTGGACGATAACCTGGAACTCGCGTTACAAACGCTATCAACTGATCATCGGCACCGTGATCATAGCCGCCATAATTTATAGCTTACAGTTCTTTTTCGCCTACATTCAAAAAAGGCAGGGAGTTGTGTTAAATGATTGGCTGTTAGCACGCATACCGGCACATGATGTATCCGTGCCAATTTTTGCCCTGATCTGGGGGATGGCTTTATTAATACTGGTCAGGGCCATCAAAGACCCTTCTATTTATATAACCTATTGCTGGACGTTAATATTTGTTTATCTCGTGCGCTTCGTTACCCTCAGCTTAGTTGCGCTCGATCCGCCTGTGGGCCTGGTACCGTTGATAGATCCGCTCAGCGGTGTTTTTTCCGGCCCCTCTGTAATAACAAAAGACCTGTTTTTTTCGGGGCACACTTCTACCATGGTCCTGATATTTTTATGTCTTCAAAAAAGAACGGATAAACTCATAGCGCTTATTGCAGCTTTTGCCGTTGCCTGTTTACTGCTCGTGCAGCATATCCATTACACCATTGATGTACTGGCGGCGCCTGTGGTTGTTTATCCGTGTTACCGGTTAACCCGTTATCTTTTTTTTTAAATAGAGGGGCATACCCCGGTTACCGGCGGATTTAATTTCCTTAATGGTGCCCGAAGAGAGACTCGAACTCTCTTCGGGTATGGTGATTAAAATATTTTTAAAGACTTTCTTGATTTTATAAAATTAATGCGTATCATTGTGGCATGAAAACAACATCAATACAAAGCTTTATACCCCAACTGATCTTTCAGAGAGGATAGCTATGTATTGACTTAACATACCGAAAACATTTGAATCCTCTTAGAAAGATCTAAGGGGATTTTTTGTTTTAGGACATTTTTTAGCGTAGTATATCAATTGGTCAGATTACTCCGTTTGGAACGGACAGGTTCCCGGTTCGAGTCCGGGTTGCGCTACCTGGTATGACGGAAATATAGCTCAATGGTTAGAGCAACACCCTTATACGGTGCCGGTTAAAGGTTCGAGTCCTTTTATTTCCACTTATGGAGAATTAGCAAACATGGTGTATGCGCCGGATCGAAAATCCGGATATCCGGGATCGTTACCCGGGTTCTCCACCGTTGATTTTTCCTGTGGTGCAATGGCAGCACGGCTGATTTTGGTTCAG
Source organism: Mucilaginibacter sp. (assembly GCA_035551775.1). Classification (GTDB taxonomy): domain Bacteria; phylum Bacteroidota; class Bacteroidia; order Sphingobacteriales; family Sphingobacteriaceae; genus Mucilaginibacter. The sequence goes on along the minus strand of DASZMQ010000006.1, from coordinate 811,445 downwards.
CAGATCGTGGTTCGAGCCCATGCAGGAAAACGAGATGTTTGGATGTGATCCGGAATTGTTTTTTAACTGCTTTGAGCGGGTAGGGGGAAGTATGGGTTATAAAGATTTATCTGTATTTTGCTTGCCTCATCCGTCTGCGTATGGCCCATGCCTTGTAAGCTAATCGAATTGTTGAATAGAGAACAAAGAAATCTAAAAAGTAAACGTATTCGTGATCATCAAATAGTTTTGATACGGTTGGTTCACTCCGCATCATTTTAAAGTTTAAGAGGATAATGAATAGCCAAACCAGGATGAGTATGCCAATCGGGATATACCGCTTTAATTTTCTTTTAGCTTCGTTCTTTTTCCAGATTCTTCTCCATTCTTCGTTAATGGCATCAAGTTTTTCCTGCTCAACTTTCAAAAGCTCTTCTACCTGTCTATTTATTTCTATCCATTGATCGTAATTAGTTAAATTGAAATCTTTATAAAAAGACAAGAATTTAAAAACAGCTTTTTTCAACTCCCCGGACTCAGTAGGATAACACATTTCGTATTCTTCAAACTCATAAATACTTCCATACTCAAACGATGTAAGTATATCATGGAATGGGGTTCTTTCCGTAAAAGTTATTGCAGTATCCAGATCTATTACCTCAACCATTAGTTTTTGATAGGTCAATCCAAAGATCACCCTCAACGGTATAGGACTTTTAGACCCGGATATATATTTATCAAGAACTTCGGCAACGGCGTTGGTATCCGGACAAAGTGAAAGTTCAATAAAAAAGTAATCGGGCTCACTTTCATTTTTTATGATGTTGTCGGCCCAGGCTACGGCCTTTTCCTTCGAAATTAAACCACAAGCCAGCCCACCCCGGAATACTTCGAGTAATAGATAAAAGTCTTGTGGCTTTGTGGATGGCATGGATTAAAATTGCTAGTAGTGCATTCGCAGAAAGAGTCTACGAACAGCGGACGGGCGAATTATTGAAATTTAACGTTAATAAGTGAAATTTGACCGAGGTATTGATTTTTAATATTACGGCCAAATCCTTCGGTTTCACCAGAAGCGAGAGTTTCAGGTTGTATGTTTATAAAGTATCCAGTATCTAATTTCTCCATATGTTCTTTTTTATTTATGCCCTTTAAAATGTAATTATTTTCAAAAAGACTTGGGTCTTCGTCATCGATAGCGCGCTTGTACGCAGTTTTGATAGGTCCACCATCTGCCCTCTTAAGGCCAGTAATGATTTTCGTTTCGAAAATATTTACGATATAGTCAAGCTCCCCCAAAAACTGATTGATAAAGAATCCAATTGTGACAGGTTTTATAATATCATCGTAATAGCGAATAGTGTACATTTTACCAAGAATATCTAAAAAGTGATCATCCATAAACCTTGTAACATCATAATAGCAGCTTGCAAGCTCCATTTTTAACTTATCAACATTGTTGAGGTGTACTTTCATTTCTTTTTTTGTCTTTCCATTTAAGACAAGAATTACTTTGATATATTTTTCAATTGCCGTACTTGAGAGTGTTAAACCCTGAAGCAAAAAACCGTTATTGATTAAGAATCTCGCGGCTATATAATCACGAAAAGCAAGTTGTATAAATGAAAAGGCGATAGTTGCGGATTTGTCGTTAGTTGTTTTCATGCGATGAATCTCAATAATTATTTATTTAAAATTAAATTCATATCCCTCAGGGTGAGCGTACACACTGAAAGCTAATATAGCGAAATGGACGGGACTCGAACCCGCAACTTCATGCGCGACAAGCATGCGCTCTACCATTGAACTACCGCTCCTTTTTTTAGAACCAAGAGTCAAGAACCAAGAATCAAGATAAAAAATCTTGGCTCTTGGTTCCTGGCTCTCAACAACTCAATCCTCCGGCTTTTCCTTCGGGTCCGCCACGCTGTCCGAAGTTTGCAAATCAGATTATTATGCTTGTAGTCTCAGACTACAGGCATAGCCCATTCGTAGAAAGAGTCTACGAACAGCAACGTTACTGGAAAATGCCACAAGGCATTTAAATTGCTTCACTCCATCAATTATCAATTGTGGAAGATTAGCGATCTGGCTGAGAAAAAGCAGAAAAGCGGGTCAAATTAATTATGGGGTCAGAATAAATCGGAATGTGTGCCGGTTCTGACAAGCTCCAGCAAATTTATTTGTTCATTTTCATCCCAAATGAGCAGCAAGTCTGGTTTTACATGACATTCCCAATATCCTTTGTAGTTGCCGCTAAGTTTATGAGGCCGATGCTTCTTATCGAGCCCTTTATGGCCTGCTTCGGCAAGCACGGTTACCAATTCCTGTAATAGTTGAAAATCTCGCTGCGAGCGCTTTTTAAGGAGCCTAAGGTCTTTCAGGAACTTGGTTGAGGTAACAATTTCAAACATGGTTTACGCATCAAATGCTGTTAAAAAGATCTTCAGCATTTTTGAATTTTTTACCGTTGCCGGCCTTTAATTCATCCATGGCAGCTATGGTATCGGCATTGGGGATATTTTTTTTCCTTTTTACCGTAACTGTTACCCCAAATTCCTTCAAGACCTCTTTAACCAGGCGCGTTTTATTGTCAGGAACTTTTATCTCGAGCGTTTGCATATACAAAACTAATTATAATTTGCTGATTTTGTAGTTACCACACCCGCTGTCCGAAGTTTGCAAACTTCGGACTATTATGCCTGTAGTCTGAGACTACAGGCATAGCCCATTCGCAGACAGAGTCTACGAACAGCGTGCTTACTCCAAATCCTTCAAATTATCATTCGGGTTCCTGTCGATAAGGTACCCAAGCGGATCGATAGCTACTGACTTTGGTTTGCCTTTGACGGTGAATGTCACCTCATGATCGCCCCGGGTAAACTTGTAACGTTTCAGATAGGCAAAGGTCGCGTGTGAGGAGCCGTCCTTGTTTTTTATATCCTGGCCGAAGACACCGATATCGATATAATCGTTCATGTTCAACGCAGGTACGTCTTCGCCTTTTGCGCCCAGCGATATTTTATCGATGTTCATTTTCAAAGTGATCTTGTACTCATTTTTTTTACCCGTTGAATTCACCGTGACCGCTTTGATCTTATTGTCATAAAGCGTCACTTTTTGCCAGGTGTCAGCCAGGTAATATTGTAATGAATCGGGTGTATGCTTTTGCAGATAATGGTACAGGTCGTTTGCACCGGCGAACGGGCCGCTGCTTTTGAAGGCATAAGCATTTTTAAACTCACACAAAGCGTTGTTCAGGCTGTCCTCGCCTATCAGCGCTCTCAATCCATACATCGCAACACCGGTTTTATCGCCCCATTCAAACCATTGATCGGCTTTGATGATGGGATGTTCCTGGCGATCGAGATGCCTGCGGATAAACAGGTAGAACCATAACTGGCCCAGCACAATTTGCCGCATATCAGCCGTGCCATATTTCTTCTCACTCATTACCAGGGCATCATAATTGGCCAGGCCTTCGGGGATCACGAGCGAACCGACGGTGCTGTTCGGCGCTACCTGGAAGCGCCACCATTGCTGCGCCAGCGCTCTTGTGGCGTTTGAATACACGTAGTCGAACTGATCCGGGTTGGTAAAATGCGCATTCCAGCCGTTGTATTCCGCATAGGTGTTCAACGTAGTTGTCGCGGCTTCGCGCGGACCATAAGGCGCGGTTTCAACCTGGCGGATGTTATTGAACGGATACCTGCCGTAAACCGAGCTGAAATATTTGAGCCCGTCTTTATAGGCTTTAACATACCGGTCGATATTGCCAGCATGCTCCGGATCGTAGTAAATATCGATGTTCACTTTATGATCAAGCATCACGCTGTCTTTCCTTTCAGCGTACCTCGCCGAAAGGATACCCAAAGGCGCATACATTCCGGGCTTATTCTGGACATAATGGAAATAATTGCGGCCGTTCTCTTTCCATTGTTTTACAAGATCGCCATGCGTGATGGCCACCTGGTCGCCTTCGGTACTGACGGTAATGTCTAAGTTGAGCAGGTCAGACGCTTTTCCGGCTTTCAGGTTCATGATGCCAGCCGGGTCGTCCTGTGCTATTTCTTCGTCTTCTTTTGGTTTTAAACCAGCCTTTTTTCTAACGTAAGGGCTGTTGATCTCGTCGTCGTCGTCATAACCAAGGTGGGGCAACCCGCCGGTAAAAAATGTGCCGTTGTTAAGCAAATTGGCCGCATACATGCCGTTTTCAAAACCTTTATGCACGATAGACGAATTAACCTGCAGTACGGCAGAATCGCCCGGTGCAAGCGGCTTTTCAAATTTGTATAGTCTAAAATCGGAACTGTCCTGTTTTGGCCCGAACCAACTGAAGAATCCGCGTGAATAGAGCAAAGGACAGCTGAACGACACCGGTTTTCCGTTTATGCTGATCGAATAGTCGGTCAGTCCGTCGGCGTCCAGCAGCATTTCGGCAACAGGCTTGTCATTTTTATTGACGATGGTTACCGTCGCCCTCACAAATTCCTGTTTTTTATACGGGTACAGATCAGCAAACATTTTGATGCGCGTCACCTTCGGCAGCGGCATATCCTGGTAATGTTTCAGCGCCTTTTCATATATGATCGAGCGATCCTCATTTTCGTTCTTGGTCAAAAACTCGTTCAGGTAGCTGATATTATAGTAAAGATATCCGCCGACGATAAGGAAAACAGGCAGCAATGCACCGACGAATAGTTTGGTTTTCCTGTCGAATCTTTCAGGGATCAGCTGCAGTCGTTCTTTGAATGACGAGTTAACGCCCCGGTTATAGAATAGTGCCGCGATCACGATAAGCAGTCCGGCTGCCAGCAACCAGTACAAGTCGAACCAAAGTATGGGTCTGACCATATGGCCTATACCATCCATATCCGACATGCCGGAATTGGGCGTATAGGAATACAAAAGCAAGTGGTAATTGAACATCCCTGTACTATCGAGAAAGAACATGCCAACCCATACCGTGATGCCGGCTGCATATGCAGCGAATTTGTTGTTGAAGATCACCTGCACTACATAACAGAATACCGCCGCCGCTAAAAGCTTAGGCAGCAGCATAACGAATATGTAGCTAATGTATATGGATAAGTTGATGTGTATGAAACCTTTAGCCAGTTGAACAATTATACCCACTACCATAGGCACGAATGCCAGGCCGGCTGCGATGACCAGCAACGAAATCAGTTTCGAACCGTTTAATATCCAATTTGGCGGAGGCAGCGAATCATTAATGAAAGCATAACGTGTTGCCTTGTCACGCTGCAGCGTTTCGCCGGTATAGAACATGATAATGAAAAAGATGAAGAACGGAAATACATCGGCAAACAGGCTAAGCAGCATTACGGTCCGGGGCAGTTCGGGTACCCCGTAATTATTGTCACCAAGCCAAAATACAAACCCCAGGAACGCGCTGCCCGCGCCGAGGATCATCCAGAAATAATTATCGCGGATGATATTCAGCAATTCGAGCTTTACCAGGTTCTTCAACGTGGTTTTGTCATACTTCACCGAAAAACTTATAACTGGTATTTTGAGGATCTTATTCGATTTTGCGCCTGCTTCATCAATAGCAGCCCGGTCGCGTTTCCCGGCAAAGAACTTTTCGAAATTGAACCTTAGGTAGGTAATGACCAGCGCCACCAATCCCAATCCCGGCCACAGCAAACGGTTTATGGCCAGCGGGCCATTCATCGCGATCAATGTATTATTATGCTCGGCTGTATTGGCGTTATTCATCTGGTGACGAACACCATTGATCAGGAACGGGTCAGAAATCCCGATCACAGTTGTGTTTGTCGTATGATCGAGAAAGAACAGGGCGATGAAATAGAACATAAACAGTAATATGCCGCCGAAATAGATCACCTTAATATTCCGCGTAACAGCAACCAGGCCATAAAAAAGCGATGAGGTGAAAAATATATTGGGCAGCGCGACAAGCAGGAAGGGATATAGGTAATAGATGAGCCTGTTAGGACCATATTGCGCGGGAAGGGTTTTTCCTATCGCAGGGCCGACAATTGTTCCCAGGTAAATGCCTATGGGTATGGCAAGAGCGATCAGGATCATGAATACGAAGGAACCAAAGAATCTGCCCCAGAAATATCCGCTTTTAGTAATTGGATAGGTGAGGTAATAATCCTTGGTTTGGTATTCGATGTCACGGTACAGCGCCGTGCCCATTAAGGACGAACTGATCAGCATCATCATCATCGTCATGGCGCAACACCAGAACGTGATGAGGTATGGTGAATTGATATGCTCTCTCTCGCCCACCGGCAGCGATCCTGTGGAAAAAGATGCCAGGGTAAACAGCAATACAGCTGAAAAATAAATGTAGACGGCGGGCCTGCGGATCCGGTTTTGGATCTCGAACAGAAATATTTTTGGAAACATAAATTGTTGTTTTTAAGCGATTTACATGGTGTTCACATCTACGCGTGTGGCAATATTGCTGAAGTACACATCTTCAAGGTTCGGGGCGGCCGGTATAAAACCGTCCTGCGGCTGGCTGTCGTCCTGTAATATCCGGATATGCAGTTTCCCCGACTTAAGCTGGGTAGAGATTACCCGGTAAACATCGCGGTAATATTGAATTTCGGATTGATCGATCGCCCTGGACCAAATCTTTCCTTCCAATTCTTTCACTGCAATTTCCGGATCGCCTGCATAGAGCACCTCCCCCAGGCAAATGATAGCAAAGCTGGAGCATAGCGTACTCACATCTTCCACAATATGGGTTGATAGGATAACAATGGTATTTTCGCCCAACTGGCTGAGTAAATTATAGAAACGGTTCCTCTCAGCCGGGTCAAGGCCTGCGGTAGGTTCATCCACGATGATCAGCTTCGGGTCGCCGATAAGCGCCTGGGCGATACCGAAGCGTTGCTTCATACCGCCCGAATAAGTACCCAAATGTTTCTTCCGGTCTTTAAGAAGATTCACTTTCTCCAGCAGGCCGAGCACCAGCTCTTTCCGTTCGCCGGCATTGCCTACGCCTTTCAGCTGCGCGATATGATCGAGCATTCGTTCGGCCGATATTTTGGGATAAACGCCAAATTCCTGCGGCAGGTAGCCGAGCAGCTGCCGAACCTGTGTTTTATTCTTCAGCACGTCCAGGTCGTCGAGAAAAACGGTACCCGAATCCGCCTCCTGCAGTGTGGCAATGGTACGCATCAGGGACGACTTACCAGCGCCGTTGGGACCGAGCAGGCCGAACATGCCATTGGTTAGCGTCAGCGAAACATCCTTTAAGGCGGTGACGCCATTGGCATAGGTTTTTGAGAGGGAATTGATCACTAATTTCATAACTATTTAAGATTTAGAAGATGTTTTACTGACGCACCATTCACCATAAGCGTTGCGCTGTCGGCTAAATGATAATTTAAATTGCCGGGTCCGGCGCCTTTGACTATTAATTGGCCTTTATTCTGTATACTCAAGTCGCCTTTCGTAAATTGATTGTTACCCGCAATGGTAAGCGCGGGGCTGCTGTTTCGGCCTTGCCCTATAATTCCCGCCAGGTTATTGATCTTATTATCTTCGAGAACCAGGTTGCTGGCATGATCAGCCTGCAGGTTAAGGCTATCCAGGCTGAAGCCTTTGAGCAGAGTAGGCTTCCATCGCAGATCATGCGCGACGGTATCGGTCACCCGTGTTCCGCCTGCGGTGTACCAGGAATCTGTTTTCAGCAGCGAAAGTTTCGGGCAGGAAATATATACCATATAATCCGAGGTAAATGACTGGTAGTGATCGCGAAAGGCTGCGCTGATTACCAGGTGCCTGCCTTGCTTATCGATATGCATAAAATCATGGGCCCTGGGGTTAACCAGGATCTTATAAGGCCCCTGGACAATTATGGCACCCACCGCGGTTGATGCATCCAGCTCGATCTCATCAAAATCGCGATAATTTAATTGCTCAAAATCACGATAAGGATTCGTGTAATCGCCTTTCCGGTATTCGGCTTTCAGGCTAAGGTCATACCATGCCAGGCAAATGACGATCATCGCCAATGTTATCGTCAATATCTTAGTGCTTGTCCTCATGTTCTTCCTTATTCATTTTAGTAATGGATTGCTGCGCCAGGAAATCTTCGTACTGCCGTTTGACGTCATCCATAGAGATATCCAGCAGGTAGATGTTCTTGAAAAACTCGGGCAGATTTTGCTGCACGAATTGCTGCTTGCGATAAGCCTTCACTTTTTCAAAACCGTCTTCGGCCACAAAGAGACCCAGGCCACGTTTGTTGTAAACTATTTCGAGGCCTTGCAGAAATTCATAGGAGCGCATAACGGTATTAGGGTTAACTTCAAGCTCTACAGCCAGGTCACGTACCGAAAGTATCTTTTGCCCGGCCGTCCATTTGCCGGTCAGGATATTCTCGCACACAAATGCTGCGATCTGCAGGTATATCGCTTCGTTGTCTTTGAATTCCATCGCTAAACCTGCTTTTCCTTTAACCTGAAATAAGCCGCAACCCATACCAGTATCGTCGAAACACAAAGTACGAGTATGACCGATAAGGACGGTAAGCCCATTACTGCAACCGCATAATATTTACCACCCACGTTGAAATTGAGAAAGCCGAAGGGCATTGCAAACTTATCTACAGACAGACCTGTAACGAATCGCAGAAATGAAGTATTGGCTATCATAATGACCGCATAGCCAATGAAAAACCCAAATCCAGTTTTGATAAAATGCAGCTTATTGAAAAATATCGCTCCAAAAAGTGCGAGCGCATGCAACAGGGAATAGATGATAATTACGATATAAAAACCGTCCTGGTGCAGGCTGAACAGAACGAAGTGCTGTTTGGCATCCCAATGTCTGAGAGCGCCCAGGCCGGTAAGCGCGACGTAGAAAACGCCGGTATAGATGAGCAGAAAGACCGGATAGGAGTATATCCATCCCACCAGGAATTTCTCGAATACGGTTGCCGGCAGTGTAAGCGCAGGTATCGCTTTGTTCTTGTCACCAAAATCACTGAAAACGGTGCTTGTGAATAAAGTGCCCGCGATCAGCATGAGTACGACAAACATGGCTGTCTGAAGACCGATGTCAGGCGGGTCAGGAACGACAAAAAACAAGAACGAACCGCCAAGCAGCAATACGCCTGCCAGTACAGCGATGGACATCAGGTAGATGCGATAGTGTTCTGCCGTATGTTTGACGAACAGGCGGGAAAAGCGCTGAAAACTGAAGAAATTATTCATTGCCGCCTCCTGCTTCAAGTGTTTCGATCAATTTGTTGCTGCCGGATGTGACGGCATTGAAAAGAAGCTCCAGGTCCATCTTGCTGTATTTGCCCGATGTGTTTCGGACGATGGCATATTTACCCCGCATAGTATCTTCTTCGTAAAGCACAGCCATCCCATTGGTATTCTCGAATACCCCGAACAGCAATTTATCTGTCAGATGGTCAACCGAGCTGTTAATTGCGATTTTGTGGTCGTCCAGTATCAGCACCGTATCGATCAGGCTGTCGAGGTCGCGCACCTGGTGCGTTGATATAACGATGCAGCGATCTTCATTTAAAACCGAAGCGATCAGTTTCCGGAACTGAACTTTCGAAGGTATATCGAGACCGTTAGTCGGCTCATCCATGATCAGAATTCCGGTATTTGTCGCCAGTCCAAAAGCGATCATTACCTTCTTTTGCTGGCCGTAGGACATGTTGTTCATAACCTGCTCCGGGTCAACGTCTAATGTTTTCACATAAGCATAAAAGTCAGTTATGCTGAATTTGGGATAGAACGCAGCTGTATTTTTCAGGAATTGCCCCGGCGTGAGCTCGGGTACATAGATATCTTCAGGCAGGAAAAAAAGATTTTCAAGCGTGGACACCATCCTTTTTGAAGATTCGGCGCCATTCACAAGGCACTTACCAGAAAATGGGAAAGACAAACCCGAAATGCATTTCAGTAAGGTTGATTTACCGGAACCGTTCTTCCCCAGCAGGCCATAAATATGCCCCGGAACGAGCGAAAGGCTCAGATTTTTGAAAACCGGCTTTCCTTTTTTATACCAAAAATCAAGATCCTGAACTTGAATCATATTAGTGTATTAGTATAATAGTACACTACAAACATAATTCAAATTTCTATTAATCCAAATAAATTTTTTTCAGGCGATTTTGGTCGGCAAAAGCTCTGTGCTCTTTGTGAAAATTCTCCGTGCCCTTTGTGGTTAAATTTTACCACAGAGAACACAAGGAGGCACAGAGAGCGCAAAGACCCAATATTATTTGTTATAGTATTTGCTTAACTGGCTTTTGAGACAGCCTCGGGTTGCTCAATCTTTTACATTCACCACGCAAAAAGAAGCATCGATCGTGATATCGGTGGTGGCGGTGCCCGTCTTCAGCATGTAATCCTGTTTTTTCATAGCGACAATGCTGATCTTTTTCAGGTCCAGGTTTGTGGGCTTTTCCCGGGATTTTTGTGTAGTGTCACTTTTCCCCATTCCGGTGATGAACACGGTGTCTGTTTTCGGTGGTTTTTCATAGCTAAGATTGAGCTTTCTTTTATCGAGATCGAGATTGAGCATGATATGCCCATTGTAAATGATCTTTGATACCATGCTGTGAATTTTAAGGTCGGCATTGGCCTGTTTGAGGTTCGTGATGTTGAGCGGGTTGACGTTAGCGGCATTGATGCTAAGCTTTTGCAGATCGCCAGTCAAACCCAGATTGACCCTGCCGCCCGACCAAAATTTTGCATCTACAGCACCTGAAAGCTTTCCGATGCGTACCCGGGTAAAACCTTTGAACTTGATCGATCCGCCACGGAGACGATCAATATCAGCATTACCTTGCTCCACGTCGAACTTGGTCGGCCCGGTGGTATGTTCAACTTTCAGATCGCCGAATTTCTCATCTACTGTAAGGTCGCCGTCAAAGCTTTTTATATGGACATTTCCGAAGCGATTGGTAACGGACAGTTTAAGGCCTGCCGGCACAAAAAGCTGGTAACTGACATGGCACTGCTCACCGGATGATGGGTCGATACGCTGTTTCTCCGTATCGATGGCGGTTTCGAGGCTGATCTCGCCAGGGTTATTGTTTGTTTTAATACTGACGAACTGAACGAGCATGTTGGCCCGCCCTAATTTTTTCGATTGCCCGGTTATGGTCACCTGTACCAGCGCCGATAAATGCTTCCAGTGCTGAACCACTACATCGCCGTATTGGTTATTGATATTGAGTTGCACGCCCTTAGCGATGGTGAGTTTTTTTACAACTACCTTCTGCGCCTTTTGCAAATGATCGGCCGCCCGCAACAGGGCAGGCAGCGAAAGCAGGCAAGCCAGCAGGGCCAGGCTATATTTTCTTAACCTTCTTTTCATCAGCGGTGCTATTTTGCAATTCCTCGAGCAATTGCAATTGGTTGCTTAAAATTTGTTCCTGCATTTTCAGGTTTTGTATCAGCGCCTGCAATACCTTTTGCTGGTCTGGGCTTCCGGGTAATTGTTTTTGCAGGCGGTTATAAACCTGGTTCAGGTCGAGCAGCACCTTTTGCGAACTGGCATATAATTGCGGGTTCACCTGCTGCAGCACAGCCATCTGTTTTTGCCGGGTCTCGATCAATTTGGTATAGCGGAATAAGGATTGCCGCGTTTTATCATCCGTTATGCCTGCCATGCGCAAAGCACTATCCTGTTCCATCTTTTCTGCCAAAATCTTTTGCTGATCAAGCACACTGTCGTGATGCCTGTCATTCCGGGTAATGGTTTCGTTCTTTATCGGCCTAAATATAAACAGCACTACGCTGGTGCAAAGCACGATACATGCCGCAATACTCCAGCCGATTCGCTGCATCCTGATCACCCGATGCCGGCGGGCATGGTTTTCAATCAAATCGCGCTGCAATTTTTCCCATACTCGGGGCGAGGGCGAACCTTTTTCAAATCGATCCCTGTTTTGCTGCAAATATTTTTCAAACTCGTTTTCCATATCGTCTATTTGCTTAAACGGTCCAGTATTTTTTGTTTCCCGCGCAGGTATTGCACCCTGACGGTGGATGAGGGCAGATCCGTCACCGAGGCGATCTCTTCGAACGTCATCTGCTCAAAGATGTGCAGGTTGATCACCATCCGGTATTTTTCGGGCAGAGTGCCCATCGCTTCCATGATGGCATCTATTTTTCCCCGGAATTCCGATTCATCAAAAGCCTGTTCTTCGGGGATATTCGCCAAATCAGCGTCGTCTGCATCAAGCCAATTGTTCCGATGCCTTCTTACAAAATTCACCGACTTGTTGATCATGATTCTTTTCACCCATCCGCCGAAAGCCGCAGGGTTCTTCAGTTTATCCAGGCCGACGAATGCTTCCATAAAAGCATCCTGTAAAATGTCCTCGGCGTCGGCTGCATTCATCACAATACGCAAACAGGTGTGATACATCGCACGGCTGTACCTGTTATATAACAGTTCGTAGCTTTTGATATCACCCTTCCGGCACTTGGCTATTAAATCAGCTTCTTCCTGGCCCAAATGTCTTGTTTGCTCTTTCGGTTCTGTAATCAGGTAACCAAAAGGCGCTGAACGTTTCAATCTTTTTGAAAATAAATATTGAAACATAACGCAGCATCCCGTGACCTGAATACAAACACAATTTACATGAAGCAAATCGTTTTCAGCCTGGTTTTTATTTTCTTCTCTGCAATTACTGCCCTCGCGCAAAACCGTACCGTGCGTGGAACGGTAACAGATTCGATGAAAGCACCTATTTCCGGCGTAACGGTCAAGTTGATATCATCGCCCAAAGACACTTTGGTAACCGCAACCGATGAGAAAGGCAATTTCCTGTTTCCAAAAGTGCAGGCATCGAAAATTACGATGAGTTTCTATTCAATTGGCTATCAGGGACTCATCAGGCATTACACGCTCGATACGGGCAAGGTCACGGTTGGAAATGTCATGCTCAAAACCGATGCTCACCTGCTGCAAGGGGTGAATATAGTTGACGTTAATCCCGTGACATTTAAAGAAGATACCATCGAATATAAAGCCAGCGCTTACAAGGTTCGTGATAATGCCCCGGTTGAAGATCTGATCAGAAAGCTTCCCGGTGTAGATGTGGATGCCAATGGCAATATAACAGCACAAGGCAAGCCGGTAACCAAAATGCGGGTGAACGGCAAAGATTTTTTCAACGGCGACGTGCAGGCGGTCACGCGAAATTTACCTGCGGATATTGTGGACAATGTACAAGTGATCGATGATTACGGCGACCAGGCGAACCTCACAGGCGTTAAAACCGGCGATCCGACCAAGATCATGAACATCAACATTAAAGCAGACAAGCGGCATGGTTATACCGGTCAAGCCACGGTCGGCGATGGCTCCGACCTGCTGCCCGCACAGCCGGGTGTGCATGATGACAACCGTTACCTGGGTTTGCTGAATGATTTCATTTTTAACGGCGACCGGCAAATAGCGCTGCTTGGAAATGTCAATAACACCAACGTGAACACTTTCTCTTTCGGAACACCCGCCCCGCCGCCGACGTTAAGCGATAGTAAAGTGGCATTGGATGCTAAAATGGTCCGCATAAACGGTATGATGCAGGCAATGCCGGCGGGAATAAAGATAGTCGCGATGGGCGGCGGCGGGAATTTTAACAGCCAGGCAAGCGGCAATAACGGCATAACCGATACGCATGCCGCCGGCTTTAATTTCCGCGACCAATGGGGCAAGCATCTTTCGGTTTACGGAAGCTACAATTTCTCGGATAATACGGTTTTTACCAGTACCAATACGCTGCAGCAGAATAACACACTGAGCAATCCCGGTTACGCTAACCAATTAAGCCAGGAAACCGATAAGAACATCAATCATAGTATACAGTGGAACATGGAATATAAACCCGACGACGCCAACTACCTGAAGGTAACACCGACATTCGGCTACGCCGGCAGCAATGGAACGCAGACGGCACAGAATATTTCTATGCGCGCGGATACCGTTAATTCGGCTTATAATTCGGTCAATAAAACCACCCTAAATGTGCCTTCATACGGCTTTACAGCCTTATTCAACCATCGTTTTAACAAGAAGGGCCGCGACCTGAGCATCAACTTGTCGGCAAATTCGACGCATAATAACTCATACCAAACGCCGGTCTATAATTTCACCGCCGGGCCCGCATCCATTCCCGATCAGCAGGTTACTTCGAACAGCCGAACCAATATTTTCAATACAAGCATGTCCTACATGGAACCGGTGGGTCAATATTCCTTTCTGCAGTTCAATTATGACTTTAATTTATCCAAAACTTTCAGCGACAGGCAAACTGATGTGCTGGATACCATAAACCATATTTTTTCTCCCGACAGCACTTTAAGCAACCGGTATAATTACACTTTTATCACTAACCGTGCCGGGGTGAATTTCAATTATGGAAAAAAAGGGAAGTATAACTACACGCTTGGGGTAGCCGTATTGCCGGCTTTGCTTGAGGGAAACGTACCGGGAACCGGGCCGGTGCGCCACGAAACTTTCGACGTTGTCCCCACCGCCCATTTTTCTTATCAATTTTCAAGGAATAAGTCATTCAGCATGAACTATAGCGGCAGCACAACTCAACCTACTTTTCAACAGCTGCAGCCGGTTGCCGATTATTCCAACGCATTATACCCGGTGGAGGGCAACCCGGACCTGAAGCCTTCATTCTCCAATAATTTATCCGTCGCTTACAATTTTTTTGACCTTGACAATAACCACACCTTGTTCACTAATGCCTCTTTCTCGCAAACAGAAAACCAGGTGGTAACTAATACCATCGTTTACCCGGCAAATTATACGCCCAACCCGCTGTTGGACAATGCCTATTTTACCCGGTATCTTAATGCCAATGGGTTTTATAACGCATCGGGATATGTCAGCTTTACCAACCCATGGGATAAGCGCAAATATTCGCTTTCGGTAAACGGGTCGGTGCATTTTACGAACAGTATCGGCTATATCACTAATGTCGATCCAACTACCTACGAAGAAACCACTGAAAAAAATACCGCCCAAACCCTGGCGATTACACCCGGTATGCGTTTCCGGGCCGATTTCCCTGATGTGATCGACGCGCAGTTCCAGACGAATTATTCTATGAACAGGACCTTCAATTCAATCCATGATGACCTGACCAATGCCACATCCAATATCAGGTCATGGAATTTGGGACTAAGCGGCAAAAACTATTTCCACGACTGGACGGTGAGTTATGATTATGGCAAGACGTTTAACTATGGTTATGCGGAAAGTGTGCACGCCACCAACCCTAACTTGCTGAATATGTATATTGAACGCAGGTTTATGCAGGGGCATAAGGCGACGGTCAGGATAGCGATATTTGATGTTTTTAACCAGAACACCGGGTTTTCAGCCAGCACCACGCCGAGCTATATCACACAAACAAACGTCAACCGGTTGGGCCGGTACTTCCTGGCGACATTTACCTTACGGCTCCAGAAGTTTGGGGGAAGAAGCAGTCAATAGATGCGCTTCCATTTACTCTATATCATACTGTTTCCTGAGATAAGCGATAAGTTTTACAACTTTGGCAAGGGCGCCTTTTTCAGCATTTAAAGTTGTTTTAAAACTGCCAATGGAATTACCTAAAACATTGTACAGTTGTGCAATAGCAATGGCGTCGTTTGTTAAGAATATCCTGCGGTTATTAGGTATAATGTTAACCGATGGATCGTGCGGCGATACAGCAGGCTCGGGCAAACGCATAATGGATTGCGCTTTATGGGCGACATCCCAGTAATTTGTTTCATTATATTTATTGTCGAACTCGACAACACCATAAAGCTGGTAAATGTAGTTGATCGAATCGATCGTGGCCTGGTTATGCATAATATTAAACCCGCCGGCCTTTAACTGTGAAATGGTATTGGTACTTTGGTTAAAATCTGGCACATAAGAATAATATAGGAATATATAATGGAAAAATGTATCCTGCACTTTGATGTCGGCCAAACGTTCGGCCGGAATTTTAAGCGCGCTGTCCAGCATATGATTCTCCCGGTCCTGGTCGGCCATAGTAAGTTTAAGATTTACCGAATCGGCCCGCAGATCGGCTATAAGGTTTTGAATATAATGCTCTTCCTTTTCTTTATTTACCCGGCTTTCCCGGATATTTTCCGCAAAAAATCCCAGGGTTACGGCAAGAAAGATCATCAGGAATTCTAAAAAATATTCTTTGAAATTTTTCTTTTCCACCTGCGGATGATGATGTACTTCCATTGTTTTGGGTTAGAGGTTGAGCTTTATAAATATACAAAAGTTTTCGGCTACAGGACGGCCAATTATAGCAGAGCACGTGAATAGTGTTGGTTATACCTTATTTCGCTTTCCAATTCTGGAGAAAGAATGAAGGGCGGCCTGTGCGAAAAACTTCTTGTGCTTTAATCAGGTAAACCGTACGCTTCCGCACGGAAGCTGACTGATACCGCACACCCCTGTCTTTTTGTTTTGTGCAATAGTCTGTAAATTAGCTAATTAAAATTATGGCATTATATTGGCATATCCGTCCGAAAACGACGCCATGATCAGGAATTTCATTAAGACAGCTTTTCGCAACCTGCTAAAAAATAAAGGATTTACGGCTATCAACATACTGGGCCTGACTTTAGGTTTGGCCACCTGTTTACTTATCGTTTTTTATGTCGCCGATGAACTTGGTTATGATAAATTCAACAAAAATTTTGACCGCATTTATCGCGTCGATGAAGAGGTAAAGTACAATGGCGATCTTTCGCAGGATGCGGTTTGCCCGGCGCCCTTAGCCGCTACACTCGCGGCACAGTTCCCCGAGATCGAAAACACAGTGCGTTTTCGCCAGGCGGGCACGTTCCGGGTGCGCAAGGGCAACCAGGATATTCATGAGGATCAGGTTACCTATTGCGACAATTCGATCTTTAAGGTTTTTACACTCCTGATGATCGATGGTAATGCAAATACGGCTTTATTGGAGCCAAATTCGGTTGTGATCACCGAAAGTATGGCCAAAAAATACTTTAACCGTACCAATGTAACCGGCGAAACACTGACCTTTAATGATGACCGCCCTTTCAAAGTGACGGGTGTTATCAAAGATATTCCGCTGCAATCGCACTTTAGGTTCGACTTCTATCTTTCCATGCCGACGCTGAACGAAAGCAGGGAAAATTCCTGGCTGAGCAGTAATTTTCAAACCTACCTGTTGTTAAGGCCGGGCGCTGCCACCGCGAAAATTTCAGCGGCCCTGCCCAAAATTATTCATGATTATGTAGGCGCCCAACTGCAAGCCGCTTTGCACACCAGCTTTGCTGATTTTGAAAAAGGCGGGAACCGGTTTAAATTGTCGATTACCCCGCTTGCCGATATTCACCTGCATTCAAATAAAATTGCCGAAATGGGTCAAAATGGCAATATCCAATACGTGTATATCTTTTCGGCCATCGCCCTGTTCATCCTGTTGATCGCTTGCGTTAATTTCATGAATTTATCAACTGCGCGCTCCGCTGGCCGGGCTCGTGAGGTAGGAGTGCGCAAGGTATTGGGTTCGCCGCGTAAATATCTTATCTTCCAATTCCTTACCGAATCGGTCATCGTTACGATATCTGCCGCAGTTATCGCCGTGGTCGTGGCTTATGCGCTGCTGCCATTGTTCAATCAGCTATCGGGAAAAGAACTTGTCGTTACGCCGCACCTGTTATTTATCCTGTTGCCTGTGCTGCTTGTCGCTGTGCTTGTTATCGGGTGCCTGGCCGGTTCCTATCCTGCATTATTCCTGTCCGCCTTCCAACCGATCCAGGTACTTAAGGGTAAACTTGCCGGCGGTTTCAGGAATAGCTTTTTGCGCAGTTTTTTGGTGGTGTTCCAGTTCGCTATTTCCATTTTCCTTATCATCGGTACATTGGTGATCTACAACCAGCTTCAATACATTCAGCATAAGGACCTGGGTTACAACCGCAACCAGGTTTTGACGGTTTATAACGTTTCGGCGCTTGGCCAAAAAGCTGCGATATTCAAGCAGCAGGTAAAGCAGCTGCCGGACGTAAACAATGCTACATTGACGGGCTTTACCCCGATCAACGGCTGGCGCAATAACGGCACGGTATTCAAAGACCGCGGTATGAACGCGCAGCAGGGCGCCCTCACCCAACTTTGGGATGTGGACCAGGATTATATCCCTACTCTGGGAATGAAGATACTGGAAGGCCGGAATTTCTCCGAACAGATGATGACCGATTCCTCTGGGATGATCCTGAACGAATCAGCGGTAAGGCTGTTGGGCCTCGCTGATCCTGTGGGCAAAGCCCTGTACAGGCCGCTTGGCGATTTCGGCAAAGGCTTCAAACAATTCCATATCATCGGTGTGATCAAAGATTTCAACTTCAGTTCGCTGAGGGATAATATTGGTCCGCTGATACTGATGTACCAGCCGAATAATGCTGACCTGAGCGTTAGGATCAAAACCAGCGATGTTCCGCATGTGATGGCCGGGTTAAAGGCCCTTTGGACCAAGCTATCGCCCAGCCAGGAATTTTCTTATGAATTTATGAACAATGATTTTGACCACCTGTACCGTTCGGAACAGCGCATGGGCACGCTATCTATTATATTTACTTCATTAGCTATTATTATTGCCTGCCTGGGACTGTTCGGGCTGGCTGCCTATGCAGCCGAACAGCGTACAAAAGAGATCGGTATACGTAAAGTGCTGGGTGCGCGCGTATCCACTATTGTTGGCATGTTGTCCATAGACTTCATTAAGTTGGTGGCTATAGCCATTGTGCTGTCGGCTCCGCTGGGCTGGTGGGCCATGCAGCACTGGCTCCAGGGATTTGCCTACAGGCAGAATGTGCCCTGGTGGAGTATTGCATCGGCGGGCGTATTGGCCATAGTAATTGCTTTTGGCACCGTCAGTTTCCAGTCGGTCAAAGCCGCATTGACAAACCCGGTTAAGAGCTTGAGGAGTGAGTGAGCTCAGCTTTTGAGGTCAAAGGTGAAAGGTTAAAGCTGAAAGGTTGATGTTGGTTTAGCCTTTCACCTTTTGCCTTTCACCTTCAGCCTTTTACCCGCAGTTGTTAAAAGTGCTTATCACATATTGCTTTTCGTAACAGAAACGATATATTTATCGTCTTATCGAAAAAACCATTCTTATGCCATTCAAATTTACAAGACCTTTGATCTTAACCCTTGTTGTTTCCTTGCTCGCCGTTGCGGCCAGTGCACAGCTTCGCCTTCCCGAGGGCTATTACTGGAAACAGCTGCCCAACGGCCTGCAGGTGCTGGTGATCGAGAATGCCAAAGTACCGCTGGTAACCGTCGAGATCGCCGTAAAGAACGGGGCCTATACCGAGGGCCCTGAATACAGTGGCCTTTCGCACCTGTTCGAGCACATGTTCTTCAAAGCGAACAAAGATTATCCAAACCAGGAAGCGTTTTTGAAGCGTACGCAACAGCTGGGCGCGCTCTGGAATGGCACCACTGATGTGGAACGCGTAAATTACTTTTTCACCGTCGAGAAGGATAGCATGGTCGCGGACCTTAAATTCATGAATGCGGCTATCCGTTTCCCCATTTATCGCGAGGAGGATATGAAGAAGGAACGCCCTGTGGTTGACGGCGAATTCCAGCGCCTGGAGAGTGATCCCGGTTCCCAGCTTTGGCTGGAAGTGCAAAGGCACCTTTGGGGCGACCTGGTGACCCGTAAAGTTGCCATAGGCATACATGAGGTGATCAATACCGCCACGCCGGAAAAAATGATGGTGATTAAAAACAAATACTATTTTCCCAACAATAGCCTGCTCACTATCTGCGGAGACGTGAAGCACGAGCAAGCATTTGCAGAGGCCGAAAAGATATTCGGCGACTGGGCCAACAGCGGGTTCGACCCGATACAGAAATACCCGATACCGGCTTTCAAGCCGCTGGATAGCAGCACTTACTTTGTTAAGGAAATGTCTATCGCGCAAACGCCTTATATGTGGTTCTCGTGGCAGGGCCCGTCTTATCTAACCGATTCGGCTTCGACTATAGCCGCGGATGTATTTTCGACTATTGTAGGCCTCAACGCCTCAAAAATGCAGCAGGCCTTAGTAGATAAAAACCTTGCGTCGAATGCCTCATTAAGCTACAACACCTGCAAATATGTAGGTCCGATAGATCTGTTTGTGGTGCCGAACCCCGAAAAGGTAAAGGAATGTTATGCAGAAGTGATGAACCAAATCAAGCATTTCGCCGATCCTGATTATTTCACCGATGAGCAATTGCAGGACGCCAAAGCGATCAGGCTTAGGGAAAGCATTCACCGCAAGGAAAAGCCTTCGACACTGGCCAACCAGGCAAGTTATCAGTGGTGCAGCACATCGCTGAACTACTATACCGACCAGGACAACAATTACCAGAAAGTGACACGCGAGGACATTGCGCGGTATGTAAATAAATACATTCTTGGTAAACCGATGGTTGCGGGAATGATCATCAAACCGGAAATGAATAAACAGATCAACGCAGGCTCGTTTTTTACGGCTGCCAAATAAGCTAAAAGCTGAAAGCTCAAGGCGTTAAACGGTTATTTAACAGACTCGATATTAACCTGAACATAATGAAAAATAAGATACTGATACTTTTTGCCGCGGTGGGTTTACTGAACCTGCAAATGGCAAACGCGCAAGGCAAACCCTATGATATGACGGTGAACGGTGTAAAAGTGATCGTTCAGCCGAGCGGGAATGAGATCGTAGAAGTGGAAACGGTCATCAAAGGGGGTGTGCAAAATTATCCCGCCGACAAAGCCGGCATCGAGGCATTAGCCATGAATGCGCTCACCGAATGCGGGACCCTTCGCCACGATAAAAACGCCTTTAAAAATCAGCTCGACAAAATGGGCGCAACTGTTTATGGCGTATGCGGTAAAGATTACTCCATGATCCGCATGAACTGTGTTAAGCCTGATTTTGACAATGTTTGGGCGCTGTACAACGAAGCTATTACGATCCCAAAATTCGACGAAAAAGAATTCCAGCGCATTCGCCAGGACGCTATCAATAGCCTGAAGGAACAGGACAGCCAGCCTGATGCTGCGATCGACAAATTTGCCAGTAAAGTGGCCTTTGCGGGACGCCCCTATGCCCAGGACCCTTATGGTACGGTAGATAATGTAAGCAAACTGACCGCCGAACAGACTAAAGCTTATTACCAGTCGATCCTCACTAAATCAAGGATGGTGATCGTCGTAGTAGCTGACCTGGATAGATCCGTCATAGAGCAGAAAGTGAGCCAGATGCTGGCAACCATCAAACAAGGTGCGCCTTATGAGCTGAAAAAGTCGTTCTTCAGGGTCTACAAGAATTCCTTTTCATCAGAAGAACGCGGGCTTGCCACAAACTACATTGAAGGTATAACCAGCGGCCCGGAACCCGGCGCTGATGATTACAATGCTTTTTACATCGCCATGCGCATTTTTTATGACAAGCATTTCCTATACATCCGTACCAGGAATGGCCTGTCCTACGCACCGCTCACCCAGTTCAGCAGCGGATCGACATCTGTTGCTAAGTTTATGGTATCGACAACACAGCCGGATAAATACATCGAAGTGTTCGATAAACTCGTGGACACCGTTAAGATGGAAGGCTTTAAGCCGGACGAGGTCGAAAATATGAAAATGACCTATCTCACCGGCTTCTATTCCCGCCAGGAGACCAACCAGGCGCAAGCCGCGTCAATGGCTGCCAACGAGGTACTGTTTAATAATTGGAAACGCGCGATAACACTTGTGAATGATGTCAAGAAACTAACCCCCGAACAGGTCAGCGATGCTTTTAGAAAGTATATCACCAATATTGTATGGGTGTACCAGGGCGACACCAAAAAGGTTACCGCTCAGAATTTTCTTAAGGGCGTAGATAAAGGAGGAAACCCGGTAGCGCAGTAAGAATATCGAATATCGAACGCTGAATATCGAATATCGAAGGTTTCACTTCGTCATTCATTATTCGATATTCGATGTTCGATATTGTCGGGAAGGAATTTCTTTTGATCAGGAAGCCATCGCTGCCTCTTCCTCTTTTGCCACGCCGGCAGCGGGTAAGGTGAAGAAGAATTCGGTGCCAAGTCCCTGCACGCTTTCAACCCAGATGCGACCGTTGCATTTCTCGATCAGGTCCTTGCAGAACAATAGGCCCATGCCCGTGCCCGACTCGTTGTTGGTGCCGGTACCGCTGTCAACCTTACTTTTGAAGAGTTTGTTCAGCTGTTTTTCAGGCATGCCCACACCGGTATCTTTTACCGAAAGCAGCACATTCTGATCATCCATGTAATTGGCCGATACCCTGATGGTATCATTTTGCTTCGAAAACTTGATAGCATTGGTGATCAGGTTGCGGATCACGATGCGTATCGAGTTCGGGTCGGCGGTCACAGTAAGATCACCCGCTATGTTATCAACCAGCCTGATGCCTTTTTCTGCAGCCTGTTCCTGGTAGTTCTGCACCTCGAAGGCGGCAATTTCTTTTATGGTAAAATTCTTGGACGCACTGTGGAAGTTATCCATCTGGCTGTTGATCCAGAACAATAGCGTGTCCAGGAAGTCCGAAGTATATTCCAGTTTTTTCAGCGCCTGCGGTATCATGCCAAGGAATTGCTCATGCGTAATGCTGTCATCCTCCAGCAGGCCGAATAACCCGCGCAGCGTACTAAGTGGTGCGCGCAGGTCATGCGCCAGGATGGATATCAGGCGGTCCTTCAAAGTATTCAGTTCGTTCAGCTTATCTGCCTGGGTGTTCAGGTTGGTCTTCTGCTGCATCACCTCGCTGTTGCGGTCCTCAAGCATGATGTTGATCTTTTGCTGCTTACGCTTGGCTTTGTAGTAAACGATCAGCACAGCGATCATACCCAGTATAATAATGAAGAAAATGATACTTAACAGGCCCTGCCTTTGTATTTTCTGCTGATATTGCTCGTCCTTGCGCTGGTGCTCTTCTGCCAAAAGATGCTGCTTCTCTTTAAAGCTCGACTCCATATTGTATGTGGTCAGCTTTTGCACATTCTCATCGCTCTTCAGGCTGTCCTTCAGGTCTTCGTAAACCTTGCGTATCTCGTAAGCCTCCTCGTAACGCTTCAATCCGCCTAAAGCCGAGCTCAACTGCAGCGCGGAATTCGATCTCAGACCCATGCCGCCCAACCGGTCAGCCTCTTTTTTGGCCATGAAGGCATATTTGTAAGCATTCTCGTAATCCCGTTTCAGGTTGTACACTGTGGCATAGCCGATGTAAGCCGTTGTACGGTCAGCATCGAGTTTAAAATCAGTGGCCATTTTCACCGATTTGGCCATGTAATACAGCGAAGTGTCGAACTGTTTCTTATTCGCATAGCATAAGCCGAAGTCGTTATACAAACCGCTCAAGCCGACTTTATCATCCTGTGACAACGTCATCTTTAACGATTTGTTGAAATAAGCGAGAGCCTGGTCATAATCTTTCTCCAGCAGGTACACCTCTCCGATGTTCTGGTAAGCGGTACTGATACCCTGGATATTCTTTGACGTTTCCCATATTTTAAGCGCACGCTTGTAGTATTCCAGTGATTTTGGATAGATATCCATTGCCTTCAGCACCTCGGCGATATCATTATAGTTTGAGGCTGAAGAAAGTTTGTCGTGTAATTTAAGGTTGAGCGATAACGACTGGAAATAATTGTCGAGCGCCGAAGTTGATTTACCAACACCGTCGGCAACCATACCAATGTTATGGTAGGCGTCGGCGATGCCGGCTTCGTTCTTGATATTGTTATCGATCTTCAGGGCCTGGTTAAAGTAATAAGAGGCCAGGTTGTAGTTGGATATACGATAATACATGCGACCGATGGCAATGTAGCACGCTGCCAGCCCAATGTCGTCTTTGGTTTTGATGTAAAGCAACTTCGCGCCGTAAAGGTTCTTCTGTGCTTTGTCGTAATCACCTTTCAGGCTAAATACGTTGCCCTCCTGTACCATGCCGTCGGCAATGCCCTTATTGTATTTGAGCACTATCGATTTATCGATAGCTATTTTGCTGTAGTAAAGGGCACTGTCAGGATTGATATCGAGGAATTCGGCTGCAAGCTTATTGATCCTGTTGATCGTGAGTGTATCGATTGGTGCGTCTTTGCTGGTAAGCGAGTTGCCAAGCAGGCTTTTGAGGCTGTCAACCCGGTAGCTGGCTATATTGTAAGTCGCGCTGCCATCATGCGAATATCCAGGATGATAAACGACAGCCGAAACTTTCAGGCCGGTTATAAGAAGAAGTATTAGAATGAATGTCCGCTTCAATGCTAATAGTTTAATTTAAGAATGCGTTACAAATCCAAAGCCCACATTTGAAATGGAACTATAACGCAGAGGGTCAGTTACTTATTTGTATTAGTAGGAAGCTTATACGTCAGGGTGACACATTTGGTTATATCCTTAGTGTATCAAACAAAAAATCCGCCCGCAAAAAAAGCGAACGGATTGATTTTGTGTAAGTTAAAATATTGTTTAAACAGCTAACACGTTTTTCCAGCTTACCAGGTCGCCGATAATTTGCTGCAACTGGGTGGCCGGCACGCGCTCTTGTTCCATGGTGTCGCGGTAGCGTATGGTGACCGTGTCGTCCTCCAGGGTTTGGTGGTCAACGGTGATGCAGAAAGGCGTTCCGATAGCGTCCTGGCGGCGGTAACGTTTGCCGATAGAATCTTTTTCCTCGTATTGCAGGTTGAAATCCAGTTTCAGGCTATTCATGATCTCCATTGCCTTTTCAGGCAGGCCATCCTTCTTGGTCAAAGGGAAAATGGCTGCTTTTACCGGAGCAAGGGCGGGATGAAGCTTCAGCACCACGCGACTGTCCTGCTTCTCGTCAGTACTCAGATCCTGCTCCTCGTAAGCGTTTATCAGCGTCAACAGGAACATACGGTCCAGACCGATCGAGGTTTCGATCACGTAAGGGGTGTAATTCTGGTTAATTTCCGGGTCGAAGTATTGTATTTTCTTGCCCGAAAATTTCTGGTGCTGGCTCAAATCGAAGTCGGTACGGCTGTGTATGCCTTCCACTTCCTTAAAGCCGAAGGGGAACTCAAATTCAATATCAAAAGCGGCATCGGCATAGTGTGCCAGCTTGGTATGTTCGTGGAAACGGTATTTGGACGGGGAAGTACCCAGCGCCAGGTGCCATTGCAGGCGGGTTTGCTTCCAGTATTCGAACCAATCCTTTTGTGTACCGGGACGAATAAAGAACTGCATCTCCATCTGTTCGAACTCGCGCATGCGGATAATGAACTGCCTTGCGATCACCTCATTCCTGAAGGCTTTGCCTATTTGTGCTATGCCAAATGGAATTTTCATGCGTCCCGACTTCTGCACATTCAGGTAATTCACAAAAATGCCCTGAGCCGTTTCGGGGCGAAGATAAATTACATCCGCGTCATCGGCCACAGCGCCCATCTGCGTGCTGAACATCAGGTTGAACTGGCGCACCTCGGTCCAATTGGCAGTGCCGCTTATCGGGCAGGTGATCTGGTGTTCGATGATAAGCGCTCGCAAAAGGTTCAGGTCATCGTTTTTCAACGCCCTGTCCATTTCCATCTGCAACTCTTCGGCGAGGTCGGTTTTGCCTTCTTCGTCGTATTTGGCGATTTTATCTTCCAAGAGCTGGTCGGCCCGGTAACGCTTTTTCGAATCTTTATTATCGATCATAGGGTCGTTAAAACCCGCCACGTGACCGCTCGCCTCCCATATCTTCGGGTGCATGAATATGGCTGAATCGATACCTACGATGTTCTCATTCATTTGCACCATGGCCTTCCACCAGTAGGATTTGATGTTGTTCTTCAGCTCGGCGCCGTTCTGGCCGTAGTCGTACACAGCGCTCAGGCCATCATAAAGCTCGCTTGACTGGAACACGAAACCGTATTCCTTGGCATGGGATATTACGTTCTTGAATAGTTCGTCGGTGGAATTGCTCATAACAGCGCAAAGATAGTTTTTAGTCCGAAAGTCCGCATAAGTCCGGAAGTCGGAAAGATTTTTTTAGGTTATTTCATTTATATTCGTGCATTGAAACAAAACATGGCCTTGTCCGATTTCATATCCAAACTCAACTGGCGACTGATAGTGGTACACTTTGTGGCTTGCTGGTTTATATATCATGCGCTAAATCAATTAGGTTATCTGTACGATTATAATTTCCTGGAATTCGCCGGAAATCATAAGTACGAAGAAATAATAAAGGCCTATAAGGATAGTAACCAACCCCTTGGCTTAAGGATATCAATGGATTTGGTTTATGCGGCGTCTGCAGGTCTGGCGGCAATATTGATAGTCTTCGTTATATCCCTTGCGCTTTCTATAAAGCACAAATGGTTTTGGCTAAATTCACTAATTGTTTTGCTGGCAGGATTGGGCTCATTTCTTATTGATAGATTTTATTGGAGCCACGTTAAATTTGTTTTCATGTTTCCGGGTATCCCTTTCAACTCCGACTGGTGGTTCAATTTTATCGGAGGCTTGTTTATGCTAGCTGTCGGATTCTGTTTATTTTTCTCGAAACGCATTACGCGGTTTATTGATGGTAAAAAAGTTCAGGCCGATGAACAGCAAGGCTATTCGCCCGCAATCCAGCAATAGAACCATAACCACTTCAACAAATACAACTCTACAACTAATACAACCAAATACATACATTTGGCCCCATGAGCATCAGCGTGGAATCACTCACCAAAGTTTACGGCAAACAACACGCCGTGGATAATATTTCCTTCAGCGCGCAACCCGGTGTGCTGGGTTTCCTGGGACCCAACGGCGCTGGCAAATCGACCACTATGAAGATACTAACGGGTTACATCCCGCAAACCTCAGGCAAAGCATCGGTATGTGGTTTCGATGTTCAGACGCAGCCGCTTGAGGTGAAACGAAGCATCGGTTATCTGCCTGAAAGCAACCCGCTGTACCAGGACATGTACGTGCGCGAGTCGCTGGCTTTTATTGCTGATATTCATAAAATCCATAATGCGGAACAGCGAATAGACGAGGTGATCGAAATTACGGGCCTGACACCAGAAAAACATAAAAAGATCGGCCAGCTTTCCAAAGGATATCGGCAGCGTGTGGGCCTGGCGCAGGCCATCCTGCACGACCCACAGGTTTTGATCCTCGACGAACCTACTTCCGGCCTCGACCCGAATCAGCTCATCGGCATCCGCCAATTGATCCGCGACCTGGGCAAAACCAAAACGGTAGTGCTTTCAACCCACATTATGCAGGAAGTGGAAGCAGTGTGCGATCATGTGGTTATTATTAATAAGGGGAAGATCGTGGCGAATGACTCATTAGAAGGTCTTCGTAAGAATAATGTTGGCAAATCGCTCGAAAATATTTTCATTGATTTGACCAATAACTAAGAAGCGGTTAATTATGCAAATATAAAATTATGTCATTTCGACGAACCGGCCAGGACCGTGGGAAAGGGTGAGGAGAAACCTTCGACACCTCCACGCTCGTCCTTGTCCGCTTTTACAAGGTTTCTCACCTGCACCCTAACATATGCCCCTTCAGCAGGTTCGAAATGACATAACTTTCTTAAACTTATGGTGAAGGGTTGAAAGTTTTGAGTGTTTGCAATACAACTTTTCAACCTTACAACGTTTCAACATTCAAACAAACCTCACATGAAAAGACCCCTATTAATACTCTCAGCACTTTTTATTCTAACCCTCAACGCAGACGCACAATTCAGCAATCAAAAAGTATTTACGATCGGCGGCGAACTGGGCATACCCAATTATGGTTTGTACGATGTTGTGTTAGGTGCTTCAGCTAAATTCGAATTGCCCGTGGTATCGCCGGTAAGCCTGAGCCTGACCGCCGGTTTCTCTTCGGTATTCCAGCGGAGCAGCATTCTTAATAATTACAATAACGGCACCGATCTGTTCGTTCCGCTGAAAGCGGGCGTGAAGTACTATTTATCGCGGGATTTTTACGTGGAAGGTGAGGGCGGCGCAGCGCTTCCGCTCAATCACGATAAGAACAGCCTTGGGTTATTTTCTATCGGGCCGGGTTTCGTTATCCCTTCTGAAAAGCACAGCGTCGATATCAGCTTCCGCTATGAAGACTGGCAGGGGCAATTGAAGCAAACGGCGATAAGGGTGGCTTATCGGTTTGGGCTGTAGAGGATGACAAACTCAACATTTCAACTTTACAACCTTCCAACTTTACAACAAAACAAATAAAACCGTATTTTCGGCGGCGACACCTCGTTGATTTCACTGTGTATAGTATTCTGAAGAAGGAGATCACCTCCTACCTAAGCTCGCTGGTTGCCTATGTAACGATAGGTGTGTTTTTGCTGGTCATGGGCCTTTTCCTTTGGGTCTTCCCCGATTCCAGCATTTTGGATTACGGCTATGCCAGTTTAGAAAGCCTTTTCAATACCGCGCCGTATCTTTTCATGTTCCTCATTCCGGCCATCACCATGCGTTCGCTGGCCGAAGAAAGGAGGGAAGGCACATTCGAGCTATTGCTTACGCGGCCTTTGTCAGACGGTCAGATCGTTCTCGGCAAATTCTTCGCTTGCGTGATGCTGGTGCTCTTCGCGCTTATCCCGACACTGGTTTACTATGTATCGGTCTATAATTTAGGTTTGCCGGAGGGTAATATTGATACCGGCGCCGTTATCGGTTCATATATCGGATTGTTTTTGCTGGGTTCATGCTTTACGGCGATAGGGATGTTTGCATCATCGGTAAGCAAAAACCAGGTCATCGCCTTTACCATCGCGGTATTTCTTTGCTTCTTCTTCTACAGTGGCTTCGATTCCCTGAGCGGATTGTTATCGCTGCAAAACCTTGGCCTCGAAAACCTGGGTATCACGAAGCATTATGAGTCGGTTAGCCGCGGCGTACTTGATACCCGCGACCTGGCCTATTTCCTGTGCCTGAGCGCCTTGTTTATCTGGCTCACGTTAGTGGTCATCAAGATGCAACGGCAAAAAGGCGTGAGCCGCCGCGATATGGTCGCCATACTCGGCGTGATCGTCCTGGTGGCTGTTGTATCAGAATTTGCATTTACCCGTTTCGATTTTACCAAAGAAAAACGTTTCACCATATCCAAAACCAGCCGGAACATTCTTGACAGCCTGCATAACAAGGTGACAGTTACAGTGTACCTTGAAGGCGATGGGCTGCCGGGCGGTATGAAACGCTTACGCGCCGCGGTAAAGGATATGCTGAGCGATTTGAGATCGTACAGTCACAGTAAACTGGAATATGTGTTTATCGATCCGCTCGACAGGATCAAAAAGTTGAGCTCCGATCAGCAGCAGCAAATGTATGATAGTCTTAGCGCCATGGGCATCAGGCCGCAGAGTTTGAGCGTGAAGACTGATAATGGCCTCACGCAAAAGGTGATCTTCCCCGAGGCGCTGGTACAAACTGACAAGAACAGCGTTGTGGTCAATTTGCTGCAAACCCGGATGGGCCTATCTGATGCAGAGCAGCTAAATAATTCTGTCGAAAATCTTGAATACGGATTCTCGTCAGCTATTAAAAAGGTAAATGAAAACGGCAAACCGCTTATTGGTTTCACGGAGGGGCACCGGGAGCTGACCGACCTGCAGCTTAGCGGCGCAATAAAAGCGTTATCGGACGGCTATACCATGGGCCGCGTCGACCTGAAAACAATACCTTTTGCCAGCCTGGTAAAACTTAAGCTTTTGGTGATACCAAAGCCTGAAAAGTCGTTCAGCGAGCTGGAAAAATATAAGCTCGACCAGTACATTATGCGCGGCGGCCATGTGCTATGGACGATAGACCAGGTAAGCGCCGAACTGGACAGCATGCGCGGGCATGGCGGCGACCAGCTTGCTTTCGCGAAACAACTGAATCTTAATGATCAGCTGTTCGTTTATGGCGCCCGTATCAATTATGACCTGGTAGCCGATATCAGTTGCGCACAGATACCCGTGGAAACGGGCAGCGCCGGCGGGCAGCCGCAAATTCAGAATGTACCATGGCTTTTCTACCCGGTGATCATGCCGCTGTCGAAACACCCGATCGTGAAAAACCTGGAAGCCATCCGAACGGAGTTCGTAAGCACTATTGATACAATTGCGGTGAAAGATGTTAAGAAAACTATCCTGCTGACATCGTCGCCATACAACAGGAAGTTGAGCGCGCCGCACATGCTTTCGCTGCAGGCGCTGGAGCAGGAGCCTAACCCGAAGGATTTTCAAAGCACGCCAAAAACGGTGGGAGTACTGCTCGAAGGTAAATTCAAATCGGATTTTCTAAACCGGCCGCAGCCGGAAGGCTTGACCGACAAGATAGAACAGTTGCCCGAAAGCAAACCCACGAAAATGATCGTTATCAGCGATGGCGATATCTTTAAGAACCAGGTCGGAAATGATGGTTCGCCGTACCCGCTCGGTTACGACCACTACACGCAACAAAGCTACGGCAACAAGAACCTTTTGCTGAACATCGCCGACTATATGGCCGACGATTCAGGCCTCATTGCGCTGCGTACGAAAGAGATACAATTACGCCTGCTGGACAGGGCCAAAATACGCACCGACAGGCTCTACTGGCAGGTGTTTAATACGGTGGTTCCATTGGCATTTGTGTTAATATTTGCTATTTTTCAACATTATTTTCGCAAGAGAAAGTATGCTCATTAATTTTTATACTTTTGGTTGATTAATACTATCAGAACATGAGATTTATTGTTTCCACATCAACATTACTCAAGCAGTTACAGTCGGTGAGCGGAGCGCTGAGCAACAGTACCGTTTTGCCCATTTTGGAGAATTTTTTATTTGAGATCAAGAGTGGGAACCTGACTATATCGGCTACTGACCTGCAGACCAGCATGACTACCTCGCTGACCGTGGAGTCGAAAGAGAATGGACGCATTGCCATACCTTCACGCATATTATTAGATACGCTGAAATCGCTGCCCGAACAGCCTATAGCCTTCTCGGTTGATGACAGCACATTTGCCATAGAGATCAACGCCGGCGACGGTAAATACAAACTAAGCGGCGAAAACGGTGAAGACTTCCCGAAAATACCCGTGGTTGAGAACGCGTCATCTGTAAACCTTGCCGCATCAGTACTGGCCGAGGCTATCAACAAAACCATTTTCGCGGTAAGTAATGACGAACTTCGCCCGGCCATGACAGGCGTTTATTGCCAGCTGTCGAGCTCATCTTTGACGTTCGTAGCGACCGATGCCCACAAGCTGGTACGCTACCGCCGCAAAGACGCGAAAGCCGCAAGCACGGCATCGTTCATTTTACCTAAAAAAGCTTTAAATTTGCTCAAATCGGCATTGCCGGCCGAGGATATCAATGTTTCGGTTGAGTATAACAGTACCAGCGCATTCTTTAAATTCGGCAATATCAATTTGGTGTGCCGCCTGATCGACGAGCGTTACCCGGATTATGAAGCGGTGATCCCACAGAACAACCCGAACAAACTGACCATCGACAGGCAGGCGTTCCTGGGCTCGCTGAACCGTGTGGCCATTTATGCGAATAAGACCACGCACCAGGTGAGATTGAAGATCAGCGGCAGCGAATTGAACATCTCTTCGGAGGATATCGATTTCGCCAACGAGGCGCACGAACGTTTAACCTGTCAGTATGACGGCGAAGATATCGAGATCGGCTTTAACGCCCGTTTCCTGATCGAAATGCTGAAGAACCTGGGCTGCGAGGAAGTGATGCTGGAAATGTCGACGCCGAACCGCGCGGGCCTGTTGTTGCCGCAAGGGGGCGATGAGAATGAAGATGTGCTAATGCTGGTGATGCCGGTGATGCTTAATAGCTATGCTTAAGTTGTAAACTTAAATTATAAATCCAGAATGAGTCCGGCGTAGAAACCGGACTTTTTTGTTGAACCGAATAACAAATCGCGCTATAGGGAGTTATTATAGCGATTAGCTGATATGAACGTCAAGCCTTTATTATTTATCCTTTGTGCAGTGATCTTCTATTCCACGGCCTGCAAAAAAAATAATGATGCGCCGACCATCAACACGTCGATAGACAGCCTGAATTTCATCAATGCTTATTCGATACCTGTTAATATTTATCTTAACGGATCGCGGTTGAACAAAAATTCGAATCTGGCCGCGGCCGGCTCTTCAGGATACTATACGGTGCCTTTCGGGTCACAGATCCAGGTAAAGAAAGTATTTGACCCCTCCACCAGTGTTGTGCAAACACTTTTTAACTACTCTCCCAAAATGGTGCCGCATCAGTATTATTCGTTGTTTATAGCAGGTGCAACGGATAGCAATGCGTTTGTGACACAGGATGTTTTGCCGCTTGGCGATACTGCTACCAGCAAATGCCAGGTTCGGTTTGTAAATGCTTCCCCGGATGCAGGTCCGGTAGATTTTTTCATTGGCGGAGTGAAATATAACAATTTGAAATTTAAGCAGGGAAGTGCTTTTGCCGAAGTAGATACCGCCAGCCTAAGCCCGATAATGGTTTTTAAAGCGGGAACGACGGATACGCTTATAAACGGTCAGTATCCGTTGCTGCAAGGATATATTTATACCTTTTACACCATGGGCAGTCTCACGGGAAAAGGTAGTTCCGCACTGGGGGTAGGTGTTACGGTTAATGCCCCATAAAATGGAAATGAACAAAAAAAGAAGTTACGGTGATTTGAAGGCTTTATTATACCTGGCTATATCGGGGCTGGTCGTGATGCCTTTTATTTCGTCATGCGGCAAAGGGCCGGGCACTTCGGGCGCCACCGCGTTGAATATCCGGTACCAGGTGGTCAACGTATCTCCCGATGCAGGGCCGATAAGTCTTTACATAGATTTTCAGCAATACAACGGCCTCAATTTTTTTTATCCGCAGGCTGCCGGGTATTTTGTGCTGAATAATATTGATACCCCGTTCCAGGTCCGGTCATCGCCCATACAGCTTACCGGATCTATTGTAAGCAGCCAGATATATGTTCAGGATGTCAATACGGTGCTGCATCCTAATTTTAAGTATACGCTGTTCGTGTATGGCTTCAAAGCTGATACACTGAAGCACCTGATCCTGACAGATACGTCGGCCACGGCCCCGCCGCTGGGTTATGGTAAAGTGCGTATTGTCAATTTGTCGCCGTCTTCGGGGTCGTTTGATATTTACGCGAACGGGACCTCGTCTACACAGCTAAAAAATCTTCAATTTGGGCATGTTTCGCCCTATGTCCAGATACCGGCGGGTAACTATACCTTCCAGTTCTATCCCGCCGGCACCAACGTGAGCAATAATACAGCAGGAGCAGTCGGAGCGTACCAGAACCTCACGGTGCTCGATGGCCGGTTATTTACGCTGTATACCTATGGTGTCGTTGGCCACACGACGGACACCCTTGCATTCGGTGTGCATGGGATAGCCAACTAATCCCGGTTTATTTATATTTTTGCCAAAATTTTCGAAAATTGGAACTAATCAAGCACCTGGCAGACTTTATCCTGCACATCGATAAGAATCTTGAAGCTATCATCAGCCAGTATCATACGCTCACCTACCTGATATTATTCATCATCATTTTTGCTGAAACAGGCTTTGTGGTTACACCGTTTCTTCCGGGCGACTCCCTGTTGTTTGCAGCCGGCGCGTTGATCGCGGCGGGGAATACGGGGTTGGATATTTATCTCCTTGGTTTGATCCTGATCATAGCGGCATTTGCAGGTAATTCAGCGAATTATATGATCGGCAATTACCTCGGTCCGAAAGTATTCAAGGCTAAAAACAAAGTGCTGAAACTGGATTACTATCTGCAAACCAAGGCATTTTTCGATAGGCATGGCGGGAAAGCCGTTATCCTGAGCCGTTTTATGCCGATCATTCGCACCATAGCGCCGTTCGTGGCCGGGGTAGGCCGGATGCCTTTCGGACGTTACAGCACCTATAATGTTATAGGCGGCGCGTCGTGGATCATCCTGTTCCTTTTTGCGGGATATATGCTGGGGAACGTGCCATTCTTAAAGGCGCATTTTTCGCTCATTGGCATCTTTATCATCCTGGTATCTATATTACCGGCGATCATAGCAGCCATTAGCAGCAGACGAAAAAAGAAAGCGGCTACCCGTTAGTTTCACCAAAAAGTCTTCGCGATTTCCGGCCCCTTATGTTAAACAATACCGGGTAAGCAAAGGTCATTGAAAAATAGGTATACCCCGATGCACCTTTATATTGCATCGGCAATAGAAATGTAAGCAGCATGGCTACCAGGCCGATGCCCACACTAACCAGGTTGGCATAAAGCTGGGTATTGGTTTCGAATTCTTCATAGGGCGTTAGTTCGAGCTTGGCGGCATGATTTTTCGCATGCCTGTACATCAGGGCGAATAAGAAATAGATCAGGATGAAGCCGATATCGTAAACGTACATCAGGGTGGGTAAATCCATGTCCCGTATCATAGCGAACTTTTGTCCGTGATCCATATAAGTGTTGCTTGAAAAGACAACTGCAGCAAGAAACTTAAGCGGATAGGTGTAAGTGAGCACTACAAAAAGAAGGAACCCGTTGAGCGTCGTGGTCCATGCATCAGTGAGCCCGTAACGCCTGAAGAAAACATTCTGGCTGTTCCAGACCAGGAATAGGATCGCAAAGCAGGCGCCAAAGCTTACAAAGCCCTTCATCGTCTCGAACAATTCATCAAAAGTTTTGGGTACCTCGAGCGACACAATGATCAGCGTTACCGCGAAGGCAAACACTGCATCGCTGAAAGTTTCAAGCCGCGTAGGCTCGTGGCTGCGCCAGCGAATGGTATTCTTTGAAAGTTTTGCTGCTTTTTGCCTGACCATATCAATGGTTTAAAGTAAGTATTTTGCCTTGTTTGTACAAAGCCTCTTCATCTTTGATCTTTTGTCTTTGCTCCTTTGATAGCCGGTGTGCAATCAACTTATCCAGGTTCGGCTGGCCCGCATCCACCCAGGCCGAATACCAATAGCCGCCGATCTCCAAAATGGACGCATGCATTCGTCGTTCAACCATCCCTTTGAGCGCGGTATTGTATGCTTTGGAATAGGCCTCCGAATAATCCCGGCCATTTTTATTATTTCGCCTGACGGTTTCATATTTCTTATCCTGCGGAAAAGTTTTATTGACCGTTCTTTCAAACCGCAACACCGAATCGAGCTCTTTAAAAGACGCCCGGCAAATTTTGAAAGCCTCGTTCAGCGGATTTTCAATATACCTCGCCCTGCCGACATAATAGTTATAATGATCGCTGAACA
The DNA here is from genome assembly GCA_035551775.1 of Mucilaginibacter sp. Lineage (GTDB taxonomy): Bacteria > Bacteroidota > Bacteroidia > Sphingobacteriales > Sphingobacteriaceae > Mucilaginibacter. The sequence goes on along the minus strand of DASZMQ010000006.1, from coordinate 776,202 downwards.
GTTCCGGCAAGCGCGTCTCCCATAAAGCGTGGATACCGTTTTGGTGGGTCAATTGGCCGTCATAGTTTAGCGTCAAGTGTAGCGGAACATGGGCATCGGCTATATAATGCCCCAGGTTAGCCGAGGTTTTCAGGATATCGGTGGTGTCGTGTCTTTTAAATGCATCCACCAGGCGATAATACTGATATTGGATTTCCCACGGAACGGTGCCATATTTTTTGACGCTATCTTCGGAATACTTCTTAACAGCCTCCTTCCATTTCACCGGCAGTTTCATGAAGGGCCGTTTGCCGTAATGGTCAGCATCCAAAAAATGCCGCGGCGCCTCTAATGAGTCTATGTAACGCTTTTTATCCGGGTCAATGGCATGTTCGGTAATGAAATCGATGTTGGCCTCGTAGAAACCGGCCATTGCTTTTGGCAAAGTAAAAACGGCAATGCGGTTAATTCTCTTGTGTGCAAAAAAGCCCCAGGAGGAGAGTGTAATTAGTGCAGCTAAAAAGATAAAGGTCCTGATCGGGGCTTTCACAGCTCAAATATGCCGTTTATTGTCGTAAAGTTGGAGGGTTGAAATGTTGTAAGGTTATTAATATATCCTGGTTGGCCAACATTCCAACTTTGCAACGTTTCAACCTTCCAACAAAAAATCAAAAACAATTGACAAAAAGAAATATTCACCCTATATTTGCAGTCCGAAAAATAAAAAGAAGAATTAGCTACAATGGCAAATCATAAATCATCGATAAAAAGGATCAGGGCAAATGCTGCGAAGCGTCTGCGCAACAGGTACCAGGCAAAAACCACCCGTAACGCGATCAAGAAGCTGCGCGATACTGAAACTAAGGCTGAAGCTACACCGCTTTTGACTAAAGTGATCTCGATGCTCGACCGTTTGGCTAAGAAAAATGTGATCCACAAAAACAAGGCTTCGAACAATAAGTCAAAACTGACCAAGTTCGTAAACGGCCTGAAATAATATAAAAACAGTCTTTTTTTGAATATAGCGATGGGTGAAAGCTCGTCGCTATTTTTTTTGAACACGATTGAAAGATTTAAGGGATAAGAATTGATATAATTATCCAAAAAATCCTTATCATCGTTAATCTAATCTTTATAATCACTAAATCGTGTCCTACGAAAACAAGATCAGCATCAAAGCCTGGGCCGAAGAGGACCGTCCCCGCGAAAAGCTAACTGCCCAGGGCCGCCGTGCTTTGACCGATGCCGAGTTGATCGCTATCCTCATCAGTTCCGGAAGTGACACAGAGTCGGCCGTGGAACTCAGCAAACGCATCCTGCATCATTACGATAACGACCTGAATAAACTGGCGAAAGCTTCCATCAACGAACTGTGCAATTTTCGCGGGATAGGAGAGGCTAAGGCAATTTCCATCATCGCGGCTCTCGAAATCGGCCGCCGCCGAAATGAGACTGAAGAAAAGCCCGCCGAGTTTATCGGCAGCAGCAAGGATGGTTACAATTTGATGCGCCGTCACCTCGTCGACCTGAACCACGAAGAGTTCTGGATGATACTCATCGGCCGCTCCAATAAGATTTTAGGTAAGGAACTGGTAAGCAAAGGCGGCTTATCGAATACCATTGCCGATCCTAAGGTCATTTTCGGTACCGCACTGCAATACCAGGCGTCAGGTATTATGCTGGTGCATAACCATCCTTCGGGGAATTTAAAGCCAAGCCAATCTGATATCGAGCTTACTAAGCGCCTCGCCTCAGCCGGGCGATTGTTGGAGATACAGGTGTTGGATCATCTGATAATCGCTGACAGCGGCTATTTAAGTTTTGCAGACGAGTCTCTTTTTTAAGGCACCTTAATTTAATGTTGGATTTATATAATTAACTTTCAGGTAATTAAATTTCCAATACATCGCTATTGTCACTATCTTAGCGGCACAATTAGAGTTGTTCCTGACAGCTCGGGTTGCATGAAATTCAGTCGATTTAACATGAAAGCCGTTGCAATCGTCTCTTTGCTGGCAGTTCTATTGCTTTTCAGCTGTAAAAAGGAAGCAGATAAAGTTGCCCCGGATGACCAAATAGGAGCCTGGGGCGATAGCCTCACCTTTGGCCAGGGTTGCACCGACGGTGAAAGTTATCCTTCCGATCTGCAAAGACTTTCCAATATCAAAGTAATGAATTATGGTATCAGCGGGCAGACAAGTACGCAGATACGCGACCGTATGCTCGCCGATCCAACGCACCAACAGGCTATGATCATCTGGGCCGGACGTAATAATTACGGTTATGCCGAGCAGGTTAAAGCCGACATTGATGCTATGGTTAAAAAAATGGGCAATAAACATTACCTCATTTTGGGCATAACCAACGGCGATGAATGGAACGAATGGAAAGGCAACCCCGGCTATCAATCGATCATTTCCCTGAACAGCGACCTTGCCACCATTTACGGCGACCATTTTATTGATATTCGCAGCTACCTGGTATCCAATTTTGACAAAACCAGCCAGGCCGATTCAGCAAACCTGGTCAATGACGTAGTGCCTGTCAGCCTGCGCAGCGATTTTCTGCACCTGAATGATAAAGGCTATCAATTAGTGGCGCAAAAGATCTATGAGAAAATAGCCATACTCAAATAGTCCTAAAGAATAACTCTGCATTAATTTCACCGTAAAGCATCTTTCGGACTTATGCGGACTTTCGGACTAATCCCTATCTTTGCCCTTCATTATTTTTGCTGCAATGAAGATTTCCTACAACTGGCTGAAACAATTTATCGATACGGACAAAACCCCTGAAGAACTGTCACGAATACTCACCGATATCGGGCTCGAGGTGGAGAGCCTGGAAAAGGTGCAAGCTATCCCGGGCGGACTCGAGGGGTTGGTTATTGGCCATGTTAAGGAATCGAAAGACCACCCCAATTCCGACCACCTGCATCTGACCAAAGTTGACGTGGGCACCGGTACTGACTTGCAGATCGTTTGCGGGGCGGCCAATGTAGCGGCAGGACAGAAAGTGGTTGTAGCAACAGTGGGCGTGGTGATCTACCCGATGGAAGGCGAATCATTCAAGATCAATAAATCGAAAATAAGAGGCGAGGTGTCTGAAGGGATGATCTGCGCCGAGGATGAGATCAGCCTGGGCACATCACATGACGGCATTATGGTGCTGGACGCTGATGCCGTTCCGGGGACTTTTGCAAAAGACTATTTCAAATTGAACGACGATTACCTGTACGAGATAGGCCTCACACCCAACCGCGCCGATGCAGCTTCGCATTTAGGCACGGCAAGGGACATCGCAGCCTTTTTGAAGACGGCTTATATCCGTCCTGATGTTTCCGGGTTTAAGGTCGACAATCAAAACCGCACTATACCGGTTATGGTTGAGAATACCGAAGCTTGCCCGCGTTATTCAAGTCTCACGATTACGGACGTTGAAGTGAAAGATTCACCTGAATGGCTGAAGCAAAAGCTAAGTGTTATCGGCCTCAGGTCGATCAACAACGTGGTTGACATTACCAACTACGTGCTTCATGGATTAGGTCAGCCGCTGCATGCTTTTGATGCGGATGCTGTAAAAGGCGGTAAAGTGATCGTAAAGACCTGTCCCGAAGGAACTATATTCAAAACATTAGATGAGGTAGAGCGCAAGCTTTCAGCCGATGACCTGATGATCTGCAATGCCGAAGAACCGATGTGCATAGCAGGTGTTTTCGGCGGCGTAGGCTCGGGCGTAAAAAGCTCGACCAAAAACATTTTCCTTGAAAGCGCTTATTTCAACCCGGTTTGGGTACGCAAAACATCTAAGCGTCATGGCTTGAAAACCGACGCTTCGTTCCGTTTCGAGCGCGGCACCGATCCGGATATCACCGTTTTTCCACTGAAATATGCGGCGCTGCTGATCAAAGAACTTACTGGTGGAACGATTTCGTCTGAGATTTCCGACATCTATCCGAATCCGGTAAAACCTTTCGAGGTTGACGTTACCTATAAGCATATTGACCGGCTCATCGGCAAGGCTATTCCGCATGATGAGATCAAAGCCATCATCAAAGCCTTAGAAATACAGATCGTCAAAGAAACTGCCGAAGGTCTTTCGCTCAAAGTTCCGCCATACCGCGTGGACGTAACCCGCGATGTGGATGTGACCGAGGAAATACTGCGCATTTACGGTTATAACAATATCGAGATACCGACACAGATACGCGCCTCGCTGAACAATTCGGTTCGCCCTGAAAAGGACGACGTACAAAACACGATATCCGATTTGTTAACCGCAAATGGTTTCAACGAGATATTGTCCAACTCGCTAACCAAGTCTGCTTATTCAAATAACTTGGATACCGCAGTAAAAATATTGAACCCACTTAGCAGCGACCTGGACGTGATGCGCCAGAGCATGGTATTTTCAGGCCTGGAAGCTATCGCCTACAACCAGAACCGCAAAAGTGCTGACCTGAAATTGTACGAATTCGGCAAGGTTTACAGCATGAAGGAAGATAAGTACATCGAGACCCAGCGTTTCGCCATTTTCATTACCGGTGCTGATAAAGCCGAACAATGGAATCAAAAACCTGGTGAAACTTCATTCTATAAGCTAAAAGCAGTTGTCGACGGTCTGCTTGAAAAATTGAACATCAAAGATACAGCCATTGAGGATGCTACCTGTAGCAAGCTGGCTTTCGGATTGCAATACATGCTGAATGGCAAGCAGTTGGTGAAGCTCGGTCCGGTTGGGCCAGAGGCCTTGAAAAAAACCGATGTTGAGCAGGAAGTTTTTTGTGCAGACTTCAACTTCGACATGATATTGAACACTGTTCGTAAGAATAAGATTGCCTATAAAGAAGTTTCCAAATTCCCGGCCGTGCGGCGTGACCTGTCGATGCTGATCGATAAAGCGGTCACTTTCGCGGAGTTAAGACAGATCGCCCTAAAGACAGAAAGAAAACTGTTGAGGGACGTGACGGTATTCGATGTGTACCAGGGTGATAAGCTCCCTGCGGGCAAAAAATCGTATGCCTTAAGTTTTACTTTACAGGATGAAGAAAAAACTTTGACAGACAAGGCCATAGATGCTATAATGCAAAAATTAATTCATAATTTCGGCAAAGAAGCAGGAGCGGAAATACGGAAATAATTGACCCATGGCATCGACAGCAGAGCAACTGAATAATGTTGTAGAAAGGACTAAACGCCTTATAGCGCTTTGCTCGGCTTTGCAGGAGGAAAATGACCTGCTGAAGCTGGAGAATCAAAGTCTTTTGGCGGCGGTTGATGCAGGTAAGGAGAAGACTAAAGACCTCGAAGAAAAGATGCGGGTTTTGAAAGTTGCGAAGTCATTTTCGGAGACTAATGAAAAAACTCTTGACATAAAGCAAAAAATTAACGAATTTGTGCAGGAAATTGATAAGTGTATTGTATTGCTGAAACAGTAATGCAAAAGTGAAATAGCTCGAATGGGAGAAATCTCAATAAAAATAAATATTGCTGACAGGGTTTACCCGCTAAAGGTAAACATGGAGGAGGAAGAAATAATAAGAAGGGCAGCGAAGCTGATCAATGATCGCATCCGGGAATACCAGGAGAATTATGCGGTCAGGGATAAACAGGACCTGCTTTCGATGGCGGTGTTGCACTATGCAACATCCTCGTTAAAAGCCGAAAAGAAAGTGATGACGGAAGATTCCGACGTCGCAGATAAGGTTTACCAGCTGGATGGCATGCTGTCCGATTTTTTCTCGAAGTAATAAAACGTTCTTTGCATACAGAGCAAATTAAGATTTAACCGCAGTTAAATTTTGAGTTTCACTATTAAAAACTTAACGCTTCAATATCGGCGGATCAAATAGGTATCGTTACTTGTTGGTATTTAACGAGGCCTGGTCCCATCATCCTGATCTGAGGTTTTTCAATACATGACACTTAAAAATTAGTTGCGGTTTTTTATTTTATATACCTAAAAAGATGAGTTGGATTTTATACCTGATAATCGGCCTGCTGGTGGGTGTTCCTGCCGGCGTAACCATTGGCCGGTTCCTGCTGCGTAAACTGTTCAAAGACCAGGAAGCAGCAGCACAAAACAAAGTAAAAAAGATACTGAAAGACGCTGAAAATGATGCCGAGATAGTAAGGAAAAACAAGCTCCTGGAAGCAAAAGAGAAGTTTTTGCAGATGAAGGCAGAACATGAGCAGGAGATCAATGGCAAGAACAACGCTATAAACCAGCGCGAGAACAGCATCAAACAAAAGGAACAATCCCTTAACCAGCGCCTGGAAAACATGAACAGGAAGGAAACCGACCTGGACAATACCAAACGGAACCTGGAGAAGCAGATCGAGCTGGCGAACAAGAAGCAGGAAGAAGTTGAGCACCTGAAGCAGCAGCACGTACAGCAATTGGAAACGATAGCTGGTGTATCTGCTGAAGAGGCAAGGAACCAATTGGTGGATAACCTGCGGGAAGAAGCCCGTACCCAGGCTATGATGCAAATCAAAGACATTGTGGACGAGGCCAAGCTGACAGCTGCTAAAGAAGCTAAAAAGATCGTCATTCAAACCATCCAGCGTACCGCTACCGAGAGCGCCATTGAGAATACGGTTTCGATATTCAATATCGAGAACGACGAGATCAAGGGTCGCATTATCGGTCGCGAAGGACGTAATATCCGCGCGCTGGAAGCTGCTACCGGCATTGAAATTATCGTTGACGATACACCGGAAGCGATCATCCTTTCAGGCTTCGACCCGGTAAGACGCGAGATAGCTCGTTTAGCTATGCATCGCCTGGTAACTGACGGCCGTATCCATCCGGCGCGTATCGAAGAAGTGGTTGCCAAAACCAAAAAACAGATCGAGGAAGAGATCGTGGAGATCGGTGAACGTACCGTCATTGATCTGGGCATACATGGCCTGCACCCGGAGCTGATCCGCATGGTGGGCCGCATGCGCTACCGTTCATCTTACGGGCAGAACCTGCTGCAGCACTCTCGTGAAGTCGCCAACTTTTGCGCTACCATGGCGGCTGAGCTGGGCCTAAATGTGAAACTGGCAAAACGTGCCGGTTTACTGCACGATATTGGCAAAGTGCCTGACGATAACCCGGAACTGCCGCACGCTATCCTCGGTATGCAATTGGCTGAGAAGTACAAGGAACATCCGGAAGTGTGCAACGCCATCGGCGCGCACCACGACGAGATCGAAATGACCTCGATGCTATCGCCGATCATACAGGCCTGCGATGCTATTTCCGGCGCGCGCCCCGGCGCACGCCGCGAGGTGGTAGAAAGTTATATCAAACGCCTCAAGGAGCTGGAAAGCCTGGCCCTTTCCTATCCGGGCGTTGAGAAAACGTTTGCTATACAGGCTGGTCGCGAGCTGCGCGTTGTTGTAGAAAGCGAAAAGATATCAGACGCACAATCGGAAGTACTGGCGGCGGATATATCCAACCGTATCCAGACCGAAATGACCTACCCGGGCCAGATCAAGGTAACCGTGATCAGGGAAACGAGGTCGGTAGCATTTGCGAAATAAGACCATTAAATCCAATGTCATTTCGACGAGGTAAGAGGAGAAATCTTGTGCGCCAGGACGGTAAGCCGTCACGCATGTAGTATAAGATTTCTCCTCACCCCCATACGCGTTCCAATGCAGGCTCGTTCGAAATGACATATTTTTTGAATTATACCATTGGCAAACCGAAAACTACAAAAAGCAAACGCACGTGTCGCAGCGAAGGTTCCGCAGCGCCCTGTTGATGTTTTGTTTGATCAGTATGCTGAAAGCCATCAGAACCACACCAATGAGCTGATCCACTGGATATGCGTGCCTTTGATCGTGTTCAGCCTGCTTGGGCTGATATGGGCTATACCTTTTCCATACCTGAAATTCATGGGCTCGTACAACGGCTATTTTAACTGGGCCTCGTTTCTGATAGCATTCGCTATATACTATTATTATAAGCTGTCGCCTATGTTGTCCTATGTTATGTTGCTTGTGGTGATGTTGTTTGTTTACCTTATTTCCCTCCTCACCGGATGGCAGCATTCAGGCGGTCCGGCGTTGTGGCTTGCATGCGGTGTTATATTCATTATAGCCTGGGCGGGCCAGTTCATTGGCCATAAAATAGAAGGGAAGAAGCCGTCGTTTTTAACCGATGTCAAATTCCTGCTCGTCGGCCCGATATGGCTGCTGCATTTTATTTTCAGGAAGTTTTCGTGGCGGTATTAGATGCTATTTAATATAATGATCTCAATCGCATCTGTCGCATTCTTGCACTTATGCGCCGAGGCTTCCATTGAATATAAAATATCGCGGTGTTTAATTAAAGTAATAGGGTCCTTTTCATTAGCGAAAAGTTCGGCCAGGGCCAGGTTGTAAACATTGTCCGACTGGTGTTCATATTCTTTCACGCGCCTGCATGAGGCCAGCAGGTCCTCCTTGTTTTCGATCTTACTTAAAGAGCAAATGAGCTTTTGTAATTCAGCGCAAGAACGTTTGATGTAGTTGGCTATTTCATTTATAGCCGGCATGAAGTATTCTATATTATATAGCTGCATCCGGCCCGCGGCTTCCTGTACATAATCGGCCACGTCGTCTATCGCCGATGCCAGGATGTGGATATCATTCCGGTTGAAGGGTGTAAAAAATACCTTATCGAGCCCCAGGTATACCTTGTGCGTAATATCATCGCCGGTCTCTTCGAGGGTATCGATCTGCTTGAATATTACTGCCCGTTCCTCGGCAGACGGTGTATTGACCGCATTGGCAAGCAGCTCTGACATTTGTACAATATTTTTGCCTGCCTGGCTGAACAACCCATAAAATAACGCCCTGTGCGAAAAAAAATCGCGAAATATATTACGCATAGCCCTGATTTAGAAAGGCTAAAAGTACCCTCGCCATATTAAGCGAATATTAAACAGGGATGATGAAATATCGTTTATTTTCTGTTTTATTGACAATTGTTAGGTATTCTGTCAATTAACTGATAATAAGATAGTTATAATATTTAACTAATAATTAGAAGATTCTAATACTCCCAAAATCTTAGTTTTTCCTGCGCTAATGTTCCCCTAAGGTTACCAAATGTTAATTCTGTCTTAACATTAAGGTAATGCAGCCTATGCACCTTTGACCGAAATTTAATTTAACCTCACCCAACATGAAACGACTTTTTACTAAAATCGCATGTACTGGTTTGTTCGCTGCATTGATTTTGACAGCAGCCAGCAGCAGTGCGCAAACTTACGCTTTTAACGAGCCCGTTGGCAAAAAAGCGGCTAAAGCTGACTCGGGCAGCACAATTACTGCCACCACTGCAACTCCAAAAGCACAAGATGACACTACATGGAAACCGCAAAGAAGACTATGGGGCTATACTTTCGGCGATTTTTACTACGACGCACACGCCGACGCGACTAACCGCGGCGCAGAAACGATGTACAATGGCGTACCTACTTATCGCAACGCTTTTCAGTTCCGTCGTTTGTATTTAGGTTACGATTATGAAATAACCAAGAAATTCAAAGCTGAAGTGTTGCTGGCATCTGAGCCAAACGCTAACACTGGTGTAAACGGTACTACCGCTATCCAGAACGGCGACAACCTGGTTGACAACAAAATGGCCTTCTGGATCAAAAACTTCAACTTGCGTACAAGGGATATCTGGAAAGGCACCGACTTTATTATCGGTGAAATGAGCACCCCTGGTTTCGCGTTGAATGAACCTGGAACCAATGGCCCTACCAGCCTTTCAGAAACTACCTGGGCTTACCGTTCTGTTGAAAAGACGATTACCGACTTCCACAAGAACAACTCTTATGACGTAGGCGCTGCTCTGCAAGGTACTTTTGACCCTGCAACCAAAAACTTCGGTTATGTATTGATGGTCGGCAACAACAGCCAGGCAAGCTTACTGGGTGCTTCTAACCCTAACACCGGTTTCTTTAAAATATTTTACGGTGATATTTGGGGTAAATTCCTGAACCAGCATTTGTATGTTGACATTTATGCTGATTACCTGAAAACGGCGGATAATTCAAACGTTAACAACACTATTCTGTCGCCTGCTACCCTAGCCGTCGGTCCTCAGGAGCACAACATGTTAAAATTGTTTGTGTCTTATCTTTCAAAACCATTCAATTTCGGTGCTGAGATATACACTCAGAACATCAACAATGCTGTTGTAAACACTGGTGCTGCTTTGGCAACTGCTACTGCTCCAACTACTACTGCGGTTGTTGAAAAAGCTACCGTAAGTGGCCTTTCATTCTGGGTACGCGGTGCTATTGCTCCTAACTGGAACTATTTCGCACGTTTCGATTCTTACAACCCTGATACCAAATTCAACTCTGCTAATGAATACCAGATTGTAAACACCAACTATGGTAACTATACCCCGCTTACCAAAGAGCAGTTCTGGACAGCTGGTATCGACTATAACCCAACCAAGAACGTTCACTTCGAGCCAAACTTCTGGTTAGTGGATTACAAGGATAACCGAGATTCAGGTACTCCTGGCTCTGTTGCTTCTGATCATACCCTGGTTTTTAGGTTTACGTTCTTCTACACATTTGGTAAATAATAAATCAGATAAGCAAAACCAAACAATCATGAAAATAATCAAAAATCTGACCCTGGCGGCTGTAGTATTCGCAGCTTCTGCAGGCTTATCAGTTAAAGCGCAGGACAACACCCTGCTGGGCGCGGGAAGTACATTTGTTAACCCGTTGTTTTCGAAAATATTTTCGAAATACACTGCATCAAAAGTTAACTACCAGTCTATCGGCTCGGGCGGCGGTATCCTGCAGCTGACCAACAAGACTGTTGACTTTGGTGATTCAGACGCCCCGCTGAACGCTGATCAGACCGCTAAGATGAGCGCACCTGTACTGCACATACCGATGACCTCGGGTGCCGTAGTGGTAACTTATAACATACCTGGTCTTAAAGCTCCTTTGAACCTGACCGGAAAAGACCTGGCTGACATTTTCTTAGGCAAGATCACCAACTGGAACAGCGCTGAGATCAAAGCTACCAATAAAGGCGTTAATCTGCCCGATCTTTCGATAGTGGTAGTTCACCGTTCGGACGGTAGCGGCACTTCGTTTATTTTCACTGATTTTTTAACTAAAGTTAACCCTGACTGGGAAAAGAAAGTGGGCAGGGCTGCTGCAGTTAACTGGCCTGCAGGTTTGGGCAGTAAAGGCAGCGAAGGCGTTTCGGGTTTGGTAAAACAGACTCCCGGCGGTATCACTTATGTTGAGCTGGCTTATGCTAAGCAGAACGGAATGGCTTTCGCAAACATCCAGAACAAAAGCGGTAAGTTCATCGCGCCAACCCTTGAAGCTACCACACTGGCAAGCAACGTAACCATTCCTGAGGATTCAAAAGTATCGATAACTAATACCGATAACGCTAAAGGTTACCCGATCGCCAGCTTTACCTGGGCTTTGATCTACAAAGAGCAGAACTACAACGGCCGTTCTAAAGAACGCGCTACTGAACTGCTGAAACTGTTATGGTATAATATCCACCAGGGGCAGGCTGAATGCGCTCCGCTGAACTATGCAAAACTTTCACCAGCTGCTGTAAAAGTTGCTGAAAAGATTTTGAAATCAGCTACTTACGACGGTAAGCCGATATTATAAGCGTAATGCTTAAAGCTAAAAGCGGAGAGCCGGAAGTGTGAACTAAACCTCATCACTTTTAGCTCTCTGCTTTTAGCTTCTTTAGACTAAACGATCAAAAAGTTAAAACTACAGAAATGAGTATCCCGATCCCTCAAAACCAGCAACTGATGAATAAAATGCAGGCTGGCTCAGGAAGTCAGAAAAGCATTGTGCTCGCCGTCATTCTGGCAGTGATATTTGGTCCGCTTGGATTGTTCTATGCCTCCGTATTCGGTGGCATTACAATGACTGTACTCGGGATATTGGTTTATTTGTTGTCGCTAACATTCAGCTCGCCGGCCATATTAAAATTTGGCGGCGTGCTGGTGTACGTTTTAAGTATCATCTGGGCTATTATTGCCGTTAATAATGCCAACCAGGGTTATTATTTTCAACAATTTAAATGGGAGGGCGTATTCAAACGCTGGCTAAAAGTGCTCAGTGTTGTCATGCTCTTGCTCGTTATCGGCATTTTTATCACCCTGGTTATTGATTCTATGCCGTCCATTAAAGCGCTTGGCATTAGTTATTTATGGGGGAAGGTTTGGGACCCCGTGGCCAATATTTACGGTGCGTACCCATTCCTGGTCGGTACGTTGCTCACGTCATTTATGGCCCTTATCATTTCCATACCTTTTTCTTATGCCATTGCCATTTATTTAGGCGAATACAATCCTAAAGGGTGGGGATCCAGTTTGCTTAAAGATACGATCGACCTGATTGCCGCCGTGCCGTCAGTGATCTACGGTTTTTGGGGATTGTCTGTATTGGCGCCAATTATCCAAAAATTCCAAATGAGCTGGCACGTAATTCCTCCGACTGGTCTCGGTATTTTTACATCCTCGCTCATCCTTGCGATAATGATCATTCCTTATGGCGCCTCGCTGGGTATCACCATGATCCGCATGACACCGTCGCCTTTAAAAGAGGGTGCCTATGCTTTGGGCGCCACCCGCTTCGAGGTGATCCGCAAGGTGATCATGCCATATACGCGGTCGGGCTTATTCGCCGGAATATTATTGTCATTGGGTCGGGCGCTTGGCGAAACAATGGCGGTTACTATGGTTATAGGTAACACCAGCGCCATAGCGCATACTTTTAGGGACCTGATTTTCGGGCCAAGCAATACCATGGCCAGCGTTATAGCCAACGAACTGCTGGAAGCCGATCACACCGAATACCTTTCCGCGCTTATCGAACTTGGCCTCGTGCTGTTCTGCGTAACAGTAGTGATCAATATGATCGGTAAACGGGTTGTTTCAAAATTTACTAACGATTGATCTCATGGAAGCAAGAATAGGATACAGAACAACTATGAGCCTTGTTTTCAAGGGGGTCATCATTTTATTCGCATTCGCCATCGCTATACCGTTGGCGCTGATTTTATTTTACATCATTAAACAAGGTGTAACCCAGGTAAACTGGACTTTCTTAAGCCATGTACCTGCTCCGGTCGGTGAAAAAGGCGGGGGTGTGCTCAATGCGCTGGTCGGCAGTTTTATCCTGGTGCTATTATCGTCTGTTTTTGCGATACCAGTGGGTATGATGGCTGGTATATACCTGAGCGAAAATCCCAAAACCAGACTGGCTTACTATGCCGGCCTTTGCGTTGATATCCTGCAGGGCGTACCTTCTATCGTAATGGGTATTGTGGTGTACTTCTGGATCGTCAAACCCCTCGGTACGTTTTCGGCCATATCAGGTAGTATAGCCCTGGCCATCATGATGCTGCCCATTATCATCAGATCTACAGAACAAACCCTCAAAATGCTGCCGGACTCGCTAAAAGAAGCGGCATTATCGTTGGGGGTTCCTTATCATAAAGTTATTCTGAAGGTGATCGTGCCCTGCGGTTTTGCGGGTATTTTATCAGGCATTACGCTGTCAATCGCCCGTGTGATCGGTGAAACGGCGCCGCTATTGTTCACGGCTTTTGGTAACTCGTATGTTTCCGGACACATTGCCAGGCCGATGGAAAGCTTGCCGCATCTCATCTTTACTTATGCCACCAGCCCCTATGACGACTGGCACAACCTGGCATGGGGAGCGTCTTTTATCTTATTAGTATTTGTTTTGGTCTTAAACATTGTCACAAAAGTGATCACAAGAAAATGGAAAGTACAATTGTAGCCGCTGAACATATCAATGCTTATTATGGCGATAGTCACGCGATAAAGGATGTGAGTATCAAAATAAACAGGAACGAGGTGGTTGCCATGATGGGCCCTTCGGGCTGCGGCAAAACCACGTTTTTACGCTGCATCAACCGTATGCACGAGCTTATTCCCAACGCACGCGCCGAAGGAGTAATGAAGCTGGATGGCGAGGACGTTTATAAGATGAACGCCATTTACATCCGGAGCAAGATCGGTATGGTGTTCCAGCGCCCGAACCCGTTCCCTAACTTGAGCATTTATGAGAACGTGATAGCGGGTTATTTGCTTAACGGCATCAGCCTTCCGAAAGCCGAAAAAGATAATATCGTAGAGAAATCGCTAACCAGCGCGGCGCTGTGGAAAGAGGTGAAGGACTCGCTGCACAAAAAAGGCACTTTCCTTTCCGGCGGTCAGCAACAGCGTTTGTGCATAGCACGCGCAATCGCCATGAAGCCCGAGGTGATCCTGTTCGACGAGCCTACGTCAGCTCTTGACCCGATCTCCACCTCGAGTGTCGAGAGCCTGTTCCACGAGCTGAAAGCGAACTATACATTGATCATCGTTACGCACAATATGCAGCAGGCGGCCCGCGTGAGCGACAGAACGGCTTTCTTCTACCTGGGCGAGCTGGTTGAATTCGACGATACCAAGGTGATGTTCACCAATCCAAAAGATCAACGTACACAAAATTACATTACAGGAAGATTTAGTTAATGTTGTAAATTGAAAGCCAATTTTTCAACCTTACAACTTTTCAACCTTACAACAAAAGATTAAAAGCATGACACCAATAGAAACCGAAATAACCGCACTCAAAAAAGAGCTTGTTAGTATGTGGATCCTCGTTCAGTCGCAACTGAACAAGGCTAAAGAAGCCATGGTGAATTTTGATAAGGACCTGGCACGCGAGGTTTTGGTGAAAGAGAAACGTGTGAACTCGTTCGAGCTGAAGATCGACCGCGATTGCGAGAACATTTTCGCGCTGCACTGCCCGGTTGCTATCGACCTGCGCTTCCTGCTGGCGGCTCTGAAGATCAATACCAACCTGGAACGCATCGGTGATATTGCCGCCGGCGTGGCCAAATATGTGGTCCAATCACCGGTAAATTTTGATGCTGCTACTTTGGAAAGCACGGGGATCCTGCACATGTATGACGAAGCGATCAATATCGTGACCGATACCCGCACCGCATTTGAGAACGAAGACACCGCGCTGGCCCGCAGCATTTTCAAACACGACGAAGTGCTGGATGCGGTTAACCGCAACGCAACGAACATTATCACCGAAGTGATCAAAGAAGGCTCGGTAGGCGTGAACGAAGCCTTGTTTATGCTTTCTATCATCCGTAAGCTGGAGCGCATCGGCGATCAGTCGAAGAATATGGCGGAGGAGATCATTTTCTACGTGGAGGCCAAGATACTGAAGCACTCCGGCGCGAATCGCGACAAGAAGTAAATAGATTATAGTTTAATTAGATTTGATTGATTGATTGAGAAAGCGCCTGCGAGAGGCGCTTTTTTAGTGTTCGCCTATTTTAAATTTTTCTATGATAAAAAATGGCAATCCGTAACTATAGTATTTTTGAAACGCCACGCATGTCAGGTAAATAGGCGTGTCCTCCGGTTGTTTTTCAAGCAAATTCTTTTCCGTGGCAGTCTTAAAGTGATATGGCGCCACCAGTTTCTCATCGCATCCCGGTACCTGGAAGGCAATGCCATAATTATACTCATTGGTTTTAAGTAAATTGCTTTTACCCAAATCACTAACGATCAATCCAATGCCCGGTTTATAAACGGCATGAAACATTGCCTTAATCACTATTGTATCGGCACCATTTTTAAAATGAAGATTGGACAGGAAAGTACATCGATTAGGTATGACTATTGGAGTCTGTATTGCGGACGCCACTTTTATGACAATACAATCGTGACCAATCACATTATCAAATGATTGGTTAAAAACAATGCAAGTGATAAAGACGGTAATGCCGCGATTGGAATAAGTCAAAATTTTATTATCGAAAGCGTTGTCAAGTAAAGCCGCACTATATTCGCCAATACAATTTTCAGGACGAAACGATAAATAGCTGGAAAACTTGTATTTGTAAATCGTTGGACGGGGTTTATTTTTAAAAGAAACTCTTGGCGGTGCTTCAACAATATCGCCTAAGACCGCTTTTATTGTAATCGTATCTCTGCCGTTTTTGAACTTAAGGTTTTTCAAAAAATCACATTGAGAAGAATCAATTGATAAGGGTTTGATCCTTAAATGATTATCTGCAAATTTTGATTCGATAAGCTTATCGTTTTTGTATTTGTGTCTCGCGAGGTATACACCGTTTTCCCAACAATATTCTAAAATGAGGTCATTTTTTCCGTAAAAAGGTATAGCCTCGGTTTTTTTATAATTGCTTATTGTAATACCGTTGGTTTCAGGACTTTCTTTAAAAATCGTAATCGTATAGCGAGTGTATTTTTTAAAGTTAGTAGCAGGGATTTGCTTGATAAACCTATCTATATAGGCGATACTTGCTTTGTTTTCCGTGTATCCGTGCACTAGGTAGTGATCAAAACGACTTGTTATTGTTTTGTCTTTACTCGTGTCAGTATAATCCAGCTCTTTGAGAGATATTATCTTAATGGCCTGCGCGAAGGCACTCAATTCTAAAACTAGGAATGCAATTGTAATTAGAAATGATCTCATAAGGTTTAGTTTAACTCAATCAACCCTCTACAAATTCTTCCCCAGCTTATCCAAAATATCCTGCGGCACCTTTTGCAGGTCGAGCACCAGGAAGCCGTCTAAGCAATCGGCAAATTTCGGGTCGATGTTGAAGCAGATGATCTTGGCATTGAGGGCGATATACTGGCGCAGCAGCACCGGGACTTTCATAGTGCCGCTTTCCACTTCCGATATCAGGTTGTCCAATCCCTTGAAGCTGTCTTCGCCGGCCATCAGGATATCGGTATCGATGCTCGAAAAGTCGACTTTAAATTTCTTCCTTGGCCGCACATATTGAGCCATTTCGTGGTCGAAGTGGTTGCGGTTGATGTAGTCGACGATGAGCGATTTGGAAAATTTCGAAAAAGTATTGCTGATGCTCACCGGGCCTATCAGGTAGCGGTAGCGCGGATTGTCGATCAGGTATTTCAGAATGCCTTTCCAGAGTAGGAACAGCGGTAGCGGTTTTTGCTGATATTCTTTCCGTATGAACGAACGGCCAAGCTCCAGGCTTTTGCGCAAAACGGGCGTGAACTGTTCCTTGATCTTAAACAGCTCTGTCACATAAAAGCCCTTTTTGCCCATGCTGTAAAATATCTCGTCGCCGAGGCCTATACGGTAGGCGCCCACGATGCGCCGGGCCTCGGTGTCCCAGATAAAAAGGTGGTGATAATAAATATCGTATTCGTCCAGGTCCAGGCTTTTATTGGTGCCTTCCCCCACTTCACGGAAGGTTACCTCGCGCAGGCGGCCTATCTCCCGGATGATATTCGGCAAAGATGAGGTTGGTGCGATGAACACCTCGTAATTTTTTTCAACCCAAACCCGGTAATTTTCACGAAGCGGCTCAACTTCTTTTTCCAGCACCACGGTGCTTATTTCGGGAGCTATCGGCTCGGCCTCCTTCCTGATCTTGAACAGATTCCTGGGGTTGAATATTTTCTTTTCTTCTTCCAGCCCGGTTCCCAAGGCGTAAGTTTTTGCCCGCAGGAAATTGAGCAGCTGAGATGAATTCGTGTACTCAGGTATATCCTCGACATTGATGGGTTTGCCGATACGCAGCCTGATGGTATGCCCTTGCTTATTGAATAGTTCCGACGGCAGCTTTGCCGTGCGCAGGGAAGGGTGGATCAGGCTCAGCAGGTTAAACAGCAGCCCGTTGTTCCCATGAAAGTAAATTGGTACTACCGGTACCTTTGCCTTGGCTATCAGCTTGCCTACGACCGGGTGCCACATGCGGTCGGTTATTTGCTGTTTGTCCGCCCTATAAGTAGAGACTTCGCCGGCCGGGAATATGCCGATCGGTGTGCCGTTAGCCAGCAGTTCCATGGTTGTTTTCAGCCCGCTGATGCTTGACGAATGTTCGATGTTTTCAAACGGGTTCACCGCCACGAAATAATCGCTCAGGTTAGGTATCTTCTTCAGCAGGAAGTTGGCCATGATCTTGGAATCGGGCCGGGCCATGCACAATACTTTCAGCAGTACCATGCCCTCTATTCCGCCATAGGGGTGATTTGCGATGGCTATAAAGCTGCCTGTTTCAGGAATATTTTTCAGTTCACGTTCGTCGAACTCGATATCAACACCGCAACCCTTCAATATCGCATCAACAAATTCGGGACCCTGTTTGGGCTGGGCATTGGCGAACAACTTGTTCACCTGGTTTATTTTCATCACCTCCATCAGCAAAGCGGCCAGTCCGGGCATCTTCAGCTTGTCCAGTTTGGTGGCTTTTGCAAATTCTTCGGTGGTTATTATCTTCATTGTCCGCTTGATCGGGGTATTTAGGTTCGTTGCCTAAATATCCTAAAATTTATTTTAATTTACGGTCAGTTAGCCTCGCCGGAATGATATCACGTATCAAAAATTACCTGTCTGTATCCAAAAAGGAATGGAACGGGATGGTTGTGCTGGTGATACTCATTGTCCTGGTACTTGCCGCCCCTTATATTTTACAATTATTCCGCAAAGATACGCCAATAAGCCAGAAAGAAATTGATAAAGCGATCGCGGACTTGAGCCGGTCAAATCCCCAAAAAGCCGCTTCAGTTAAAGCCGCTCCCGGAGTAATCATCGAATTGAACACAGCCGATTCGGTAAAGCTGACCCAACTCAATGGCATCGGCCCTTCTTTCGCCCGGCGAATCGTTAGCTACCGCAACCGTTTGGGCGGATTTGTAAATAAGGAACAGTTAAGGGAAGTTTTCGGTTTGGATTCCGAAAAGTATACCGGCCTGCAGGCACAAATTTCTGTGGATGCTTCAAAGATCAGGAAGATACCTGTTAACTCCGTCGATTTTAACGCCCTATGCCATTTTCCTTATCTGACGTTTAAACAAATGAACGCCATTATCCGCTTCCGCGAACAACACGGCGAATACGAATCCATTGGCGACCTGAAAAATATCGCCATCATGGACGACACAACTTTACAAAAGATAAAACCATACCTCAGCTTCAAATGATAGAGCAGCAGATCAAATCCGCCATTCGTGATATCCCAGACTTCCCCAAGCCCGGTATTACCTTTAAGGATATTACCCCGATACTTAAGGACCCGGTTTTATGCGAAAATATTATCGACGCTTTCGTTCAAAAACTAAGGCACACGCATGTTGATGTTATTGCCGGCGTTGAAAGCCGGGGTTTCCTGTTTGGTTTGTCGCTGGCCTGCAAGCTTGGCGTTCCGTTCGTTCCCATCCGCAAAGCGGGAAAGCTGCCTTATACCATCAGGCAAAAAGCCTACAACCTGGAATACGGCACGGCAGTGATCGAAATGCATGTGGATGCTTTTGAACCCGGCCAGCATGTACTGATCCACGACGACCTATTGGCTACCGGCGGCACCGTAACCGCAGCAAGTGAACTGATCCATGAAATAGGCGGTACTGTAGCGGGTTTTGCTTTTGTTGTCGGTTTGAGTTTTCTAAATGGGGTTGAAAGAATAAAGATGATCAGCGATAATATTATTGTGCTGGCGGATTATTGAAGGATTCTATTCTTTTCTAGTGCGTCACGGTAGGTATTTTCTTAATCTGCCTGAACAAATCCGAAATCGAACATCCGAAATCCGAAATTCAAAAATCACTTTACGATCAATGTCAGCGTCTGCGTAGTATGCGCGCTGAAATAGCCTAAGGTAGTTGGCGTAATATTCGTCGGCGGATTTGAAGGAGCAACCTGGCCGCCGGGATTATTGACCTGCAGCTGCATCAGGCTGTACCAATAGGTGTAAACAGGCTTATCAATACATTGCATCTCGACGGAAACCGTGTCTTTCGGATAAATTTTAATGTCATCTTCCTCCAGGTCGAGATCAACATATTTTCCATCAATGAATTCATCGTCGTATGCGAAAACGCTTTTAACCTGTACGCCGTTCACATGCATCACAAAACGATATTGGTTTGTGATGCCTGCAGGGTCCTGGAAATGCACCGTAATTACTTTCCGTCCGCTGCCGGCGTCAAAATAATTGGCTTTATCGGTAATGGAATCAAGATTTACCATGGCCGGCATAGTTGATTTTGCGGTGTAGGTTTTGCCGCCGCTGGTTACCGTCAGGGTATAGGCCCGCGAACTAAAGCCTAATGCGTTTGGTATCGAATAAGTGCCAGCCGGCCCTTCGGTCATCGGGTATTGGTTACCAAGGTTATCGGCAATAAAAACGGTGGCGCCGCTTACAGCCGGGTAAACATTGGGATTAGTGAAAGGCACATTACGGCTCAATGTGACATATTGCGGACCCGCAACATTGGTCATATTGCCCTCTATGACCAGTTGGCCACTCACATTGCCCAGGTCAAGGTTGATCACTTTCTTGCACGAAGCCAGCACGGTGATGGCTGCCATGACAAGGAGATATTTTAAACCGTTCTTCTTCATGCGTCAAAATTTAAAGTTCCATGTCACCGACGGTATTCGCGTGGCAAAAACACTGTACTCCTGCGCCTCGGTGGTGTTCGGCACGGTTTTACTGTCCTGAAAAGTTATAATGTAGGGATTCCGGCGAGCGTAAACATTATATAATCCGAACGTCCAGCTTGAATGGTATTTCTTATGAGGCTTGCCTTCCAGCGTCGCCCCTATATCTAACCTGTTGGTAGATGGCATCCGGTAACCGTTGCGCGATGAGTACGAGAATGTTGTCAGGCCGCCAATGTTATACTTTCCGGTAGGATAGCTAACAGCATTACCTGTTCCGTAAACAAAATCGCTCGAAAAGCTCCAGCGCTCGTTCAGCTTATAAATGCCAACTATGGATATATCGTGCGTCCTATCTTGTGTTGCCGGGAAATAATTACCGTTGTTTATGGCGGCAAATTTATCTTCGGTCCGCGACAGGGTATAGCCCACCCAGCCGTTAAAGCGACCATATTTCTTTTTCAGGAACAATTCGATCCCGTAAGCTCTGCCTGAACCATACACCAATTGCGATTCCACATCCTGGTTCACCAGCAGTTGCGCGCCGTTTTTATAGTCGATCTGGTTTTGCAGCCATTTATAATAGATCTCGGTTGAAAACTGGAAAATGTTATCTTCAAAATTCCGGAACCAGCCGGTGGATACCTGGTCCGCTATCTCGGGCTTGATGTTATTGCTGCTCATCACATACAAGTCGGTAGGCGTACTGCTGGTGGAATTGCTGAGCAGGTGTATGTTTTGCGTATTGCGATTGTAGGAGAATTTGAGCGAATTCGCCTCGTCGAGCATATAGCTGGCCGAAAACCGAGGCTCCAGGTTGGTATAGCTCTTCACCAATGAGCCGGAAGCATATTTAGCCGAGCTTACAACATTGCCCGATGCATCATAAGTGCTGAATGTGCCCGGCCCGAGAAGCACCAGGTTACTAACGCGCAGGCCATATAAGAAGGTAAGACTATTGCTGGCTTTCCACTCATCGCTCACATACAAGGCATTTTCAAAGCCATACTTTTTCTCCACATCCACGTTGTTGAAACTTGAGGATTGGGAAGAATGGATATCGCCCGGCGAAATGTCATGGTGCAGGATATTGAAGCCAAACTTCAAAGTATGGTTATCGCCCAAAGAATAGGAGAGGTCTTCTTTCAGATTGAGATCCGTGATCTGCGAGGTCGCTCTGAAATCGGCATTGCTGATAAAACTTGATACCGTGTAATTGTAGTTGCTGAATACGAGCGAAGTGTTCGAAAACAAGCGATCGTTGAAAAGATGGTTGAAGCGGATAGTTCCTGTCGAGTTACCCCAGTCGGTGCCAAAAGTATTTTTTAAGGCTAAAACATCCTTCCCGAAATAGCCCGATACGTAAATGGCGTTCTTGTCGTCGAAATGATAGTTGAACTTAGCATTCAGGTCGTAGAAATAGATCGAACTGCCGCGTACAGTTGTATCTGAAGCAAAATTCAGGAAAAGATCGATATAGGTCCGCCTGGCGCTGATCATGAATGAACCCTTATCCTGCACGATCGGCCCTTCAACTTTGATGCGTGACGAGATCAACCCCAAACCGCCCTGGACAGTGTAGTTCTTATTGTTGCCATCGTCCATCTTGATATCCAACACTGAGGAAAGCCTCCCGCCGAATTCAGCCGGCATACCGCCTTTATATAAGGTCACGTCTTTAACAGCATCAGAATTAAAAGTGGAAAAGAAACCGAAAAAGTGCGATGCATTATAAACCGTCGCTTCATCCAGCAGGATCAAATTCTGGTCGGCCGCGCCGCCGCGAACGTAGAAACCGGTATTCCCTTCGCCGCTCGATTTTACGCCCGGCAGCATAGAAAGCGTCTTCAAAATATCCTTTTCACCCAGCAGCACCGGCACCTGGTTTATTTGTGTCATGTTTAGCTTTTCGGAACCCATTTGGGGCGAGGCGATATTGTCGTTATTGGGTCTGTCGGCGCTAATCACTACTTCCTTCAGGCTGCTATTCAGGGGCAGCGCAATACTCACTTTTTGGTCCTGGTGCAGAGAGACGTGTTGTTCCACGGCCTGGTAACCGGTGTAAGTAAAACTAAGTGTGTAATCTCCTTCGGGAATAAACATCGAATAAAAGCCATATCCGTTGGTAATCGTCCCGCTTTGTGGTAATTCTTTGATGCGGACAGTTGCGCCGATCAGCGTTTCCCCGGTCGACTGGTCTTTTATCGTACCACTAATTGTAAACCTTTTTTGACCAAAGCACGATAGCGTTATAAATATCAGCAAGGCGGAAAGTAGAGCTTTAGTCATTAGCAGTATTTGGGCGCAAAAGTACTTCAATTAGAAGGACGACACGATCAATTGTTTCATATAACCAGAAATATTTTGAATGTGCAGCGCGATATGTGTTGCGATTTTTATAAAAGATCGATTTATAAACAGTTATAAACAAATAAAATAAAATCGGCTAAACTTTCTCTTCATGTCATGGTTTTTATTTTGAAGTTAATTTTTTTACCCCTGTTGTGGGGCAATCATCCAAAACGTCCTCGCCTATGGAAATAATGGGTTACTTAGCCGCTGCGCTCATCGGCGTGTCTCTTAGTCTTATCGGGGGAGGAGGGTCAATATTAACCGTGCCGGTGATGGTTTACCTCTTCTCTGTCCAACCTTCAGTTGCAACTTCTTATTCGTTATTTGTGGTGGGTGCGGCGAGCCTGGTTGGGGCGTTCAACAGCTACCGGCGGAATCTGGTTAATATGAAAATCGTTTTGCTATTCGGTACATCGTCTATCATTACTATATTTCTCACGCGAAGGTTTATTATTCCCGCTATACCACAAACTATAGCCAGATTCGGAACGCATACCATAACCGAATCGCTGCTGATCATGGTACTGTTTGCTATAACTATGGGTTTTGCCTCCGTCTCGATGATCAGGAACAATACCCGGCAAATAGAGGAATGTATTAACGATAAAAAATGCCTCTATAAACTATCGCTGTACGGTGTGGCGGTCGGCCTGCTCAGTGCGTTGCTTGGCATCGGCGGCGGGTTTCTCATTATCCCGGTTTTGGTGTTGCTATTGGCATTGCCGGTGAAGGAAGCCATAGGCACTTCCCTGGCTATTATTGCATTGAACTCTTTCATCGGTTTTACGGCCGATCTTGGCCATATTGCCATTGATTGGCCACTGCTATTCAGAATAACATTGATAGCCATCGGGGGTATATTCATTGGGTACGCCCTGAGCGAGAAAATACCCGGCATCAAACTCAAAAAAGGCTTCGGTTGGATGCTGCTGGTGATGGCAGGGTATATTCTTACCCGGGAAGTATTTTTCAGGGGATAAGCTCCAAATCTTTTGTAAATATAAAAAATGTCATTTCGAACGAGCTTGCCATGAATGTGTAGGGGAGCGAGGAGAAAACTTATGCGCTTTTTCGGCACCCTGCCTGTCTTATGTATAAGTTTTCTCACCTGCCCTGCCGCACAAACCCGTTCTGCCGGTTCGAAATGACATAGTTTTTATATTTGTGTTATAACGCAATATGCTATGCGTGCATAGTAATCCGTTTTGATTATATTGCATCGCAATAAATGATTATGGACATTACCGACAACTTAACCGGCTTCGACTTTTCAGTTTCAGAGAACCAGCAGATGGTGCAGCAGATGGCGCGCGAATTCGCCGAAAAGCATATCCGCCCGCACGTGATGGAATGGGACGAAGAGCAGCATTTCCCGCGCGAGTTATTCAAGCAATTAGCCGAGTTGGGGATGATGAGCGTTGTAGTTCCGGAAGAGTATGGAGGCTCGGGCTTTGGCTATTTTGAATACGTGACCGTGATACAGGAAGTGGCAAAAGTATGCGGATCGATCGGGTTATCTGTAGCTGCGCATAACTCGCTATGCACCGGGCATATCCTGGCTTTCGGTAATGAAGAGCAAAAACATAAATGGCTGCCCAAGCTGGCAACCCTCGAATACCTCGGCGCCTGGGGACTGACCGAAGCGAATACCGGATCGGATGCCATGCGCATGAATACCACTGCAGTTCTTGACGGTGACCATTATATTATTAATGGCGCCAAGAACTGGATCACCCATGGCAAATCAGGAGACATAGCCGTAGTGATGGTGCGTACGGGCGAAAAGGGTACATCTAAAGGGATCTCAACTATTGTTGTCGAGCGTGGTACCCCTGGCTTCATGGCCGGCAAAAAGGAAAACAAGCTTGGTATGCGGGCATCCGAAACCGCGGAAATGATATTTGACAACTGCCGCGTGCCCAAAGAAAATCTCTTGGGCAATGAAGGCGAGGGTTTCAAACAAGCCATGAAAGTGCTCGACGGCGGGCGCATATCCATTGCGGCTCTTTCTTTAGGTATCGCCAAAGGGGCGCTTGAAGCGGCTATAGCTTATGCCAAGGAACGCCACCAGTTCGGCCAGCCGATAGCCAATTTCCAGGGAATATCCTTCAAACTGGCCGACATGGCTACGCAAATAGAAGCCGCTGAATTGCTCCTGATGCAGGCCTGCGACCTAAAAAACCGCCATTTGCCCGTAACCAAACAAGCCGCCATGGCGAAATATTATGCTTCGGAAGTTGCGGTTAAAGTAGCCAATGATGCCGTGCAGATATTTGGCGGCTATGGCTATACAAAAGATTTCCCGGTTGAGAAATTTTACCGTGACGCCAAATTGTGTACTATAGGTGAGGGGACTTCGGAGATACAGAAGATCGTTATTGCGAGAGAGGCTTTGAAAGGGACAAATTTTTAAGATGGTTGTAAAGTTGAAAAGTTGCAAGGTTGAAAAGTTATGGCACAAAAGCTTGACCCGGATATATTGAGAGTTGAACTGCGTTATTATATCGATAATGCTTCTGACCAGGAATTGCAGGAACTATATGATTTTATCG
Organism: Mucilaginibacter sp.; assembly: GCA_035551775.1. Lineage (GTDB taxonomy): Bacteria > Bacteroidota > Bacteroidia > Sphingobacteriales > Sphingobacteriaceae > Mucilaginibacter. The sequence continues at coordinate 750,846 of DASZMQ010000006.1, read as the reverse complement.
ATTCCAAAACACCGCGTTATGAATGGTGGAATGATGAAGAGTTTGTCGCGGAATTGGAACGACGTTCTGCTGACTTAGAGAGTGGCAAGGATAAGGGTGTGTCTTGGGAAGAAGTTAAAGAACGCTTAACGAGTAAATATAGAAAGCACAACTAATTGAGTATTTATTTTATTTTAGTAAATATTACTTGAAATAGTAATCCAAATGCCTGTCTATCACAAATTCGTTCATAAATATTTTGGAAGCGGTTTTGAAACCAACGATGCAATATTGGACACAACTCCGGGATATAAACCTGAAATAATTTTTATCGGAACATTTAATCCCGAAACCGGCGATCAGGCAGATTTTTTCTATGGCAGAAACTTCTTTTGGACTGCATTTAAAAACCTGTTTATTAACAATCGTGTCTTACTGGAAGGAAGGAGAATGCCACAGCGAGGTGCTCCACCTCTCATAAAAAATCCCTCGCTTGAAGAAATATTAAAGATATGTGTCAGTCTGAAATTGACTTTCGCTGATCTAATAAAGGCGGTATTGCATAACCAAAACCCCACTTACCAAGTTTTCCCGGATAACCAAGTAATATATCGAGGGGAACAATATAATCTCATTCAAGACGATAAAACGTCTAAAAAGGATGTTAAGTTACTAGGATTACGTCAATTAGAGCAACATCGACAAATTGATTGGAATACTCAAAATATTATTAACTATCTCGTTAAAAACCCACAAATTAAGACGATTTATTTTACAAGAAAGCCAGATAATATTTGGGAACAGGAGTGGTCAAAATTGAAAAGCAATCCTCATTTAGCAGGCAGAAAGTTTGCAAATATCTATACCCCTTCTGGTCGACGACTGCCAACTCCTGTTATGAATAATCTTTTACACAGGTGGGTTTACAATGATAACATAGATTTTGGCCATCTTGAAAATAATTGGTTGATTGCTAGTGGTGTAACTTTAGCAAATTTTTTATAGTCTTACTTGAGTTTTCCTTTCCATTGATAATTCTTCGCGTTAATCCGTCTACTAAATCCCTTGATCATTTTTTTGAGGTATTCTAAATTCAATATAAATTCCTCTTTAACTACCGGATTGGTGGACGTCTTTTTCTTTTCAATTTCAGCCTCGATTGCATCAATTGTGTTAGTTAACTCCTTTCTTAGTTTATCTAACGATGATTTTATATTTAATGAATCAAGGTTATAGTCTTGTTTAGCTCCAATTCTCACCATTTTTAAGTTATATATTTAATATTTGTCAAAGTAAACAAGTTGCGATGTAACCTCATCTAAAGCCAATAAGCGTCCATTGTTTATTTCAAAACGCTTTAAGCCTGGCCCTTGAAGAAAAATCGTATCTGTTTTACGTTCCCAATGACCATGCCCTTGTATTACTTCCTTTTTAGGCAAATCGTCCGCATTGCTATTTAATTGATCAACAGTAGGCTGCTTATCTGGGTCAACAAGTTCTAAAGCGATATAATCATAGGTGCCATCAGATTTGAAATTATATATAATGTCAGAATTTTTGTATTTACCAGTTATCGGTTTTAAGTGTTCTATAATACCGATTGCGAGTATGATTGTGAAGAAAATGGCAAATCCAATCCAAAATTCTTTGGTTCTAAAGAAATCTTTCATGTTATATTAATTAAGGTAAGGTATATCGGTTTAAAGCGTTCTATTCAAATATAAAAATAAAGTTTAATTCGTCTAATTTTAATAAATGAATTAAGCGTCATCCCATAACAACAGAAAATGACTCTCTAATCTCTAATCAACTAATCTCCAACAACTATTTGCATTTTCCATGCAAATCCCCTACCTTTGTCGTCCCATGAAAGGAGGTATACAGGGAATATGATCATTATCAACGTAAAAGACGGCGAATCATTGGATAAAGCGCTGAAGCGTTTTAAGAAGAAATTTGAGAAAACAGGCGTTTTGCGCGAGCTTCGCAGCCGCCAGGCTTTCGAAAAGAAATCTGTAACCCGCCGCCATGTGGTGAAACATGCCATCTATAAGCAAGGATTGAACCAGGAAACTGTTTAACTTTTGTTAAAAAGAATTTAACATTTTCTTTTTCTATATATTAAAACTATTTGTACATTCATCCATCCGTATGTGCAAATAGTTTTATGTTTTTAGAGCGGTTTATACGATACATCCAGCACGAAAAAAGATACTCCCCGCATACGGTTTCCGCATACCAGTCAGACCTCGAGCAATTCTTTCATTTTCTTAATCATCCTGAACCAACGGTCAGTCATCCGTCTGAAATTACCTACCAGCACATTCGCGGGTGGATGGTACAGTTGATGGAGGATGTTACGGCGCGTTCCGTTAACCGCAAGATCGCCACGCTGCGCAAATATTTTAAGTTCCTGATGCGCGAAGGCCTCGTTACCAGTAATCCTGCCTCAAAGATTCAATCCCCCAAAATCAAAAAGCAATTGCCGGTGGTAGTTGAGGACGAAAAGCTGAACGCAATGCTGAACAGTGCCGAAGCTTTCACCGATGATTTTCCGGGCACCCGTGACAAGCTTGTTATCGAGATTTTATTCGGAACAGGCATCCGCCTGGCGGAATTGGTGGGTTTAAAGGAGGACGATGTCAATTTTTACGATGGCACCATCAAGGTTTTGGGCAAGCGCAACAAGGAGCGTGTCATCCCTATCAATCACGAACTGAATGAATTACTGAAGCATTATATCGCGTTAAAGAAAAGTGAAAATTTTGATAACAATTCGTTAACGCTGATCGTTACAAATAAGGGAATTGAGGCCTACCCGAAGTTAATCTATTTGATAGTGCAGAAATACCTTTCTTACATATCAACCCAGGATAAAAAAAGCCCGCACGTGCTGCGGCACACCTTTGCAACAAGCCTGTTAAATCGCGGCGCCGACCTGAACGCCATCAAGGAGCTTTTAGGCCATGCCAACCTGAGCGCTACGCAGGTTTATACGCACAATTCAGTCGAGCGATTAAAATCTATTTATAAACAAGCCCATCCCAAGGCATAAAACAAGGAGGAAAAATGAAAATTGCAGTTCAGTCGATCCGTTTTGATGCAGACAAAAAGTTGCTGGATTTCATCCAGAAGAAAACAAGTAAGCTTGATCAGTTTTACGACAGGATCATCAGCGGCGAAGTTTATTTAAAATTAGAAAAAGTAGAAGATGAGGCGAACAAGGTAACGGAAATAAAACTGACGCTCCCGGGAACGCAATTATTCGCAAAGGAGCAATGTAAGTCATTTGAAGAGGCAACGGACCTGGCGGTCGAGTGCCTGAGGAAGCAAATTGAAAAGCATAAACAGAAAAAAGCAATAGTATCAGAGAATTCGAAAAAAGCCGCTATGCAGGCAGTAAACGAAGAATTTTAAGAGAAATAACGATAAAAGATCGCTAAGGTCGGCGGGGCAGAAACCCCGCCGATTTTTTTTGTAAAAATAATTTTGTCCGGCTGTAAAATTGTGTAAATTTGCAGTCCCTTTCGGAGAGGTACGCTTTGGCGTTATTTGATATGAAAAGGGCGGTTCTTTAAAATAGGAAATTCAAGCCGGTAATTTAAGCCGATGGTATTCAGGAATATTTGAAACCCGGAAGCCTGAAATGAAAGCAAAATTCTCTGTAGCTAAGCTGACGATACCTTATAAAAGGAATAAGCACTAACAGAAATAAAAGTTGGCAGTGAGCAGTTTACAGTGGGCAGTTAAATACTGCAAACTGCGAACCGGCAACGGCAAACTGATAAAAAGTTGGCAGCAGGCAGTTTACAGTGGGCAGGTAACTACTGCAAACTGCAAACTAATAACTGCAAACTAAAAAAAGCCTCCTTAGCTCAGCTGGTAGAGCGACTGACTTGTAATCAGTAGGTCATTGGTTCGATCCCGATAGGAGGCTCTGTTTATTTCGAATATCGAATGTTCAATTTCGAAATTGAAAATCCGAAATCTGAAATCAACTTGGGGAGATACCAGAGCGGTCAAATGGGACGGACTGTAAATCCGTTGCTTCGGCTACGAAGGTTCGAATCCTTCTCTCCCCACTTTGTTGAGTTGGCAGTGGGCAGTTAGCAGTGGGCGGTAAGAACTGCAAACCGCCAACTGGAAACTGCAAACCGACGAAAAGCGGAAGTAGCTCAGTTGGTAGAGCGATAGCCTTCCAAGCTATAGGTCGCGAGTTCGAACCTCGTCTTCCGCTCGGTTGGTTCAATGGTTTATTAGCTCATTTGTTCACTGGTTGCCCGGCGGACAAAACCAATAAACAAATGAACCAATGAGCTAAAACAATAAGCCGACGTAGCTCAGGGGTAGAGCACTTCCTTGGTAAGGAAGAGGTCATGGGTTCAAATCCCATTGTTGGCTCTCGTTAGTAATAAACGACAATTAAAAATAAAATTAACCTACAAAAATTAAAATAAATCATGGCAAAAGAAAAATTTGACCGCAGTAAGCCGCACTTAAACATCGGTACCATCGGTCACGTTGACCACGGTAAAACAACCCTTACCGCAGCTATTACAAAGGTATTGGCTGACAAAGGTTACTCTGAGGCCCGTTCTTTCGATTCGATCGACTCAGCTCCCGAAGAAAAAGAGCGTGGTATCACCATTAACACTGCACACGTTGAGTATTCGACAGCAACCCGTCACTACGCACACGTTGACTGTCCGGGACACGCTGACTATGTGAAGAACATGGTTACGGGTGCTGCGCAGATGGATGGTGCTATCATCGTTGTTGCTTCTACCGATGGTCCTATGCCTCAAACACGTGAACACATCCTTTTAGCCCGCCAGGTTGGTGTGCCTTCATTGGTTGTGTTTATGAATAAAGTGGATATGGTGGATGATCCGGAACTGTTGGAATTAGTTGAAATGGAAATTCGCGAACTGTTATCGTTCTACGAATATCCTGGTGATGATATCCCTGTAATACAAGGTTCCGCTCTTGGCGGCTTGAACGGCGATCCGAAATGGGTTGGCAAAATCATGGAGCTGATGGATGCTGTAGATACCTACATTCCAATCCCTCCGCGTTTGACTGAACTTCCGTTCCTGATGCCTGTCGAGGACGTATTCTCGATTACTGGTCGCGGTACTGTTGCTACCGGTCGTATCGAGCGTGGCGTTATCAACTCCGGTGATGCTGTTGACATCCTGGGTATGGGCGCTGAAAACCTGAAATCAACTGTAACCGGTGTTGAAATGTTCCGCAAGATCCTTGATCGCGGCGAAGCTGGTGACAACGTAGGTCTGTTGCTGCGTGGTATTGAAAAAACCGATATCCGTCGTGGTATGGTTATCTGCAAACCAGGTTCAGTAACCCCGCACACTGATTTTAAAGCTGAAGTTTACGTATTGTCAAAAATAGAAGGTGGCCGTCATACGCCGTTCTTCAATAAATACCGCCCGCAATTCTATTTCCGTACTACTGACGTAACCGGTGAGATTTCACTGGCCGATGGTGTAGAAATGGTTATGCCTGGTGATAACGTTACCATCACTGTAAAGCTGATCAACGCTATCGCAATGGAGAAAGGTCTTCGTTTCGCTATCCGCGAAGGCGGCCGTACCGTAGGTGCAGGTCAGGTAACTGAGATCTTAAAATAATACCTCCTTTACCCCTTGAAAAAGGGACTAAGTTAGGTTAATTTCTTTCAAAGTACTTAGCCCGAAACGGCTAAGTACTTTGTTCACGAAAGGGGAAGTTAATAATTTAAGTATAAACGGGCATAGTTCAATGGTAGAATAGAGGTCTCCAAAACCTTTGATCAGGGTTCGAATCCTTGTGCCCGTGCGTAATAAATATACAAAATGGCTGGAGTAGCAGAATATATAAAAGAGTCATACATCGAGTTAACCCAAAAGGTAACCTGGCCCACCTGGCGCGAATTGTATAACAGCGCCGTAGTGGTATTGATCGCATCGGTCATCATCGCGCTGTTGATATTCGGTATGGACCGGCTGATACTTTTTGTAACTGAGAAATTTTATACATCATTAACCTAAGATGAGCGAACAATTAAAATGGTATGTAGTGCGCGCCATCAGCGGCAAGGAAAAAAAGGTTAAACAATATATTGATGCTGAAATAAACCGTTTGGGCATCAGTCATTTAGTTCCGCAGGTTTTGATACCTATGGAGAAATACTACCAGATGCGCGATGGCAAGAAGATAGCCAAAGAGCGTAACTTCTTCCCGGGTTATGTACTAATGGAGGCGCAGCTTGATGGTGAGCTTGAACACGTGATCAAGAACATCAACAGCGTGATCGGCTTCCTGGGCGATAAGGCCGGCAACGCGCAGCCATTGCGCCAGAGCGAAGTGAATCGCATCCTGGGCAAGGTTGACGAGATGAGCACCGGCGGCGAAACCATGAACGTACCCTATTATGTGGGCGAAGCGGTGAAGGTGATGGACGGTCCGTTCAACGGCTTCAGTGGTGTGATAGAAGAAGTGAACGAGGAAAAGAAGAAATTGAAAGTAATGGTAAAGATATTCGGGCGCCGTACGCCGCTTGAGTTGAATTACATGCAGGTGGAGAAAGAATAGTGATTAGTTAACCGGTTATCAGTTATCAGGTAACCAGTTATTAAAATATTTAGAGTAGAGTTTTATTTAATGGCCACTAATAACTGGTCACTGATAACAGATAACTACTCGCAAGATCTTAAATGTTACATAGCTTCCACTTACTAACATTGAGTAATTAACAAATTAAATTAACATGGCAAAAGAAGTCGGTGCGTTAGTAAAACTACAAGTAAAAGGCGGCGCTGCAAATCCATCGCCACCAATCGGCCCTGCACTGGGTGCGAAAGGTGTCAACATCATGGAGTTTTGCAAGCAGTTCAATGCACGAACCCAGGATCGTCCTGGCAAAGTGTTACCTGTGGTAATTACTGTCTATGTCGACAAGTCATTCGATTTTATCATCAAGACCCCTCCGGTTGCGATCCAACTGCTTGAAGCCACAGGCTTAAAAAGCGGTTCGGCCGAGCCTAACCGTAAAAAAGTTGGCAGTGTTAACTGGGGCCAGGTTGAGGCAATAGCCAAGGATAAAATGACTGACTTGAACGCGTTCACAGTAGAATCGGCCATGAAAATGGTGGCAGGTACTGCACGCAGCATGGGGATTACTGTATCAGGTACAGCTCCCTGGAAAAATTAATTTACACAAATCAGTTTAAGACAGTGGCAAGATTAACAAAAAATCAAAAAGCGGCACAGTCCAGGATTGAGGCTAACAAGGCGTACTCGCTGCAGGATGCATCTGCATTGGTAAAGGATATTACCACTACCAAGTTCGATGCTTCTGTAGATATCGATGTTCGCCTGGGTGTTGATCCGCGCAAGGCCAATCAAATGGTTCGCGGTATTGCTACCCTTCCTCACGGAACCGGCAAAACTGTACGCGTACTGGTGCTTTGTACTCCGGATAAGGAGCAGGAAGCTAAGGACGCAGGTGCGGATTTTGTTGGGCTGGACGATTACATTGCCAAAATTGAAGGCGGATGGACTGATGTTGATATTATAATCACTATGCCAAGTGTGATGGCTAAGGTAGGTCGTTTGGGTCGTATTCTCGGTCCGCGCAACCTAATGCCTAACCCTAAATCGGGCACCGTAACTACCGAAGTTGGTAGAGCGGTTACCGAGGTAAAAGGTGGTAAGATCGACTTCAAGGTTGACAAAACCGGTATCATCCATGCCTCAATAGGAAAAGTATCTTTCCCTGCTGATAAGATCTACGAGAATGCTTTGGAAGTATTGCAAACCATCTCGAAGTTGAAACCATCGGCAGCTAAAGGAACATACTTTAAGAGTATCCATCTCTCTTCAACTATGTCGCGCGGAATCGAAATTGAAACTAAAACAGTAGCGGGGATCTAAAATCATGAACAAAGACGAAAAACACGAATTGGTTCTTGCCCTTACTGAAAAGATGAAGGAGTATGGTAATTTTTATATCACCGACACCGCTAATCTTACGGTTGCAAAAGTAAACGATATCCGTCGCAAATGCTTCGAGAGTGAGATCACCATGCAGGTAGCAAAAAACAGCTTGATTAAGAAAGCTATGGAAGCTGCCGGCGGCGATTTCAGCTCGATATATGATGCACTGAAAGGTTCTTCAACAATTCTCTTTACCAAATCAGCAACTGCTCCGGCAAAGCTGATCAAGCAATTGAGAAAGACAGGTGAGAAACCGGTTCTGAAAGCAGCTTATATCGACTCAGCAGTATTTGTTGGCGACAACCAGCTGGACACCTTAATTAACTTAAAATCTAAGGAACAGCTGATCGGAGAGATCATCGGATTACTGCAATCACCGGCTAAGAACGTTATTTCTGGCTTGCAATCAGGCGGAAATAAACTGGCAGGAATTGTTAAAACATTACAGGAAAGAGGTTAACGGGCACCCGAAAGTCCGCAATTTGACAAACGTATTTTAAGAAAAAGTAAAAATAAAATGGCAGATTTAAAATCATTTGCTGAACAGTTGGTAAACTTAACAGTAAAAGAAGTTAACGAATTAGCTCAGATATTGAAAGACGAGTACGGCATTGAGCCTGCTGCAGCCGCTGTTGCTGTTGCTGCTGCTCCTGCTGCTGGCGGTGGCGATGCTGCTCCGGCTGCTGAAGCTGTTCAGACTGCATTCGACGTTATCCTGAAAGAAGCAGGTGGCGCTAAGTTGGCTGTAGTTAAATTAGTAAAAGACCTTACCGGCCTTGGCTTGAAAGAAGCTAAAGATCTTGTTGACGCTGCACCGAAAGAAGTTAAAACCGGTGTAACCAAAGAAGAAGCTGAATCGCTGAAAAAGCAATTAGAAGAAGCTGGAGCTGTTGTTGAAGTTAAATAACTTCAATAAGGCATAATGACATAAGACTCCGACCGTTTTTGGTCGGGGTCTATTGTCATTTATATAGCAGGGACTTGAGACTTGAGATGGGGATCTCAGACATCAGGCCCCGTTCCGACACTATCGGGACTATTATCTACCTGAAAAAGAGTTTGTTACTACACTAAAATCAAAAGTCCCTTGGCAAACACAATCGATCAAAGAGTGAATTTTGCGACCAGCAGGAAAGTTTTGGATTATCCTGACTTCCTCGACGTACAGTTGCAATCTTTCCAGGAATTTTTCCAGTTGGAAACTACTTCGGACAACCGCCACAAGGAAGGGTTGTTCAAGGTATTCGCTGAAAACTTTCCAATCTCCGATTCAAGAAACATCTTCGTATTAGAGTTTCTTGATTATTTTATTGACCCGCCCCGTTATGATATACGCGAGTGTATCGAGCGCGGCCTAACTTACAGTGTGCCGCTGAAGGCCAAGCTTCGTTTATCATGTAACGATGCTGAGCACGAAGATTTTGAAACCATCGTTCAGGACGTGTACCTGGGAACTATCCCGTACATGACCCCGAAGGGTACTTTCATCATCAACGGCGCCGAGCGTGTGATAGTATCGCAATTGCACCGTTCGCCGGGCGTGTTCTTCGGCCAGAGCCGTCACACTAACGGTACAAAACTGTATTCTGCCCGTGTTATCCCTTTCAAAGGTTCATGGATAGAGTTCGCTACTGACGTGAACAACGTGATGTATGCTTACATCGACCGTAAAAAGAAATTCCCGGTTACCACATTGCTTCGCGCCATCGGTTACGACTCGGATAAGGACATCCTTGAGCTGTTCGAACTGGCCGACGAGGTAAAGGTTAGCAAGTCGGGCCTGAAGAAATTCATAGGCCGCAAGCTTGCAGCAAGGGTGCTCAAAAAATGGGTTGAAGACTTCGTGGATGAAGATACCGGCGAGGTTGTGTCTATCGACCGTAACGAGATCATCCTGGAGCGTGAAACCGTACTGGAAGACGACCATATCGATATGATCATCGATGCAGGCGTGAAAACGATCATCCTGAACAAGGAAGACAGCGCCTCAAGCGGTGATTATACCATTATATATAACACATTACAAAAAGATACTTCGAACTCGGAGAAGGAAGCGGTTGAGCACATCTACCGCCAGCTGCGTAATGCTGAACCACCGGATGAGGAAACCGCCCGCGGTATCATCGATCGCCTGTTCTTCTCTGATAAACGATATGACCTGGGCGATGTGGGCCGTTACCGCATCAACCGCAAGCTGGGTCTTGGCACTTCGGATGAGATCAAGGTATTGACCAGGGAAGACATCATCGCGATTGTTAAGTACCTGATCCGCCTGATCAACTCAAAAGCTGAGGTGGATGATATCGACCACTTGTCGAACCGTCGTGTTCGTACTGTGGGTGAGCAGTTGTATGCGCAGTTCGGTGTTGGTTTGGCGCGTATGGCACGTACCATCCGCGAACGTATGAACATTCGTGACAACGAGGTGTTCACGCCGACCGACCTGATCAATGCACGTACATTGTCATCGGTGATCAATTCGTTCTTCGGCACCAACCAGCTTTCGCAGTTCATGGACCAGACCAACCCGCTGGCCGAGATCACCAACAAGCGCCGTCTTTCGGCCCTTGGCCCTGGCGGTTTGTCGCGAGAGCGTGCCGGTTTCGAGGTTCGTGACGTACACTACACCCACTACGGTCGTCTGTGTACCATCGAAACTCCGGAAGGTCCGAACATCGGTCTGATATCTTCGCTTTGCGTTCACGCCAAGATCAATCACTTAGGTTTCATCGAAACGCCATACCTGAAAGTAAATGAAGGCGTGGTTGCGATTGATCAGCCGGTCATTTACCTGTCTGCGGAAGACGAAGACGGTAAGACCATTGGCCAGGCTAACGCGGTTTACGACGACAAGGGTAAATTTGCTACTCATCGCGTTAAGGCACGTTTCGAGGGTGACTTCCCGGTTATCGAACCTGAACGTTTGGACTACATGGACATTGCTCCGAACCAGATCACCTCGATAGCTGCGTCGCTGATCCCATTCCTGGAACACGATGACGCTAACCGTGCGCTGATGGGTTCGAACATGCAGCGCCAGGCCGTTCCGCTGCTGCGCCCCGAGGCGCCGATAGTAGGTACCGGTTTGGAAGGCCGTGTAGCGAAAGACTCTCGTACATTGATCAATGCTGAAGGCAGCGGTGTGGTTGAATATGTTGACGCGAACGAAATTCGCATCAAATACGACCGCGACGAAACCGACAGGCTGATTTCTTTCGAAGGTGATTCGAGGAGCTATATTTTAACCAAGTTTAAGAAAACCAACCAGAGCACGACCATCAACCTGAAGCCTATCGTTAAGAAGGGCCAGCGTGTTGAAAAGGGCCAGGTGCTTTGCGAAGGTTATGCTACGCAGAATGGCGAGCTTGCCCTGGGCCGTAACCTCAAAGTGGCTTTCATGCCATGGCAGGGTTACAACTTTGAGGACGCTATCGTAATTTCTGAACGCGTAGTCTCGCAGGATATATTCACTTCTATCCACGTTGAAGAGTTCGAGCTTGAAGTTCGCGACACCAAACGCGGGGAGGAAGAACTGACACCGGATATCCCGAACGTATCGGAAGAAGCTACCAAAGACCTTGACGAGGACGGTATCATCCGTATCGGCGCCGAGGTTAAGGAAGGCGACATCCTGATCGGTAAGATCACTCCGAAAGGTGAATCGGATCCTTCACCGGAAGAAAAGCTGCTTCGCGCCATCTTCGGCGATAAGGCCGGCGACGTGAAGGATGCTTCATTGAAAACCCCGCCGTCAATCAGCGGTGTGGTTATCGATACGAAGCTGTTCTCGCGCGCTAAGAAAACTTCAAAAGCTGAAGAAAAAGCACAGCTGGATAAGCTGGACGTGAAGCACGATAAGGCGATAAAGGATCTGAAAAATATCCTGATCGACAAGTTGTTCGAGATCGTGAATGGTAAAACTTCACAAGGCGTTTACAACGTGTATAAAGAACTGCTGGTACCGAAAGGTGTTAAATTCACCCAAAAGATACTGGTTGAGCTGAACTACGAAAACGTTAACCCGACCAAGTGGACGACCGATGACGACAAGAACGACCTGATCAAAACCTTGCTGCATAACTATGGCATCAAGGTGAATGAGGAGTTGGGCGCTTACCGCCGCGATAAATTTGCGATCAGTGTAGGTGACGAGCTGCCATCAGGCATTGTTCAAATGGCTAAGGTTTACATCGCCAAGAAGCGTAAGCTGAAGGTGGGTGATAAAATGGCCGGACGTCACGGTAACAAGGGTATTGTTGCCCGTATCGTGCGCGATGAGGACATGCCGTTCCTGGAAGACGGAACACCTGTTGACATTGTGCTTAACCCGCTGGGCGTACCATCGCGTATGAACCTGGGCCAGATATATGAAACCGTATTAGGCTGGGCCGGTAAAGAGCTTGGAGTGAAATTCGCAACCCCGATCTTCGATGGTGCAACTCATAGCGAAGTGGAAGAATGGATCACGAAAGCAGGCTTACCTGAATCAGGCCGTACTTATTTGCACAACGGTTTGACCGGTGAGAAATTCGACCAGCCGACCACTGTAGGTATCATTTACATGCTGAAGCTGGGCCACATGGTTGACGATAAGATGCACGCACGTTCAATAGGTCCGTACTCATTGATCACTCAGCAGCCATTGGGCGGTAAAGCTCAGTTCGGTGGTCAGCGTTTTGGTGAAATGGAGGTTTGGGCACTGGAAGCATTCGGTGCATCCAACATCCTGCAGGAAATATTGACCGTGAAGTCTGACGACGTTATCGGCCGCGCCAAAACCTACGAGGCTATTGTTAAAGGTGAGAACCTGCCAACGCCTTCGGTTCCTGAATCATTCAATGTATTGGTTCATGAGTTAAGGGGCCTGGGATTGGATATCACTTTAGAATAAGTTACGAGTGATGAGTTGTGAGTATTGAGTTTTTCTCTTACTCACAACTCAAAACTCATTACTCAAAACTTAAAAACAAAGGAGACTATGTCTTACAAAAAGGATAATAAAATCAAAAGTAACTTCACTACCATTACCATCAGTTTGGCTTCGCCCGAATCCATCCTGGAAAGGTCAAGCGGTGAGGTTTTGAAGCCGGAAACCATCAACTACAGGACCTACAAGCCTGAGCGCGATGGTTTATTCTGCGAACGTATTTTTGGTCCGGTTAAGGATTACGAATGCCATTGCGGCAAGTACAAGCGTATCCGTTACAAGGGTATCGTCTGCGACCGCTGCGGTGTTGAAGTAACCGAAAAGAAAGTGCGCCGTGAGCGCATGGGGCACATCAACCTGGTGGTTCCGGTGGCTCACATCTGGTATTTCCGCTCGTTGCCGAATAAGATCGGTTACCTGCTGGGCCTGCCAACCAAAAAGCTCGACCTGATCATTTATTATGAAAGGTATGTAGTTATTCAACCGGGTATTAAGGAAGGCGATGGTATCAATGCCATGGACTTCCTTACTGAAGAAGAATACCTGGATGTTTTGGATACCCTTCCGAAAGAAAACCAGTACCTGGACGACAAGGACCCTCAGAAGTTCGTAGCCAAAATGGGTGCCGAGGCTCTGGAAGAATTGCTGAGACGTATCGACCTGGATCAATTATCCTATAATCTTCGTCATCAGGCTGCTAACGAAACTTCGCAGCAGCGTAAGAACGAAGCATTGAAGCGTCTGCAGGTAGTAGAGGCTTTCCGGGATGCAAAATCGCGTATCGAAAATAACCCTGAGTGGATGATCGTAAAGATCGTTCCGGTTATCCCGCCTGAACTGCGCCCGTTGGTGCCATTGGAAGGCGGCCGTTTCGCAACCTCTGACTTGAATGACCTGTATCGTCGTGTTATTATCCGTAACAACCGTCTGAAAAGACTCATCGAGATCAAAGCGCCTGAAGTGATCTTACGTAACGAAAAGCGTATGCTCCAGGAAGCTGTGGACTCGCTGTTCGATAACTCACGTAAGGTGAATGCGGTGAAAACAGAAGGTAACCGCGCCCTGAAATCACTTTCAGATATCCTGAAAGGTAAACAAGGCCGTTTCCGCCAGAACCTGCTGGGTAAACGTGTTGACTACTCGGCACGTTCAGTGATTGTTGTTGGTCCGAACCTGAAACTGCACGAGTGCGGCTTGCCAAAAGATATGGCGGCCGAGCTTTTCAAACCGTTCATCATTCGGAAAATGATCGAGCGTGGTGTGGTGAAAACGGTAAAATCAGCCAAAAAGATTGTCGACCGCAAGGACCCATTGGTTTGGGATATATTGGAAAACGTACTGAAAGGTCACCCTGTGTTACTAAACCGTGCGCCTACGCTGCACCGTTTGGGTATCCAGGCCTTCCAGCCGAAATTGGTTGAGGGTAAAGCTATCCAGCTTCACCCGCTGACCTGTACCGCGTTCAACGCCGACTTTGACGGTGACCAGATGGCCGTGCACGTGCCGCTTGGTAATGCCGCTATCCTTGAGGCCCAGATTCTGATGCTTGCGTCGCATAACATTTTGAACCCTGCAAACGGTACGCCTATTACGGTACCTTCACAGGACATGGTGTTGGGCCTTTACTATATCACGAAAGGCCGCAAAACTGATGCTACCCGCGTTGTACAAGGCGAAGGTTTGAGCTTCTACTCTGCAGAAGAGGTGATCATCGCGTTTAACGAAAAACGTGTTGACCTGCATGCTTTTATCAAAGTGAAAGCCAATGTGAAGGAAAAAGATGGCAGTATCGTACATAAACTGATCGAAACAACCGTTGGCCGTGTGCTATTCAACCAGCACGTGCCCGAGGAAGTAGGCTATATCAATGAGCTTCTGACCAAGAAATCGCTTCGCGACATTATTGGTGAAGTGGTGAAAGTAACCGGTATGGCTCGCGCTGCCCAGTTTCTTGATGATATTAAGGAATTAGGCTTCCAGATGGCATTCAACGGTGGTCTGTCGTTCAACCTGAAGGACTTGAACATTCCGGCTCAGAAAGTTACGCTGATCGAACAGGCTTCGAAAGAAGTTGAGGAAGTTATGGGTAACTATAACATGGGTTTCATTACTAACAATGAACGTTACAACCAGATCATCGATATCTGGACACGCATCAACAACCGTTTGACTGCAAATGTGATGGAGATACTGTCGACAGATAACCAGGGTTTCAACTCGGTGTATATGATGCTGGATTCAGGCGCGCGTGGTTCGAAAGAGCAGATCCGCCAGCTGGCAGGTATGCGTGGTTTGATGGCCAAGCCTCAGAAATCAGGCTCGGGCGGGGAAATCATCGAGAATCCGATCCTTTCAAACTTCAAGGAAGGTCTTTCGGTATTGGAATACTTTATCTCGACCCACGGTGCACGTAAAGGTTTGGCAGATACAGCGCTGAAAACTGCCGACGCCGGTTACCTGACCCGTCGTTTACACGACGTGGCTCAGGACATGATCGTTGGTGAAGTGGATTGCGGTACTTTGAGAGGTATTTTCACAACTGCATTAAAGGACAATGAAGATATCGTAGAGCCATTGTACGACCGTATTTTGGGACGTACTTCATTGCATGATGTGCATGATCCGATTACCAATGAACTGCTTGTTTCTGCAGGCCAGGATATTGAAGAAGAAATCGCCAAGAAAATTGAAAACTCACCGCTTGAAGGCATTGAGATACGTTCGGTATTGACCTGCGAAAGCAAGCGTGGTGTGTGCGGATTGTGCTACGGCCGTAACCTGGCAAGCGGTAAACGTGTGCAAATGGGTGAAGCTGTCGGTGTAATTGCTGCACAGTCTATAGGCGAGCCGGGTACACAGCTTACACTGCGTACCTTCCACGTAGGTGGTACCGCATCGAACATTGCGGCTGAATCACAGATCAACGCGCGTTTCGATGGTGTTATCGAGTTCGAGAACGTGCGTACCGTACCTTTCCAAACTGAAGAAGGTGCAGTTGAAGTGGTGCTGGGCCGTTCGGGCGAGTTCCGCATCCTGGAACAAGGCAGCAACAAAGTGATCATGACGAATAACATTCCGTACGGTTCATACCTGTATGTGAAGGATGGCAGCAAGATCACCAAGGGCGATCGCATCTGTTCATGGGATCCGTACAACGCGGTAATTATCTCTGAATTTGCCGGTGTGGCTAAGTTCGATGCTGTATTGGAAGGTATCACTTTCCGCGAAGAATCGGACGAGCAAACAGGTCACCGCGAAAAGGTGATCATCGATACCCGTGACAAGACCAAGAACCCCGCTATCCAGATCGCTGATACTAAAGGCAACCTGATCAAAGGATATAACATCCCGGTAGGCGCACACATCGCTGTTGATGAAAATGAAAAGGTAAAAACGGGCCAGGTTATTGCTAAGATACCTCGTTCTACGGGTAAGACCCGTGACATTACCGGTGGTTTACCGCGTGTGACCGAGTTGTTCGAGGCACGTAACCCATCGAATCCGGCGGTTGTTACCGAAATTGATGGTGTGGTAACCCTGGGCGGTGTGAAACGCGGTAACCGCGAGATCACCATCGAGTCAAGAGACGGCCAGATCAAGAAATACCTGGTTCCGCTGTCGAAACACATCCTGGTACAGGATAACGACTTCGTGAAAGCCGGCATGCCATTGTCTGACGGTTCTATCTCGCCTGCCGACATCCTGGCTATCAAAGGCCCGGCTGCGGTACAGGAATACTTAGTGAACGGCATCCAGGAAGTTTACCGCCTGCAGGGTGTGAAGATCAACGACAAACACTTTGAAGTGATCGTACACCAGATGATGCAGAAGGTGCAGATAGAAGACGCCGGCGACACCCGCTTCCTTGAAAAAGAAGCAGTGGACGGCTGGGACTTTATGCTGGAAAACGACGAGATATTCGACAAGAAAGTTGTTGTTGAACCGGGCGATTCGACTTCGTTCAAAGCAGGACAGATAGTTTCAGTGCGCAAGCTACGCGACGAGAACTCGATCCTGAAACGTAAGGATATGAAGCTGGTGGAAGTAAGGGATGCTATCCCGGCTACCTCAAGCCCGATACTGCAGGGCATTACCCGTGCATCTTTGGGCACCAAGTCGTTTATCTCTGCCGCATCATTCCAGGAAACCACTAAGGTACTGAATGAGGCAGCTATCGCAGGTAAGAAGGACCTAATGCTCGGTCTGAAGGAAAATGTGATCGTTGGTCACCTGATTCCATCAGGTACCGGTATGCGTGTGTACGAAAATATCCGCGTAGGTTCGCAGGAAGAATTTGACCGCCTGATGGCTTCGAAAACCGAAGAGGAAGTTGAAGCTTAATAAATAATTAAATAAATTTGTAAAGCCTTCTATGTAAATAGAAGGCTTTACTATTTTTATACTATGGAAGAACAACAGAATGAAAATCAATTGAATATCGAGCTTTCTGAAGAAATTGCAGAGGGCATCTATTCAAACCTGGCTATCATAACGCACTCTAATTCAGAGTTTGTGCTCGACTTTATCCGCGTGATGCCGGGGGTGCCGAAGGCCAAAGTGAAGGCGAGAATTGTGTTGACTCCCGAACATGCAAAGCGCCTGTTAACCGCGATCCAAGACAATATCGAGAAGTTTGAAAATGTAAACGGACGGATCAAAATGCAACCTGAAAACGCTGGTTTCCCTATGAATTTTGGCGGGACGATGGGGCAGGCGTGAGTTAGTTGATCAGTTAATTAGTGATTAGTTGATTGGGTGGGTTAAACAATAATTGGAATTTGGAGTTTAGGATTTTGAATTGGGAACTTAGGATTTCACACTAATATGGAGAAAAACGCTAAAATATATATCGCAGGGCACCGGGGCATGGTGGGTTCGGCTATACAGCGCAAGCTGCAGAAGGAGGGCTATACGAATTTCGTTACCCGTACTTCCTCCGAGCTGGACCTGCGCAGGCAACAGGACGTGGAGGATTTCTTCGCGCAGGACAAGCCTGAATACGTATTTTTAGCGGCTGCCAAAGTGGGCGGAATTGTGGCCAACAATACTTACCGTGCGCAGTTTTTGTACGAAAATCTGCAAATACAGAATAATGTCATCCATTCTTCTTACCTGAATGGCGTAAAAAAGCTGATGTTCCTGGGGTCGAGCTGTATTTATCCCAAAATGGCGCCTCAGCCGCTGAAAGAGGAGTACCTGCTTACCGGCCCGCTTGAGCCGACGAACGAACCTTATGCCATTGCCAAGATAGCCGGCATAAAAATGTGCGACGCTTACCGTTCGCAATACGGCTGCAACTATATCTCGGTGATGCCGACCAATTTGTACGGTTATAATGATAATTACCATCCCAGTAATTCACACGTATTACCGGCGCTCATCAGGCGGTTCCATGAAGCGAAGGAGCAAAACCTGCCTGAAGTGACCATCTGGGGTACAGGCACTCCGAAACGTGAATTCCTTTTCGCGGACGACCTGGCCGAAGCCTGCTATTACCTGATGCAGAATTACGACGAAGAAGGATTGGTAAACATCGGCACCGGCGAAGATATTTCCATTAAAGACCTGGCGCTGCTGATCAAGGATATAATCGGTTACGGAGGCGAGATCAAATTCGATATCTCAAAACCCGACGGCACGCCGCGCAAGCTGATGGACGTGACCAAGCTGCACAGCAAAGGCTGGAAACATACCATCGAACTGCCTGAGGGCATCAAATTAGCATACGAAGACTTTCTATCGCACACAGCCAAGGGCGTAGAAGTTTAATATATACTTATGAATGTACAACCAACCCCGCTCGAAGGCTGTTTCGTATTGGAACCGAGGGTTTTCGGCGATTCACGCGGTCACTTTTTTGAAAGCTTTAACCAGCAAAAATTCACAGAGCTCACCAGCCATAACATTCCTTTCGTCCAGGATAATCAATCTTATTCTACCAAAGGCGTTTTGAGGGGCCTGCATGCGCAGACCGGCGCTTCGGTACAGTCAAAATTGGTGCGTGCAGTTAAAGGTGAAGTACTTGATGTGGCCGTGGATATGCGCAAAGCGTCTAAAACTTATAAACAGCATTTCAGCATCAGGTTGTCCGATCAAAACAACCTGCAATTGTTTATTCCGAGAGGCTTTCTGCATGGCTTTGTGGTTTTGAGCGACGAGGCTATTTTTCAATATAAATGTGACAATTATTATGATAAATCAGCCGAGGCGGGCGCACATTACGCCGACCGGGAGCTGGCCATCGACTGGATATTACCGCACGATCAGTTGATCGTATCCGACAAAGACATTATTTTACCTAAAATAAGTGAGGCCGACGATTTCGGCTTTTGATATCACCATGAACAATATCATAGTTTTCGGAGCATCCGGCCAGTTGGGGCATTGTCTGCAAAAAGCAGTTGAAACTAAAGGCATAAGCAACATCCATTTTCCTCCGGAGAGTGAGGCCAATATACTGGATAAGGATCTGCTGGAAAAGGTTTTTGAAACTTACAAACCCGGATGGTGCATTAATTGCGCCGCTTATACGGCAGTTGACAAAGCCGAAAACGATGTTGATAAGGCACGCGCAATTAATAAAACCGGAGTAGAAAATATAGCAGAACTTTGCAAAAAATATCAATCGGTATTAGTTCATACGTCAACTGATTTTGTTTTTGAAGGTAATGACCCTAATCCGCGTTTGGAGGATGACATTGCCGAACCAATAAACATATATGGCCTAACCAAGCTTGAGGGAGAGAAGGCAGTATCCGGTATTCTTGAAAAATATTTTACACTGCGTACGGCCTGGCTGTATTCAGAATACGGAAACAACTTTGTGAAAACCATGCTGCGGTTAGGCGCCGAGCGCGATGAGCTTAAGATAGTTGCCGACCAGGTAGGTACGCCTACTTATGCAATGGATCTGGCAGAATGTATCCTGCATATCATTTCGAGCGGTGAGACCGATTATGGCATTTATCATTATAGCAACGAGGGCGTGGCATCATGGTTTGATTTTGCAAAAGCTATATTCGATATTTCGGGCACGAAAGTAAAAACACTGCCTATTCGCACCGCCGAATACCCGACGCCGGCAAGGCGCCCGGCTTATTCGGTGATGGATAAATCAAAAATAAAACGTACGTTCAATATCGAAATCCCGTATTGGCGTGATAGTTTAATAACCTGTCTAAGTAAACTTTAATTATGAAGGGTATCATTTTGGCCGGCGGCTCAGGCACCAGGCTTTTCCCTATAACCAAAGCCATCAGTAAACAACTGATGCCTATCTACGATAAACCCATGATCTATTACCCGCTTTCGGTGCTGATGATGGCCGATATCCGCGAGATACTGATCATTACCACGCCCGAGGACAGCGAAAGCTTCAGGCGCTTACTGGGGGACGGCAGCGAGGTAGGCTGTCATTTTGAATATGCTGTTCAGGTGGTGCCGAACGGACTGGCCCAGGCTTTTGTCATAGGCGAAAAGTTTGTCGGCAACGATAAAGTGGCGCTGATCTTAGGTGACAATATCTTCTATGGCACAGGTTTCGGCGAACTGATCAAAGCGTTTAACGACGTTGACGGTGCTGCCATCTTCGCTTATAAGGTTTCCGATCCGGAGCGTTATGGCGTTGTTGAATTCGACGACGAGTTCACAGCATTATCTATTGAAGAGAAACCGGCCAGGCCAAAGTCATCTTATGCCGTGCCGGGTTTATATTTTTACGATAACGAAGTGGTGGAGATTGCCAAAAATATCAAGCCTTCAGCACGGGGCGAATATGAGATCACGGATGTGAACAGGGTTTACCTTGAAAAGAAACGGCTGCACGTTGGCGTTATGGACCGCGGTACGGCCTGGCTTGATACCGGTACCTTCGATTCATTGAGCGATGCTACCGAGTTCGTCCGGGTGATCGAAAAACGCCAGGATACCAAGATCGGCTGCATAGAGGAAGTTGCTTACACACACGGTTTCATTAATGCCCAACAACTAAGCGCTCTTGCTGATAAATACATCAAAAGTGGCTACGGCATGTACCTAAAGCACCTGCTTGAGGCTTAAATCCCCAGGAAATTTTCAATAGCGTTAACATCATTCGGGTTAATCCAGTAAATTTCTTTGTCTCTACGGAACCAGGTTATCTGCCTTTTGGCGAAGCGGCGGGTATTTTGCTTGATAAGTGATATACCGGTTTCAAGATCGGTTTTGCCAACAAAATAGTCGAACAACTCGCTGTAGCCGACGGTGTTTAACGAATTGAGATGGCGCCATGGAAGCAGGGATCTTACTTCGTCAACCAAGCCCTGCCGAATCATATTATCCACACGCTGATTGATACGTTGGTATAGTATGTCTCTTGGCATATCAATGCCTATTTTGATGACGCGAAAAGGTCTGGGGATCGTGGTCCCTTTCCGGAACGACGAAAAAGGGATGCCGGTAGATTCATAAACCTCCAATGCCCTGATGAGACGCTGCGGGTTATTCAAATCGACCTGTTCATAATAAGAAGGGTCAGCTGTTTTAAGCTTTTCCTGGAGAGAAGCAATGCCTTTTTCATCCATTTCCCGGTTTAACCGGTCCCTGATTTCAGGCGAAATTGCAGGCAGATCATCAAAGCCTTCACAAATAGCCTTAATGAATAGCCCTGATCCACCAACTAAAATGGCTGTATCGTGAGCTTTAAAAATGTCGTTAAGCAGGATGAGCCCTTCACGCTCAAAATCGCCCACGGAAAAGTTATCTGTAATTGACAGGGAATCGATAAAATGGTGTTTGGCTTGCGCCAGTTCTTCCGGCGTAGGTTTAGCCGTGCCAATAGACATTTCGCGGTAAAACTGGCGCGAGTCTGCCGAAATGACCTCAGTCTTTAGCTTTTTGGCAAGTTCAATTGCAAGCGCAGTTTTGCCCGACGCCGTTGGGCCGGCAACTACAATAAGTGTTTGGGTTGAACCGGGAGCCATAGGCCTGCGGCTTAATCGTAATCGTCGTGGGAATGCCCTTGTCCTTCTTCGAAACCCTCGTTGTCGGAAAACTCATCGCCAAATCCGTCTTCTTCCTCTTCTTCCTCCTCACCGGGAGCCTCATGCTCTTCGTGTTCGCCCATCTCTTCTGTATCGGCTACTTCTGTGAAGCCTTCATCAGCATCCTCTGCTTCAACTTCCTCTTCCTCCAGGAAGTCGAACTCTTCTTCACCAGGGGGCAGAGTACTTGGATTAAACACATTCCCGAATTGTTTTGGCGGATCGCCCACAGATCTAACTACCGCAGGGTAAGCAATATTGGGATTTTCATCCAGTATGATCTTTAGCAACTCGACATGAAAATCGAAAGGGCGGTCGAAATTGAAGGTATAATAGAATTTTTGATGCGGATCGTCAATGCGGCTGCTCAGTTTTACCTTATCCATCAAGGCAACGCCGCGGTCTATCCGGCGTTGGTTGGGCATAAAGGTTATTTCTTCGCCTTTTATCCACTGATCGTTGCTGATATAGAAAGATGAGGGGTATTCGCAATTATAACCTATAGCGCCGTGTATCGCCCTGTGAAGGTCCTCGAATGTCTGATTGGATTTGACGTCGATCTCTCTGATTACCTCGTCATAATCTTCAAAGGAAACCCTGAATCTGTATAGTGCCATCTTTTATATCGTAGATTTTTGCAAAAGTATATTTTAATTTTAAATAATATTCGCCACAACTTTTAAGCCAATTTCTTCGCCTTTTTTAATCGTATAGTCAATTGCCGCTTCCCGCGAGTTGGGAATTTCCCCTTCCAGTATCGCTTCGCGTATCTGGTTCTTGATAATACCTACTTCGCGTCCTTCTTTTAGGCCAAAAATGTTCATAATATCGTTCCCCGTAACAGGAGGCTGCCAGTTGCGTATCTTGTCGCGCTCTTCAACATCCTTCAGTTTTTGCTGGACCAGCTCAAAATTATTGCGGTATTTTTTGACCTTGTATTCATTTTTTGTCGTGATATCCGCTTTGCATAATAACATCAGCGAATCAATATCGTCCCCGGCATCAAATAATAAGCGCCTGACGGCTGAATCGGTGACAATTTCCTGCGCCAATACAATGGGCCGCAAATGCAGCTGCACCATTTTTTGAACGAATTTCATTTTGTCGTTCAGCGGCAATTTCAGCCCGGCGAAGATTTTAGGCACCATACGCGCGCCTTTATCCTCGTGCCCGTGAAAGGTCCAGCCATGACCTGGTTCAAAACGTTTAGTGGCAGGTTTTGCAATATCGTGGAGGGTGGCGGCCCAGCGCAGCCACAGATCATTGGTAGTCTCCGAAATATTGTCCAAAACCTGGAGCGTATGGTAAAAATTGTCTTTATGGCCCTTCCCGCCGATGTAGTCCACGCCATATAAATTGGCCATCAATGGAAATATTTTTTTCAGCAGGCCCGTATCAAACAGGTATTCGAACCCTATAGAAGGTTTGGGCGAAAGCACGATCTTGTTCAATTCCTCGGTAATCCGTTCCTGCGAGATGATCGACATGCGCTCGACATTGGATTTGATGGCTTCCAATGCCAGGGGATCGATGATGAAATTCAGCTGCGAGGCGAAACGCACAGCACGCAGCATGCGTAGCGGGTCGTCGGAGAAAGTTTCAACCGGGTTAAGCGGTGTGCGGATCAGCTTAAGTTCCAGGTCGGCAACACCGCTAAACGGATCAAGCAATTCTCCAAATTGATTGGGATGCAACGCCAGGGCCAGCGCGTTGATAGTGAAATCACGACGTTTCTGGTCGTCTTCCAGCGTACCGTCCTCGACAATGGGCTTGCGTGAATCAGAACGGTAAGATTCTTTGCGTGCACCTACAAATTCCACTTCGATATCCCGGTATTTGAGCTGCGCAGTGCCGAAGTTTTTGAAAACGGCTAACTTCACCCTGAGTTTTTTGGCTACATTTTCGGCAAACCGGATACCATTGCCGATAACAACGATATCGATATCCTTGGACAGGCGGTTCAGCAGCAGGTCGCGCACAAAGCCCCCAATAACGAAAGCCTGAACGTTCATCTCGGCTGATGTTTGGGAAATAATATTAAATAAAGGGTGCTGCAGGTGCTGCTTCATATTTATTAACGCGTACAAAAATCGGAAATAGTGCGGCTAAAACCATAAAAAATCACCGGCGCAGAAATTCGAAGCGCCCGTCAGGCTGCAGGCGCATGATGGTCGACGGTTTTTTCAATTCGGTACTGTGCTGTTCCAGGTCGACCACATAGTCCACGCCATCGATAATTTCCTGGTCCACCTCGTTGAAATTCTGCGGCGAAGGTTTTCCGCTGATATTAGCCGACGTGGAAACCAACGGCTTCCGCAAGCGCTGTATCAACTGCTGACAAAACTCGTGCTTTGCTACCCTTATGCCCACGCTGCCGTCCTCGCTGATGAGCGCGGGAGAGATATTTTTTGCACCGGGCATCACCAGCGTGAGCGGGTTCTCGGCATATTCGATCAGGTTATACGCAATGGCGGGTACCTCGCGCACATAGCTTTCCAGCTTGTTTTCGGTATCGAGCAGGATGATCATGCTTTTGGCTTCGTCGCGCTGTTTCAGCCTGAATATTTTCTTTATGGCCTCCGTATTCGTTGCATCGCACCCGATACCCCAGATTGTATCGGTAGGATAAAGGATTATGCCCCCTTCCTGTACCACCTTTAAAGCGTTGGCCACTTCGTCCCTAAGCATGTTTCAGATAAAAATTTAATGCGTTAATGATCGCTATTTCGTCTATCAGCTGCATGCACTTCGGTATGCCGTAAAGCTTGCAGGTATTGCGCACACAAGGTTCGCAATCCAGCTTGCCTGCACGTATTACATTTAAATGCTCCTTATTATAAGGCGCCGTATTATTTTCATCTCCTGCACCAAACAGAACCACCGTCGGTACCCCAAGTGCATTCGCAAGGTGCGCCGGGCCAGAATCCGTTGTCAATACCGCTTTGGCTGTTCCCATCAGCCGGCAAAGCTCGGACAGGTTAGTTTGCCCTGCATAGTTATCGAGCCGGTTGCTATGCCCGGCATCAACCAGCAACTCATCCACATATTCCTTTTCTTTAGGTGAACCAACCAGTGCAAAGCGTGTGGTGCGGAAGGTGCGTGTCAGCGTATTCACCAATGACCTGCCTTTGTCGATGGGCATCCGTCGTGAAATCGCCTCGGAGTTAAAACTTAGCACCACCACATCATCCTTTTTAACGTTTTCTTTTATTTCGAGCCCTACCTTTCGCTCCTCAACCTTTTTGTGAGAGAATTGCTCCAAAAGAGCAAGATATTCATCCACCCGGTGCAGGTTTGCCGGTTTCTTATAATTATTCGTCAATAAAAAAAACCGTCCTTCTTTACCAAAGCCAATGCGCTTTTTTGCCCCGGTCGCCCAGCCCATAATCGCTGAGGACAATGAATCCGGCAGGCAGAAGAAAAGATCATACTTTTCGGGCCGAAGGTTTTCGCCAAAACGGTAAACACCGCTCAAGCCGCTAAAATCTTTCTTTGAAAATAAATGGATATGGTTCAATCCGGGTATCAGCTCAGCAATGCCGCCTAATTCTTTTTTTATTATGATATCCAGCTGCGCATCAGGGTAAGTTTGCCTTAACGAATGGACAAAGGCGGTGCTCATCACCACATCGCCGAGCCAGTTGGGCAGTCTTACCAGGATCTTCATTTTTTAAGAGGTGAGATTTTAGATATGAGATGTGAGATTTTTGAACCCGTTGTCGTCTCACATTTCATATCTCAAATCTAATTACACGGCTACGCTGTTATCCCTCAAAGCATCATTCAGCGACGTTTTTTTGTCGGTCGACTCCTTGCGTGTGCCGATGATGAGCGCGCAGGGTACCTGGTATTCGCCGGCAGGGAATTTTTTGGTGTACGAGCCTGGGATCACCACCGAACGTTCCGGTATGCGGCCTTTATACTCTACGGGACGCTCGCCGGTAACATCGATGATCTTTGTCGAGGCGGTAAGCACCACATTTGCACCCAAAACCACTTCTTTTTCCAGGTGAACACCTTCGACCACGATAGCACGTGAACCCAGAAAGCAATTGTCCTCGATGATCACCGGGGCCGCCTGCACAGGTTCCAGGACGCCGCCAATACCTACGCCGCCGCTCAAATGGCAATACTTGCCCACCTGCGCGCACGAACCTACAGTCGCCCAGGTGTCTACCATAGTACCTTCATCCACATAAGCCCCGATATTCACATACGACGGCATCAGGATAACGCCTTTGGCCAGGTGTGCACCATAGCGGGCAATGGCGTGCGGCACTACACGTACACCGGTTTTCTTGTAGTCGGTTTTCAGCTTCATTTTGTCGTGAAACACAAAGGGACCGATTTCTATTTCTTTCATCTCCCTTATAGGGAAATAAAGTATCACGGCTTTTTTTACCCAATCGTTGGTATGCCAGCGGTGGCCAACGGGTTCGGCTACGCGGAGTTCGCCTTTATCGAGGCGCTGTATCACAGTTTCAATAGCAGTGGTATAATCGTGGTTTCCAAGCAGGGTGCGGTCTTCCCATGCTTCTTCGATTAGCTTCTTTAGATTTTGCATCAGTAAACAGAACTTTCCGACAAAGTAAAGGATTTTTACAGGAAATTTGTTTGCAGATTATTTACCTGTGGGTAATATTGACGAGCGGATGTAAATTGCGGGGGAATATGCCGGAAAAAGAGAAATTAAGAATAGACAAATACCTGTGGGCGATACGAGTTTTCAAGACGCGGACGCTGGCTACGGAGGCTTGCAAGGCCGGGAAAGTGAAGCTGGACGGACAGAATATCAAGCCGTCGCACGAGGTAAAAGTAGGAGAGGTATACCAGGTATCCAAGGGTATCGAACGTAAAATTATCCGGGTGACTGGCTTGCTCGAAAACAGGATGGACGCCAAAAGCGTGGTGAATTTTTTTGCGGATGAAACACCTGCGGAGCATACACTTCAATACAAAACCATGTTTCATGCGCCTTTACTCAAGCGGGAAAGAGGCACCGGCCGGCCGACCAAGCGCGAGCGCCGCGAAATAGACGATATGAAAGAAAATTTTTTCAATGATGCAGACTAACAACCGAAAATATTGGTTAAATTGATGACCAAAACCTGTAAAATGTTATACTTTATATTTAAACAAAAAAATCTATTTTTGCCCCCGTCAAACTCCAGGGCTTAGGAAGACCGTAAACCCGATCTATGAAAGAAATAATTTACCGATACATTTTAATACCATTAATTGCAATTTTCTGTTTGTCTTCATGCGTCCAGCAAAAGCAAATAGCATACTTTCAGAAGGCGCTTAACCAGTCGGACACGCTGGCTGTGGCACAGGCTTATATCCCAAAAATACAGCCGGGGGATATTCTTGCTATACCGGTTGGTTCGCTAAATCCTTTGGCAAGCAGCTTTTTCAACCCGTACTCAACTATGCCGGTAACCGGCGATAATGTAGCTACGTCGGCAACCTCCGGCGGCAGCGCTGCCACCAGCACCAGTGTAAATACGCCCGCATTGGTTCAATCCTCTGCTCCGGGATACCTGGTAGATGCCAATGGAAATATTGAATTGCAGCTGATAGGGAAGGTTAAAGTGGGCGGCCTTACTACTATTGCAGCAAAAGATACCATTCAAAACAGGCTCAATAAATACCTTAAAGGAACTATCGTGACAGTTCGGTTCCTGAATTATAAAATATCGGTATTAGGCGAGGTAATGCGGCCCTCAGTGTATGTGATCCCTAACGAAACTATTACGTTGCCTGAGGCGATTGGCCTTGCCGGAGACTTGACAATCTACGGCAAACGCGATAACATTTTGATCATTCGCGACCAGGATGGTAAAAAGGTCTTTGGCCACATCGATCTAAACAGCCGAGAGGTGTTTAGTTCGCCATTTTACTATCTTCATGCGAATGACGTAGTATATGTAGAACCGGGCAGGGGTAAAATTGCCCAGTCGGATAGAACATATCAAATTCTTCCAATTGTATTAAGTGCCTTATCCTTTATTTCTATAATTCTTGTGTATAGCAAGAAATAAAGGCATTTTTCTATTATTTTATTATTCTGATTGATGGATACAACTGAAAATATAAACGATTTCGACAAGGCCGGGCATAATGGACAGGACTTCCGCGAGATGCTTTTTAGCTATCTGCGGTATTGGAAATGGATATTATTTTCAATTATCTTCTTTGTAGCGCTGGGGTATCTTTATATAAAGTTGACCACTCCGCTATATGAAATAGAAACCGACCTCTTGATCAAGGACGACAAACCTGGCATGAACAGTCAAAACGACCTTCTCAAGGACCTTGATCTCTTTACTTCCGATAAAATAATTGACAATGAGATCGAGATCTTAAAATCAAAAACCATTCTCGGGGATGTAATTAAAGCGCTCAGGCTCGAGACATCGTATTTCGCCAAAAAGGGGGTTCGAAATAAAGAGGTATACGCTGATGTTCCATTCGAAGCAGCGTTATTGACTCCTAACGATGTCTCTTACGATACTAAACTTTTGATAAGAGTGGTCAGCTCGCAGGAAGCCGAAGTGAACGGGAAAAGAGTGAAACTGAATTATCCCGTTCAGACGGAGGCCGGAGTTATCCGGATAGTACCAAAAACAGGGCCCAATATCGTTCCCAATGAGTTGCTTACTGTCAAATTCAATGATATTACGGATCTGATCACAAGCTATAGCGAAAGATTGAAGGTGGAAGCGGTAAGTAAACAAGCCTCGGTGCTTGATATTACGCTGGAAGACGCTGTGCCAAGAAGAGGCGTAGATTTTTTGAATATGCTGGTTGCGAAGTATAATAATGCAGCTCTTGATGACAAGAATAGAGTAACAACGGCCACGTTGAATTTTATTGACGACAGGCTGGAAAAACTTACCG
This sequence comes from Mucilaginibacter sp., assembly GCA_035551775.1. GTDB lineage: Bacteria > Bacteroidota > Bacteroidia > Sphingobacteriales > Sphingobacteriaceae > Mucilaginibacter. The sequence continues at coordinate 722,025 of DASZMQ010000006.1, read as the reverse complement.
GTCAGTTAGGAACGTCTGAAAAAAGCGTCGAGCAATATAAATCGAGCAATGGCATAACAAATATTGGGACGCAATCGCAAATATTGCTGCAGAACGTGGGCGATAATGATATTCAGCTTAATAAAGTAAATATTCAGCTCGGTGTCTTGAACGATCTGGAAAATTATTTGAAAACCCCAAATAGTAACCCGGCGAATTTACCATCTATGCTTGGTATTGACGATGTGGCGTTACTAGGATTGGTAAAAGATCTGGCCGACGCCCAGCAACGGAAAATAGCGTTGCTGCAAACTGTCACTGAAAACAATCCATTAGTAACCTCTTATTCGGATCAAATAAGTAGTTTGGAAAAAGCCATTGACAATTCGGTTCAAAATCTTAAGAAGGGGCTTGAAACCACGCAAAAGCAGCTGACGGATAAAAATCATAGTTTTGAAGGGGTTATCAAACAAGTGCCCGTACATGAAAGAGGTTTACTCGATGTAATGAGACAACAGCGTTTAAAGGATACTTTGTATATGTATTTGCTGCAAAAACGTGAAGCAACTGCGATGGCCCTTGCCTCGGGGGTTGCGGACAGCCGGATCATTGACAAAGCAAACAGCAGCAGGCGACCGGTAAAGCCAGTTAAGGCCTTGGTTTATACCATGTTTCTTGCATTAGGTATTGGGGTTCCGGTAATAATTATTTATGTCAGGAGCTTGCTGAATTTCAGAATTTCAAGGAAAACGGATATAGAAAGATTGACATCAGTGCCCATTATGGCCGAGATATCACATTCAGACTCACAAAGTGTATTGTTGGTTGTTGAAAAGCCTCGTTCGATCGTTTCGGAACAGATTAGAGCATTCAGAACAAATCTCCAGTTTGTTATACCTGACAGCAATCAAAAAACTATCCTCTTTACTTCGAGTATAAGCGGCGAAGGTAAATCGTTTATTTCGCTAAATCTGGGATCAAGCCTGGTCATGTCAGGAAAAAAGGTAGTAATTCTCGAGCTTGATTTACGCAAGCCCAAATTGCACTCGGCTTTAAATGTAGATAACTCAATGGGTTTGTCGACCTATTTAATAGGCAGGGTTAAATATGAACAAATCTTAATGGAGATACCCTTACAACCCGGGTATTACATTATCCCAAGCGGGCCAATCCCGCCAAATCCGGCTGAACTGCTTGGTAACGGACACCTCGGGCGCTTGATAAACGATCTTAAAAAAGAGTTTGATTATGTCATTCTCGACGCGCCGCCTGTTGGATTGGTTACCGATGCTCAAATACTGGGTGCATATGCCGATGCAACTATGTTTATTATAAGGCATAATTACACAGCAAAAAATTATGTCCATTCGATCGAGAATTTAAATAGGAACGGGAAGTTTAAAAACCTTAATATCATTTTGAATTCAATTAAATTTCAAGAAGGATATGGCTACGGTTATGGTTACGGGTATGGCTATGGCTACGGTTATGGATACGGGGGTTATTATGAGGAGGAGCAATCAGGCAAAGGTTCTGAGAAGATACGCAATGTTTTTAAACGCAATAAGAATAGAAACGGATCTTGATCCGGATTTGTAATTCAAAAAGATTTTAATATGAACTTATCACCTGAAGTGACCTTTAAACCCCTTGAAGAAGCTAAAATTGCCATTGTTGGTCTTGGATATGTTGGTTTGCCTCTTGCTGTGGCGTTTGCGGGCAAATATGCGGTTGTCGGATTTGATATAAATAAGAGACGCATCGAAGAACTTGTGCAATGCAAAGATCATACTCTGGAAGTAAGCAGTGAAGATCTTGGCGCCGTTATCCGACACACCCCAAATACAAAAGGCCTGTTCTGCTCAAGTACACTTGAGGACCTGAAAGATTGTAATGTATTTATCGTAACTGTTCCAACGCCTACGGATAAACACAACGCGCCTGATCTTACGCCGCTATACAAAGCAAGTGAAGCGGTTGGAAAAGTTTTAAAGAAGGGGGGGGTTGTGATATACGAATCAACGGTTTACCCGGGTGTTACAGAGGATGAGTGTGTACCGGTAATTGAGCGCGTTTCCGGTTTGCTTTTCAACACTGATTTTTTTGCGGGCTATTCGCCGGAACGTATTAATCCCGGTGATAAGGAACATACGGTACTTAAAATATTGAAGGTAACGTCGGGATCTACTCCAGAGGCCGCTGATTTTGTTGATAATTTGTATAGATCAGTTATTATTGCCGGAACATTCAAGGCGTCAAGTATCAAAGTTGCTGAGGCAGCCAAAGTAATTGAAAACTCGCAAAGGGATATCAATATTGCGTTTGTGAATGAGCTAAGTAAGATATTTAGCAGAATAGGAATATCAACAAGCGACGTTTTGGCTGCAGCGGGGACAAAGTGGAATTTTTTGAAATTCAAACCGGGACTGGTCGGCGGGCATTGTATCGGCGTCGATCCTTATTATTTAGCTCAAAAAGCACAGGAAGTTGGCTATCATCCTGAAATAATTTTGGCCGGACGCAGAGTAAATGACGGCATGGGCGAATACGTGGCCGACGAAACAATTAAATTGATGGTTCGCAAAGGCATACAGGTCGTAGGTAGCAAGATATTAGTCCTTGGATTCACCTTTAAGGAGGATTGTCCGGACGTTCGCAATACAAAGGTTATAGATATTGTAAACAGTTTAAGAGGTTATAACGCTGATGTGTGTGTTTACGATCCGTGGGCGGATCCGGCCGAGGTTCAGCATGAATATGGGGTGGTCTGTCAAAAAGAAGTGGCCGGTAAACTCCAATTTGATGCTTTAATTTTGGCCGTAGCTCACAAGAAGTTCATTTCGTTCGACATTAAAAGTTGTCTGAAGGAAACGTCGGTGGTGTATGATGTGAAGAGCTTTTTGCCTGCGGACATCGTAGATGCATATCTATAATGTTAAATTTTGCTAAAATGTACGAAACCAGGTATCATTCCAAAGATATTTCCGGAGATCGTTTTTTATTAACTGGAGGCGCGGGGTTTATTGGGTCCAACATCGCTGAATATCTTTTAAAGCACAAGGCCGGAAAAGTACGCGTGTTAGACAATTTTTCAACGGGATCGAGAGATAATGTTGCACGATTTGTAGACAATCCGGCTTTTGAAATAATAGACGGGGATATTCGTGATATCGGGATTTGCAAGTTGGCGGTTGAAGGGATTGACTATGTTTCACACCAGGCTGCGCTCGGATCAGTACCGCGTTCGATAAACGATCCTATTACAACAAATGAGGTTAATGTAAATGGGTTCCTGAACATGCTGGTTGCGGGCAGGGACGCGGGGATCAAAAAGTTCATATATGCAGCAAGTTCAAGTACTTATGGCGACCACCCGGGTTTGCCAAAAGTGGAAGATGAAATAGGCAATCCGTTGTCGCCTTACGCCGTTACAAAGTATGTGAATGAATTATATGGTGCTGTATTTTCAAAAACCTATAATTTCCATACAATAGGGCTTCGGTACTTTAACGTTTTTGGCCCCAGGCAAAGTCCGAAAGGAGCCTACGCCGCGGTAATACCGTTATTTATTGAATCGGCATTAAACAAGCGGGCTCCTACGATAAACGGCGACGGCGAAACAAGCCGCGATTTTACTTTTGTGGAGAATGTCGTTCAGGCAAATATTAAAGCCCTTTTTGCGGAAAGATTAGATCGTCATGAAGTTTTCAATATCGCGTTTGGCAATCGGACCACATTAAACGAATTATGGAATACAATTGGTGAGCTGACATCAATAAATATAACTCCTAACTATATCGATGAGCGTAAGGGCGATGTGAAGCATAGCTTAGCCGATATATCCAAAGCCAGGGCGCTTATCCAATATAATCCAAACATTTCTGCTAAAGACGGACTGAAAATAGCTGTTGAATGGTATAGATCAAACGTTGAAAATAAACTACCCCTGTAGCTGACTAATTATAAAATACTATGGATGATAAGAGCTATGGGGATGTGATGGTATTATTTGGCACTCCCAGGTATTTTATGCGTTTTATCAAGCAGAAAGGGCTGAATGTTTATTCTACGTATAAAAATGTGCCATTTTTAATGCGCATTATCAGGAAGTTTTTTTTTATCCTGAAACTGCCTGAAAGCATTTGGTATGAAAAATGGAAATATAAGCTTGGCGAAGTTAAAGTTCTGATACTGTTTTTTACGCAGGATGATAAAATAGTGCATTATATAAACACCGTAAATCCGAATATCAGGCTAATTTTATGGTATTGGAACCCTGTTTTTAGGGTATTTAATCCAGACAAGGTGTCCGATTTATTATGTGAAAAGTGGTCGTTCGACGAAAATGACGCCTTAAAATTCGGTATGCGATATAATACCCAATTCTTTCTTGACAACATCACTTTGCCTAAAAACGACCTTGTATATGATGTTTTGTTTGTAGGCAAGGATAAGGGAAGAGCGCCTATGATTAACGACCTGGAGCATACCATGTCTGAGATGAATATTGATACCTATTTTTATATTGTTAATGATAAGGCACTCGCTGGAAATCACAGGCCTTTTGTACCATATGAAGAATATCTTACATTGCTTTCCAAAAGCAAATCAATACTGGATATAGTACAGCCTGGTCAAAACGGGCTCACATTGCGGCCAATGGAGTCGCTGTTTTTTCGAAAGAAGTTAATAACCAATGACCCGACCATAAAGACCCGCGAATTTTACAAACCCAATAATATCTTTATTATCGGAGAGGATAATGTTGACGGTTTAAAGCAATTTCTCGCTACTCCTTTTGAAGATATCCCAGCAGATATTGTAAAGCATTATGATATAGATAGTTGGTTGAAACGTTTTTTTGAATAATTGCTGCAATTGATTAGGCTGGATGCGTGAACTTATAAAATCATTTTTTTCTTTCGGACTAGCCACGGTTATCGAACGGGTAATAGCCTTTCTGTTATTGCCAATCTATACCAGGTATTTTACTACGGCGGAATTTGGCGTTATAGATTTGATAACTGTTGTGATCGGGGTCATAATTATATTCGCTCACCTGCAGCTAGAAACCTCACTACAACGGTATTATTTTGACTATGAAGGGAACGAAAAAAAACTCTTCATTTCGACAATAGTGATAGTTATGATCATATTGTCAGTAGTGCTGGCGATAATCCTTACCATTGGCGCAACGGCGATTTCAGCACTCGTAATTAAAAATGCACAATATTCGAACTTGTTCAAACTGGCTGCGGTGCAAATACCATTTACCAATTATTCCATGTTAGCCCTGGTGATCTTGCGGTATGAAAAGAAGAATAAATTGTTCACTATTATGATCGTAGTGAAAATGGCGATAACGGTACTGCTTACTTTAATATTTGTAGCATGGCTAAGAATGGGCTTAAATGGTGTTTTTTATGCCCAGTTAGCAGGCTTGATTGTCTCTTCAGTTTTACTGTTCTTTTCTATCCGCGAATTTTCGGTATTAACAATATCCAGGGAGCTATTAAGGAAGGCATTTGCTTATGCGATACCGCAGTTTCCGGCGCGGATTGGAAGCGTATTATTAACGTACGCCAATCGTTTTTTTATGGTTGGTTATCTAACCCTGTCAGCAATTGGTATTTACTCTCTTTCTTTAAAATTAGCATCGGTACTGCAATTGGTCTACGCGGCTTTTATAATGGCCTGGGCCCCTTTTATGTTTGAACAGCGAAAGAAAGATAACCACAAAGAAATGTTCGCCAACGTATTGCTGTTAACAGCCAGTCCGCTGTTTCTGCTGGTATCCGTTATAGCCATTTTCTCCAAAGAGTTGGTTTATATAGTAGCCTCGCCTAAGTTTTTAACGGCTCATCATTATTTGGGCGCGCTTTGCCTGTATTTTGCATTGTTTATTTTTAAGGAGATAGTTGATATTGGGCCAAAGTTTACAGAAAAAACCAAGTATTTGTCCTTTACTTTTTTTCTGTCGGTTGTGGTTAATTTTATAAGTCTTTATTTTTCGGTTAAATTGTACGGGCTGGAGGGGGTTGTCTATTCCATGCTGCTCACCAACACGGTTCTGCTTATAACAAGCTGGATAATTTCAAACAGGCTGTATTACATTCCATATAGCGCCTGGCAATTTATTTTAATGGCGCTGCCAGCATTTTTGTTGTCAATACTAACGATGTATCTGATGCCGTCATTATTGGTTAAAATTTTTATACTGATGGTGGTTACCGTTTATTATGGTGTTGCCTGTTTAAAATATTTTAAGCAGTTTAAGAGAGCGAATTGATCTGCAAGAGGGATTTTCATTAACGATTATCATTAACTATGATTTATCTCATAATCCTAATAATAATATCAGCGTTTGCCGTAAGATATGATTTTAGTTTTGACGGGAAGAGGCATGAAAATTTCTGGTACAATTTCGTATTATGTGTTTTACTCGCGCTGGCAGGCTTACGTTATAAAGTAGGCGGGGATACATTTGCGTATATGGAATACTTCAAAGAGATTCCACGTATATGGGAAATAAAGCCAGGTGACATTGCCCGCGCACAATTTGAGCCGCTGTGGACCATACTTGTTTCTACGTCAAAATCAATAGTAAATGATTTTGTTTTCTTCCAAATCATCCATGCCGCGTTTATAAATATTGTAATTTTTCGATTTATCAAAAAGAATACGCCCTATCGTTTCACATCAGTATTGATCTATTACCTGTTTTTTTATGTAGACTTCAACACTGAAGTAATGCGCGAATCTTTGGCGGTATGTATGTTTCTGTTAGCCTACCCGCATCTAAAAACCAAAAACTGGGTTAAATATTACCTGTTTGCAATGCTGGCATTTCTTTTTCATGGCTCTGCTATTGTGTTGTTTTTGATCCCATTCTTAAGTAACATAAAACTCAAAGCTGTTACCGCCATATCCTTAGTCGGGTTGTTCCTTATCATAACGTTTATCCCGGACGCCATTAAAACCTTAATTCATATTTTTATTTTCGATGAAAGAATTTCAGTGCGCTTTACCCGGTACGCCGGTTTCAGCGCCAATGACAATGGTATATTAGCAGGGATTTTCTTGCACATATTAGCCCCGGCGTTTATATTTTTCTTTAACAAGAGACTTTCAAATCATAAACCCCTATTCAGGGAGTTATATTTTACTTATTGGTTTTTGGCAGCTATTTCGGTGAGCTTTGCCGGATTTTCGCGCTTCCTTGATTATTTGCTCCCGTTCATGGCAATATACTTTGCGAATACACTAAACGAAATTTACAGGAATCCTGTGTTTGCCTTATGCAAACGAATGGTGGTCGTTTTTTTTATGTGCGCTGCTTTTCTTCCCAAAATAATGTATTACTTTAAAGATAAGTCAAACATCGTTCGGGGCACAAAACGCTATAGTATATATTACCCTTATTACTCAGTTTTTAACAAGCAGGAAGATTATAAACGAGAGGAGCTTTATTATGGAATGTTCGACGAGAATTAATTTGCCCCTCATATTCATCCATAGCTTATTGTAATTATAAGGAAAGCTTAAATTTACCCATGTGTGGAATAGCTGGTTTTTACCAATTCGAAAATATCCCCGAAGCCCGGAATCGTTTGAAGTTGATGACCGATCAGTTGGTGCATCGGGGGCCCGATGACGAAGGCATATACTATAATGAGAAAGTAGGTCTGGGCCATAGAAGATTAAGCATACTTGACCTTTCTCCCGCTGGTCATCAGCCGATGTTCGGCACCAGAGATAACATTGTTATTGTCTTTAACGGAGAAATATATAATTACCCGGAATTAAAACAGCAGCTTATTGAACTTGGGCATTCTTTTAATTCGCATTCAGATACTGAAGTTATTTTAAAAGGTTTTGAACAGTGGCGAACCGCTGTTTTTGAAAAGCTTAATGGAATTTTTGCTTTTGCGTTGTGGGATAACCGGCACGAAGAGCTTTTCCTGGTGCGGGACAGGCTTGGCGTAAAGCCGTTATATGTTTATCAAAATGACAGTTGCTTTTATTTTGGTTCCGAGATCAAGTCTTTCCGCGCTGTTTGCCCCGAATTGAACCGGATAGATCAAGCCGCGTTTGCCGCCTTTCTTTTTTATGGGAATGCTTTGGGCAATAAAACCTTATTCAAAAATGTAAGATCGGTACAGCCGGGCCAGTTCCTGAAAATAAGCCGCAGGGGGGTTATCAAGATTACTTACTGGGCGCCGGAAAAAATAAATATTACCGATTTTTCATCCGATAATGAAGAGCAAGCGGCAGCCAATGTGAAAACATTGCTGGAACGGGCCGTAAAAAGACAACTGATAAGTGATGTGCCGGTGGGAGTTTTTTTAAGCGGAGGTATCGACTCATCAGCCATTACAGCCTTTGCATCATCACATTACCGGGCGGGAAGGCTGAAAACATTCTCAGCGTCGTTCGAATTTGACAATGGGATTAACGAACTTCCAAAAGCGCGGTCGGTGGCTGAGCATTTTGGTACAGATCACCAGGAGTTTTTTATCCGTACTGCAAATTTGCCCGAAATAATTGAAAAACTGATCTATTACCACGATGAGCCATTCAGTGATGCCGCCAATATACCGCTCTATCTTATGGCTACAGAGGTAAGGCCATATACAACTGTGGTTTTGCAGGGTGATGGGGGCGATGAGCTTTTTGCAGGTTATCGGCGATATGAATTGCTTCAAAAATTAACGCAGGCCAAACGAAGCGGAATGGCCGCATTGCATGCTTTTTTTAGCACAATTGGTTTCAGGAATAATACGTTTCAACGCTTTTTAAGAATGACCGGCTCGCTTGGGCAGAAGGATGATGCAATGGTGATGGCCACGCTGCTCACTATTGATACGCTGGATGAAAATACATATGATTTATTGAGCGATAGACAAAAAGAGCAATCTGAAGGGTATGATCCGTTTGACCAATATAGACGTCTGAATAAAAGATTTGAAAAGTTCGACCTGGTTCAACGGATGCTTTATACCGATACCCAGGTTATTCTCCCCAACACCTTTCTTGAAAAGGTTGACAAATCAACAATGGCCGCATCGATCGAGGTAAGGGTGCCGTTCCTCGATAATGAACTGGTTGAATATGTAATGGGGCTGCCGTCAACTATGAAAATGAAAAACGGCGAAAAGAAATGGCTGCTTAAGAAAGCGCTCAGGTCTGTCGTGCCCGATCATATCCTGGATGGGCCTAAAACCGGGTTTAGCGTCCCTTATGAAAACTGGCTCAAGGAACCATTATACGAACTCATGAACGATTGTTTCAGAACCAAATATGTGAAGGAAAGCGATTTGTTCGATTACAATAAATTGGACAAAGTAATTGAAGAGCATAAACATAACATTATCAATCATGGGTTCGCATTGTGGAAGTTGATGAACTTGTGCATATGGATTGAAAGAAATAAAATAGTTTTGGAATAATGAGTAAAAAGGGAAGAGTACTTTTTGTAGGATCTTTTAAAAATCAGGCGGCGGATGGGAGTGTCGGCGGGCAAATGTTTGCGTGCCGCACGCTCATAAACTCGGAGCTAAAAAATGTTGTGGATTTTATATTGATTGATACTACTGCAGATAGCGTACCGCCGCCGCCGCCGTACAAAAGAATTCCAAAAGCATTGAACAGGCTTTACTTATTATTAGGGAATTTGTTTAAACTCAAAGCCGATACCGCTATAATATTTTCAAGTTCCGGTTTGTCTTTGAAGGAAAAAGGTCTAATGGTGATCTTGTGCAAAATGTTCAAAGTAAAAGTGATCTTTGCTCCACGCGATGGTTTGATCAAGGACGAAGTAGCGAAAAGTTCATTTACAAGGCTGTTCTTGAAACACGTTGTCAAAAAAGCTGATATCGTTCTTTGTCAGGGCAAAGCATGGCAAACTTATTATATGCAATTTCAACGATCAAAACCCGACAAATTCAAAACAATTCGCAATTGGATAGACGCCAATAAATATTTGGAAGTATATAAAAAACGAACTCAAAATGGTGTTCAGGATCGCCGGCCAATTAAGCTTTTGTACCTGGGCTGGCTTGAACCTTACAAAGGAATTTCCGATTTGCTGGGTGTCTTTGAAAGACTGATCAGGAACGGTGATAAAATAGAGGCCGATATATACGGTAGTGGTAGCCTGGCCAATGATATTAACGAAAAGGTAAATAAGCTGGGGCTTTCCAAAGTTTTCAGGCTTAGGGGATGGGCAAATGAGGATACCAAGCTTAAAGCTCTTGAAGAAGCCGATATCTTTGTCTTACCCTCCCATCGGGAGGGAATGCCCAACGCGCTCATAGAAGCCATGGCATCAGGCTTGCCGTGCATTAGCAGCGAAGTTGGAGGCGTGCCCGATCTTATCAGCCATAAGGCAAATGGTTTGATCTATGAGCCAGGCGACCAGGACGGACTTTATGAAAACGTCCGTTATTTATCTAATGACAGTGAATTGAGGAAATCAATAAGCATAAATGCCCACCAGTTTATTTTGGATAGTTGTTCTGTTGAGTACGCCGCCAGGTATTTCCAAAATATGATTGATACGATTTAGTTCGTTGGGCTTATTGATATCTTAAGTAACTTCTCGCCTCATTTAAAAGAGTAAAAAATGTGTGGAATAACCGGTGTAATAGGAACGAAAGACTTTTCCAAATACACACTTCTGGAACTGATACAACATCGCGGCCCCGATTCAAATGGATGGTATGACGATGCCGATATTTTTTTAGGGCATACAAGGCTCGCAATCCAGGATTTATCTGTTAATGGCAATCAACCCTTTTTTTCGCATGACGGCAGGTACGTCATCGTCTTTAACGGCGAGATATATAATCATTTGAATATCAGGAAGGAACTTGAAAATGAATTTCATTTTAAATCAACCTGCGATACCGAAACCCTGCTTTATGCCTATATCAAATATGGAGCAGATGCATTGAACAAGCTAAACGGCATATTTGCTTTTGCCGTGTATGATATACAGGAAAAGGAATTTTTTTTGGCACGGGATCAGTTTGGGGTCAAGCCCTTGTACTTTTACCGGGATAACGCTAAATTCTTATTCTCATCGGAGTTAAAATCTTTCACAGCGCTTGAGATTGATAAAACCCTTTCAGCGAAAATATTAGCGGATTACCTTACATTTCTATGGGCTCCGGGGGAGTCTGTTCCGTTTTTAAACGTCAAAAAATTATTTCCTGGTCATTATTTAAAATTTAAAATAGCTGAGTATGAAAAAGCAGCTCCCGTTTGTTACTATGTCATTCCCTTTAAAGGTCAATATGCTAAAAAAACCGAACAGGAGCTGACAGATGAGCTTGAAAACCACCTCATTGCCGCGGTTGAAAGGCAAATGCTTTCCGATGTGCCTGTCGGTTTCTTCCTGTCAGGCGGGTTAGATTCCAGTTTGCTTGTAGCTATTGCACGCAAATTATACCCGCATAGAGAGCTTCGATGCTTTACGATCGACACAGGTGAGCTTTCCAACACGGAAGGTTTTGCCGATGACCTGCCCTATGCGATAAAGGTTGCGGAGCACTTAAAAGTTGATCTGGATGTTTTAAAGGCCGATCTTAATATTTTCAGGGATTTTGACAGCATGGTGTGGCATTTAGATGAGCCACAGGCCGACCTGGCGCCATTAAATGTCATTAATATATGCCGTGAAGCAAGGAAAAAGGGTATCGTAGTTTTATTAGGAGGAGCCGCCGGAGACGATGTTTTTTCGGGCTACAGGCGACACCAGGCATTGACATTTGAAAGGTATTTTAATAGGACGCCTTTACCGCTCAGGCGTTTTGTTAAAAGCGTTTCACATGCGCTGCCTGCGAACAGGGCCTTATTCAGAAGACTCCAAAAGTTGACCGCTAACATTGATAAAACGGTCACCTACAGAATGGCGGCTTATTTCAGTTGGTTGCCTTATTCGAGGGTCAAAAAGTTATTTCTTGAAAAATACCAGACTGAATTAGACAATTACGATCCTTTAAAAAATCTGACGGAATTAACAAAACACGTCCCGCTTGAGAAGAGCTTATTAAACCAAATGCTTTATATGGAATTGAAGAGCTTTCTTGTAGATCATAATCTGAATTACACTGACAAATTATCTATGGCAGATGGAGTTGAAGTTCGGGTGCCGTATCTGGATAAAGACTTGGTTGAATTTTCGACCACGATTCCGCCAGAGCTTAAAATGAAGGGTAAGGAAACAAAATATTTGCTTAAGAAAGTAGCCGAACGCTACTTGCCAAACGATATAATTTATCGTTCGAAAACGGGTTTCGGCGCACCTGTTAGGAAGTGGATAACTAATGATCTACAAAACATGATCGCAGACAGCCTTTCGCCTCAAAAACTCATTGAAAGAGGTATATTTGATCCGGACGAAGTATGGCGACTGATCGAAGAGAACAAGGCAGGAAAGATAGACGCGTCTTATGCCATCCTGTCGTTACTGGTGATCAATTCATGGATGGATCAGTTTGCAGATAAAGGAAAATAACATTCGTGGTAGTAACAGCCCTATTAATGCTGATCATCTCAGCGGCAAATTTTAACAGTCATCTATTATTTAAATCACTGACAGGATATTTCTTCGCCATAGATATACTGTGCCGGTAGGTCAATGGCATAGGAATCCTGCATATAATTTAATGTGGAAAAATGAAATCGCGCGCTATTAATGAAACAAATAATACAAGATATTAAAAACGGCAATACTATATTGGAAGATGTGCCGGCGCCAGTTGTAGCTAATGGACAGATACTAATTCAAACGACACGGAGCCTGGTATCGTTGGGTACCGAAAGAATGCTTGTTGAGTTTGGCAAAGCAAACATGCTTCAAAAAGCCAGGATGCAGCCCGAAAGGGTTAAAATGGTAGCAGACAAGGTGAAGACCGATGGTTTGAAACCGACGCTCAACGCCGTGTTCAGCAAACTGGGCCAGCCATTGCCGCTGGGTTATTGTAATGTGGGTAGGGTGGTAGCCGTTGGTAAAGGAATTACCGAATTTAAAGTAGGAGACAGGGTTGCCTCGAACGGCAATCATGCCGAATACGTATCTGTGCCGCAAAACCTGGCCGCGTCTATACCCGACAATGTGAGTGATGACGAAGCCGCCTTTACTGTTATAGGTTCTATTGGTTTGCAGGGGATCAGGCTTGCGAATCCCACTTTCGGCGAGACCATTGCAGTGATCGGACTCGGACTGATCGGATTGCTGACGGCGCAATTGCTGAAAGCCAATGGCTGCAGAGTGATCGGTTTTGATTATGATGACAGGAAGATCGCTTTAGCCAAAGACGCCGGTATAATGGCCTATAATCCTTCTGATGGAACCGACACCGTAAAACTGGTCAATTCTCTTACAGGCGATGTAGGTGCTGATGCTGTGCTGATCACGGCATCAAATAAGGGAAACGAGATCATTTCCCAGGCGGCGCAAATGTCGCGTAAGCGCGGGCGTATTATCCTGATCGGTGTTATCGGCCTGGACATTAACCGTTCGGATTTTTATGAGAAGGAATTATCGTTCCAGGTTTCATGTTCTTACGGCCCCGGGCGGTACGATGCGAACTATGAACAAAAAGGCCGTGATTACCCGTTGCCATTTGTGCGTTGGACGGAAAAACGAAATTTCGAAGCCATTCTGCAATCAATAAGCGACGGGCTGATCAAAGTTGAGCATCTGATAACCGAACGTATTGCGCTTGCAGATTACGGGAAAATATACGGTAATATGGCGGGTTCTGGATCTATTGCCTCCATCCTCGTGTACGAGGATAAGGATGGCCCCCCCACGAACAGCATAAGCATTCATGATAATGGTTTTAAAGGTCAGAAGGGCGTAATTGGCATTATAGGCGCAGGGAACTTCACCGGCGCCACCATGCTACCCGCGTTAAAAAAATGCGCCGCACCGATAAAATATATCGCCAGTTCGGGCGGCTTATCGGGTACGACCCTGGCTAAGAAATTCGGCATTGCCAATTCAACAACGGATTATAAACAGGTATTGGCCGATCCGGAGGTCGATATCGTTATTATTACAACGCGCCACAACAAACATGCTTCAATGGTGATCGAAACGCTGGAGGCCAATAAGCATGTATTCGTCGAAAAGCCGCTGGCGTTGAATAAGGTCGAGCTTGACGGAATACTCACGGCCTACGCCCAGCATGATAAGACCATTAGCGTGGGCTTTAATCGCCGGTTCGCACCGCTGGCAGTTAAAATGAAGAAACTATTGGGGGTTCAGGATTCTCCTGTGAATATCATTGCTACTTTGAACGCCGGATTTATTCCGGCGCAATCATGGGTGCATGATATGGAAGTTGGCGGCGGTCGCATTATAGGTGAAGCCTGTCATTTTATAGATATGTGTGCTTATCTTACCGGATCGGTGGTGAGGGCAGTGTGTATGAACGCGATGGGAACGAACCCCGAAGAGAACACCGATAACGCTTCAATTCTGCTCAGCTATGAAAACGGCTCGAACGCCGTTATAAATTACTTTGCGAACGGAAGTAAGTCGTACTCTAAAGAGCGCCTGGAAGTGTATAGCAACGAGCGCACATTGATAATGGACAACTGGCGCAAGCTGACGGGGTTTGGCTTTAAGGGCTTTTCGTCAATGTCGTCAGGTCAGGATAAAGGTCACGCCGCGCAATTTGCCCTGTTGCAGAAGCTTGTAAAAGAAAGCGGCGGTCCGCTTATTCCTTTGAACGAAATTGTAAATACCACCCTTGCCAGCTTCGCGGCTATAGAAAGCCTGAAAACGGGTGCCTGGGTAGAACTTTGACCATAAAACTCAGCATAATGAAAGTAGGAATTATCGCGGGCGCACGTCCGAATTTCATGAAGATCGCCCCTATAATAGAGGCGATAAAGGAAGCTGCTGCGAAAGGAGCAGATATTAGTTACAGATTAGTGCATACCGGCCAGCACTACGATAAAAAAATGTCGGGTGATTTTTTTGAACAACTCGGCATACCCGAGCCTGACATCAACCTGGAAGCAGGCGGCGGCACACAAGCCGAACAAACCGCAGCAATAATGATCGGGTTTGAAAAGGAGCTTATAGCCAACCCCGTGGATCTCGTGCTGGTTGTAGGTGACGTAACATCTACGATGGCTTGCTCTATCGTCGCAAAAAAATTAAACACTAAGGTGGCACACGTGGAAGCCGGTATAAGGTCGTTCGACCTGACCATGCCGGAAGAGATCAACCGCATGGTTACCGACAGTATCACCGATTATTTTTTCACTACATCTGAGATCGCCAACGAGAACCTCCGGAAGGCAGGAGTAGAAGATGAGCGCATATTTTTTGTGGGAAACACCATGATAGATACCCTGCTGAAAAATATGCACCGGTTTCAGGAGCCGCCGGTATGGAAAGCGGCGGATCTTAAGAAAAATGAATATTTCGTTATAACGCTGCACCGCCCTGCCAACGTGGACGAGGAATCTAAACTGACCGATCTGCTCAAAGAAATAATTGACAATGCAGGGCATTTGCCTATTATATTCCCCGTCCATCCGCGTACGGCTAAAGTCTTAGATAACATGGGATTAAGGGCGGAAAACCTTTTCCTTATAGAACCGTTATCCTATCTGGAGTTCAACTATCTCGTGAAATTTGCTAAAGCTGTTGTAACGGATTCAGGGGGTATCACGGAAGAAACAACCGTGATGGGTGTGCCTTGTATGACGTTGCGAAATAATACTGAAAGGCCGGAAACCTGCTCTGTCGGGACAAATAGATTGATCGGGACTGATCCCGCCAATATTGGGCCGGCCTTCAAAGTATTGTTCGACGGAAAATGGCAACAAGGCGGAATACCTGAAATGTGGGATGGCAAAACCTCAAAACGTATTGTAAACATTCTCTCAACTATGTAGTATTATTTTAGTTCGCTTATAGTACTCAATAGATTTTTACCATGAAAAAAATAGTATGTCCCCTGATACTGATTTGTATCGTATTGTGTTTATCCTGCGCCGAGCGGTCTTATTCACAAAATTTGGCTTTACACAAAAAATACACCGTGTCATCAGCGCCAAATTATGCGCTTACATCGCCGGATCCTAACCAAACTTTATTAACGGACGGAGTTTATACCAGCGATCCAAAATTTTGGATATCAAAGACCACAGTCGGCTGGCAATCTCTGAAAAAACTCACTATTGAGATAGACCTTGCTCAATCTTCGCCGATAAGCAAGGTATCATTCAATACGGTACGAGGTAATGCGGGTGTTGAATTTCCCCAGGATATTTTTGTTTTTACATCCACCGATCAAAAAAACTATGCTTACATAGGCGATGCGGCTTCTGATCCCGATAATGTGCACGGCGCTTATGAAGTAAAGAAGTTCACTTTGTCAAATATTAACCGAACCGCACGTTATGTGAAATTTGTTATTATTCCGAAGGGCGCTTATGTTTTTTGCGATGAGATAGAAGTTAATGCGGGTAATAGCGCAAGTAAAGACGGGTCAGGACAATTAACGGCGAACACCGATATAGTCGTTGATTCATTGGTTAAAAGCAAGAAGCATGTTCAGGCGATAGCCTACCGGATAAAAAATATGTCGGCTTTGCTGAATAACAATAGCAATAACGAAAGTCCGGAGGATATGGTGGCGTCGCTAAATGAGCAAGCCTTAAATGCAAAATTAAGCAGCGTCAGGGCGCAATGGGCTGCAAACCTGAGGAACAAATTCTCCGGGCAATTTGTGATTGACAAAGTGAGTCCCTGGCAATCGGTGACAGCGCCTTATCAGCCCAAGGGTGGAAGTGATAACTCTTATAATATTACCGTTCCGGTTAACGGAGTTGAGTATGGTGCGTTCGTAGTTACTAATTTGCAGACCTCAAAGCAAGCATTCACCTGTCAATTCTCTGGCGCCGGTGAGGTATCAGACCCTGAGCTGTTCGCAGTGCCATTTGTAACATCGGGTCGCGCGCATAATGAGATCGCCGATCCGCTGGTGCCGGTCACCGGCAGTGTCGATCTAGACGGCGGCGAATCGCGGATGTTTGTCTTTAAAATAGTCGGAAAAAAAGCAGGCCAGGCAAAGGCTGCCCTGAAAATACAATCCGGAACATCATCGGCCAATTTATCGCTTAACGTAAATGTGGTTAATGCATCTTTTGGTTCCGACTTCTCGCTTAATGCCAATGTTTGGGCATATCTCAACTATCCGCTCGTTGCCGACAGGCAGGCCCAGGCAATTGCAGACCTCCACGATCATCATGTTAATACGATGATTGTGCCTCCCAATGTCTTGCCGGTAGTTGGGCGCAGCGATTTTTCTAAATACAACAATTATATAGCGCAGGTAAAGTCATTTAAAAATATTTTCATCTTTATGAACCTTGCTTCAGGCGGCTATAAAAACTCGTTCAAAACAGTGCCTTTTTTATCCGATCAGTGGAAATCCAATTTCGTTAACTGGTATGGCCAAATTGTCCAGGGTGCGCAGGCAGTTGGCATATCCGCTTCACAACTCTACTTATATCCATATGACGAAGTGAGAGGCGCGGATGTGGTCAACTCAACTAATTTTCTGAGTTGGCTGCGCCAGGCCCATCCCGAAATTAAAACTTTCGGCACACTCGTCGATCAAACCGGAACTGACAAAATAATGCCTTTGCTGACAATTTCTCAACTACTTAAAACCATGAGTGGTATGACCGGCATAGCTAATGCAAACGCTTCAGCACATGATCTGTGGGTATACGAGACTGATGCTAATTCTGAAGCTTTGCCGGCATATACATATTATCGCTTATTGTCCTGGCAATCATTTGTTTATGGCTTGCAGGGTGTGGGATTTTGGGATTACGCCGATGCGACGGGTAAACTTGAGTTGGATCAATATGATGGCGTAAACACCATCAATTATTCAGTGATCTATCACGGCCCAGGCCAACAGATATTGTCGAGCCGCCGCTGGGAGGCATTTAAATTGGGGATCGAGGATTTCGAATTGCTGAAACGTTATGCGCAAAAACATGGCATGGAGCAGGCAAAGCAGCTGGCGCAAAGCGTGTTGGATCAGCCGGACGATTTGACCAAAGCCGATGCCGTACGGGCACAAATATTACAGTCGCTGTAAACACGCTGTTAATAATTGGCAAAAGCATCTTCCTGAATAATGTTAAATTTGCAGCATGGAAACAGGCTGCAAATTTTTTTTAGCCTGTTTGGGGCACTGCTCCACAAATGGGAATGCAATCGGTAAAAAGACTTATTCAACTGGCCCGGAACATGGGTCCCAGGTATATCGTATTCAGATCAGCGTATGAATTCAGCCGCCGCACCGGCCTGTTAAGGCGGCGTTTCCCCAAAAATCCTCCGCAGAAAGAATGGATAACGCTAGCCGAATGGAAAAAACTCGGTCCATCTTTTGCAATTGATGGACGGCTGCACTTCGAAGGACCTGAACCGGAACCACTAGCTGCGGAATTCAAAAACCTGCAAGCAGGCAAACTCTGCTTTTTTAATGGAACTGATCCGGTGGACCTCGGCAGCGAATATGATTGGCTGACCAACCCGGAGACCAAATATAAATATCCTTCGGGCGATCACTGGACTTTGGTGAACGACTACGATGAAAAGAACGGCGATATCAAATACGTTTGGGAGAAATCACGCTTTTCATTTCTGCATACCATATTGAGGCACGATGCCTATACCGGCGAAGATAATTCTCCCCGGGTTTGGGAAGAGATATTGTCATGGATAAAGTCGAACGCGATCAATTCGGGGCCGAATTATAAATGTAGCCAGGAAATGTCGCTTCGTGTGATCAACTGGACGTTCGCACTCAATTTTTATGAGGATTCGCCGTCGCTCACGGAAGAGATATTCCGGGAGATCATGCACAATATCTACTGGCAGTTGCGGCATGTGTATTCCAACATCAATTTTTCCCGGATAGCAGTACGGAATAACCACGCGATAACAGAAACGTTGATGCTATATATCGGCGGATTAATATTCCCGTTCTTCCCTGAGGCTTCACTCTGGAAAAAGGCGGGTAAAAAATGGTTTGAGGAAGAAATAGCCTACCAGGTTTATCCTGACGGAACGTTCCTGCAGTTCAGTATGAACTATCACCGGGTTGTCGTACAGCTATTTAACCTGGCGTTTGCTGTGGCCGAAAAGAATGGAGAGCGCTTCGCCAATGTGGTTTACGAACGAGCATACAATTCGCTTAATTTCCTTTTCCAATGCCAGGAAAAAAGTAACGGCTGGCTGCCGAATTACGGTTCAAATGATGGCGCATTATTCTTCAAATTCACCAGCAGCCATTACCGTGACTACCGGCCCCAATTGAACTGCTTATTTCAATTCCTGGTTGGAGAGCAATTGTACGAACTGGGAAAAAAATGCTGGAGCGAAGAAGCGACCTGGTTTAGCGCTAAACAGATCGGGGCACTCAATTATGAGAAACCTGCTCAAACCGTTGGCTGGCATACTTTTAAGGATGGCGGTTATTACCTTTTGCGCGAGCATGACGGATTGACTTTCATTCGCTGCGGCAACCATAAGGACAGGCCCTTGCAAGCCGATAATCTGCATATCGATATCTGGTATAAAGGGAAAAATGTTTTATATGACGGAGGCTCGTATAAGTACAATACATCAGACGATATGATCCGGTATTTTATGGGCACAGCGTCGCACAATACGGTTATGCTGGATGACAACGACCAAATGCTGAAAGGCGCCCGGTTTATCTGGTACAACTGGACGCAGAAAACAGTTGCTTCCGTAGAAGAAAAGGATCATTATATGTTTACGGGCGAAATAAGCGCTTTTTCGTACCTGGATCAGGACATAAGGCACCGCCGGACTGTCAGCAAGCGCAAAGATAAGCCGGTATGGTTGATAACAGATTCAATTGTAAATAAACCCTCGGGTATGGAGATGCGCCAGTTGTTTCATCCCGATCCGAAGGATATTTTCAATATTTTTGCAACGGACGAACAAGGAATTAAATTGGAACCTGCCGCGCACGAAGGATTTGTCAGTTCATACTACGGTATCAAAGAAAATGAAACCTACCTCTCTTTGAACACAACAACCAATAAAATACAAACCGAGCTCACTATCGAATGAGGATACTGTTACTGCACCAATACTTTTTAGAGCAAGACGATCCGGGTGGTTCGAGGTTTAATGAGATGACACGTGTATGGGTGGGCGAAGGTCACCAGGTAACCGTTATCGGCGGCATGATGCATTATTCAGGCTCGGAGAAACGGCCTGAATATAAAGGCAAATACTTCGTCAAAAAAGACCAAAATGGCGTGAAGGTTATCCGCTGCCATGTTTCGGAATCGTATAATAAAAGCTTCCGGGGAAGGCTTTGGGGTTATTTCTCCTTTGTATTCTCAGGATTATGGGCCGGACTTTTTAAAACTGAAGGCAAGTTTGACAAAATACTGGTTACCTCACCGCCACTATTTATCGGGCTGACAGGCTACATGCTTTCAAGGTTGAAAAGGATCCCATTCGTATTCGAGATACGCGACCTTTGGCCCGAATCGGCGATCGACACCGGCATAGTCACGAATAAATCCGTCATCAAAATGGCCTACGTTATTGAGGCTTTCATCTACCGCAAAGCAAAATTGATCAATGTGCTAACACCTGCGTTCAGGAACACTCTGATCGAAAAAAAAGGCGTTCGACCTGAGAAGATCGCCTTCATACCCAATGCCGCCGATTTTTCATTGTCCGACGATCTGCTGACAACCTTCGATGTAAAAGCTTTCAGGAAAGAACACAACCTGGAAGGTAAATTCGTAGTCACCTATGTAGGCGCCCATGGCGTTGCCAATCATTTGCAGCAGGTATTGCAAACAGGCAAATTGCTGGAAGATACCGATGTGCAGTTTTTGCTCATCGGCTCGGGTATGGAAAAGGAGAACCTGAAAACTATGGCCGACGCGATGAATGTGGCCAATGTTCGCTTTGTCGATCCGGTGCCTAAGGCCGAGGTTTTTAAATATATCCTGGCTTCAGAAATGGGCGCTTCGGTTCTCAAAAAAAATGATACCTTCAAGACAGTATATTCAAACAAGACGTTTGACTACATGGCCTGTAAAAAGCCGATATTGATGGCTATAGACGGTGTTTCGCGTGAACTGGTTGAAGAGGCGCAGGCAGGGGTATTTGTCGAGCCTGAGAATCCGGGAGATTTCACGTCGAAGATC
Organism: Mucilaginibacter sp.; assembly: GCA_035551775.1. GTDB lineage: Bacteria > Bacteroidota > Bacteroidia > Sphingobacteriales > Sphingobacteriaceae > Mucilaginibacter. The sequence continues at coordinate 700,791 of DASZMQ010000006.1, read as the reverse complement.
AGGATGTACCTGGATGATCTGGAATTACTTACGATACAGGGCGAAAACGGTTACCGGTATGCAAAACAGCACTTTGACAGGGAGGCGCTGGCAAAAAATTACTTAAAGATACTGGAAGATGTATAAGTTTCTCTTTAAGCGGTTCATCGATCTTATTGTTGCCATTATAGGTTTAGCATTGCTTTCGCCGGTGCTGATCGTCATAATTGTCATTTTGTTTTTTTCTAATTCGGGTAAAGTATTCTTTGTGCAGCGAAGGCCCGGTTTGCACGGAAAAATATTCAGGATCATCAAGTTTAAAACGATGAACGACAAAAGAGGACCCGATGGGCAATTGCTGCCTGATGCTGAACGCCTGACACCAATTGGCCGGTTCGTCCGTAAAACGTCGCTTGATGAGGTTCCGCAACTGCTGAATGTTGTCCGGGGCACCATGAGCCTGGTAGGACCAAGGCCTTTGCTGATCGAATACCTGCCCTTATACAGTGCCGAACAAAGCCGGCGCCACGACGTAAAACCGGGCATAACCGGTTGGGCGCAGGTGAATGGCCGGAATGCGATAACATGGGAACAGAAATTTAATTATGATGTGTGGTATGTTGATCATCAGTCATTTTCGGTTGATATGAAAATTATTGGGATGACAATATTCAAAACTGTTAAATCGGAAGGTATAAGCCAGAAAGGGCACGTAACCTCGCATAAATTTGAGGGCAACAAAATATGATCTATTTATTCGGAGCAGGCGGCCATGCCAAAGTTATCATCGAAATTCTGCAGGCGCAGGGTGTATCGGGTATGGAGGCGATAGATGCGCATAAAGTAGGAGCTGTGCTCAACGTCCCCATCTTGCACAGATCAATACCCGAAAAGTTAGAAGCCGGTGACGGGGTTATCATCGCCATCGGCAATAATTACGTTCGCAACCGCATCTCACGGGAACGAAATGATGTGGACTATGCCAAAGCAATACACCCGTCCTGCAACATTTCCCCGACGGCAGTGATAGGTGCGGGCAGCGTTGCTATGGCCGGCGTAAGCGTCAATGCAGACTCGGTGATCGGTGAACACGTGATATTGAACACCAACTGCTGTGTTGACCACGATTGCAAAATAGGCGATTGTGCGCATATATCGCCCAATGCGGCGCTGGCGGGCAATGTAAAGATAGGCGAGGGTACCCAGATAGGTATTGGCGCCTGCGTGATACCTGGCATAAATATTGGCAAATGGGCCACTATCGGCGCCGGTGCGGTGATTATCGAAGATGTGCCGGATTACGCTGTTATTGCAGGCAACCCCGGCCGGATTATTAGATATAACTCAATGAACGAATAAAAATATGAACTCAAAGATATGGTTATCCAGCCCGCATATGGGCGGCCGGGAATTTGATTTTGTTAAGGAAGCCTTTGATACCAACTGGATCGCGCCGCTGGGGCCTAATGTGGATGGCTTTGAGCACGACCTGGTTGCCTACACACATACCGGCTATGCAGCCGCATTGAGTTCGGGTACTGCCGCGCTGCATCTGGCACTGATCATGATCGGTGTTCAGCCGGGGGATGAGGTGATCTGCCAGAGCTTCACTTTTTCAGCCACCGCAAACCCGATCGTGTACCTGGGAGCCACCCCAGTTTTTGTCGACAGCGAAGCTGAAACGTGGAATATGTCGCCCGGGGCATTGGAAACAGCCATCGAGGACCGGATATCCAAAGGAAAAAAGCCTAAAGCCATTGTGCCGGTGCACCTCTATGGCATGCCGGCCAAAATAAACCAGATCATGGCGATAGCCGATAAATATGGCATTCCCGTCATCGAGGATGCGGCCGAAGCTTTGGGTTCGACCATTAACGGCAAAGCAGCTGGCACATTCGGCATCTTGGGTGTGCTTTCCTTTAACGGTAACAAAATTATTACAACCAGCGGAGGCGGAGCTTTGATCTCTGAAAACAAGGAATTCATAGACCGGGCGCGTTTCTTGTCCACGCAGGCAAGAGATGCTGCGCCCCACTACCAGCATTCACAGATTGGGTATAATTACCGCATGAGCAATATATGCGCAGGCATAGGGCGGGGGCAAATGCTGGTGCTGGACGAGCATAAGGCGCTGCGCAGGAAAGTTTACGAAACCTATGTGGAACAGCTATCGGCATTGCCTGGCATCAAATTCCTTAATGAACCGGCAGGCAGTGAATCAAATCGCTGGCTTACCACAATTACGATTGATCCGGTCGAGAGTAATGGTATAACACGTGAATCCATCAGGTTGGCTCTTGAAAAAGATAATATTGAGTCGCGGCCGTTGTGGAAACCCATGCATTTACAGCCTGTTTTTCAGCATTATCCATATTATGCAAATGGCGAAGTAAGCGCAGCGCTGTTTGACAGCGGGTTATGCCTGCCTTCGGGCTCAAATATGCCGGAGCCGGATCAAAAAAGAGTTATAGATATTATAAAGCTCAACTTCGGTCAATAGTATGCCGCCAGAGCATGTTAATTGGTGCGTAGCAATGTTATAATGTTAACAAATGATCAAGACTATTCCGGCGTTATATTTTACCTTTGACCGTAAATTGTCAGTTAAGTTGTTAATCCACGTGATTGCCAAGGCATTAGCATTCCGAAAATTTCATCGATCGAAATGGGATGGCTATCGGAAAAGTCGAACCTTTTGCTCAAGCTACCGTTAAAGTGCGGGTTCTGCACCACTTGCTATTAATTTTTTATTTGCTAAAAAAATGCTACTTTTACTACACATCTTCTTCCCCAACACAATATGAAAAAATATCTACTGTTTACTAAAATTGTACCCCGATGGTTGATAATGCTGGTCGACCTTATTATTATCACCTGGTCCTTCTCTACTTCTTATTTTATTGTTCAGCGTTTTGAATTTACCAATATACTTCGCGGCTACTTTTTTATCTTAACAGGTTTATATTGCGCAGTTTCGACAATAGTCATGTATCTCATGCGGATACATACCGGCCTTATCCGCTATTCAAACACGCGCGACGTATTGCGCATATTCACTGGAGTATTTATTACCTGTACAGTTTACCTTGCCATAATAAATCTTTGGGTCGTTCACTTTCTGCATTTAAACCTGGTCACAATAAACCTGGTTTTGCTGATTAATTTTTCAGTTTCAAGTACCCTGTTGATCTTGCTCAGAACCATGGCGAAAAGCGCATATTTCTACTTGAATTATAACAGCAGAGCACAAAAAACGGTGGTTGTGATCTACGGATCAGACAATAATGCTGTCCTGGTTAAGCAGGCGCTCGAATCAAGTGCAAAGGCAAATTTTGCAGTGGTAGGATTTGTTGACAACAATGTAAAAAAGATAGACAAGGACATCCAGCAGGTAAGGGTTTATCACATCGATAAGCTGGAAAAGCTGAAAGAGAAACACAATGTTGATAAACTGATCATCATGAATTACGGTCTTGATGAACAGGTAAAAAAAGCGACATTGGAGAAATGCCTTGCCCTGGGTATCCAGGTGCTTACTGTACCGCCTTCCGATCAATGGATATACGGAAAGCTTAATCCGCAGCAGATACAGGATTTGAAGATCGAAGATCTTTTGCAGCGTAAGCCCATTACAATTGATAATTCTAAAATATCGGAAGACCTCTATGGCAGACGAGTTCTGGTGACCGGCGCAGCCGGATCTATCGGGTCTGAAATAGTTCGCCAGGTACTTGGCTATAAACCTGCCATGGTTATTTTGTGCGATCAGGCCGAATCGCCTCTGCATGAAATGAAACTGGAGGTGGAAGAAAAATTCCCTAATGTACTTACGAGGATATTTATAGCGGATATTCGTAACTACCGCCGGATTTACAGGCTTTTCGATGAATATAAGCCGGAGGTAGTATTCCACGCGGCTGCTTATAAACACGTGCCAATGATGGAAGAGAATCCTTCGGAAGCAGTTCTCTCAAACGTATTGGGTACCAAACATGTTGCGGATCTTTCTGTAGCGTTCGGTGTCGACAAGTTTGTAATGATATCTACCGATAAGGCTGTTAACCCGTCCAACGTGATGGGTACTACCAAACGTATTGCAGAGATCTATATCCAGTCATTAAAAGATAACCCGGTAAACCACAGAAATGGTATTCCGTCGACACGTTTCGTTACCACCAGGTTTGGTAACGTTCTCGGCTCTAATGGTTCGGTAATACCGCGTTTCAGAAGCCAGATACAAAAAGGTGGCCCGATCACTGTTACGCATCCGGATATTACACGTTACTTCATGACCATCCCTGAAGCTGTTCAGCTCGTGCTTGAAGCGGGTACAATGGGCACCGGCGGCGAAATATTTATTTTCGATATGGGTGAACCCGTTAAGATCACCGACCTGGCTCTTAAAATGATAAAATTGGCAGGACTGCAGCCTGAAAAAGACATAAAAATAGTTTATACCGGTTTAAGGCCCGGTGAGAAACTTTACGAGGAACTGTTGAACCTTGGTGAGCTGACCATGCCGACACACCATCCAAAGATCAAAATTGCTAAGGTAATAGCTTATTCTTACAAGCAGGTGCTGAAGGATATGGAAGAATTGCTTGAGTTAAATAAACATTACGATGAAGTGGCACTTGTAAACAAGATGAAAGACATTGTGCCTGAATTCATTAGCAGGAACTCACACTTCGAATTCCTTGATAATCTCAATGGAGACGAAGAGGAAATAGAAGTTTTGATCAACAATTGAGGTTTTCCTTTCTGAGAAATATCAAGCGCCCTTTGTTTATGGGGCGCTTTTTCGTTAATAGCCGGAATCTGAATTGGAACTTTCCCAAAGTTTAAAGGCACGTATGGCCTCGTCCGGCAATAGCTGAGTTATGAGCAAAGTGCGCTCGTGAAGCGGCAATTCCAGCTCTTTGTAAATGAAATGGTCATCAAATCCGATGGATGCGGCGTCGTTTTTAGTATTGCCGTAATAGATCGCATCAAGATGCGCCCAATAGATGGCGCCCAGGCACATGGGGCAGGGCTCGCAGCTGGTATAGATCACGCAGCCAAGCAGGTCGTAAGTGCCAAGCTTTTGACAAGCCAGCCTGATCGCTGAAACCTCTGCATGGGCCGTAGGATCGTTCTGCGCTACCACCTGGTTGGCGCTCTCGGCAATAATATCTCCATTCTTTACGATGACCGCGCCAAATGGTCCGCCCACTGCTTGCTTTACGTTTTGTTCAGCCAGTTCAAAGGCCCTGCGAATAAGCCTTTCGTGCTCCTGCGTCTCCATGGATATAAAATTAAAAAACCCCGGCTTAAAAACCGGGGTTCAGCAGATCAATAAGTTTTTAATAAATTATTATTTCTTTTCTTTCCCGTAAGTCTCGTTCAGTTTTTTCACAAAATCATTGGTCACGTCCAGGCTTGGATCCGCAAACAACACGTCGGTACCGCCGGTATGGAAAGTGAGCACCATTTTGTAGCCGTTGTCTTTAGCGTACTGCTTGGTAAAGGTATAAACCTTGTCGTACAGTTTTTTATTTTCATCCATTTGTGCGTTCTGGAATTCAGCGCCGGCACTTTGCTGGTATTGCTGGAATTCCTGCCCCTCGCGCTGTAAACGCGATTCTGTCATCGAACGCTCATTAGCGCTCATGGTATTCACGCCCTTCTGGTATTCCGCTACCTCGCGCTGCAGTGCCTGCTGTTTCGCACCTACATCGTTTTTAGTGGCATTTCCTTTATCGTCCAGGCGTTTGCGCATATCCTTTGCATAGTCATATTTTACCGACAGTGTATCCTCGTTGACAAACACGATCTGGCCGCTAACCGGTCCGCTGCCCGATGACGTGGCCGTGCTGCTGCCACCTGATTTATTACATGCCACCAGGCTTCCTGCAGCCATTAAGCTCATGGTTAATTTTGTTACGATTGAGGCCTTAATTTTCATTTTACTTTTCAAAAAATTTTGACAAAGATAAACTTTAACCGCAAGTATCCTAATATACTGACGTGCAGATGTGCGAATATGCAGATGTGCAAATGAAGCTTATATTGTGGATCTAAATAATGGTTTAATTGGTCGTTTAAGCCATCTGCATATTCGCACATCACCGAATTTTATCCACAAAATGCCTGATATCCGGGCTGAAATGCGTATTTTTGAAGGTTACTGTTTAACATAAATATGACTGAAAAAAATAAGGACAAATCAAATTATTCAGCGGATAATATCCAAGTTTTAGAGGGTTTGGAAGCGGTGCGGAAGCGCCCTTCCATGTACATAGGCGATACCGGCGCAAAAGGCTTGCATCACCTTGTTTATGAGGTCGTTGACAACTCTATCGACGAAGCGCTGGCCGGGTATTGTGATACGATAAACGTTACTATCCTGAAAGACAACGGCATAAAAGTTGAAGATAACGGTCGCGGCATACCAACGGGGATCACCACAAAAGAAAAGCGATCGGCATTGGAAATTGTAATGACTGTATTGCACGCCGGAGGCAAATTTGATAAGGATACCTATAAAGTATCCGGCGGTTTGCACGGTGTGGGGGTGAGCTGCGTAAACGCGTTATCAACCCATCTGACCGCATTGGTTTACCGCGAAGGAAAAGTATGGACGCAGGAATATGACCGGGGCAAGCCTTTATTCGACGTAAAGACCATAGGCGAAACCGAGAAAAGGGGTACTACTATCATATTTAAACCTGACCCGGAAATTTTTGCGCTGACTACTGAATATAAATATGATACGCTGGCAGGCCGCCTGCGCGAACTTGCATACCTGAATAAAGGCATACGCCTGACATTAACAGATGAGCGTTATCCTAATGAGGACGGTACTTATGTTACCGAAGAGTTTTATTCACAGGGTGGGTTGCGCGAGTTTGTAAAGTATCTTGATGGTACGCGTGTGCCTATCATACCTGAGCCGATATATGTGGACGGCAACAAGCAGGGCATACCGGTAGAGCTGGCGCTGCAATACAACGATACTTATACCGAGAATGTACACTCATACGTCAATAATATCAATACCATTGAGGGCGGAACGCACGTAGCCGGCTTCCGCAGGGGATTAACCCGTACTTTGAAAGCTTATGCTGATAAATCGGGCCTGCTGAAAAATATGAAGGTTGAGATCACCGGCGATGACTTCAGGGAAGGTTTGACAGCTGTTATTTCCGTTAAAGTTGCAGAACCCCAATTTGAAGGGCAAACCAAAACCAAGTTAGGCAACAACGAGGTAATGGGCGCCGTGGATATGGCCGTTGGTGAAATATTGGGCAATTACCTTGAAGAGAATCCGCGCGAAGCCCGCATGATAGTTAACAAGGTTATCCTGGCAGCAACCGCGCGTGCAGCAGCACGTAAAGCGCGCGAAATGGTGCAGCGCAAGAACGTGATGAGCGGCTCCGGATTACCAGGAAAACTGGCCGACTGCGCCAATGGCGATCCTTCACTTTGTGAATTGTACCTGGTCGAAGGTGATTCGGCAGGTGGTACTGCCAAACAGGGCCGCAACCGCGAATACCAGGCTATTTTGCCGTTAAGGGGTAAGATACTTAACGTGGAAAAGGCCATGGAGCACAAGATATATGAGAACGAGGAAATAAAGAACATGTTCACAGGCCTGGGCGTGAGCATAGGTACGCCGGAGGACGATAAAGAACTCAATCTTACCAAACTTCGCTACCATAAGATCATTATCATGACCGATGCCGACGTGGACGGATCGCACATAACTACGCTGATATTAACCTTTTTCTTCCGTTACATGAAGGAACTGGTTGAATTTGGCTACGTGTACATTGCTACGCCGCCTCTTTACTTAATTAAAAAAGGCAAAGAGCAGGAATATTGCTGGACCGAAATTCAGCGTGAAGCCGCTATACAGCGTTTGAAAGGCGGTGGCAAAGAAGACAGCGTACATACCCAGCGCTACAAAGGTTTGGGTGAAATGAACGCCGAGCAATTATGGGAAACTACGATGAACCCGGAAACCCGTACGTTACGGAGAGTAAGTATTGACAACGCTGCCGAATGTGATCATACCTTCTCCATGCTGATGGGTGATGAGGTTGCCCCGCGCCGTGAGTTTATTGAAAAGAATGCAAAATATGCAAGAATAGATGCGTAAATTATTCGTTCTTAAAAAGATGAGAAAGGCTCCTGTCAGGGGCCTTTTCTTTTTATTTTAACATTCTTTTAATTTTCAACAAACACGGGCTATGCCCGGTTTTTTGATAAATTTGTGTTCCTCGGAAAAGTTGTTTCAGATTAGTTATGCCGGATTTTTCGCACTTACACGTACACACACAGTTCTCCTTATTAGACGGCGCCGCCGATATATCCAAGCTATATAAAAAGGCCGCCGCAGATGGGATGAAGGCTATTGCCATTACCGACCATGGTAATATGTTCGGCGTGTTCAAATTTGTGGCCGAGGCGGGCAAGCACAATGTGAAACCGATCGTTGGCTGTGAGTTTTACGTAGTAGAGGATCGTCACCGGAAGCAGTTCACCAAGGAGAAGAAGGATGTTCGCTACCACCAGCTTTTGTTGGCAAAAAATGCCGAAGGCTACCGGAACCTGGTAAAGCTGTGTTCGCTGGGCTATATGGAAGGTTTGTATAGCAAGTGGCCACGTATCGATAAGGAGCTGATCCAGAAATATCATAAGGGTTTGATCGCTACCACCTGCTGCATAGGCGCCTCAGTACCTCAATCTATTTTGAGGAACGGCGAAGAAGAAGCCGAAAAAGAATTCAAATGGTGGCTCGATTTGTTCGGAGAGGATTACTATATCGAACTGCAGCGTCACGACATCCCGGAACAGGAGATCGTCAATAATACGCTGTTAAAATTTGCTAAAAAGCATAATGTTAAGGTTATCTGCTCTAACGATTCACATTATGTGGATCAGCAGGATTCCAACGCACACGATATTTTGCTTTGTGTGAACACGGGTGACATGCAAAGCACGCCGATCGCAACGGATGAAGAAGGCGGCAAAGGCTTCCGTTTTGGTTTTCCGAACAATCAGTTCTATTTCAAGACCCAGTCGGAAATGGCCAAACTGTTTCACGACCTGCCCGAGTCGCTGGATAATACCAACGAGATCGTAGATAAGGTTGAGGTGCTGAAGCTGAAGCGGGATATCATGCTGCCGAACTTTGTGATCCCTGAAGAATTTAAGATACACAATACGCCTGATGCCGACACACTTAACCAGTGGGAATACTTAAAACACCTGACATTCCTTGGAGCTAAAGAGCGCTATAAGGACATATCACCCGAGGTGGAAGAACGTATCAATTTCGAATTATTTACCGTGCGGACAATGGGCTTTGCCGGGTACTTTCTTATTGTAGCCGACTTTATAAAAGCCGGCCGCGATATGGGAGTGTTTATCGGGCCGGGGCGTGGTTCGGCGGCTGGCTCTGTGGTAGCTTATTGTATAGGTATCACCAATATAGACCCGATAAAATACAACCTGCTTTTCGAAAGGTTTTTGAACCCCGACCGCAAGTCGATGCCCGATATTGATACGGACTTTGACGATGCCGGTCGCCAGAAGGTGATCGACTACGTGGTGGACAAATACGGCAAGAACCAGGTGGCACAGATCATCACCTACGGTTCCATGGCTGCACGTACCAGTATACAGGATGTAGGCCGTGTGCTGGATATGCCGCTTTCGGAGGTGAACGCCATCAAAAAGCTGGTACCGGAAACTTTGGGTATCACCCTTCGCGGGGCGATCGACCAGGTACCGGAGTTGAAGGAAATATTCAATGGTAGCGACCTGCGCGCGACGGTTTTGCGCGAAGCGGAAAAGCTGGAAGGCTCGGTGCGTAATACAGGCGTCCATGCCGCTGGTATCATCATTGCGCCAGATGACCTGACCAATATAGTACCGGTAGCGACCGCGAAAGATTCAGACCTGCTGGTTACGCAGTTCGATGGGCGCGTGATCGAGGATGCAGGTGTTATCAAGATGGACTTTTTGGGCCTGAAGACGCTCACCATTATTAAAGATGCGTTGCGACTCATCAGGCAAAACCATAATGTCGATATAGATATAGACAATATTTCGCTGGAAGATCAGACGACCTTCGACCTATACCAGCGCGGAGATACAAACGGTACGTTCCAGTTTGAAAGTGACGGTATGCAGATGTACCTTCGCGAGCTAAAACCGGACAAGTTCGAGGACCTGATCGCGATGAATGCGCTATACCGCCCGGGTCCGATGGAATACATCCCGAACTTTATCAAACGTAAGCATGGTTTTGAGCCGATCACATTCGACCTTGCGGATATGGAAGAATACCTGGGCGAAACTTATGGTATTACGGTTTACCAGGAACAGGTGATGCTTTTATCGCAAAAACTGGCCGGTTTCAGCAAGGGTGATGCGGATGTCCTGCGTAAGGCGATGGGCAAGAAGCAGATCGAGATATTGAATAAAATGGAAGCCCAGTTTATGGAAGGGGCGACGGCAAAAGGCCACCCGCAGGATAAACTGACCAAGATATGGAACGACTGGAAGGCTTTCGCACAATACGCGTTCAATAAATCGCATTCAACCTGTTATGCTTTCGTGGCGTATCAGACTGCTTACCTGAAAGCGCACTATCCTGCAGAATACATGGCTGCGGTGTTGAATAACCAGAACAGCATCGATAAAATATCCTTCTTTATGGAAGAATGCCGCCGCATGGGCGTGCCGGTTCTGGGGCCGGATATTAACGAGTCAGATATGGCGTTCGCTGTGAATGACAAGGGAGAAGTTCGTTTTGGCCTGGCCGGGGTAAAAGGAGTAGGTGAAAAAGCAATTGAAAGTATCATTGAAGAGCGTGTCGCCAACGGAACATACCAAACGGTATATGATTTTGCGAGAAGGTCAAATGTGCGCTCGGTAAACAAGAAATCGTATGAGAATTTAGTGTACGGAGGCGCCTTTGATAACTTCGGCATCAGCCGTTCCCAGTTTTTCACCAAGACGGAGAATGGCACATTGACAGGAATCGAACGCCTGATCAAATATGCCAACGATTACCAGAATACGCAAAGCAGCACGCAAGCATCATTGTTCGGCGGATCGGTGGCTTCCTATATTCCTGAACCGCCAATGCCAGAGGTTGAAGAATTTCCGCTGATAGAAAAGCTTAAGTATGAGAAAGATGTGATCGGAATTTATCTTACCGGTCACCCGTTAGATAATTACAGACTGGAACTGAACCGGTATTGTAATACTACCGTGTCTGACTTGGTAACCATCCAAAAAGCACGCTCTGGTGAGGGTGGTGATGAGGTAAAAGCTGCTTTTGCCGAATTGCGTAAACGAGGTGAATTGTGTGTAGGAGGATTAGTTTCTAACGTTCAGCACAAGACAACTAAAACTGGCAAACCGTTCGGTACATTTATTTTGGAAGACTATAACGACTCCTACGAATTTGCGTTGTTCGGCGATGATTACATCAAATACCGGAACCTTTTGGTCGACGGTTATTTTCTGCAATTGAGAGGCATCATCGAAGAAAAATTCAGGCAGAAGGACAACTGGGATATGCGTGTCACCAATATGGGACTATTGACCGAGGTACGTGATAAGCTGGCAAAGTCTATTACCGTTTGCCTGGAATTAAGGTCCCTGAATGCCGGCCTGATGGACAACCTGCAGCAGATCGTCGAAACCAATAACCAGAAGTATCCGAATAAAAGCTGCACGCTGAAGTTCATGGTAAGAGATAAAGAAGAGTCGCTCTTGATCGAGCTGCCTTCAAAAACTTATAAAGTCAATCCCAATGATGAGCTAATGGCCGAGATACATAATCTTACGCAAGTGGAGCCGGTGCTGAATTAACGTTAAATAGTGTTAAATCCTTAGCCTGCTGGCAATCAATACCTAAATTCGGGTATGCTGCGAAAAACGGGTTTTCTTATATTCACTTTGTTATTGGCATGCACATGGGGCAACGCTCAGGTTATCACAGGTAAAATCCTCGCTGATTCCACAGAAAAGCCCATCGCCGCTACAATCACTACGCATTCCGGCCGGACTACAAGCAATAATAATGGCGAATTTGCTATACGGGTTTCCGGTGTCGGCGATACGATCAGGGTATTCGCCATGGGATACAAGCCGTTCTTTTACCCGGTCAGATCGACTAAGCAGGAACATTTGGTCATTCATCTAAAAGCCAACACCATTTTGCTAAACGATGTATTGATCAAAGCGGAACGCAATCACCAAAAAGATTCGCTTGACCGTAGAAGAGATTACAGCCAGGTATTTAATTATCAGCCGCCGAAAATTGCTGATGCTTTTTCGGGAAATCCATCCAATGTCCCCTTTGCTTTTGTGAGTATCGACTTACTTACCGTATTCAACGCCCTCACAAAAAACAGCGACCCGAAATATAGAATGAAAAAGCTGCTGCTGAAAGATGAGCAAGCGGATTATGCTGCCACCCGTTTTAACCGCAGCCTGGTAACGCGAACTGTAGGGTTAAAAAGCGATTCGCTGAACATGTTCATGGATAAATATTACCCGACTGTTGATTGGATAAAGAAGGCCGGCGATTATGATATTATCATTTACATCAAGACCAAAGCTGCTGAGTTCAGGAGGCCAGGAAATTAGTCTGCCGGCCTGTTGATAAATCGCACTATTGTACCATCCTGTTAATAACTATTTTTCCGTTCAGAAAGATATTCCGCTACTTTTATTGTCACCCGAAAGTTAAGCTAAGGGCGCACGATAATTGGATTGTCAGAATGTCAGTCCCTCACTTGTGGCAAGTAATTTGATTAGTATATATTTGGAGGAAATTTAAAAATTTAAAGAAAATGGCTTTAGAAATAACTGATGCAAACTTTGAAGAACTGGTACTTAAATCGGACAAACCTGTGCTGGTTGACTTTTGGGCAGAGTGGTGCGGTCCTTGCCGCATGGTTGGCCCTGTAGTAGAAGAAATTGCAAAAGAATACAGCGGCAAAGCTGTTGTAGGAAAAGTGAACGTGGATAACAATCCCGGCATATCGATGAAATTCGGTATCCGCAACATCCCTGCCCTGTTGTACTTCAATAAAGGCGAGATCGTTGACAAACAGATCGGCGCCGTGCCAAAATCTATTTTGGCCGGTAAGCTGGACAAACAGTTAGCCTAAAAGATCATTATATAAGGAAGCCGGTTGCTTAAAAGCGACCGGCTTTTTTGTTTGCAGCCAATAATAAACGTGGTCTGGGCAAGTTTTATTTGTATACTAACTGCCATCGGCCTACATTAGCACTACATGCCGAAACTGAACGAAGAACAGCAAATACGTCATTTAGCCAACCTGGAATTGCTGGCCAGGCAGGTGGTGGAAGGCTTTATCACCGGCCTGCACCAGAGCCCTTTCCATGGGTTTTCGGTGGAGTTTGCCGAACACCGGCTGTATAACAACGGCGAATCGGTAAAAAATATCGACTGGAAGCTTTTCGCCCGGACGGATAAGCTGTTCATCAAGCAATTTGAGGAAGAAACCAACCTGCGATGTTATTTGCTGCTGGACACTTCCTCGTCCATGAACTTTCCGGAGAAGGGCATGGACAAGTTGCAGTTTTCTATTTATGCTGTAGCATCGCTGATGTACCTGTTCAAGAAACAGCGCGACGCATTCGGGCTTTGCCTGTTCTCTGATAAATTGGACTGGCTGAGCCAGGCGCGATCGACTTCGGCGCACCTTTTCCACCTGTATTCCCAACTGGAAAAGGCTTACGATCATCCCAAAGTGAACGCGACAACCAATATTACAAATGTGCTGCACCACATTGCAGAGGAGATCCACAAACGTTCGATGATCATTATTTTCAGCGATATGCTGGAAAATGGCTACACTAATGAGAAACTCCAGGCTTTATTCGCAGCCATTCAGCACTTGAAATATAACAAGCACGAGGTGGTGATCTTCAATGTGAACGACCGTAAGAAAGAGATCGATTTTGACTTCGATAATCGTCCTCACCATTTTGTCGATATCGAAAGCGGGGAGGAGCTAAAAGTTCACCCCGGAAAGATACGCGAGGCCTATAGGGTTAATTTGGGCAATTACCGCCACGAATTGGAACTGAAATGCGCCCAGTATCATATCGACCTGGTCGATGCCAATATTCATGACGGTTATAACCACATTCTCAAAGAGTACCTTATCAAGCGGAACAGTATGATCTGAGTACAATTGACCACAAATTATGCTATGATCGTATGGTATTAGGCTACTACCGGAGAGTCTGCAATACTACACATTTGTACCGGTATCCGGCTTAATCCGATGTCAAAACTATACACCTCCAAATACCTGATATATATGATTTGTAGTTCGTTATCCCTTTCACGGTAAAGTCTCAAAAAAATCATATCCGCCAATTTTTCCGGGGCTTGTCAATTTCCACCATTTTACATTATTTTTTTAACTCTTATAAAAAGAATGTAACTAATCGGAAATATTTGTAGCTGTTATGCTATTATCCCCGGCAAACTCGTCGAGAAAAAACAAGCAATGGAACGATTTTGGTATTGCATATTCAGAGCAAAGTTTTGTTCGGATTGGTTTAACTTAAATGGGTAGAATGAGTAAATTTTTACATTATGGATCAGTACAGAGAGATAAAAAACGTTTTAACCTGGCACAATGAAGGGAAATTTGAGGCTGAGCTTGTTAATGGAATGATCACCAGGCTCAAATTCCTGGAGCCGGGAAGAGGTCCCGAAGATACAGGAAAATGCCTGACGTCGACCAGCCATAAATTTTTACACGCTGTTTATTCCTGCCTGGGCGAACTTTTCGCGTTTATCGAGGAGGAAAACAAAAAAATGGGGTACCGCTACGCCGGGGAGCCTGAATTTCAGCAGCTTGTGCAGGACGAACAAACCGATGACGCTAACAATATTTTGCAGCCCGAAGTAACGTTGAAGCCGTTGATCAATTACAATCATCAGCGGGATATCACAGAAAGGCGGTCCGACGATGAAGAATTAAGAGATATAGGTTGAGCTATTAGTTTTATCTATCAAAAAATTTACAGGATAAAGCCACGTTACAGTGGCTTTTTTTATGACCGGGATGATCCGTGATTTTGAAAAGACAAATCAATAAGTAGATTTGTGCTTCCACATATCATTTTGCCTATTCAATTTCAATGGAAGATATCAATATTAAGAAGCAGTCCAAAAAGTACGATGCCGTTATTGTCGGCTCGGGTGCGGGCGGCGGCATGGCGGCCTATGTGCTGGCCAATGCGGGATTAAAGGTTTGTTTGTTAGAAGCGGGTGCGAAGTTCGACCCGCGCGAGAACTCTGCGCAGCTGAAAAATCCCTGGGATTCACCACGGCGTGGTGCAAGCACCAAGTTCAGGCCCTTCGGCGATTTTGATGGCTGTTACTGGGGCTGGAAGATAGACGGCGAGCCGTACACCCAGGCGCCGGGCAGTAACTGGGAATGGTGGCGTGCCAGGATGGTAGGCGGCCGTACCAACCACTGGGGGCGTATATCGCTTCGTTTTGGCCCGCTGGATTTTAAAAGAAAAAGCTATGACGGCTTAGGTGACGACTGGCCAATAGGCTATGAAGACGTTAAGCCTTATTATGATAAGATCGATAAACTCATCGGTGTGTTCGGCACCAACGAAGGTTTGTATAACGATCCGGACGGTTTTTTCCTGCCTCCGCCAAAGCCGAGGCTGCACGAATTGATGATCCAACGATCGAATACAAAGATCAATATCCCTGTGATCCCGTCCCGGTTATCTATCCTCACCAAAAAGATCAACAATACCCGCGAGGCCTGTTTCTTTTGCGCGCAATGCGGCAGGAGTTGCAAGATATACGGTGACTTTTCGTCATCATCAGTACTGGTAAAACCGGCCGTTGAAACCGGGAATGTTGACCTGGTGGTTAATGCGATGGCACGCGAGGTTTTGACCGACCGGGAGGGCAAAGCAACAGGAGTATCCTACGTAAGCAAGGACGATATGCAGGAATACCAGGTTTACGGCCGCACAGTGATACTGGCCGCCAGTGCCTGTGAGAGCGCCCGCCTGATGCTCAATTCCAAGTCCCCGCGCTATCCGAATGGTATCGGCAACTCAAGCGGGGTGGTTGGCAAATACCTGCACGATTCGACAGGTGCCGACATGGGCGGAATCCTGCCGCAACTGTTCGACCGGAAGCGTTACAATGAAGACGGCGTAGGCGGTATGCACGTATACACCCCATGGTGGCTGGATGCTAAGAAGGATAAGCTGGATTTCCCGCGTGGTTACCATATCGAATACGGCGGCGGGTTCGATATGCCGTTATATGGTTTTAACTGGGGCATTGAGCAACTGAACGGGAGCTACAAAGTAAAAGGTAAGCAAAAAGAGGCCGGTGGCTACGGCGCTTCGCTGAAAGAGGATTATCGTTTCTTTTTCGGTGCGAGCATTGGTATGGCCGGCCGCGGCGAGGGTATTGCGCGTGAGGACAGCTACTGCGAAATTGACCCGGATGTGGTGGATAAATACGGTATACCTGTGCTCAGGTTCCATACCACATGGTCGGATTACGAGATCAAGCAGGCCAAACATATGAAGGAGACCTTCAAAGAAATATTGACCAATATGGGTGCAGTGATCACTTGGGGTGATGATGATGGCGAGCATAACAACTGGGGGCTGCATAACCCGGGCAACATCATCCACGAGGCCGGTACCGTGCGTATGGGCAACGATCCGAAACGTTCGCCGCTGAATAAATATAGCCAATCGCACGATGTGAAGAACCTGTTCTGCGTTGATGGAGGCCAGTTTGTATCCCAGGCGGATAAGAATATTACATGGACGATATTGGCCCTTTCAATGCGCGCATCAGAGTATATAGTTGACCAAATGAAGAAGAACAATATTTAAGCGGACGATCATGAACAGAAGAGATTCGTTAAAAGCAATGGTAGTTGGCGGCTTATCCGCTGCCGCTTTGGTTGAAGCTTGCAAGCAACCTGCAAAAGAAGGCGAAGCGACAACCGAAACCAACGGGAGTGCGCCTGATCAGTCCGACCGGATGGCCGAGGAAAAGGCATACGCCAAAAAATTAGCGGCAGAACCAAAATTCTTTACTGATCACGAGATGGCGACCATCACCATTTTGGGCGATATCATAATTCCCAAAGATGACACCAGCGGCAGCGCTTCGGATGCGAAGGTGCCTGAATTTATCGAGTTCATCGTGAAGGATATGCCCAATCATCAGACCCCGATGAAGGGCGGTCTGCGCTGGCTGGATATGCACTGCCTGAGCCGGTATGGCAGTTCGTTTAAGGAATGCAACCATACCCAGCAGATGGAAATGGTGGACGAGATCGCCTGGCCTAAAAAGGCAAAACCTGAAATGCGCCAGGGCGTAGCCTTCTTCAGCCTGATGCGTAACCTGACCGCGACAGGGTTTTATACCTCGCAGATCGGCGTGAAAGATATCGGTTATATGGGCAATACGCCAAACCAATGGAACGGCGTGCCGGACGATGTGTTGAAACAATACGGACTAGCCTACAACGATAAGGAGCTGAAAGAGTGTATTAGCTTTGACCATAAAGCATAATCCAAACTTAATTAGTTTTGAATCTAATGACTGATGCGGGATAAAAAGCTAAGTGGTTACCAAGTCATAACAATAACTATATATTGCAACGCCTACTTTTGCGCCGTTAATGCCGGATGTTATAAACTAAGTTCTTTATTCCGGCAATAAGATCAGTTAATAATTAAGAGGTAAAGAGGATAGTATCCTCTTTATTTGTTTATAGACCCTGCCATTTATTCTTCGCCTCTGATACGGAAAACCATGCCGTCCATATCCTCGCTGATCCTTAACTGGCAGGCGAGGCGACTGTCATGACCTGCATCGGGTAAAGTATCCAGCAGGTCAAGTTCGGCATCAGAAGGATGAAAGTATTTTTCGGGACCGTCAATAATCTGTACATGACACGTGGCGCATAGGGCCATGCCGCCACAGGTAGCCAGGATGTGATGATCGGAAGCTTTCAGCACTTCCATCAGGCTTAAGTTGATATCTTCCGGTATCTCTACCGGGCGGCGGCTGCCGTCGCGGTCCTCGATTGTTAGCGTTATCATGATCAGAAGGCGGTTACGCCATAAACAGTAGTGTATTTGAAACTCAGTTTTTGTTGCGGATATACATATTTGAATGCGCTTTGCGCCATCAATGCGGCTTCGTGAAAGCCGCAAAGGATTAGCTTCAGCTTTCCGGGATAAGTATTGATATCGCCGATGGCATAAATACCGGACACGTTGGTTGAGTAGTCGAAAGTGTTTACCTCAATGGCTGAAAAATTCAGGTTCAAACCCCAGTCCGCAATTGGACCAAGCTTTGGCGTAAGTCCGTATAGCGGTATCAGATGCTCGGTGGCGATAACTGATTGCTCGTTATCCCTGCCGGTGATCAGCACTTCCTGTAAGTGCCCGTTACCCCTGATCTCCGTGATGTGCGATTGAAGTACCAGGTTAATACGCCCCTGCTTAGCCAGCTCAAAGACCTTTTCGGCAGAATCGGGCGCGCCGCGGAAAGTATCACCTCGGTGTACCAAAGTTACCCTTGATGCTACATCAGCAAGAAATATGGTCCAGTCAAGCGCGGAATCGCCGCCGCCAGAGAGTACAATATTTTTATCGCGGTAGGCATCCGGGTTTTTGATCATATAAGCTACGCCCCTGCCTTCAAATTCCTCAAGCCTGTCAATGGCCGGTTTGCGCGGCTCGAAACAGCCCAGGCCGCCTGCGATGACCACCGCTTTGCAATGCACCTCGGTATTATCATTAGTTATGACAATAAATGAATCGTCATCCAGCTGATGTAATTGTTCTACCCGTTCGCCCAATGAAAAAGTAGGGTGGAAGGGCGCTATCTGCTCTACCAGGTTATCAACCAGTTGCTGTGCGTTGATGGTTGGATAGCCGGGAATATCATAGATGGGTTTTTGAGGATATATCTCAGAAAGCTGGCCCCCAACCTGCGGCAAAACGTCAATAAGGTGACAGCGCATTTTTAACAAACCAGCTTCGAAAACGGCGAACAACCCAACCGGGCCTGCGCCTATAATACATATATCAGTGGTAATAGGTTCCATCATTTTGTGTTAGGGATCGCAGCACAAAAATGATGACAACTATAATCTAAAGCTAATGGTAAATAGTAATTTAAGATTACTTTAAGTTATAATTGGATAGACAGAACCGCTTGAAAAGCTCTATGAGATTGGTGTATTTGCCCTGCAGTTGGATAAATTCGAACGTACGAAATATTTGCAGGCCCTTGATGTCGATGATGGTCAGTTCATTGTACTTTAACTCGCTCATAACTGACTGAATGGAGAGGAAGGTGGCCGTTTCGGAATACAGGAGATATTCTTTGATCGCGATGCTGCTTTCCAGTTGGATTTCTACCTGCAAGTCTTTTGGGTTGATCTGTACCCCGGACAAGGCGTTGAAGATGACATCCAGCGTACCAGACCCCGCTTCACGGAGCACCAATGGGATTGCCGTTAATTTTTTAGGACTTATTTCCGGGTTTTTCGAAAGCTGGTTGCCGGCCCGCGTTACCAATACGATCTCGTCTTTAGCAAAAGGGGCATAGGCGATCTGCGGATAATGCGCTGCACCCTCGACAATAGCGATATCGACCTTTTCGGCCAATACCTGCTGAGTAATGTGGTCGGTATTACCCTGGGTAAAAGTGAAAGTGACAGCAGGGTAGGTTTTCTTAAACAAAGCAAGCAAGCGCGGCAGTATAGTTTGGGCTACTGTAGTGCTTGCACCAATATGCAGCGTCCCGGCCTCGATGTTACTCAATTGCGCGAGCTCGGTTTCGAGTTCGGCGTAGGTTTGGAATATTTTTTCGGTGTATCGCAGCAGTACTTTGCCCGCGGTGGTTAGGTTAATATTATTCCCGTTCCGCTTGAAAAGCTGGACATTCAGCTGGTGCTCCAGTTCCTTAATGTGTTTGGTGACAGCAGGCTGGGTAATGAATAGTTCGGCAGAAGCCCGGGTAAAGCTCAGTCTTTGAGCCACCAAATGAAACACTTTTAGCCTGAAATCGAAGATCATCGGCTTTAAAATTAAGCTTTCGCAAAAGATATTTTTAAAGAGAAGTGATTTTAACCTTATTTTTTTATGCCCTGTTTTTTTTATGCGGGATGGTGATGATCGATCGCCTCAACAATCACCGCGCAGGCTTTTCGGATCTCGTCTTCAGTAATAATCAGCGGCGGGGCGATACGCATAGAGTCGCTGCAATGCAGGAACCAGTCAACCACCACACCGTTCTCAATACAGCGATCGATCACTTTTTTGTTGAACTCAAAGCTTTCCAATTCAACAGCCAGCATCAGTCCTATGCCGCGCACTTCTTCTATTGCAGGGTGTACGAGCAATTGTCTGAACAAAGCCGCCTTGGTGTCAACTTGTTCAATCAGCTTTTCGTTCAATAGTGCTTCCATCGCCGCCAAACCCGCAGCGCAGCAAACCGGGTGGCCGCCGAAGGTAGTAATATGCCCCAGGATGGGATTTTCCTTTAAGGCGCCCATGATTTGATTCGATGCAATGAACGCCCCTAAAGGCATGCCGCCGCCTGCGGCTTTGGCCAGCAGCAGTATATCAGGCGAGATATCGAAATGCTCAAAGGCGAACAGCTTCCCGGTGCGCCCCATAGCGCATTGGATTTCGTCAAGTATGAGGAGTGTACCGGTTTCATTGCAGCGTTTCCTCAGCGCGTGCATATAATGTTTATCGGGAACGCGAACACCTGCTTCGCCCTGGATCGTTTCGATAATGATGCAGGCAGTTTCTTCCGTGATCAGTTCAAGCTCTTCGGCTTCGTCAAAGCGGATAAATTTTACACCGGGTAATAAAGGACGGTAAGCCTGTTTATAGTCCTCGTTGCCCATCACGCTTAAAGCGCCCTGGGTGCTGCCATGATAAGAATTGTAGCAGGCAATGATCTCGCTCCGGCCGGTATAACGTTTAGCTAATTTCAAAGCGCCTTCCACAGCTTCGGCGCCCGAATTGACGAAATAAACTGAGCTCAAATCTGGCGGCAGCAACGAAACCAGTTTTTCGGCAAAACGTACCTGCGGGGTTTGCACATATTCGCCGTAAACCATCAGGTGCATGTATTTATCCAACTGTTCTTTGATGGCGTTCACCACGTAGGGATGACTATGCCCCAGGTTGCTTACACCGATGCCGGATATCAGGTCGATATAAGGCTTGCCCTCCTTATCATACATGTAAACGCCCTGTGCCCGTTCAAATTCCAGCAGCAATGGAAAATCGGTCGTTTGCGCGTTATTGGCTAAGAAAAGCTGGCGAAGCGTTGGCATCAATTTCGGATTTGAACGATCAAATATCCGAAATTTAGTTGGTAGGCGGGGGAGGATTAACGGCCTGCTTGCGTTCGTTCAATTGCTTGATCAGTTCATCCTGAAACTCCCGTTCAGCTTTATTCATTTCGCTCACTTTTTGCGGCGGAAGTATTCTCAGAAATTCGGTCGTATAGTATTTACGGACATTTAACAGGTCTGTTTGATATTGAAGATTATTCTCGATCTGCTGCTGGCCATCCGGCTGCTGTCTTGAATTGTTTAGCCGGATCTTATCTCTGATAGACGTGAGCGCGTCCTGGTACTGACGATAAACCGGCCAGAACCTGGCGGATTCGTAGGGGGTAAGCGCCAGGCGGCGGGCCAGGTAGGCCTCACGCACCTGCTCTATTTTGCTTTGTCTCCTGATCGTCCTTTGCTGGTAAAAAGGGCCCCGAACAATTGGTCTTACTTGCGCATAACCTTTGTACATGATGGCCAGAAGCAGAATTAAAGCAAAAATATATCGGGCCAATTTGTACATATTACTGGGCGGTAGAATCTAAAGCGTTCTGCAGGTCGTGGCTTAAGTTATCGGCATCAGCAGGCTTACTTTCATCCATCAATGTTTTGGTATCGCTCATATCCAGGTGCGATTCCAGGTAATTCTGGATATCAGAAACAGGTATCGCTGCTAATGATTTATGTAAAAAAGAGTTTTTATGCGCCTGGTCGGGGGTAATGCTGCTTTGGTTGAAGAACAAAGTACCGCCAATGGCCAGCACCAAACAGGCTGCTGCGGCATATTTGAACACCATCGGCCTGAGCAATTGCCTTACAATGCCGCGTCGCTCAGGCTTATGCTCAATTGATATTACTTCTTCGGTTGCTGTTGTTTTTGCCAGGATATTAGCGGTGAGGTTATCGAAATAACCTTCCGGGACGTCAAAACCTGCCGGTTGTGCGTCGATGGCCTCCTCAATAAAAACGCGGCTTTGTATTTGTTGTTCCAGATTTTCGAAATAGCCTTCGGGAATGATAAAGCCCACAGCTTCCTTGCTCGCTACTTCTTCTATCGCGATCCTCGCCTGGATATTATTCGTCAGCTCATCAAAATATCCATCGGGCACGATAAAATCGTCCTCAGATCTCAATTCTTCAAGCTTAATTTTTGACAATATCTGTTCATCAAGGCTATCAAAGTAGCCTTCGGGCACTGTAAACGGGTTTTCGGGGTTAACCTGTTTAAGTGACATATATTCATTCAGCCAATCCCTGTTTCCTCTATCCCTGTTCATATCTGTATATAGATGAAAATCCGATGAAATGGTTTAAAAACAAATTTTAAATTTTTAATCTTTTGATAAAAGGAACGCCTCGATCTTTTTCACCGCCAAATGGAACGATGCTTTGAGTGCCCCGACACTTGTACCCAGCACTTGCGACATCTCCTCGTATTTCATATCGTCATAGTATTTCATATTGAAAACCAGCCGCTGTTTTTCGGGTAGCGTCAGGATTGCCTGCTGCAATTTCATCTGTGCCTTATCGCCGTTGAAGTAAGTCGAATCGGCCAGTGTATCAGCCAGTTCGTAAGCTACATCGTCCAGCGGAATGTTGTTTTTCTGCTTCTTCTTGTTCAGGAATGTAATACATTCGTTGGTGGCAATGCGGTACATCCAGGTGTATAGCTGCGCATCGCTGCGGAAGCCCGGCAGGTTCTTCCACACTTTCACAAAGGTATCTTGTACAATATCGTCGGCGTCGTCATGGTCTATCACCATGCGGCGGATGTGCCAGTAAAGCTTCTGCTGGTATTTTTTAAGTAATAGGCTGAATGCTTCGTTCCGGGTTCGTTCGTCCTGGAACTTTCGCAATATTTCTGCATCCTCTACCTGTGCGGGCATGTATCTGGTTGTTGTTCAGTATCAGGACGAAAATACGATTATTTTTGTTTTAACAGGTCGAGCACTTGCTGCGAGGCGTGGCCGCTATCCACCTTTCCGATAATGTGTTTGATGACGCCTTTTTTGTCGATGACGAAAGTGGTGCGCAGTGTTCCCATATAATTGCGGCCGAAAAGTGTTTTTTCGCCCCAAACGCCATAATCTTCGATGATCTTCTTATCCGGATCGGCTATCAAAGGAAACGGCAGACTGTATTTTTTGATGAATTTTTTATGCGATTTTTCATTATCAAAGCTGACACCTACAACTGAAAATCCCTGGCTCAACAGCGATTGATAATTGTCCCGGTAATTGCAGGCCTCCTTGGTGCAGGTAGGGGTATCGTCCCCCGGATAGAAATATAGGATCAGGTTTTTGTCCTTGAAATCGGACAGGGAGACCAAATTCCCGTCCTGGTCTTTCGCTTTGAAAGCCGGGGCCTTGTCGCCTTCTTTGAGTTTGCTCATTATTTGTAGAAATTCGCGCTAAAATGTGCGGCGTTATCTTTATTGTCTGTAACCGTCAGCTCGAACCGGTGTTTTCCCGGACCAATGCTGCCGTCAAATTTATAACTTAAAATACGCGTTTTATAATCCCATTCCATCAGTACCCATTTGCCATCGATAGTGCCGGAATAGGTTTTCACACCCGACATATTATCGCCGATCTTCAGTGCGATCCGGCTCATTTTGGCCATGTTCACGCCGTCATGGATGTTTAGCGGGCGGATGATGGGTGGATTAGTGTCCACTTTCACATAATAGTCGCCGAAAGTGCGTATCTGCGATTTCACATAACCGTCCTCATAAATGCTCGGTTCGCAAACGCCTTCCGAATTCACAATAACCGCTTTTGAGGTGAGTTGACCGATACTTGCATCCGGTTTGATCCAGAGCTGCATGGTGTCGTTGATGGGTGTCGCCCGGTTATGAATACGATGCACTTCGGAATAAGTACCTTTCTTTTCGGGCAAAGTTGAGTAGGTGAAATAAACATCGTCATACAAATTCCCGGGCCAAACGAAGAGCCTGATCTTGTCATTACCGAACTCATTCAGCTTATCATAATGGAACAGCGGGGTGTTTGCCGGGATGATCGGCTGTCCTGTTGCTTTGGGGGTGCTTGATTTTACTTTGATGCTCAGGGTTGATGTATTGCCGGCGATGTCTTTCACGACATAATCTACACTGTGAACGGCGTCATCATTAAAATTGACTATACCGCGGTTAATGGATTGCGGGTACAACGATATTTTGCTTCCTGGCAGAATGAAACACTTCTGGATGAAGCGGTGCGAAGCCAGGAAAGTAGGATAGTCGATATAGGCATTGATAGCATGCGTCTGGTCGAATGCAAAACGTTCAACAGCGAAGGTATAAACGGTTTTGCCATCAACCTTCAGCTCAACAGAATAGATGCCGTTGTGATTGAACGAAGTGCTGTTCATGTCCGTCGCTGTGATGCCGAACCCGGTCTCGCCGCTTACATTGATCACTTGTGGTTTGACAAGACGATAACGCCCTGCTGCGCCGTTAACGCCGAAGAATTGCCGCGGCGTCTTCTCGCTGAATGGATCCCCGCCCAGGTGATAAACACATATTGTCCCAAGTGTCGGCGGCACCTTATCGGGGATCGTCAGGCCGAAAAGCTGCGGATTGATAGTTTGCTGCGTTTGCGCATCGCGGATCTCGAAGTGCAGATGCGGTCCTTCGGATGCACCTGCATTACCCGAAAGTGCGATCACATCGCCCTGGCATACTATTATTTGGGTGGGATCGAGGTTAAAATCGACCTCGAAACTCTGGTGCTGGTACTGCTGCTGCCGGATCAGTTTGGTCATTTCCGGGCTGAAGCTTTCGATATGCCCGTAAACCGTGGTAAAACCGCCCGGATGATTGATATAGATCGCATTGCCAAACCCGCCGAATTGTACGCGCAAACGCGAAACATAACCATCCTGCGCCGCATGAATGGGTATGCCCGTCGTTCCGTTAGTTTTGAAATCGAGGCCCGAATGGAAGTGGTTTGGCCGCAACTCGCCGAATGAACCTGCCGTGCTCGGCGGCAGGTCAAGCGGGTAGCGGAAGTAATTTTTGGGATATTGCCTGGTCTGGACGATGTCCTGCGCAAAGCTGGTCAAAAATAGCCCGGTTAATAGTATGAAAAAGGCGGCGGATCTTCTAAGCATGCTTATTTAACGTAGAAATCGAGCATTTTTTCATTTTCAAGATAAGCCTGCAGATGGTCGCCGACGTTCACTTTGCCGACACCCTGCGGAGTGCCCGTGAATATTAGGTCGCCTTTTTTCAGGGTAATGTACCGGGATACAAAAGCGATGATGCGCTCAAATGAGAAGAGCAGATCTTTGGTATTGCCTTCCTGGCGGGTTTCGTCGTTGATGTCAAGCCTGAAGCTCAGCTTGTATAAATCGGCGAACTTATTTTTTGTTACAAAATTGCTCACCGGCGCCGAGCCATCGAAGGCTTTAGCCAGTTCCCAGGGCAGGCCTTTTTCTTTATGTTTTTGCTGAATGTCGCGGGCGGTAAAATCTACTCCTAAAGCGATCTCGTCGTAATAACTTGCGGCGAATTTCTCGCTGATATGTTTGCCTTCCTTGCAAACTTTCAATACGATCTCGATCTCGTGGTGAATATCTTCCGAAAAATCAGGATGATAAAACGGCTTGTTCTCGCGGAGCAGCGCCGTATCCGGCTTCATGAATATCACGGGGACAGTAGGAACGGGGTTATTCAGTTCTTTAGCATGTTCGGCATAATTGCGGCCGATAGCGATTATCTTCATGGGCTCAAATCTAAGGATTTGAGGGTTGAATTAGTTGTAAATGTTGTAGTAGTTGTATTGGTTTACAAGGTTCAAACTACTTCAACCAATACAACCAGTATAACTAATACAACTATAGGACAGAAATTCTCTTAATAACCGATTCGTTTCCCGCAACGACCCTTATAAAATAGAAGCCTCTCTGCAGTTTATTGGCCAGCGGGTAAGAAAAATTTTGCTCGCCCGATTCAACCCTGGCCTGGACGAGGGTGATGACATCGTTGCCCAAAACGTCCATTACTTTTACGGTGACTACCGCGCTGTGTGAAAGCTGGTATTTAACGCTCACCAGGTCGGTAATGGGATTGGGGAACACCTGTACGTCTTCCAGTAACTTGTCGTTGCTTACGCTGAATTTCTGGCTTGATGTTGCCGCAGGTTTCAGGGGCGGTAACGACAGGTGAAGACTATTCTTCAGATATTGAGTTTTGGTCTTAGGCCGGGGAAACAATATGGTGTCTGATTTCTGCTGGGCGAAAGCAAAATGCATGGATACCGCACACGCGATCATCAGCATCCATGAAATTTTGTTTGTAGAGTTTTTCCTCATAAGCTAACGCCCGTGTACAAAAATATAAATAAAGTACGCACCAATTCAAAGCCCGCCGCTTTTACAAATCATTTTAACAAAATTTAACAAAAATTGATTTTAATGGTTACATCTTTGCCGGTAAGGTTCGGACATAGGTGTTTGATACTATAAAATTAAAAGTTTTTTTCGAAAAAAAATCTATTTTTATCGGGTGATACAGCACAAAAATCTGCAAAAATTATCGGCTGCGGGCCTGATTATCAGTTTGGGTATCATTTATGGTGATATCGGCACATCCCCCCTCTACGTTTTTAAGGCTATAGTAGGCGACCAGCGCATTTATGAATTGCTGGTGCTGGGCGGCGTATCCTGCATTTTCTGGACGCTGACGCTACAGACCACGCTCAAATATGTCGTGATTACGCTCCAGGCGGATAACAAGGGCGAAGGAGGCATTTTCTCTCTTTTCTCACTCGTTCGGCGAAGGGCTAAGTGGCTCATCGTGCCTGCGGTGTTAGGCGGCTGCGCATTGCTTGCCGATGGAATTATTACACCGCCGATCACCATTTCCGCTGCCGTTGAAGGCCTTGAGGCCCAAATCCCGCATTTGCAGACGGTCACCATAGTCATTATTATTATCGGTCTGCTTTTCATAATACAGCAATTCGGCACCTCGCTGGTAGGCAAAGCTTTTGGGCCGATGATGTTCATCTGGTTTACGATGATGGGCGTGCTTGGGGTGGATTACGTTGTTAAGATGCCCTGGATCATCAAGGCATTGAACCCATACTATGGTTACAAGTTATTGATCACCAGCCCACGCGCGTTCCTGATACTCGGCGCTGTGTTCCTGTGCACCACCGGGGCCGAGGCCCTTTATTCCGACCTTGGCCACTGCGGACGCAGCAATATTCGTATAAGCTGGATCTATGTGAAAACCTGTCTTGTGCTCAATTACCTCGGCCAGGGCGTGTGGCTGCTGCAGCACAATGGCCAGCAGATAAACCTCAACCTGCACAATCCTTTTTATGAGATCATGCCGCACTGGTTCCTGCTGTATGGTATCGGCATTGCTACTATAGCGGCTGTCATCGCCAGCCAGGCGCTGATATCCGGTTCGTACACACTTATTGCCGAGGCCGTGCGATTGAACCTTTGGCCAAAAGTGCGTATCAATTATCCAACTGAACAAAGAGGCCAATTGTATGTGCCAAGTACCAACTGGCTTTTATGCGCGGGTTGTATTGGTGTCGTTCTGCTGTTCCGGCATTCGGACAGGATGGAGGCAGCCTATGGTCTGAGTATCACTGTCGCCATGCTGATGACCACCATCCTGGTGTCTAAGTTCCTTGGGAAAAAGAAATTCCCGCAATATATCATCGTGACCTTCCTTGTGGTGTATGTAACCATCGAAACTACCTTCCTTTCGGGCAACCTGTTTAAATTCGTACATGGTGGCTGGTTCACCTTATCGATGGGTGCGGTACTATTCGGCATTATGTGGACGTGGCATATCGCCCGAAAGATCAGGAACCGTTATGTAAAGTTCATAGCGATAGAGGACTACTACGAAATCCTGAAAGAACTGAGTGACGACGAGACCGTCCCCAAATATGCATCGCAACTGGTTTACCTGACGAGCGCCAATTTCGATTCCGAGATAGAATCCAAGATCATTTACTCTATCCTCCAAAAGCAGCCCAAACGCGCAGATGTTTACTGGCTGGTGCACGTGGATGTGGTGGATGAGCCTTATAAACGGCAATACGAAGTCGACTTTCTTGTGCCGAACAAGCTTATCCGAATCGATTTCAAGCTTGGATTCCGGGTAGAGCAACAGATCAATTTGTTATTCCGGAAGGTGGTGGAAGACCTGGTGAAAAAGGGCGAGGTGAATATTACGAGTAAATATAAATCACTGAATAAGCATAAAATTGTTGGCGATTTCAGGTTCGTTGTGATCGAGAAAGTGGTTTCACGCTCGCAAAATCTTTCCTTTTATGAGAAAGCCATTATGTGGTATTATGGCTTCCTGAAGCATCTTAGCCTGTCCGAAGAACGCGGTTTCGGCCTCGATCTGAGCTTCGTTACCGTTGAAAAGGTACCATTGATGCTGGCCGATCCGGAAACGGTCGAGCTGCAGCGGGTGTATTGATCTAACAGTAAATGGAGTTATTGTTAAGTGCATGTTAACCTTGATGTAAACCATTACAGCAAAATCTTGTTGATAAGGTAAACATCACCTTTGAAAAAGACCATATTGATACTATTGTGCATGGCGGCCGTCAGCGCCAATGCACAGGTTGCCGACACCAGTAAAGGCAAAATAGCAGATACCGTTAAAAAGGATTTTACAAGTCAGGATACCGTAAAGTATAACCATAGCACACTCGCATCGTGGCTTGTGCCCACCGGCTTTGTGGCTTACGGCAGCCTTTCGTTTGTTGTAAAACCCATACGCAATGTTGATTATTACTTTAAAGGGATAGCAGCCGGCCCAAATTCGGCCCGTTATTCAAAGTTGTCTGATTATTTTCAGCTTGCGCCGGGCGTGGCAGTTTATGCTTTAAATCTTTTTGGTGATGAAGGGAAAGACAGGTTTTGGGACCGCACAGCGCTGCTTGCCCTGTCAGGAACGATCTTAACGCTCACAGACGGGACAAAATACCTTGCACATCGCGTGCGGCCCTACGGGACCGATCCGCTTTCATTTCCGTCGGGCCATACCGGCGCCGCATTTGTAGCAGCTGAATTTATGGCCGAGGAATATGGCGAAAAATCGGCATGGTATAGCGTAGCGGCTTATACCTGCGCATCTGCCACAGGCATTTTAAGGGTATACGGCCACGCGCATTGGTTCAGCGATTGCGTCGCCGGGGCCGGTTTCGGCATACTGTCTGTGAAAACGGCATACTGGCTTTATCCCCATATCAAGCATGCACTGACCCACAAAGATAAGCACGGCCGAAGTTCAATGCTCATGCCGACATACCACGATGGCGCGCCGGGTATAAGTTTTGCTATGCAGTTATAGAGGTTGTTGGAAAGTTGTATAGTTTAAAAGTTGTAATGTTGATTTAGGCAGATTTCTATAACTTTTCAACCTTCCAACTTTACAACCTTCCAACAATTCACTTATACCGTATTTTATAGATCAGGATGACACTGGCAAAAACTGTCGTCACAGCGTTGGCTACAGTTACCGGCCAGCTGCCGCTCAGTATGCCGTAGGTAAGCCACAATATCGTTCCAACCGTAAATAAAGCATACATGTAAAGCGATATGCCCGAGGTGTCTTTGGTACGGATGGTTTTGATAGCCTGGGGCAAAAAGGAGATCGTGGTGCCAAAGGCAGCCATATAGCCGATGAGATCGATGTAGCTGAAATGCATTACAGGCTAAAATTAATCAATTACTGTTAGCAGTGGATTAAATCTTCGCTTCTTCCTCTTCAAGCGGGCGCTCTTTGCCAACAATACTGTTCTTATAGCTGTAGGAGAAGTAAATAACCAGACCCACCACCAACCATATAAGAAACCGTAGCCAGTTGGTATAGCCGAGTTCTGTCATTAAATAAAAGCAACTCATCAAACCTAAAACTGGTATTAAAGAAAAGTTGCGGATAAATGTGTACACAGCAATAATAATGATCAGAATAAAGAACAGGTAATTAGGGAAGTTGTAAAGCATCCCATAAAAACCGGTATCATATTTTACAGATTCCTTTAGATCGGAGGCGCGTACAGCATCATTGAATTTATCGTCTTCTAGGCCTTTTATGTATGAATCTGCCGTAGTATTTTTATTTGTTCCTTGTCCGAACATATCAACAGCTTTTTCATAGAGGGCATTTTTTTCAGATAAATTTAAGCTTTCGATAATCGTTGTCCGTTCCTTTAGTCTTTTGCCTTGTGCCATTTCAACCTGCACTGGCGGTTTGTAATATAAGACCCCAACAAAGATCAATACAGTGATAAACGGAACTATCCATTTACCATTTAAATAAGGTAGTTTAAAACGTCCTTTGTGGGCCTTTTCTATTGGAAGCAGTAGAACGCCTCCGCATACCAATACAAACGCAAATAAAGTACCTATGCTTGTTAAATCGGTAACTTCGGTCATATTCATAAACAACGCTGGTATAGCTACCAAAAGTCCAGTAATGATTGTGGCAAAAGTAGGCGTATGGTATTTTGGGTGAATGCGCGAAAATGCTTTAGGCAATAAACCATCCCGACTCATACTCATCCATATGCGCGGCTGCCCCAACTGGAATATTAATAAAACGCTGGCCGTAGCAATTACAGCACTTATGGAAACAACGTAACTGATATTATTCAAATGTACTTTTGAAAAAACATAAGCCAGTGGCTCTTCAACATTCAAATCTTTATAGCTAACCATGCCAGTAAGTACGAAGGCAACCAGTATATAAAGAACTGTGCAAATAACAAGGGAGTAGATCATACCCTTGGGTAAATCACGCTGCGGATTCTCACATTCTTCAGCAGTAGTGGAAATTGCGTCAAAGCCTATGTAGGCGAAAAAAACGCCGGACACTCCTTTCATTACACCACCAAAACCATTCGGCATAAATGGGTGCCAGTTAGCAGGAGTCACATAAAAAAATCCAATAATTATTACACCTATTACAACAGCCAGTTTTAAAATTACCATAGCATTAGTGGCCTTTTTGGTTTCGCGAATTCCTACATAAACCAAATAAGTTATAGCAATTACTATGGCTAACGCGGGTAGGTTTGCTATTAGTTTTAAGTTTCCTATACCTGGTGCTGTATTCCAAGCCATAGCGCCACTTTTGATAGCGCCGGTAATATCATCCAAATGCTTACTTGTGGTAAGTTCCTGCAATTGATTGTGCGCCCTCAATGCCGATACATAATCCATAGTAAGGTAGCCGGGTAGGTTAATGTTAAAACCTTTCAGCAGATCAACAAAATAACCACTCCAGGATATCGCTACGGCGATGTTTCCTATGGCATATTCCATCAATAAATCCCAGCCGATGATCCAGGCGATCAACTCTCCGAATGAGGCATAAGCATAGGTATAAGCGCTGCCTGCGACGGGTATGCGGGCGGCAAATTCGGCATAACATAAAGCAGAAAAGCCGCAGGTAATTGCGGTTATTACGAATAAGATACTTACTCCGGGGCCGCCATGGAACGACGCTACGCCAATGGTTGAAAATATACCTGCGCCTACGACGGCCGCAATACCCATCAGGGTAAGGTCCCTTACGCCAAGTTCTTTGTTAAGATGAGGATTTGAATTTTCGCCATCGCCGAAACCACTGGCTACGTCGGATAAGATTCTGTCAATGGTTTTCTTACGAAATATACTTTTCGACATCCAGTTTATTGAGTTAGACCAGCATCAAACATACTATTTTTTCGCATTGAATTAAATAGCATAACTTGCGGGCGTGGAACCAAGTTTGAACACCGTTTTACGTAAGATTAGGTGGATAGTTGTGCCTTATATGGCGGTTTTGATCGTCTGCCTGTGTATCAAACTGGCTTTCACCAAATCGGAAATATATTTCGCCGTCGACGGACTGTACAGTTCATGGGCGGACGCCATCGCTCCCTATATTACTGACCTGGGCAACGGCTGGACAGCTGTGCTGATAGCAGTAATTCTCATGCTTTTTAGCTATCGTAAAGC
This sequence comes from Mucilaginibacter sp., assembly GCA_035551775.1. GTDB lineage: Bacteria > Bacteroidota > Bacteroidia > Sphingobacteriales > Sphingobacteriaceae > Mucilaginibacter. The sequence goes on along the minus strand of DASZMQ010000006.1, from coordinate 668,404 downwards.
TTTGATCGTCGCCAGTTCGTTCGCAATTACTTCGCTGGTTGGGGCTCAGCTTACCAAGTATATTTTCGATGCGCCCAGGCCCAAACTATATTTTCAGGACCAGATAAAACATCTGCGCTTTGTTAAGGGAATTGAAATACTAAGCTATCATAGCTTTCCGTCAGGTCATACCATAACCGCCTTTATGCTGGCGGTATTACTCACCTATTGGAGCAGGAACAAGGCCTGGGGGCCTGTGTTCCTGCTCATAGCAATATTGGTAGGTTACTCGCGCATGTACCTGAGCGAGCACTTTTTTGAAGATGTCGTAGCCGGTTCGGTCATCGGCTTTGTACTGACAACCGTATGGCTCTGGTGGCTCGACAGCCGCAAATTCATCCAGCGCCCCGGCTGGCAAAAAGGATTGCTTAACCGCAATTAAGCCAGCTCGTTGCCGCGGCCGCGGAAAAATATCATCCAAACAATCCCAAACGCGAGTAAGATACCCCCGGATATTTCTATTACGGTATTCGTACTCATGGTTGACGACGACGAATGTATATCTGTGTACTGGTCGTTACGCTGCAAATCAGGCGACAGCTTGATCGAACCAAAATAGGCCTTTGCTTCACTCTTAACCATGTCTTTCCGCAAGTCGGGATAGCCATACTCAAATGTATACGTCGCGCCGGTGGTATAGATCAGCAGGAAGTTCCTGTTTTGAACGTTGCCGCTGCCATCGTCAATTACCAGCGTAAAGGCCTTTGCCTTAAGCGTGCCAACCGTAGTGTCGCGAACGTTCTGTGCGCTGCTGTACGGGGTCTGGCTCTGGATTCCCTTTACATAGTCCTTGAACACCTTATCCAGTTCATTTGCCTTTTTCAGCGGCTTGTTGTTTTTCTTATTCGGTTCGGCGATAGCCATCATATAACCGAAATTGGTATTAGCCGAATATATGCGTTGACCTAATGTGTCTTTTTGAGTGTAACCTGCCGGCATTGAAATTGTTACCAGGCTATCGATCTTCACGGGCTTGTATTCCTGGCCGAACACTGTTTTCACCGAAAACAGCACGGCAAATAATAAGATTAGCTTCTTCATATCATTTAATTAACTCTGATAAATGCATTATAGTTTTCAGATATTGCACATAAGTGTAATTATGCATGTATTATTACTCTGATAATAAGCGTGTTAAATGGATTAATTTTCGCCGGATTTTTACACTATCAAGACATTGACAGCTTCATAAAACGTTCCGGCGTGACTTGTCCGAACCGGCTATTAGTGTTAATTTAGATGAGTAATTCGTACGGACCGGCATGATCGTATTGACTTATATCGCGATTATATTGGGGGCTGCTTTAGCAGTAGCTTACGGGGTTTATTTTGTGGTGAATTACCAGCTGGCAAGGGCAGGCAACCGGGATGGACAATTCATCAGCCTGGTCGCATCGCTTTTTGGGTTTGGAATGACGATAGCCGCGGTTTATCTTTTCCTTGTAGATAGGTTAGTGGCGGGGATGTAGATTAGACCCCAAAAAATGTGTCATGCTACGGAGCGATGCCATTTCTAAACTGCGCCAGTCAAAACCACAATGTTGGTTAATTTGCCCGTGTCAACCTCGCCGCGAACATCGTATCCGCGCGCCGTTCGTAACCTTTTAACAGCTGCATGCTTTCCAGTTGCATGCCAAGACGCTCAACCATAAAGTCAACTGCGGCCTCATTTTCGGCTTTGAATACCGAACAGGTGATATAGATCAACGGTTTATCCGGTTTTAGGTATCTGACCACATTTTGGGCTATACTTTGCTGCAGGCCCTGGAAAAATTCGATCTTTTGCGGCTGGAACTGGCGGATCATTTCCGGGGTACGTCCCCAGGTACCTGAGCCGGTGCAGGGCGCATCGAGAATGATGCCGTCGAAAGCGTAATCATGCATCACCGGGTCGGGGTTTTGTGTAAGGTCGAGCAGCTTTTTTTGGTAACGCAGCAGGCCTGCATTCTGGAAGCGTTCGTCCAGGTTAGTCAGCACAGATTCGCGGATATCAGATACTACGAGTTTTATGTTCGGTTCAATCTCGTGCAACAAAAGCGACTTGCCGCCTGAGGCCGCGCAAGCATCCCACCACGCTTCGCCGGATCGCGGTTTAAGGAACTGTGAGGTTTGCTGGGAGGAAAGGTCTTGTACTTCGAAGGCATTTTGCTGGGGGAACAACTGTTCCAGCTTTGTGCCGTTAGGTAAGGCAAGGCAGCCGTTGCTTTCATCACGGAAAGGTACTTCTGCTTTGCTGAGAATCCCTTTTATCAGCGTCTCGTGATCACGGCGGACGCGGATGTACAAATCGGGCTGAACAAAGAATGACTCCAGGAATGCTTTTTTATTGATGCCATCAGAAAGTGACTCCGTCCAGGGAAATACATCGGGCAGCTTGAAAGCGGGGTAGGCCGTTTTAACTAATTTTAACTTCTCGTCAATATCAAAGCCGATGCAAAGCGCCCATTCGGGTTTGAAATGCTGTAAGAACGAATTGGTTTGTGTATTGCAGAGAAATTCGGCAACAACCAGGCGGTCTTCGGTCGGGATGTTGTCAAGCGCTTTGCCTAACCTGAAATAATTGTAAATGAGGCGGCTTGCCACTTTGCGGTCGGTTGAGCCCATTTGCTTGTTCTGGCGGTAAAAGCCGGGAAGGAACTTGCTTAGCGGTGTTTCAGCCGGGTAGCTCCCTAAAATCCGCTGAAACGTCTTAAGCTGGTTCAGTGCCTTCATTCTGTTTTCTTTAACTCGAAATTAGCGTATTCAAGGACATTTACGTGCGTGTTGATCCAGCCGAGACCGGGTTTTTTTACAAAATGATATTTGTTCAGCAAACCGGTGAAATCGGCTTGGTCCAGGTCGTTGAAGTTGCTATCGCCTTTACCGAGCAGTTCGCCGAAATACATACCCTCATCAAAACCCATCATGGCGTAGTGCGTGGGCTCAATATGATAGGTTTTCCTGTAAAGCCGGGTGAATTCGGTGATGGCCGGTGATTTATAATCAACCCGGTCGGTAGTGGTAATGTGGGCTTTGATATCCTGGAGCAGCTCGGGTTTCAGGTAGGAGAACTTGAGCCAGTTAGGGTGACCGAATACGGTGACCGGGTATTTTTTTGAAAGTGAATCCAGCGAGCGCAGTGTCACCATCAAAAAAGCCTGGTCAGTCGACGGTACAACGAATATGTTTTCTTCTGACGTTGACAATTGCGGTATTAATCCGTCGAGGTTGCCATGCTTGATAACGGGCTTGATGATCCTGGTTTTGTTCTTTGAAAGACTGTCGAGCGCTTTGGTAAACGGCGTTATATATTTATACTCGTCGCTAAAACCTGAGCGAAGGATGAATATCTTATTGGTCTTATAGCGTTCATTAATGAAGCCGGCCACCGAACGCGCGTGATATTCCAACGGTGTGGCCACGGTAACGAGGTTGGCGTTTTTTACCCTTGACGGCGAGGCAGGGGAAAGCGGCGAAACGACCGGCTTCGGAGGACCGGACAGGATGTCGGCAAAGGCCTGGATATCATCCGGAAACACAGGGCCAACTACCAGGTTACTTGCACGGATAGGCGCTTCGTAAGCGAGATGCTGGGCCTCGGCGGTTTGATCTTTCGTATCGAACACTTGCAGCTTGAAGTTGTAGCCTTTGGCCGTAAGCGAATCCAATGCCAGTTTAAAGCCCTGGTAGTAATCCAATGAAAGGTTGGCGCTGGTTAAGCTTGAGGCATTATACTGATTGCCCGGATTCAGGTTATCCAGGTCGAAAGGTAGCAACATGGTTATGGAACTAACCTTGTTTTCAGCAACTTTGGGCTGAACCTTTTCGGGTTCCTTTTTAACAATGGGTTGCCCCGCTTTTGGCTGCTCGGCAACCGGGCGCACTTTCGGCGAGCAGGCTGCAACAGCCAGCAGCGGTATGCAGATGAAAAACAACCACCTATTCCCACTCAATGGTGGCAGGAGGTTTTGAACTGATGTCATATACTACCCGGTTTATTCCTTTGACATTGTTGATGATCTCATTGGATATTTTGGCCAGCAGATCATAAGGTAGATGGCACCAGTCGGCGGTCATGCCGTCCAGCGATTCCACAGCTCTCAGGCAAACCACGTTCTCATAAGTACGTTCATCGCCCATTACGCCTACTGATTGTACCGGCAGAAATATCGTTCCTGCCTGCCAAACCTTATCGTAAACACCGGCCGTGCGCAAATTGTTGATGTAGATCGCATCGGCTTCTTGCAAAATCTGAACTTTTTGCGGCGTTACCTCGCCTAATATCCTGATGGCCAGCCCTGGACCGGGAAAGGGGTGTCGTCCAAGGATATTCGGGTCGATACCTAATGCTTTACCCACTTTACGCACCTCATCCTTAAATAATGTATTTAATGGCTCAACAACCTTCAGTTTCATGAAATCCGGCAAGCCGCCCACATTATGGTGCGATTTGATAGTCGCCGAGGGCCCTTTTACCGATACCGATTCGATCACGTCAGGGTAGATGGTACCCTGGCCGAGCCATTTGACATCCTGCACCCGGTGCGCCTCGTCATCAAATACTTCGATGAACACCCGGCCAATGGCTTTGCGCTTTTTCTCAGGATCCGTCAGCCCGGCAAGCGCATCGTAAAAACGCTGTTTAGCGTCGACGCCTTTTACATTAAGGCCCATGTGTTTGTAGGATTCCAGTACTGATTCAAACTCATCCTTGCGCAGCAAGCCGTTGTCCACAAAAATGCAGTACAGGTTTTTGCCAATAGCGTGGTGCAGAAGCACCGCGGCTACGGATGAATCCACGCCGCCCGAAAGTCCGAGCACTACCTTATCGTTGCCCAGCTTCTCTTTGAGTGAGGCGACAGTGGTTTCGACAAATGAATCCGGTGTCCAGTCCTGCGAGCAGCCGCAGATATCGACCAGGAAGTTTTCCAGCAATTGCTTTCCGTCGATGCTGTGCGTTACTTCAGGGTGGAACTGTATGCCGTAAGTCTGTGTGTCTTTGATATGGAATGCAGCCACCTTAACAGTGTCAGTGCTGGCGATGATCTCAAAATCCTGGCCCAGGCTCATTATCGTATCCGCGTGCGACATCCATACCTGTGAACCCAAAGGTATCTGCCTGAACAGCGGGTTCCCTTGCTCAATGTGCTGAAGATTTGCCCGGCCATATTCGCGGGTGCTCGATTTCATTACCTCGCCACCGTTGAAGTGCGCGATGTTCTGCGCCCCATAACAAACGCCCAAAATGGGCAGTGTTTTATGGAATTTAGCAAAATCAAACATGGGCGCATCGTCCTGGCGAACCGAATAAGGGCTGCCGGAAAGAATGATACCTTTTATGCTGCTGTCGGGTTCCGGGAAATGATTAAAGGGATGTATCTCACAATAAATATTGAGTTCCCTGACCCGGCGCGCTATGAGTTGAGTGAATTGCGAGCCGAAGTCAAGAATGAGGATTTTTTCTTGCATGGGCAAAGATAGACTTTAGATGTGAGATATGAGATATGTTTTTAGTCGGGAAGTCCGAAAGTCCGCGTAAGTCCGAAAGATTTTAGAATTACTGTTTAAAAACTAAATTTGGGTATCTAAACTTATTGATTGTAATGTTCAAAGATCCATTCTCTTTTGAAGGCCGGATACGGCGGAAAGAATATGTAATAACTTTTTTGATTCTTTATATAATCTCATTTGGGTTGGGTTATGCTCTTGGAGACGGCGTTGAAGGTATTTACCTTTGGCTAATACTGATCTTGTTAGCAGCTTCCGTTTGGATACAGCTGGCGCAAAATACAAAGCGGTGTCATGATATAAATAGAAGCGGCTGGTATCAATTGATTCCCTTTTATACCCTTTATCTTTTGTTTGCTGAAGGGGATAAATTCAGAAATCAATATGGTCCGAGTCCTAAATACACAGAAGTTGAAGAAGAATGAATTTGCCGGAAACGGCATATAATTATTTATCACTCAACAGATCCACGCAATTCTTTTTCATATCATTCAACCGGCTGTTAAATGAGTTCAGCCCCTGGTCGTCATGAATATTCATGTGCAGGGTTCGGATGAGGTCCAGTGTATCATCATCCGGGTCGCAGGCTTGCGCTTTTTCAAGATAGGGCAATGCTTTCAGCGCGGCTTTCCGGTAATCATCGGAAAGTTTCTGGTACCCGGCGTCGCTTTTCGGCGTTATATACAGTTTCAGTTGTATGTCTTCGGCCTTGTCGTTATATAGGTAACCCAAAGCTCGCTGAGCTACATAATAATTTGGTTCGGCGGCGGCAACTTTTTCATAATAATGAGTTGCCTTCACATCGCTATCTGCATTTTCATATGCCTTGGCCAGTTTCGAAAAAAAGCTGATACGAGCCTTCGGCTCAAGTTTGGCGGTATCAGGCAGTATGCTTTCTCCTAAAATAACCGCATGGTAATTGTCACCATTAAGGGTTGACAAATCAAAATCGGCCAGTTTAGTTAGCAGTAAAGTGTCGGTCGTTTGCGCCGCGGAAAGCAAAGCTGCGAACACAAGCAAAATTATAAGGAACAGTTTTCTGAGCATAATGCAATGGCAGTGTACACAAATATCGTATTTTCATCTTAATGCAGATAAGCTGTACGCACAATCCATATCATGCCGCGTCGTGAAAAATAATTCCTAATGTATGCCGGTTGCCGGCAGTGACCTCGCTTACCCCATGCTTCATATTTACCCGATAATAGCCCCGGCTGCCCTTAACCGGCCGGAAATTGGTGGTGAATATCAAAATGTCGCCTTTTTTGGGCCTCAGAACTATTGCTTTTGATTGTGCCCGGGGCTGTTGTTCTATCAATACAAACTCTCCGCCTTCATAATCCTTACCGGGTTCATCAAGAAACAGCACCATTTGCATCGGGAAGAACACTTCACCATATAGGTCCTGGTGCAGTGTGTTGTAACCGCCCTTGCCATAACGTAATATCAACGGGGTCGGCCTGGTTTGCTGGTGGGTATGGCATAATTTAATCAATTCAGCATGCGTTGCCGGGAAGCGGTTTTCGATGCCCAAAACTTCCATCCATTTATTGGCAACAGAGGCGAGATGCGAATATACCGTCTGTCGGAGCTGCTCAATGATCCGAGGCAGAGGATAGCTGAAATATTTATACTCGCCCGATCCAAAACGGTAGCGTTCCATTTGGATGGTTTTTCGGTACAGATCGTTTTGATCATATAGGCCTTTCAGTGCATTACATTCTTCGGCGGTAAGCAGCTGATTTAGTAAAGCGTAGCCACTATTATTCATTTGGCCGGCAATTTCCTGCCAGTCCAGTTGATCGATTCTTTGATGCATAAATTTGAGGATTTAAAAGCCTGTGCCCTCCGTAGTTAAGTTTGAACCGTAGAGGACACAGGACTCATTTAAGAAAATCACACTGCCATTTTATGAACCTGCGCCGCTTCCCAGCCGATCATTGCCGACTTGCGCGTAGAGCCCCAATGATACTGCCCGAATTCGCCTGTGGAACGGATCACGCGGTGGCAGGGGATGAGAAACGCTACCGGGTTATCGCCCACCGCGCTGCCGACGGCCCGGCTGGCATTGGGCAATTGTATTTCTTTGGCTAACGAGCCATAGGTTTCCAGTCCACCCATCGGGATTTTCAGCAGGGCTTCCCATACTTTTAGCTGAAACGAAGTGCCCTTCAGGTGCAGTTTGATATTTGAGAGTTTCGACCAGTCCTTTTGGAAGATGAACATGGCATCCTGCTGGATATGGTCGACCATTTGATGGTATTGCGCGTTTGGGAATTGTGCTTGCAGTTCCATAAACGTTTTTTCTTTGTCATCGGCGAAAGCAAGATAGCATATGCCTTTTGAGGTCGAGCCAACGAGGATGTTCCCGAAGGGGCTTTCGGCAAAGCTGTAATTGATGATCAGCGCCTGGCCGCCGTTTTTGTACTCAGCAGGCGTCATCCCTTCAATATTGATGAACAGATCATGCAGCCGGCCTGTGCCCGAAAGCCCGGTTTCAAATGCCGCGTCAAATAGTGTGGCCTGTTTTTCCTTCAGGATGTTCTTTGCGTACTCAACGCTCAGGTATTGCAAGAATTTCTTTGGACTGATGCCTGCCCAATCAGTAAACATGCGCTGAAAGTGAAAGGGGCTCAAATGCACTTTTTCGGCAACCTCGTCCAGGTTGGGCTGTTCTTTGAAATTGAGCCTGATATAATTGATCGCGTCAGCAATGCGCTGGTAATTGATCTTTTCCTGTGTTTCCATCGTTTTGTAATTTACAGATCAAAATTACCCAGGGATGGGGCGCCATAAAACCCGGAACTTGCTCAGTTAAGTTTTTAGTCGTTCATTTGCGCATAAATCTAAATCATTACTATGAAAAAATTATTGATCTTACTAGTTGTTTTAACGGGCATTTACACTACTTCAAAAGCACAAACCGCAAATTCAACCGAGTTCGGGGTTAATATCGGCCTCAACCAGTCCACTGTTCAATATTCAGGTACAGGGGAAAATGCAGATTATAGAGCAGGCGTTAATTTAGGTATTTCGGGCGAATATTATTTTTCGAACCGCTGGGGTATTAAAGCGAAAGTGATCTATGACCAGAAAGGCTGGGGCAACGGTTACCTGGTACTGAACGATGGAACTGAAATAGATGGTATAGATTATCACCTGAATTACATCACTGTACCGATCATGGCTAACTGGCACTTTGGCCGCATGCGCAACTGGTACCTTGATTTTGGTCCGTACCTGGGTTTCCTCGCAAGCTCAAGCGAAACATCACACAGCGCTGATGTGAGCCCGTTGTTCAATAGTACTGACGTGGGTATTGCGTTTGGCCTTGGTGTAAAGATACCGGTATCTAAACAGGCGCAATTATTTTTTGAGTACGATGGCCAGGGGGGATTGACCAATGTATTCAACCAAAGCGATGGCACTTTCCAGAATATCCGGTCGAGCCTGAATTTCGGGGTTATTTTCCCGTTGAGATAGGAATAACGCTAACGAAAGTGTTTATCGTGGATTTCGGTAAACACTTTCATATAAATCTTAAAAAAATCTATTCCTACCGGATCACGCTTGTGTGATCAGACACTTAAGATAAACTTCGGAAATCAGGATTTAAGCGCTTTTGAATTTCTTATCGCATTTGGAGCACTTGATTTCGCCGTCGCCGCGGTCTTCCCAATAGTGGTCGCAGTGAGCCTGGAGACTGTTCCGTGCGGAAATATAAGCCATAGCTATCACGACGAATGCGATGGTGAGAAGAAATATACTAATAATCAAGTACATAGCCGGAAAAATAAATGAAAATGCAATTGTGTTACGGTTTTTAACAATCCGGGCAGGGAAATGTTTGATGAATTATTCGTAATATTTTATTTTAGATTAAAAAATCATCGGTTTGCCGATGTGCATTTTCTGTTATTCGAGGCTTCTCAAACTTATAGTTAAAGAGTTGACAGAAGCTGGCGGGGAAATTGGTGCAAGCGGCAATAGGATCGCCCTGCACACAGTGCCAAAAGATATGATATAAAGCTGACGCCGGTTTGCTGTTACGACTGGATATAGCTCCTCAGTTGCTCTATGGTTTCCTCATGCGACAGGATGGTTTCAGTTACCAGGTCGTTGATCGAGATGATGCCGCACAACTGGTTGTTCCTGAAAACAGGCAGGTAACGGATATTGTTCTCGCTCATGATGTGCATACAGGTTTCGACCGAGTTGTCGGGGATAATATGCGGAAGATCGGTCGTCATGATCTCGCGAACCGAGGTTTCATCAGAAGATTTTCCTTTTAATATTACCTTGCGCGCATAATCGCGTTCTGTGAGCAACCCCAGGTAGTTCCCATCTTCCATCACGATCACCGAACCTATATTTTTGTCATCCATCAACCTCAGCGCGTCCAATACCGATGTTTCCGCATCAATAGAGACGGCGCCGTTTCCCTTGCGTGCAAGAATATCCGAAACTTTTTTCATAACTAACAGATTTAGTGGGTAAACAGGCTTATAACCAAATATACAAAACGAAATATACAAAAACACAATAATTTAAAACAGGAATAATTATTTTTAATCTTACATCCGGATCAGTTTATGTCGCGGACCCTATTTTATAGCTTAATTGGCTTCCTGATCTTTTTGGGCCTGAATGTATTTGCCATGCAAGCCGATTCAGGAAAGTACTACACCTCATTTGATGGTGTAAGGATCTATTACGAGGTAAAAGGCGAAGGCTACCCGGTGGTGCTCATTCATGGGTTTACCGGCACCAGCCAGGGATGGAAGCGCGGAAGGCTTTACGGCGATCTGCTCAAAGCAGGCTATAAAGTTATAATTATGGACCTGCCCGGAAATGGCCGGTCGGATAAACCGCACACTGATCAAGGCTATGCAAATAACGCCGAGGCCAAAGATGTCATGGGGCTTTTGACAGCCTTGAATATAGCAAACTATGACGTGGTGGGTTATTCCCGCGGATCGATCATCGCCTCAAGCCTGATGGTGATGGATAGGCGCGTAAACAGGACAGTGTTAGGTGGTATGGGTGATGCATATACAAACCCTGAGTGGCCGAGACGGATACATTTCTATAAAGCATTAATGGGTGACACGAGCTTTCACGAAGCGGATGCATTGATAAAACGTGTTGAAAAAGAGCATCTCGACCGAATATCATTCGCCTTGCAGCAAAAATGGCAGCCGTCAACCAGTCCGCAGCAATTGTCCAAAGTAAAAAAGCCGGTACTGATCGTTCGCGGAACGGAAGATAAGGAGGAAGACAACTCAGAAACGGCTTTACAGCAAATGATCCCTGCATCGGAACTGGTGCACGTTCCCGGCGACCACGGGGCGGCATCGTTAAATCAGCAATTTTCGGATGCCGTTATGAGTTTCATTAGGTAAAAATATTTTAAATGTTACAATTTGATCATAGTGTAATATCAAATAAATTTTTATATTTGATCAGACAGTGGATTACACGGTAAGTTTCCGATCCTGATTATAGTGACCCTTCACAGTTTTTGAGACCGTACCTGCTTTTATCAACAATTTCTACAAGGCGCAATTTATGTTAAAACGTATTTTAGTACTCGACGATAATGAGGACGTGTTAGATGTCGTACAGGAGGCATTATCGTATGCGCAGTTCGAAGTCGTGAGCGTGTCGGAAGGGCATAAACTTATGGCTGCGCTGGAAGAATTCAATCCCGACCTGGTGTTGCTCGATTACCTGGTCGCCGGTATCAACGGCGGCGAGATATGCCGCCAGATCAAAGCCCATCCCAGGTTCAATAACACACCGGTGATTCTTTTTTCTGCATACATAAGTCATGATCGTGACCTGATGGCTTATGGCTGCGATGCCGTTATGAGCAAACCTTTTGATCTTTTCGAACTCATCGACACGGTAAACAATCTCATTTGCTGAAATTATTACGCAATCGATATTTTAACAATTTGATAATATAGCCGCTGGGGTTAAAACAGCCAAATCAGCTAAATTTGATCATTATATGGAGTTAATACAATCAACCCCAAATTGTATTTATGATGATAACTGCTGCAGGCTATGAAAACGGTGTTCAAGGGTTGGTCCCGAGGTTACCACTCTGTCCCAAATGCAAAACGGAGTTTGGCTACCGTGTCCGCAGGGGGCTTTTATTTAAGAAAGTATTAAACTGGCTCCCTCTAAAACGATATTACTGTTACAAGTGTAAAAGCAAACGCTACACTTGGGGTTAACCTTTCCCGCAAACTTTATTGGTCTGATATAGCGGCATTTAAATAATGTGCTTATTATTTTGTATTTTTGTGTCTTAATACCAATTATGCTTAATAATATCAGTCGAGCTGAAATTGACCAAAACTACTAAACCTGAAAAAATATTGCATTGCAGCAAATGTGGATCTTCATTCCACTATCAGCTGCACAGGCCATGGTATGTAAAAACATTTCTTTTCTTTTGGCCAGTTAAAAGGTATTTCTGCGCAAAATGCAAAAGGGCTTATTATGTCCGGATCAACTGAAATGTAGTGTCAGTTCAATTGTACACCGCCCGCGGGCAGTGTATGCATTTCAGTACTAATTCTCACGTCAGTTAACACCCCCCGCTTTACTAATTAATACTATCCTAACAGAATATTCAACTTTAAAACGAAAAACGTCGTTTTTGGTATAATTGTTGACCCTTGTGCATAAGGATATTTTTGAAAGATGCAAAGGATACTAGTTGTTGATGATAATGAGGATATTTTAGAGGTGATAAAGCTGATACTTGAGGACTATAATTATGATGTAGTAACTTTGTCTGACGGTAGTTTATTGCTTGACAAGGTAACCGACAGCCACCCGGATCTGATACTGCTGGATGTGATGTTGGGTAAAGTTGATGGGCGCGATCTGTGCAAAACGATCAAAACAACCCCGGAGACCAAAGAAATACCGGTCATTCTGATCTCAGCCAGTCACCAGGTGCAGGAAAGGCACACGCTTAACGGCGTAGCGCCGGATGATTTCCTGGCAAAACCGTTTGATATAGACGATCTTCTTGAGAAGGTGCAGGCACACACTGTGGCTGCGTAAACCCGGGGTGTTTCAGCCCAATTTTCCGCTCTCGTAATCAGTTAAATACTGTGTATAATCGCGTTTGACCTGTTGCGCGTATTTTTCAGCGTAATCCAGCAGCGCATCATGCCAGGTGTTATTTTGCCCGAACCTGATCAGTTCGTCGGCAATTGACGAGCCTTGCCTGCCAGTCGCCCGCAATTGTGCTGAAGCTGCCAGGATGGCCATGTCCTCGATCACGCGGCCAACGTCCTTATAACAATCCTTTATCGCATCAAATTCTATCGCATCGTCCTCGGGCTGCATTTCCTGCACGATGTAATTATCTCCCTTAAATAATGTAGTTCCCAAAAGCGCGGGAGGCATGTATTGCATTCTTCGCTTCAGCTGTATTACACGATCTGCTTCATTTTTCCAGCGCGGCTGCTTTATGTTTACGTAAGGCTGCAGCGACGATGGTATGGCCTGTTTCATATCCAGCAGCAGGTATTTGCCCTTTCTGTCTCCCCTTTTTAACAGGAAAACATACCGTTTCACTCCCAGGCTTCCGGTGCCGGCTATCCTGAACACACAATCAATGGCTTTAAAACCATGCTTTTCCAATGGCGAAGTTTTTATCCAGGAAGCAATGTGTTCTTTCAACTCACGCTTCAATGTTATATCCACTTCTTTGTGCTTTTCATATTTTGCCAGCAGCCCGATCTTACCCCGCTGTGTTAGTGTTCTTTTTTTAAGCAATTCCTTTTGTTTGCGATCTCCTACTTTTTCCAGGAACGAGCAAACGATACCTGTCGCCGTGCGCGGATCGATACTAACTGCTTTGCCCGTTGCTAATGTATTGGCATAATGATTAATGAAGCGCTTAGCCATTGCCAGTGTTTCGCGCTGGTATATGGGCAAATCGGCAAAACCTACAAACATGCTTGTTACCATGCGCGATATTTCCCATAGACAAGGCGCCAGTATGGCTTCGTCAAAATCATCCAGATCGAAATAAACCAGGCGGTTGTCGCCTTTAAAGCTGCCGAAATTTTCTAAGTGCAGGTCGCCGCATATCCAGGTCAGCGGCGATCCGGGGAAATTATCAACCTTAGCCAGATCTTCGTAAAACAGGTGGCAGGTAGCCCGGTAAAAACGAAAGGCGCTTTCGGTCATCGTTTTGTATTTGAGCTCCAGCATTTCGGGGAGGCGGCCTTTGTTGAAAGCAATGATGCGTTCGGCAATAGTGTTCATGCCAGGTTTTGGGATATAAATTCCAAGTTAGAGAATAATTTTTATTTCTTCACGCCAAGAGCGCTAAGTTCCTGGTCTATTTTCTTATCCCATTGGCTTTGGGCATAGCCGTCGCTGCCATGCCGGGTTTCTTTGTCATATTGTGTTTGCATGCTGTGTAGTTCGCGCAAAGTCTCCAGGTATTCTACATTGATATATCCGTCGTAATTATCCGGCGGCAGGTTCATAGCCGCAAGCTTTTGTTTGAAGTGTTCGCCTATAATTTTGGCAATATCAAAATGTCGCTGTTCGTGGTTCAGGGCATAGTCATCCTGCGCGCGGCTTCGCACCCAGCAATCGCTTTTGGCCAGTTCCACCTTGACGCTGATGTTCAGATCGATCAGGCCTTTCACCACTGATGCCTGTTCAGCATAACCCACGCTGGTGAATATTTCCGCATCGAAGTTACCATTCATCGGTTTTTCCCTGAAATCGGCCCAGGTCAATGGCCTTGTCACCGAATAGTAGATCGTATCGCCCTCGATTTGGTCGGTGTAGTCTGTGAGTTTCAACTTCACTGCTTTGGCCAGCCTTGCATCTGTTTCCGCATGATCATTCATCCATTTGTTAAACCACGCTATAGCCTGCTCAATGCCCTGCCTGATGATAGGTTCTGCCATGTTGGTGACACCGTCAGAGCGGGTATATCTTATGCCTGCGTTGTATTCGGTTAAAGCCAGTGTACCGTAATTCTTCTGCAGACCGAAAGAAAAATCGATCGCCAAATGCCCGCTGATCCATCCTCCGGGCTGATTGGTTTCAGTTAGCTTCAGGCTCTTGACTGAAATAATGGCCGGCCGTAAGTTTGCATTTTGCGGCAAGTTGTTGCTGATGAAGTGTTTAATTGCCGTTGTTACACCGTCTTTCAAGTCGCTCGTTCGGATCACATAGCGATGAGCCTCGTCTTTAAAGATCAGCGAAGCTACCTGGCTTTTATCGGTGCGGTCGTCCGTTACTCCGGCAATATAAAATTCGTGCGGGGTAAAGCTGAGCTTCTCATCGTGTAAGACTATCAGATCATCGGTTTTTTGTGCTCCTCCGAAACCGTCCGGCAGAAAAATACTAACAATCGAAAACAATAAGATATGAAGGCGGTTTATGCACATAATTATTTGCAACGATTTGGAAATGATTGTATTGTTTGTCGCGAGAAAGTTATCCACACCCATAACAAGCCTGGAATATCCCCGTTCATTAATTATTAAAATGTGTTATTCACATTTGTGAATTACTTGTGTGGACTGCATTTTTGCGATATAGCTACTTTCGCATTGATTACTGCGCGCTTATGAAATATTATAAATACATCGCCCTTTTTACCCCCTTATTGTTTTCCATCACCGCCAGCGCGCAGCAAGACCCATCCTACAGAGTTTACCGCACTTACCAGACCGCGACGGACCTAATGAATAAAGGTAAGTATGTTGCTGCAGCTGAACAATTCAGACTGGTGGAATCATCCCGGCTCGAAACAACAACTCAGCCAAAATACGAGTCTAAGCTTTCGCTGGTTAAGGAAGATGCGCAGTATTACGAAGCTTTTTGCGCTTTGCAACTGGGTAATGATGATGCCGAAAGCCTGATCCTTAAATTTACCAAAGATCATCCCGAAAACCCGCTGACCAAGCTGGCATTTTTCGAAATAGGCAAGCTGTATTTCAAGGAGGGGAAATATCAGGATGCTTTAAAATGGTTTGATAAAGTTTCAGCCGGGGAATTGAATGGCTCAGAAAATGTCGAATACAAATTCCGGAAGGGCTACGCTTATTTCGCCACCAATGACTACCCGAAAGCGCAGGTATTATTTGCTGAAGTGAAAAGCGCGGACTCCCCGTACACCATCGATGCAACCTATTACTTTGCTTACATCGCATACCTGAATAAGGATTACCACCTGGCCCTCGTAAATTTCGAGCGGCTCAAGAATACCAAAAAATACCAAAGCAGCTATCCGTATTATATAAGCGCGGTTTATTTCCTCGACCGGCGCTATAATGATGTACTCAGCTACGCGGTGCCGATCGTTAAAAACACGCACCAGCAGCACGAGACTGAAATGCTGCGCATTATTGCCGCATCCTACTTCGCCAACAGCGATTATAAAAATTCGGTCGCCTACTATACTCGCTTCGAGCAGGAGGACAGGGGCCGCACCCAGAACAGCCAGGACAGTTACCAAATAGGCTACGGCAACTACAAGATGGGCAATTACCCTAAAGCCGCCCAGGAACTGGTAAAGCTGGTTGATCAGAACGACATTTATAGCCAGAACGGCAACTACACGCTGGGTAATGTGTTCCTGAAGTTGAATAATAAGCAAAGTGCGCGCAATGCCTATTTCGTAGCATCAAAAATGACCTTCGATGCGCAATTGCAGGAAGATGCGCTTTACGAATATGCCAAGTTATCGTATGAGCTCGACTTCAATACCCAGGCGCTGGATGCAACCAAATTGTACTTGAAAAACTATCCCCGTTCGCCGCGCAATGATGAAATGAAGACCCTGCTCGGCGAGGAGCTGCTCAATTCGCACAACTATAAGGAAGCCGTCGAGATATTGGAGCCGATACCTAATAAGTCGGCCAGTGCGAAAACTGCTTACCAGAAAGTTACTTACTACCGCGGACTGGAATTTTATAACGAACGTGCTTTTGAGAACGCCATTGGTATTTTTCTGCGTTCGCTTAAAAACCCGATGGACCGGAGAGTAGAGGCGCTGACTGTTTATTGGATGGCCGAATCGATGTTCGAAGTGCGGAAATATGGCGAATCGGTGCAGAATTTCGAGCGGTTCCTGGATATGGATTACGCCAGCAGCCTGCCGATATACAATTATGCGAATTATGGCCTGGGCTACGCGGCCTTCGGCGGCGAGCAGTATCGGAAAGCAGCTACTTATTTCGAGAAATTCCTCAAGGGCGGCGAAACCGATCGCAACGTGATCAACGACGCGGTAACCCGCCTGGCAGACAGTTACTTTGTATTGAAGGATTATGCTGCTGCGCGCGAGTATTACGATCGTATCATTGCACAGCATAGCAAAGGTGAAGATTACGCCATGTTCCAGCGCGGTATGATACAGGGCTTACAAGGCAATCCTGATACTAAGATCAGTACCCTGAATGATGTGCTAAGCCAGTTCCCTAATTCAGATTATGCGGATGACGCTTCATTCGAGATCGCCTATACTTACTTCCTGAAGAACGATTTCGCTACTGCCAAGGCCGACCTGCTGGATATGATACAAAAGTACCCGCACAGCAGCTATATCCCGCGTACGCTGGTAACAATGGGCCTGATAGATTACAACGCCGGCAACGATGACCTGGCTATCGTATCGTTCAAAAAGGTAGTGGCTGATTACCCTTCAACCGATGAGGCTAAGCAGGCCATGAAGCAAATGCAGAAGATATACACCGATAAGGGTGATGCGCAGACATTTATATCGTATGCGGCTACTACACCTATCGGAAATTATACCGCGGCACAGCAGGAAGATATAATGTTCAACGCTGCCAATAGCCTGTACTTGCGGGGTGATGCCGCAGGAACTATCCAGGCGGTGAATGCTTACTTTGATAAGTTCCCCACTAAACCAATCTACGAAAAGCAGGCAAGATTTATTCGCGCCGAGAGCTTAGTGGCATTGGGTAAACCGAATGACGCTGTAGCTGACTATAACGTGATCCTGAACGACTGGACCAGCGCTTATACCGAAAAGTCGCTCATCAGTATGGCCAGGCTGTACATCGCCCAAAAACGGTATAACGACGCGGTAGTTTACCTGAAGAAGCTCGAAACAACGTCGGAGTATAAAGAGGATTATGCATTTGCCATCAATAACCTGCTGATGTGCTATTCCCATATGAATGCGCCGGATGATGTGCTGAAATATGTCAACCTGGTGCGCAATTACGAAAAATCATCGCAGCTGGATAAATTCAAAACGGGGTTATTCGCCGGTAAGGCTTATTTGCTGAAGAGCGACACTGCTTCTGCCGTGAAGGAATTCCAGTACACGGTCGACAATACCAAAACCATCGAGGCAGCCGAAGCGAAATACAATATCGCCAATATCGAATACCTGAAGCATAATTATAAAACTTCGCAGAAAACCTGTTTCGACCTGGTGAAAGAACTGCCGAACTATGATTATTGGGTAGCCAAGACCTTTATACAACTCGCAGATGATTATGTAGCGATGAAAGACGACTTCCAGGCAAAGGCAACGCTGCAAAGTGTGCTCGATAACTATAAAGGCAACGATGATATATTGCCGGCTGCACAACAAAAATTGGATCAATTGGGCGGCGGTAAAGGACGAAAGAGTCCGCCTGCAAATCAGCAGAAAGCAGCTCCGGATACCGGCACTACCCAGCCCGATACAACCAAGAATAATTAAGCTAAGAGGATAGAGAAATGAAGATCAAATATATATACACACTGCTTAGCTTGATCATAGCATTTTACGTTGTTCCGGCTCATGCACAGAATAAGCCTAAAAAGAAGGAACCCGCGAAAACCAAACAAAAGGCGCCGGCTAAAACATCTGCCGAAAAGAAAGCCGCCGTTTCAACGGCCGAGGATACAACGAAGAAAGGCAATGAAAATAATCTGACCGAAGAGATCATCGTAACCACGAACTATAAGCCAGTTTTGGCCGACGCGGTAAAGATCCGTATCAATCCCGATCTGTCGGACAAGACGCCGTTCAAGGCCCCGCTGACCTATGTTACGCTGGATAAACGCCTGGAACGGAACACGGACATTAAGCAACTGGAAGCAATGAAAATGCCGCCAGAGCAGGATTCTGTGCTGACTAATAATTATGCAAGGCTGGGCCTGGGCAATTTTAAGACCACCTACGGAGAAGTTTACGTAAATAATGGCAAGGATGAAAGCGTGCAATTGGGTGCATTTGCCAAACACCTGGCGCAAAGTAGCTCGGCCCTAAATAAACAAAATGAGATCAGGGACGAGGTGGGTGTATTTGCGAGGGGCGTAACCGACGAGAATTCTTTCACCGGACGACTCAATTTCAGCAGGCTGGGTACCAATTTTTATGGCTTCGACCAGGCCAATCCTCCCGGCGCATTTACGCCGCTGGCACAGCACTTCAATACTTTTAGCGGCGAAGGCGAGATCACTAAAAACTTTAAGGATACAACCAATGCTTTTACCTATGCCGTAAAGCTGAATGGTTATGTCTGGAGCGATGCTTTCCAGGCGAAAGAAAATAACATCGTGCTTACGGGCTTTTTGAATGAGACCATCAACCAATTTTATGCCGGTTTGGGCGCTTCGCTTGACCTGAGCACGCAGCAGGATAGCGCTTACTCGATCAGCAACAATATTTTGAGACTGAATCCATACCTGAAGTTCCAGGGCGACAATTACAAGGTCGATGCTGGTTTGAACCTGGCAAGGGAGTTTGGCTTCTCATCACGTGCATTTGTGTTTCCAGCGGTAAAAGCAGAGTTCCAGGTGATACCTAAATATGTGCGCATTTTTGCTGAAGTTAGTGGTGACGTAAACAAATCATCCCTGCGCGATTTTTCGGTCATCAACCCTTATATCGGCCAGGAGATTACAATCAGGAACTCAATCGATAAACTCGATCTGAGCGTGGGATTGAAAGGCACGCTGGCACCCGGCTTGGGCTTTAAGGCGACTGTATTCCGCAATAGCGTGAAGGACCTGCCTTTGTTTGTAAATAATTTTAACGCGAGCCGTACCAATAATACCTTCCAGGTGATTTATGACAATGGTAATTCGCGTATCACCGGCTTCAATGGCGAACTGGACTTCAAAGCATCGGACGATTTCGACCTGTTCGGCCGTGTTGAATTCAGGAACTATGTGCTGGCGACGGAAGCCCAGCCGTGGAACCTGCCGAAATTCAAATTGACAGCAGGTACTGTTATCCACATTACTGATAAGCTGAATATCAATGCGACGTTGCTGTATAGGGGCAATACATTTGACAGATCGGTTGCTGTGGCAAACGGTCCAACCGGTCCAATTACAACAGTTACTTTTATCCCCATCAAAGGTTTTGCTGACTTGAACGGCGGAGTAGAATATAAAATAAACGGCACGTTCTCAATATTCGGACAAGTGAATAATATATTGAATACAACAAATCAGGTATGGCTATACTATCCTAACTACGGATTTAATATATTTGGCGGTGTTGGGGTACATTTCTAAACTGTGAAATATACCTGGTTTATAATCAGTTGAATGGATCTGGCCATCTATATAAATGAGTTGTTAGGGTTAAAGGGCGAAGTAAATGTGCCGGGGATTGGTTTCTTTCAGCAGAAACGCATTAGCGGGTACTATAACGAGAACGAGAGAAGATTCTATCCTCCGCATCACGAAATAGTCTTCGATCCGCAGCCGAAGGAAGATGACGGCCTTGCAGCCTACATTTCGGATAAAAAAAATATTTCCCCTGCTTCCGCAAAATATTTTATAGATAAATATACCATCGGGTTAAAAACACAGGCCGCGGAGCATAAGGTAGATATCACAGGGCTGGGCCATTTGTTCTATGAGTATTCAATGCTCACCTTTAAATCGGACAAGGCCTATGTAAGTAATGATCCCTCGTTCTACGGACTTGCGCCAATAAAAGCGAATAAAAGTGCAACCACGGCGACTCCGTTAGAAAAAGTTGCGGCAAAACCGGAGCCTGTTATTGATGAACCCACACCGGAACCTATAGTTGCAGAGCCTGTTGCGGAAGATATACTGACCGAAGAGGAGAAGACGTATACAGATACCCGCAGCTATATACCGCAGCCGGTATATGAGGAAGAAGTTGAAACCCCGCACAGGAACCGGACATGGATAATCATGTTGTTGCTGGTTATCGCAGGGTTACTGAGTTTTGGGGTGGCGTATCAATATAAGCCTGAATGGTTTGGCAAAAAGGCGGCGGTTGATACAACCGTGATTATTAAAGGCCCCGCGCCCGTGAAGAAGATTGATTCGGCGAAGGTTAATGCAAAGGATACGCCGTCGCCGTCGATCGATGCAAGTACGACTAAGGCCCCAATAGATACTTATGCCGTTGTTCGGTACGAAATACAGGCGGGCGCATTCAAAACGTTATCAAAGGTAAATGCAGTGATGGCAGAATATTCGAAACTCGGCCTTAATCCAAGAATAGTGCAGCATAGTAATGGAAATCTGCATAAAATCACACTCGGCACCTATTTCGACGAACAGGAAGCGACAAAAAAAGAGGACAGTATTAAAAATATTAAAGGAATTAACAAAGGCGATATTTCATTACAACCATATAATCCAATTAAACAATGATGCTATTAGCACAAATAACCGATACGGCCCACAAATTGGTTGACACTGCGGGTAAAAACCTGCCACAGGTAGCGGCGCAGGACGAACTGCGCTTCGGCGACCTGCTGATCAAGGGCGGTTGGATCATGCTGCCTATCGGGTTGCTGGCCGTGCTTGGCCTGATCATATTTTTTGAACGTTATTTCACCATCCGCAAGGCCGCGAAGGACGAGTCGAACCTGATGACCCAGGTACGCACCAGTATCCTTACAGGCAAACTGGAGTCGGCTGTCGCCATTTGCCGGAACAGCAACTCGCCACTGGGACGAATGCTGCAGAAGGGCCTGCTGCGTATCGGCCGCCCGATCAAAGAGATCGAAGGCGCCATCGAGAACGTAGGCAAAATCGAGGTATCCAAACTGGAAAAAAATATAACTATCCTTGGTATCATAGCCGGTATAGCCCCTATGTTCGGGTTCCTGGGAACCATCTATGGTGTTATAAAGATATTTTATGACATCTCGAAAACAGATAATATCAGTATGGGCGTTATATCAGGTGGATTGTACGTGAAGATGGTGACTTCGGCTGCGGGATTGTTTGTAGGCATTATTGCATATGTATGTTACCACATCCTGAATATGATGGTGGATAAGGTAATCCTGAAACTGGAAACTGACGCAATAGAATTTATTGACCTGTTAGAAGAGCCAAGCAAATGAACCTGAGAAAAAGACACGGGCGCATATCGGCCGAGGTTCATACTTCGGCGATGAACGATATTATGTTCTTCCTGCTGTTGTTCTTTCTTATCGCGTCGGCAATAACCAATCCGAATGTGATCAAATTATTGCTGCCAAAATCGTCGTCAGGCCAGGCGGTTTCCAAAAAGACGATCTCGGTAACCATCAGTCATGATTTGAAATATACCGTTAACAATAAACAGGTGAAGGTCGAAGATCTGCAAAGTACCCTGATGGGCTACAAATCAAAAACCGCCGAGCTGACCATTGTTTTGGGCGTCGACCGGACGGTTGCCATCCAGGATGTGGTGCAGGTAATGGATATAGCGCAAAAATTAAATATTAAATTGGTTCTCGCCACCGAGCCAAAATCGTAGAGACGCGATGCATCGCGTCTCTACCGAATGCAAATAAAATGGTAGAATATCAGCAAGAAGAAAATAATTATCCAAAAGCCTTTATGGCGACGGGTATTATTGTGGGCGTGATGGCCGTGCTGTGCTATATTATTGTTTTCACAAGTCCGCCACCGCCCGAAATGGGTACAGGGGGCATCCTGGTCAACTATGGTACTACCGACAAAGGTATGGGCACCGACTATATGAGTACGGAAGAGCCTTCAATGGCTGAGCACCCGAACCATAGCCACCCGACGAAAGTAAATAAAGCAGAGCCGACACCCCAAAAAGCGGTAGCCGAGAAAAACGATAAAAAGGTGGTTACTCAAAATACTGAAGATGCGCCTGAGGTGAATAATGCAAAAAAGGTAACAAACAAAACCTTGTCTACCGAGCAACCGACCAGGCCGGCCAAGCCTACTTTGAACCAGAATGCTTTGTATAAAGGTAAAACCAACAATGCCTCGGGTACAGGTGACGGCACTACCAATACGCCCGGTAACCAGGGTAAGCCGAACGGATCGAACCTGTCAAATAATTACAACGGTACAGGATCGGGCAATGGGGGATTGGCCCTGGACAACCGTAGCTGGGTTAGCCGGCCCTCTGTGGACGATAATCATCGCAGGGCTGGTAAAATCGTAGTGGAAATACATGTGGACAAAAACGGGAATGTGTTATCTGCGACGGCCGGCGCCAAAGGAACTACCATTACAGACTATGATCTTCTCAATAGATGCGAAAAGGCTGCTCTTAGCGCCAAGCTTAACGCATCCAGCAACGCTCCTGATACTCAGTTAGGGTATGTGACTTTTATATTTAAGTTACAGTAATTCTCAGTTTGCAGTTCTTAGTTCGCAGTTGGCAATTGCAAATTGTATAATTTTGTCCGCCTGTAACTGTTAACAGCGCACAGCCAACTGCCAACGGGAAAATGGACTATCAACAAACCCTCAATTACCTCTATAGCCAGCTACCCATGTTCACGCGCGATGGGCCTTCGGCGTTCAAGAAGGACCTGACCAATACGCTTGAACTTTGTGCTCGGCTTGGCGATCCTCAAAATAAGTTTAAAAGCGTCCATATTGGCGGCACCAATGGTAAGGGGTCGACCTCTCATATGCTGGCCGCTATACTGCAAACAGCCGGTTATAAGACAGGGCTTTACACATCGCCCCATTTGCGCGATTTCAGGGAACGAATCCGCATCAATGGTGAAATGATCAGTGAACAAGCAGTGATCGATTTCGTTGAAGAACATAAATCTGATTTTGAAGAGATCAAACCCTCGTTTTTTGAAATGACGGTTGCTATGGCTTTCGATGCGTTTGCCAGGGAAAAGGTTGATATAGCTGTCATCGAGGTAGGTTTGGGGGGAAGATTGGATTCGACCAACGTGATCACGCCACTGCTTTCAGTCATTACCAATATCGGTTGGGACCATATGAATATGCTGGGTGATACGCTGCGACTGATAGCGGGGGAAAAGGCAGGTATTATTAAGCAGGGAGTGCCGGTCGTGATTGGGGAATACCAGCCTGAAGTGGCGGATATTTTTATCAAAAAAGCCAAAGAACGGCATGCGCCCATTAGTTTTGCTTCCGAAGAATGGGATATTTTGAAATCGAAATTCGGAAGTCAGAAGTCAGAAGTCGAAAGTCAGAAGTTAGAAGCTTTATGGGAACATTTAGATATCGTTCTATCAAAGAAGAACTCAAAACTCAAAACTCAGAACTTAGAACTTGACCTGACAGGTACTTACCAGTTGAAGAATGTAAAAACAACTTTGTCCGCAATTGAAGAACTTCGGAAACAGGGATTTGCTATTAATGATGAGTATATCCGGGCAGGGCTGAAACAGGTAAAAACACTTACCGGGTTGCATGGCCGATGGGAGATTTTGAGTCATGATCCGCTTACAATCTCTGATACCGGTCATAACCCGGAAGGCATCGCGGAGGTGTTAAAGAATATTCAGAACACGTCATACAACCACTTACATTTTGTAATAGGCGTAGTAAATGATAAGGATATCAGCAAGATATTGGCTATGCTACCGAAAGACGCCACTTATTACTTTTGCAGGCCCGATATTCCACGGGGTTTGCAAGCGGAAAGCTTAAAGCAGAAGGCGGAAAGCTTTAGATTGAGTGGTGAGATATATCCTTCTGTTAAAGACGCTGTGCAGGCGGCTCAAAACAACGCCTCAAAAGACGACCTTGTGTTTATCGGCGGCAGTACATTCGTGGTAGCCGAGATCATTTAAAGCGAAATGCAGTCATTCAGAATTATGTAAATTCTCGAATTCTGCCGATTCCGGTTCAGACAAAAAATCTTAATTTAGACCGAACCAAAAATCGACCCGACTATGACCTATCTACCTTCCCCAGATCGCTATAAAAATATGATCTATCGCCGCTGCGGGCGCAGCGGAATAAAGCTACCGGCGGTGTCGCTTGGCCTATGGCACAACTTCGGCGGAGTGGATGTGATGGAAAACTTCCGCAAGATATTGTACCTGGCATTCGATAGCGGCATCACCCATTTTGACCTGGCTAACAATTACGGTCCGCCACCCGGTTCGGCTGAGGAAAATTTCGGCGAAGTGCTGAAAAAGGACTTTCGTGGCTATCGCGATGAGATGATCATCTCCAGCAAGGCTGGTTATACGATGTGGGATGGCCCTTATGGCGATTGGGGTTCAAAAAAATACCTGGTGGCCAGTCTTGACCAGAGCCTGAAGCGTATGGGACTTGATTATGTCGACATTTTCTACCACCACCGCCCTGATCCGGAAACGCCGCTGGAAGAAACCATGACCGCGCTTGACCTGATCGTTAGACAGGGGAAAGCACTTTATGCCGGCATTTCAAACTATCCTGCAGATGAGGCGGAAAAAGCCATCACCATATTAAAGAAGCTCGGGACACCGTGTCTCATTCATCAACCCAAATATTCTATGTTCGAGCGTTGGGTTGAGGGTGGCTTGCTTGATGTGCTGGAAAAAGATGGTGTAGGCTGCATTCCCTTTTCGCCATTGGCACAAGGATTGCTCACCAACAAATATCTGCATGGCATACCTGAGGATTCACGTGCTGCCAAATCATCCGGCTACCTGCAGGTGAACCAGGTGACCGATCAGCGTGTTTCGCAGGCAAGACGGCTTAACGATATTGCAAAAGAACGTGGTCAAACACTGGCCCAAATGGCGCTGGCCTGGCTGCTGAAGGATCAACGCGTTACATCAGTGCTTATAGGCGCCAGCCGTCCTGAACAATTGGCCGACTCTCTGAAATGCCTAAATAATATCGAGTTTTCAAAAGAGGAATTGGATAAAATCGAAATAATATTAAAATAATCCGTGCCATCGGCACGAAAGGTTGGTAACAAATGGACACCATTAAGTGGGGTATAATCGGCTGCGGGAATGTCACTGAGAAAAAAAGCGGTCAGGCATATAACAAAGTGCCTGATAGCAGGCTTGTCGCTGTAATGCGCCGTAATGCCGAAAAAGCCGCGGATTACGCTGCCAGGCATAAAGTAGACCGGTGGTACTCCGACGCCGAAAAGCTTTTGAACGATAGCGAAGTAAACGCAGTATCGATCGCTACACCTCCGGCGAACCACCTGGAATATGCTATCGCCGCGCTGCAAAAGGGTCTGAATGTTTACGTGGAAAAGCCCGTTACCCGCACTGCCGCCGAAGCACAGGCCATGGCCGACGCGGTGAAACAATATAATGGCAAGCTTACCGTAGCCCATTACCGCAGGGCGTTACCTATGTTCCTGCATATTAAGGAACTTTTAGCTGAAAAAGCGATCGGTGACGTGCGTACCGCGCAGATCAGGATGTGGAAGAGTATCAAACCAGATTTGATCGCTGATTCGGAAACCAATTGGCGTGTTCAGCCCGAATTGTCCGGAGGCGGCTATTTTCACGACCTTGCCCCGCACCAGCTCGACCTGATGCTTTATTATTTTGGCGAACCTGAAAAATTTCATGGATATTCATTGAATCAGTCCGGTACTTACCCGGCTGATGACCATGTTTGTGGTGAGATCGTCTTCAGAAATAAAGTAGTGGTAAATGGTTCCTGGAGCTTTAATGTAGCGGAAAATCAGGCCATTGACCTCTGTGAGATAGTAGGCACAGAAGGCCGCATCAGCTTCCCCTTCTTTGGGAATTTCGTAAAGTTGGAAAATGCAAATTCCGACGAAACGATAACCTTTACTCATCCCGAGCATATTCAGCAGCCGATGATCGAAAAGATCGTGAAGTATTTCAGGGGCGGGGGGCCGAATCCCTGTTCTATTGAAGAAGCGGTGATGTTGATGAAAATATTAGATGCATTTGCCGGAAAATAAGGTTCAGACTTACGAAGTTTCAAAAACTTCGTAAATCTTTATAGGTCAACTTTTCTTCTTCGGCACTTTTGCGCCTTCCTTGCGCGCTTCGGATAAACCTATGGCCACAGCCTGTTTTTTACTGGTTACCTTTTTGCCGCTTCGTCCGCTTTTCAGTTTGCCTTCTTTCATTTCGTGCATGGTTTTTTCAACCTTTTCACCTGCCTTTTCTGAATATTTTGCCATGGCTTTAGTTTTTAAGTAGATAATAATTTATTAACAAAAACCCGGCCTCAACAGTTTTCAATAGATTGTTATTTACTTTTAGTCCGATGAACAGGATATCCGAAACCGACTTGATCCTGAACGACGACGGCAGCGTTTACCATTTGAACCTGCTGCCGGGTGATATAGCCGATACTGTAATCACAGTGGGCGATCCGGAACGTGTGCATGAGGTCAGTAAGCACTTCGATCGTATCGAACTTAAAAAGACCAGACGTGAGTTCCTGACCCACACCGGGACGATTGGCAATAAGCGGCTGACAGTGCTTTCAACGGGCATCGGTACAGACAACATCGACATCGTTTTAAACGAACTGGACGCCCTTGTTAATATCGACCTTGAAACGCTTCTTCCGAAAGAAAGCCAGCAAAGTTTAAACATTATTCGTATAGGGACATCCGGGGCCATACAGCAAGATATTCAGCTCGACAGCTTGTTGGTTTCCGATGCAGCGTTTGGGATGGATACGCTGATGCACTATTATTGGCATACCAATACTGCAGAGCAGGTCCGATTACTTCAACAGTTTAAAGCCTCTTTGCCGGCCGGAAGTCCTTTTATTCCGTATGTTGGTGCGGTAAACAGGGAGCTGATCGGTAAGCTTTCGGCCGGTTTGGAACAAGGCATCACCGTAAGCGCCCCCGGTTTTTATGCACCTCAGGGCAGAAAGGTGAGAGCGAAAGTAATCTATGATCAATTGATCACGGTTATGCAACGCTTTAGGTCATCCGGGCAGCGTATCACTAATCTCGAGATGGAAACTGCCGGCATTTATGGCCTGGCTTCCGTATTGGGGCATAAGGCTATTTCATTTAATATTATCCTGGCCAACAGGGTTACGCGGCAATTCAGCAAAGATCCGCAGCGGGCCATTAATACTTCAATTGAATTCGTGCTCGAAAGACTATTGGCTTAAACCAACCTTAAAAATATTTTCTTACCTTTCTGCAACTAATCGTACCGAAGCTGAAAAACAATTAATCCCCTGAAAAATGACTGTAAAGAAATTAGTCGCACCTTTCTACGAACGGCTCGCCCTGGTGCTGGTGGGCGTTGTGGCTTTGGGTTACCTGGTTATTCTCGGCAAAGATTTTATCGATCCGCTTGTTTTCGGGCTGCTTTTTGCCATTTTGCTGCTTCCGGTAGCCAATTTCTTTGAGAAGAATATCCGGCTTCCGCGCGGCGCTGCTGCATTGCTTGCCATTATTTCGCTCATTGCTGTTATATACGGCATAATGTATCTTATCGGCGCACAGGTTGCGAATCTTGCCAACGACTGGCCCATGCTGAGCAAGCAGGTCGCCAGTTCTGTACGTGAAGTACAGAGTTGGATCGAATCATCATTCCACATTAACATGGAGAAGCAGATGGATTATGTTCATGATGCAACAAAAAAGATCATGTCATCAGGTACCGAGGTTGTTGGCACTACATTCGGTGCTATATCCTCACTGATGCTTTTCCTGGTGTTCATCATCATTTTTACCTTGCTGATCCTGCTTTACCGGAGGCTGCTGTTCAAATTCCTGCTCGAGGTTTCAGGCCAGGACAATCAGCCGGTCGTGTTTGATATCGTTCAGAATGTGCAGCGGATCATGCGTCAGTATATCCTGGGGCTGCTGCTCGAAATGTTCATTGTATCCTGCGTTGCATGCACTGTTTTCCTGCTTATCGGCATCAAATATGCTATACTGTTGGGTATCATTGTCGGGCTGTTTAATATTATACCTTATGTGGGTATTTTTACGGCATTGTTCCTCAGCTCGCTGGTGACATTCGCCACCGGAACTCCGCAGCAGGCGTTGCTGGCTGCTGTCAGCGTAGTAGCTATCCATGCGATTGATTCCAATGTACTTTTACCTACGGTGGTCGGGTCAAAGGTCAGGCTGAATGCATTGCTATCTTTCCTGGGCATTGTAGTTGGGGAAATGATGTGGGGGCTTTCGGGCATGTTCCTGGCCATTCCGGTCATGGCGATAATCAAGATCATATTCGACAGGATAGAATCGTTGAAACCCTGGGGATTGCTGCTTGGCGGCGACTATGAGCCAAAAAAACTTAAAGGCAAGCTCTCAAAAACGCCCAAAGAGATGGACGTCAGCTAACCAAATGCAATACTCTTATGTATAAGCTGACACCGTAGGCCAGCAACACGATCGTATTTACGACCAAAAGCCAATTCCAATCAGGCTTGGAATAGCGCTGTATTGTGCAGCCCACGAACAGGGTAATAAACGAGCCTGCCAGCACGCAAGGGAATATCCATATCCATTTATGGTTGGTGACAAAGTATAAACGGCTGAACTTGTCATGATCGACCTTAAAGAGCGGAATTATTGCGAATAAAGCCAGCAGGAAAAAAAGACGGGTGACAAGTTTTGCTGCGAATCGGCTGTTTTTCATAGCCGCAAAGCTATAAAATTGTATGAAATTGGATATAATCGGTCAATGAGTCTTTGTTGATCGTTAAACAGAAAAGGTCAACAGCGTTCGCTATTGACCTCCTCAATATAAATTGATATCTTCTTACAGGCCGGTTATAGTGATACTGTTATCAGCCTTCGAGGTTGTGGCGTTGTTATCGGTAACAGTCGGAGCTTTCTTTTCAATTTCGTCCAGCAGGTCGTTTAATTTGCCCTTGTAAGTGCCGATAGTGATGGTTTGCGCTGCATCATCATAGTCAACATCCTTACCATCCACACCGTTGACGGTTTTAATAACAGCGGCAAGACCCTTGATCTTAGCCCTGTTTGCGCCCGGAACTTTAATCAATACAGAACCCACGGTTTTCTTTTTAGCGCCGAACAGGCTGCCAACCTGGTCCGCGACGCCTTTAGCCTGGGTTGCCGTGTTTTGCGCGGTGCCCACTGCGTTTTGAGCAGTTGCGCCGGCATTGTTTACGCTGTTGTTTGCGCTGTTAACCGAGTTGTTTGCCTTATTAACAGCATTATCGACTTTGTTTTGTGCCTTCGTTGTCAAAGCAAAGACGGCCAGCGCTGAGGTCAGAAGAATGAAACATTTCATTTTTTGATGTGATTTTGGTTTCAATAAATAATATAAATCTTAGGGATTTTATTTTGATAGCGTAGAGGCAAATGCTATACCAAATATATATAACAATTTTAACTAATTGAAAGCTAGTAAGTTATATTTATTCAATTAATTATTGATTATTGTATTTAAGTATTATGCCAATTGGATTAATTTTAAAGTATAGTCTTTCGTCCATCAGGAAGGTAGCGTAATCTATAGTTAATTTTGAGTTGCTTCCCCAATGCATTGGCGCAAACATATAAAGAATTTCAGACGGGTTCGGATGTACG
The DNA here is from genome assembly GCA_035551775.1 of Mucilaginibacter sp. Taxonomy (GTDB): domain Bacteria; phylum Bacteroidota; class Bacteroidia; order Sphingobacteriales; family Sphingobacteriaceae; genus Mucilaginibacter. Next base: position 638,139 of record DASZMQ010000006.1, on the reverse strand, counting down.
CTAATGTCCAAACAACTCCCCACATTTGTGTAAATGATGCGCGGTAATTCCACACATTCTCAGGCAATTAAGACAGTTCAACCATCGCTTTGATGACATTGCTTCCCGGTTTGAGCCAGTTAGGGAATTCATCTTTTAGACCGTCGAAATTTATGCGATGGGTAATATAGGTTAATGGATCGATCAGCTTATACCGGAGGGCGTCCATCACCTTTTCAAAATCGGCACGGGTAGCGTTCCGGCTGCTCATCAGTGTGCCTTCACGTTTATGAAATTCAGGGTGACTAAAGCTGATATCGCCTTTCTGCAAACCAATAAGTATATACTTGCCGCCATGCGCCAGGTATTCAAAACCTTTATTGATAGCGCCCAGGCTGCCTGTTGCATCAATCACGACAGACGGCATATCGCCATTGGTTATATCTTTCAATTGCTCCGGAACGCCGGCTGTTGCGTCTACTGCGTAATCGATACCCAGCTTGTCTTTGCAAAATGCAAGGCGTCCTTGATTAATGTCCAGCGCGATCACCTTTCCGCCGGCTATACGCGCAAATTCCATTGTACCCAGGCCAATCGGACCGGCGCCGATAACCAATACAAATTCCCCGGCTTTTATATCGGCCCGTCTTATACCGTGCGCGCCGATGGCAAGCGGTTCGATAAGCGCAAGCTCATCAAGACCTAACTCTCCGGCATGAACCAGTGATGAAGAAGGCACCGAAAAGTATTCGGCCATACCTCCGTCGACGTGTACGCCGCATACTTTGAGCGATACACAGCAATTTGGTTTGCCTGATCGGCAGGCTATACAGGTACCGCAATTGAAATAGGGGATAATGGTAACCATTTCACCCGTGTTAAAGCCAGGAGCATCGGGTTGGACGATCTCTGCGGCAAGTTCATGTCCCAGGATGCGCGGATAATCGAAATAAGGCTGTGTGCCCTCAAAGGCATGAAGATCGGTGCCGCAAATGCCCACCCGTTTTATTCTTATGATCGTGTGGCCGGGTTGAGGAACCGGATCGGGGATGTCCCGGTATTTAAAGCTGCCTGGTTGGGTGCATATTAATGCCTTCATAGCAGGTTAAAGGTAATGGAAAAAAATTGCGCCGGAAAGTTTACAAAAGCATGTTGTTACTTTAAAAACGTAGGTGGATATTTGGCCCGAAACCTAATACAACCGCAAGATGGAAAACATTCAAAACAACCCAAAGCAAGTATTTATCAAGATGGTTTTGTCCAACTGGCAAACCCAAAATTCCCGCCTAAGTGCTTTATTTGATAAACTGTCCGACGAAGAGTTATCTGTCGAAACGGCGCCGGGCCGCAATACAGGCGTTTATCTGCTGGGCCATATGGCAGCGATACACGACGCCATGTTTACTATACTGGGTTTCCGGGAAAGACTATATCCCGGGCTTGATGAAGCATTTGTAGAAAATCCCGACAAATCAGGTTTACCTAAGCCACCGATTGGCGATCTGAGGGTATGCTGGAAGCAAGTAAATACAGCACTCGAAGAGCATATTAACGCCGCGCAACCTGGGGATTGGTTCAAAAGACATAATTCGGTTTCAGAAGCAGACTTTGAGAAAGAGCCCCATCGCAATAAGCTGAATATCATCATCAACCGCACCAACCACTTATGCACTCATTTGGGACAGCTGACTTATCTGTCAAAGTAAAGCGGGGCAAGGATTTTTTATGAATATTTTTTTTGACCGCATGGCCGAAGGTATTTTCAGTTGGTGCGCAGGTATACGTAATAATTGATCTTGCAATTGTGGCAGTAATACTTGCGGATATCAGCGACGCGGGCTATCACTTTGAGAACAGGGCCCCTGTGCCTTTTGTACTGAAAAGGCTCTCCGCAGATAGTGCAGATTTTTGTAGGCGCCAATGAAATAATTGTTCTCAATTTTAGGGTTTTTACCTACTAAACGTAACTGACGATCAAAAGGTTATACGGAGATTCGAGGGATTTTTAATTTGGTTACAACCTTCTTGTTTTCAGTTGCGTAGAAGTATCAGTTAAATCAAGCGGATGAAGAAGGTATTGATCATTGAAGATGAGCAGGATATAGTTGATATCGCTACTATGATCCTGGAGGATGAAGGCTATGAAGTATCGAGCCATTGTGAGTACGCTGACTTTGAAACCAAAGTGAATAACTCCCACGCCGACCTGGTGTTGCTCGACCTGAACCTGGATGGTTATCACGGAAAAGATATCTGTAAATACATCAAAAGCAACGATCACTTAAAGGACACTTCGGTGATCCTGATGTCAGCCAACAGGGACATCGCAGCCATCAAAGAAGAAGCCGGCGCTGACGGCTATATCACCAAACCGTTCGACCTTGCTGATTTTATCAATATCGTAAAGACTTATATTAATAAGCGCCAGCTAGCTCAAGCTAGCTGATCATATTAATATAATTGATCTTTCATCTGCACATACGCGTATCAGCACATTACTTCTCTTCCCGGTAACCCCCAACACGTCCGTAATGCCTTTCATGTTCAATACCCGCATCCGTACCGAACGGATGCCCACCGAAACCATTGCGCATCATTGCGATCGCTTTAGGCGAGGTATGGTCTTTGTCCCGGGATGCGATGAGCTGCATAACCGATTGTGATATTACCGGTATTGAAACTTCCATTCGCATGGCATCACCTACCAGCCAGTTTACTTCGCCGGTATCTTCGACATAGGACGGGACATTAAATCCATGCTTTTCATCATAGAGCTTCTTCATGAGCTCGATGAGCCAGCTGCGGACTACCGAGCCGTGGTTCCAGGTATATAATATCTCGCTGATGTCGAGCTTTTCGCGATAGTGTTCCAGCAGATCCATACCTTCGCCTATAGCCTGCAGCATGCCGAATTCGATGCCGTTATGCACCAGCTTCACAAAATGTCCCGAACCTGACGCGCCGCAATGCGTATAGCCGTTGGAAACAGCCAGGTCTTTCAATAAGCCTTCCACGTGTTTTACGGCCTCCTTATCCCCGCCGATCATAAAGCAGGCGCCGTTGCGCGCACCGCTCGTCCCGCCGCTCGTGCCGCAGTCGATCAGGAACAGCCCTTGTTCCTTAGCTTTTTCGGCCCGGCATATACTGTCGCCCCAATAAGAATTTCCGCCGTCGATAATGATATCGCCTTTATCAAGAAGGGGAGTAAGCTCACCTATAACAACGTCGACCGCCTTACCCGCAGGTATATAAATGAATATCTTTCGTGGTTTTGGCAGCTCCTGTACTAATGATTTAAGGCTATCGGTCAGTATTAAATTAGGCTCCGTTATGTTGGGAGGAGTATGCTTGTCGTAGCCAATTATTTTATAACCTTTTTCGACAGCCTGCAGAGCCAGGTTCAGGCCCATTTTCCCGAGACCTATAATGCCATATGTTTTGTTTTCCATAGTTGTAAGTTTATAGTCCGTGGACCAGGGTCCATAGTTTCTCCAAAGATAAATAATCAATAATCGCTATGGACTATCGACCATCGACTATGGACAAAAATTAAATGATCTTGTTCAGCGTAAGTACCCCGATCAGTCCGATAATAGAAACAGTGGTTTCCATTACTGTCCACGATCGCAGGGTATCTTTGATGGACAGGTTGAAATATTCTTTGAACAGCCAGAAACCGCCGTCGTTCAGGTGTGAGCAGGTGAGGCTGCCGGCGCCAACGGCAAGCACCATTAAATTAGGATTGATTGAAGGATCGTGCAATACCAGCGGCGATATAATGCCGGCGGTTGTAAGCCCCGCAACTGTCGCCGAACCCAGGCTGATGCGAATGATGGCGGCAATAAGCCAGCCAAGCACAAGCGGCTGTAAATGAAAGCTTTGGAGCAAAGCGGCGATATCCTTATTGGCCCCGCTGTCGGTCAGCACTGCTTTGAATGCGCCCGACCCGGCAACGATGAGCAGGATAAGCGATACATCTTTTACGGCCTGTCCTAAATTGCTGCCTATAAGCTTCATGTCCATACCCTGTTTGATGCCCAGCGTATAGGTGGCGACAAAGAGCGATATCAGCATCACGATGGGTGCATCACCAATAAAAGCAACGGTCCGGTGAACTATGCCCTGGCTATGATCGAAGTTCAGATAGACGGTCGACAGAATGAGCAGCATTACCGGCAGCAATGCGGTAAAGAAGCTGTTAAAGGTTCCCGGGAGTTTTTCCTCAGGCATTTCCTCAGCTACAAAGGTTGCCAGCGGGTGAACCTCGATCTTTTTTAGTGTTCTGGAGAGTATCGGTCCGGCAACAATAATAGCAGGAATTGCAAGTACCAGCCCGAAAATTAATGTTTTGCCCATATCTGCATGGAATATGCTTACCAACGCAGTGGGGGATGGGTGTGGTGGCAGAAAACCATGCGTTACTGACAAGGCTGCGAGCATTGGCAAACCGATGTAGATAGCATGCAATTTGTATCGGTACACCACCGAAAAAATAAGCGGGATCATCAGCACAAAACCAGTCTCATAAAACAGGGGGATACCGATAATGAACCCCACTAGCATTAGCGCCCATTGGATATGTTTTATACCGAACCCATTGACCAGTACGCCGGCTATCCGTTGCGCCGCGCCGCTTGCCGCCACCAGCTTGCCGATCATAGCGCCGACACAGATGATGATCGCAATGTTTCCGAACGTATCCCCAAGTCCTTTTTCAACCGATTTGGTGACCTTGTCCAACGGTATACCCAGCATCAGCCCTCCGGTAATAGAGACGATAAGGAAAGCGATAAAGGGGTTTATTTTTAACCAGCTCACCAGGAGCACGAGCAGGATGATGCAAAAAAGGATAGTCAGTAAAACCATTGGAAAAGACGCTATTCAGGTTAAAAGCTGTATGGCTAAAAGTAATAACAATAGTTGGGTTTTTTCAGAAGGTGGTTCAATTTGACTTTCAAATATCTTCTTACATTAGCATAAAAATCCAATTATGAAACTTATACCATACCTGCACTTCAATGGCAACTGCGAAGAAGCGCTGAACACTTACAAAGAAATATTTGGCGGCACGGGTGGGGTTACAAGCCGTTTTAGCGACGCGCCTTCTTTCCCGGTTCCCGACGATTATAAGAATAAGGTGATGCACGGGAATGTGATGTTTGATGATAATACGATCTTCATGTCGGATTGCGGGCCCGGACGAGCGGTTATTCACGGCGATGGCACCGCCATGAGCATTGGCCTCAGCGACGAAACGAAAACGCAAAAAATTTTTGATCAGTTGGCTGAAGGAGGTACTGTGATCATGCCCCTGGCCAAACAATTCTGGGGTGCCACGTTCGGGCAGCTTGTCGATAAATACGGCATTCGCTGGATGCTGAATTGCCAATAGCAGGTGGTATGGAAACGATAGCTCACCAGGTATGGATCAACGCCGGTAGAGAAAAGGTCTATGACGCGGTGACCACAGCCGACGGCCTGTCAAAGTGGTGGATCTCAGATTGTACCATCAAAGCTGAGGTGGGTTTTACCAATGTTTTCAGAATGGGCGGCGTGCCTCATGATCGGATGCTTATCGTCGACCTGAAACCTGGTGAGTATGTGGAATGGGAATGCGTGAATGAGAATGGTTTATGGACGGGTACGCACCTGAGTTTTGGGATCATCGAAAAACAGGGGGTTTGTATCCTCAATTTCAAACACAGCCGCTGGCCGGAAATGACAGAGTTTTTCACAATCTGCAATTTTCATTGGGCAAGGCATTTGCTAATGCTGAAGGCTTTATGTGAAACGGGCGAAAATCAACTCATCCCGGAAAAGGAAGCTACGTGGGGTGAACTGTATCAAAAACTTAACCCCAAAACATCGTAACTTCTCCAATTGCCTGTGTCCTCACAGACAATCGATGCCTGTTGTTATTCCCCTGCACTCATCAATTTCAAATTTTAACAATCCTATTATTTTTTCCGAACAAAATAGAAACGATCTTTAGCGGCATCGCTCATGACTAAAAAACGTTACGCATTCCTCGTATTGATCCTGGGTTTCCTGATCGCACTCAGCCCGTTCTCGATCGATATGTACTTGCCCGCGTTTGGCGATATAGCCAAATCGCTGCATACAGTTAGTTCACGGGTTGATCTTTCACTGTCCAGTTATTTCATTGGCCTGGCTTTTGGCCAATTGATCTATGGCCCGCTGATGGACAGATTCGGGCGCAAGGCGCCGCTTTATTTTGGCCTGGGCCTGTATATCATTGCATCCGTAGGCTGCTTTGCGTCGGGTTCGGTGAATATGCTGATCGCTATGCGCCTGTTCCAGGCGCTGGGCGGCTGTGCGGCACAGGTTGCCTGTATCGCCATGGTACGCGATCTATTTCCTGTCAGCGACATTGCTAAAGTATATGCGCTGCTTTTTGTAGTGCTGGGAGCGTCGCCGCTGCTGGCGCCAACCGCGGGCAGCTATCTAACCCTGGCTTTTGGCTGGCGGGCAGTGTTTGTGGTGCTGCTTGCCATTGCGGTGCTAGTTTTATTAGCCTCTGTCTTTGCGCTTCCGGAAAGTTATAAACCCGATAAATCGTATTCATTAAAGCCTGCCCCGATTATTAGCAATTTTCTGTCGGTCATTCGCAATGCCCAATTTTATACCTATGCCATTTCAGGTTCTGTAGCTTTTTGTGCCTTATTTGCTTATGTTGCGGGATCGCCATTAGTATTTATGGATGTGTTTGGCTTGGGTAAGCGCGAATTTGGCTGGGTATTCGCCGGCATAGCGGTCGGTTTTATCGGCGCCGGGCAGATCAATACCCGGTTGCTAAGACGATTTAAAAGTGAACAGATCGTGGCTATATCAGCTATAGGTCAGGTTTTTTTTTCGGCCATATTCCTGGTCGGCTCGCTCAATGGCTGGTTTGGTCTCGAAGGAACCATCGCCATGATATTTCTCGCCTTGTTCTTCGTCGGCATGACCAACCCAAATACTTCCGCGCTTTCCATGGCGCCGTTCCCAAAAAATGCGGGTGTCGCTTCGGCCTTATTAGGCGCCATGCAATTGGGGTTAGGCGCCGTCTCATCATCCTTAATGGGAACATTCAGCGGCAAAACGGCGGTACCGCTGGCAGCCATAATGGCTGTTGCTGCGGGTATTTCATCCCTGATCTTATTTACGGGCCGAAGAAATATCAAATACAAAGTCGAAGCTGACCCTGAGGTGATTGGCGCAACGCATTAGTCGGAAGGCTTTATAAATCGCGGGTTTTACATTTAGGGTAAATTTTTTAACTATTGATGGTTTACACCATATTTTAATAATACGTTGATAATCAATTTATTACTTGTTTAAATCCTGAAATTGTGTAAACCATGTAAACCCGGTAAACTAAACGCCTCCCAACACCTCATCAATCACCCCAAACTCCTTGGCTTCTTCGGCCACCATCCAAAAGTCGCGGTCGGAAACATCGTGTATCTTCTGGTACTCCTGCCCGCTGTGTTTAGAAAGGATGGTATAGAGCTCTTTTTTGATCTTCAATATTTCCCTTGCAGTTATCTCGATATCCGACGCCGGTCCCTGCACCCCGCCCAATGGCTGATGCAGCATTACCCGGGAGTGGGTGAGAGCCGCACGCTTTCCTTTCGCGCCGGAACATAACAATACAGCCGCCATAGACGCCGCCATACCAGTGCAGATGGTTCCCACATCCGGGCTGATCAGGTGCATCGTATCGTAGATGCCAAATCCTGCATAAACGGAGCCGCCTGGCGAGTTGATATACATTTGGATATCCCGTTTTGCGTCGGCTGATTGCAGGAACAGTAATTGCGCCTGGATAATGTTGGCAATATTGTCGTCTATAGCCGCGCCGAGGAAAATGATACGGTCCATCATCAGGCGCGAGAATACGTCCATCTGCGCCATACGCATTTCGCGCTCTTCGATGATATAGGGTGTCATGGCATTAATACTGCTTTCGGTCTTAGAAATGTATTCGTCCACCTGTAAACTTTGGACATGGCAATGCCCTACCGCGTATTTGCGGAACTCGTTCTTATCGATCTTCATAATGTTATGGTTTACTTTTTTGCGAACAGGCGCATGATCTTTTGCCTGAAACCGGCATGTTCCGGCCTGCTGAATAATTGCTGGTGTACGGCCTCTATTTCTTGTTTTAGCTGTTGCCGGCCGTATTGTTTTATCAAATGATAGCTCTTTCGCTGCCAATATATTTTATCCCTCAATTCGGGCTCAAGCAATAATCTCGCCTCAAAAATCAAAGCATCACCCGGTTCAGAAAGATCCAGCACGTGCTCTTCTATCTGTTCGGTTTCAATCAACGAAGTCCTCATAGGTTAGTGCTTTTTCTTTAACGATTTCCCTCACCTTTTCCAGGCATTTATATTTCTGCACGGTAGCGGAGCGCGCGCCTGAAAAGCCGAATGTTTCGGCAATGTCTGCAAGCGGCAGTTCTTCATAATAGAACGAGCGAAGCAGGTCCATGCACTTTTTACCTGCTGTTTGCAGAAAGCTCAATATTTTGCTTTCGGACGGTTCGATCTCCTCCTCCATTTCCAGGTCGAGACCATCCATCGGCAAAAGCTTGCTATTATCCCGGAATCTCTTCAACCACAAATGTTTGGCTATACCTATCAGATAGCCTTTCTCATGATTGACCGTGCCCTCAACAGCCTTTTCATACCAGATCACCAGTGCATCCTGGAAAACGTCTTTCGCCTCATCGAACGTGCCGCCCATTTTGCTGACGTATCTCGCCACAGCGGGGAACAGGTCTTTATAAAGTGTAATGAAAAGCTTTTCTCTTTCCTCTACCGTTTTCACTATGATCTTTTGGTTATTCATAGCACTCGTTTATTACTAAGTGCAAGTTAGGGATGAAATATCACCTTTTTGGAGAAATTTTTGTCAATAGTCCATAGACCACAGGCAGCCTGCAAACTGGCAACCACAAACCGCCTACTTCTTCACCGCCGTTACCTCAGATCCATCCACTCCACGTGTTGAAAAAATAATCTCTTTATCAGTCAGCTTAGAAACATAAAAAGCAAACTTACGGGTAGTTTTTTCCTGGAGTATTTCGTTCATTTCAATACTGTCTCCCGCAACAGTAAATGTGCCATGCGATAATTCCTTGCCGCCCCACCAGATGAGCAGACTATCTTTTGAGAAAATTATATAAGGGCTTGCTGCCACCAGGTCGGCGTGCTTAACGCTGTCAGGCGGATGACTGTTTGGGTTTTCGACTTTAACATAGTCCCACTTTCCATACAAGGCTTCGCTAGTCAGTGGCTTCCTACATGAGGAAAAGATAAAGCATAATGCTGCCAGGTAAAAGATATTTCTATACATAATTGAACATAAACTTAACGATTGATCCGCATCTGTCAGCAAAAATCCGCTGCAATACAATCGTTTTTACACCATGTGTTCACATTCATGCGCCTTTCGACCATATTTGACCACTTAATGCTTTAATTTTTAGATTTTTAAGATTTACACTAAGCCCTAAAAGTGCATAAACTTGGCCCTTTCGTGAACAGTAAATGCTTATATCGCTGTAATATAGTGAATTACATCGCGTCAGGATATACACACAAAATTGGTCGGTCCTGACGAAAAAGTCCGTGGAAAACCAATTTTTTGCAACTTTTGGGACGTTTTTATGGCGATATACTGCCCGAAACAGGCTTAGTGTGAAAGTAATGTGTATGAACTTTTGGAGGCAGTTTCCTGATCAGATACACTATCGATAAGACTTACGAAGTTTTCAAAACTTCGTAAGTATTTTTTTACTTATTCCCCACGTTTTTAATACTATCCGCCTTCGTCTTAGCTTTTTTCTTGAAATAGCCTTTCAGCAGGAAGTTATGCTGTGCGGCCTCCAGGTCGTTGTTCAGCTTAATGGAGCTTTCTTGCAAATTGCGCAATGTCGTACGCATTTGGTCGGCTCCCTTAGGGTCGTTCAGCAGAACGCCCAGGGCATTGTCTGTAGTGGTAAGTTTTTTGGTGGCTGTATTAAGATTTTGCACGGTTGAATTTGCGTTGGTAACTACTTTCTGTAGTTGCGATGCCGCGCCTTTTATCTTATTGAATGTTGCAGTATCGGTAAGGAGGTTGTCTGCAAGTCCACCTTTGGTATTCAGTTTCTTGCCGAAAGCGTCCAACTCGTTAGCCATTTGGGCAGCGGTTTGGGTAGTTGTCTGCAGATTACGCATGGCAGCCTTTAACTGCTGGCCCATTGCGCTATCAGCTAATAAAGCGCCCAGGGTGCCTTTGCCCTGCAATATATTGTGGCTCAGTTGTTTGAAATCAGTCGTGATGGCGAGCAAATTCCTGTTATTTGCCTGGAGCGTGGCTTCAATATCGTCGACGGACAACTGTTTTTCAGACTGCAAAGTATCCCCGTCCGTTACAACCGGAGCGTCAGTTGTGCCGCCCTCGATCAAAATGATCTTATTGCCGATGAACCCATCGGTGCTGATCCGTACGCCGGAGTTTTTATGGATATAGCGTTGTGCATCCGGGTCGACGGTCATCGTGACGCTCACCCTGGATATACCCGCAAAGTTCACTTTGCTTATCGTGCCTACTTTAACACCTGAGAACCAGACATTGTTCCCGGCTTTCAGCCCCTGCACATCGGTAAATACGGAGTTTACATGAATATTCTTTGAAAAGGCCTTATTCGATCCCCCAAGGGTAAATACGCCCACAATGAATATAATGAGGCCCACTGTTAAAAATATGCCGGTTATTAGTGCTCTCCTGTTTTCTTTTGGTTCCATATAATAATGGTAGTGTCTTTATTGTGTAAGTTCCAGGGGTGTTTTATTCTATAAAGTTATAATCAAAAAATGGTTTTACCCGATCATCGTCTGTGTTTTCAAATACCTCTTCAAAGGTTCCTATTCGCTGGAACTGCCCGTCTAACAACATCGCTATCCGATCGCCCGTGCTTTTGGCGCAGGTCAGGTCGTGCGTGATGATAATCGACGAGGTATTATAACGTTCCTGAACCTCATTGATTAGCTCATTGATATCGATACAGGTTATCGGGTCGAGGCCCGCGGTCGGCTCGTCATAAAGCATCACCTCCGGGTTTAATATTAACGTACGTGCGATGCCGATGCGCTTGCGCTGACCGCCCGACAATTCCGCAGGCATCTGGTTAATGGTATGCGATAATCCTACCGCTTCCAGCACTTCTTCTACCGATTTATCGATCTCCTGCCTGCCCAAATTCTTCTTATTCCTTACCAGCGGGAATTCCAGGTTCTTACGTACGGTCATGCTATCATACAAGGCGCTGTTCTGGAAAGAAAATCCGATGCGTACTCTCAGTTCCTGCAATTGTTCATCGGTGACTTTTCGCATATTACAGCCCAGCACACTTACCTCCCCTTTATCGGCACGCAACAATCCCGATATGATTTTGATCAACACCGATTTTCCTGTTCCGGAACGACCGAGGACCACCAGGTTCTCACCCTGGTACAGGTCGAGGTCTATTCCGCGCAATACTTTCATATCGCCGAACGACTTGTAAAGGCCCCTGATCTGAATTACCGGGTTCTTATAATCGATATTTGTCTTTGCTTTTTGCATTACCTGAACCAGCCGGTGATCTGAACGATGATGATCTCTTCAATAAACACAAGGAACATGGCCGTTACCACCGCTCCGTTTGCTGCTTTTCCTACGCCTTCGGTGCCTTTATTGGAATACCAGCCCTGGTAACAGCCTACAATGCCAATGGTGAACCCGAAGACTATCGCCTTGATTATCGAAGCAACAAAATCTATAAATCCAAGCGGTTCAAAAACCTGCTCTATATAAGTCCGGTAGCTTGTACCCTCATTGGTCGTGATGTTTACAAACCCACCCAATATAGCGACGAGGGCCATATAGCTCGACAGGATCGGGATAACAATAGTCGTCGCCAATACACGGGTGCATACCAGGTATTTGAAAGGTTTAGTGCCCGACACTTCCATAGCGTCTATCTGCTCCGTTACGCGCATAGAGCCTAATTCCGCGCCAATGCTCGAACCGACTTTGCCTGCTGCGATTAACGAAGTAACCAATGGCGCCAGGGCGCGCATAATAGCGATGGACACCAGCGAAGGCAGCCAGGATTGTGCTCCGAAATTGGCAAGCGATGGACGCGACTGTTTAGCGAATATCAAACCCACGATAAACCCGGTCAGGCTGATCAGCGTCAGCGAGCGAAGCCCTGTTTCATAACATTGCCGCAAAACCTCCTTGATCTCGAAAGGCGGTACGAAAGCTTCCTTGAAAAAGCGGAAAATGAACGCGTTGATCTGGGACATTTCCCTGAAGAAGTTCCCGAGTTTCAGCGCAAAAGAAGAGCCGCGTCTTTTAGCAGGTGTACTTGTGTCTTTGGTAGAGTCCATTAATGGCTGCAAAGGTATCACTTATAGGCAGATGTGCCATAGATGTGTTACAAAAACTTATCGATGTTGTTTGAATATGATTTTTTACAAACAAAAGACCGGGCTGAACTTTTTTAATATTCAGCCCGGTCCTGCTGAATTACAAAGAGTTGATGTAAATCCGGGCACAAATAAAAATTCCAAACCGGGAAAACGCCGGAAGGCTTCGGGGCGTATATGAGATATGGTGAAGAACCAAATGACCGGTGCCATATTTATGGCGGCTATGCTTGTTTGCTCATGCAGGAAAGTGTCGATTGATACCACCCCGCCGGTTACTTCCGGTAACACACCCGCAACGATCCAAAAAGGGACCGATCCGGCGGTCGCGGCAACACAAGGGTTCTTTCTGACCGATTCCTGGCAGTCCAAGACATTTACAGCGCCCTCGTTAGTGCAAAGTACAACGAAACCTCCCGCGTCCAATGTGAAAGTGGTCATTGACATGAGCAAGATCATTACCAAAGTGTCACCCTTGATATTTGGTAATAATGCGACCATATTCATAGGAAGAATGGTTGACCAACCCATATTGCTGGGTAACCTGGACACGCTTTCTCCGAATATTATCCGCTTCCCGGGCGGAAGCGTTTCCGACAGGTATTTCTGGAATGCCGATTTCGACCAGGACCCTCCGGATGCCCCTCCGCGGTTGCTGGATGCTAACGGCAATCTATTGCTTCCGGACTATTGGTACGGGAATAACACTTCCGTATGGACCATGACGGTTGATAATTATTACCAATTACTGCAACAAACCAGGAGCACCGGGATAATTACTGTAAATTATGGCTATGCAAGGTATGGCACTAGTCCTCAGCCCGTTCAAGCCGCCGCGCACCTGGCAGCTGATTGGGTGAGGCATGATAAAGGGAGGACCCGGTATTGGGAGGTTGGTAACGAATCGTACGGCAGTTGGGAGTCGGGTTACCGGATCAATACGGCCACTAACAAGGATGGTCAACCCCAAGTGATCACTTCTGCATTATATGGAGGCCATTTTAAAGTTTTTGCCGACTCAATGCATGCGGCGGCGTTGCAGACCGGTGTCACCATACACGTGGGTATTGTTTTATCAGGAGCGAATGACCTGGCGTCGGTCGGTCAAGTGGACGATTGGAATGCGGGCGTTTTAGCTGCGGCAGGCGATGCACCTGATTTTTACGTGGTCCACAATTATTATACGCCTTACATGCAAAATTCATCGGCCGATGTGGTATTAAGCACGCCTGGTCCCGAAACGGCGAATATGATGAGTTGGGTCAGATCGAGTGCAACCGGGGCGGGTGTAAAGCAGAAGCCTATCGCTATGGACGAGTATAATATCAATGCGATAGGGTCAAATCAAATGGTGTCGCAAATAGCCGGTATACATGCCGTAATGGTTTTGGGCGAATCGCTCAAAAACAAGGTGAGCATGGTGGCGCGCTGGGACATTGCCAATGCCTGGGACAATGGCGACGATATGGGTTTGTTCAATAATTCAAGTCACCCGGATGTGTCGGAACCGGGCGCATCGACCTGGCAGGCGCGGCCGGCCTTTTATTACCTGTATTATTTTCAAAAATATTTTGGCGACAGGATGGTCGCCTCGACAGTTACCGGTAGCAGCAGTATTGTGAGTTATGCATCCATGTTTTCATCCGGGCAAGCGGGTGATATATTGGTAAATACCGGCTCCAGCGACCAGGTTGTTTCTATCGGTGTCAGCAATTTTCTGCCCGGAACAAACTATTACTATTATACTCTGCGGGGAGGCCCGGACGGTGCTTTTTCCCGTAAAGTACTGATCAACGGTACGGGCCCAAGCGGGATCGCAGGCGGGCCGGACAACTTTACCGGTATTGCGCCAATGAATGCTCCGGAAAAAGGTGGAATAAATGTTATTGTGCCTGCCTACGGAGTTGTATTTTTGGTTGCCGATGGCAGCATATAAAGCCAAATACAAAACATTTTTGACCGCTATTTCTTTCTAAAAGAAAAGATAACAGTGAACACTTACCAGCAAAAATGGATCGATGTATTGAAGGCTGCCAACCTGAAAGATTGGAAAATTGAACCCTTGGATAAAGACATTGTCGTAGAAATGCCAGATGTTACAGACTTGAAGTTGATCAGAGACCGGGTGCCTGAAGTGATAGCTGGTTTTTCGCTGGATAATCATGAGCCTAAAGAACGGCTGAAGTTTATTTTTAAAAACAATGCCGAGTTGTTCGAATATATTTTGAATCCAACCGAAGAAGATCTTAATGAGGAATAAATATTTAATGCTGCAGGTTAGTCCGGCTCGAAATAATGGCCACACTCATGCCCATGCAGGCTATCAGCAGGAACGATGCTCTTAAAGTCGCTATCCCGGCAATGAAACCGATAACCGGGGGGCCGAACAGAAAGCCTAAAAACCCGATAGTTGAAACAGCGGTCAAGGCTACCCCGGGTGACATAACAGAAGTTTTCCCGGCTGAACTGTAGATCATGGGCACCACCGATGAAACGCCTATACCAACCAGCATAAAGCCTAATATGGCCGGCAGAAGGTAAGGAAACAGTACGGATATCAACAATCCTGTGGCTGTAAGCGACCCGCTTAATTGCAAGGTGCGCTTTAATCCATATTTCCCGGCAAACCGGTCGGCGATAAACCGGCCAAGCGCCATAGTGCACATAAACGCAAAATATCCTGCACCGATCCAGCCGTTTTGCGCCAGTATGACCTTTCTGAAATATACACCACTCCAGTCGAACATCGTTCCTTCGCATATCATCGAGCAGAATGCTATGACACCTAATTTCAGTAATGGCACCATTGAGTGAAGCCGTTCACGGATGCTCAGTACAACTTTTTCTTCGGATGCCCTGCTGCTGTCGTCTTCAAGGTCTCTCGAAAAATAAATAACGCCCGCCAGCATAAGGACGAGGATAAAAATGAAGTGATGGAACGGGGCAATATTCTTCCCGATCATGAAGATACCGATACCCGCGCCGGTAAACCCCGCCATGCTCCAAATGCCGTGAAATGAAGCCATGATAGGTTTCTCATAAAGTTTCTCGGTTGCTACGGCCTGTGTGTTTACCGCAATATTAACGGCATTTCCGGCGAACCCGTAAAAAAACAGGCAGGCAACAAGCTCATAAACATTTTGCGCCGCGCCCAGACCAGTTAGCAAACAACCGTATAAGATAATAGCTGCGATCAGCAATTTCCGGCTCCCTATTTTGGTGATCACCCAGCCGGTGAACGGGAGGGAGCACATCAATCCGGCTGGGATGGCAAACAATACGCCACCCAGTGCCGCTTCCGATAAATGCAGTTTTTGCTGGATAGCCGGGATACGCGAAGCCCAGCTGGCAAAACTTAGACCCGCCATGAAAAAGAAAGCCCCTACCGCCACCCTGAGCGCTAATCTAGATCGGGTTGCCTGCTTTATTGCGCCATCCATATTCGTATCCTTTGAAACTTAGTGTAAAAAATACACTAAGTATTCACAAAGATATTAAAATGCATTGTAAATGCAATGGCTCATTTTAGACGTAGTGATAATACGCAAAGATTAACCGCAATCGCCGTCCGGCGAGCAGCTTTCACCTTCAATTATGGTCAATTGTGGCTTATTTTTTGCCTGCTGCCACTCGCCGAAAGATTTTTCGAGCGTTTGCGCGAATACCGGAACAGCTTGCGCGCCTGAAACGCCGTACTTATTGTTCATCACAAAAAAGGGTACGCCTTGTATGCCCAAATATTGAGCTTCGGCAATATCGTGCTTTACTTCATCAGCAAAAGCGTTGCTTTCAAGTGTTTGAATGAGTTCATCACGATCGAGTCCGACGGCTACGCCTAATTCAACCAGGGTCTGTTTATCATCCGTGTTTTTGCCTTCGCTAAAATAAGCCTTGAATAAAGCTTCTTCCATAACATCGCCTAACCCATGCTTTTTGGCCAGGTGACCTATGCGGTGCGCGTTAAAACTGTTAGCTACTATCGCTTTGTCGAGATCGTATTTCAAGCCAACTTCAGCCGCCAGATTGGTGACATAGTCATTCATCTGGCGGGCATGATCAGGTGTTATCCCTTTTCTTTCGGCGAGGTACTCATTGATATTGATTTTCGGATCGGTTTCCAGGTCAGGATTAAGCTGGAAGCTTTTCCATTCCACCTCGATATTGTCTTTATGGCCAAACTCTTCCAATGCCGCTTCGAACCGGCGTTTACCGATATAGCAAAACGGGCACATCACGTCCGACCAAATTTCTACTTTCATTTTTTCCATATTCCGCGATGTACCAAAACTATGCCGCAGACCTGGTCTGTCAGTAACGGGAAAGTAAAAATGCTACCATGGCCTTTTGAATTGCTTTTTTCAAATTAATCAATAACTTAGTTTTCCTAACCAATCAGATGAGAAGAAACACCAAGCCGTTTTTATTTTGGTCAGGCATCATTCTGTTGTTCCTGCCGGGATTGGTGCATGCGTACCTGCTGATGCCGTTCCCCGGGAGCCAGGATATCGAGGCGATCAAATTCTGTTATTATATCGAAAAGGTAATTCTCCCGCTGCGTGTCGTTGGCGGGATATTAGTTTTATGGTACCTGGTTAGATATTTCGGGAAGAATTCCCTTCGTGGCAGAATGTTCAAGGGAGCAGTGTTGCTGCTTTTGCTTGGCAGCTTGTATATGACGGATATTTCATACAAGGCATCCAGCATGTTCGAAGAGCCGAAGACTGTGCTATTTGCTGATGCAATACATAGTAAGGTACCCGAAAGCCTTATTGTACTGGGCTTTGTCAACAATGGCGTGGCAAAGGCTTATCCGCTGATCTATTTGGGTTATCACCATAAAGTGCAGGATAATGTCGGCAGCCTTCCGGTGCTGGTTACTTATTGCACCATGTGCCGTACAGGCAGGGTATACAGCCCATTGGTCAACGGTATGAGACAGAATTTCAGGCTCGTGGGCGCCAGGCATTATAACGCTATAGTCGAAGATGAAGGATCGGGTACATGGTGGTACCAGGCGACGGGTGAGGCAGCTGTGGGTCCTATGGAAGGTTCGCATCTGAACGAGTTGCCGTATGAACAATCCACACTTGCATCGTGGCTGGACAAACATCCAGGTTCATTGATACTTCAGCCCGATGATCATTTCAAGGAAGACTATGCCGATCTGAAAAATTATGACCGTGTACAGGCTGTCGACCACGACTCGACTTTGAAAAATAAAGATTCGCTGATGCGCAAAAGCTGGTACCTGGGCGTAATCATAAATAAGCAGCCCAAAGCATACAATTGGCGGAAGTTGCAGAAACAATGGTTCCTGGACGACAGAGTTGGCGCCACCCCATTATTCGTTGCCGTTGAAGATGATAGCCTGACCTTCCATGCCTGGAACCGCCATGTTGATGGCAAAGACCTGAATTTTATTATCGATACCGCAGGCAATATCATCGACAGCGAAACTTCGTCTGTATGGAATTGGGATGGCGTATGTACTTCTGGTCCGGAAAAAGGCAAGCACCTCGCCAAAATACAGGCTTACCAGGAATACCGCCATTCGTGGCTGCATTTTCATCCGGGCAGCCTGCTTTGGGACGGGAATTAAAAGACTTGCGAAGTTTTTAAACGGCGAAGCCCTCAACGAGGCCTTTAAAAAATAAACAACTCCGAGTTAAACTTCGCAAGTCTGCTGCTTCAATTACCCCTCGTTCTGCTCGTTGTACTATTGCCGCCAAAAGGGAATATCAGCTTAAAGCTGATATCACGTCCCATATTGTAAATACCCTGGCTCTGCCTGGTAACAGTTTGCTGGTTCCCATTGATGAACCAAAAATACTGTGCCAGGTTCAGGTGGTCCGCATAGCCCACATTCGTCAGGTTGGTGCAGTTAATGAAGAGCGAACAGATAACCCTGCCTGTTTTTGGGTTGACGAAATCGGTTCCCGCACCTGCATTAAAAAGCGTATAGGCAGCCGAAGGTATCTCGGTGTTCAGCGCGCTATAAATATTGTTCTGGGCCCAGTCGTGCTGCAAGCCGAACTTGAAGTAGGTACGTTTTAACATCGAATGCGATGCATCGTTGAGCCGGAATTTAAATTCCGACAATAAATGCGGCGCCGGTATCCAGGGCAAATGACTTGCTGAATCGGCTGCGTTGGGTATATGGCTATAGATGTAAGTAAACCCGTTATCCATTTCAAACCATTTCGTTGCCGCAGGGTGGATGTTCAGGAAGGCGGAGACACCTGTGAGGACTGCGATGTTTGACGACACATACTCATAAACGGGGTAGCCGTCTGAGATTTGGTCAGTACGGTCGGCAAAAATAAAGTTATTGATGTGGTTGTAGAAACCATCCGCCTCAAGGCTCACATCATTACCATCGTAGCCGTATACAAGATCAACCTGGTATCCCTGTTCAGCTTTCAGGTTAAGATTGCCGAGCTGAACGGCATTTGAACCTATGTTAAGACCATTGCTCGTCAACTCGTTAATTGCCGGGGCACGAAAGCTTTTTGAGAAATTCAATTTTAGATAATTGTTATCGGGCAATTGATAAGATGCGCCTATGCTTCCTGATGGCCCGGTATAAGTATTATTAAAACCTGCGAACTGTTGCATCGCACCTGCCGTTCCTGCAGGCACAATGGCTTGTTGGGGCGTGCCCGAATTAGTCAAATACATGGGGTCTCCCTTAAAATCCGTTCCATCAAAACGCAGTCCGCCGCTCAGGGTCAAATTTTTAAAATTCCTTTCTATAATGGCATACGCGCCTATTTCAAAGTTGGTATAATCAGGTATTGCAAAATCACCTATATAAGGGGCCGGTGGTTCTGCGCCGCTTTTCTGTATCTCATAAATCCCGTTAATGCCGGTCGTAAGCTTCAGGGTGGAATCAGCGCCGTTTAACTGGTATTTTAACGAATATGGGATATCGTTCACATTTAAGTTCCCTGTTCCAACATAGCCCGAATCAATATCGTGGTGCACACTCCGGGTAAAGCCAATATCAAGTCCCAGTTTTCCGCTGCCGATGTTGACGCTGTTTTGCCACCAGGCCTGGTATTCATCCAGCAGCTTGTCGCCGGCTATTTTTGCGGAATAGGAATGGAAATCTGACCAGGTGGGGTATACCTTGCCGTCAACCGGCGTGTCGAAAATGAAACGGCCGGTACTGTCGCGGTTGCCATCGGGCACCTGTATGCGCCGGTGCAATGCGCTGAAGGTAAACCTCGAGTAGCCCCATGAACCGTTGATGCCCAGCCGCAGCCTGCCGTTGAACTGGTTCCAGGCCGTACCCCATACGTAACCGTCTTTTGGATCGGAGTAATCATGCGCCGCTTCGCCGCTTCCCCTGAAATCCCATACAAAGCCATTATTGTTACCCGCAACATATACGGAGGTGCCGAGAAAACCATTATTGGTATGATACTCGGTAAGTACATTACCCGTAACATTGCCGTTTTGAGGGAACGGCTCTGATTTAAAGCTGATCACACCTGCTTCGGCGCTGGCGCCGTATTGCAGCGATGCCGGCCCGCGAATCACCTCGGCATCATTAATTGCGTATGGGTCGATCAGGATACCGTGATCGTCACCCCATTGGAAATCTTCCTGCGGTACACCGTCGGTAAGCACCAGGACACGGTCAAAACCTAACCCGTTGATCTGCGGCTTGGTGGTTCCCGGCCCTTCTGTAGTCGCATTCACCCCCGGCTGAGAAGAAACCAGGTCGATCGCTGTATTGGCTTTGCTTTCATCGATCATCTGGTGCGTGACGACCGTTATCGGTATCGTTGCTCGCTGGCGCGTAATAGTGTTACCGAGGGCCGTGATTACCACATCGGCAAGTTCATAGTTTGACGTTGGTAGTTTGAAATCGACGTTTGTTACAGTCGCCAGATCGATGCTTTCAGTAACGCTGGCATACCCGATGCAGGTTACCTGGAGCAAATACTTACCAGTGGGCAGGTTTTTCAGTACATACAAGCCATTTGCATCGGTGCTGGTTCCAACCCTAAGATCGGGTATGGTGACGGTTGCACCTGCTATGGCTTTGCCTGTGGCTTTCTCGGTTATTTTTCCAGTTATATGGCCATTGAAGGGAGGACTTGCTTTTACGAAAGGGCAAGTCAATAATAATATGATGTGAAGCAGTAATATACTGCCTTGTTTTATCTTCATAAAAATATATAAAAAATAAAAATCATCAGTCTTGCCTTTACAAGGCAAGCCGGTTAATTTGGTAATAAAGGAAAAAAAGGGTCAGCCTAATTGCGGCGGCCGCAGAATGGATCCATGGCCATCAGGCAAATGGATGCGGTTGTTGGGAATCCGCATTACCGCAATAACGCGGGTGAAGAATTTCACCTGGCCGGGTGTTTGGCAGTAGTTTTCCTGTACCAGGTTTTTTTGTGTTTCGCGCTCGTTGGCGGCCTGTTTTTCTTCGGCCTGTTTGAGCTTTTTAACCAGGTAACAACGCCCGTTGCAATGGAGCCAGGGTTTGTTCCGGTTCTCGCAAAGTTTGGCAGCAATGTAATTCCTGTTGAGTTCGAAGCCGGCGTACACCACAAAGCGCGAAAAGCTGCTGCCCATAATGCAAAAAATAAGCAGCATGGCTGTTACCCTGTACTTCATGGCGCAAAGGTAAAACCGTGCTGCTTATTTACAACGGAATTTTTATAAAATCCGAACCAGGATGTTATTGGCCGTCTCTTACAAATGTGGCGTGAAATTTGGCGCCATTGTCCTGGAAATTTAACGAAATGGAATCGCCCTGGGCAACATATTTGCCATCTATAGGAATAACGTTGCCATCCTGGTCGGTAACATGAAACGTGAAATCGTTACCTGTAAGCGTGCCTTCCTGGATATCTAATGCCGGTCCGTCAGCCTGTGCTGTTCCCGTTAGTTTATCCCCGTCAACTTTGAGAACCATGTGTAATGGGTGATCATTGCCGTCGGGATCTTTTAATGAAGCTTTCCATTTGCCGTTCAGGTCGGCGATGGCTGCTATGGCGATAGCGGTAATGAATGCTAACACCGTCGTTAATAAAGCTTTTCTTTTCATGGTTCGAGTTTTTTACAATGACGCCGATTAGAGGCGAGAGGTTACATTATTTGTAATTTTTCTTCAACAAAAAGCCCCTCCGTCAAAAACTGGCGGAAGGGCTCTATGAAAACTATTGTATATGGTTCACTTATTTGTTATCGGTCGCACGTTTCAGCGTGGTATGCATTTTGATGCCCTGGTAATCCAGCGTCAGGCTGATGGAGTCGCCTTCGGTATAGTACTTGCCGGTGTTTGGCACATCCACGCCGCCAACGTCAATATGGAAGAAAAGGCTGTCGCCTTTTATTGATCCCTTGGTCAGGTCAATAGCGCCCTGCGGGGATTCGCCGGTACCGGTCAGTTTGTCGCCGTCTGCTTTAAAAGTATAGCTTAATGGGTACTGGTTACCGTCAGGCGCAAGCAGCATGCCCGACCACTTGCCATTCAGGTCGGCAAAGTAAGCAAAGGCTGCTCCAAAAATAAACAGGAATGCGGTTGTAATGAGTATCTTTCTTTTCATGACTAATGATGGTTTGAAGTGGTTTATTATTGAGACTAACTGCTATGCAGTATGTTACAGTGTATTAGATTTTTACAAAAAACCCCATGCCTTCGCCGGTGAATCACTATTTATCCGCGCGTTTCAAGGTTGTGTGTGTCGACCTCGTGCCCACCCGCAGGCTTATCGAGTCGCCATCGGCGTAATATTTGCCTTTGTTTTTGATCTTCATGGTATTGACATTGGCGGTGAACCATAAGCTGTCACCCTGGACTTTCCCGTCTGAAATATCAAAAGTGCCTATTTCCGATGTCAAAGTACCTGTGAGCGTTGCTCCGTCAGTTTTGAAGGTATAGCTGATGGGGAATTCGTTGCCATCAGGGCCTCTCAGCATTGCAGACCATTTGCCATTGATGTCCGCAAAATATGCAAAAGCCGCGCCAAAAGATGCAAGCAAAACGACCGTAAATAATATCTTCTTTTTCATGGTTTGATGAGTTAATTGGTTGATTAAAAATATGAAATAATTCCAACAAAAAACCCTGCACTTGGCAGGGCCTTTTACTATGAACTTGTTTGGGTTGAATATTACTTGGTTGTGTCGCGTTTTATCGTGAAATGAACCGGGCTCCCGCCAAAGTCAATATCTACGCCGCATGAATCCGCATATATTTTTCCTTTATGTGGGTAATCATTGCCGTCAACGGTAACCTTAAAGCTGAAAGTATCCCCGGTTATTTTGCCGTTGTCAATAGTCACCGTCCCCGCCTGGGACTCGGCAGTGCCGCTTAACTTGTCGGCATCCACCTTGAAGTTATAGGTTACGGGTATTTCCGAACCGTCTGGAGTATGGATCACGCCTTTCCATTTTCCGGTTAGGTCGGCCACAACGGCCATTATAAAAATAAAGCAGGATAATAATGCGGCAGAAATAAGTAGTTTTCTTTTCATAATCAAATTGGTTTCCGGTACTAAATGTAGGGTTTTTATAGAAAAAAGAAAATGTTCTGCACCAGAATATTTTCCACACGAAAGTTTTAGCAGGCCGAGGTAAACTACAAAAGTTAAAACATGTTATCTGCCAAAAATGTCATAACTTGCTACGCTCATGGCGTTGCCTTATCGCATATTATCCCTTTTGTTGATGTTGTTATGGTGCTCCCACGTGTGTGCACAGCAACAGGATGTGGACTTTACACTGACCAATACGCTTCTGCAGGGAAAGAACATCCTGAAGATCAGGCGGGATTTTTATGACCCTTACCTGTGGGTGCTGGCAAATAACAACCAGGTATACCGGGTTAACAGCAATACATTGACAGTTGATGACTATACCCCTCAGTTTGCTCAATACCATAATCTGCAATTTATTGATATAGCCGGCCTGAACCAGGATACGGTCTTTGTTGCGACAAATTCAACGAATGTGGTCGAATATAAAAAGGGTATTCTAATAACCATCGGAGCCACCGACGGGCTGACCGATACCGTTAACTCCGTTGGCATAGGCAACGCTTCAGGGGATATTGGTACAGGATATTTGTATATAGGCACTCTCAAGGGCCGGGCAAGCTATAATCCCGTAACCGAGCAACTTCAATATTTCATTTTTGTCAACGGTGTTGGCGGAAAAATATTTGAGGCGACTTACCGCAGGTTTACCGGGGAAACGAACTACAATGCTCAGCCTTTAATACCAATTGCAGATTATGGGCAGGGCGGAGGTATGACATATACGATATGGCTAAACCCGGTCAGTGGCCCCAATATTTTGACGGCACTAACCACTGAACCTTATATGATAAGCCCGGGATTCGGAAGCTTTTATGAAACAGGCGTATTTTGGGGCAATGAAAACGGATTTTTTGGAGAATCTTCCGATTTTGATGGGTATCCGAGGCCTTATGACCACTATCTGCAAAATATTAAGGTTAACAAAATAACGGATGTATTTGGTTTTGCATCCCTTGGAAACCCTCTTTATAATAGCTATCCCTTAACGATAGCGAAACAAAATCTCTTGGTTGGGACCGATAACGGTCTTTATTTCAGCAGCTCGGTATACGGCAATTTTACAACCAACAACCTTCATCTCTATTCCATGTTCCATTCTGATGTTATTGGAAATACGGCCGTAAATGATATCTGTGTCAATAGTACATCATCCCACTATGACGACATTTACAAGGGATGCGAAGGCAATATATGGTTAGCCTGTAACAATGGCCTGTATCTGATCAAACCGGATTACGCGAAGTACCTTGATCCGGTAACGCAACTGCAGGTTCTTCAATGCGGAAACCTGCCTTTTCCTGATACTTCAAAAATAGTAAACCTGTGCCAGGGAGACACCGCACATTTTTACCTGCCCTATTTTATTACCACTACAGACGCTGTTCAATGGGTAAAAGATGGGGTAAATATACCGGGCGAAACGGGCCCCACCCTGGATGTCACAGCGCCCGGCGATTATTACGTGGTCATCTACGCTTCCTGCGAAAATGTGCATGTGCAAACCAATCATTTTACTGTGATCACGAAAGCCGGGCCGGTTTTTAGCTTCAATTATCCTGACAAGCTGCAATATTGCGATAGTACTTCGACAACTCTTAAAACCAATTATAACCCGGCTTACCATTACCGGTGGTACACCAACGGAGCACTAAATGGCGATACAACGTTCAATTATACGGTTACACAAAGCGGTAAATACAAAGTCGAGGTGAGTGCGTGTATCAACAGCTGGGTGCCGTCTAAAGAGACAGAGGTCGACCTGGTCAACCTGCCGGGGCCGGTTATAAGCTCAGCTAAAAACATTTACTGCGCAGGCGACAGCGCTTTGGTAGCCCTGAACATCCCTGCTGATGCGAGCTATACTATTAACTGGTATAAAGATGGCAGTCTTATCGCCGGGAGCCAGGATAAAACCAATATTTTAACGGCTAATAACGGTAACTATTCAGTGATGGTCAGCAGTAATACCACTTCTTGCACAAAGACCTCTAATACGGTTACGCTGACATTTACACCGGGTCCGGTTTTTACCAGCCAGTTCCCCGCCACGGCTCAGTTTTGTGCCGGCTCGCCGGTCAACCTGCAGGTTGACGGCAATCCCGGCTACAGCTACCGATGGTATACAAACGGGGCTCTGAATGGCGATACTACGGCCATAATGACCGTTACCCAAACCGGGAAGTATAAAGTGGAAGCAAGCACCTGCCCCGGTGCGTGGGTGTCTTCCAACGAAATAGAAGTTACCATGCTGTCTATACCCACGCCCGTAATAAAAACTGATAAACTATCCTATTGCGTTGGCGACAATGCAACCCTAACTACCGGTGTGCAGCCTGATCCGCTATATACCATCAACTGGTATCGTGATGGCACGTTACTGGGCCAGAGTAAAGACCAAACCTCGCTCGTTACCGATCTGCCGGGTAATTATACAGTAGTTGTAACAGCCAACCAGGTGAATACCGATAGCTCTGTTTGCAGCGAGACAAGCGCAGTCCAGGCCATACAATTCGCGCCTTTGCCGACGGTAAGTATACAGCAGATAGTGACGACAACACTATGCGACGGGCAGACTGTTGACCTGAAAGTCAATTACGATAGCGGAACAATTACATGGAACACCGGCCAAACAGGCGGTCTTATTACCGTAGATCAATCGGGCACCTACACAGCCACCGTAACTAATGCCGCGGGGTGCACGCGAAAAGCCGACATTAATGTCCGGTTTTTGCCAAATCCGGTACTGAATGTCCCCAATGCTAAAGTTTGCGTGCCCTCTCACAAAACCGCTACCATCACAGCTCCCGCAGGATTGGCATCATATACCTGGAACGGCATACCGGGTTCAAATACTTTTTCAGTCGATCATGCGCAAACAGTGACGCTTGTAGTGACCAATTCCAGCGGCTGCCAGGCCACACAGGAGATTCAGGTAACAGATGATTGCCCGGATATCAATATACCCAACGCTTTTACTCCCAACGGCGACGGGGTCAATGATACATGGAATATTGCAGGGCTTAGTTTGGACGCCACTGCCCTGGTGCAAATATTCGATAGGTACGGGCAGCAGGTTTATGAAAGTAAAGGTTATAGCAAGCCCTGGGATGGCAGGTCTAAAGGCAAGCAGCTCCCATCGGGAACTTACTACTATCTTATCAAGGCCAAAAATAACACTCTGACCTATAGCGGATATGTAGCGGTATTATATTAAAATGGCTTTTTTCAAATCTTGCTGCCGTCGCCTGGGTAAGAATTTAAATGACTTTTTCGTATGTTTTACTCCATCAATCGATTTTTTTGTACAAACCTGTTACACAGATAATTACTTATTCGTCAGTATTGTATCGGTGATGTTACCGCTTTCATTTTGAGGGCATTAAGGTTTGATGGTAAATTTATTTTATCAATTGAAACCTTATGAAAAAACTAATCACCATCCTGTTATGCCTGGGCGCTTGCGGCAGGGTACTTGCACAAGGCGACTTCACAGACCGGCCGCGGCTTATTTTTGACCTCGGGATCAACCAGCCCACGGTCAGTAATCCTGCCTTTAATATTTGGGCAGCGAGCAATTACAACAAGAATGAAAACCCGGGAATAAGCGGCCTCTTCGATATCGCTATCGCGGGTAAGTGGGATGTTAACTTACATCTTTCGGCGGCAAATCCTTATCTTATAGCCGGTTTTGAGTTTGGAAAACGGCTGACGCCGGCGAATTACCTTATAGCATCTTATATTAACTTTGATTATGGAAAATTTGATGCTATATTCAGCGACCGGTCCCTTTGAATTACATGTTAACACCAGACCAGCAGGGAAAACAGATGCAGCTTCGATCATTCAACGATTATTTTGGGGTGACAAGCAGGAATTACTTTAATCGCTTCCGTTTTTTTATAGGAAAGGCCCATCATGCGATTTTTAGCTCCGGGTTTTATGTCACAGCAGGTTACCTGCCTTTTCACAAAAACTGGTATTACGGCTACTGGAAGGACGATGGCACGAGCGGCGACGGCACTCCCGGTTACACCTTCGAGGGCGGTAAGGTTTATGGCGTGCCTAATATCAATAACTTTTTCATTGACACCGGGTTGTTCGCCGGTATCGGCTTCTAAGCAGTTCATGCACTATTTTGCCTTGATATTTTATTTTCCGGAATTTTTAGGTTAAAATACGGTAATAACAGGCTAATAAATACCATACTTTGGGGTTGATTTGCTTGTACCTTTGATCATTAGGAGTGCGATCATGAAAAAGCTTGTTAGTTTATTGTTGGCCACCTGCTTTAGTGCTGCCGCTTTTGCCCAAAGCAAGGATTATCCCATCCAGCCAGTTCCTTTTACCAGTGTGAAATTGACCGACCAGTTCTGGACGTCGCGTATCGAGGTCAACCGCACGGTAACTATACCAGCCTCATTCGCGCGCTGCGAAAGCACGGGCCGCATGAAAAACTTTGTGATGGCTGCCGAACATAAGGGCAAATTCTGCACGGTGTATCCTTTTGATGATACCGATATCTATAAAACTATCGAAGGCGCTTCTTATTCTTTGGCGGAACATCCGGATCCCAAACTTCAGGCCTACCTTGATTCACTGATCGCTATCGTAGGCAAAGCGCAGGAGCCGGATGGTTATTTATATACCGCGCGTAGTATCGATCCATTGCACCCCGGTCCCTGGGCCGGTCCGGAACGCTGGGTGAATGAAGGCAAAATGAGCCACGAACTGTATTGTGCCGGTCACATGTATGAAGCCGCTGCCGCCCACTATATGGCTACAGGTGAGCGCAATTTTCTCAATATAGCGTTAAAAAATGCTGATTTATTGGTTCGCACTTTTGGTCCTGGCAAAAGAGCTGTGGCTCCGGGCCATGAGATCGTGGAAATGGGTTTGGTAAGATTGTATCGTATTACCGGTAAGAAGGATTACCTCGACTTGGCTAAGTTTTTTATCGATCAGCGTGGTATCAAGAAATACAATCCTAAAAGCAAGAACGAATACGAAAACGGCAAGTATTTCCAGGATGATGTTCCTGTGATCGACCAGACCGAAGCCGAAGGACATGCCGTTCGCGCCATGTACCTGTATTCGGGCATGGCTGATGTAGCTGCTTTGACAGGTGATACCGCATACCTGAAAGCCATTGACCGGATATGGGATAATATGGTGGGCAAAAAAATGTATGTACAGGGCAGCATTGGCGCGGTCGGCGATGGCGAGCGTTTTGGGGAGAACTACGAACTGCCTAATGCGACAGCGTACAATGAAACCTGCGCGGCCATCGGCAGCGTGTTCTGGAACGAACGTATGTTCCTGCTGCATGGCAATTCAAAATATATCGACGTGCTGGAGAAGACTTTATACAACGGTTTGATCTCAGGCGTTGGACTTGATGGTAAGTCGTTCTTCTACACCAATGCGATGCAGATCACCGGTAACTACAAGGGTGACGACACCGAGCCGGAGCGTTCAGGCTGGTTTACCTGCTCGTGCTGCCCGACTAACGTAGTGCGGCTGATCCCATCCGTGCCGGGTTATATGTACGCCGAAAAAGGTAACTCTGTTTATGTCAACTTGTTTATTAGCGGTACCGGAAATATTTCGGTGAGCGGTAAACCTTTAACTATCATTCAGCAAAATAATTATCCATGGGATGGTGCATTGGCGTTTACCATCAATCCAAAATCAGCTATGAACATGGTCCTCCGGATCCGCATTCCGGGTTGGGCGCAAAACGAAGCGATGCCATCGGACCTGTACAGCTATGAACATACGCTGGCGCAGAGCACTGGGATCAAAGTGAACGGTATGCCCGTCGATTACAAGATCGAAAACGGATATGCCGTCATCAGCCGGAAATGGAAAAAGAACGATAAGGTCGAAGTGAACCTGCCGATGGAAGTACGCCGGGTGGTGGCCAACAACAAAATCGGCGACGACAACGGCAAGGTAGCGCTGCAAAGAGGACCTATCATGTATTGCGCTGAATGGAAGGATAACAACGGCCTGGCGTCAAATATCATAGTGCCTAAAGACGCTCAGTTTAAGCCTGAATACGAAGCCGGCCTGTTAAATGGAGTAACGGTATTGAAGGCTGATGTTAAAAGCCTCAATGTCGATCCGTCCGGCCAAAATGTAAGCACTCAGAATGCGACGTTAACCGCGATACCTTATTATTCATGGGCCAACCGGGGCAAGGGCGAAATGACCGTCTGGTTCCCGGAACAGGTGAAATATGTTGGTATATTTACCCAATAAACCAACGCTGAATTATGAAAAAAATATTACTGCTCGCGCTATTATTACCCGCTTTTATGCCGGCGTATAGCCAGACTATTATATTGGCCAAAGGCTGGAAATTGAAGATAGGCGATTCGACAGCCTGGTCGTCGCCGCAATACAACGATAATTCGTGGAAAGCCGCCGATGTAAGCGTGCCCTGGGAAGAACAGGGCTATCCAAAAACTGACGGCTATGGCTGGTACAGGCTGCATGTCATTATTCCATCGTCGTTAAAAGAAAGAGCTTTCTTAAAGGACAGCATCCATTTCAATCTTGGATACCTGGATGACGGCGCAGAAGTTTATCTGAACGGTAAGCTGATCCACAAAAATTACCGCGATGGCGAGAATATTACCAAAGGTATTTACGGACCCGGCTCATTCTCCATATCGTCAAATGACCCCGCAATATTGTGGAATAAGGAAAATGTATTAGCTGTCCGGTTGTTCGACACCGGCGGGGCAGGCGGCATGTATGGTGGGGATTTTAAGCTCCACATGGTTGCTGTAACGGATAATGTTGTGATCAACACCGACGGCGATTTCAATTTCAGCGCAAATTCACTTAATAAAACCATTAAGCTGGCGTCTAAAAGCGATTACAATTATCGCGGTAAATTCACCTGCAAATTGACCGATCCGGAAACAGGCAAGGTTATTTACAACAAAGCAATAGATGCTGTCTTTACAAAAGTGAAGCCGTTTGCTTATACGGTAACCGCCGGGCCGGTGCAGAAGCGTGCCTACCACATTTCCTACACGTTCACTGAAAGCAAATCGGGCGAACACATCACTCGTTCAGAAGAAACACCTTATATTTTAACACCTGCAGTGCAGGCAAAACCACGGATCAATGGACCGGATGTTTTTGGGGAACGTCCGGGGAATCCGTTCCTGTTCCGTGTGCCGGCTACAGGTCAAAAGCCGCTTACTTACAAGGCCAAAGGGCTGCCGAAGGGCTTGAAAATAGACGGCATTACTGGTATCATTACCGGCAGTGTTAAAGAAAAGGGTGATTATCACGTCACTTTTACTGTGAGCAACAAACTTGGCAGCGATAATAAAAAATTCACCATAAAGATCGGCGACCTTATCGGGTTGACCCCTGCTTTGGGTTGGAATAGCTGGAATGCTTTCGGCCTAAGCGTGAACACCGAGCGGGTTAAAGTTGCAGCCAATCAAATGGCAGATAAACTGAGCGCGCACGGATGGTTGTATATTAACATCGATGACGGATGGGAAGCGCCGCAGCGCAATGCCGACGGAACCATCAAAACAAATGAAAAATTCCCGGATATGAAGGCGCTGACGGATTATGTGCATGGTTTGGGGTTGCGTATGGGTATTTATTCGTCTCCCGGCCCAAGAACCTGCGGAGGATATTTAGGCAGCTACCAGCATGAAGACCAGGATGCGCAAAGCTATGCGGATTGGGGCATTGATTACCTGAAATACGACTGGTGCTCCTATGGCGGAATCGCTCCAAAGGACCCCAGCCTCGATGATTACAAAAAACCTTACCAGGTGATGCGCGCTTCGCTGAATAAAGTAAACCGCGATATTCTGTTCAGTTTTTGCCAGTATGGTATGGGAGATGTGTGGAAATGGGGTGCTGAGATCGGCGGGAACAGCTGGCGAACTACAGGGGATATCGAAGATACGTGGAGAAGCATGTCGACAATTGGTTTCAGTCAGGACAAGGCAGCGCCTTATGCACAACCCGGCCACTATAACGATCCGGATATGCTGGTTGTAGGCAAAGTGGGTTGGGGAAATAGTCAGCACAATACACGACTGACACCGGACGAGCAATATACCCACATTAGCTTGTGGAGTCTGCTTTCGTCGCCATTGTTGATCGGCTGCGATATGGGTAAACTGGATAAATTCACGCTGAACCTGCTTACTAACGACGAGGTGATTTCCATAAACCAGGATGCATTGGGTAAGGAAGCACGGCAAAAAATTAAAAACGATAATTACCAGGTTTGGGTCAAGGAACTGGAAGGAGGCGGCAAAACCATAGGGATATTCAATACTTCGGAAAAGTATCAATCCGTTAGCCTTGACGTGGTAGCGGACGTGATCAAAGGCCATTCGAACGCCATTGATGCCTGGACACAAAAACCGATAGCAGGTCTCTCAACCAAAACAATATTTAAAATTCCGCCTCATGGCGTCAAATTGATAAAGGTTTACAACAAATAGATAAAATGAAATTTGAATGGAAAGGGGTGTTCCCTGCGGTTACGACCAAGTTTACAGACAATGACGAGCTTGATTTCGAGGCGTTCGATCACAATATCAATGCACAGTTAGAGGCGGGCGTCGATGGCCTGATCCTTGGCGGTTCGTTAGGCGAAGCTAGTGTTTTAAGCGACGATGAAAAGTTTACGCTATTAAAGCACACGGTTGATTTTGTGGACGGAAAAGTGCCCGTGCTGCTGAACATCGCAGAGCAAACCACTAAAGCGGCCGTAAATTGTGCGCAAAAGGCCTTGGATAACGGCGCCAGCGGTTTGATGATTCTTCCGCCCATGCGCTACAAGGCTGATGATGATGAGACTCTGGCTTTCTTCGGCGCGGTAGCAAAAAGCACTCCTTTGCCCATTATGATCTACAATAACCCGGTTGATTACAAGATCGAAGTAACCTTGGATATGTTCGCGCATTTGGCAGAATTTGAGAATGTGCAGGCCGTTAAAGAATCAACCAGGGATATATCGAATGTAACCCGGATGATCAATCGTTTTGGCAACCGCTTTGCGATCCTGACGGGTGTCGACCCTTTAGCTATGGAAAGCCTGGTGATGGGCGCTAATGGTTGGGTCGCCGGTCTTGTGGATGCATTCCCAAGAGAGACAGTTGCCATCTATCGCCTGGTAAAAGCTAACCGCATTGCCGAGGCATTAACTATTTACCGTTGGTTCCTGCCTGTGCTTGAACTGGATATTCATCCAAAATTGGTTCAGTATATTAAACTGGCCGAGGTGGCCACCGGTATCGGCACCGAAAACGTTCGTGCGCCGCGTCTAACGATACAGGGGGCAGAGCGCGAAAAGGTGATGAAGATTATCAATGATGCCTTAGCCGTTCGCCCGGTTTTACCTGAAGGAAGTTGGGGTAAATTAAAGGAATTACAAACCGCATAACTAACTTCGTGTTCTCTGTGAAAAACCTCTGTGGCCTTTGTGGTTAAATTTAGCCACACACTACATGGAGAACACACAGAATTACAAAGAAGCTTTATGAAAACACAAAACCTGTTAGGTTATAACTATACAGAAGGAAAAAAGACGTTCAGGGCGATCGATCCTTCGTCCAACAAAGAACTGAATGGCGAGTTTCATGTCGCGACCGGCTTTGATGTCGACGCGGCACTGATCCTGGCCGAAAAGGCATTTGTCATTTATCGCAATATCGATAAAAAGCGAAAAGCTACATTCCTCAGGAACATTGCTGAAGAGATCAATAACATCGGCGATGAACTGATCGAACGCGCCATGGCTGAAAGCGGCTTGCCGCAAGCCCGTTTGCAAGGCGAACGCGGCCGCACGATGGGTCAGCTGAATATGTTTGCCGACTTGGTGGAAGAAGGTTCATGGGTTGAGGCGGTGATCGATAAGGCCTTGCCAGACCGCCAGCCGGCGCCACGCCCTGACCTGCGTAAAATGCTGGTGCCGCTCGGCCCTGCAGTGGTGTTCGGTGCAAGCAATTTTCCATTGGCATTTTCGGTAGCCGGCGGAGATACTGCATCAGCGTTAGCTGCTGGTTGCCCGGTGATCGTGAAGGCTCACCCGGCGCATCCTGGTACAAGCGCGCTGGTAGCGGAAGCTATCATGAAAGCGGCAAAAAGGAATGATCTGCCGGAAGGTGTTTTCTCCATGCTTTTTGACGACGGTTATAGTGTTGGTGAAGCATTGGTGAAACACCCTAAAACAAAGATCGTCACCTTTACGGGCTCATTTAAAGGCGGAACCGTTTTAATGAAGCTGGCGCAGCAGCGGGAGATACCGATCCCGGTTTTTGCCGAAATGGGCAGTATTAACCCGACCATTCTTTTGCCCGAAGCATTGGAAAACCGGTATCAGCAGATCGCCGAACAATATGCGGCTTCCATCACTTTAGGCGCTGGTCAGTTTTGCACCAACCCGGGTTTGCTGATAGGCATGAAGTCAGAAGCGTTGGATAAATTCAAAAATGCCCTTGGCGAGGCGATAAGTAAAATAAATTCAGGCACGATGCTTACGCCCGGTATCTGTAAAAACTATTCAGCTTTGTCTGACGATATTTTGGATGAACAGGGCGTATCATTGATCGGCAAGGGAAACCTGGCATCGGATAAAGTGAACCAGGCGCAGCCGGTTTTGGCTGAGGTAAGTGCTTCGTCATTCCTGGTTAACCCAAAACTAAGCGAAGAGATATTCGGGCCTTATTCCCTGGTAGTGGAGGCCGATTATGAAGTACAGCTAAACCAGGTGATCGCAGCTTTGCACGGGCAGTTGACAGCGACCATTGTAGCCGATGAAGGTGACTTGAAAAAATATAGATCATTATTACAGGATATTATGGATATTTCTGGTCGCGTGATACTGAACAACGTGCCTACTGGTGTTGAGGTAGTACAATCCATGCAGCATGGCGGGCCTTTCCCGGCCACGACGGATGGACGGTTTACTTCAGTTGGTACAGGCGCTATCAAGCGTTTTGTCCGGCCGGTTTGCTGGCAAAACTGGGGCAACGATATGCTGCCCGATGAATTAAAAGACGGAAACCCGCTTGAAATATGGCGGCTGGTAGATAACGAATGGACTAAATAGTAGTGAGTGGTGAGTTTTAATTTATAAGTAATAGATACTAACTCGAAACTCAAAACTCACTACTCAAAACTAAAATAGGGGACGAAATAGTTGTGAGTAGTAAAGTTTTGAGTCATAAGTAAAAGCTAACTCAAAACTCATTACTCACCACTCAAAACTAAAAATGGCAAGTAAAACCTTTTTTTGCATAGATGCGCATACCTGCGGTAACCCGGTGCGCCTGGTGGCTGGTGGCGGCCCGAATCTTGAAGGGGTCAACATGAGCGAAAAGCGCCAGCATTTTCTACGGGAATACGATTGGATACGCAAAGGACTGATGTTCGAGCCTCGGGGGCATGATATGATGTCGGGGAGTATTTTGTATCCGCCTCATGATCCGGCTAATGATGTTGCTGTATTGTTCATTGAAACCAGCGGCTGCCTGCCGATGTGCGGGCATGGCACCATCGGCACAATTACTATTGCCATCGAAGAGGGCTTGATAACCCCGAAAACGCCCGGCATTGTACGTATGGAAGCGCCTGCAGGCCTGGTATTGATCGAATACAAACAGGAGGGAAGCAAAGTGAAGTCGGTAAAGCTGACGAATGTACCCGCTTACCTTGCAGCTGAAAACCTGGAGGTTGAATGCCCGGATTTGGGAGTTTTGACGATAGATGTAAGCTACGGAGGCAACTTTTACGCCATCGTAGATCCTCAGCCAAATTTCAAAGGTCTGGAAAACTATAGTGCCGATCAGCTGATCTCGTGGAGCCGCGAAATGCGCAAGCGTATCAATGAGAAATACACTTTTGTCCATCCTGAAAACCCTACGATCAATACTTGTACGCACATCCTTTGGGCAGGCAAAACACTGTCTGCTGAAGCGACTGCCCGCAACGCAGTTTTCTATGGAGATAAGGCGATTGATCGTTCCCCTTGCGGAACTGGTACCTCAGCGCGTATGGCGCAATGGCATGCCAAAGGCAAGCTAAAAAAAGGGGATCAATTCATCCATGAAAGCATTATAGGCAGTAAATTTATTGGCCGGGTGGAGGATGAAGTGAAGATCGGTGATAAGCCGGCCATTATTCCAAGCATTGAAGGCTGGGCGAGAATATACGGTTATAACACAATAAAAATTGATGACGAGGACCCGTATGCATACGGCTTCCAGGTGATTTAAAAATTTAAGATCGTCATTGCGAGACGGGCAGACGGTGCAATGGCGCGGCGAAGCAAACTCGTCGCCATGCATGTGAAGAGGTTGCCACGCTACGCTCGCCATGACATAGTTTATTATTTAAATGAGCAAAGCAATAATAATCGGCGGTGGTGTGATAGGCTTGTTTTCGGCCTACTACCTTCACAAATCGGGTTGGGAAGTTGAAATAGTGGACCAGGGCGACCTTTCGGATAACTGTTCTTATGGAAATGCGGGTATGATAACCCCAAGCCATTTTATTCCGCTGGCGGCGCCGGGCATGGTGGAACAGGGGATCCGCTGGATGTTTGACAGCAAGAGCCCGTTTTATGTCCGGCCTTCCTTAAATCCTGGACTGGTACGCTGGGGGCTCAAGTTCATGAAGAGCGCCACCAAAAAGCACGTTGATAGGTCAGCAGCTCCATTACGCGATATTTCTATCCTGAGCAGAAATCTTTACCACGAATTTGAAAAGGATACCCAACTTGAATTCGGCATGGAAGACAAGGGCATCCTAATGCTTTTCAAGACATCGAAAATGGTGGAAGAGGAAAAGCATTTGGCCGGGGAAGCCACCAATCTTGGCCTTGATGTGCAATATCTCAGTCCCGATGAATGTCAGAAATTACAGCCCGGCGTTGAACTCGACATTGCCGGGGCTGTGCATTATCATTGCGACTCGCACCTGTACCCGAACAAGCTGATGAAGGTTATGGTCAAATACCTTGAGGATTTGGGCATCAAAATGCACCGCAATACGCGTATTGATAAAATGGAACATAGTTCAGGAAACATCACATCTGTGAAAAGCGGAGATACAGAATTTAAAGGTGATGCCTATGTGATCGCCACGGGGGCATGGTCTCCGGCAGTAGCAAGGTTGACCGGTCTGCACGTTCCATTGATGCCGGGCAAAGGGTATTCCTTTATGGTGCCACAAGATGAGTCTAAAAGAATGATCATCCCATCCATCTTATGCGAGGCCCGTGTAGCTGTCACCCCGATGAATGGCAGCGTTCGCTTTGGCGGGACGATGGAAGTCGGCAAGATCAATAGCCAGGTGAATATGAATCGTGTTCGCGGGATTGTCGAGTCGGTTCCTAAATACTTTCCGGATTTTAAGCTGGCGGTTCCTGCCGAAAAGGATATCTGGTACGGTTTCCGCCCGGTTTCGCCGGATGGTATGCCTTATATCGGTATCACACATAAGTACAAAAACCTTGCTGTCGCTACAGGACATGCTATGATCGGTCTGAGCCTTGGCCCCGCCACGGGTAAGCTGATCGCCGAAGCATTAAATGGAGCGCCTGCGTCAGTCGGCATGAAGCCTTATGAGGTAGAACGGTTTCAGTAGAACCAGCCATTCCTTCGCCTTCAGGATCAGGGAATTTTATAGTAATAGATTGGTGCGAAAACACCTTCGCTGGTGGTGTAATAGCCTTTCCCATCGAGCGTAAAGCCTATCGCTTCGCCTTGCTTTTCAGGTTTATAAAACAGTTCGGTTGGTTTTCGCTGCATAGCTTTCCAAACGGGTTCATTTTTCAGGCGTTTCCAGTAATAGACTTTATTATAGCTTTTTAGCAAGATCTGCTGCCCGTCCCGTGAAATATCACCGGCTGTTATCCATTTAAACGGTCTGAACCCGCCGAAATAAAGCTTGCACCGGCGGCTAAGCGTGAGTGTATCATTCGGCTTGAAATTGAGGGGAGAAGTATAAACATTCACTGAATCGGTGCGCTTGGAGACAATATAGATCAGCTTTTCGATGGGATCGATCATCAGCGTTTCAGCATCACGTGCGCCGTCAGGATATTTGAAATGAATGGGAAAGGCCTCCGCATGAACTATACTGTCCTTCCAGGATTTCTGTTCCTGTATCCGGTAAATTGTTACGTATTTGCGTCCGGCGCCGTTATCACCGATATCGCCCATGTAGATATAGCTTTTGCCTTTTTCGGGGCCTGTACCTACGGCAATATCTTCACAGTCGGCAACG
Source organism: Mucilaginibacter sp. (assembly GCA_035551775.1). Taxonomy (GTDB): domain Bacteria; phylum Bacteroidota; class Bacteroidia; order Sphingobacteriales; family Sphingobacteriaceae; genus Mucilaginibacter. The sequence goes on along the minus strand of DASZMQ010000006.1, from coordinate 600,851 downwards.
CCAAGCGGCTCTTTCAGATCTCCCTTAAAATAGATCACTCTTTTGATCTGCCCCTGTGGGTTAATGGCAAATATGCGGCTGGTATCGCCGCTGTCATTGTGCACATAGAAGAGGGTAGAATCGAGCGTTGAGGCTGCAATGCCCGATATCTCGTCCATTTCCTTGTTTTGCAGGTGCCCGGTGACATCTTCCTTTTTCTGAGCGAATTTATGTTGAGCGTAAGCCGCAAAAAACAACACGACGATAACCGGCAGTATGATTTTGATCTTTTTGGCTGAGCTCATTCCCTGGTGCTGAAAAACGGGCAAATAAAGTCAAAAAAAATGAAGCTTTTGTCAATTGCCCATTATGGGCTTAAAAACGCATAGGAATCAAATATGTTGTGATTACACGTCGGCAGCTACTGCGAACCTGTTATCCCGGGTTATTTCGACTGCGGAGCGGTAGTCAGCCAAGCCGATCTCATGCACGTATTTGCAATTGGCAGGATGATCAGGCGCAATAAATACAGGCATATCAAAGCCTAACTGTTGGTAATAGGGTGTGATAAACGCTTGTACGGGGAGACTGTTCGCCGTATCGATAATGGCAGAAGTGAGTTTTTTTAACGGCTTCAGCAATAGTTTAACATCGCATACCCTGAAGTTGTCATTTAAAGGTATCCAGCGATTTACTTCATCGATGGTTACCAATAGGGCGTTTTGCTTTATGCCGGTCAACACGCCTACCTTCTCGTCACCATTCAAAAGACTTATAATAACTACCTGCTGGCCAATATACCTGCTGAAAACAAGAAGCTGTTCTGACGAATTTATCTGTATCATATTGCTAATATAGTTAGCAAATATAATAATAGGAATAGAAAAAGCAAAAGAATTTAACTAAAAAAATTAGCCAATGACTTCGGCAGCTTCAAGGGTTTCAATATGTTCAATATCCGGTTTGGAGACATCGGTCAGGGCCACTTTACCGCGTTCTTTGCGGACGATCCTGTTATAAAGCGATATTTCTTTCTCGAAAAGAAAACGGAAGAACAAAACGGTCCACGACTTATGCGAAAGCAAGGTATCGTAATATTCCGGCGCTGTCTTCTTTATTTGCGGCAATTTATTCCATGGGATCGATGGAAAATCGTGGTGTTCGTTGTGAAATCCCACATTAAAAGCTGTAAGATTCAGTACTCCATAGTAGCTGTAGGTTTCCTGGTCGCTTTTGAAAGTCAGATAATGTTCCTGAACCCAGCGTGCGCCAACGGGGTGGAGACCAATCGAAAACCAAAAGCTAATGAACATAAATCCAAGGCCGTGCCAGCCGGTAAAATACCATACAGCAGCGGTGAATACGATCTGAACCAGGATGTTGATGGCCACCCACATGTCGAAAAATTTGATCTCCTTTAACCTTGATACACGTGTTGCCTGGAATACAGGGAAAAACAACAACCACATCACTTTTCCAATGAAATAATTGTTGATCAGCCTGGCTTCCCACTTACCGGGAAGGTCGGCGTCAAGCTCATGAATGCCCTGAAAAGAATGGTGTTTGATATGATATCTTTCGAACGAAATAGCGCCCGGCACAATATGCGGGAGATTGGCGAATATGGCCGCCCAGCGATTGGCTAAAGCATTTTTAAACAGTAACTGGTGGGTGCACTCATGTATCATTACAAATAACGCATGGTTTACAAAAGCGCCAAATAAATAAGCAGCGGCAAAGACTATCCACCACGATTGATCACGAACCAGCCACGATACAAGGATCATCGAACCCACAAGGCCCAAAATGACAAACATAGTAAGCGGATTTTTACCTATAAGGTTCCGAACCTGCGGATGTTGCTTTAATATTTTCTTGGTACGGGTGCGGTGCGGTTCAGATTCGGTGGAGTGAAGAAAATCGGTCTTACTGGCCATTTCAGATTTGTTGGGTTAACTATTTTTTAATTATATGTTAAATTATTTACAAAAATAACAATAATTTATTACATATAACCGGTTTGATCCGGAGTTAGTGAGGGGTAAGCTGAAACTCCGGTTGCTAAATATAGATTTTAATTCTGTATAAAAATTGGTTTGGTAACAGTTTGTTTACAAATAATTGTGATGCGGCTTGTGGAAAACACCTGAACGATACAGTATGCGCAGCATGCTCGGCAATACGATCAGCAGCAATGGCAGGGCCGCAATAAAGCCGCCGATCACCGCAATTGCCAGCGGCTGATGCAGCTGTGCACCTGCGCCAATGCCAAGGGCCAGCGGCATCAGTGCGATAATGGCGCCAATGGCTGTCATCAGTTTTGGCCTTAATCGAGTGGATATCGAAAACACTATGGCTTCGTTGATATCCTGTTTAACATTTGTTGGATGTTCGCCCATGATCTCAAGCGCCCGCTGCTTGAATTGCAGGAATGTGAATATGGCATTCTCGCCAATGATACCTACAATCATGATCAGCCCGGTATAACTGCCTACATTTAAAGGGGTGTGTGTAATGTAAAGTGCAAGCAGGCTTCCCGATGTACCCAATACCGCTAAGACGAGAATAGCCAGCGCGATACGGAACTGCTTGAACAGGAACAGGATAACGCCAAATACCAGCAGACTTGCAGTGATCAATATCGTCAGCAATTCTTTGAATGACTGTTGCTGCTGGGCATAATCGCCGCCATATTCTATCTGGTAACCTTCCGGGAGGCTTACTTTTTGGGCGATGCTTTTTTGTATAGCGGGCATCACACTGCCAATGTCGGCATTTTCGAGCCGCGCAGTGATAATACCCATCGACTGAAGGTTTTCTCTATCGATCTCGGCCTCACCTTGCTTTAATTGAACGGACGCTAATTCGCCTATGGGGACCAATTTGCCCGACGGTGTGAAAAGGTTTTCATTTTTGATGTCCTCAACTTTCAGAACCCTGTTGCCCGGATACACCATGCGGATAGGGGATAGCTGCTCGCGTTCCAAAATGTTGCCGATGACATTACCTTCAAGTGATGTCTGTATCTGGAACTGCAGGCTGGCTGGCGTGATGTTGTATTGTGCCAGCTTGCTGTAATAAGGATCGATGCTGACCGATGGCCCGGCGATCACAATGCCGTCGAACACATCTGCAGTGCCTTTAACGGCACTCGTGGCATCGGCTATTTGTTTCGAAAGATCCTGTAGCTTTTGCTGGTTGTCTCCAAAAACCTTGATCTGGATAGGCTCGACAGAAGTGGTCAGGTCGCCGAGCATATCGGTTATCACCTGGCCGAAATCGACGCGCAACGCCGGCTGATTGGCAGCGATCTTCTGGCGCAGATCGCTAATAACCTCTTCAGTTGTTTTGTCACGTTTTTTCTTCAGCTGGATCAGGTAATCGCCGGTATTGGGCTCGGTGATAAAGAACCCCATCTGTGTGCCCGTCCGCCGGGAATATGCCTCTACTTCAGGTTCCTTGACGATGATCTTTTCGATCTGGGTCAGCATGCGGTCGGTCTCTTCAAGTGAAGTGCCTGACGGAGATGTGTAGTCGAGCACGATACTGCCTTCATCCATTTCCGGTAAAAATCCTGTTTCGAGCAATTTGGGTACGATCACAATAGCTGCCACGCAAACGCCGATGATGATCAGGCTCAGCCATGGCCGAAGGATGAACCATTTCACCCATTGCTGCTTTTTCAGGTGATGGGCCTCCTCCTTTTTTTCCTTGTCTTTGGGCTTATTGCGGGTAAGAAGGAGGTAAACTACCGGCAAGCCGATCCAGGTGACAAAAAATGAGCATACCAGTGTTATGATCATGGTATTGGTAAGCACCTTGAAATAGGCTCCAGCGACACCACTCATCAGGAAGAAGGGCACGAAAATTACGATAGTACTCATCGATGAACCGACCATCGCCGGGAACAGGTAATCTATGGCCTTTTGCAGCAGGTTCATCGTAGGCTCTTCAGGATGCTCCTCATGCGTGCGGTGTATCTGTTCTACAACCACTATTGCATCATCAATGATAAGGCCTATCGCAGCGGCAATAGCGCCAAATGTCATGATATTAAAGGTGTACCCGATCGCATATAATACAAGTATTGTCAGGCACAGCGTTACCGGGATGGTAATGAGAATTGTCGCACTTGCTTTGATCGATCTCAGGAAAATAACGGCAACAACAATGGCCAAAAGCAAACCGATCCAAAGGCTATCGCTCACACTTTTGATCGAGTCTTTGACAAAGTCAGCCTGGATATAATAAGGTTTGATCGTAATATCTTTCGGCAGCAATTTCTTCAACTCATCGATCTTGGTGGCCATATTCGCCGAAAGCGATACCAGGTTGGCGTCGGGCTGTTTGATCACGGCAATCAATACTCCCGGATGCCCATTGGCGTTGATCTTTACGTACTCTATCCCTTCATCGATATTGATATCGGCAAAATCCTTCAGCCTGATCACACGCTTGCGGTTATTACTGATTACGAGGTTGGCCAGTTGGTCTTTGGCATTTATGGTGGCATCGGTAACTGTTAGATAGAACAGTTTGTAATCTGATAAATAGCCTTCCGATTTGACGAAGTTGGTGTTGCTCAGCGTGGTATTGATGATATCGGGTGTCAAACCAAGCGAGCTCATCTTCTGCTTGTTCAGCGTTAACCAGTATTCCTTTGCTTTACCGCCGATAACGCGGATCTCCGAAACCCCGTCAACCTGCGAAAGGAAAGGCTTTACGGTGTAGGTCGCTATCTGCCGCAGCTCAATCGGGCTGCGGGTATGGCTTTCCAAAGTATAACCGCTCACAGGCAAAATGGAGGGATTCATTTTAGCGACGGTGATATTCACGTCAGCCGGCAGATCGTTCTTGATCTGGTCGATGCTGCTCTGTACTCTTTGCAGGTCAAGGTCCACATCCGAGCCCCAGTTCATAAAAGCCGATATTTCGCAGCTTCCGCGGCTGGTAGTACTGCGTACGGTTTGCAAGTCTGGCACTTGCTTGATGGCATTCTCGAGTGGCTTTGTTACCGTTACCATCATCTTATTAACCGGTTGCAGGCCCTCGTCAGCAATCACTTTGATCTTCGGGAAGGTGATCTCGGGAAACAATGACGTCTGCATTTTAGAATACACGAACAGCCCGCTCATAATGATGAGCGCCAGCACGAGGCTCAGCGGTTTTTTATGCGATATAAAAAAGTCCCTGATCGGCGTCATTGCTGCGTGATTTTTACTTTGGCGGTGTCGGTCAGCCCATAATTACCGGTAACGACGATCTTATCATTCGCCGAAAATTTGGGTGATAATATCTCGATCCTATCGCCCGTTTCAATGCCTTTTTTCACCGGAACTTTCACGGCAGTTGTCGCATTGATCATCTTCATTACCCAAAAATCGGTTTGGGTTTCATTGGCAAGCACTGCATCCTTAGGCAGCGACTGCGTGTTGTTCTTTTCCGATTTAATGATGCGCGCCTTAGCTACCAAATTTTCCGGTATCTGTTCGCCGGTATTAGCTTTAAGCACTACTGATTGCGTTTGTGCGACGGTATCGACCGATTGCATAAACGACGCGACGGTGCTGTTTAATTTTTCGCCGCCGGGCAGGGTAAGCTGTATCGACTCGCCCTGTTTTACATATTGGCGTAATTCATAAGGCAGTTGCATGAGGAAGACAAAGCTCGAACGGTCGCTCATCGTCGCCAATGCTTCGCCATCTTGTACATAATCACCCAATTGATGATTCATTTGCGAGATATATCCATGTTTCGACGCCTTAATTGAGTTGGTGCCCGAAAATTTCAAAGTTGTGTCCAGTACATTGATACTATTGCCAATGGCTTGTGCTTCTTTAGTTTTAACCACAAACAGCGTTTGACCCTGGTTTACCTGCTGCCCTTGCTGAATGTTGACTTTGACGATGTAGCCGTTAGCATTGGATTTGATATAGTTCTTTTGCAAAAAAACCGAAGTCGCGTTCAGTTCAATGTAATCAGCCATCGATTTTTGGCCGACAGTGGTTACTGTAACCGGCGTCTGCGCCTGCACTTTGGATGTATCGTCGTCATCGTCCGACTTTTTACCGCCGCCGCATGAAACCAGGCAGATCATTAGTCCGAGAAGGGAAAGCAGCGTCCAGGCCTTAGCATATAGGGTGATTCTTTCTTTCATGTTACTTGTTCCAGTAATTTAACTGATTGATCAATTGCAGCTTATTGATAGTGGTCTGCATAAACAGGTTTTTTACACTCAAATAATTATTGATAGTCAGTATCAGGTCGGCGATTTTCAGGTCGCCGGTCTGCATCAGTTCAGTATCCACCCTGATAAGTGTTTCATCGTATTTGATCTGCTCGCCGATCTGTCCGAAAAGTTTATCAGTTTCATTTATTTGTTGGTTCAGTTGATCTATCTGCTGCCTGTATTGCCTGGTGTAGAAAAATTTATAATACTGGCGGGTTTCTTCCTGCAATTGTATTTTTTTATGCAACAAGTTGCGCTGTCCGCCATCGTAGATTGGTATACTTACGTTAAATCCGAAGCTGCTGCCGAAATTCTTTGCCGGCTGTACGAAATCTGTATTATAACCTGCGTCGGCGAAGATGTTGGCTTTGGGTTTATAGGTATAATCGATCAGCGCGTTGCTATTTGCCAGTCTGAGGCTATCGAGCCTGAATTTACGGAAGAATATGCTGTTTTCAGGATAAGGCAATATGGCCCGGTCGATTTTAGGTTCAGCCAATTCAACCGATGTAGTGTCCGTGACCCCGGCGAGGTAATTTAATGTTGCAAAATCAGATTTATACTGGATACGCGCCTGCATCAGCTGGATCTGCTGCTGTTTTAGCGTGACTAAGAAAGCAAGGTAATCGCTTTGACGGTAAACGTTACTTTGAGTGAGCTTTTTAAGCACCTGTTCTTCCTTGTCAAGCAGCTCGATTATTGTTTGTGTGAATTTCAGTTGTTCCAGATCGCCAAAAGCAGTAATATATTGGTTTATAACCGCCTTTTTCAGGTCCTGCACGGAAAGCTGCGAGGCGTTGATCAGCGAATCTTGCTGTAAAGCTATGGTTTGTAATTGTGCAGTACGGTAATTCCTCCCGATGATCTGCTGGTTAACACCAACCAATGCGCTAAGGGTATTCACGTTTGTTATCGCTCCCGCATAGCCGAAGCCATCGATCACCGGTGCAAACAGACCGGCGCCGGTGCCGGTAACCTGGGGTCTTAACCCCGCCCTTAGACGCATACTATCCAATTTCGCTGACGAAACCTGGTTTTTAAGGTCTTTTAAAAGCGGGCTGTTCTTTTCAGCAAGCTCAATATAATGGTCTAGGTTATAGGTTTGAGAAAACGAAACAGTATAGGCCAGCAAGAGGAGAACAACGCCGATGATCCGCTTCATCAAAAATCAGGTATTTGGGGGTTTGCGTCGCTAAAATAAAAATTTAATTCTGGAAAAATTTGGTACTCAAAATATCACGGTGAAAATGTGCAGGCCCTCCGCGAAGTCATACTGCAGATCATAGCCCAAATTTCCACAAATCTGCCTTGAAATGGTTAATCCTAATCCATTTCCTTCTGAAGATGCTGATTTATGGAAACGTTTGAATAGGTTTTCGCTTTGTAATGCGGTATTCTCGCCGGTGTTTTGTATCGATAGTTTTACATTATCAAGGCTGATCCTGATCTCGCCGTTATTGTGATTATGCCTTATCGCATTGCTCAGCAGGTTATTCAGCAACACATCCACCAGGTAGGGATTGGTTCGCAGTTTTTTATCCTGCAGGTCACAGCTTACCTTCAGGCCTTTATCATGGAAGATCTCTTCAAATTGCATAACCAGTTCTTCTATTACGAATTTAAGGCTGACGTCCTGTTCACCTTCGAGCAGGCGGTTCTCGATCTTTACCAATAGCAGCAAGGATTGGTTAAGCCTCGTCAATCTTGAAACTGCGGCGTAAAGATCGTTCAGCAGCTTGCTCTGCTGTTGACTGAAATTTTCGGTTTGCAGCAGGGTGTCGAGCTTGGAATTGATCACGGCGATGGGCGTCAGCAGTTCATGCGACGCGTTCTCGGTAAATGTTTTCAGGTCTTTGTAGTCGCTTTTAACCCTTAATGACATCGAGGTTGCCACCTGATTTAATTCCCTGAATTCATCTATGGATGTATCGATCTGTGCGATATCTTTATTATCAGCGACATTGAATACACGCAGCTCTTTAAGCAGGGCGTGAAAGGGCTGCCAAAGCCTGTTCAGCAGTAGCCTATTGATCAGAAACAGGGTGAGCAACAGCAACAGGATCACGCCGATAGTAATAAGAAAAATGATCTTGACTAGGTCCTCAGTTTCGACAGTCGACTCCACAATAAGCATCTTGTAGTACTGGCCGCCAACCGTTATCGACGTTACCAGGCCACGTCCGGATTCGTATTCTTCTTCGTGGTGATGATGCCTGTGCCTGTGCAACTCATCACTGACTTTATATACAGTGTTAATGAACTCCCTTTTTACGGAACCCGGTTTAGCCGGCTCGAACGAGATTTGCTGGTCATTTGATTCGAAAACCTGCGGCAGATGGTGATTAAGATTTACATAATCGATAGCCTCGTTTTCTTCAACTATCAGATCTTTGTCCACCTGGCCGGTTAAAATGAGGTTAACAGCGAGGTAATAAACAATGCCTGTGATCAGCATTACAATTACGGTAGTTACCAGGGTTACCCTGTTGTACCTGGCCAGTAGCTTCATTGATCGGTAAACTTATAGCCCATACCATAGGCCGCCTGAATGTAGTCATGGCTGCCTGCTTCCATCAGCTTTTTGCGGAGATTCTTAATGTGAGAGTAAATAAAATCAAAATTATTGGCCATATCAATACCATCTCCCCAAAGATGTTCAGCTATCGCGTTTTTTGAAACCACTTTGCCCTTATTGGCGATAAAGTAGAGTAAAAGCGCGTATTCTTTGCGGGTAAGCTTCACCGACTGGGTTTTTACTTTAACCGATTTGGCCAAAAGATCGATCGCCAGTTCGTTGAATTGTAAGATGTTATTCCCGCTGAACGTTTTGCGCCTGATAATAGCCGTGACCCGGGCACGAAGCTCGGACAAATGGAATGGCTTTACCAGGTAGTCGTCCGCGCCCAGGTCAAGCCCTTCGAGGCGGTCATCCAGCGAATTCTTGGCTGATATGATGAGTATCCCATCGGGATAGTTATTCTGTTTGATGTCTTTTAATATTTGGATACCGCTGCCGCCGGGTAAGGTGATATCCAATAAAATACAGTCATAGCGGTAAACGTTTACTTTGGCCATTGCCTCAGTATAGTCCGGGGCTGTCTCACAAATATTTCCTGACTCGGTAAAATATTCTTCGATGCTTTCGCGTAAGCCCTTTTCGTCCTCGATGATCAGTATTTTCATATACTTTATTCGCGCTCAAATGTACAAAGCCAATTCTGAATATATTTTGTACCACAGTGTTTGTACAGAATATAAGCTTAATTTGGTCCGGAAGTCCGCGAAAGTCCGAAAGTCCGAAAGAAAAGTCATGCTCTTCTTTCGGACTTATGTGGACTTCCCGACTCACTAATTCAGTCATTCACTAATTAAAAATTAGCATGTGGTGGATATACGCGTTGTTTTCGGCCCTGTTTGCGGCGTTGACCGCAATCTTCGCAAAAGTAGGTGTTAAAGGCATTGACAGTGACCTGGCTACAGCTATAAGGACAGTTGTTATCCTCATACTGGCGTGGGGAATAGCTTTGTATAAGGGTAGTGCTGAGCACATGGGCGGCCTGAGCAAAACCAATTGGCTTTTCCTCATTCTTTCGGGCTGCGCCACCGGTTTTTCGTGGATATTCTATTTCAAAGCTTTGCAGATAGGCCGCGTTTCGCAGGTGGCGCCTGTCGATAAGCTCAGTGTGGCGCTTGCTATTATATTGTCCGCTTTATTTTTGAAAGAGCCGCTTACATTTAAAACGGCCTCGGGCGCACTGCTTATTATTGCCGGCACACTAGTGCTCATCTTCTGACTTAGTGTCAATGTAACAATTAAACTACTTTAAATTAACATCCAGATTTAATCCAAATTTTCTGCGCACTTTCGCCGCCGATATGGAATTTAAAATGACCAGGGTAAAACATCTCTTTATACTTTTCTCTACTGTAATATTCTTTGCATCAAAGGCTTATGCGAATGCTGGCGACGACGCTGCCAGGGGCCAGCTGAGCGGCAAGGTGATCGACTCGGTTACCAAAACTCCGGTTTCTTATGCTACGATAAGTATTTTCAAACAAGGCAGTACGACGCCGTTTAACGGCGTTGTTACGACCGATGATGGGGGATTTGTTTTGAATAACCTGGCCATGGGCAATTATCGGATAGTTGTAGATTTTATCGGGTACCGGAAAAAAACCATTAATAACGTAACCTTAAGTAAAAGCGCCTCAAATGTATCGTTGGGCAACATCTTGCTTTCGCCCAGCGCAAACCAGCTAAAAGAGGTTGCCATTACCGCCCAGGCTGCCACAGTCGAAAATAAAATTGACAAAATGGTATATAACCCTGGAACTGATCTTACCACCCAGGGCGGGGTAGCGTTGGATGTAATGCAGAAAGTACCGATGGTTTCCGTTGATATCAATGGCAATGTAGAATTGATGGGAAACAGCAATGTCCAATTTCTTATAAACGGAAAGCCGTCTACTGTTTTCGGCTCGAGTATTACCGACGCCCTTCAGGCGATCCCTGCGAGCCAGATCAAAAGTATCGAGGTGATCACTAATCCGGGCGCCAAATACGACGCTTCAGGCACGGGCGGCATTATCAATATTATTTTGAAGGATAATAACGTGCAGGGCGTTAATGGAAATCTCAATCTCAATGCCGGCACGCGCCTTGAGAATGCCAATTTTAACTTGAACGCCAAAAAAGGGAAATTAGGTTTTAATGCTTTTTTTGGTGGTAATGCAAACTTGAGCAGTGCAACGCCCAGTTCGTCAAACAGCACCTCAAATAGTAATTCTTCGGTTACCACGTTAAACGAGATGGGGTCGAGCAATTTTAAACGAAGCGGGTACCGGTCGGGTCTGAGCCTTAACTGGGATATTACTCCGAAAGACCAGTTAACAGGTTCAGTTAATTTTAACCATTTTGGTAACCAGGGCAGCGGTTATACTAATGTGGCCCAAAATACCCTTTCCACACTTACCAACTCATCTGTTGATACGTTGAGCATCAATAACTCGTCAAGTAAATTCAGCTTTAATTCAACAGATGTGAGCCTGGCTTATAAAAAAACCTTCGAAAATAAAGACCAGGAGCTCGATATATTATATAACTATAGCGATGGGCGCAACACCAATAATTATTCGCAGCAGCTTGATTATACCAATGTAACTCATCCATCAACGGGTTCGATAGGCAATAACCCGGGGACTGATAAAGAAACGGATATCATGATAGACTACGCTCAACCCGTTGCCAAAGGTTTTACAATTGAAACTGGCGCTAAGGCAACTATCGAAAACCTAAATAATAGTGTGTTTACGCAGACACTTGACAGCAACGGGGTCTATAAGCCATACGCTGCTCAAACCTACGGCTTTACTTATGGCCGTAAGATATTTGCGTTTTACCTATCGACGTCATTTTCATTATTTAACGATTTTATCAATGGAAAAGCGGGTTTAAGAGAAGAATACACAGTTTCAACCTCTAATTTCCCAAACACAAATATTCCGTCCTATGGTATTTTAGCCCCGTCTTTTGTATTGCAGCACAAACTGAATCAAACCGAGAGCATCAAATTCAGCTATTCATACCGCCTTGAGCGCCCGGATTACCGATCACTTAATCCCTTTTATAATATAAGCGACCCGCACAACATTAGTACCGGCGATCCTAATCTGAAACCAGAATTGGGTCATAATTTTGAATTGGGTTATAATAAATCATTTGATAAGGGGCCAAGCATTTATGTGGCTGCTTTTTACAGGTATAATACGAATGACCTGCAATCGTTTACTCACTTTTATCCTAGTAAAACTATTGGCGACTCAACCTATACGAATGTTTACTTGTCGCAGCGCTATAATATTGGCCGGGAAGCAACGGAGGGTATAAACTTATATGGATCAATGCCGGTTGGTAAGCTGACTTTCAGGTCGAATATGTTTTTTGCTGACAGGATAACCGACAATCCAGGGAGTCCGCAGGTAACGGGTTTCATGTACCGCATCAATTTAAATACCAGTTACGAATTTGCTAAAGACCTGGCGGCCGAGTTTTTTGTAAACTATCGATCTTCGCAAAAAGGGATACAAGGCACCAACCCGGCTTTTTTATTTTACGATTTTGCGGTACGAAAACAGTTCGACCATAAAAAGTTTAGTGTTGGGTTAACGGCCGCTAATCCGTTCAACCAATATGTTAACGTCAACTCTACGACATTCGGATCCAATTTTTATCAAACCAGTTTACGCCAGATACCATTGCGCTCTTTTGGTATCAGCCTGATGTATAAATTTGGCAAGATGGAGTTCAAAAAGGATAAAGACAAAGACGATAACAACAATAATAATAACGCTCCTGACAATCCTGACAGTGGTGGAAAATAGTTAACTTTGTGTTAAAATAAAATTAAATGTTTACATAAGGTTAATTTAGCCTTATTAAATGCTTAACGTAATTTTGACGCATGGCTAAACACAATCTACCCACTTATGCTATTGTTGAGCTTTTAATACGGTTGGCACACTACGACGAATCAATAGGCGATTATAAGGACCACGCGATCTGCGATGACGATGTAATTGTAAAAACATCTACCGGTACCATCCTGTTCCCCCAGGAGCTGGTATTGAAACAGTTCGAATTACCCGAATCAATAACCGAGGCCGAGCTTCACGATGCCGTTGCAGGCTTCAACCCTATAAATTGATATATTTCGTTCGAATACATTATTGGTGAAAATCGCCTATTTTTATATTTGAATTCCGTTCGAGAATTAAAAATTTAGTTATAGATTTAGGAAACCAATTGTAAATGTTCATTATCCCGCAATAACCTTGTCGATAAAAGGGGTACTAAACAATTACAAACTAACCCGTTATATGCCATGAAAAAGCTATACTGCTTCCTTGCTCTCTTTACTTTTACCGTTTATGTTGCCTTTGGACAGGGTTCGAGTCCTGCCTTGCAGAACATTATTTCCAAACTAAAAACCTTCGAGACCAATTATGTAATTGAAAAGGCATACCTGCATTTCGATAAGCCCTATTATTCGGCCGGTGATGAGCTATATTTTAAAGCCTATGTGACGCTGGGCGATGCACATTCGCTCTCGAAAGAAAGCGGAATAATACATGTGGACCTCATCAATCCCAACAATGTGATCATCCGGAATATCCTGGTGCAGCTCGAAAACGGAGTTGGGCCAGGCAGCTTCTCGCTGCCCGATACATTGCAAGGAGGGGCATATCGTGTGAGGGCCTACACACGTTACATGAAGAATGCGCCCGAATATTTCTTCGATAAAACGATTCCCATCAGTTCGGTAAGTGGTGTAACAGGCAGCAGTCCTAATACGCTACAAACTGCTAAGCCTGATATTCAATTCTTTCCTGAAGGCGGACAACTGATCAATTCACTGCTAACCAAGGTTGCCTTTAAAGCTATCGGTACCAACGGAATGGGCATCAATGCCAAAGGAGTGATCGTCGACAACGCAAACTTACAGGTGGCAACTTTTAATTCCGGCCATTTGGGGATGGGAGCGTTTTATATACAGCCGGAGGAAGGTAAGACCTATAAAGCAAAGGTGACATTTGGCAACGGTGTTCAAAGTACTGTCGATCTGCCCGTCGTGGCGTCCAAAGGTATCATGCTGCAAGTGAAAGATACTCTTGGCAAGGTGTCGATCAATATTGTTTGTAATAAAGCTTATTTGCAGGAAAATCAAAATAAGGACGTAAACCTGGCCATCCTTTCTTCGGGTAAGTTAAGAACCGTTAATACCAAACTGGACAGCCGGGTTATGGGAATGGACCTGCCGGAAGACCAGTTTGGCTCAGGTATCATGCAGATAACACTTTTTTCCCAGGATGGAGAGCCTTTGAGCGAAAGGCTGGTGTTCATCCAGAACGCGACAGGGATGAAGATAACGGTTAACACCGACAAACCATCTTACAAGACCCGCGACAAGGTTTCGGTCAGTTTCAGCGCGAAAAGTAATGGTATGGGCGCACAGGGCTTTTTCTCGGCGGCCGTATTGGATGACAGCAGGGTTCCGGATAACGACAGCAACCAGACAACCATCCTTTCGTATCTGCTGCTTACTTCTGATATGAAAGGTTATATCGAGCAACCTAACTATTATTTCACCGGCGCACCACAGGCCCAGGCCGACCTTGATAACCTGATGCTGTCCCAGGGATATCGCCGCTTTACCTGGAAACAAGTGTTAACCGGCGATAATAAGCCGTTCACGATAGCCCCTGAGAAAAATTTGTACCTCAGCGGCACAGAGAAAACAACCAGTGGTTCGCCGGTAGCCAATAAGGACATTATTTTGAACGAAGGAACCAGCACACTCACCGCTAAAACGAATGAGTCAGGAACATTCCTGTTCGATAATATGCCGCCGTTTTATGCAGGTGTCCAGTTTACTTTGCAGGCTACGGGTTCCACCAGGGATAAAAATTCGACCACAATAACCGTCGATAAACAACCTGAGCCGCCGGTAACAGCCAGCGATTTTATCGGTAATTTGAGCCAGTTGACATCAGGCGCTTCAAACAATGGGTCTGGCGGCGTCGCAAATGCTTCACCCAATGCTGACCAGGTTATTGACGGCGATGACATAAGCGGTGCATCATCGTTGACCGCCGCGCTCAGCGGAAAGTTGAACGGGGTTACCTTTGCGGCCGGCCAGCCGTATTTAAAAGGGAACAAGTACCCGATGCTGATAGTAATTGATGGGAAAATACGGACAAGCAACATGAAACTCGATAATATTTCACCAGGTGGCGTTAAGAACGTTGAGTTACTGAAAGGCGCAAATGCAAGTAGTTATGGTGCAAGTGGCAACTCTGGAGTGCTGGTAATAAATACACGTACCGGCAACGCGGCAGACGCTACGCAGGCAAATGATGTCTCCAGGTACGAATCGCAAAATACTGCGAAGGCTGCGTCGTTAAAAAGCAGCATGCCAGCTTACCGGTCATCAAGTTTGGCCGGGCCAGGTCACGCGGACCAGGTAATATTGGGCGACGACCTAAAAAATGCCCCAACGTTAACATCGGGTTTGAATGGTGTACTAAGAGGAGTTGACTTTACAAATGGGGTACCGATATTGCGCGGCGGTAGTGTTGTCACCTTCGCCGGAGGTGGTGCAGAGCCAATGTACATAATCGTTGACGGAACTCCTTTTCAGGGGGCTATCGACAATATCAGTCCCAGCAATGTCGAAGCGGTTGAAGTTTTGAAGGGGGCCAATGCAAGCATTTATGGTGTAAATGGCGGCCCCGGAGTATTGGTGATCACCAGCCGAAATCAAAGTAACGACGTTCCGATTGCGCAATCAGCAATTGGCAGTCTTACCTTCAAGCCGGTTGGCTATTACAAAACGCGCGAATTTTATTCGCCGAAATATGACGCTGCTTCAAATCTCCCGGGGGCTGCACCTGACAGACGGAGCACCATTTTCTGGGCGCCGTCATTGGTTACAGGTGCTGACGGAAATGCATCGTTCGAGTTTTATAACTCCGATGGTAAAGGCAGTTACCGCGTGATTGTTGAGGGGATAGATGCTAATGGAAACCCCGGAAGAGCGATTTATAAGTATAAAGTGGAATAATTAAAGATTATCCAATTTAGTTGTGTATTAAAAAAGCTTCGCCGGGATTGGTCCGGCGAAGCTTTTTTGTTGTCCGGAATTAAAACCTGCGGCCGATAATGATCTTGAATATGCCTTTGTCTGTCGAATTAGTCAACCCGATCCCAAGGCCAGCATTAAATTCCCATTTCGGGTCGGTGTTCAGGTCAATGGCCCCAAATATCTGGTGCTGTTCATCCTCTATCGGGTCATAGTGCAATAAGGGGCCCACGCTGCCATAGTACTCCATCCCTAGTGCTACAACTTTAGAAACATCATAGCTCCATTTCACATTCGGTGAAAATATCAGGCCGCGGTGTTCGTCCGGCCCGGCAAAGCTTTGGTCGAGCGTAGGGTTGACGGAGAAGTACCATCCGCCTATTTTCTTATCCACAATAGGGCGTATTTCAAGCGTGGACGTGTTTGCCGAAAACTCCTTTTTCTGGAAACCGAATTCGAATGATATGCTGACGCCAACCGGCCATTTCCATTCCACCGGCGCCGCAAACCGCGGGCGGATGTGCGAGCCGACGTAAGCCGTCCGTCCGTCGTTACCAAGTGAATTGAAAATGTAGAAGCCGGTTTCGAACCAGGGTGTCCATCCATGAGTTATTTCAATTGTCTCATGGAAGACGTGGTTGGTGGGCAACTGACCGTCGACTATGGCTGTGCTTCCGTTGAAGGTATAATTGCTGTGCAGTTCAACCATGGTATGGCCGCTGTCGACCGTTTCGGAACCGTAAACCTGGATCTCGTAGTTGTCCTGTGCTCTAAGCACTAAAGTGGTCAGAACAAGCAGTGTGCTTAAGAGTAAAGTTTTCAGCATAGAGGGTTTGTGAGCCGGATCAAATCTATAATATGTGATCGGACTTTTTTGTAATAAAGCTATGACGAAATTCTAAAGAGATTTTGAATTGTTCATATAAAATTCAGATTTGCTTCAACTTTTACTGTTATTTTTAAGACGAAACAATCAGCCTCCGGACTATGACTGCAATCGAACCTTCACGCAAAGACATTGGGCATTTGCCCGAAAATAAAAAGTACTCCTCATCATTGCGTTTCTGGCACTGGGCAAACGCAGTAGTCATAACCGGATCGTTATTAACCGTGCTTGTCAATTCGACAGTGCTGGCAGGCTGGGGGACGATGCTATTTGTCCAGGGTCAGTTGAAAAAGTCTGGCGTAAATGCTACTTCAGATCAATTAAAACCGGTTATCGGCGGTTTGCGCGATAGGGTTTGGCAGTATCATATTTACTTTGGATTATGCCTGGTTGCGCTCCTGCTATTTCGTTTTATCGCCGAATTTTTTCATTTGACCGATCAAAAGCTAACCCGAAAGATCAAGGTTGCCTATGCAGAATTTAAAAACGGGCGGAATAAATTAATTGCCCGTCATGAGCTGGTGGTGAAAACGTTATATGCAATGTTCTATATCGTGCTTTGTATCATGGCCATAACCGGGCTATGCCTTGTATTTGAAGACGATATACCTGCGCTGCATAAAATGCATTTTATTAAGGATATACATGGGTTTTGTATGTACCTGGTACTGGCATTTATCGTCGTTCACCTGGCCGGGGTTTTTCTCGCCGAAAGAAAAGACAGCAAAGGCATCGTATCCGACATGATCAACGGCGGACAGGAAGACTGATAGTTGTTTTGTTCCGTCCGTTAACAAACTTTGTCATTCTATTCAAACATAGGATGACAAAAGGGGTGTTGTTTGTTCCGTCCGCTATTTTATAACAGGTAATGGACACCAAAGGAAATAATTATCATTTCGTCACTAAGTAAACACTGTCCAGCGTTGAATGCCTCGTTTTTTGATCGATAAAGGTCAGAAGAACATTTTCCTGTGGATAATTCTCAAATGCTTTGATCACCCTGAAATCAGCGTGCAGAATACGCAGCGAGTCGATCGATTTTTTGTTCGCATAAAACGCCGAAGGTTCAGCTGGCTTAAAGGTCCTGAAACTATCCAGCGGTACATAATCTATCGGGTGCTTTGAATAGAATTGGAAGCTATTGTTTTCTGTTCTCAGCGTATAGAAGTGATAGCTATCGAATGCCGCTTGATTGGTATAGTTGGCGGCATTGATCTGACCTCTATAATTTATGATCAACTTATAGAATACAGTATTCAGGTAAAAATTGGCAAAAAGCATTACCGCGCAGGCTAATAGAAATGCCCTGATATTCGGCATACCCGTTTTGCGAAAAATGATAATTACAACTATTGCAAAAAATAACAGGCCGGCAATAAAGTATGCTATATGGCCTGGTTTAGCAATATATTGAATGATAATTATCGTAACGAATAATGCAATAATATAAATCCATAACCCGATCTGCCTGAACCATAACCCGGTCTTGCCCAGGCTTTCAAGACATACCGGCGCTGTCATAATAGCGAACAGCGGGAATATGGTATTGGTATAGAATGGCAACTGGAAGCGGGACAACGAGAATAAAAGCAACAATAGCATTCCTCCGCTTAATGAATAATATTCGTTGAGCTTTTTCCTGCGAATGATCTTCCTGATATTTCTGAATATAGCGTAATAAAACAGCAGACACCAGGGCGCAAAGGCCCACAGCAAAGTGTGCATATAGAAAAATATACTGCCCGATTGTCGGGTGATGGCGCCCTTATTTACAAAACGACCGAACTGGCTGTCCCACAAAAACCAGCGGATACCGGACACATTGTGCCTGTGAAAAACTGTCTTTTCGGGATGCGCGTCGAATTGGACATATAAGGCATAGATCTCAGGCAGGACAAATACCGCCGTCACCAGGAATAAAAACACCCATTTCCATTGAAAAACTTGTTTGAATCGCCCTGAGAATATCAATTGCCCCAGCAGGGCGCCATAAATCGCCACGATCACGAAAATGCCTTTGGTCATGATAGCGCAGGCAGTAAACAGCGCAGCCAGCAAAAGATCAGCGAGCGTATATCTTTCCTTCAACCGGCTGATATAATAAATGGCGCCGATAACTAAACCCATCAGGTAAGGTTCAGCCCGGACGTCCGTGTTCGACATCAGCACGTGCTGGGCCGTAGACAAAATCAGGACAGCGATCCAGGCTGTTTCCTCGCCGTAGTGCTTTTTGGTAAAAAACCAGGTATAAAGCAGGCTCAGCAAAAAGAAAAACATGGCTGGCAGCCGGTAGGCCCAAACCGATATGCCGAATATCTTGAAACTGATCATCACTGCCCAAAAAGGGAAGTGCGGCTTATCCAGCCAAGCCTGGTTGTAGGTGAATAGCTGCAGGAATTCATGACGATGAACCAGGTTTTTGGAGATGGAGGCGTATAACGCCGGATCGTCGGTAAAAAAGTCGAGGTTGAAACCGGAAAAGTTCACCACAAGCGCCAATATGAAGAGGAGTAGGTATAACGGCCTGTGGTTTTCTTTCATGCATCCAAAACAAAGCAAGTTTAGCGGTAAATGCAAGCGTCGTTAAATAACAAAGGCCGGCCATCATGTGGCAGCCCTGCAGTCAGGTCTCTATATAAGGGTCAGTTTAGTTGAGCTCCGGTTATCTTCAATGAACGCACCCTGATGTTTTCGAATACGGTTTTCATCAAAGGCTTGGTGATATACTGGGCAACAAACGGATAATTCTTGGTCCTGTTGATATCCATCTGGAAAATAGATGAGGACACAACAAATATTTTGATCTCTTTCCGCAGGCTCTTTTGAATTTCCTGGAAACGGTTCAGGAAATCCCAGCCGCTGCTGTTGGGCATATACAGGTCGAGGAAAATATAATCAGGGAGCGTGGTGATCTTGTTCTTGTTTTCTTCCAGGTAGTCGAGCACAAGCCTGCCGTCAAAAGCGTAGGTCGTTTCCTTCGACAGTTCGTTTTTTGTTAACATATATTGCACGATCTTGTGATGGATCGGGTCGTCGTCAATAATTATCAGTTTCGACATAACGTTTGGCTTAGATTGAGGTGGTTGAATAAGTTAATACCAGTTAATGTGATAAAGAACATTTTCCCTTTTGGGGACGAGTGTGGGCGCATTGGGCATATTTCGCCACGCTTCCTTTGTTTCCTCTTCGCGCCGGGCCGAACCGGTTTTTCAATTTCTTCGTCCGGGCTGCGATTTTGGACTTTTTTCGGACAATACATCCGCACTCGTGCATCTAATTACCCAATCATCGTGCCAGTGATCAGTTTGCAGTTTTGAGTTTGCAGTTGGCAATCATCTTTCGGACTTATGCGGACTTCCGGACAAAAAAAAAAGCCCCCGCCACTAGTGACGGGAGCCAAACTCACAACAATTGTTTAACCTTTCGGTCAATTCCTAACTGCAATGTGGGTCAACTATTAAAACAATATTAACTGTGTTTGGTTTTAGTGTTGTGAGCGTTATTCATTATTTAATACAATAATGATACAACGGTGACTTTTACATATACCCCGGTCAGCAATTTCCATATACCTTTATACTGTAATCAATTAAAAACCAATCATGAGAAAGTTATTTCAAACCAAGCTATTGTCATTACTGGCATTAGCTTTCTTAGTATCCAGCGTTGCATACGCGCAACCCAACGGAACCAAGAATCTCCCGAGCCCAAGGGATAGCGTTATGGGTACAGTGGCTGGCGCCCATGTTAAGATATGGTATGGCAGTCCATCGGTAAAAGGCCGTAAGATATTTGGTGCACAAGAGCCCTGGGGTAAAGTTTATCGCGCAGGAGCAAATGAGGCTACCCAATTTACTACCGACAAAGATCTTACGATCGGCGGAAAGACATTGCCTGCCGGTACTTACGCATTTTTTGTAATCCCTATGGAAAATGGAGATTGGACGGTCATATTTAATAAAACCGCTAAACAATGGGGAGCATTTAAATATGATGAAAAACAAGACCAGTTACGTACTGTCGTTAAAGTGAAAAAGATTCCAAATCAAGAGCGTCTGGTTTATGTATTAAACAAGAATGGTTTCGCCATGAAATGGGAGACTACAGAAGTGCCTGTGATGGTGAAGTAAAGAATTTAAACTTAGTGAGAGCCTCCCGGTCATTGCCGGGAGGCTTTTTCGTTTTGTTCCGTCCGTTATTTTGTTAATGGATATTAGCTAACACTTTGTCCGCGCGTCATTGCTGACGATTAGGTGTTGGCGGTTCTAAAGAGAACACAGCTTCTTTTATATTTGCTGATCTGCTATGGCCCAAATATTCAAAAAGCGGTATGTAAGAACCAGGGTGATCATTGCGGCATCGCTGGCCCTGTTCATTTTCCTGCTTATGCTCTTTGCCGATCATCCCGGCGCTGTCGAACGGTACTATTCCCAAGGGCTGTACCCGGTTATCTGCCGCGTCTTTCACCCGGTATTTAATTTCTTCCCATTCAGCGTCGGCGACGTTATTTATGTAGCCGTTATATGCTGGATGATCTACGCTTTTGTCAGGCTCATCCGCCTGCTCATCAAAAAGCAATGGGAACTTGCGGGCAGGTTAGCGCTAGGATTTGTGATCGGGTTTGAAGTAGCAATTGCTGCCTTTTACCTTTTTTGGGGAATGAACTACTATCGCCCCCCTGCGTCTGAACTCCTTAATCTCCGCGAAAGCGATTACACGGTAGCTGACCTGCGCATGGTGACCTCCGAGCTGATCGACAGCGCCAATGCCTGCCGCGAAAGGGTAGGGAACGCAGAAATGGGTCAATCCAACAAAACCATCTATCAAACGGCAGTAACGGCAGTAAAACACCTGGAAGACAGCGCAGTGATATTCAGGGCATATCATCCCGACATCAAACCTTCGCTGCTTACGCCCTTGCTCAACTATCTCGGTACTTCCGGTTATTTAAATCCTTTCACATCCGAGTCGCAGGTGAATTACGAGATGCCGGTTGTTGTAAGGCCATTCGTAGCCTGCCACGAGCTATCGCACCAGATGGGTTTCGCCCCGGAAGACGAAGCGAATTTCGTGGGTTTCCTGGCTGGAATACATTCAAAGGATCGTCTTTTGCGCTATTCGGCCTATAACCAGGGCGTTCAGGAATTTATGTTCACATTAAGGCACCAGGACAGCATCGGGCGAAAAGAGCTGCGCAAATCTATATCACCGCAGGTGCTTGCCGACTTTAAGACTGAACGGGAATACTGGCTGGCCTATGAGGGCAAAGTCGAAAGGCTGAGCAGCGTATTCTATGATAATTTTCTGAAAGCAAATAACCAGCCTTATGGCTTGCGTACCTATAACCGGATGGTGCTGCTCATACTTGCATACAGGAAAAGACATCAATTTTAGGCTCAAACTACGAGGCCTGTGGGCGTGAATTTTAACCCACTCTCACCTGTAACTGCTGAACTGGCGTAAGAATCACGCCCGATAGAGAATTTTTCGTTATCGATCGCCACATGCATTTTCCCCATCATAAAATCGCCGCGGATGCGGAATACCGCATCGGGCGCATTCGCTTCTAATTCAGCAACTATATTATGATCCAGTCGCCTGGTTGATTCTTTACTAAGTTGCTCTATATCCAGGACCGTATCGTTGTTAAACCCCTTTGCCAGGATCCGGTCGGGCGACCTGGACACTTTGTAGCCAAAGGAAATAATTATTTCATTATTCTCTATTTTCAATCCACGCCCTTCCGTATCCTTCAGATCGGTGTCGATGGTAAGCTCTGAGTGACGGCCGTTATCATGGCAAATGGATATTATCCGCAGAAACTCATTGGTCTCGTCATTGTCGACATAGCTGATTACATTACTGGGGATTATAAACACATTTGATCCAAGGAGAAAGGCATATTTCATAGCTTCTGCTTCATTTAACTGTGGTAGACTATTGTTTAACTCCAAAGTTTTGCGGATGTTTTAATCAATGGGAAATTTTTTTTGCCTTCAAATTAATACACCCGAATGAGAAAATTTCAGGTCAGTTTCGCCTGCAAGCGCTGCCGTAGCATAGGAATCATCGTCGATGAACAGCTTTTCATTATCAATTTCGATATGTAAACCGCCGGCCATGAAATTCCCCCTGATGCGGATTACATTGAGCGGCATATTAACTTCAAGCTCGGCAACAATATTGGCCTCCAGGCTCATAGCCGTTTTATAGTCGAGCTGGTGCACATCCAATACAGTTGAGCCGTTCTGCTTGCTTACCTGCAGCTGGTTATAAGTTTCGTGGATCAGGAAATGGGTAATGTCATCCGACTTGTTATTGGTAATATGAAGGACATGTCCCTCATTATCCTTGATGTCAGCATCAATGGTCAATACCGAACGTTTTTCGCCTTCAGGGTCATCTTTGTGAACAGATACGATCCTCAAAAAACGGGTTGTCTGCTCGTTATCTACATAGCTTATCGTATTGCCGGGCACAACGAATACGTTGGAACCGAACAGGAATGCGTATTTCATGGCCATTTGGTTTGAGTTATCAAATCTTTTAACTGACAACCATGGTTAATGTTTTAAAAAGAGGCCAAGTGGAATAAAAATTACAATTCAGCAGAACACACAGGCGGCGCGTTTGTTTTTTATCAACACCCAATATGATCGATATGGTAAAAGTAGCATTATTAGCCTGGCTGGAAGCCAAGCCCGGCATGGAGCAGGAATTGTCAGACTTACTTAAAAGCGCCCTGCCTTTGGCGCAGGGCGAACCAAAAACAGTAACATGGTACGCCTGGCAGATAGACGCTTCGGTTTTTGGCATATTTGACACTTTTGAAACTGAAGAGGGGCGGGAAGCTCATTTGAACGGGCAAATTGCAGCCGCTTTAATGGCCAATGCTGACAGGCTGCTCGCCAAGCCGCCCGTCATTGAGAAATTAACAATACTGGCAGCCAAATGAATTTTAAAATATTGCTGCAAGTCGGTGGCCGGGTCAATACCCGGCCATTTTCTTTGTGAATAAAAATTCTATTTAAAGATTATATTTGGTAAACCTCAATTTAAACCTGATGAACAGAAAGGTAATTTTTTGGGCCGTTATCACCGCCCTTGGCGGATTTTTATTCGGTTTTGACACTGTAGTAGTTTCGGGCGCGGAGCAGGCTATCCAGAAGTACTGGCAATTGGGCGACTTTCAACATGGGTTTACTATTGCGATAGCATTGGTGGGTACCATGATGGGCGCGTTCCTTGGCCGTATGCCGGCCGACAAAATGGGAAGAAAAGCAGCGCTGATGATCGTGGCGGCTATATTCCTGGTCACCTCGATAGGTACTGCGGTCGTCTCCAACTGGTATTTGTTCGTTATCATGCGCTTTGTGGGCGGATTGGGCATAGGTGCATCTTCGGTTATCGCGCCGATCTACATTTCCGAAATATCACCTGCAACTTTCCGCGGGCGTTTAGTGATCTTATTTCAATTCAATATTGTTTTGGGGATCGTGGTTTCCCTGCTGTCAAATTATATCATCGTTACTTCCTATCACGGTTCGTGGCGATTGATGCTGGCCGTTATGGCGCTGCCTTCGTTAATATATTTACTATTGCTGCGGTTCGTGCCCGAAAGCCCGCGTTGGCTCATATTGCACAAGGCAAAATATGACGAAGCCAAAGAGACGTTGAGGATGATTGATCCCGGTACCTATGAGCAGGAAATGGATATGATCGTTAATAGCAAGAACCAGGAAGTTAAAGATTCTACAAGCGAAAATTTATTCACAAAGCGCTATCACCGCCTTGCGTGGCTCGCATTTCTGATCGCCTTTTTCAACCAGGTTTCGGGTATCAATGCTATACTTTATTATGCGCCGAGTATTTTCACAATGGCCGGTTTTGACAAGAATGACTCTTTCTCAGCATCGTTCTATCTCGGGTTGGTCAATTTTGCCTTTACCATGCTGGCCATCTTTTTGATAGATAAGGCCGGGCGCCGTAAGTTGATGTTTATCGGTTCATTCGGCCTGATTATTTCCTTAGGACTGGTCGCTTATTGCTTTCACTTGAAAAATGCCGACGGGCACTATGTGATTTGGCTGTTAATGGCCTACATCGCTTTTTTTGCCGTTTCACAGGGGGCAGTGATTTGGGTGTTCTTGTCCGAAATATTTCCCAACCAGGTGCGCGCAAAAGGGCAATCGCTGGGAAGTTTTACGCACTGGACCATGGCTACTATCATCACCTTCCTGTTTCCCGCGGTCAGGACGAATGTTTCCGGCGAATATATATTCTTGTTTTTTTGTATTATGATGTTCCTCCAGCTATTATTCGTTTGGAAATTAATGCCCGAAACTAAAGGCCAGTCTTTGGAAAAGATGGAGCATACCTTAACTATGCACTGATATGATGAAAAGAGCGGGTTTAATATTTTTTGGTCTTTGCTACGCGCTAGCAAGCCTTGCGCAGAAACCTTATCATGAACAATACCGCCCGCAAATACACTTTTCGCCGCCGGCACATTGGATGAACGATCCCAACGGGCTGGTGTATTATAAAGGCGTTTACCACCTGTTTTATCAATATTATCCCAACGCTACCGTTTGGGGCCCTATGCATTGGGGACATGCTACTAGTATCGACCTCAATCATTGGAAAAATAAGCCCATCGCCCTTTACCCGGACAGTATAGGTTTGATATTTTCAGGCAGCGTAGTCGTGGATTATAATAATACCAGCGGCTTCGGCAAAAACGGGCAGCCGCCTTTAGTAGCCATATTCACGCAGCACAACCAAGCCAGGGAAAAAGCCGGCAGAAATGACGCGCAAAACCAAAGCATCGCTTACAGCAACGACGGCGGAAACACCTGGACGAAATACGCACACAACCCGGTGCTGCTCAATCCCGGCATTACCGACTTTCGCGATCCTAAAGTGATGTGGTATGCGCCGCAAAAGAAGTGGATCATGACTTTGGCGACCAAAGACAGGATCACTTTCTATTCGTCAAAAAATTTGAAGCAATGGACAAAGGAAAGTGAGTTTGGCCAGGATATGGGAGCACACGGCGGCGTTTGGGAATGTCCGGACTTGTTTCCTATGACTGCCAATGATGGCCGGAAAATGTGGGTGCTTATCGTCAATATCAACCCGGGCGGTCCGCAGGGCGGATCAGCTACGCAGTATTTTACCGGGAATTTTAATGGAAAGATATTTACGGCGAACAGTAAGGAAACCAGGTGGGTGGACTGTGGCGCTGATGAATATGCCGGAGTAACCTATAGCAATACGGGTAACCGGCGAATATTCCTGGGCTGGATGAGCAACTGGCAATACGCCTCCCTGGTGCCAACGAAAGAATGGCGCAGTGCGATGACGATTCCGCGCGACCTGAAGTTGAAAAAAGTAGGGGAAGACTACGATGTAGCGTCAGAACCTGTAAAGGAATTGAATTCGATCAAAGGGCCATCTCTGAGCATTAAGAGATCGAAGATTGTTGGCGACCAATATGAGCTTGATATTTCTGCAGAGAAATTGAGCAGCTTTTTCGTGACGCTATCGAACGACAACAATGAAAAACTGATCGTAGGGTTCGACCTAAGTAAAAACGCATGGTATATCGACCGGACGAACGCGGGAGAATCAGGGTTTAGCAAAGATTTTGTAAAATATATCAGTGCGCCTCGAATAATCCCCAGCCCGAATTCAGATGTCACGCTCATAGTGGATGCTGCTTCGGTCGAATTATTTGCGGATCACGGGCTGACTACGATGACCTCGATCTTTTTTCCGAAAAAGCCTTTAAATAAAGTTAGCCTTGATTCGTCCGACGGGTTTGTCGCGAAAAATTTTTCCTGCACACCGCTAAAAAGCATCTGGAAATAAAAAAGCCGGACCCTCGTTCAAAGCCCGGCTACCATCAGTCATTCAAAATTTAGTTCAAACGAGGTTCTTTTTGATATAATCAATGCTTTGGGTAATGCTTACAAAAGGATCACCGGGGCATATGTCTTGTTCTACAAAGAAATACTTCAAACCAGCCGTTTTATTGTGGGCGAATATCTTTTTAAAGTCAATTACGCCGTGACCCACTTCGGTGAACATTTTTTTCGGAGTATTGTCCATGTCTTTAATGTGCCATAACGGGAAGCGGCCCGGGTGTTTTTCGAACAGCGCCACCGGATCCTGTCCGGCCTTGGTTAGCCAATATAGATCGGTCTCAAATTTTACATTGTTTTTATCTGTGTTTTCCAACAGAACATCATAGGGATATTTTCCATCCTGCTGTATAAATTCAAAATCGTGGTTGTGATAGCAGAATTGTATACCGGCTTTTTTGCAGGCTTCACCGGCTTTGTTGAAGTAGTCGGCTAATTTTTTAAAGTGATCGAGATTGCCGCGTTCGGAGGGGGCGAGCCACGCACAAACCATATATTTTTGTCCGATGGAAGCGGCATCTTCTACAGCTTTATCCCAGCCTGTGAGTATAGTGCCCGGGCTGTTTTGGCCCTCGCCGAGCGTGTAATGGCAGCTTGGCATGATCAGGCCATTCTGTTTCAGCAATGCGGCAAAGTCTGAAGGCGTTTGGCCATAATATTTGCCTGCGCCATATCCGGCTTCAACCGAATTGTAGCCGATCTGTGCTACTTTGGCCAGGGTGCCCGGCACATCTTTGCCCATTGCGTTACGAACGGTGTAAAGCTGTAGCCCGATATATTTTTTATCGTAAGCGAATAGCTGCGGTGCTACCATCATGCCCGCCGACAATAGGGCAGAGGTTTTCAAAAAATCACGTCTTGAAGCCATGTTAGGTTAGTTTAATTGGTTGGTTATTGTGTAAAAATAACACATTGAAGGATCAAATGAAATAATATTTAATTTTTGCTGTCAGATCTGCGAGTAAGCGGTGGGTACGATAAAAGTTGAAGTGATTTTTGACACGAGTTTCGCGTCAGCATAATCGGGGTCCGAGCTTATTTTTTTCCATTCCGGGTCGCCGCCAAAGGCTTGCCAATGGCTATCATGTCCTTGCATGTCGTCGAATGTGACCATATAGGTCAGGTTAGGCCTAAGTCCGCCTATCAATGTCTCGGCAAAAAAAACCGGTCTGAAACCAAGCCGTTTAAAAATATCGATCTCACCTTTATTGTTAAACATATCTATTTTCTTTTTACCGGCGCTTTCACTCGCGCTTTGATACTGGCGCAATTCAAAAATGCGTGGTTTGTTTCCAGGTATCACCGGTTTCGGTGCATGTGCAAAGGCTTTCAGGAACGAGCTTTCGATGCGTTCATAAGCCGGCTCTGCGGCCGGCGCGTTCAAATAGGCCGCAGCCTTTTGTTTATAAACAGCATCCCGGTCCAGGTCACTGGTCATCTTCAAAAAATCATTTATACTGCCGAAAGGGATGAGCACAATTATCCTGGTCTGGGCCTCCGGCTTCAGCTCGGTAAATACTCCGACGTTGTTAATACTTAAGCGGTTTAACGCAGGTATTGCAGCATTTTTCCAGTAGCTTTCTACTAAAGCCTGCTGGTTCGCATCTTTTAATTGATAAATACGCAGCTCATAAAAATCGCGTGTGGCGGTTTGTGCGCTTATCTTAGCAAAACCTGTAACAGGGGCTGTTATGGCGGCTGTGCCGGCAAGTAATGATGTTTTGACAAAACTTCGTCTGGAGGGCATGATCAATTTGCTGATTGGTGACCTATAAAAGTAGAGGATTTACCTTATTCCATAACACGAAATTCGCTCAATGGTTTAGCGAACGCTGATATGCTGAAATCAACTAATTATGGTGGTATAGCAAACTGAAATTCAGGATATTTATCTTCGTTTTCCAGCATTAACGTTTATGACCACATTAACTGAACCGGGACCAAAGCAGCGCATCACCTCTATCGATATTGTACGGGGCCTGATCATGCTGCTGATGGCAATCGATCATACCAGGGATTTTTTCATCAATAGTAGTGCCGGTAACCCGGTCAATATGGCTACCACCACGCCAATCTACTTTTTTACCCGCTGGGTGACCCATTTTTGCGCGCCGAATTTTGTTTTTCTTAGCGGCATGTCGGCATACCTGGCAGGTAGAAGGCGTTCGCCGGGCGAATTCAGGACTTTTCTTGTTAAACGCGGCTTGTGGCTGATCGTATTCGAGGTTGTGTTCCTGACGTTTGCGCTGACGCTTGATCCGTTGTTCCATGTCATCGTGCTGCAGGTTATCTGGGTCATCGGTTTCAGCATGATCCTGCTGGCTTTGCTTTCACGGGGGTCTTTGACGGTGATAGGTATCCTCGGCGCCGTTATATTCTTCGGGCACGATATACTCGATTATTTGTCGCTACCCAAAACCGGCGCGGCCAATTTCCTGGTAACCATGTTCTTCACTGCTTTCGGTTCAGTTTTCCCCCTCAGCAAAACACGTATACTATTAGATATTTACGCAGTAATCCCCTGGACAGGCGTAATGTTGCTGGGCTATGTTTTTGGCTCGATGTATACGCCTTCATTTGATGCACAGCGCCGCCAGCGCATTCTCCGGATCGCTGGCTTGGCTATGATAGCCTTATTCCTGGTATTCCGGTATTTTAATATTTACGGCGACCCTGCTCCGTGGTCAGTTCAGCGAATACCGGCTATTTCCATGCTTTCATTTTTAAACGCCAGTAAATACCCTCCGTCGTTGTTGTACCTGTGCATGACGATCGGCCCGGCCCTGGTAGCGTTGTCGTTCCTCGAAAATGTAAAAAGCAAATTTACCTCTGTATTGATCGTTTACGGAAATGTGCCTTTTTTCTATTATATCCTGCATATTTATCTCATCCGGGCATTGGATATCATTATCTTTTTTATGTCGGGATATCATACAAGTCAGATCGTCACACCTGGCCAGCCGTTCAACTTTCAGCCGCCGGCGTTTGGATTCGGACTCGGCGGCGTGTACCTGGTGTGGCTGTTCATCATCACCATTTTATACCTTCCCTGCCGCTGGTACAGCAAGTATAAGCGAACACACCATCAATGGTGGCTAAGTTATTTATAGACAGAAGTTTAAACACGTAAATACTGGCTAATTTCTTTAGTAACCCGCTTGTTTGTAATAATCCTTTTACATATATTCGCGATAACAAACTCACAACTTATGGCAACAGCCTCACCCGTTTATGCCCAGGCAACTACCCTCACTGAACCCGCTAAAAAGGAACGCATCGCTTCCATTGATATCCTGCGCGGTTTGGTAATGGTGATCATGGCCATCGACCATGTACGCGATTTTTATCATGCCGGCCACCCTGAGCCGACCGATTTGGCTCACACCGATCTGTTCCTGTTCTACACCCGCTGGATCACCCATTTTTGTGCACCTGCATTTGTTTTGCTGAGCGGGTTGTCGG
The DNA here is from genome assembly GCA_035551775.1 of Mucilaginibacter sp. Taxonomy (GTDB): domain Bacteria; phylum Bacteroidota; class Bacteroidia; order Sphingobacteriales; family Sphingobacteriaceae; genus Mucilaginibacter. The sequence continues at coordinate 570,728 of DASZMQ010000006.1, read as the reverse complement.
CTTATCTTGCCGGAAAAAGAAGGACCAAGGCCCAATTCAGGGCGTTCCTTATTAAACGGGGATTGTGGCTCATTGGTGTGGAACTCGTTTTTATCACGCTGGCGATAACGCTCAACCCGCTCTACAACGTGTTTGTTTTCCAAGTGATATGGGCCATTGGCGGAAGCATGATATTGCTTGGATTGCTGATCGATCTGCCCATGCCAGCCATTTTTACTATAGGCGCTATTTTGGTGTTTGGGCATAATATTTTTGACCGCCAGTTACTTTCGGTACATGCTGTCAACGATACGGTAGCCGGCAAATTGCTTTTATCAGGAACCGGATTTGGAGATTTTGTGCCCTTTGCTGCTAACAGGGGCATTTTAACTGCCTATGCATTGTTACCGTGGGCTGGCATTATGTTTATCGGCTACGTGTTTGGCTCCATGTATGTCAAGACCTTTGATGCGGTAAAACGAAGACAAATTCTGCTTTATGCAGGCCTGGCTGTCCTTGCTATTTTCTTTGTCCTGCGCTTCTTTAATATTTACGGCGACCCTAATCCATGGGCTTCTCAAAAAACGGCATCACTAAGTATTATCTCATTCTTCAACGTGACAAAATATCCCCCATCGCTGCTTTATACCTGTATGACGGTAGGGGCGACCCTGCTGGGATTAGCCTCCCTGGAGCATGTGAAGAACAGGTTTACATCCATCCTGTATGTTTATGGCAATGTGCCATTTTTCTACTACCTGTGCCATTGGTACCTGATCAAATTATGTACGATACCATTATTTTTTATACAAGGCTTTAAAACAAGCGACATCATTAACCCTAATTTGCCTATTCTTTTTTACCCGGATAAAATGGGCTTTAGTTTGTTCTGGGTTTATGTAATCTGGTTGTGCGTAATCCTAATACTTTATTACCCTTGCCGTTGGTACAGCAATTATAAGCGTTCGCACACGCAATGGTGGCTAAGTTACTTATAAACAGTATTTTAGCTAATTTGTTTAGTATAGGTGTTGTTTTACAAATATTATATCCTATATTGGCGTGCCCCATTTTATAACAACCTATGGCTACAGCCGACCCCGTCAAGCCTGAGACAGCAGCACCTGCTGAGCCCGGGCCCAAGCAGCGTATTGCATCGATCGATATTTTACGCGGCCTTGCGATGATAATAATGTCTATAGACCATTGCAGGGATATTTTCCACTACCATCACCCCGATCCGGGAGATCTGGCCACTACCACGCCGGTCTTGTTCTTCACCCGCTGGATCACACATTTTTGCGCGCCTGCTTTTGTATTCCTGAGCGGTATATCGGCGTATTTGGCGGGTACCCGCCGCACACACTCGCAATTCAGCGCTTTCCTGATCAAACGTGGTCTTTGGCTGATCGTAGTCGAACTGGTTTTTATCAATCTCGCAGTAACGCTAAACCCTAAATATCATGTCCAGATATTGCAGGTAATATGGGTTATCGGTTGTAGCATGATCATCCTTGGGCTGTTGGTTTGGCGAAAGTCGTCATTGCTGCTTATCGGCACTATCGGGCTGATCATTGTTTTGGGCCATAATATTTTTGATCCGCAGGATTTGTCACTCAAGGCAATAAGCGAAACCTTGTGGGGCAAAGTGTTGCTGTCGGGCAACGGTTTTAGCGATTTCTGGCCGTACCCCGGCTTTACGAACCACGGAGTCATCATAGCGTATGCATTGCTGCCCTGGGCGGGGCTAATGATGTTGGGCTATGTTTTCGGCTCGCTGTATGTAAAGACATATGATGCCGCCAAACGGCGCAGGATACTGCTTTATTCCGGCCTGGCGGCGCTTGCCGTTTTTTTCGTTCTGCGCTTTTTTAATCTTTACGGCGACCCCAGGCCATGGGCTGTGCAAAGGACCACAACCTTAACCGTAATATCCTTTTTAAAAATAACCAAGTACCCAGCCTCGCTGCTTTTTACCTGTTTGACGGTTGGCACCTCTCTGATCATACTCGCGCTGGTTGAAAATTGGCAGAATAAGTTCACCTCAATATTAGTTGTTTATGGTAATGTGCCCTTCTTTTTTTACCTGTGCCATTGGTACCTGATACGCTTTACAGGTATTGCCGTATTTTTCATTTCGGGATTTAATCTCAGCCAGGCCATGGGACGCCGGGGGGTATTGCAGCCCGATGAATTTGGCTTTGGTTTGGGAGGCGTGTACCTGGTATGGATTTGTGTGGTATTGGCCCTCTACTTCCCGTGCCGCTGGTACGGCAAGTATAAACGCACCCATAAGCAGTGGTGGCTGAGTTACCTATAGAAAATTATTCAATGGCGATCGGTTTTAACCCATCGCTGTTGAGAACTATATATATTTCTGCAACTCCTGGCTCAACGGCCCGGCCTGCATCACGCCGCTTTGCCGCCACCTGGTTTCGCCTTTTTGGAATATTATCAGCGTAGGTACGCTCTGAATGCGGTAAGCATTGGCTACAGCGGGGTTTTTATCTACGTCGACTTTCAGGATGATGATCTTATCGCCTAGATTGTCCTTAACATCTTTCAAAATCGGCGGCATCATTTTGCAAGGGCCGCACCACTCAGCCGAAAAATCGATCAGCACCGGCTTCTCTGAATTGATGATCTCCTGGAAATTTGCCATGGTTTTAGTTTCCTGTGTTAACAATCGTCGAGTGACTATTGTTGGCATACCAACCATTCAACAACTACAACTTCTGCAACATTTACAACCAACTCAATGCATTATTTTTGATCGCTCACCCGTCATTTTGAAAAAATTATTGTCGATCAGCCAGTCAGCCATACGCTGCGGCCAGGTGTTGACCGCTTTTAATTTTGAACGCTTGCCCATGTTGAAACCATGATCGCCTCGTTCTAAAATATGTGCTTCTACAGGTGCTTTTGCTTTGCGATAACCTTCCAGCAACCTAATCACCGAAGGCGAACAGCATACATCATCATTGGCGGCTAAAAGGAAGATAGGAGGGGCATCTGCCGGTATCTCGTCCGGGATAAAGCCCGGCCCGGGGTATATCTGGATCAGGAAGTCTGGTTTTGCATTGATGTGATCGATCGGATCTTTGGCGTTCGGATCAGCTTTGTTCTTATCAAAAGCGACCATGTCTACCACTTCACCGCCTGCGGAAAAACCCATCATACCCACACGTGTGGGATCAATACCCCATTCTGCGGCGCGGCTCCGCACCAGCCGCATCGCGCGTTCGCCATCTGCCCTGGCATCGTCCAGTTTATATGGTGAATTGGTGTCGCGCGCGAGACGGTATTTGAGCACGAAGACGGTAACGCCGAGATTGTTCAGGTACTGCGCCGGCTCTACACCTTCAGCATTGAAAACAAGCAGACGATGCCCGCCGCCGGGACAGACGATGACTGCAGAACCATTTGCCTTGTCCTTCAGTGGCAGGAATATGGTGAGCGAAGGATTATTGATGCTCTTTACCCAATAATCTTTGGCCTGTTCGGGTATATCCTTCAGTTTTTCAAATCCGGGTGCGCCGTTTGACCACAAGGGGATAACAGTTTGCGCGGATGCAAGAAAGGGGAGAAGGCAAACAATAAATGCAATTCGTCTGATCATGGTTTAGCCCTATTTGACAACAGATGGTTCGAACATGCTCTTATCGATAGCTCCCCCGCCAGCCACATCGTGATATTTTTCTACCTGCAATACATGATCGTTGATGTAGAACTTGCAAAGCGTTTCGCTCCAGCCGCCGCCTTTCACCGGTACCTGATCCTCCATTGTGCCTTCCTCCTTGATATTGTTTTCATATTTGATGAACCTTATGGCAACAAGCTTCTCCTGGTCTATCCAAAGCTGGTTCACCTTGTCGTCTGCCTTTTCAGCGCCGATCACATAGACCGGTTTCCCTTTCCAGGTATCGGTATGAAACTTGGTAAGATCATAATTCAGGTCTTTAAAATGCGCCAGTACCTGGTCGAATGGCATAAAATACATCCCGCCCAGGAAAAAGATCAGCTCATTTTCGCCTTTGGCAGAACGTAGAAGTTTGTGATTTCTGAATACATAGGTCGAATCGCCCCTGTAAATAACGCCACTACCGCTTTTCAGGCTATCAAAGTCGATCCTGAGCTTGTCGGGATAAAGGATATGCTCATACCAGGTTTGCGATTTCACCAGGCTGTCGTTCCTGTATCTTTCAGTAGTTTGATCAAACGACCGGGTGCTATGCCACTTGCCGTGGTAGCGATTATACATTTTCTGCAGTAAAACAGTCGAATTGAGGTCTTCATGGTGCCCGAAGGGCAGAAAGAAGAGTAACAGTAGCGATGTTATTTTCATAAATTTTTAAGTAGCGCTGAATTCCTGGTAAGCGGCTTCCAGGCTGCGATTGATGCCGTCTCCCTGCCAATCATCCACGCCGGGTATGGATTTAGCCTGCAGTATTTCTTCTTTTGATTTGCCGGCTTTAATGCTGCTTTGCACAAAAGCGGCCAGTTTTTCCATATAGTTTTGCATAGCCTTAACATCGTCCATTGTGCCTGTCACTTTTTGCGGATCGAAGGCATGACCAAAAATAAACAAGGTATCTTTATCGAATTTCTTTTGCGCTTTTTCCAGTGCTATGGCCCAATTGGTTACCGATGCGCCGGCCGTTTTATCAACGAACGGATACCGGCGGTTGAACACCAGGTCGCCCATATGTACAATATTGGCATGCTCAAAATGAATGATGGAATCGCCATTGGTATGGCCCTGTCCGTAATAGTAGGCTTTGATATGTTCGTCGCCCACCTTGATCTTCCAGGTATCTTTAAAAGTAGTATCGGGATAAAGCTGCTGATCTTCCTTTTTCTGCGCAACGGCCACGTTTTTTTGATTGGTCAGCGAGTTCTCGTGTGCAGCCACATTCTTAACCAGGCCCTTGAATGCAATATTGCCGCTGGTATGGTCGCCGTGGTGGTGTGTATTGATGAGCCACTCAAAAGGGAATTGTGATTGCTTTTGCAACTCGGCGATCAGGTGTTTTGCCTGGTCCGGAAATTCCGCATCCACCACGACGATGCCTTCTTTATTTATCATCCAGGCGATGGTGCCTCCCTGCTCAGCAAACATACCCACATTGTTGCGCAGGAGTTTGAACTGGTAGGCGGGGTCAGCCAGTATTGAAGCTATGCTTCTTTTGCTTAAAATGGAAAATGTACCGGCTGCCACAGCGGCACTGAATAAGAACTGACGGCGTTGCATGGCTTAAAATTTTGATTGAAGTTAGGAAAATATTACATTAAAAACAGGCAGTTTAATGCCGATAACGTTTCTTTTACACAATCCGGGGCGCCGGTTGTTATTTTAGCCGCCTCTGCTTATGAGCTATACGTCTATCAATACCAACAGGTGGCTTTACCTGTTTATTTTGCTTGCGGTACTTGTCAATTTCAGCGGGCTTTTTACCACCATTATAGGGCCCGACGGTACCATGTACGCAACCATTGCAAAAACCATGGTCGTTAAACATGACTATGTGAATCTATACGTGCTTAACAGCGACTGGCTGGATAAACCGCATTTCCCGTTTTGGGTGACCGCATTGTTTTTTAATGTATTTGGGATACATACCTGGTCTTACAAACTACCCGGCATCCTTTTTATGATGATGGGGGCAGTGTATACTTACCTGTTTGCCAAAAGATTATACAATAAAGAGATTGCGTTGTGGTCGGTGCTGATCCTGCTGACCGCGGAACATATCGTTCTGTCAAACAATGACGTGCGCGCCGAACCATACCTGACAGGGCTTATCATAGCGTCAGTTTACCACTTTTACCGTTCGTATCACCCGGTCAACTACTGGCATCTGCTCGCAGGTTGCATATTTTCCGCGTGCGCTATCATGACCAAAGGCATGTTTGCTATCATCCCGATAGGAGGGGCCATAGGCGGGCACCTGCTGATCAGGAAAGATTGGAATTGCCTGTTCAGGTGGCGATGGCTTATTGCGATTGCTCTCACCCTAATCCTGATCCTGCCGGAACTGTATTGCCTTTATCAACAGTTCGACCTTCACCCGGAGAAGGTAGTATTCGGTCAAAAAAACGTATCAGGTATCCGGTGGTTCTTTTGGGACAGCCAGTTCGGGCGATTTTTCGATACCGGTCCCATAAAAGGCAGCGGTGACCCGTTTTTCTTCGTTCATACCACCTTGTGGGCATTTCTGCCCTGGTCATTGTTGCTGTTTGCCGCTATTTTTCAATTTATCCGAAAAGGGATAAGGCGCGCAAATGCCTACGAATGGTACTGCATCTGCGGCTCGATGCTGACTTTCCTGGTGTTCTCGGCTTCCAAATTCCAATTGCCGTATTATCTCAATATCGTTTACCCGTTCTTTGCTATAATCACGGCTCAATATTTATATAATTTACGATCGGTTAAAAGCATTAAAGCAGCACGTGGTGTTCAAATCGCCGTTCTTATCATTATGGTCTCAGTGATCGCGGGATTACAATACTTTTTCAGGCCCGATGCGCTAAACTGGGCTACGGTGATCTTGCTTGTGATAGTATTTATCGCTTTGTTCTTATGGCCGCGTTTTGTTTCACAAAGCTCATTATGGAGATTGGCGTTGTCATCAATATTGGTTTCGTTCATCGTAAACTTATACCTGAACCTGGCATTTTACCCGTCACTGCTGCACTACCAGGCGCTTAGTGAGGCTGCCTTCTGGATAAACCGGCATAATACGGCTAAACTACCCGTAGCGCAGGTTGGCGATATGCCTCCTTTCGCCATGAAGTTCTATCTCGATCAACCTTTAAATAACATCAGTTCCGGTGGCACACTGCCTCCAAAACCTTTTTATCTGCTCAGTACAGATAATACTCTGGTCAATTTAAAAGCCAAAGGCCTTCAGGTGCAGCCGATTAAGAGTTTCCCCGGCTTTTGGATCAGCAGGCTTAAACCCGCATTCCTAAACAAGGCCACCCGGCAGAAAGAACTGACTAATTACCAATTGGTGATTGTTAGATAATTCCCGTGATCTGCCATGAATTATGATCCATGAACCATCAACTCTCAATATTGGTGGAACGCATCCGACACAAACTCCAGCACATTTGGTAACGATGCCCTCCAGTAGGTCCAGGTATGGCCGCCGTCGCGTATGCGAAACTCGTGCGGTATTTCCTTCTTGCGCATGGCGATATGTACTAAGCAGTTTCCTTCATACAGGAAATCATCATCGCCATCGTCAATATACCAGCGCACGGCCTTCTTCAGCGAGTCGGGCATATTGTTCACCAATGCCAGCACACTTTGCCGGTTGTAATACGCAGTTGCTGCCGAGTCGGTCACATTGGGATTGTTCCTTGACAGTTGCTTTTTGGCGTCATCAACAGTCAACGGCCCGGTAGCGGCGCTAAGCGGACAGGCTGAAGAGAACAGTTCGGGGTGATGCAGCGCATAGATAAAGCTGCCGCCGCCGCCCATCGACAAGCCGGCAACTGCCCGGTAACGTTTTTCAGCCTTGATGCGGAACTTCTTCTCCACAAAAGGCATGAATTCTTTGAAGAAAAAATCCTCATAATTCCAGTCTCCCTTCGGATCGTTGAAGTAACCTCTCCGGCCGGTATTGGCGTCGGGCATAATGATAATCATCGGTGTGGCTATCCCTTCATCTATTGCCTTATCTTCAATATGCTGTACTTCGCCGAATTGTATCCAGCCGGTTTGGTCATCGCCGCTGCCGTGAAGCAGGTAGAGCACCGGGTAGCTTCGGTCGGATGTTTCGTAATCGGGCGGAAGGTAAACGGCATATTTGCGTTCCATCTTCAAAATTTTGCTCGTCATACTCAGATTGTCATAAACCTTCGACTGGGCAAACAGCGCTGTTGAAAAAAGCATCAGCACGGCGATTGAAAGGAGATGTTTTCTCATAATTTGTAACTTAAATTGGCAGGACGGTTTAAAGTTAAGATTTAGGCTGTATTTTAAACTAAATTTTTGGTAAACTGTATCATACCGGATAACCCATACGTAATTCAACCAAACATGAGATCACAGATCAATAATATGAAACGTATATATCCGCTGTATGCCTTTCTTTTTACCATTATTCTTTTAGTTGCCTGCAGGAAAGATAATGCCGTTAAGCCCGGGAGAGCACTCACGCTTAGCGCCGCTGAGCTACAGCAGGCATCGGCGGATAATACGTTTTCCTTTGATCTGTTTCGTTCGGTGGCTGCCAACAGCGGTAATGGCAACCTGTTCATTTCGCCCCTGAGCGTGAGTATGGCTTTGGGCATGACCACTAACGGAGCAAACGGGGCCACGCTGGATTCCATGCGTAAAGTCCTGCACATGAATGGCTTTTCGCAGGACCAGGTGAATACCTACTACAGCGACCTGCTCACTCAATTGCCCGAACTCGATCCCAACACGACGCTGAAGATCGCCAATTCTGTGTGGTATCGGAATACATACAGCGTACTGCCGCAATTTCTGCAAACCGAAAGTAAGAGTTTCCAGGCCAAAGTTGAAGGGCTTGATTTCAGCAGCCCATCATCCGTGAATACCATTAACAATTGGGTGAGCCAGCAAACCAACGGTAAGATACCGAAAATCGTTAGCCAGATCAACGGCAACGACATTATGTTTTTGATCAATGCAGTTTATTTCAAAAGCATTTGGGCGAACAAATTCGATCCTTCAAATACCAAAGCCCAGGCCTTTACCCGTGCCGATAACAGCCAGGTGCAAACGCCATTTATGCGCGGAAAGATGAGCTGCAATGTCTATCTTGGCAGTGACGCCACTCTGCTCGAATTGCCTTATTCGGGCAACAAATACAGCATGGTGATCATCATGCCGCCAACAGGAAAATCAGTAAATGACATGATGTCCAATTTGGACAGCGCTAAATGGCAGAAGTGGACCGGCCAGCTATCCTCCGCAAAATATGATCTGGAGATTCCCAAATTCCAGTTTAGTTATGGCACAGAACTCAAGAGCCCGTTGACAGCTATGGGCATGGGAATTGCCTTTTCAGATGCGGCTGATTTCAGTAAGATCAATTCATCCGGCGGATTGCAGATAACTTCGGTGCAGCACAAGGCATATGTTAACGTAGATGAAACAGGCACTACAGCGGCTGCGGCAACCTCGGTTGTGATCGGTGTCTCTGCGGTGCTAAACCAAACTATCACAGTCGATCACCCCTTCATATTCATGATTCGCGAAATGAAAAGCGGCCTGGTGCTCTTTACCGGTATCGTGAATGATCCCACCCAAAACGGGCAGTAGCCCTAATACCATAAGAAAGGACTCCATAGGAGTCCAACATCTTAGCCAATAGATAATTTTCGTGCCGTCGGTACGATACGATTTTCGAAGATCACGAAAAATGACTTCTTATCCCTCTTTGTACCTGGGAAATAATGTTATCGTCCAGGTGGCAATGGGACGACACGCAATTAAGCTGCTTATCATAGTCGAATTCCCCTACGACTGTGCCCTGGTCGACAACTAAAAATTTGCCCGCGTCATCCGGTAAAATGGCTACGCTGCGTTCGTCATTTTTGAAATTGATCAGCAGGTGGAACTGGCGCTGAGGATAGAATCTTGTCCTTGGAAGCATGGCGACCCTCCTTTGTTTAAATTTTAGGCAGAGCATCATTAATCAGGGAATCAAATTTAATGAATAATTATTTGAAAAAATGCAAATTAGTTTAATGTTTTTGTTAAATAATAATAAAAATTTTGGAATAACTTATAACTAATTTTAATAATAGGTTAAATAGTGTATTTGTTACACGAAAATATTTAACCTATTTTATGCCTTAAGATCTTCAATTTCCTTCAGCGATTTCGGCAGGTATTTGCCCAATAATTGATAGCCGTTTTCGGTGACCAGGAAGTTGTCTTCAATGCGTATTCCGCCAAAATCACGATAGGTATTCAGCATATCATAATTGATGAAATCAATGTATTTCCGTTCAGCTTCCCAGCGGTCGATCAATTCCGGAATAATATAGATGCCCGGCTCAACCGTCAGCACAAAACCAGCCTCGAGTTCGCGCCCAAGGCGAAGAGATTTCAATCCGAATATAGAGGTCTCTTTTTTTAGTGTATCAGTGTAACCTACGTTCGGTTCTCCCAGGTCCTCCATATCGTGCGTATCCATGCCCAGCATGTGCCCCAGCCCGCACTGGAAGAACATGGTATGCGCGCCGGCTTCCACTGCTTCGGCAGGATCGCCTTTCATCAAGCCCGCTGCCTTAAGTCCTTCAGCCAGTTTGGTGCAGGCCGCCAGGTGAATGTCTTTATAGCGCGTTCCTGGTTTCAAGAGACTGATGGCATGGCCCATTGAAACAAGAACGACTTCATATAGTTCTTTTTGTTTTTCGGTGAATTTTTTCCCGACTGGAAAAGTGCGCGTCAGGTCGCCGCCGTAGTGCATATTGTTTTCAGCGCCGATGTCGCTCAAAACCATGCGGCCTTCTTGCAATGTATTGCCATAGTAATGGGTATGCAACGTTTGTCCGTGTGTGGTGATAATGGCCGGATAACCAAGGCGCGCGTTGTTCGCGGCAGCAACTTCGTGAGCTTTTGCAACCAACTCATATTCTTTGATTCCCGGACGGGTATGTTTTATAACCGCCAGTTCCATATCGATGCTGATATTTACGGCCTTTTCCATTTCGGCCACTTCCAGCGGTGTTTTGATCACACGCTGCGAGATCACCTGCATAATGAGCTTTTTAGAAACAAAGTCCTGAACATCATCCAAACCGCAATTAAGCCATGCCGCCAGCTTGATCTTGTTTTCGGGCCGGTAGGGCGGAAGGATGTGCACTTTTTGACCGGCTGTTAACGCCTTGTGTACATAATGGAATATATCTGCATAGGGCCGGGTTTTAGAAATCCCAACCAGCGAAGCCGTTTCGCTTACAGTTGGCAAGGTGCCTGTCCAAACGATATCATCGATCGTCAGCTCATTGCCGAAGATCACCTCTTCGCCGGTATCCGTATCGATGATGGCCGCGAGCATAGGTACATCCAGCCCGAAATAGTAAAGGAAATTGCTATCCTGCCTGAACAGGTAGGTATTGTCTTTATAGTTCATACTGCTGTCTTCGTTGCCTAACAGCAGGATGAGCCCGTCATTGCTAAAATGCTGCTTTAAAACCTGCCTGCGGCCGGCGTATACCTGTTTTTCAAAAAGGTTGAGTTCCATACGGGCAAATATAATAGTCCGAAAGTCGGAAAGTCCGCATAAGTCCGAAAGATTTATTTCCGACTAGTTCGTATCTTTCGGCATCCAACAAATCAAACCATGCCACATTATTTCCTGAAACTGACCTCTCGCCGACCAACTTTTGCCCAGGATATGACAGAAGAGGAACGCGCTATTATGCATCGTCATGCTGCTTACCTCAAAGGTTTTATGGACAAGGGTATCATTAAGGTATTCGGACCGGTATTTGACCCGGCCGGAGCTTTTGGAATGGGTGTGCTCGAGGTTGAAAAGGAAGAGCAGATAAAAGAGATACTGGCAGACGATCCGGCCTCGGCAATAAACAAATACGAGTACTACCCTATGGTAGCTGTACTGCCGGATAAGTAGAAGTTGAACCAAAAGTAGCGATAGCGGCCTAAAATCAATCTTTCGGACTTCCGGACTTACGCGGACTTTCGGACTAACCAGACAAAAAAATGCGTTCCGTATCTCACCCCGGAACGCACTGTCAACATCACTCTCAATGATATTGAATCAACTAAATCTCAGATATCATGTTTATATACCTAAGCTCTTTATGATCGTTTTCTGATCTTTCTTATACTATACTACGAAAACTGGCCTTATATTGTTGTAAATCAATTTATTGACAAATTGTTTTACAAATGTTACATATAAAACCAGGTATATGAACAAAAGAATAACGCAAAAATTGTGCTAAACACCTAATTTCCCTTTTTGTTAAGAAGAATTCTTAAATGTTAGAGCGACAATTTTCGCAAATTCCTATTAATTTAACGTTAAGCGGACTACTTTATATGGCATTCTGTTACAGTAAAATTTTGGTTACAGTGAGATTTAATCTTTTGTTAACACTCATTTGTCTGCCCATTGTTGGTTTTTGCCAGAAATTCACCAAGACGGAGGTGCAGCGCTTTAAGGCTGAGGCAAAAAAGGTCACCATCATACGCGATAATTATGGCGTGCCGCACATTTACGGTAAAACCGATGCTGATGCTGTTTTCGGGCTGATGTACGCCCAGTGCGAGGATAATTTTAAGGGAATTGAGCAAAGCTACCTGTATCAATTTGGAAAACAATCGGAGGCTGATGGCGATAAGCCTTTGCTCACGGACATTCAGCTACAGTTGATAGCTGATACGGCCGATGCCATAAAGGATTACAAAACCGCTGCTCCATGGTTCAAAAAGCTGATGGATGCTTTTGCCGACGGTATCAACTATTACCTATATAAGCATCCCGAAGTAAAACCGATGGTATTCCATCATTTCCAGCCCTGGTATGCGCTGATGTTTACCGATGGTAGTGTTGGAGCCACCGAAACGGGAGGCATCAATACTCGCCAAACGGCGGAATTGTATACCGGTGGCCTTAAAAGCGGAATGATTTCCAAACCTCATTCGTCCGAAGATGTGATGATCGAACGCGAAACCGGTTCCAATGGCTTCGCGCTGGCGCCTTCAAGAACAGCTTCAGGTCATGCGATGTTATATATTAATCCGCATGTGCCTTTCTACTTCCGCGACGAGGTGCAGATCGTAAGCGGGGAAGGGCTTAACGCCTACGGCGCTGTTACCTGGGGACAATTTTTTGTGTACCAGGGCTTCAATCCGCATTGCGGATGGATGCATACCAGCAGCTATGCCGACGTAGCAGATGCCTATACAGAAAAGGTAAGCCAGAAAGACGGCAAATGGTATTACGAATATGACGGTCAGGAGAAACCCGTAACGTCCAGGAAACTTGTGCTGAAGATCAGGAAAGGGGATAAGATCGAAGAAAAAACCATCACAGGTTATTATACGCATCATGGTCCGGTGCTTGGAAGTAAGGATGGCAAATGGCTTTCGCTACGGGCGAATAACCGTTCATATGATGCATTGCTCGAGTCCTGGCTCATTACCAAAGCCAATACTTTTGCCGAATACAAAAAAGCGATGGACCTCGTATCGAATGCCACTAACAATACAGTATATGCAGATGATAAAGGCAATATCGCTTTCTGGTACGGCAACTATATGCCCAAACGGGACCCCAAATTAGACTGGACAATGCCTGTCGACGGCAGCACGCCGGCTACTGAATGGCAGGGTATCCATAAGCAGGATGAGGTAGTACATGTTTTCAACCCGTCAACCGGGTGGATCGAGAATTGCAATTCCGATCCATATACCTGTTCAGGCTCGTCGAGCCCCGATAAAAAAAGCTATCCGGCTTACATGGCGCCGGACGGTGAAAATTACCGGGCTATAAATGCCATACGTTTGTTATCGAACGCAAAAAAAGTAACTTTGGATACGCTGATAGCAAAGGGATATGATCATTACCTTACGGGATTCGATGTGCTGCTACCTTCATTATTCAACGCTTACCAGCAATCCACCGATGACACATTGAAACATGCGCTTGCAGGACCTATCAAAGTTTTGCAGGAATGGGACCGCCGTTCGGCCGTTCATTCTGTTGCTACAACATTGGCAGTAGAATGGGGTACGCGCATGCTGCAAGCTGTACCGAGAGCCAAAACTGTGGAAGAATCTACCTATCAAACCACGAGGACAGCCGAAATGCTAAAAACAATGGAACCGCAAAAAGAGCTGCAATTGCTTTATCAATCCATAAAAAGCCTCGAAAAACGCGATGGGGTATGGCAAATCGAATGGGGCGACATCAACCGTTACCAGCGCCCGGCCGATGGCACCACTTTTGATGATAAATTATTTAGCTTCCCGGTGGGATTGGTGGGATCGCAGTTTGGGCAATTGCCTTCGTTCCAAAGCCGTAATATGAATACTCAGAAACGGTACGGTTACAGCGGCAATAGTTTTATAGCTGCGGTCGAGTTTGCTCCGCATGTGAAAGCCAGGAGCATTGTCACCGGGGGCGCATCGTTCGACCCGGCATCGAAGCATTTTACCGACCAGGCCGAAGGCTATATCAATGGCCGCTTTAAGGATGTGTTGTTTTATAAAGCCGATGTTCTGAAACATGTGGAAAGAACGTACCACCCCGGTGAATAAAATCAGCCGGGAATAATTTACATTTGATTTGACCCACTAATGAAGCAATACCTGTTCACAATTCTGCTGTTTTTTGCAGGGAGCGCCGTATACGCGCAAAGCGTCGCTTTCGGCGACTTGCTGAACTTGACCAGCATGACCGGTGTACAGGAGCATGACCTATTGCTTGCCAAAGGGTTCAAGGCAGCAGGTACACAAACGTTCGACGGTAAAGCTTTTGAGGTATTTTCCAAAATTATCAAGGGAACTCCCGATAAGACGGAAACCGTGTCCCTGGGGCCAGGCATAAAAACCGCCTCCGGCGTTTTGACGCACCAAATTGTTTATTATACCCAGCAGGAATCAGACCTCAATAATTTGCTTGCTGAAGCAAAGAAATCGAATATGTCCCTTGTTTTCCAGGGGACCGACGCGACCGGTAACATTTACCGTTTTGATAATTCGCTTTTCCGCGCCAGTATTTCACTCGCCTTTGATAAAAAATCGGGTAATGTGGATGTGCAGCAGAAATAATTTTCGATAAATAGAGCTGCAATCCGAACACAATTCCCCAGCTTGCGTATAACCTCCTGTAGAATAAATACATAAAAGTTTAGAGTAGGATGATAAACCTTAAAAGCCTTATCGTGTTCATCGCGGTTGTGAGCGCAATAGCATTTAGCTCATGCAAAAAGGACAAGAAAACCGTTGCGGCCAGCGGAAGTTTGACCGCTACTATCGATGGAAAAGCAGCCAGTTTCAGCACGCATACAACCGTGCTCACCGGGACTGAGAACAACTCCAATTTTACCACTATCCAGGGTAATGCGTCCAACGGCAGCACGATGAGTATAACTATTTACGGAGCATTGACACAAGGAGCAACCTTTACCAGCAATGACCCGGATCCGGGCAATGAACCGGTATTGTTGTATATATCGGGCAGCGACGATTACACGAATGAGACCAGTAATCCAAGTGTGACCGTTATGATAACAGCCGTGAGTTCATCTTCTATCCAGGGAACTTTTTCGGGTACATTAACCGATATAGCAACCGGCGCCAATCAGGGTAAAACCACAGTAATAGCCAGTGGGAAATTTAACGTACCACGCTAGTAGAAACATATGGAGTAGAAAAGCTCCGGTTGCCGGGGCTTTTCCACTTATAATTTATCCATTTCAGATTTCACAAACTCGGCCAATTCTTTCACATACCCGGCGCTGAAATCGAATTTGATCCCGGCAGTTTCGTAAATCTCTTTGATGGTTTTGGTATAGCCCAACTTCAGGGCATCCAGATATTCCTGCAAGCCTTTTTCAGGATTTTCTTTATAGTTTTTCCAGACCGCTATTGCACCTAGCTGCGCCATTCCGTATTCGATATAATAGAATGGCACTTCGAAAATATGCAGCTGCTTTTGCCATAAATTAGCTTCAGCTTCTTTATGCATATCCCAATAGGCAAAGCTGGCGCCAAACCTTTCAAATATTTGTAGCCACGCTTCGGTGCGCTGCTCGTTATTATGATCAGGGTTAGTATATATCCAATGCTGGAATTGGTCTACTACGGCCACCCAGGGCAAGGTTTTTAAGACATCAAAAAGCTGGTCGCGTTTGGCGCGTTTAAGATCCTCGTCGTTATCAAAATACACATTCCAATTATCCATCGAGATCAACTCCATTGACATGGAAGCCAGCTCGGCCACTTCGGAAGGGCAATGTTTGAAATCATTCAATTCCAGATCGGCCGTGAGGAAAGTATGTACCGCATGACCGCCCTCATGAACCATCGTCGTCAGGTCGCGGAAAGTATTTGCTGAGTTCATGAAGATGAACGGCGCACCGGTCTCGGCCAATGGGTAATTATATCCTCCCGGCGCTTTCCCCTTGCGGCTTTCCACATCGAACAGCTTATTATCCTTCATGATCTCCAGCCTTTCGCCCAAATAACGGTTGATATTGCTAAAACACTGGATGGATTTCTCGATCAGGTCATTCCCGTTCTTAAAAGGCTTCAACGCGGACTTTCCGGATATGTCAACATCGAGGTCCCATGGGTCCAGTTTATCGAGTCCAAGAGCAGCCTGGCGTTTTTCCGCCTGCTCACGCAGTATCGGTACGATCTCTTTTTGAATGGCCTCATGGAAAGCGTAACAATCCTGCGGCGTATAATCGAAACGGCCCAGCGCCTGGAACATGTAATCCCGGAAATTCTCAAAACCTGCATTCAGAGCAACCTGATGACGTAATCCCCTTAGGTGATTGAACAGTTCGTTCAATTGGCCCTTATCCTGCAACCGCCTTGTAGTGATCTTTTCCCAGGCTTCCTGTCTTTTGCTGCGATCGGTATCCTTTAACCGGGCAGCGGCCTGTTCCAATGTAAATTCCTGCCCGTCGATCTTTACCGACATCGAACCGGTAATAGACTGATATTTCTGCTGCTCAACCTGTATCTCCGTGAGAATGGGAATGTTTTCTTCCCTGAATAATTCTAAGGCTCTTTTTACGCCCCGCAGGTAAATGAAGTATTTATCGTCCGGTAGTTGGTCGGCAAAACCGCTGGTTACCAGTTTTTTGTTCAGTTCGTTGCTGTATGGTGCTATTTTGGGCTCGATCTCCGTTGCGAAGTATTGAAAGTTTTGCAGTAATTCGGCATTGGCGGTGTCACAAGTCATGCGAATATAGCGCCAGGCAAAATCCTCTTCCAGGGCCGCTTCCAGCTCGCTGCGGTCGCGCAGCCACTGTTCCAGTTCCTCAACTGAATTGACGGGCCTTTCCGTCAGTTCCTTGAATAAAGGTTCGAGATTTTCCCAGTTGATCTCGAGGTTTGCTAGTATGTATTTACGTGTTTTCTTATGGATCATGATTGTAAATGTGCAGATATGCAAATGTGCAGATGTGTAAATGATATACAAAGTTTAAAATCGAATAAAAGGTGTTTTTTGATAAATTTATTTTAGCTATCTTGCAGCGTCCTAAACATTATTATGAAATCGATTTTTATCCCGTTCCTGGTCATTTTTACAATAACCATTTGGTCATGTTCTAAAAAGCAAGATGTCCCGCCTTCGTTAGGCTCTGTGTCGATAACCGGCGTACGCGAGGCAGACACTGTCAAAGGGATAATATCAGCTCAGGTCACCGTGCCGGGGTCAGCCCAGCTAACCAAGATAGAAGTATATGCCAATGACTCATTGATCGCTACCGGCGCGAAAGCACCTTACAATTTGCAATGGAATACATTGAGCGTTAAAAACGGCAACTATAAATTGAAAGCTATTGCTTATGGCAGTTCAGGTAAGCAGACACAATTTAGTGTTAATGTAACTGTGTATAATATTCTTGTAACGTTGGAGATCGATCCGGTTATAAACAGCCTTTATACTAATGTGATGTATATTATTACCGATTCGGCAGGTAACGTACTGAATTCAATTAAATACAATGGGACTGATAAACTGATCGCGATCGCGGCCACACAAGCCAATCTTAAAGCCAGGTGCAGTGTGTTTGAAGTAAAAACCGACGGAAATGCCCAGACGTTTTTCACTGGTTACATGAACGTTCCCAAAGGCGGCACCTGGGATCTGAGAGGCAACACAATTGTCAATCCCGATCGTTACTATAATTCAAGTATAAACTTCATCAATCCGCCTGCTTTTTCCAGGATAACTATCAGCACTGATGAATTTGGCTTAACCTTTAATACTCCCCAGCAAATGGGGTATGTTACAAACTACGGGTTTTCTTCAACAGGAAAACAGCTTGTACAATATGTTGATCTCAACAACAACGGGCACTATGGATTTTTTGGCCTCGACACGACATCGACAAGTATAACCATGAACCTGGCAGACAGTACGTTTCATAACTCAATTAAAAAATCATTGACGATAAGCGGAGCCACGGATATTCGTATTAGTTTATACGGCAGATGGGATGAGAACTACTATTCATATTACTTGCTCGATAACGCGATGTCACAAAATTTGTCCACGGATACTTACTTTTACCCGGATGGCAACTACCTAACGGATTACCTCTGTAATCTCTATTATGTTCAAAACGGGTGGACGTATGTCGCCGATTATACTAATTTGCCGCCTGATGCAGTAACTCCGTTCGGCACTACTGCAACGATGAACAACAATACGCTGGG
The DNA here is from genome assembly GCA_035551775.1 of Mucilaginibacter sp. Taxonomy (GTDB): domain Bacteria; phylum Bacteroidota; class Bacteroidia; order Sphingobacteriales; family Sphingobacteriaceae; genus Mucilaginibacter. The sequence goes on along the minus strand of DASZMQ010000006.1, from coordinate 552,334 downwards.
CTCATTTAGTTTTACGGCGCAAGGCAGTCTGGATTATTACTCCGCCAGTTTTTCGGACGTTACCGACAAGGTTTATGCAACTATTTATTCTTCGTCAGCATTTCCATCGTTCCGGTTCCCGGATATAATGAAGCTGACCAACGTTGCCAATGTTTCGATTAACAATTTCAAACCATTTTCTTTCAGCATGTTTAAGCTGCCTGGATTTACTGAGAGTAAGTTCCCTTTTTATAACCCGAACGAGTTTCCAGATTTGACTTTTCCATCTCAATCGGCCACAAAGTTTTTTTGATCAGCTCTTTGGATATAGTGTTATTGACAATGATTTTATGCCTTCTTCGTAAGTTGAAGGCTTGTAATTGAATACCTTTTCAAACTTATCTGAGTTGAAATCATAGTCATGGTTGTACTGATAGTACATTTCAACCAGCTCATTCGTCATCTTGTCAAACAGACCGAACAATTGCAACATGAATTTATTAGCGGCCATATATTTGGGCTTTACTCCGTAAATACCGGCAGCCATTTTAATAAATTCGATGCCTTTCATCGGTTTTGCTGTGGGCATATGCCAGATTTGATTGTTGCTTGAATGGTTTTGGCCAAGCAGGAACATGCCCTTGCCCATATCAGGTATGTAGCTGAAGTTATGTAGTTTGTTCACGTCACCCAGCCATTGAGGTTTTTGGCCCTTCTTCAACTTGTCAAGAAGCATCACATCCATAACGCCTTTAACATCTTCCGTGCCGTAAAAGTCGGCGCCGCGTGCTATTGACGCTTTGATATTGCCCGCTTTTGCCTCGTCCATCAATTGCGTAGCGATTTTCGCCCTGATCTCGCCCTTCACGCTGCACGGATTATAAGGCGTGGTTTCCAGCATGGAGCCGTTCACCAGGCCATAGCTGTACACATTATCAAAGAAAATGAGTCTTGCGCCGGTTTCCTTGCCCAGGTTAATGTAGTTCTGCATGATAACGGGCCACTGCTCCGCCCACACTTTTTTGTCATAAACCAAGCCCGCTGTAAGGTAGATCACCTCAGAACCTTTGGATGCTGCCAGCAGCTCGTCGAAATTCAGCAGATCGGCTTTCTGCCAGCTCGTGTTTTTGTCTTTGGACTCGATCAGCCTGCGGCTTGCCAGGCGGATGGTTTCGTTGTTGTTCTGCAATTCGCGGGTGAGTGCGTTCGCTACCGGTCCGCCTGCTCCTAATATGGTATGCATGATCTTTTTCGTTTTGTTTGATACAAAGTTGCGGCGATTTGGTCGCTCAAAACGTTAACATAAGATAAGAAATAGTCCGAAAGTCCGCGTAAGTCCGAAAGATGCTTTTGGGAAATTCTGAAAATTCTGATTCAGACAAAAAAAGTTCGGAAGTCCGCGTAAGTCCGAAAGATGACTTCGGTAAATTCTTGAGAACAGTCCGAAAGATGCTATTTGGTTCCCACAAGCAGTCTTCTTCTGATCCTCGACAACGAAACCGGAGTTATCCCTAAATAATTCGCAATATAATGCTGCGGCATCCGCTGCAGAATTTCGCGGCCGGTGCTCAGCAGGTGCGTATAGCGTTCTTCGGGTGTTTGGGTGATAAAGGAGGCTATGCGGTCCTCATAGCAGCACAAATATTGCTCGGCCACCAGCCTGCCGAATCGTTCAACCTTGTAAGCCAGCATAGGATTTGATAACATCTGATCCATGTCTTTGCGCGTGAAGGTCACCAGTATTGTATCGGTAAGCGCCTGTATAGAAGTAAAGCCTGGCTGTCCCGTCAAAAAGCTTTTGTATGAGCTCACAAACTCATTCTCAAAGCTGAAATAGCCTGTAATATCCTGCCCATCCTTGATGTGGAAGTAACGCACTGCACCGTCAGCAATATAGCCCACATTATCGCAAACCTTCTCAGGTGTTGCGAAATACTGTTTCTTTTTTAATATGCTTACTTTCAGATGTTGCGAGAAGATGATCCATTCAGCCTCATTGAACTCGACATATTTTTCGATGCATTTGCGGAAAAGCGAAAGGGCAGTGGAGTTGTCCATAACCAAATTTAGCTATTTCAGAATGAAAGCCAATGCATTGTGAATGCTCTGTCGAGCAAAAAGAAGGACGCGAAAACAACACTGGCAATGCCGTTGGTGGTCATAAACGCGAAGTTCACCCGGCTTAAATCGTTTGGCTTTACCAGACGATGCTGATAGATCAGCATTGCGCAGAAGAAGGCAATGCCTATATAATAAGGCCAGCTAACGGTAGTAAAGAAAACCGGCAAAATAATGAACGTCGCCGAAAGCACATGCAGCAGAGTTGCAAGATTCAACGCATTTTCTTTACCCAGCCAGGCAGGGATAGAATGCAGGCTTTGCCCTCGGTCGAAATCTTCATCCTGCAGGGCATAGATAATATCGAAGCCGCTTACCCAGCACAGTACGGCCAATGAAAAGAAGATTGGCAGCAAATCGAATTTCCCGGTAACCACCAAATATGCACCAATAGGGGCGAGGGACAATCCCAAACCCAGCACCAAATGACAAAGCGCGGTGAAACGCTTGGTTGCGCTATAGCCTAATACGACTAATAGGGCCACCGGTGATAGGTAAAAACACAGTCTATTGATGAAGAAAGTAGTAATGACCAGCAATGCGCAATTGATAATGGTAAAAGTCAACGCCGAAGAAGCGCTGATGCGCCCCGCAGGTATATCCCGTTTGCTTGTGCGCGGGTTGACCGCATCGATGTCACGGTCCAGGTAGCGGTTGAAGGCCATCGCCGAATTTCGCGCGAAAATCATACATAACAGCATCAGCACCAGCTTTACCCAGTTGAAGTGATTATCCGTAGTGGTCACGGCCAGGAAAAAGCCGATGATGGCAAATGGCAGCGCGAAAATGGTGTGTGCAAACAGCACGAGCGAGAAATATTTCTTCATTTTATTTATAAAACGCCGGATCAAATCCGGGTATCACAAAGTGTTCGTTGATATTGCCGATAAATCCCAGCACCTCATCTCGACCCGTCTGATTTTCCGACGAAGTGACGAAATAATCCGGCATGGCCTCAAAGGTAGTCAATAATGCTTTTCTAAATTTGGCGATGTTCTGGTCTGTTTTGACAGCAGACTGCTTGTCGGCTTTGGTAAATACCAATGCGAATGACAGCCCTTTTTCACCCAGCCAGTTGCAAAATTCCAGGTCGATCTTTTGCGGCTCCAGGCGGCTGTCGATCAGCACCATTACACATTGCAGGCTCTCACGCTTGTCTAAGTAAGTGCGGATGAACTTGTTCCAGTCTTCCTTTTTGCTTTTGGATATGCGGGCGTAGCCATAACCAGGCAGATCGACGATATACCAGCTTTCGTTGATCTGGAAGTGATTGATAAGCTGTGTTTTGCCCGGCGTTTGAGATGTTTTAGCCAGGCCTTTCTTACCCGTCAGCATATTGATGAGCGACGATTTGCCTACATTTGATCTGCCGATAAAAGCATATTCCGGCTTTACCGGTGGCGGCAGTTTCGAAATTTGGGTATTGCTGCAAACAAACTCGGCCGATTTGACGATCATGCCCGCAAAGATAGTTTCATTTGTTGGAATGTTGTAAAGTTGGAAAGTTGTAAGGTTATTGTTATTGAGGTACAATGACGGAACTCTTCGATGTATTACGCAGCTTTGCTTAACATTTCAATTTTACAACCTTTCAACTTTACAACAAAACCAATGGAAGAATATAAAATCCCCGCCCAAACCCGCATCGGGCACGTACATTTAAAAGTAAGCGACCTGCAGCGCTCCATCGACTTCTACTGCGGTCTGCTGGGTTTTGAAATAATGCTGATGTACGGCGACCAGGCCGCGTTCATTTCGGCGGGAGGGTATCACCACCATATCGGTCTGAACACTTGGCACAGTAAAGGCCAGCCGCCCGCCTGCAACCGCGCCGGGTTTGTATCATACGGCCATTTTATTTCCTGAAAGAAAAGACCTGGCGGTTGCTTTGCAGCGATTGATCGACGCGAAATATCCCATTACCGGTGCATCCGATCATGGCGTGTCAGAAGCTATTTATTTGGATGACCCCGATGGTAATGGCGTGGAATTGTATTGGGACAGACCAAAGGAAGATTGGCCAAAGGATGACGAGGGCAACCTGACGATGTTTACGCGGCATTTGGATTTGCATGGGTTGTTGGCGTTAATCTAATCATTATCAAGATTACCAAGGAAATCAGTAATTTCATCTCACTTTGACAATGAAAAAGATTATTTCAATTTTCCTGCTAATTGCTATGGCAAATATTTTGGGTGCTCAAACTAGCTCCTTGGATGAGAAACGGACTATCAGCACATTAAAGACATTTTATACTGCCTATATGTCCACGTTTTCAGATTCAGGTAATGTAAGGCAGTCCGAAAGAAGATTAGAAATCCTAAGGAGTAAATACTGTACTGCAAAATGCAGAAAACAGTATAAAAAATTAGTTGAAGAGACGGATGGCGATCCAATCATACAAGGCCAGGATAGCGCTCCTGAATTTGCGAAAACATTATCAATTAAAAGAAATATCAAAGAGTCTAGTGTTTACACCGTTTCCTACTATTATTTCCCGTTGGGTGAGGACGGGAAGCAACATAAAGAAACTATCACCATTAAGTTGCTTATGATCAAAGAGAACGGGAACGTTAAGATCGATGCATTTTTATAGTTTCCTTCCAAGGCAATTCGTAAAACCTTACAACTTTCCAACCTTACAACTTTCCAACAATTCGGCCTATCTTTGCCCACAATGAGCAAAACTGTCATTCCATATACCCAGGAGCAGGGCACCAAGAAAGAACAGGTGGCCGATATGTTCAATAATATATCCAAAACTTACGATTTCCTAAACCATTTCCTTTCGCTGGGTATCGATATCATCTGGCGGAAAAAGGCTATCAACGAGCTGAAGAAAGATCAGCCCAAACTGATACTGGATGTTGCTACCGGTACCGGTGATTTTGCTTTCGAGGCGCTGAAAATACTGAAACCGGAGAAGATCATCGGCGTGGATATTTCGCAGGGGATGCTGGACATTGCACAGCAAAAGATAAGCAAACGCAACTTAAATGATCGTTTTGAGGTAAAATTGGGCGATTCGGAAAGATTGCCGTTTAAAGCGGATGAATTTGATGCGGTTACCGTGGCCTATGGCGTGAGGAATTTTGAGAATTTGGAACAGGGATTGGCCGACATCAACCGGGTATTGAAATCCAGTGGCAAAGTAGTGATCCTGGAGTTTTCAAAGCCGAAGGTTTTCCCGGTGAAGCAGTTGTATAATTTCTATTTCAACTACGTCACGCCGGGTATCGGCAAACTGTTTTCGAAGGACGCGAGGGCTTATAGCTATCTTCCCGAATCGGTGGCCGTTTTTCCTGACGGTGCGAATTTCATCGCACTGATGGAGAAGGTGGGCTTTAAAAATACCAAATGCACACCGCTGGCGTTTGGTATCTGTTCAATATATACGGGCGTTAAATAGATTGAATATCGAATAATGAATATCGAATGCCGAACACCGAAGTACTTCATTATTCATCATTCGATATTCGGTGTTCGGTATTAAATTATGAGTAAAACCAGGTACCTACTATTGTTTCCGCTGCTATTCCTCGGCAAAAGCCTTTTTGCCCAGGCGCCCGCATGGGGCGGCGGCGCCGATCAGCAGGATTATAGTTTTGGTTTTACTTTTCAATATGTGAGCAATTATTTTAAGATCGATAAAAAGCCTGCCTGGCGCAGTCCTTATTTCGATGCGGTGGAGGGTAAAAATATTACCGATATGGTAAACAGCATCAGTTCGCCCAATACGGCCGGTTTTGCCGTCGGATTCTTGTATCGCTACAGCCTGACCGATTTCCTTGAGGCACGCACAACGCCCTCGCTGGTTTTCGCCGACAGGACCATCAACTACACCTACGCCACGCCATCCGAAAACGTCAGTAAGCCCGTGCAGGCGGTCACAATTGATTTTCCGCTGGAAATGAAACTGAAGTCAGACCGCTTGTTCGACTTTAGGGCCTATATGATCGCGGGTATCAAATATTCGGTGGCTATCAGCTCCAAAAAGAATGCGCCGGATATCGATCCGCTCGACGCTGTATTGCGTAATAAAAGTGGTTATGGTTCTTATGAAGTAGGTTTGGGTTGCGACCTTTACTTAGAGTACTTCAAGCTTTCGCCCGAGATCAAAGTTTCAAATTCCATAGGCAATATTTTGCAGCCTGAAAATAACCCATATTCCTCACCAATATCCAGGTTACAGCTGCATACGGTTACTTTCAGCCTGATCTTTGAATAATTAAAGCGTTCAAATACTGACGAATACGTGTTTTTCTTTAAGTTTTATAGGTAAATGCCTGCCCGGGTACTTTACAATGTCAAATGAAATTCTCTAATTTCGCCCAGTTTACTTACCTATGTCCAAGATCGCCCTGATAACAGGAGCCACCGCCGGGATCGGTGAAGCCTGCGCCCATGTATTCGCCCGCGAGCGTTACGACCTGATATTGACCGGCCGCCGTACCGACCGTCTTGAAAAATTAGCCAAACAGCTTAACTCTGAATACAATGTTGAAGTGGCCATTTCAACCTTCGATGTGCGCAACAGGGAAGAGGCGATCAAAAACCTGGAAGAGCTGCCGCCGGAATGGAAAAGAGTGAATGTGCTGGTAAATAATGCCGGCTTAAGCCAGGGATTGGATCCCATACAGAATGGCAGTTATGACGATTGGGAAACCATGATCGATACAAATATCAAAGGCCTGTTGTACGTCACCAAAGTGGTTTCCAACTGGATGATCAATAATGGTTTCGGTCATATCATCAATCTTGGTTCGATAGCCGGTAAGGAAGTTTACCCCAACGGCAATGTGTATTGCGCCAGCAAGCACGCGGTTGATGCGCTGAGCAAAGGCATGCGTATCGATCTGCTTTCGCATGGTATAAAAGTAACCGCTGTTCATCCGGGCGCGGTTGAAACAGAATTCTCCTTAGTGCGTTTTAAAGGGGACAAGGAACGGGCGAGCAAGGTGTACGATGGGTTTGAGCCCCTTATAGCGATGGACGTTGCAGAGACGATCTGGTTCGCGGTTTCGAGGCCGAAACACGTGAACATCAACGAGCTCACCGTAATGCCTACCGCCCAGGCTACTGCCACGAACATTTTCCGTAAGTAGTACGAAAGTCCGTGTAAGTCCGAAAGATTACTGCGGATTTATGATCGGATTACTAACTTTGACTTAAACAAATCTTCCGACTTTCGGACTTATGCGGACTTCCGGACTAAAAAAACAACCTCATGTCACTCATCAACCAAATTGACCAGGATATCAAACAGGCCATGCTGGCCAAACAGGAAGCAAGACTGCGTGGACTTCGCGCCATTAAATCGGCTTTACTTTTAGCGCGTACCGAGAAGGGCGCATCGGAAGACCTTTCGCAGGAAACAGAGATCCGGGCGTTGCAGAAATTGATCAAGCAGCGTAAAGAATCAGCGGACATCTACAAAGCGCAGAATCGTGAAGACCTTTATAAGATAGAAGCGGAAGAGATGGAAGTGATAGAAACCTACCTGCCGAAACAGATGGAGCGCGGCGAAATAGAGGCTTACCTGAAGGAGTTGATAGGCCGAGTAGGCGCCACATCCGTCAAAGACATGGGTAAAGTGATGGGCACTGCCAACAAGGAACTCGCGGGCAAAGCCGATGGCAGAACGATATCAGAACTTGTTAAAGAATTGTTAAATTGAATAAAATAATTACCATTAATTATTGCAAGTAAATTTCAATAGACTATTTTTATAGCGGACTAATTGATAATTATACCGAATCGGAATTTGGTATAAACCGAATGCATACTTAGCTTTTACAACTGTTATATGGATTTCGTGCTTAAAGAGGAAAACGGGTTTAGTTACATCGATGAGGGCGAAGGCGAAGTATTGCTATTGCTGCACGGGCTAATGGGCGCCTTGAGTAACTGGGAAAAAGTGATCGACGAATTTAAGAATGAGTACCGCGTCATCATTCCCATGCTGCCCATTTATGATCTGCCATTGCTTACTACCGGCGTAAAAACCCTGGCTAAACATGTCCATCGTTTCGTAACCTACATGGGCTTGCAGGACATCACGCTTTTAGGTAATTCGCTCGGGGGGCATGTTGCGCTTATCTATTGTACCAATCATCCTGAAACGGTGAAGGCGCTGGTGCTTACCGGCAGTTCCGGCCTGTACGAGAATGCCTTTGGCGGTTCTTTCCCGCGCCGGGAAAGCTATGATTTTGTGAAGGAAAAGGTAGAATATACCTTTTTCGACCCAAAAACTGCGACCAAAGAGCTCGTCGATGATGTTTTCCAAACTATTAATGACCGGAATCGCGTAATACGGATATTGGCAATGGCCAAATCGGCGATACGGCACAATATGGCGAAGGAGTTATATAAGATTCGCATGCCCGTTGCGTTAATATGGGGCAGGAACGACAAGATCACGCCGCCTGATGTGGCTGTGGAGTTCAACAGATTACTGCCAAATTCCGAACTGCACTGGATAGATTGCTGCGGACACGCTGCGATGATGGAGCAGCCGGATGAATTTAATAAATTATTGAGAGCTTTCTTAGAAAGAGAAAAAGTAAAAGCATAACCCATGTTTGCCAACGAGCTGTTAGCCGATGCCGTGCCGCCCGCACATACCTCCGATACGATACAGAAGGTATTGGACCGTATGGCGGAATTTCGCGTGCGTCATTTGCCGGTTGTGAACGAACAGCAATTCCTGGGGCTGATCTCTGAAGATGACCTTGTTGAAGTTCCCGATTACCAGACGCCGATAGGGGCTTTGTCGTTATCGCTGGTCAACCCTTACGTGTTAGAGAGCCAGCATATCTATGATGTTATAAGGCTTTTCTACGAACGCCGGTTAACCGTCGTACCTGTACTCGACAGCAAGAACAATTATCTTGGCCTGATTTCGATCAACATGATGATCGAATATTTTGCCAAACTGACCTCAGTCTCAGAACCGGGAGGCATCATTGTGCTTGAAATAAATAACAAAAACAATTCCCTTGCTCATATGGCGCAGATCGTCGAATCGGACAATGCGCAGATATTGAGCTCTTACGTGAAAACTTTCCCCGACTCAACCCGCCTTGAAGTCACCCTGAAAACAAACAAAGTCGATATTTCGGCTATCGTTGCCACTTTCATGCGTTACGAATACATAGTAAAGGCTACCTTCAATAATTCGGGCGACGACGACGGTTCGAAGGATCGCTACGATTCGCTGATGAATTATCTCAACGTTTAGTTTCTTTTTAGACCGTGGTCGATAGTCCATAGACCATGGCAAAATTTTATAATTTTGTCGAAACTATGGACCATGGACTATAAACTATGGACTTACACAAATGAAAGTAGCTATCTACGGCAGGCCGTTTAACGATCCGGCGGTAATTCCCTTCATCCAACAGGTATTTGACAGCCTGGCGCAGCACCGGGTGGATATTCATGTCCACAAACAGCTGCATGACTATCTTGAGGGCAAAATAGTCAATGTCCGGTACCATATTCTAAAAGGGAAAGCCTTTGTTAAAGAAGCTATAGACATTTTTATCACCCTCGGCGGCGATGGTACTTTATTAGATACGGTGGCCCTGATACGAGACACAGGAATACCGGTCATCGGTATCAATTTTGGCAGGCTGGGTTTCCTGGCAAGCGTGAACAAGAGCGACATCGCTGCAGCCATTTATGCGGTGGTGAATAAACAATTTACTTTGGATAGCCGTGAACTGATGCAAATAAGCTGCGACTGTAAATTATTCGACGACGACAATTTCGCCCTTAACGATATTACTTTTCATAAGCGCGATGACGCGGCGATGATCACCATACATGCCTTCATCAATGGCGATTTTCTGAATACCTATTGGGGTGATGGTGTTATCGTCTCTACAGCTACCGGTTCTACAGCTTACTCGCTAAGTTGCGGCGGGCCTATCATCTTCCCTGATTCCAATTCCGTTGTCGTGACGCCTATCTCACCGCATAACTTAAATGTGCGCCCCATCGTATTACCCGATAGCGGCAAACTTTCCTTCGAGGTGGAGTGCCGCAGCGCCAATTACCTGGTATCCTGCGATTCCAGGACGGCGGTTGTCGATAAAACAATGAAGTTTGATATTAGCAAGGCGGGTTTCAAACTCAACCTCATCAGGTTGAATAATGAAAGTTATTTATCCACGTTAAGGAACAAGCTAATGTGGGGACTGGACGCCCGCAACTATTAATTTTGGTAATGCCCAGGTATTTACTCGCGATATTTCTGCTTTTCCTGTCATTGAACTTACGGGCGCAAACCTGGGAGATAGGGGGAACCGTTGGCGCGGCAGGCTATATGGGCGATCTTAACCCAAACAATCCTTTAAAACCAAGCGGTATTGCGCTGGGAGTTTTTGGCGCCCGTAATTTCGATGGCTATTGGTCGCTCAAGCTGCAGTACACGTTCGGGCAAATACAGGCTTCGGATGCTAATTCCTCAAATCCGCAGTTCAGGCAACGCAACCTTAGCTTCCAGACACAACTTAACGAGATCGCCGCTATAGGTGAATTCAACCTCTTCAAATATATCCCGGAGGCCGGCCAGAACCGTTTTACGCCTTTTATTTATTTTGGAGTAGGGGTTGTCGGCTACAATCCGCAGGCCGTTTACCAGGGTCATACTTACGATCTGCGGTCGCTGATGACCGAAGGTGAATCTAAACCATATTCAAGCGCCGCTCTTACTTTTCCTTATGGGGTCGGTTTTAAATACAACTTCTCCGGTAAGTGGAATTTCAACGCTGATATTGGTTACCGCAACCCTTATACCGATTACCTGGACGATGTCTCCAAAACGTACGCTCCCAAAAGCAGCTTTACTAGTCCCATAGCGCAGGCACTGTCCGACAGATCCGGTGAGACGACCGGCACCTACATCGGCGCAGCAGGCACTCAGCGCGGTGATATGCGCCCGCGTGATACTTATTGGTTTGTAGGATTGTCGATATCTTTTACCATCGTTTCAACTAAGTGTTATTATTAACCCCTCTGCGTCATTAGAGGTCCCGATAGCTATGGGAGAACAATGCCCCGCAGGCAATTAACAGACGGGATTTTGGTTAATAGCTTACGGATAAGGGTTTACATGGGTTACACTTTTTCAGTCATTTTGCTATTAAATATTTGATTATCAAATGTTTATATAATATTGGCGAAAAAAGTGTAAACCATAAAGCTCTTGATAATCGGGGTATCTCGTAGAGGACCTGCAGTGCTGATTGCGGGGTTGATATGCTGAAAAAGTCCCACATCTATCCCCCAATATTATTCTATCCAAATTATGCCAAACTCACCATTATCAGAATAGTATTCTGTTTGATATAATATTCATAAAATATAATTCGTTTTAGGTATATAATTGATTACTGATCGAAATACCTAAAACTGAATATCATGGCTGAGTTAACAGCATCCAAAAAAGGCGGCAGAAGGGGCTCAGGGAAGAGGCTCCATCCGCGCGTCGACTTTACCGCTATGGTCGATCTGGCATTCCTGCTCATTACATTTTTCATTCTTACCACATCGCTTGCTAAGCCGCATATCATGAAGCTTGAAATGCCTCCCAAAAACGTTCCGCCCGGCCTTGAGGCAGCCAGCCGCACCATGACTGTATGCCTGGGCAAAGGCAATACGGTATTGTGGTACCTCGGCCTGCCCGACAGACCCCTCATTCAGCCCGCAATGGTAAATTATGGTAAGAACGGGTTGCGTGCTGCCCTAATAAATACAGAAAAACGGGTTAAGAAAATCACGGGCCACGAACTCATCGTGATCTTAAAGCCCAGCGATCATTCAGTATATGATAATTTGATCTCAAGCCTCGATGAACTCAATATTACCAGTGTACAATACTACGCTATAGCTGATATTTCGCCTGCAGACATCAAGATGCTGCAGCAAAAGAACGCCTATTAAATCACCTAAACCTCCAAAGAACCGCCGGCACTAACCCAGCCGGCGGCTTCGTTTTTTATGGCAACCCGATGCGTGTAACAGCCTTTTTTTCGGCATTTTTCTTTTTTTGCACCATACTAAAAAAAGTACAATTAAGTTTTACCTTTGTACCCTGAAAAATTCCGGCGCATGCTGTATTGCCCGGTTTTAGGTAAAGACTTTTGAGCCGGGTACCGCGCTTCGAAGCAGCAACAAATGGGATATAAGGAACAGATAGATCTTTCGAGGCTACCGCAGCACATCGCCATTATTATGGATGGCAACGGGCGCTGGGCCAAGGAAAAGGGTAAGTTGCGCGTGTTCGGTCACAAGAACGGTGTGGTTTCAGTACGCGATGTGGTTGAAGCATCCGCCGAACTGGGCATTAAATACGTCACCCTGTATACATTCTCGTCCGAGAATTGGAACCGCCCCAAGCTGGAGGTAGCGGCCATCATGGAGCTGATGATAGCGACGATCCATAAGGAGATCAACCGGTTCATGCAGAACAACATCAGGCTAAATGCTATCGGCGACCTCGAAATGCTTCCCGAAAAGGCTTATGCCGAATTGATCGCCGCAATAAAAAAGACCGGGCACAACACCGGGCTCGTTCTGACGTTAGCATTGAGTTACAGTTCGCGGCGTGAGATCGTTCACGCGGCGAGATCGCTGGCCTGCAAAGTGCAGCGCGGCGAATTGAAGCCCGAAGACATTAATGAAGACTTGTTGAAGGATAATTTATACACCAATGGAATGCCCGACCCGGAATTGCTGATAAGGACCAGCGGCGAATACCGCATCAGTAATTATTTACTCTGGCAGATCGCGTACGCTGAGCTATATTTTACTTCGAAACTTTGGCCCGATTTCAGGCGTGAGGACCTGTACGATGCCGTTATTGATTTTCAAAAACGCGAGCGCCGTTTTGGGCTCATCAGCGAGCAACTGAATTAAATTTTACTTTTAACACTTTTTAACAACTGTATAAATTATTTTTAGCGCACTAAAATACCCGGATGAATAAATTTCTTTTCGCTATACTTTTCATTGTAATTGGTACTGCCGCAATGGCCCAGGTGACTAACCAGCCGAGGGTCACACTCAATAAAACTATACCCGCCGATAGCCTTAGCTACCTTACCCCGCGCGATTATATCGTAGGCGGGGTGACAGTTACCGGCACCAAGAACCTGGACAAAGACGTACTGGTACAGATATCAAAACTGAATAAAGGCGACAGGATCAACGTTCCGGGCGAGCAAAGCGCCGCCATCGTAAAGCGAATGTTTGACCAGGGGCTTTTTGACGACGTACAACTAAACGTTACTAAAATAAATCTTGATACTATCTATTTCGAGATAGCGGTTGTGGAGCGTCCACGCATGTCGAGGATGCATATTACCGGGCCGCGCAAAGGTGAAATAGAAGATCTGCAGAAGAAATTGAGCGACAAGAACTCGAAGATCGTTAACGAAAACCTGTTGAGCACCACCACTGCCATCATCAAAAAGCATTTTGCCGAAAAAGGGTTTTTAAATACTACGGTTACCATCACCCAGCGTAAGGATCCGGGCGATGCAAACAGTGTGATACTGGATGTGGCGGTCGATAAAAAGCAGAAGGTTAAGATCGATAAAGTAACATTTGAAGGCAACCAGGCTTTCAGCGCCAAAAAGCTCAAGAAATATCTTAAAAAGACCCGTGAACGCAAATGGTACAACCTGTTCGGTTCACGAAAATTCAAGCAGGATCAATATGACGAAGACAAACAGACCCTGATCGAAAAGATGCAGGATAAGGGTTATCGTGATGCTGAGATCCTAAAAGATTCGGTCTGGAAACATGATGATCAGTCGGTAGATGTCAAGATCAAATTATACGAAGGGCATAAGTACTATTTCGGCAACATCACATGGGCGGGTAACGCGCAATATCCAAGCGCGGTGCTCAACAAATTGCTCCGGCTGAGAAAGGGTGATGTTTTCAGCGAGGAAGAACTGAACAAGCGCCTCTCGGGCCCCACGCCAAATAACGACGACATTTCGACCCTGTACCTGGACAACGGCTATCTGACCTACAGCGCCGATCCGGTTCAGACCAAAGTATATAATGATACAGTAGATATGGATATCCGTATCTATGAAGGTCCGCAATACACCCTGAACCGTATCATATTAAAAGGTAACGATGTGACCAACGATAAGGTGGTAAGACGGGAGATACGTACAATACCGGGTCAGAAGTTTAATAAGGAATTGCTCATACGCAGTACGCGCGAAATATCTCAGCTGGGCAACTTTGACGAGCAGAAAACCGAGCCTAAGCCAACTAACGTAAACCCGGCAGACGGAACGGTGGATATTGTTTACAACGTGGTTGAAAAGCCATCTGATCAGATAGAATTATCCGGCGGTTTCGGCGGTGGCATGCTTGTGGGTACTCTGGGTCTGACGTTCAATAACTTCTCGCTCAGGAATATTTTCAACCTGAAAGAGTGGAAGCCCCTGCCAAAAGGCGATGGTCAGAAATTGAGTATTCGTGGTCAAACCAGCGGCCGTACCTACCAGAACTATTCGTTCACATTCACTGAACCATGGCTTGGAGGTAAGAAACCAATATTCTTTTCATTCTCGGCGTATACGCAGCTGAGCTCGACGGGGCAATATTTTGCTCCCACCGATCCACAGTACAATAAACTGCGTATCAATGGCTTGGGCGTTACTTTGGGTAAAAAGCTTAACTGGCCGGATAATTACTTCCAGCTGAACTATTCGCTTAACTTCGACCACTATAACCTGGACAACTATCCGGGATATATATTCCAGAATGGTACCTCATACAATATCAAGCTTACGCAGCAGTTAATGCGTAACTCGCTGGATGTGCCGATATTCCCTACACAGGGCTCCAATATACAGCTTACAATACAGGGAACGCCGCCATATTCATTGTTTAACAATATCAACTACAAGATAGCGACACCGGAGCAGCGTTATCACTTTGTGGAATATTACAAGGTGAAATACGACATGCAGTGGTTCCAGAAGGTATATGGTAAACTGGTGCTGATGACACAGCTGAGGTTTGGTTTCCTGGGTAATTATAATTCAGACATCGGCGCTTCACCATTCGAACGATTCAAACTGGGCGGCGACGGTATGCAGAGCTACCAATTCCTGCAGGGCAGCGATATCATCGGGTTGCGCGGCTACCAAAACTTTACTATTATACCAGTCGGCACAAATTACAATGCCGATACCAACCCGGGAAGCACCATTTATAACAAATATACCTTTGAGTTGCGCCACCCTGTTATCAACAGCCAGTCGGCAACCATATTTGTGCTGGCCTTTGCCGAAGGCGGTAACGTTTGGAATAGTTTCGACCAGTTCAACCCATTCAATATCAGGCGTTCTGTAGGTGTTGGAGCCCGCGTATTTTTACCTATATTTGGTTTGCTTGGTTTGGACTATGGCTATGGCTTCGATCCGATACCAGGTATACCAGGTGCAAACAAGGGCCAGTTCAGCTTTACCATTTCGCAACAGCTTGGCGGCCAGTTCTTTTAATGGTATAAGTTGATGAAAAAGATAATTTTATTAATTTTTCTTACGTTTACTACGATTACTACCTTTGCGCAGCGTTTTGCATTTGTGGATTCGGAATATATCCGAAAGCACATGCCGGAGTATACAGCTGCGCAAAAACAGATCGCTGCATTAACAGATCAGCTGCAGAAAGAGGTTGATGCTAAGTCGCAGGAGATCGAGCGGATGTATAAGGCCTATGATGCCGACAAGGTGTTGATGACAGCGGACATGAAAAAAAGGCGCGAAGCCGAAATTGCTGATAAAGAGAAAGAAGTAAAGGATTTTCAGCGCCAAAAGTTCGGGCCCGATGGCGACCTCGCTAAAAAAAGCGATGCGCTTATCAAGCCTATAGATGAAAAACTGATGAAAGCCATAGAGGCTGTCGCTGAAAGCGAAGATTACGACATGATTTTCGATAATAATAACAGTGAAGTGCTTATGCTGTACGCCAACCCGCGCTATAACAAGAGTAATGATGTAATAATCAGGCTGGGCCTGAAGCCCGGCGTTTTTGCCAAGTAAGGATTTAAACTAAATAGACTAATTAACCCAGAAAACAAAAAAATGAAAAAACTATTGAAAGTGGCTATTGTGGCGTTGTGTGTGGTGTTTGCCGGGAATATAGCCAAGGCCCAAACGAAGATCGGCTACATTAACATGAGTGCCCTGGTTGACCAGATGCCGGATACCAAAGCTATCCGTACACAACTGGAAGCATATAACAAGCAGTTCCAGGACCAGTATACAGCCATGACCGGCGAATATCAGTCAAAGGGCCAGCAGTATGAAGCACAACGTGCAACGATGACCGATGCTGTGCGTACCGCCAAAGAAGGTGAATTGCAGGACCTGCAAAGGCGTATTCAGGCTTTTCAGACCGATGCACAGCAAAAGGTTGCCGCCAGAACCAATGAGCTTTCAAAGCCCTTATTCGATAAAATGCGCGCCGCGGTGGCTGCTGTGGCAAAAGAAAAAGGCTATACTTACGTGATCAATACCGCTGCTTCGCAGGATGATATTCTGCTGGTTTCGCCTCCCAGTGACGATCTGACTACTGACGTGAAAGCCAAATTGGGTATAAAATAAAAAACATATACATACGTTAAGAGAAAGCGGCTTGATTCATCAGGCCGCTTTTTTTATTTGACCGGGACCATTTTGCAGTTAAATATTTATAGATAATTTTGCCCCAATTTGAGAACAATAATGAAAAAGTCATTGATCATAGCGCTGTTATTTTGCATGGTGTTTGCCGGCATTACAGCCAGCGCGCAGGTCAAAATAGGTTATATTAACCTCAGCCAACTTGTTCAGTTGATGCCGGAAACCAAAACGATCCAGGAGAATGTGAATGCCTATAGCAAACAGTTCCTCGATCAGCTTACCACCATGGACAATGAATTTAAGGCCAGGGCCGCAGATTTCCAGAAAAATCAAAGTACGATGACCGATGCCGTAAGATCGGCTAAACAGGCAGAATTGGCTGACATGCAAAAACGTATGCAGGATTATTCTAATGACTCGCAGCAGAAGGTGGAAGCCAAAAGTGCCGAACTTGCCAAGCCTTTATTGGATAAAATGCGTGCCGCAGTGGCGCAGGTGGCAAAAGAAAAAGGTTTTAGCTATGTGATAAATACTGCGCAGACCGACCTTATTGTGTCTCCGCCCGGCGATGACCTCACCGCCGATGTAAAGGCAAAACTGGGCATTAAATAAAACGAATTTCAATACAAAGAAAAGCGGCAATATTTCAGGCCGCTTTTTTATTTTTACAGGATGACGAGCAAACAGCCTATAGGCATTTTCGATTCAGGTTACGGCGGACTTACGGTGTTTCGTTCCATAGCCAGCTTGCTGCCAGATTATGATTACGTTTATCTTGGCGACAACGCCCGCGCACCTTACGGTAACCGCTCGTTCAATACCATCCATCAATATACCTGGGAATGTGTGCAAATGCTTTTTGATATGGGCTGCCCGTTGGTAATATTAGCCTGCAACACGGCTTCCGCAAAAGCATTGCGAACCATCCAGCAACGTGACCTGCATACCGTGGACCCTGCTAAAAGGGTATTGGGCGTTATCCGTCCGACCGCGGAAGTGATCGGCAACTATTCGAAATCAAAAGAAATAGGGGTTTTGGGTACGAAGGGAACGGTACAATCGGGGTCTTACCTGATCGAGATCAATAACTTTTTTCCCGATGTGAAGGTCAGTCAGCAGGCATGCCCGCTTTGGGTGCCGCTGATCGAGAACGGTGAGCACGATAAGCCCGGTGCCGATTATTTCGTCAAAAAGTACCTCGACCAGGTAATGGCGCAGTCGGAGAAGATCGATACTATTTTGCTGGCTTGTACGCATTATCCGGTGTTGCTGGATAAGATCAGGGCTTATCTGCCGCAGCACATCAAAGTTGTTCCGCAGGGCGACATTGTAGCCGATAGCCTGGAAGATTACCTGCATCGTCACCCCGAAATAGATGCCAAACTCACCAGGGACCGCACACGCCAGTTCTATACTACTTCGGACGATACCGGCGATTTCGATCATCATGCGACGATGTTTTTTGGCGAAGAGGTAAAGTCATCTTATATCCCGTTAAAGTGATTTTTACTATTAAGTCTATAAACTTAATCGACTACCTGATTCAATCAACCAAAAATGTTTAAGTTTGTGCCTGATGCAGACTGATCATTGAACTTTTATCTCAAATATATTATTGCCGCCATCGGCCTGTTTGCTTTCTCAGGCTTTTTCGCTATCCTGGGCGTTTACGCCGAGCGTAAGGTTTCCGCTTTTATACAGGACAGGCTTGGCCCAATGGAAACCGGCCGATATGGCACGCTGCAAACCGTTGCCGATGTGATCAAATTGCTGACCAAAGAGCTCATTATACCTGCGGCCGCGGACAAATGGCTGTTCATGCTTTCGCCGGCAATTATTTTCATTGCGGTGTATATGGGTTTCGCGGCTATTCCCTGGTCGGGCGGTATAGCGCCGTCGAACATCAACTTGGGGCTGTATTATATTTTCGCCATTATTTCCATAGAGACGCTCGGCATTTTAATGGCCGGATGGGGTTCGAACAATAAATATTCTATCCTCGGCGCTATGCGTTCGGCTGCGCAGATCGTTTCGTACGAGATACCGGCGGGTTTTGCCATCATATCCGTGGTGATGATAGCTCAAACATTGAACCTGCAAACGATATCGGCGCAGCAAGGGGTACTATCGCCCGAACACAGCAAGTTCCTTGGTATATGGGATGTGACTACCAATGGCGGTATCTTAAGCTGGAACATTTTCCGGGCGCCGCATCTGCTTATCGCGTTTGTGATCTATTTTATCGCGTCTCTGGCCGAGAGCAACCGTGCGCCGTTTGATATACCTGAGGGTGAATCGGAGCTTGTCGCGGGTTTTCATACTGAGTTCACGGGCATGCGTTTTGCCTTTGTTTTTTTGGCCGAATACAGCATGATGTTCCTGGTATCGATGGTCGGCGTGGTGCTGTTTTTGGGCGCATGGAATACGCCATTGCCTAATATCGGAGCTGTACGCCTGGCCGACTGGACAACCGGAGCAGCCTGGGGCGTCGTTTGGACGGTCGCGAAAGTACTGTTGCTTGTAGGCGTGCAAATGTGGATACGATGGACCTTGCCGCGCCTGCGTGTAGACCAGCTGATGAGTTTGTGCTGGAAGGTACTTACACCGTTGGCATTCGTCTGCATGGTCATATCGGGTGTTTGGCGGTTATGGGTGATGTGAGTTAGTCCGGAAGTCCGAAAGTCGGAAAGTCCGGAAGACAAAATGTTGAAATGTTGTTAAATTGAGGAAGAATTAAAAAATGACTCAATGACCTAATGACTTCAATGACAAATAAATAGGTGAAATCAGGGAATAATATAGGATCCATCTGGAAGGGGTTAACGCTAACCCTTAAGCACCTGTTTTTGCCTCATTCGAAGAGAAAAGTAATACCAGTAAATTCCGACAATTACTTCAAACAGTTAGAAGGCACAAGTACAATCCAGTATCCCAAACAGCAATTGGCAGTGCCCGAGGTAGGCCGTTACCAGCTTGATGTTGAGATAGACGATTGCATAGTTTGCGACCTGTGCGCCAAAATATGCCCGGTAGATTGCATCACTATCGATTCGATCAGGGCGACAGAAACTTTTGGGCAGACATCGGATGGGTCACCCAAACGCATTTATGCCGCGAAGTTCGATATTGATATGGCCAAATGCATGTACTGTGGGTTGTGCACCATTGTTTGCCCGACCGAATGCATCATCATGACCAATACCTACGACCGAAGTGTTTTCGAGCTGAAGGATTTGACCTACGAATTTGCGGATATGACGCCCGAAGAAGCTGATGAAAAACGCGTTTTACTCGAAAAGCAGTTGGCCGAAAAGCAAGCCGCTAAGGAAGCCGCCATGAGGAAAAAGGAGGGCGGGGCATGACGATGGAACAGGTTTTATTTTACCTGATGGCAGGTATCGCAGTCGGGTCAGCGCTATATGTTGCTGCCACGAAGAACCTGGTGCGCAGCGTATTCATGTTTTTTGTCACATTGATGGCAGTTGCGGGACTATTTGTGCCTTGCATGGCCGATTTCGTCGCTATTACACAAGTAGTGATCTATGTGGGCGGTATTTTGGTGCTCATCATATTTGCCTTTATGCTTTCCGGCAGGGAAACATTGGCAAACCTGCAGCAGCAAAGTAAATTCATCAGTATAAGCAAGGTGCCGGCTTTTTTGCTCGCGGGACTGTTTTTTATCGTCCTGCTGAATATTATACTGAAAGGTAACGTTAACGGCCTGGTGTGGACTGAAAAAGCAGTGCTAACCAGTAATGTCATTACAGCCAAAGACACCACCATAGACAATATCGGTGTAAACCTGATGGGCAATTACCTGCTGCCGTTCGAAGCAATATCCATTTTGCTAATGATGGCCCTGGTAGGCGCGGCCCATTTATCAAGAAAGGAGCGGGGTGTATGATCACATTAACGGATTTCCTGGTTGTAAGCGCGGCATTGTTTTGCACGGGATTGTTTATCATCCTGAGCAAACGAAACGCTATCCAGATTTTGATCGGCATCGAGCTCATGCTGAACGCCGCTAACCTTAACCTCGTAGCCTTCGGCAGGTACGATAAGATTAATAACGGCGGACAGATATTTGTGCTGTTTTCCATCACGCTTGCTGCGGCGACAACTGCGGTAGCCTTAGCCATTATTTTAAATGTTTACAAACGCTATAAGACTATCGATCCGAATAAGATCGATGAATTGAAAGATTGAAAACAGACCGTAGAGACGCAATGCATTGCGTCTCTACCGAATAATACTATTTGAATTGGAAAACCTATTACAACAGATAGATACGCTGACCATCAAATTCGCCCTGGTAGCAGTATTGCTGCCCCTGCTGGCTGCTGTGGTCAATGCCTGTTTGCCTGGTAGAACCAATAAAGTTGCCGGGTGGATATCTACGCTGGCTATTCTTGGCAGCTGCATCCTGTCGTTTTTCGTCTTTTCCAAAGTATGGAACCAGCATGTGGTTCATCAGAAAGTACTATGGTTCGCCATTGCCGATACCAAGTTATACGCAGGCATTTTGTTGAATAACCTTTCAGCGCTTATGCTGTTGCTGGTATCGCTCGTGTCCCTGCCGGTGCATATCTATTCCACTGCCTACATGAAGGGCGACACGCATTACAAGCGCTATTTCACTTACCTCAGTTTCTTTTGCTTCAGCATGCTGGCGCTGGTAGTTTCGGATAACCTGGTACTTTTCTACATTTTCTGGGAGCTGGTGGGTTTTTCATCCTACCTGCTTATTGGTTTCTGGTACACCAAACCAAAAGCTGTACTTGCCAATAAAAAGGCCTTCATCATGAACAGGATTGGGGATATCGGTCTGCTTTCAGCAGTTATTATCCTTTATGCACTGTTCCACACTTTTGATATCGCCCAGCTTTTCGGCGATAATATGTCCGGCTCGGCGCTGGCTAACCAGATGCCGGTTGGTGTTCAACGCATCGCTTGCATCGGACTGTTCCTGGCCGTTGCGGCTAAATCGGCCCAGTTCCCGCTGCATACCTGGCTGCCCGATGCAATGGAGGGGCCCACATCTATTTCCGCCCTTATCCATGCCGCAACGATGGTCGCCGCCGGCGTATTCCTGCTGGGCCGGTTTTATCCCATTTTTACTCCGGCTGAATTGACCGTTTTGGCGGTTATAGGTTGTTTCACGGCGTTCATGGCGGCAAGCATAGCACTTACGCAAAATGACCTGAAACGTATCCTGGCTTACTCAACCATATCACAATTAGGCTTTATGGTGATGGCTATGGGTATCGGAGCTTATGCATCGTCGCTGTTTCATTTGGCGACGCATGCCTTCTTCAAATGCCTGCTGTTTCTTGTGGCCGGTATCGTGATCCACGAGATGCAGCATATTAAGGATCAAAATAAACTCGATATCGATCCGCAAAACATCCTCTATATGGGCGGACTGCGTAAGAAAATGCCGCTCACCTTTATAGCTTGTGTTATTGCCGGGCTTGCCCTCGTCGGGTTGCCATTTACTTCGGGCTATTTGTCGAAAGACAGCATCCTGATCCAATCGTTTGAATGGGCCGAAGGCAAAGGATGGCTATATGAACTAATACCCATTGGTGCGCTGCTCACCAGTTGGCTAACGGCGTTTTATGTAATAAGACTCATCGCGAAAGTATTCCTGGGCGATTTCAGGCTGATAGAGTTCGACCCCAATATCAAGCTGCACATCAGCGATGGCAACTGGCAATATCGTGTACCGTTGATATTGCTGGCTTTGTGCTGCCTGTTCCCGGTATTTTCTTACAACCCGCTTCTGTATGAAAAGGCCTGGCTATTCAACGGATTTTCAGCCATAACCGGACTTGACCGGGTGAATATTTACCATACCATTATTCCGGCCCTGGTAAATATTTTAAGTTTGATCATCATGTATTGGTCGTGGGCTATTTATACCAAAAGAAAGGCGCTTCCATTCCCCGAAACCGGGCTGCTGTTCAAATTCTCGTATCATGAATGGTATATCGATACGCTCTACGAGCGGTTCATAATAAAACCGGTTATGTCGTTCAGCGTCCTCGCCCGTTGGATCGACCGCAATATTATCGATGGTTTTATACATTTGCTGGCGAATATTGGTATCGCAGCGTCGAAGGTTGCCGAATGGTTCGACCGCTATATTATCGACGGTGTGCTGCATCTGTTGGCGTCTATCGTGCTGGCCATCGGCAATTTTGCCCGCAGGTTTCAGAACGGGCGGGTGCAATATTACTTGTTCAGCATGCTGGCGATCATACTGGCTATATTTATTATTAAAACACTTTTTTAGAAGATATGAGATTTGAGATATGAGATTTGAGACTTTTGATACGAGTGTAAATAAGAGAACTGATGCTTTCAAAATTAAAGCCGACGGTTATCTCATATCTCATATCTCATATCTCACATCTCAAAAAACAAATCTCAAATCTCAAATCTCAAATCCCGGATGAACATCTTATCACTGCTGATATTTATCCCGTTGCTCTTCGGCCTCATCATCGTGGTGCTGCCATCCTCATTACGAGCATCGTTTAAATACATCACCCTACTGGCCACACTGGTGCAGCTGGGGATCAGCATTTTCCTGTATATACATTTTCAAACCGGCGCCGAACATGCCGGAATAAATAACGAGGCGCAATTCCAGTTCGTCCAAAAGCTGCCATGGATCAACCTCGACCTAGGCTCTTTAGGCAAAATGCAGATCGATTACTTTGTCGGGATCGACGGGATATCCATTACACTGGTAGTAATGACCTGTGTAGTGATGGTCATCGCTGCGCTGGCTTCATGGGAGATCAAAAGTAACCTTAAAGGTTTTTTCGCCCTGTTTTTGCTATTGAATACGGCGGTTATCGGCGTTTTCTGCGCACTTGATTTCTTCCTCTTCTACATTTTCTATGAACTGATGTTACTGCCTTTGTACTTCCTCATCGGCATGTGGGGCGGGGCACGGCGGGAGTATGCGGCGATCAAATTTTTCCTGTATACTTTGTTCGGATCGGTATTCATGTTGCTGGTGATGGTAGGCTTATACCTTTCAGTGAAAGATCCGGCTACAGGAAATCATACCTTCAACATCGTCCAGATGATGAACCCAGCGAATTACGACCAGGGTTCCATATTCTCGGCATTCGCCCACAAGACCATTCTCGGCGTGTCAGCCCGGACGGTCGGCTTTGTGGTGCTGTTCATTGCCTTTGCTATTAAAGTCCCGGTGGTGCCATTGCACACCTGGCTGCCCGACGCACACGTGGAAGCGCCGACGCCGGTTTCCATTATCCTGGCAGGTGTCCTGTTGAAGGTAGGAGGATACGGCATCATCCGGACTTGTTTAGGCATCTTCCCCGAGATCGCTTCTTCCGGCGCCTGGTGGCTAGGGCTGCTCGGAGTGATATCTATAATTTATGGGGCGCTGAACGCATTAGCTCAGCGCGATTTGAAGAGGCTCATTGCATATTCCTCGGTGTCGCATATGGGCTTTGTTCTACTGGGCATCGCCTCGCAAACTACAGAAGGTATTAGCGGCGCCGTCATGCAAATGGTGAGCCACGGTTTCCTGTCGACGATGCTGTTCTTCCTGGCAGGTGTGATCTATAACCGTGTGCACGACCGCGATATTTACAATTTCCGCGGCCTGGGCAGCCTGATGCCAAAATATACCACCTTCACGATGATCGCCTTTTTTGCTTCTCTTGGTTTGCCGGGGTTGTCAGCATTTATGGGAGAAGCGTTTTCGTTGGTTGGCGCATTCAAATCGCCATCGATCAACGGTTATTTACCATACTGGATGGCTATCTGCGGATCGGTAGGTATTTTGTTGAGTGCCGGGTACTTCCTGTGGACGCTGCAGCGCATGTTCTTCGGTGGATTGGCGCTCAAGGGTGGTGATATTTGGCGCACAGCATTGACTGACCTGAATACCAGGGAGACTATTGCATTGTTGATATTAGCCGTATTAACGCTTGCCTTGGGCATTATGCCGTCGCTGGTTTTCGGCAAGATCAATGATTCGGTGTTGGGGTTGATTCATTTTTTAAGCAGAACATAATTTTTGAGGCGCTTTGTGGAAAAGCGCGAAGTAATGCATCATGATTAAAAAGCCCGGGAGGGTAGTAGCATTACTTAAACTCAAAGACCATGACTCGAAAATTATTATTTGCCGTATCCGCTTTATTGCTGACGGCGATAGCGAAAGCAGACGATCCGAAGATCGACTCAAAAGTTCAGAAAGTAACAGTGTTTTTAAACGGCGCACAGGTGACACGCACAGCCATGGTAAACGTAACTGCAGGTACAAGCACGCTGGTTTTCGGGAGTATTTCCCCCGGCGTCGATGTGCAGAGCATACAGGTACATGCCAATGGCGAGTTTACCATTCTTTCGGTAAAGCATGAGATGAATTACCTGAATGAGCAGGCGAAACAAAAGCACGTTGAAGAACTGAGGGCCGAACAGAAGGCGATACAGGATAAGATCAGCACGAAAAGCGGCTTCATTTCTATTTACGAGGAAGAAGCCAATATGCTTCGTAAAAACCAGGTGGTTGCGGGGCAGAATACCGGCCTTGACATTGTAAAATTGAAACAAGCACTTGAATTTCAAACCGAACAGTTAACCGCCATCAAGCAAAAGGAACAGGCTGTAAATAACGAGGTAGAAGCGTTGGATAAGGAATTGCAAAAATATAACCAGCAAATAGCCGATCTCACCAAAGGCAGCAGCACGGCTACCAGCAATATACTGGTCACTGTTTCATCAAAAAAAGCCCTGGAAACCGAGTTTACGCTCAATTACGTAGTGCACAATGCCAGTTGGTTCCCGACTTATGACATCCGCGCGAAAAATATCAACAGCCCGATCAGCATATCTTATAAAGCCAATGTGTCGCAGCAAAGCGGAGAGGACTGGAAGAATATCAAGCTTACACTGTCAACAGGTAACCCAACGGTAAGTGGAAGCAAGCCAGAGCTCAATCCGTATTTTCTTGGATTTGGTATGTATTACCATCCGACAGAAGGCGTACCGGGCAGGGCAATGGGGCGTATAATTGGAAGCGACGATGGTCAGCCCATTGTAGGTGCAACCGTGAAAGTAAAGGGAACTTCAATTGGGGCTGTTACTGATGTAAATGGAAACTATTCTATCCAGTTGCCAAACAACGCGCAGGCGCTTTCGGTCTCATACATCGGTTATCAGCAAAAAAACGTTATGATAGGCCCCGAGGCGGCAAATATCAGGCTCGATCCGGCCAGCAGTGCATTGAACGAGGTTGTGGTGACCGGATACGCAACACAAAGGAAAAAGGATGTTACAAACGCCACTTCGACTATCAATATGAACGATGCCGTTGGTGGAGGTTCTGCGGTTTATATTCGTGGTGTATCGAATGCTGATGTCAATAATGTAGCCCAGGGTCTTCAGGGAAAAGTAGCCGGTGTGGCTATATCAACTTTACCTGTTGACGTGGATAAGATCGAAAATCAAACCAACATCGAGTTTGAGATCAAAGACCCATATTCCATTCCTACCGACGGCAAGCAATACACCGTTGATATCAACCAACTCGATCTGGCAGCCTCTTACGAATATGCGGTAGCGCCAAAAATCAGCACCGACGTGTTCCTTACGGCCAAGCTTACCGACTGGAACAAGTATAACTTCCTTTCGGGCGAGGCCAACCTGTTCTTTGAAGGTACGTTTATCGGCAAATCGCTGATCAATACAGCAGCCACTACTGATACTTTAAACCTTTCGCTCGGCGCGGATAAAAATATAGTGGTAACACGCACATCGCTGAAAAACCTCGCCGAGAAAACGGGTTTGGGTTCAAACCGTAAAGAAACCCGCGACTGGCAGATAGAAGTGAGAAACCGTAAAAGCCAAACCGTAAATTTGCTGGTGGAGGACCAGGTGCCTGTTTCGCAGAATTCATCTATCGAAGTAGAAACACAAGAATTATCTGGCGGCCAGTTTGAGAAGAACACCGGCAAGGTTTCGTGGAGTTTTACGCTGAACCCGCAGGACGATAAGAAAGTTGAATTAAAATACCAGGTGAAATACCCTAAGAACCAATCTGTGATAGTCCAATAAAATATGCACGATCTGTTACCATCATTACACGGCCAGCTTGACCAGGTTCTCGGGAGCCTTCCTTATTTCATTCCCGAAGTTTATTTGGTGGTGTTTTTCCTGGCGGTTTTGGTAACAGATCTCGTTTTTGGGCGCAATTCAGGCTGGATGTGCCACATACTCGCCATAGTTGGGTTGGTGGTTGTGATTTACAGGGATCTCCAGCAGTTTATGTTTGTGGTCAACGAGAGCAATGTTCTTATTTTTAGCGGCATGCTTATCCTTACGCGTACCGCGATCGTTCTCAAAATTTTCACGGACCTGTTCGCACTGGTGATGCTGTTCTATTTTGTTTGGGATGATAAATTGTCGTCTCATAATAAAGGCTTATCCGATCTGTACACTATTACGGTTGCAGCGGTGTTCGGCATGCACCTGATGACAATGGCCTCGAACTTGCTATCGGTCTACCTGTCCATCGAAATGGTGTCCATCGCTTCATATTTAATGGTAGCTTACAAGGCCGAAAACAAATGGAGCAGTGAGGCGGGATTAAAATATGTTCTTTTTGGCGCGGCATCCTCCGCGATAATGTTGTACGGCATTTCACTATTGTACGGGCTCGGCGGCTCACTGGATATTTTCGGGATGGCCGCGGGCCTGGCACAGGCGAACCCGCTTTTTGTGTCATTTGCACTGGTTTTGTTTTTCGTTGGCATTGGTTTTAAGCTGTCTTTCGTACCCATGCACTTTTGGGTGCCGGATATATATGAAGGAGCGCCGACTCCGATAACAGCCTTCCTTTCAACCGTGCCTAAGTTTGCCGCTTTCGCACTGCTTATCAGTTTCCTGGCGCCGTTTACCAATCCGGCTTTGATGTGGCGTTCGTTTGATTTTCGCCTGTTCTTTTCGGTGATAGGCATTGCCACTATGATCGTGGGCAATTTTGCTGCAGCGATGCAAAATAACGTCAAGCGCATGCTGGCATATTCCAGTATCGGCCATACCGGATTTGCATTAATGGCGATCGTTACCGCCCTCATTATGCCTGCAGGGCGCGGGCTGCCCGTGCTGACGTTCTACCTGGTTGCCTACGCACTTGCCGGCACCGCCGCCTGGATGCTGGCGACTTACTTCGCCGATGCCGCAGGCGCC
This sequence comes from Mucilaginibacter sp., assembly GCA_035551775.1. Lineage (GTDB taxonomy): Bacteria > Bacteroidota > Bacteroidia > Sphingobacteriales > Sphingobacteriaceae > Mucilaginibacter. The sequence continues at coordinate 524,338 of DASZMQ010000006.1, read as the reverse complement.
GAAGATATGAACGGGTATAAAGGTCTTGGTTTTAAATACCCGGTCGCGGGTGTTTGCTTTGTGATTGTTTTGATCTCGCTCACCGGGCTGCCACTGACAGCCGGGTTCTACGGGAAGTTTCTCACTTTCTCTGCAGCCTACCAAGCCTACGAAATTGGTCATAATACGTGGCTGCTGGCCTTAATGATCACAAGTGCGGTAACAACCGTGGTTTCTTTATTCTACTATATCAAAATTCCGCTCAATTTATTTCTTAGGAAAACCGATCGCACCACCGGTTTTGCTGCTATGAACAACTGGCTTCTTACGGTTGTTGCCATTATTACAATATTGGTAGTTTATTTGGGTCTTTTCCCGGATTTTCTGACTAAATATTTATAATTATTAAAAAAATATCTCTTATTGCTGCGATATTTTGACCTATTAGTTCGATTTTTAAAGAATTTAGTAATTTGCGGATCGAAATTGTAAACCGGTTTCTCGCAAATAATGAAGTGTTACGTTCCCTTCCTGCTTATCGCAGTAGTGCTTGTTTTGACTTTGATTTTTCCGTCGGTCGACTTGGGTAATTCCGTCTCAAATCCGAACTTTAATTCCGGTGATATCGCCTGGATGCTGATGTCGACCGCGCTGGTTTTGATCATGACACCAGGCCTGGCCTTCTTCTACGGCGGCATGGTGAACAAGAAGAACGTGATCTCGACCATGCTGCAAAGCGTCATCTGCATGGTGATCATTACTGTCCTCTGGGGCATATTCGGTTTCAGCCTGGCATTTGGTGATAGTATCGGTGGTGTGATCGGTAATCCGTCAACGTATTTTATGATGAAGGGTATGCTGGGTAACGCTACATGGAAACTTGCTCCAACCATTCCTTTGCTGCTTTTCGCTATGTACCAGCTGAAATTTGCCATTATCACGCCAGCCCTTATCACGGGCGCTTTTGCAGGACGCATACGTTTCAACAGCTATATCATTTTCCTTTGCCTGTTCTCCGTCTTTATATTTTCGCCGCTGGCACATGCCACCTGGCACCCTGATGGTATTTTGTCCAAACTCGGCGTACTCGATTTCGCCGGTGGAACGGTTGTGCACATGTCGGCCGGCTGGGCAGCATTGGCTTCAGCTATTTATCTTAAAGGCCGCAGTGAACCCGATCATGCCCCGGCGCGTGTTACTTATGTGATCATCGGTACCGGCTTGCTTTGGTTCGGTTGGTTTGGTTTTAATGCAGGTTCTGCATTTGGTGCGAACCATTTGGCGGTAAACGCGCTGGCATCGAGCACCACGGCATCAGCGGCTGCAGGCTTAAGCTGGATATTCTTCGATATGCTGCGCGGCAAAAAACCGTCGGCTATGGGCACCTGTATCGGTGCGGTAGTGGGTTTGGTGGCTATTACGCCTGCTGCCGGGTATGTTTCTGTGCCGCATTCGCTGGCCATCGGTATCATTTCGGCGGTGGTAAGTAACCTGGTAGTTGAATGGCGCACACGTACTACTATCGATGACACGCTGGACGTGTTCCCTTGTCATGGTGTAGGCGGTATGGTAGGCATGCTGCTTACCGGCGTTTTCGCGAATCAGAATGTCAATCCTGGTAATACCACAGGTAACGGACTGTTCTTCGGTCATACACACTTGTTCTTTGTACAGTGTATTGCGCTGGTAGTTGCATCGGTGTTCTCGTTCTTCGGATCGTTATTGCTGCTGAAGATCACTGATATGATCTCGCCGCTGCGCGTATCGATGGAAGAAGAAGCGATCGGACTGGACATCACCCAGCACGGGGAGAAGCTGTAACATATTTGGGAAACAAAAAAGAGCAATAGCCTGTGCGATTCCTTCCTCGGGGAAGGGGAGGTATGGGTTAGTCCGCTTTATAGGCATAGCGTCTAACCCCCTTCCTGTATTCGCACAGCCTGCCGCACCCTTCCCCAGGGAAGGATTTTTTTTTATTCATCCTGGTCAATTCATAGTGTTCGCCTTTGTCATCGGCGATGGTCTTGTCGGACTTGCCATAAGTGCCTGTTTGAGACCGTAATTTTCCCAAGCGTTTAATGACCGCCTCATTTAAAGGAAAATAAAACTAAATTTACCTTGTATTCAACCTTTCGCTCATGAAAAGATCATTACTCTCAATCGTTTCCTGCTTTTTAGTTGTTAGTGCATTTGCCCAAAGCGGCGCACCCGACAGCGGCGTATTCCTCCTGCACAAATTCCAGCAGCACATCGGCAAGGAAACTTACCATGTACATACAACAGGTAATGTAATATCTTATTCGGCTAATTTTAAGTTTGTCGACCGCGGCTCACCTGTACCGCTGAAAGCCGTCCTGGATTTGCAACGTAGCAATTTAGAACCGCTCAAACTATCCATTAAAGGCAACGTGGCTCGCGGCGCCACGGTAAACGATACCATTAACATAGCCGACGGCAAAGCCCACATTAAAGTAGACGACTCGAGCCACATCCAGGCTGTAAAGGGACCTACATTCCTGATCGCGGGTTATGCACCGACTATCGTCCAGGAAATGCTGGTGCAGTACTGGAAAAAACATAACGAGCCGGCCAGCATCAACACATTGCCAACAGGTTCGGTACAGATCCGCCGCGATGGCAGTGATACCGTGCAATTTGAAAACAAGCCATTGGTGCTGGAAAGATATACTATCGCGGGCCTGATCTGGGGTAACGAATTTTTGTGGACGAACCGGCAGGGTGAGGTAGTGTGTATTATTACAAACGATGCCGAGTTTGACAAATTTGAAACGGTGCGTGAGGCCTATGAATCGCTGTTGCCTGACCTGATCGGCAAAACAGCTACCTACAGCATGCGTTTGTTCACTAAATCGGCAGGTTTGGGCAGCAAGCCTGAAAAGCTGATCGCCATTACTGGCGGAACAGTGTACGATGTGGTGAACGAAAAGCCGATGCCGAATGCAGTAGTGATCATTGAGAATGGCGTTATTAAAAAAGTAGGAAAACAGGGAGAAGTCGCCGTTCCGGCAGGTGCGAAAGTGATCGATGCTAAAGGTAAAATGATATTCCCCGGTTTGTGGGATATGCATGCCCATTTTGAGCAGGCTGAGTGGGGGCCGGCGTACCTTGCGGCAGGCGTTACCACTGTAAGAGATTGCGGCAACGAGTTCGATTTTATCAACGCTATTAAAAATGCCATCGACCATGGGAAAGGAGTGGGGCCTAATATTCTGAAGGCGGGTATCATCGATGGTAAAGGCCAGTTTGCGCTCGGCATTATCCAGGCAGATACCAAAGAGGAGGCCATCAAAGCGGTTGACCGATACAAGAACAATGGCTTTGTCCAGATCAAGATATACAGCTCGGTAAAGCCGGCTATTGTTAAAGCTATTTGTGACGAAGCGCATAAACAGCAGTTGACTGTTACCGGGCATATCCCGAACGGCATGACCCTGCAAGCGGGCGTGGATTCGGGTATGGATATGGTGAACCACGTGCAATATGTGTATTCCATCATGAAGCGCAATAAGGACCGTTCCATAGATTTTAACGATTCGGTGAGTATTGCGGCTATCAATTTTATCAAACAGCACCATACGGTTATCGACCCGACATTGGGAGTCTTCGAAATGAGTTTCCGCAATGTGAAGGATGACATTACCATCATGGAGCCGGGATTCTATACGTTGCCCTTGCCGTTGCAGGCGCTGTTGAAAAATACTGGCCAGGAGCCGGCGGGAGCGCAGAAATTCAAGCCTTTGTATGAAAGCATGGTCGTGATCGTCAAAAAACTGCATGATGCCGGCGTAACCATCGTTGCCGGTACCGACCAGGGTTTTCCCGGTTTCAGCGTGCCAAGGGAACTCGAGCTTTACGTGCAGGCAGGATTGACGCCCGCCGATGCAATACAAACTGCTACGATAACTCCGGCCAGGGTGATGAACATTGACAAAACCACTGGTTCTATTGAAGAAGGCAAGCAAGCCGATCTGATCATCGTCGATGGCGACCCGCTAACCAACATCCGGGATATCCGCAAAGTAACCACGGTAATCAAAGGCGGACATATTTATGATCCGCATGTATTGCATACGGTGGTTGGGTTTAGTAAATAGTCGCCTGTAGAAAGCTTATCGCCTATTAGTTTGGGTAAGATAACAGATTATCATTCCTCCTTTCTTGCCGGTGGCAGAAAGAAAGAACTTGTCATTGATGAACAGTATGGTGTCAGATGGCTTTGTGAGCAATTCCACACGAACAGGTGAGGTGTCGTTATAAAAGGGATCAATGCCCCCTGGCGTATAATTTACCGTGCCATTTTCGCCATTTATCCTGTGCAATACTATTGGCTTAGAGTCCGCAGCATCGGAAAGACTTACAACGCCTGCTTTATAAGTAATTAAGAATTGCTTCTTGATATACTTTTGTTTTAACGTGTCATCGGCGCCCGGATCACTATTCTTTCCATTTTTTACTTTATAGATGTGATAAACGCCATTAAGCTTATGGTTTCGTTTACAAGCGATTAACGCAGTTATAGTTATTACAAAAATTATTACAACGTAACGTCTCATTATCTTGACTGGATAAAGCGTATTCGATTCTACAAATTTGGGCAACCTATAAAACGTTCCACTCTTTCTTCATTTCCCGGCCTCTGAGTTGATTAGCTTCAGCATCGTTTTTGAATTCCTCTTTCACCGGGTCCCATTGCAGCGGGCGGTTCAACTGGTAGGCAATATTGCCTATGTTGCAAACGGTCGCAGTGCGGTGGCCGATCTCCACATCACAAATCGGCTTGCTGCGTTTGCGGATGGCGTCGAGGAAGTCTATATAATGATTGTCGCTGTGGTAAACGTGCTTTTCATTGGCGCCGATGGTACGGGTTGCTAATTCGGCAGGCGTGGTTTCTATTTTCCCACGGACCACATGCACCTGTCCTTTGGTCCCAAAGAAGGTTAGGCCGTTGTCCTTATCCGGCGGCTCATGCGTCATCGTAATGCCGTTGGCATACTGGTAGGTAAGGAATTTGTGATCCTTGTCCGGCGGAGTAACTGAAATAGGCCCGCTTGCATCCATATCCAACCCCCACTGCGCAATATCGAACATGTGCGCGCCCCAGTCGGTCACATAGCCGCCGCCAAATTCCCTGTAATCGCGCCAATGCGCCCAGAAATCATCGTTCAGGCCGGGGGCAAGGTTATGGTTAAATACAGCGGGTTTTACGTTTGGCCCCAGCCAGAATTCCCAGTCCACCCCCGTTGGAATCGGTTCTTCCGGAAGGTCATATGGTTTCGGCGGCGGACCTACATTTACGGTTACATGCTGAATATCACCAATGTAACCATTACGCACCAACTCGGCCGCCTGCCTGAACTCGGGCCATGAACGCTGCATACTGCCTGTTTGGAAGACCCTGTGATGTTTACGCGCCGCGTTTACCATTGCACGGCCTTCTTTGATGGTCAGCGATAATGGCTTCTCACAATAGATATCCTTACCCGCTTTGGCCGCCAGCACTGCTATGGCCGCATGCCAGTGATCCGGAACAGCGATCACCACTGCCTGGATATCTTTTCGGTCCAGTATCTTTCTGAAATCGCTATAAGTATCGCAGCCGGTCAGGTTTCCGGCAAAGCGTTTCAACTTGGCTTCATAAACATCGGCAGCGGCTAATATTTTCGCTTGCCCGGTCTTCACAAAGCTATCCTGCAGGCCCATGGCTTGCTTACCGCAACCGATAAAACCTAAAGTGATCTCGTCCGAAGGCAATATACGACCCAATACAAATCTCGGCATCATAATAGCTGCCGAGATCAGTGAAGCTTTGCCAATAAAACTGCGCCTGCTGATGGCGTTTTCTTTTTCTGTCGTCATAAGGAATAAATAGTGGGTGGTTTCAGGTAAATATAACCGTTAAATAATGTTAAAAGAGAGATTATGTGCAAAGATTGTGTGACAGTTATCTTTAATTTTAATGGTATAATCCAAAGTCATGAAGAAGATTTTAATATTAGTCGCCGCAACTTTCGTTTCCAGTTTTTGCTTCGCACAAAGCAAGGACGCCGATGAGATCAAAAAGCTGAACGCCGAATGGATCGCATCTTACGTGACACGGGATACTGCAACCATGAGCAAAATATTTGCCGATGATATTATTTTAACAAATCCTTCAGGTAAAACTTTTCATAAGAAGGATATGCTGAAAGGGACAATGGCGCAGGAGTTCGTTTCTACAAAGGTTGATACGGCCAGTGTACGCCTTTTCGGAAATATTGGTATTATCAATGCTGAAATAACCGGTGTTCTAAAAACGGCAAACGGAACCACTACGGTCCGGACAGACTATATGGACGTTTATGAAAAGCGAAAGGGCAGGTGGTACGCTATCGCGGCCCATGTCACCTTGCTTAGTGGCAATTAGTTGTTAAATTAGACGGCATAAACCTCCGTTATGACCAGGAAAGTCGTTCTCATTGCTGCATTAGTACTCATTTGCAATTGTTCGTTTGCCCAGCAGGGCGAAATGCTGATCTATCATCCTATTAAAACGGATAAAGCCGGGAACATTGTCCCCTGGTATAATGACGATCCGGCCACCGCATACGACCATAACCTGCGCACGATATGGAATTTTTGGTTTCATATGCGTACAGATATGAACGGCCTGCCGTATTACATGAACCACCAGGTTTGGAACAAGAATTTCGACGACCCGCGCGGCATCGGCGGCGACCAGTTTATGATGGCGCTTTCCTCATGGCGGTTATGGTACGCTTACACAGGTGACGAGAATGTAAAGGAAAATATGTGCTTCCTTGCGGGATATTACCTGACGCATAGCCTGTCGCCGGCCAATTGCAAATGGCCGAATATTCCGTTCCCTTATAACACATTGATCTATTCCGGTATCTATGATGGCGACATGCGTAATGGTAAGGACGTGGCACAGTTAGATAAGGCCGGTTCACTGGGATTAGAACTGATACACCTCTATAAAATTAAAGGCGATACCATGTTCCTGAGTGCGGCGGTTAAGATCGCCAATACGCTGGCCCCGCATGTACAGGCCGGAAATAATGAACATTCACCGCTGCCTTTCAAGGTAAATGTGTTCACGGGAAAAGTGGTCTTGCTAAACACGACGGGTAAGTTATACCATAATTCTAAGGACACGGCCTGCTATACCAGCAACCTGACGCCAACCTTGCAGATGTTCCTCGACCTTGTCGAATTGAAAACCGGCAATGTGAAACAGTATCAAACGGCAGCAGATAAGATCATCGCATGGATCAATAAATATCCGGCGAAAACCAATAAATGGGGACCGTTCTTCGAGGACGTTGGTGAATGGAGCGAAACGCAGATCAATGCCATGACTTGCGCCCGTTATATGATGGAGCATCCACAATTCTTTCCTAACTGGAAGACGGATGTAAAAAACATTATCAATTGGGTTCATACCAATTTCAATGATGACCGCTGGAAAAAATACGGTGTCATTGTCACCAAAGAGCAAACGGTTTATCCTGTTCCGGGCGAGAGCCATTGTTCGCGCCAGGCGGCTGATGAATTATTGTATTGTTCGCTAACAGGAGATACTTCAATGTATGCTAACGCAATTCACGAATTGAATTGGGCCACTTATGCGGTGGATGTGGACGGTAAGAACTGTTTCCCCTTCGATGAGCCCTGGCTGACCGACGGTTATGGCGATTATGTTCGTCACTATATACGGGCCATGGCTACTTACCCGATGCTTGCCCCGGCTGAAGATCATATTCTTGCCAGCACATCGGTTGTTCAACAGGCTGACTATAAAGGGCTCCTCAAGAAATTTATCTATCTCAATTTCGACAAAGTCGATACCAATAAAGTCCGATTGTTTTACCGGACTTTCGATAATGACGGGACCGAAGAGATCAGGATGAAAGCCAAACCTTCAGCTGTTTTGCTGAATGACCAGCCAATAAAGGAAATCGCCGAAGGCGAAGGCTATTCATGGGCGGCCCTGGCAAACGGCGGCGTTTTGACCGTGCGCAGAAAAGCAGGTAATCGCGTTATAGTGGAAGAATAGGCCTACAGGCTTTTTAAATAGGCGATCGTCACCGGTATTTGCGCCGCGTGGTTTCCGCTCTCGTCCTCGATGAAATAGTGTTTAATACCGACAGATTTGGCTGCCTTCAGCACTTCAGGAATGTTGATCTGCCCCGTGCCTAAGGCGACATCGTTTTTGGTATCCGTACCGCCGGTCAGGTCATTGGCTATGCCTTTGCGGATGTCTTTCAGGTGCATTAATTTCCAGCGGTCCTTGTATTTGTAAAGCAGTTTGGCCGGGTCTGCGCCGCCGTGGAACGTCCACATCATGTCCATTTCGAAGGAAACGTATTTCGGATCGGTGTTTTTCACGATATAATCGAATAGCGTTCCGTTCTCATAGGGGCCGAACTCATAGCCATGATCATGGTAGCAAAGCGTAATGCCGTTTTCGCTCAAAACCTTGCCAACCTTGTTAAAATCGTCTACAGCCTTTTTAGCGTCATCAATAGTAAAAGTGCTGCCATGTGGTATCCAGGCCACCATGATGTATTTGCATCCAAACAGTTTTGCCAGTTTGATAAACTGCTCCGGATCTTTAACGATCTGCTCGTAATCAGCACCCATCGACGGCATCGATATGCCGCGTTCGTCCAGCATCTTTTTAAAAATTTCGGGGCTTATGTTTTTTGGGTTCGGACCTTCCATCTCGGTAATACCAAGGGATTTGATGGTATCTAATGTGACAGCGATGTTTGACGGGAAGCTGTTCCGGTAGGTATAGGCTTGTACACCGATCGGCGCGGTGAAAAGCGGTTTCTTGTTTTGAGCATGGCTACTGTTCAATCCAAAAGCGAAAAGAATAAGGCTAGCTGCGAGTGTGTTTTTCATAAAAAAATGTTTTAAATACAGGTAAAAGTAACAACAATCTGTGATTCAACCAGTCATCAAATAGACGACTGATATTAATGCATTTTAATGACATTGTTAATTCTAAGTTTCAACATTAAAATTATAATTTTGCGTGCTCGTTCCCGATCATGAGTGACCAGATAAAACACGAATGCGGCGTGGCGTTTATCCGCCTGCTCAAACCGCTCTCATTCTACCAAAAAAAGTACGGCACCGCGCTGTATGGACTCAACAAACTGTACCTCTTAATGGAAAAACAACATAACCGCGGCCAGGATGGCGCAGGCGTTGCTACCATTAAGCTGGACATTGAGCCGGGCAAGCGTTACATCAGCCGTCACCGCTCTATGGCCTCGAACGCGGTTGCCGATATCTTTGAATACATCCAGAAGAAATTTGCGGATATTCAGAAAGAAGCCCCTGAAAAGATGGCCGATGCCGAATGGCTGAAAGAGAATGTGAGCTTCACCGGCGAAGTTTTATTGGGCCACTTGCGTTATGGGACACATGGCAAGAATAGCATTGAGAACTGCCACCCCTTCCTGCGGCAGAACAACTGGCAGACGCGTAACCTGATGATCGCAGGCAACTTCAACATGACCAATGTTGACGAACTGCTGGCGCAGTTGTATGATTTGGGTCAGCATCCGAAGGAGAAAGCTGACACGATCACGGTACTGGAAAAGATCGGCCATTTCCTGGATACTGAAGTGCAGGGATTGTTCGATCAGTATAAACGCGAGGGGCTGGATGATAACGTTAAGATCAGCAAGCTGATCGCCAAGGACCTCGACGTAGCCAAGATATTGCGAAAGTCGGCGCGGAACTGGGATGGCGGCTATACCATAGCGGGTATTTTCGGCCACGGTGACGCCTTTGTGATGCGGGACCCTGCAGGAATCAGGCCCGCATTTTACTTTTATAATGACGAGGTTGTGGTGGCTGCTTCCGAACGACCGGCGCTACAGACCGCTTTTAACATTCCGATAGAGGATATTCGCGAAATACAGCCCGGTCATGCCTTGGTTGTTAAAAAGAATGGAAAAGTAAAAGAGGAAGAATTCATAAAGCCCGTTGAAAAGAAATCGTGCTCATTCGAGCGCATTTACTTCTCACGCGGTAGCGATGCGGGTATATATCGTGAACGCAAGCAACTGGGCCGACTGCTTTGCCCACAGATATTGGAAGCCGTTAATTACGATATGAAAAACACCGTTTTTTCATACATTCCTAATACTGCAGAGGTAGCCTTTTACGGAATGGTGGAAGGTGTGCATAAATACATCAAAAAATTCCAGCAGGAAAAACTGCTGAACCGGGTCGATAAGATCAGCGATGAAGAGTTGAACGAAGTATTGTGCATGGCGCCGCGGGTGGAAAAGATCGCCATCAAAGACGTGAAGCTACGTACTTTCATTACCCAGGATGCCGATCGCTCGGAGATGGTAGCGCATGTGTACGATACTACTTATGGCCTTATAAAAACAGGTAAGGATACCTTGGTTGTTTTGGACGATTCCATCGTTCGGGGCACTACATTAAAGCAAAGCATTTTGAAAATTCTCGATCGCCTGGGTCCGAAAAGGATCATCGTGGTATCGTCAGCGCCTCAGATCCGTTTCCCGGATTGTTACGGCATTGATATGTCGCGTATGGGCGAATTTGTTGCTTTTGAAGCGGCAATAAGCTTGCTGAAGGAAACCGGCAGGGATAATATTATTCTTGAAGTGTATCAAAAATGCAAGGACAGCGCTCCATTACCCAAAGAAGACGTTGAGAATTACGTGAAGGCCATCTATGAGCCTTTTACCGATCAGGAAATATCCGACCGTATCGCACAGATCATTACGCCGAAGGACATCACTGCGGAAGTGAAAGTTATTTACCAGACTCTTGATAACTTGCACAAAGCGTCTCCCGAGCATCTAGGGGATTGGTACTTCTCCGGCAATTTTCCGACACCTGGCGGCAATAAAGTGGTAAATCGAGCCTTTGTGAACTGGATGGAAGGGAAAAACCAGCGGGGTTATTTATAGTCCTAAGTCTTGAGTTCTGAGTTCAAAGCCTTGAAAATTCTGACTTAAGACCAAATACTTTTGACTTCAGACTTTAAAATCACGTGCTGAACGGTGCAAAAACGTAATGCGTAACCAGCTTATCAAATAGTATCAGCGAGGCAACGATGAGCGCTATGCCGGCAATCTCGTTCAGCCGATGGACAAATTTTACTGAAATGCGCGCCCGCAGCTTATTGGCGTAGAACGCTTTGGTAGTATCCGCGCCGAATTGTACGCATAGGATTGTCAAAAACATTACACCGATCTTTAATGCACGGTTGGGCACATCGTTGGTGTATAAAGTACTGGCTGTGGTGATCACCACTGTCCAGTGGAACAGCAGGGTGGGATTCAGTATACACATTAAAAATCCCTTCAAAAAGTAACCTGTGCGTTTAAGTTTTGAAGGGACCTTATTATCAAAATTTACCTCTGATTTCTTGAAAATATAATAAACGCCAAGGGCCAGCAAAATGGCACAACCGACCACTCCTGCGTTGCGTTTGTCCTGGTTGGAAATATCAAAATATTGAGAGCCGAACAATATGGCGCCGACGAATACAACATCGCTGGTAACCACACCCAAAGCCAGTGCTATGCCCGCATGAAACCCTTTTTCGATGCTGGTTTTTATCAATGAAAAAAATACCGGGCCGGTTAAAAACGTAAGCACTAAACCAATTCCGATACCTCTTATAATAGCTTCTATCATCAATAATTCAGGCTAAGGTATGCCAGTCGCCCATAGTCAGGGGGCGAATATGCAACTTAATATAGTGAATAACCAAACCTAAAATTGTGATTTATTATTGAAAAACTATGCCTGTAATAGAAAAAAATAATCTATGTTAGTGTTTTATAAACACCTCAAGATTTTACAACCTAAATTAAAAATGGAACAAAACAAAACGAAAGGCAACTCTGCAGCATTCTTTACATTAACCATTGTGTTTTTTTTCTGGGGCTTTGTTGCAGCAAGCAACGATATTTTAATCCCTGTGTTTAAAGAAAAACTTCACATGCAGCAATGGCAATCACAAATGATTTCTTTTGCTTTTTATGTTGCCTATACCGTAGGAGCAATAATCTATTCATTTATATCTAAACTTATTGGTGGTGACATCTTAAATCGCCTTGGTTATAAAAATGGTATAGTACTTGGTCTAATTATTTCTACTATAGGGGCTCTGCTGTTTTATCCCGCTGCTCAGACGGCATCCTTTGCATTGCTTATTAGCGGATTATTTATTATTGGTTTGGGATATTCATTACAGCAAACTGCGGCAAACCCTCTTGCAATTATCATGGGGAATCCCAAAACGGGCTCTCAGCGGCTTAATTTGGCGGGCGGGGTTAACAATTTCGGTACTACCATCGGTCCGGTACTTGTTAGTTTGGCCATTTTTGGTTCTGTAGTTGCAAAAAATAATATAGCAAGTATTGAGTCGGTCAAATATCCTTACCTGGTACTCGGCGCCCTGTTTATTATCGTTGCTATTATTTTTAAGTTTTCGTCAGTTCCCAATAAGATTGAGCATATAACAGAAGAAGATTCGGTAACGCCTGTTTCGGAAGCAACCGTGCCGGTAATAGTAGCCCCTCCGCGTAAAAACGCACTTAAATACCCACAGCTCGCTTTGGGGATGATCGCTATTTTTCTATATGTGGGCGTAGAAGTTTCTACGGCAAGTAACCTGCCGGAGTTTATGAAAGAAAAATTGCATACCGCCACAGGGGATATAGCGCCCTTTGTATCGCTGTATTGGGCGAGTTTGATGATAGGCCGATGGACCGCTTCGGTTGGCGCCTTTAACTTGTCAGGTGGTATTAAAAAGCTATTGAACGTGGTTATGCCATATATAGCATTTGGCGTGTTTTTGATCATAAACAGCCTCGCGCATCGGGATGTAACGCCATTTTATGTATATGCTGCGGTGATAGTGGTGATGATCGTTGGCGACATGCTAAGTAAAGGTAACCCGGCAAGGCAGCTACTGATTTCTTCTGTTTTGGCTATCACCGCGCTTGCAATTGGTATTTTAACTCATGGATATCTTAGCGTTTATGCCTTTATAAGCGTAGGCTTGTTTTGCTCTACATTATGGCCCAGCATTTATGCTTTGGCAATTGCCGGTTTGGGAACCCACACAAACGAAGGCTCTGGCTACCTAATTATGATGATCATGGGCGGTGGTGTCATCAGTTTGCTGCAAGGCTACCTGGCCTCACCTAATTTACTGGGCATCCAGCTTTCTTATGTTGTTGGCATCATGTGCTTTTTGTACCTGGTATTTTATGCTGTTAAAACGAAAGCAGCACTTATTAAACAAGGCATCGACTTTGATTCAATAGAAGCCTCGGGGGGACATTAATTTTTGGCATCGGGCAATAGTCATTAGTCATTTTAAAAGTGACTATTCACGAATGACTTATAACCAATGACTAATGACCAAATTAAGTTTCGATACTATTTTCATGAATTTGGCGACCGACCTGGCCAAACGCTCACATTGCGTTAAGGCACAGGTTGGCGCTGTTTTGGTGAAGGATACGCGCATTATTTCCATCGGTTACAACGGTCCGCCGGCGGGTACGCATAACTGTGACGACGAGTGGCCCGAAACCGGCTGCCCGCGCGACGCCCGTGGAAGCTGCTCACTCGCGCTTCATGCCGAGGAAAACGCTATTCTTTATGCGGTAAAGAACGGGGCGAACCTTGCCGGAGCGACGTTATATACCACACTATCGCCTTGTCTTCCGTGCGCGAGGCTTATCTTTTCGGCCGGAATAAAACAAGTGTTTTTCATGAAGTCTTATGCAGAATACAAAGGCCTTACAAGTGATGAAGGAGTAGACTTTTTGAATAAATTTGGTGTGCCGGCAGTAAAATACACTTATGATTCTACCGATTTCTCAGAATGATTCCACTGATTTAATCGGTGTAATCGAAAAAAATCGGTGTAATCCTTTACTCATCCGGGTCCAGCAGCTTTATTACCTTATCCAAAGCGAACTGGAGCTGCTCGTCGGGTGTCATATTCGTATTATCGAGCACTAAGGCATCCTTAGCCCGCACCAGGGGACTCTCTTCGCGGGTGGTGTCCTGGAAATCGCGGTGAGCAATATTTTCAAATACTTCCTCAAGCGTGATATTGGGGTTTTTGGGGCGAAGCTCTTTAAAACGTCTTTCGGCTCTAACCTTCGGATCGGCTGTCATAAAGATTTTCAATTGAGCATTAGGGAATACGGTTGTACCGATATCTCTTCCGTCCATCACGATATTTTTTGAACGGCCCATGCGCTGCTGCTGTTTTACCATCTCGTGGCGAACCTCTTTCAGCGCTGCAACGTTACTCACATTGTCCGATACAGGCATCTGGCGAATTTCGTCCGAAACTTCTTCATCGTTCAAGGTGATATGCGTCTGGTAATCGCGCGAATGAAAGTTCAGGTGAATGTTTTTGAGCGCTTCCCCGATCTGCTTGTGATCTTTCAGATCGATGTTTTGCCGCAGGAAATAAAGCGTCACCGCCCGGTACATGGCGCCGCTGTCGATATAAATAAAATGGAGCTTTTGCGCCAGGGCCTTGGCTAATGTGCTTTTACCGCATGACGAATAGCCGTCAATGGCTATCACAATGTTAGTGCTCATTGGTGACTAAGGTAGGAATTTTAGTTTGCAGTTGGCAGTTTTGAGTTTGCAGTTGCCTTTAAAGATTAACTTTGGGGATGAATTTTTCGAAGGCTGATTTACAGAAGGAGATAACTTTTAAAGCATCGCGCAGCGGGGGTAAAGGCGGGCAAAACGTCAATAAAGTATCCACCAAGGTCGAGTTGTTATTTGACATTGCACAATCGGCGTTATTTACAGATGAAGAAAAACAATTGCTGCTGCAAAAGCTGCAGCCAAGATTGAACCGCGATGGCCATGTGCAGGTGATGAGTGAAGAGGAGCGGAGCCAGTTCATGAACAAGGAAAAGGCGCTTGAAAAGCTGCATTTAATCCTGATAAGGGCGTTGCATCAACCCAAAAAACGCAAAGCGACCAAACCATCCAAAGCGGTAAAGGCAGCCAGGCTTGCGGGTAAAAAGATTCAATCGGTCAAAAAGGAAAGCCGGCGTAAGAATTTTGATGATCAATGAAAACGGTACAGTACCGTTACATCGCCCCATTGTTCTGAACGTTGCATTTCCTTTGTATCCTTACTTTGAAATACGGCCGCTACATCAATTACCAGGCGCTTGCCTGAATACCCAACACCGAGTTGGTTGCTCAATACGAAACGTTCGGGCTGACTGGTGACTTCCATGCCCGTAGGGCTTTTAGTGCCGAATAAGCCGCCTTGTATGGTGGCATCATATGCCACGAAGTTGATCTGGGGTTTGTAATAGAAAAAAAGCTCGTGATCATGCAGCGGTTTAAAGTTTTGCGATTTGATAGCCGTGCTTTGTGTGCTTTCCGAATCGAATAGTTGGTTAAAATCACCCACGCGAAGCATAGGCCCAACCCCGGCGCCTGAGAAACCATTGCCCAGGTTGGCATAGCTAGTCAGGGAAACATCCGCCCAGTCGGCCCTGCCGAGCAGCCGGTTATATTCCGCCGAAAGGTTCAGTTCGGCGTTGTTATCTACCTGGTATTCCCACCCGCTCGGGTGATACAACCCAAACCACCTGTGAATAGTTTGCTGTGTTTGCCTGCCATACGCCGATGGCCCTACTATGCCTATCTGAGCGCCCAGTTTCAGGTTACTTTCGTCTTTATACAAGAGGTTGAGGGTCGAGCCAACATAAAGATAAGCAGCAAAGGGCCGGTCGATATATCTTGGGTCATCTCCGTTGGGAAGATCCATGGGATTGATGCTGCCCGATTGTGGTGTATACAGTTTCTGTCCCAATTCAAAGCCCAAAACTTTGTTTTGCAATTGCGAATTACCGTTTATGCTTAACCCTTGCCGAAAGTAAACAAAAGTGCCCGCGGTATAGTACCGGTCCGATCCCTGGGCGAGGTAAGAATCGTCATCCGTCTCGATACCGATTTCATTCCGGTGCGATTGGGCATAAGCTCCAACGCACGGGATAAAACATAAAAGCAGGCAAAATATCTTGTAATTCATTAAGGAGTTCAGTTGAATTAAGGCCTAAAATAAAAAAAGCTCCGGTCTTTCGGAGCTTTTCTATCTGGAAATATGTTTTTCTTATCTAAATGTGTAGCCTACACTTACACCACCGGCCGGGATGATGCCTTCGTCATACAGGATCGGCACGAATGCTATCCTGAAGTTTAGACCCTTATGTTCAGGCTGGTAACGGAAGCCAACGGTAGCCGTTGCGATAAAGCCCGTGATCTTGTCGAATTCCCACTTGCTATTACCAATATTAGTACCGGTCGAATTCATGAAGGTTGTACCCGCGCCCAATTCTATGTGCATACTATGTTCGCCGGTCAGGTAGTTGATCTGGAAAGGAACTGTAAACACAGTATTGCCGCCTGAGGAGAAGAAGCCGCCGCCTACGCGAAAGCCCCAGCCATCGCGCTGGTTGTGGAAACGAGCATCGTAGTTGCCTGATATAGCCAGACCTGCACCGCCTACTTCAATATATCCGGCTACAGCCTTTACGCCTTGCGATGCGGTATCGGTAACCATCAAAGCAGTGTCTTTCTTCATATTGGTAGTATCACTCTTTTTAATGGTAGTATCTTTTTTAGCCTTGGTAGTATCGTTGCTGGCTTTCAAAGTAGAGTCGGTTTTGATAGCAGGAGTGCTTCCGGAAACGGCCTGTTGTGCAGTGTCAGCCTTTTTAATCTCCGTGGCAGCAGCACTAGTACCATTATTATTCGCTGTCGAAGCAGAATCAGGCTTGTTTTGTTGTGTCGTATTATTTGCGTTTGAGGCAGTTTGCTGTGTCGCGTCATTCTTTGAAGACTGAGTTGAAGTTGGATTGTTTGCCGGGGTACTGCTTGCAACCTGGGTGCTATTAGCATTATTGGTAGGCTGCGAATTACTATTCGCAGGCGTAGCATTATTATTGTTGTTGATTGTTGCAGGAATACTTGCGTCTGTTTTTGCAGCACCGGCAACGGCCGAAGTCGCGGCGCCCGTAGTAACTGCAGCCGTACTGCCGGCATTCATAGAAGGTGTAGGAACATTAACTGCCGGCGGGTTATTATCCTGTTTTAATTGATCTGACTGCTTTTGCTTAGCTGCAACGATCTCGTTGAATTTCCTGATCAGTTCGGGATCGGCGCTGATCACCATTGTGGTGTCAGCTTTTTGAACGATAGTGGCGCCCGCTTTTACGATAAGCGCCGTATCCGAAGTTACCCGGATAGCACTCGAAGGCTTTTTAGTCAGGTTGGTATCTATGTTCATAGCCAGGACATGACTGGTATCCACCTGGGATACACTTTGGGCTCTTAACTCTGCCTGGCAAAATAGGATGGCGAATAGGGCAATACTGGCTTTAAGTTTAAAAACACGATTCATTACAGTAATAGTTAATAGTATGCTATTTAGTTCAGCTACGGCGTATTACGGGAGTGTTAAGTAAAAAGTTTCAGTTAAGAAAGGTATCCTAATAAGAAAAGATCCCTGTTTTTGCAGGGATCTTTTCAAAAAAAGGCGGGAATATCAACTATTCAGTATCAGTTCATTACGGGCTTTAATTCATCTTTAATGGTGAAATCCAATGGGTTATCTACTTTTTCGGTCATTAACGCAAGGTTAATCACCTCGCGCATGTCGGTCACATAATGAAAATTAAGGTCTTTAATATATTCTTCTTTTATTTCTAAAATATCTTTCCGGTTCGACTTTGAAAGTATAATCTCTTTAATATTAGCACGTTTTGCAGCCAGTATTTTTTCCTTGATACCACCCACTGGCAACACGCGCCCGCGCAGGGTAATCTCGCCGGTCATCGCCAGGTGCGATTTTACTTTGCGTTGAGTGAAAGCCGATGTGAGCGCGGTTAACATGGTTATACCTGCCGACGGGCCGTCCTTTGGCGTGGCCCCGGCCGGAACGTGCACATGCACATCCCACTGGTCGAATACCCGCGGGTCGATATTGAAATCTTTAGCATGAGCCCTTAGGTAAGCCAACGCTATGGAAGTTGATTCCTTCATCACATCGCCCAGGTTACCTGTTAAGGTCAGCCTTCCTTTTCCGGGACTTAAGCTCACTTCGATGAACAGTATATCGCCGCCTACCTGTGTCCAGGCCAAACCTGTGACCACACCGGCAACATTATTGTTTTCATACAGGTCCTTATCAAATATCGGCGCACCCAATATCTTTTCCAGTTCTTTTTTGGTAACGGCAGGGTTGTGGGTATCGCCCATAGCTATCGTCTTAGCCACGCCGCGCACAACCGAGCCTATTTTCTTTTCCAGGGCGCGCACGCCGGATTCGCGGGTATAATCTTCTACAAGCTTTTCGAGCACATCGTTCTTGATCACCACATCCTTGGGCTTCAACCCATGCGCTTCGCGTTGTTTTGGGACCAAATGCTGTTTAGCGATCTCGATCTTTTCCTCAATGGTATAACCGTTCACGTCGATGATCTCCATGCGATCGAGCAACGCGGGCTGAATAGTGCTCAGCGAATTCGCGGTAGCTATAAACATTACATTTGACAGATCGAAATCAACCTCGACATAATGGTCATAAAATGTACTGTTCTGCTCCGGATCGAGTACTTCAAGCAATGCAGATGAAGGGTCACCCCTGAAATCGTTGCCAACTTTGTCTATTTCGTCGAGAATAAACACCGGGTTAGCGGCCCCTGCCTTTTTGATGGCCTGGACAATTCGGCCGGGCATAGCGCCGATATAGGTTTTACGATGGCCCCTGATCTCGGCTTCATCACGGATGCCGCCCAGCGCCATACGTACATATTTGCGTCCCAGGGCTTTGGCGATGGATTTACCCAGGGACGTTTTACCAACTCCCGGAGGGCCAACCAGGCACAAGATGGGCGCCTTCATGTTGTGCTTCAATTTAAGCACGGCCAGGTATTCAATAATGCGCTGTTTTACTTTTTCAAGACCGAAGTGGTCCTTATCCAGTATCTTTTGCGCCCTTTTCAGGTCGAAATTGTCTTTTGTAAATTCATTCCAGGGCAGATCGAGCAGCAACTCCAGGTAATTGATCTGTACCGAATAATCGGCTGCTGCCGGGTTGGTTCTTACCAATTTTTCAAGCTCTTTATTGAAATGGTCGTTAACGTCTTTAGCCCATTTCTTTTTGGCCGCACGCTGGCGCAGGTTTTCGATCTCAAGATCGGGTGTATTGCCGCCAAGCTCTTCCTGGATGGTCTTCAGTTGCTGGTTGAGGAAATAATCCCGCTGCTGTTTATCAAGGTCGACACGTACCTTGCTTTGTATCTGGTTCTTCAGCTCAAGCATTTGCAGGTCGAGCGTCAGGTGCTCCAGCACCAGCCTGGCCCTGTCTCGCAGGTTGGCCACTTCCAGCATGCGCTGTTTGGCGGCCATATCTGCATTCATGTTCGATGAAATGAAGTTGATCAAAAATGAAATGCTTTCGATATTGCGTATAGCTATACCGGCTTCGCTGGGAATATTCGGCGAAAGCTGGATGATGCTCATGGACATGTCCTTGATGGACGATACCATAGCCTTGAATTCCTTGTCTTCTTTTGGTTTTATTTCGTGGAAGGGCTCAACAATAGCTTTAAGGTAAGGTTCGCTTTGTACTTCTTCCCTCAGCATGAAACGCTTCTTGCCCTGGAGGATAACTGTAGTATTACCATCAGGCATCTGGAGCATCTTGATGATAAGCGCCATCGTGCCTACCTGGTTCAACTGGCTGAAGGAAGGGTCTTCGATGGCCACATCCTGCTGAGCCACAACGCCTATCATTTTCTTGTTCCTGTTAGCGTCGCGTATCAGTTTAATGGATTTATCCCTGCCAACTGTGATCGGGATAACCACACCCGGGAACAAAACCGTATTGCGCAAAGGCAGTATGGAAAGCACCTCGGGCATTTGCTCATTATTCATCTCTTCCTCGTCTTCCGATGACATTAGCGGAAAGAACTCGGAATCTTCATTTATTATAGGTAGTGCATTTCTTATATCGAACGGATCAAAACTCATCAAATACCCTTTCTGTTAGTAGCGTCATAATGTCAGTCCCGCAAAGTGCGGGAATCGAAAAACCGGGCAAAATAGTTGTATTGCCAGTGGCCGTCCTATAGTTCAAGACTTGTGCCAATACTTATAACGACCGGCAATTAATTTAAATATACGTATTCCGGTTGATATAATCTGTTGAGACGGTTTACGGAAAATATTTCGCGCGGGTTGGCGTGAAAAAAAGTCAGCATGATTTTTGTATAATCCGACAAATGCTATTTTTGAGTCGCGTTTTGATAAAATTATTCAAAGGCATAATAATTTGAAATAAAATAAGTTATTAGGTTTAAGATAAAGTATATTATTTTTGTTACAAACGAATAGTTTACCTTAATGCGGCTATCGGTTATCCTGGGGTTTATTGTCCTGTCGTCACTGCAAGTGGCACACGCTCAGAATGCCTATTTCAAAATGGGTCAGCAGGCATTTCTCGACGGCGATTTTAAAGCCGCGGTAGCGCATCTTGAAAAATCCTGCATTATCGATTCCAATAACACCAGTGCATTGTGGATGCTGGGTTATTCCTACTATCACAGCGAGAATTACAAAAAATCAATAGCTGCCTACAACAGGGTGATCGCCCTTAAACCGGCTGATGCTTCCGCGTATTACTATCGTGCACGTGCAGAATGTTATTTCGCGAAAGAAAACCAATTGACCGACGCCGAAAGGGAAAAGAACCTTTTAGCTGCAATACTCGATTTCACTAAGGCCATTGCCGTCGATCCCAACGACATGCAAAACAATACCAAGTGCTATCAAAACCGCGGTATAGCTTATCGTGAATATGGGGAGTTTAAATTGCAGCCGGGCAAGTTCTACGATAAAACAAGAGGGAGCAACTCATTGAAAGCCTCAATTGCCGACCTCGAGAAAATATTAAATGACAATCCTAATCGCTCAGATATCCAATCCCAGATCGATCTTTCCAAACAGAAATTGGCTGAAACAAGCGCCCAACCTCGCCATTAATTAAATTTTCCTTTGACGTTATAAGTTTTGATGCCCAAAAACCGGGTATATTGTTTTTTTTGGATATGATACACTGAATCCGGGAAATAGCTTAGTTTTTCCGTTGTTTCGTAAAGCTTTTTGGAAAATATGGTGCTTTTGGTGTGATTGATGATCAATATCCATTTAACTTGGTCGCCGTCTTTTTTGATCGTGATGTCCTGGGTTTTCAACTCCGGGTCCTTGGCCTTGTAAGAAATAAACCCATTCGATGATTGCACGTCATAGCTTAACTTCCAGGCAGGTTTATTGATGTCAGATTCAGAAAACATGCTGAGCTCCGACGCCCAGTTATCAATATGTACCTTTTGATTTTCGGCCTGGTAATTATAGATCGCGGTTTTGTCGACGTTCGGGTTTAGCTTTTTCAATCTTGCAGCCTCTGATGCGAAATAGCCCTTGAGATCGAAAAACTTACCGGTATCAACTGCGGCATTGCTATCCCTTTTACAGGATACAAAGCACAACAGCAGGCTCGGCCAGATAAATGCAGCCAGGTATCTTTTACACCAATACATTTCCGGTCATTTCAGGAGGAATGGGTACGCCGATCATCTTCAGGATAGTAGGAGCAATGTCGCCGAGCTTGCCATCCTTTACGTCTTTTACATCGTCGTCGATTATAATACATGGTACCAGGTTGGTTGTATGGGCGGTATTCGGCGAACCATCGTCGTTTACCATATAATCAGCGTTACCGTGGTCGGCGATGATGATGAATGAATAGCCGTTTTTAATACCTGTTTCAATTACAGCCTGTGTGCAGGCGTCGGCGGTTTCGGCAGCTTTTATCACAGCTTCAAAAACGCCAGTGTGACCGACCATGTCGGTATTGGCAAAATTAAGGATCACGACATCCGGCCAGCCGCTTTCCAGTTCGGGAATGATCGCATCTTTAATGCCTTCGGCGCTCATTTCGGGCTGCAGATCATAAGTGGCAACCTTAGGCGACGGTACCAGGAGCCTTTTCTCATTATCGAATTCTTTTTCACGGCCGCCTGAAAAAAAGAAGGTCACGTGCGGATATTTCTCGGTTTCGGCTATTCGTATCTGGTTTTTACGTGCATCCTGCAATATTTCACCCAGGGTTTTGGTCAGGTCGTCCTTCCTGAACACCACACGAACATTCTTGAATGTCTCGTCATAAGTGGTCATAGTGATATAATGCAGGTTCAATGGGTGCATGTTCTGCTCGGGGAAAGCCTTTTGGGTTAGAGCCATTGTAATCTCGCGGCCACGATCTGTGCGGAAATTGAAGCAGATCACTACATCATCATTTTTGATCATCGCGAGCGGGTCGCCGCTTTCGTCAACCTTAACCACCGGTTCAACAAACTCATCCGTCACACCTGCTTCGTATGATTCTTTGATCGCTTGTAAAATATCGGTGGTATGCTTGCCGGTGCCGTTCACTAATAGATCATAGGCTTTCTTTACCCTTTCCCAGCGGTTATCGCGGTCCATGGCATAATACCGGCCGATGGCTGATGCTACTTTGCAGGGTGTATCTTTAATATGATCTTCAAGCTCATTGATAAAGCCAACACCTGAATTTGGGTCCGTATCCCTTCCGTCCAAAAAAACGTGGATATAAACATTTTTCAGGCCGAATGTTCCCGTTGCATCGCAAAGGCCCTCAAGATGACGGATATGCGAGTGTACACCGCCATCAGAAACCAATCCGATGAAATGAACATCTTTATCATTGTCCCTGGCATATTCAAAAGCCTCCTTCAGCACGGGATTGGTCACAAACTCATTGTCGTCGACTGCCTTATGAATGCGGCCAAGCTCCTGGTAAACAATACGCCCAGCGCCAAGGTTCATGTGGCCGACCTCAGAATTGCCCATTTGCCCTGCAGGCAGCCCTACCGAAGTACCCGAGGCTTCGAGTTTTGAATTAGGATATTTTTTAAGCAAAGAATCGAAGAAGGGAGTGTTTGCTGCGTATATCGCGTTTGATTTATCGTTCCGGCCGTAGCCCCAGCCGTCAAGGATGATCAGTACTACTTTTTTCTGTTTTTCCACAATGCAAATATAAAGGCAACGTTTTAACATTAAAAAACGTTTAAAAAGGTTAACTTAAAGTTTATTTAGGTCAGGCCGGCTGTCAATATGAAGATACTTTACGCATTTCTTTTATTGGTGCTGACTACCGCGTTCCAGGGCGCAGGTGATGATATTGACCGTACTGCTCAGTTGATCGGCGCCGGAAATATTGTCGAGCTATCTAAAGATTTCGCGTCGGTCGTCGATCTGACCATCATGGATAACGAAAGCGAATCATCAGCTGCGATCACCAAAAACCTGCTTACGGACTTTTTGGATAAGCACGAGCCGCGATCCATGCGGATATTGCATCGCATAACATCCAGTCCCAAGTTTCATTATGGCGTGATATTGATCACTACAGAAGACGGTGTTTATCGTGTTGCTTTCTCATTGAAAAATAATAACGGACATTTTCAGCTGACGGAGCTTCGCATCGAGGCAGGAAAAGAAAATTAATCCTGATTTTGTTCTTACTTTTGTCCCGATAATTAGCTGGACAAAAAATAAGAGTTTGGACAAAGAACTTATACACCATTTTATAACCGGCGCATTGGCCGAAGATGTCGGCGACGGCGACCATACTTCACTGGCAACCATTCCGGGAAATACCGCAGGCAAAGCAAAGTTATTAGTAAAAGATACTGGTATATTGGCTGGTGTGGAACTTGCGCTTGAGATATTTAAACAGGTTGATAGTGGCCTTAAGATCAATATTTTCCTGCACGACGGAGCGCCAGTAAAGCCAGGCGACATAGCTTTTGAAGTTGAAGGCGATGCGAAGAGTATCCTTACAGCCGAACGCCTGGTACTGAATTGTATGCAGCGCATGTCGGGCATTGCCACTAAAACGCATCAAATTGTTGAATTGCTGAAGGGTACCAAAGCCAAAGTGCTGGACACACGCAAAACTAGTCCAGGCCTGCGTTACCTCGAAAAGTGGGCGGTGAAGATCGGCGGCGGGGTGAATCACCGTTTCGGATTGTATGATATGATCCTGATCAAAGACAACCATGTGGATTATTCAGGCGGCATAAGGCAGGCAATAGAAAATACTAAACAATATCTTCAGAAAAATAATAAACAGTTAGCCATCGAGATCGAGGTGCGCAACCTGGACGAGCTTGAACAGGTAATGCAGATTGGCGGTGTCGACCGTATCCTGCTGGATAACTTTGGTTTCGACGACCTGCGGGAAGCAGTCCGGCGCATAGGCGGGTGTTTCATCACCGAGGCCTCTGGTGGTATTACAATAGACAATATTCGTCAATATGGTGAATGTGGTGTCGACTACATTTCGGTAGGCGCGCTTACGCATTCGGTAAAAAGCCTTGACCTTAGTCTTAAAGCTGTTAAATAATAATGCGAATGCAGTATCATTTTCTTAATATTGTGAGCGAATGATCACGATTGGGTCCGTAAGCATGCTGATCGCGGCCTACCTGTTAGGCTCCATCCCCACAGCCGTATGGATAGGCAGGGTTTTCTACGGGGTCGATGTTCGCGAATACGGAAGCGGTAATGCTGGCGCCACCAATACCTTTCGTGTGCTGGGCAAAAAGGCCGGGATACCGGTAATGATGATCGATATTCTTAAAGGGTTCTCCGCTACCTACCTGGCCCATTTTATAGGAATTTCTATCACGGGCGGTCCTCATTCCAACCTAATTAATTACGAACTGGCCTTAGGCATAGCCGCTGTAATGGGACACCTTTTCCCGGTTTTTGCGGGTTTCAGGGGTGGGAAGGGAATAGCTACCCTTTTCGGCATGGTACTCGAAGTTAATATATCGGCCGCTTTACTTTGCGTCATCATTTTTATCATTGTGCTGCTGGTTACGCGCTACGTTTCCCTGAGTTCTATCATAGGCGGGTTTACTTACCTGGTAGGTGTCAGCCTGATCTACAATAAAAACACCAACAACATGGTGGTGATCTTCGGTATGTGTATCTGCCTGCTTATTCTTGTAACACATCAGAAAAACATCGAACGTCTGCTCAAAGGAACGGAATCTAAGGTCAATCTGTTTAAGAGGAAGACCGCCTGATCGATCTAAAATCTCATCCTATGGCTCAAAAAGAGTTCCTCAAAGCACAATGGATCAACCTTATTGTGCTGAATTACGAGGTCGATCCTGTGGTTCTGCGGAAATATATTCCGCCCGGTACCGAACTTGATCTCTGGAAGGGAAAAACGCTGGTGAGCATGGTCGGCTTTCTTTTTCGTGACACTTGCGTGCGTGGCATAAAATGGCCCCTACATATTAATTTCGAGGAGGTCAACCTGCGCTTCTATGTAAAACATTTCAATGGGAAGGAATGGAAACGCGGAGCCGTTTTTATCAGCGAGATCGTTCCTAAACCTTTTATTGCACTCATAGCCAATACCCTTTATAAGGAACATTACAGCGCGAGGCCTATGCGTCATTCCGTAATGCAAATCAATGCAAAGACCAACAGGTACTTGTATGAATGGAGATTCGACGGCAAGTGGGACAGTAAGCTGGGGGGTGAAGTCAATAGCATCGAATTGCAGCCAATCAAACCCGATAGCCATGAAGAATTCATTCTTGAACATTATTGGGGATACAATAAGGTCAATAAAAGGACTACTTATGAATACCAGGTCGAGCATACTACCTGGAATGCCGCGACGATAAAGGAACCCATTTTCGAAGCAGATATCAGCCGCTTATATGGAAAAGAGTTTGTGCCTTTCCTCACAAAAGAGCCTTATTCAGCTTTTTTTGCCGATGGGTCAGAGATCAAAGTGAGAGGTTTTGAAAAGATCCGGGTTGACCAAGCGCCTCTAAAATAGCTTGCGCTTTCAGCAGGCATTCTTCATATTCTTTCTCCGGATCAGCATGAAAGGTGATAGCGCCGCCTACCTGGAATGATAGGTATTTTTCGGTTTCGTTGTAAAGCAATGTTCTGATCACTACATTGAAATCAAAATCGCCGTCAGGACTGAAATACCCTATTGCGCCCGAATAAACTCCTCTTTTCGTCCGTTCATATTCGTCCATCAATCGCATGGCGCTGATCTTGGGCGCGCCGGTCATGCTGCCCATGGGAAATGTATTCCTGATAGCCTGAACGTCGTTTACGTCATCGCTTTTCTCACAAACTATGGTTGAGATCATTTGATGCACCTGGCTGAAACTAAACAAGCCGAACAATTCTTCGGTTTGGACAGTGCTTTGCCTGGCCGATTTAGTCAGATCATTCCGCACCAGGTCGACGATCATGACGTTTTCTTGCAATTCCTTAGTGTGCTGATGCAATTGTTGTTTTGATAGCTCGTCCTGTACGGGATCAGCATAACGTTTTGCTGTACCCTTGATTGGCTGGGAGATCAGTTTATTTCCTCGTTTACCAAGGAAGCGTTCGGGCGAGGCACATAAAATATATTTGTCTTTCAGTCTAAAGAATGCCGAAAATGGGTTAGGTGAGATGCGGTTCAATTCCAGGAACGTAGCCAGCGGATTGATCTTGGCATTTTCTGCATAAAACTCCTGGCAGAAATTGGTAACATAAATATCACCACGAACGATGTGCTGCCTGATCTGGTCGACTGCGCCGATATACTCTTCACGGCTAAAGCGTGATTTGAGCCCAATGCTGCTTTGCAAATTATTACCTGGAGACTCCTGCGACGATATAGTTTCACCAACCTGGTTGACCATGTCAGAAATGATCTCTACTTCATTGTCTTTAATGACGATCAGGTGTTCCGGCGAAAAGAAATACAATTCAGGAGAACTGAGATGGTCCGGATTGCATGATTGAAGTTTTTCAACCTCATTTTTCAGGTCATAGGTCAGAAATCCGGTTATCCAACCTGGATTTTCAACTCTGAATCGCTCTAACTGGTCAAAGGCGTCACTTGACTGAACTGCAAGTTCCGTTTTTACGCCAACCGCAAGGAGGAAATCAAATTTGGAATATTTGTCGATGAAATCGTTCGAATCGAGGCAGCAAAACACATCAAACGACGAAGCCCATTGCAGGGCCTTTTGTTTGAATTGCTGAGGATCGTCAACCCGGATTTTCACCGTGTAAAGGTATTCATTGCATTAGTGCAAAACCAATGTCTGCTTGCGGTCGGGACCTACCGAAAGGTACTTTACGGGTACGCCCAGCTCAGCTTCCAGGAAATCGATATATGATTTCAGCTTTACCGGGATCTTCGAAACTTCGGTAATGCCTGTCAGGTCCTCGTGCCAGCCGTCAATTTCTTTGTAAACCGGTTCAGGCATGATCGAGCAAATATCGTAAGGCATATAATCGATCTTTTCGCCCAGGTAATTGTAATGGGTGCAGGCGTATATCTTCTCAAAACCGCTTAACACATCAGCCTTGGTCATTACCAGCTGACTAACACCGCTAAGCATGATCGCATATTTCAATGCGGGAAGATCGATCCAGCCGGTACGTCGCGGGCGACCTGTTGTGGCGCCAAATTCGTGACCAATACGACGCAATTCTTCGCCGGTCTCATTGTTCAATTCGGTAGGGAAGGGGCCGCCGCCTACACGGGTGCAATACGCTTTAAATATACCGATCACCTCGCCAACTTGCCTCGGCGCTATGCCCAGGCCGGTACAGGCGCCGGCTGCTGTAGTATTTGATGAAGTAACAAAAGGGTATGAGCCGAAATCGATGTCCAGCATCGCGCCCTGCGCACCCTCAGCTAGTACTTTCTTGCCTTCTTTAATGTAATTATTTACCAAATGCTCGGAGTCAACCAGCGGAAACTTTTTGATCAGGTCGACAGCGGCGAAAAATTCTGCGGTGCGTTCCGTCAGATCAGGGGTTTCACCATAAAGCGCCTGCAGCATAGCGAGGTGTTTATCGGCTAATTTTTGATAGCGTTCTTCAAAATCGGGCAGGGTGATATCGCCAACACGCAAACCGTTGCGCCCGGTTTTGTCCATATAAGTTGGACCGATGCCCTTTAAGGTCGAGCCGATCTTGCCTTCGCCCATTTTCTTTTCCGAAGCAGCGTCGAGCAATTGGTGCGTAGGTAATATCAGGTGGGCCTTCTTGGCGATGACCAAATTCTGTTTAGCCAAAAGATCATGCCCGGCATCTTTCAACTTTCCCAGCTCTTTTTTCAGAGTGATCGGATCGATGATCACGCCGTTACCAATAAGGTTAAGCGTATTTTCAAAAAATATACCGGATGGTATAGTATTTAAAACGAATTTCTTTCCGTCAAACTCCAAGGTGTGTCCTGCATTCGGACCTCCCTGGAAGCGGGCGATCAGGTCGTAACCGGCGCTTAAAACATCAACAATTTTTCCCTTGCCTTCATCGCCCCACTGGAGGCCCAATAATACGTCAACAGCCATTTAAATAGTTGGATCTAATTATCAAAGGTTCCAAAGTTATGCTTTTCTGTCGCAATAACCGGCCTTAAGTTTTTCACAATTTCCGTAGAGGTTCAGCGAGTGGTGCTTGATCTCGAATTTCAGCAATCCACCCATCATGCTTTGAATTTGCTGAATACGGGGATCACAGAATTCGACCACCTTACCGCAGTCGATGCAGATGATATGATCGTGTTGCTTATAACCGTACGATTTTTCGAACTGCGCCATATTCTTGCCGAACTGGTGTTTGGTCACCAGGTCACACGATTCCAGAAGTTCCAGCGTATTATACACTGTGGCACGGCTCACGCGATACTTTTTGTTTTTCATGTGGATGTACAGTGACTCCACATCGAAGTGATCATTACGTGAGTATATTTCTTCCAGGATGGCAAAACGTTCGGGCGTTTTTCTCAGGTTTTTGTTTTCGAGATAAGCCTCGAATATCTTCCTGATCATGGGTATGGTATCCTGTTGGGACATGGCTTTTTATTAAAGTACAAATTTACTAATAAAAGTTGATTTGAAGAGTCAAGAATCAAGAGCCAGGAGTCAAGACAACATGTATGAGAGAGGCAACAAATCCTGTTTCCCGGCTCTTGAATCTTAATTCTTATGAAGCCACTTCAACGGCTGAATCAAAACGGGTAACTGAAGTCACGCCCTTAACAGCTTTCAGACGTTTGATCAGGTTGTCCAGGTGTTCAGTGTCATTCACATATACCATGATCGAGCCTTCGAAAATACCGTTATCACTGTCGACGGTGATGGAGCGGATATTTACCTTAAAATCAGTGGAAATTACGGTGGTCAGCTTATTGATCAGCCCCACATCATCAATACCAGTTATCCGCAGACCGGTAAGGAATGCCAGCTCCTGTTGATTTGTCCAGCGGGCCTTCACAATACGGTAGCCGTAATTGGCCATCAGTTTGGCGGCATTTGGGCAATTGGTACGATGTATTTTGATGCCGTCGCCGACGGTAACGAAGCCAAATACATCATCACCGGGAATAGGATTACAGCAGTTGGCGAGTTTGTAGTCAATTTTCTGCATATCCTCGCCAATGAGCAGTATATCGCTGTCCTTAGTTTTGATGTTGCGCAGCAGGCTCTGTACCTGGTCATTATCGATCTTATCCTGGGGCTTATTCTCAATAGTTTTCTCCGAAGCCAGGTATTCCTTCAGATCCTTCATATCGATGAGCCCCTGGGCCACATTGAAGAACAGATCCTGTGTTGAAGGTAGCTTAAAATAATAGCTCAGCTTATGGATATTATCTGAATTGTAAGTGATCTTCAGCGATTTCATTTTTCGCTCCAGTATTTCCTTACCTTCTTCCGCTACTTTACGCTTTTCTTCTTTCAGTGCTGATTTGATCTTGGCCTTAGCCTTTGCTGTTACTACAATATTCAGCCAGTCTTCCTTCGGCGTTTGTTTGCTGGAAGTGATCACTTCTACCTGGTCGCCATTTTGCAGCTTATAATTCAATGGTACCAGCTTGTGGTTTACTTTGGCGCCGATACAGGTCGCGCCTACATCGGTATGTATCTCAAAAGCAAAATCGAGCGCTGTGGCGCCTTGTGGCAATTGGATAAGCGCACCTTTCGGTGTAAAGATGAATATCTCATCCGAAAAGAGGTTCATTTTGAAGTCGTCCAGGAAGTCAAGGGCATTCAGTTCCGGGTTCTTCAGCATGTCGCGGACTTTTTGTACCCACTGGTCCAATCCGCTGTCCGTTGTCGACTCTTTATATTTCCAGTGCGCTGCAAAACCCTTCTCAGCGATCTCGTTCATCCGTTTGGTGCGTATCTGCACTTCAACCCACTGTCCCTTCGGACCCATTACAGTTGTGTGAAGCGATTCGTAGCCATTGGCTTTAGGCGACGATATCCAGTCGCGCAACCGGTCGGGGTTTGGGCGATAAAGATCGGTAACTATAGAATAAGCCTTCCAGCAATCCGCTTTTTCACTTTCGGGCGTACTGTCTAATATGATCCTAATGGCAAAAAGGTCGTACACTTCTTCAAAGGGCACTCCCTTTTTCTTCATCTTGTTCCAGATGGAATGGATAGATTTCGGCCGGCCGAAAAGGTCAGCATGCAAGCCCTGGCTTTCCAGCACTTTTTTTACAGGCTCGATGAAGTCCCTGATAAACTTTTCGCGCTCGGTTTTCTTCTCGTTGAGCTTATTTTTAATAAACTGGTAAGTTTCGCGCTCCATGTACTTCATGGAAAGGTCTTCCAGCTCAGATTTTATAGCATATAAACCAAGCCTGTGTGCCAAAGGGGCATACAGGTAAACTGTTTCCGATGAAAGCTTCAGCTGCTTATCGCGTGGCATGAATTCCATGGTGCGCATATTGTGCAGACGATCAGCCAGCTTGATGAGGATCACTCTTACATCATCGGCAAGGGTAAGCAGCATCTTACGGAAGTTTTCCGCCTGTAACGAGCTATTGGTATCGAATACGCCGGATATCTTGGTCAGCCCGTCGATGATCATGGCGACCTTTTTTCCGAACTCACGCTCGATATCGTCAAGTGTTACGTCGGTATCTTCAACAACGTCGTGCAGCAGGGCGCATACGATAGAGGTTGTGCCCAAGCCGATCTCCTCAGCAGCGATCTGGGCAACAGCAATGGGATGATAGATATACGGCTCGCCCGACTTGCGGCGCATGTCCTGGTGGCTATCCAAAGCCATCTCAAACGCCTTGCGTATCATTGGCCGGTCGCCTTTCTGCATGGCCGATTTACTGGCGCGCAGCAGTGCCCTGTACCGCTTACGTATCTCTTTCTTTTCTGCCTCTATATCAATCACTAAATCTTTCATATCCGCACTCCCGTATAAATATCATTATAGGGCAACAAAACATCAATTTGCCAGTTATATTGACAATACCAAAGAAATTTGCATTATTTTTGTCTACGTAAAATTATGAAATTTATTGGTTTCCTTTTACTGTTTTGCTGCGGCACTTTATTGGTAAGCGCCCAGGACAAACTCCCTACCCAGCCATCTACAGGCAAAAAGGATACCATAAGGGAATATGAGACGCTGCTTAACGGCGAATTGGTGCCAATGATCGTCACCCCCGAGATCAAGATCATTGATGTGCGTATCTTTAAAAGCGAAGCTGACCGGGAAGCCTATCGCCGCTTAAAATATAACATTTACAAGGTGTTACCTTATGCCAAATTCGCTGCACAACGCTATGATAAGCTACAGCGCGACCTGGCAACTACTTCAGACAGACACCGTCAGAAATTGATGATCGATACTTGCGAGAACCAGATCAAGGATCTGTTCAAGCGTGAAATAGAGAATCTGACAATTAGTCAGGGAGAGATATTAATTAAGCTGATCGACCGTCAAACGGGCAATACCAGCTATCAAATGATCAGAGACCTTAAAGGCGGATTGAAGGCTTTCATGTTCCAATCCATCGCTCGGGTGTTCGGCCATAACCTGAAGGAAACCTATGACCCAAATGAAGAACGGGACATGGAAGCGATCTTGCAAGAGGCGGGATTTTATGCCAACCAGAACTGAGAATGAATGAAACCAGCATTTACCAGTTTAATGTTCAGACATTAGACGGTGAAGAAGTTAGCCTTTCCGAATACAAGGATAAGGTGTTATTAATAGTCAATACAGCCTCGGAATGCGGCTTCACCCCGCAGCTTCATGATCTTGCGGTTCTAAAGGACGAGTTTGCCGGGACAGACTTCGAGATACTTGCATTCCCGTCGAATGATTTCGGAAACCAGGAGCCACTTGAAGGCCCTCAACTGGCGGATTTTTGTAAAAAGGAAGGCGCCAATTTCCCGGTGTTTGATAAAATACGGGTGCGAGGCCCGTATGCTCATCCCCTGTATAAGTTTTTTGCCGACAGGAAGCAGAACGGAAAACTGGGATCGATACCCAAATGGAATTTTCATAAATTCCTGGTAGATAAGGCGGGGGTCGTGACCGAGTTTTTCTACCCTTTTACGAAACCTACTTCGAGTAAGATCAGGAAGAAGATATCACGCCTGCTTTCGCGCAAATAGCCCAATCACATTTATGCTCAAATTAGATATATTGGTTTTACCCGTGCATCCAGATGATGCCGAGCTGGGATGTTCAGGTACTATCGTCAAGGAAATTGCCCTCGGCAGGAAAGTGGGTATAGTTGACCTTACCCGGGGTGAGCTGGGTACCAGGGGCTCGGCCGAGATCAGGGATAAGGAAGCCGAAGCATCTGCCAAAATACTTGGTCTTGCAGTTCGCGAAAACCTGGCCATGCCGGATGGTTTTTTTGAAAATACACAAGAATACCAGCTTAAGGTAATTACCGCTATTCGCAAGTTTCAACCTGAAATAGTGATCACCAATGCCTATCATGATCGCCATCCCGATCATGGTCGCGCAAGCCAGCTGGTAGAAGATGCAGCATTCTTTTCAGGTTTACGAAAGATAGAGACTGTTGCCGATGGCAAACCGCAGGAAGCATGGAGGCCGAAAAATGTGCTCCATTTTATACAGGATAACTACATTAGGCCTGATATTGTAGTTGATGTGACCGATTACTGGGACAAAAAGGTTGAAAGCATCCACGCTTTCAGCTCCCAGTTTTTTAACCCCAATTGGAAACAGGAGCCGCAAACGTATATTTCATCGCCCGAATTTATCGCCGTGATCGAAGGCAGGGCTAAGGAATTCGGCAAAAGCATCGGCGTGAAATATGCCGAAGGATTTCTGTCGAAGAAAATATTAGGTGTAAACAGCCTTTTCGATCTGAAATAGACGATTATCAACCGCGGTTACGCTTTTACGTATTCAAAGCGATTATTGTCGTTGCTTCTTTCACGCCTCAGTTTGTTCTCCTTGGCCAGTTTCAGCAATATGCCTGATAGTTCAGACGTTTTAAAGTCCGAATCATAATGCTCCTTACAAAAATCGGCGATTTCCGAGATCGAATGACGTGAATTGAAATAATCAGTCACTAACAATTGGTTCAGGATCTTGGTGGCTCCTGGCTTTTTGCGGCCGTGTGCATGGTCGTCCGTTTCGCCGCTTCGTGTGCGGCGGGTCTTTTTGATTGAAGTCTCAACGTTTTCAGGCTCGGCTTTTTCATTTTCGGCTATCGCATCAAGCAGGCGGTCGATAATCCTTACCTGTACAGCTTCAGATTTGAATGAATTGACAACTTCCGATATTTCCAGCAGTTGCCTTTTGAGTTTCTCAATATGCTTGCTCATAGTAGGTGCAGAAGTAGATTAATTAATTGTATAATATACAAATTTAAACCCTAAATAATTATAAATATTGTCTATAGTGGTCAAAAAATAGTATATTTTAATATAGATATATTTAGATAGTGCGAATAACACATTATACCATATATAAAGCGAGAAAAGCGCCTTTTGTTTGAGTTCAAAAGGCGCTTTGCAACAAAAATATTACAAGTGTATTATAATACGGTCAATATTTTTTCGAGTACTTCAAGGCCCTCATCAATATGCGCTTTATCCATAATGAGCGCCGGCCTGAAGCGTATGGTTTGATTGCCGCAGCCGAGGAACATTACATCCCTTTTCATGCCTTCTTTGATGAATTTATCACGTTTCGCCTTGTCGGGGAAGTCGAAGGCAGTCATCAATCCGCGCCCCCTAACATTGCTGATGATGGAATTTTTCTCTGCGATCTTTGTCAATTGATTTTGCAGGTATTCACCCACTTCGGCAGCGTTATTACATAGCTTATCTTCCTCGATAATTTCCATGACCTTGGACGATCGCACCATATCCACCAAACTGCCGCCCCAGGTTGAGTTGATACGCGACGGAACACGGAATACATTGGTTTCGATCTCATCAACCTTGTTGCCGGCTAAGATACCGCATACCTGCATTTTCTTGCCGAAAGCAATAATATCAGGACGGGCGTTTTCGCCGAAATGCTGATGGCACCAGAATTTGCCCGTAAGCCCAACGCCGGTTTGCACCTCGTCATAAATCAGCATCGCATCGTTTTCATTGGCGAGGATGCGTAACTGCTCCAAGAACTCACCTCGGACGTGATTATCGCCGCCTTCTGATTGTATAGGTTCTATAATGATGGCGCAAATATCATCCTTGTTTACCTCGAAAGCTTTTTTGATTTGGGCAACCGACAAGGCCTCGCGTTCCAGCAGGTCTTCATGATTTGCATCAGTAAACGGGAAATTGATCTTTGGGATCGAGACTCTTGGCCAATCGAATTTGGCAAACCATTTGGTTTTCACCGGCAGGGTATTGGTTAGGCTTAGGGTATAACCGCTACGGCCATGAAAAGCCTGTTCGAAGTGCAGCACTTTGAAACCTTTTTCTTTGGTATAACCTTTGGCGAAATTCTTTTGCACCTTCCAATCCATTGCCACTTTAATAGCATTCTCGATAGCCAGTGCGCCACCGGAAATGAAGAAGGCATGCGGCAAGTATTCGGGTATGCCAACGCGGTCAAAGGTTTCTATGAATTGCGCGTATTGTTCGGTATAGATATCCGAGTTTGATGGGTTGCTCAAAGCCGCCAGCAGCAGATTTTTTTTGAACGTTTCGTCCTCTACCATTTTAGGATGATTATAACCCAATGGCACTGAAGCGAAGCAGGTAAAAAAGTCGAGATAGGTGCGTTTATGCTTGGAATCATAGATATATACCCCATTGCTTTTTTCCATGTCGAAGGTCAGATCGAAGCCATCGGCAAGAATGTGCTTTTGCAATGAAGTATGAACGTCTTCGGGCGCAACTAACAGGTTATACATAGACATTTGGTTTATTACAAAGTTATCAAAAAGCCCTCAAAAACAATAGTTTGGGCACTTTTTGAACCAATTGATCAAAAAGTATGTTTAAATTAACTAAACCTAATATTTGTACTGAAAGCGGAAGTGGTCTTTGCCACTTTCAGAAAAGAATGGTTGATGCTTGAACGATTTTCTGCGCGAAATGGTTTACCTGAATTTGTCTTTCATTCCCAACAATCCCCAAATACCCCCGGTATGAATTGCGAGTATCCGGCTGCCTTGCGGAAAATAGTTTTTGGCGGCAAGATCATACACGGCACATAGCATTTTGCCCGTATAGACCGGGTCGACCAGTATTCCGGTTGAAGCCACGAAGTGTTTGATGAATTGGATCAGTTCATCCGTAGTTTTGCCATATCCGCCGAAATGGTAACCAGTATGCAACTGGTAATCGGACGACTCATCCAAATATTGATCGATTTCCTTCCGAAGAAAATCACCATTTTTCAATACAGGTATCCCGTGAAATTGAGTCGCAAGCCTATGCCTGGTCAATCCGTTGATGATCCCGGCAGCCGTGGTGCCCGTCCCGCACGCACAAAAAATATGATCATAAGGTTCAGTCAATTCATCTACCAGTTCACTGACACCTTTCACACCTAAAGCCGAGGCGCCACCCTCATCAATAAAATAAGCGTTAGGACCGTTCCCAAAATGCTTTTCAAATAATGCAGGCTTATCGCGATAGCTTTCCCGGTCGGTGAAGATCAATTCCATGCCATGCAGCCGGCAAAGGAATAGCGTATCATTGCTCACTTCTTCGCCGCGCACAAATCCCGTCGACCTGAAACCAAATTTTGCCGCTGCACAGGAAGCGGCCAGTAAGTGGTTGGAATACGCGCCGCCAAAGGTGACAAGATGAGTTTTGTTTTCAGACTGAGCTTGTTTCAGAAGGTATTTTAGTTTGCGCCATTTGTTGCCCGAAATAATGGGATGGATCAAGTCGTCGCGCTTGATGAAAACCCGCAGACCGCGTTCTTCAAAAACTTTATCATGCAATTGTTGAATGGGGCTATGGATTTCCAGGTCGATATTCATATAACAAATGTAGAACAAGCGGGCATCAACATTCAATAGTTTGGAAAAACGACTATTTTTGCAGCGATGGCCACCGAACCCGAATTCTTAGAGCAGGAAGAACAGGATCTATACGAGCACCTGCGCCTGGTGGTCGATAAGGGCCAGTCGTTATTGCGTATCGATAAGTTTCTAATGAACCGCATCGAGAACGCCTCACGTAACCGTATTCAGAATGCCATCGAACAAGGTAACGTGCTGGTGAATGACAAAACCATCAAGGCCAGCTATAAGGTTAAGCCATTGGATGTAATCTCGGTTGTGTTGCCTCATCCGCCCCGTGACACTGAAGTTTACCCTGAAGACTTACCCATTAACATCGCTTATGAAGATGATGATGTATTGGTAGTAAACAAGGAACCAGGTATGGTAGTACACCCAGGATATAATAATTATACCGGTACGCTTGTGAATGCGCTTGTCTATCATTTTCAGCAACTACCTACTCTGCCCGGAAATGATGGGCGGCCGGGATTGGTCCATCGC
This sequence comes from Mucilaginibacter sp., assembly GCA_035551775.1. Taxonomy (GTDB): domain Bacteria; phylum Bacteroidota; class Bacteroidia; order Sphingobacteriales; family Sphingobacteriaceae; genus Mucilaginibacter. Next base: position 487,365 of record DASZMQ010000006.1, on the reverse strand, counting down.
ATTGATAAGGATACCTCCGGCTTGTTACTCATCAGTAAAAACGAGCGCTCTATGACTTACCTGGCCCGTCAATTCTTCGAGCATACTATTACGCGGAAATATATCGCGCTTGTTTGGGGCGATATTGAAAGCGATGGAACGGCAAACGGTTATATCGGGCGCAGCGTTGCCGACCGTCGTGTAATGTCAATTTACGACGACCCGGAAAAAGGCAAATGGTCCGTCACACATTATAAGGTGCTGGAGCGTTTGACCTACGTGACTTTAATAGAATGCCAGCTTGAAACCGGCCGCACGCACCAGATCAGGGCCCATATGAAGCATATCGGTCATCCCTTGTTCAATGATGCGGCTTATGGCGGCGATAAGATCCTCAAAGGAACTGTTTTCAATAAGTACAAGCAATTCGTGGAGAACTGTTTTGAGCTGTTGCCGCGCCAGGCCCTGCATGCACAAACATTAGGCTTTGTTCACCCTTCGCAGAAGAAATATTTGTTTTTTGAAGCGCCGCTGCCACAAGACTTTGAATCGGCCCTGGAAAAATGGCGTAAATATGCTGGTGTAAAAGAGGAGGGACTGTTATGATTTCCACGCTGGTTAATTTTAACGGCGAACTGGTTCCTTCGGATAGTAAACTGCTAACTATAACCAATCGTGGTTTTCGCTATGGTGACGGTTTATTCGAAAGCATGCGGCTAATGAAAGGACAGCTTAAATTTCCAGAGTTACATGCCGACCGCCTGCAGCGCGGCATGAAGGCCCTGAAGATAGACGGGTATTCGCAATTGGATGCCTGGTTTCTGAAAGAAAAGGTGGAACAACTGGCGTCGCGAAACCGGGTAAAACATGGCCGCCTGCGACTCACTGTTTACCGCGATGCCGAAGGTTTTTACGCGCCGACACAAAATAAAGCAGGTTATTGCCTGGAATTGACGCCCATGGACGAACCTCGCTACTTCCTGAATGAAAAGGGCCTGATCATGGATGTGTTTACCGAAGTGGCCAAGCCGATCAATTACCTCTCGAATATCAAAACCTGCAGCTCGCTTCCGTTGGTAATGGCGGGACTGTTCAAGGTCCAGAACAAGCTGGACGAGGTTTTCCTGGTGAACCAGACCGGTAATCTTTGCGAGGCGGGCAATTCGAATATTTTTATCTGGTACAAGAGTCATCTATACACGCCAGCATTAAGCGAAGGCTGCGTGGAAGGTGTGATGCGTAATATTGTGATCAAACTGGCCAAAGAAAGCCATATTCCTTTCACAGAAGCGCAGATCAACCCGGATATTTTATATGAAGCCGATGAGGTGTTCCTGACCAATGCTTCGCGTGGGATTCAATGGGTGATGGGTTTTGGTGTGAAGCGCTATTTCAACCAGTTGAGCAAGGGATTGATAGGGGAGTTGAATAAGTTGTAGAGAAACTAAAATCTTTTGTCCGGATGTTGACGCGTATCGAATAATCTCAGAATAATTACCCGTTTATTCTTTATTCGATAAAATACCTTTAAACGCTTATGAATTACAGATGCCCGAATATTTTTGTCACTTATTTCCAGAGACCCGATTTCAGGAAATGATTGTAGAATGGCAGCGAATTCGTACACAAGATTTTTAAACCGAAGCGCAGCAACATCGCCGAAAGTCGTTTCGATATATTCCAAAATTATTTCAAAGTCTTTTCGGCTCTTTTGGCGAAAACCACCTCAAAGACCATTACTTGAATTTTGATTTTATAACAGAAAGCGGTACCAAATTGTCCTCATCTTCACTTTCTTCATAGGCCTCTAAAACTCCCTTTTGCTGTTCAAGCGTTAAAGTAGCCCATAATGAATTGTTAGGTTTAACAGAATTGCTTAAAGCATCATAGAATTGTTCGAGAATTTCAGGATCTTCGATTTTATCTATCAAAAGGTGGAAGTCCGATCTCAATTCCGCAAGTTTCATGATTTAAAATTAGGCATTTTTTTTGTCTAATCAATAAATTGGATTACAACCTCACCCCCCTCAAAAATTCCTCAATACCCATGCGTTTTTTGCCTTCCATCTGAACTTCTTTAAAACTCACAAAGCCGTCTTTGGCAGCCGCTTTCAGGAAGGTTTTATTGTCGCTGAAGAATTCACCAGGTTCTTCACCGGTTTTGGTCAGCTCATATTCTGCGCGAAATATTTTCAGTATTTTATCCTGCAGAACGGTGAAGGCAGTAGGATAGGGGCTTAATCCGCGGACCAGATTGTATATCTTTTCGGCTGGCTGGTCCCAATCGATGTTGCAATCTTCCTTGAATATTTTAGGAGCGTGTTTAAGCTCGGTGCCCTCCGCTAAATGTTCCTGCGGGTTTTCGGTATAACGCCCGCTTTCAACGGCTTTTACAGTTTTCACCAGTAACCCCGCACCCTTGTTCATTAGTCTATCGTGTAGCTCGCCGGCGGTTTCCTGGCCGGTAAGCGTCACTTTTTCCGTGAACAAAATGTTCCCGGTATCGATATCATGTTTAAGGAAAAATGTTGTAACCCCGCTTTCGCGCTCGCCATTGATCAAAACCCAGTTGATGGGGGCCGCGCCGCGGTATTGCGGCAGGAGCGAGGCATGCAGGTTGATAGTCCCTTTTGGCGGCATGTTCCAAACTACTTCCGGCAGCATACGGAAGGCAACCACCACCTGCAGATCGGCATTAAGGGATCCTAATTCTTCAAGGAATTGCTCATTTTTCAGCTTTTCAGGCTGAAGGACTTTGATATGATGTTCAGCAGCATATTGTTTAACCGCGCTCTCGCTTATCCTCTGGCCACGGCCAGAAGGTTTATCAGGCGCTGTCACCACGCCGACAACATTGCAGCCCGCTTCGATCAGCGCATCCAGCGATGCAACAGCGAACTCTGGCGTGCCCATAAAAACTATCCTCATATTCTGTTAAGGGCTTAGATCAAATTTATTGATATAGCAAGTACTTTTCCCTTGTCTTTTTAAACCGGCTCAATGCAGGCTCCCAGCTTTGCCTTACCTCTGCTTCGCTTTTGCCTTCTTCAATCTGTTTTTGTAGCTCTTTATTGCCGGCCAGTTTGGTAAAATAACTGTTGAAGTAATGCTGTTTATCCGGAAAGTCATTGTACAATCTGATCAGCGGTAAGATATTCACTTTACCGCTTTTGGTTATGGAATCAATGTCATCATTCCGCAGGTCTATACCATAACAGACTTGCCCTTTGTGCGGCGGGTCTTCGCTCATGCCGCGTATACTTACGGGCGTAAAAGAAAAACCATATTTATCTTTTAATAAAGGATGACCAAGCACCTGGAAGGGGTATGTGGTACCTCTTCCCACGCTTATCGTCGTGCCTTCAAAAAGGCACAGCCCGGGATAAAGCAGTATCGACTGGTAAGTATTCAGGTTGGGAGAAGGCGCTATCGGCGGTTCATAAAGAGTAGCGTGCGTATAGTTTAATACCTTAATGATCTTTAGTTTGCATTGTACATGGTTCTTCAGCCAACCCTCACCGTTTAGCATCTGAGCATACTCGCCGAACGTCATACCGTGGGCGATAGGAATAGGATCCAGGCCGACAAATGAGCGGTATGTTGTATCCAGTACCGGCCCGTCGACAAAATAACCGTTAGGGTTCGGCCTGTCTAAGATCATCAGTTCTACGTGATTTTCGGCACACGCTTCCATCACATAATGCAGGGTAGACAGGTAAGTATAAAATCTTGTCCCAACATCCTGTATATCAAATACCACGAGGTCAAGGCCATTTAGGTCCGCTGCTGTCGGCTTGTAATGTTTACCATACAAGGAAATGGCAGGGATACCTGTTTTCGGATCGACGGTATCATTTACCGCTGCACCATTGCTCGCCGTTCCCCTGAACCCATGCTCGGGGCCGAATACTTTTACAACATGTACACCAAGTTTCAGCAAGGTATCCAGGCTCGATGTATGAGCCGGGCCGATCACCGAGGTTTGATTGATCACCATCCCAATGTTTTTGCCTTTCAGGTAACCTATGTACAGCTCGGTTTGGTCTGCGCCGGGCAAGGGCACGGAAATATGTAACGGACCCGGCAATCGGCGCATTCGTCTATGCGTTGGCTGCTGGGCATTAGCCAGGTTAAGCAGGGAAACCGACACCAGGAATATACAAAGCGACTTTTTCATAGCAGGCAGTTTTATTCAGGGATCATTCGGCTGAAATCTGCATATTTGCGAAGGTACAAAAATCAGTCCGCATTGAGTTTCGCCTCATTCATATCTTCCCGCATTTCCTTTAAGTCGAACCGCACTTACTCTAAGCTTATCGTGCGGATCGCTATCGTCGGTATTATGCTGGGTTTGGGGGTAATGATCTTATCAATAGCTATCATAAGGGGGTTCAAGCTTGAAATTACGAGAAAGATACGGGGCTTTTCGGGCGACATCCAGGTGCAGAATTTCGATAACAATTATTCGTACCAGAATACAGTTGTGCCTTATGACAAAGCTTTTGTAAAAGCGGTAAAGGCTAACCCTCTTTTTGCCGGTATTGCGCCGACCGCAACCAAGCCGGGTATCATTAAAACCAAAACCGAGATAGAAGGAGTTGTGCTGAAGGGTGTGAATAAGGATTACGATTGGTCATTCTTTAGAAGCATGCTTGTGGCAGGCAAGGTGATTGATTTCAGCGATACAATTGAGGCTCGAAAACAATTGCTCATTTCAAGCGCTACGGCAAGCAGGCTCAGGCTGAAAGTGGGCGATAAATTCCTGATGTATTTTGTGCAGGAATCATTGGGGAGACGGCCATTTTATGTTGCGGGGATCTTCGATACCGGCGTTGAAGACATCGACAAAACCTTCGTTATAGGCGATCTTTCATTGGTTGCCAGACTTAACAATTGGAATCCAGACGAGATCGGCGGCTATGAATTGAGGGTAAAGAGCTTTGATCAGCTGCATGCAGCGGACAATTTTTTGAGCGATAAGATGCCTTTGAAGCTCAAATCATACCTGGTGACGGATACTTACCCAACCATATTTGAATGGCTGAAGCTGCTTGACGTGAATGCCCAGGTGATGCTGATATTGATGCTTATTGTAGCTACTATCAATATGATCTCGGCACTGCTGATCATTATTTTGGAACGGACCTCCATGATCGGCATTTTTAAAGCCATGGGCGCCAACAACTGGACAATACAGAAGATATTCCTTTACAACGCCACTTACCTCATAGCTATAGGATTGGTATTAGGAAATGTCTTCGGCCTTGGCATAAGTCTTTTTCAGACCCAAACTCACTTCTTTACGCTCGATGAAGGATCGTACTATATGAAATTCGTCCCGATACAAATAAAGTTCACAGATATGTTATTGCTAAACGCGGGCACGCTGGTTATTTGTGTACTCGTACTGATCATCCCTTCCATGCTGGTGACGAGGATATCGCCTGTGAGAGCTATCCGCTTCAAATAAGACGCGATTTCGAGATTTAGCCGATAAAAAATGATTTTATAAATCCGTGAATCAAGCAATCGTGTCTTTTATTTCCTTATAGACGGAATATTGAACTTCAGGTTCACGCCACCCGAGCCAAAACGTATCTGCTGCGCACCCATGCCACCAAGAGGGTATTTCAAAAATGGTTCAATGATCAGCCGGTTACTGCCAAAACGGTAGCCAGTGCCAATGGCTAGGTTAAGCATTCTGCCAAAATAGAAACCGCCGCTATTGCGGGTAGCCTGATTGAAAGAAGGCCCTCCGTTAAAGTTATAGGTATAGGTCTCGTTGACGAATGTGCCGGAACTTAAACCCGCCAGAAGGTAAGTTTCAGTCTTACCCGGATCAAAAGTGTATTTGAAGTTTACCGGGATGTCGATTCCGACCAGGCTGGCATTATAGCTTTTGAACGTCGGCTCAGACATCGAATACCGCAGCGTATTGGCAGAGTAGAGTGCAAGCGGAGCTAGATTAATGCCTTGCGGAACAGGCGTCACGGGCTGCCCGCCATAGCTGAGTGAATTTTGGGTAATGGCAAGCCCCGTCGAGAGTTTTAATTTCCTCGTAATTCGGATGTCCGAAGTAATACCAGCGCCAATGTTGAACTGGCTGTTGCTGCCTTTGGCATAATTGAAAAATGTAGCTGCATACGCGCCAAAACGTACGCGGTTGTCACCGGGAAGGCCCTTTTGTTTTGCCGGAGCGTTATTATAAGCTAACGACTCGTTGCCAGGCTTGTTGTTTTTCAGCATTTCACTTCCTGTCGATGCAATTGCATTGGAGTTCGATGGCCGGCTAACGTCAGAATCAGGTTTAGCTGCAGTAATCGTATTTTTACTTTTTGTATTTGCATTGCTGTTATCCTCAGGCTGGACTGTCGTTGCAGCAATACTATTCGCCTGGTTGATAGTATTTTGAGTTGATTTGTTGCTTTGGTTCGATGCGACGGCAGGACCATTAATAACAAGGTGCTGTTGATCAACTTTTACTGCGGCAGTACCTGGCTGATTTCCGCTCCTTATGATTCGCGCGATAGCGGATCCATTCCCTGCTTTCCGTAAGCCTGAATTGTTGCCGCTTTTGCTGGCAAGCACACGTTCGGGTTGAGCAGTAACAACACTGTCACCAGGCTTTTGTGTATTATCGGCCACCTTCGCTTGAGATTGTGCCGCAGTATTTCCCGGTTTTTTTATTGCAGTGAATTGCTGTTGTTTTTCAGGCGTCTGCCTGAGCCAAACGATACCTAAAAGTACCAATAATACCGCTGCTGCGGAACTCCACCACATCCATGCTACCGGGCGCCTTTTAGCCTCTTCCGGGAATTTCTCCCTGAGCCGCTCCCAGCCTTCATTGGCAGAAGTATCCTCATAATTATCGAACACTTCTGAGATGCGCTTTTTTAAGTCTTTTTCAAATTGCTCATCCATGATTTTGTGTTTCGGTTTTGATCAATTTTCTTAATTTTTCTTTTGCCCTGCTCAAATATACTCTCGACGAACTGGCAGGTATCTGGAGCATCACTCCAATTTCATCATGATTATATCCGTCGATCTCATATAAATTAAAAATGGCCAATTGGACCGGGGGCAGTTCCTGCATCAGGTTTAGTATATCCTGCGCGTTCAGGTTGTCCATTACAGTCACCCGCGTTGGCAGGTATTCGGCCCCGTTCAGATCGGTATTCAGCCTGAGCTTGAGATCCTTGCGCCGCCTGTCAATAGCCGTATTAACAATAATAGTGCGCAGCCAGGCCTTGAAAGGTTTGGTCGCGTCATAACTTTTCATCGAGTTGAACACTTTGATAAAGGCATCGTTCACCACCTCCATGGCATCATCCTTTTCAATGCAATAGCGCAGGCCCACTCCCATGGCATAGCCGTAGAACTGCTTATACAGCAGTTCCTGGTGCTTTAAGCTGCCTGATTTGCATTGCTTTATCAACTCATCCTCAGCAATGCGGGTAGGTGGACGCATTAAATGTTATTATTCAGCCTATAATTTGTTCTATTTATTTGTAATACGATATAAATCCTAATATCGCTACAAATGCCCTTTATATTCTTCTTTTTCGCGAAAAAAGCTCCGCCATCAGCGGAGCCTTTCCCAAGGAATACCAAAACCAATTCTTGTTAATTTTTCTTTAAATTATATTGCACCTGCAATGTATCGGGGGCGCCGGCAAGCATTTGCAGGGTATTTCCATCGTAACTGTAGACATATTCTCCGTTTAAATGAACCTTACTTGAAATACCAGTAGTTGGTAAAGTACTATCTAAAAAAAGAATAAAATTACCATTTGTGGCAAGCTGATAGTTTCCTTTGCTCCCGGCAATCACAGTCGAAGTATCGCCGGTTACGGCATAAGAATCACCTGGCGCAGGTGACAAAGTAAGGGTAATACTCGCCTTCAGGGTATCCCACGGGCTTGTAGTTGAGTGACGATGGAAAAGTGTGAACTGGCCTGAAAAACTGCCGGATAACGAAGGGGCAGGAGTGCTTTTGCCGCCAAAACAGCCGGATAAAAATATTACAGCTATAACTACAGGCACCAGGAAAAGTAATTTGTGTTTCATTTATAGTCTTGTCGTGATTTACGTTGGCTCATACATAAACGCTACATTATAGCGCTTATTTTATAATTTTTTGGCTTCATCCCAAAACACATCCATTTCCGCCAGGCTCATGTCATGCAGCTGCCGCCCATTTTCTTTGGCCTTGGTTTCAAGATACTGGAACCGCTTAATAAATTTACGATTTGTTTTCTCAAGTGCATCTTCCGGGTTTATATTGATGAAGCGGGCGTAGTTTATTAATGAAAAAAGCAGGTCGCCAAATTCGCTCTCAGCTCTTTCATGGTTGATCTTGCTCTCATCTTCGGCATTAAATTCATTCCTGAATTCCTGCATTTCTTCTTCAACCTTGGCCCAAACCTGGCCTTTTTCTTCCCAGTCGAAACCCACACCGCGTGCTTTTTCCTGGATGCGCGATGCTTTTACCAACGCGGGTAACGAGTTAGGTACCCCACCCAAAACCGACCGGTTCCCTTCTTTCAGCTTGATCTGTTCCCAGTTGCGTTTTACATCGCTCTCATCATTCACTTCCACGTCGCCGTAAATATGCGGGTGGCGGTTGATCAGCTTATCGCAAATTCCATTTAGTACATCAGTGATCGTAAAATCATTGGTTTCCGAGGCTATCCTGGCATAAAAAACCAGGTGGAGCATAATATCGCCGAGTTCTTTTTTTATTTCGGGCATATCGTGCCCCAATATCGAATCCGAAAGCTCATACACCTCTTCGATGGTCAAATGCCTCAGGCTTTCAAGCGTTTGCTTTTTGTCCCAGGGGCAGTTCAGGCGCAAATCGTTCATAATGGTTAGCAGGCGTTCGAAGGCGGCAGAAGGCGTATTTCCGGTGGGAGGGGATGTTAATGGCATTTTATGGATATGCAAATGTGCGTATGTGCAAATGTGCAGATTTTGGCGGCCATTAAAAAATCATTTGCATCCCGATTGCTATCGGGACACATTTACGCATCTGCACTTCGCATAGCTCTCAGCATTTCCCTTTTTCCCGGCGCTCCCGGCGCTTTTTCAACATTCAAACCAAGGCTTTTCATCGTTCGTTTCAGATCTCCTGTAATGGCATAGGTGACGAATACTCCGCCCGGCTTTAAAAAGTTGACGGTATGCGAGATAGCTTCTCCCGTCCACATTTCGGGTTGACGGACGGACGCAAAGGCATCGAAGTAGATCAGATCGTATTGCCTGTCCGTTTTGAAATCAGATAGTTTGCAGTAGGCTGTTTGCAGTTGGCAGAACGCGTCTATTTGAACAGGATTGGTTAAAGAAACGGGATAATTGGTGATAAAACCTTCCCAGGTATCCCGTTCTATGTATTGTTCGTATCCGGTCTGAGCGATCATTTCGGGGCTTAGCGGATAAGCCTCGATACCGGTATAATTTAAATGAATATTTTTGCCTCTGCAGTATTCAGCGCTTAAAAGAAAGTTCAACCCGGTACCAAAACCAACTTCCAGTATCGAAACTTCAGTTATGTCTTTATTCCTAAGGAAATATTCGAGGCCCGAACTCAAAAACACATGCCGGCTTTCCTGCAATGCACCATGCCTGGAATGGTAATTCTCGCCAACCTCGCTATTGTAGATCGTTTTGGAACCGTCGCCTGTAGTGACAAAGTGGAGCATATAGCTCAGACCTCCGATTTCTGACTTCCGACCTCGACAATTGCCTCGCCCAGGTCATATACCGGAACTGAACTGATCTTGTTAGCGATGATACTGGCCGCTGCTGCTGAACGGTAGCCGGCAGCGCAATGCACGACGATCGGTTTATCCGAAGGTATTTCATCAAGCCGTTCCCTAAGTTCGGGAAGCGGGATGCTGATGGCGTTTTTGAATATTTTCCGGGCATTTACTTCGCCCCAGTTGCGCACATCCACTATGGTATAATGATCCGGATGGAATTTGTAATCGACGGAATCTATTTCGGGTAGCTTTTCAGTACAATTTGAAGGAGCGAGCAGCGCGGCTTTTATGTTTTTTTCATAACCTATTTTGGCGGCTTTTCTAATAAGCCTGTCGATACTTTCTTCGTCAGCCGCTACCAGGTAAAATGGTTCATCGGGACCGATGATCGAGCCCAGCCAGGTTTCAAATTTATCGCCATCCTGTATGTTCATGGCGCCCCTGATGTAACAGTTGCGGAACTTGTCGCGCGGACGGGTATCCACAACCAAAACGCCTTTTTGCAAGGGCGCGTTTCTTCCAATCCTGGGTACTGATGCAATACTTTCCTCAAATGTTTCAGCTCCTTTTTTGTTTAGTTCAACGTCATGGCCAAAGTATTTTGGCATAAAGGGCTGGTCGGCAGTCAGCGTTTTAACAAAAGTAAACTCGTCCATCAGCTGTAAAGCGTAGTTTTCGCGCAGTTCGCGGCCGATTGTGCTTTCCAGGTCCGGGCTAATGCTTTTGCCGCACAAAGAGCCAGGTCCGTGTGCTGGATAAACTACGGTTTGGTGTGGCAAATGCATCAGCTTTTCGCGGGTAGAATGATACATTTGCCGGGCAAGTTCTTCCTTAGCTGCTGTAATATTGCCCGCATTTTCGCGCAGATCGGGGCGGCCCACATCACCGGCAAATAAGGTGTCGCCGGTAAACACTGCCTTCACGTCGCCATCTTCATCCTCCAAAAGCACGCATATCGAATCGGGCGAGTGGCCTGGCGTATTGATCGCTTTTAGCTTGATATCCGCAAGGTTGATAATATCACCATCATCAAAAGTTTCATGGGGATATTCAGCGCCAAGCAATTTGCTTACATAAATGGTGGCCCCGGTTTTCTGATGTATCTCCAGGTGCGAGCTGATGAAATCGGCATGCGGGTGTGTCTCGATCACGCCGGCAATGTCCGCATCGTGGAATGAAGCAAAATCATAATAAGGCTGCGGATCACGCCCCGGGTCAATCACAATCATTTTACCAAGCCGCACAATGGCATAAGAAGCATGTGCTAACCCTTTATCGTAGAATTGATGGATAATCATTTGGGCAAAGATAGTCGTATTGGTTGAAATGGTTGTAGAAGTTGTAGTGGTTGATATACGCGTTAATGTGAATCTTGACATTTAAACATCAAAGCCCGGCTACCATAACCAGGCTTTGACTTATGACTCAGAACTTAAGACTGAGAACTACCAAATATGTATCCTGTCTTCCGGCTTCTTGTAATATTTATTACCAGGCTGCACGTTAAATGCCGCGTACCATGCGTCCATATTGCTGATAGGCGCATTGCAGCGGTATTGCTCGGGTGAATGCGGGTCAGTCAATATGCGTGAAGCAGCGGACTCCGGGCGCTGTGAGCTGCGCCATACCTGCGCCCATGACAGGAAGAAGCGTTGATCGGGCGTAAATCCGTCGATCTTCGTTTTCGACTGCCCTTCCTTAGTGCGTTTGAAGGCTGCGTAGGCAACGTTTAATCCACCCAGGTCGGCAAGATTTTCGCCTTCTGTCAGTTTGCCGTTCACATGCAGGGTATCCAGCACGGTAAAGGCATTGTATTGAGCAACCACCTGGTCGGCGCGCGATTTGAATTTATCGGCGTCTTCCTTGGTCCACCAGTCGTGCAGCGAGCCATCCAGATCGAACTGGCGCCCTTCGTCATCAAAACCATGGGTCATCTCGTGACCGATCACAGCGCCAATGCCGCCATAGTTCACAGCATCATCAGCTTTAAAATCAAAGAAAGGGAATTGCAATATTCCTGCCGGGAAAGTAATACCATTAGTGGTTGGGCTATAGGATGCGTTCACCGTGGGTGGCGTCATTCCCCAACGGGTACGGTCTACCGGTTTTCCGAATTGTGAAATATTATAATTATACCTCCATTTGGCTATGTTCTTCAGGTTGCCATAATAATTATTGCGGTCAATTTCAAGTCCTTTGTATTCCTGCCATTTATCCGGATAGCCTATCTTGACGCTGAAAGCATTCAATTTAGCCAAAGCGTGTTGTTTGGTAGCATCACTCATCCAGTCCAGGCGTTTGATGCGATCGCCCAGCACACCTTTCAGGTTGTTCACCAGGTTTACCATATAGGCCTTGGCGGCAGGGGTGAAATATTTTGCAACATAAAGCTGTCCCAGCAACTCACCTAAAGAGCCATCCACAAGCCCCGACATGCGTTCATTACGCGGAGCCTGGACCTTCTGGCCGCTGATAGTACTGCTAAACTCAAAACTGGCCTTAACAAACGGTGAGCTTAAAGCAGAGGCGTTGCCTCTCAACATATTCCATTCCAAATAAACCTTCCAGTCGGCTACAGGAGTAGTCGCCAGCATATTGTCGGCGGCTTTGAAGAAGTCAGGCTGACCAACGATCATGGTATCTACCTTATTCAGTTTCATTTCGGGCAGCAAAGCGGTCCAGTTCAGATGCGGGGTAGATTTATCAAAATCGGCTACCGCATACTTGTTGTAGGTCTTGTTAGGGTCGCGCATTTCGACGCGGCTCAACTGAGCTTTCGCCAGCGCGCTTTCGATGGTCCAGATGGTTGCCGCATTTTTTGCTGCCTCATCCGGGCTTGTGCCTGTCAGTGTGAATAAAGTGACGATGTACTTAGTGTACGCGGCCTTTACACGCTGGTTGCGGGGACTATCTTTCAGGTAATAATCCCTGTCGGGCAGGCTGGTGCCGCCTTGTCTCAGCTCAACAATATTCACGTTCGGATGCTTCGAATCTGCTCCGACACCCGATCCGAAAAGCGGGCTGCCATCACCATTTACGCGGTCGAGGATCATCTCATTCACAACACCGTTCAGATCGCTGATAGCGGCTATGCGCTGCAGGTCGGGTTTGATCGGGTCGTAGCCTTTCTTTTCAACAGCCAGGCTGTCCATTCCGCTGGCATAAAGGTCGCCAACACGTTGTTTCAGGCTGCCTTTGGGCTGCGAGGCGGAAGTTTTGCTCACGTCGTTCAGTAAAGTCAGCAGCTTATCCGTGTTTTCCTGGTGCAGGATGCCGAAGCTTCCCCAGCGGGTTTCTTTGGCAGGAATTTCATTTTGTTTGAGCCAGGTGCCGTTGGCGTACTCGAAAAAGTCATCGCCCGGTTTAACGGACAGGTCCATATTGGCAGGATCGATGAATTTTGTAGGAGGGCCGTCCTCGCTTTTTTTGCCGCCGTCGGGAGTAAATGCGGCCGCAGCAACCAATACCGCTCCACCGAGGAGCAGGTGTGATAATTTAGTTTTCATATTAATTATTTGAGAAAGGTTGAATTTAAGCAAATCCACGTCAAACATGCAAAACAGCGGCAACGATGGACGGATACCATTTTCCAAACTGTTTCAAAAGCTGTTAGGTTGCCTTGAAAAATGCCAAAAATAGGTTTGTAACAATATTGTGATGGTCGGCGGTTCATGGTTGAACACGATTTCAGGATTCGATGAAATGTCAGGATTTCGTAGCAAACTATTAATCAGCATCCTGTAAATCCTTAAAATCATGAAAATCGTGTTAATTTTGCCTCATTATGACTATTTCTACAAAGTATCAACCCAAAGAAGCAGAAGACAAATGGTATAGTTACTGGATGGAGCACAAGTTTTTCAGATCGGTGCCCGACGAACGTGAACCGTATACCATAGTCATTCCGCCGCCGAATGTTACCGGCGTGCTGCACATGGGCCACATGCTGAATAACACGATCCAGGATGTGCTGATACGCCGCGCCCGCATGAAAGGCAAAAATGCCTGCTGGGTGCCGGGAACTGACCACGCCAGTATTGCAACAGAAGCCAGGGTGGTTGCCATGCTGAAAGAAAAAGGCATCAACAAAAATGATATTGGCCGTGAGGCTTACATGGAATATGCCTGGGAGTGGCGCCATAAATACGGCGGCATCATCCTGGAACAATTGAAGAAATTAGGCGCGTCCTGCGACTGGGACCGCACCCGGTTTACGATGGACGAGGATATGTCGGAAGCGGTATACGATACGTTCATTCACTTATACAAGAAGGGCTGGATATACCGCGGCGTGCGCATGGTGAACTGGGATCCGCAGGGGAAAACGGCCGTTTCGGATGAGGAGGTGATAAGGAAGGAAGTTAATCAGAAGCTTTATTATATACGGTATCAAGTTGTGACTAGTGAGTTTTTAGTAGTGAGTAAAAATTCAAATACTCACCACTCACCACTCAATACTGACTACTTAATTATAGCTACGACCCGTCCCGAGACCATCATGGCTGACACGGCGATCTGTATCAATCCGAATGATGAACGGTACAAACATCTTCATGGAAAAAAGGCATTTATCCCGCTGATTAACAAGGAGATTCCGATCATCCTGGATGATTATGTGGATATGGAATTCGGTACAGGCTGTTTGAAGGTTACACCCGCGCACGACCTGAATGACTATGAACTGGGCCTGAAACATAATTTACCTGTTGTCGACATTTTGAACGATGACGGCACGCTTAATGAAAAGGCGCAAATACTGGTAGGCGAGGACCGTTTTGCAGCGCGCAAGAAGATCGTGCCGCTGCTGGAGGAAGCCGGCGCGCTGGAAAAGATAGAAGATTACAAATCGCAGATCGGTTTTAGTGAGCGGACCGATGCGGTTATCGAACCAAAGCTTTCGATGCAGTGGTTTTGCGATATGAATGAAATGGCTAAGCCTGCGCTTGATAGCGTATTGAAAGGTGATATTAAATTCATCCCGGATAAGTTTATCAACACCTACCGCTATTGGATGGAGAATGTGGAGGACTGGTGCATCAGCCGCCAACTGTGGTGGGGACAGCAGATACCTGCGTGGTATTTACCTGATGGACAATATGTTGTTGCCAAAACAAGAGAGGAAGCTTTTTGTCAAGCAAAAAGTCTCAAATCTCAAATCTCAAATCTCAAATCTGAAGATTTAACCCAGGATGAGGATGTTCTCGACACCTGGTTCTCGTCATGGCTATGGCCGATATCAGTTTTCGACGGTTTCAAGGATCCCAACAACGAGGATATCAACTACTACTACCCAACCAACGACCTGGTAACGGCGCCGGAAATTTTGTTCTTCTGGGTAGCCAGGATGATCATGGCGGGGCACGAGTTCAGGGGGCAGGCTCCCTTCCGTAATGTGTATTTAACGGGTATCGTTCGGGATAAGATTGGCCGAAAAATGTCCAAGTCGCTTGGTAATTCGCCCGATCCGCTCGATCTGATCGACAAATACGGCGCTGACGGTGTACGTATCGGTATGCTGCGCAGCTCGCCTGCCGGTAACGATTTGATGTTTGACGAAGAGCATTGTGTATGGGGCAGGAATTTCGCCAACAAGATATGGAACGCTTTCCGCCTGGTTAAAGGCTGGCAGGTAGATGACGCGCTGCCGAACACCAATGAAACAGCTATTGAATGGTTCGCCAGCCGTTTCAGCGAGGCCCTGGCCGAGATCGAAAGTAATTTTTCACAGTACAGGGTTTCCGAAGCCTTGATGTCGACCTATAAGCTGGTTTGGGACGATTTCTGCGCGTGGTACCTGGAAATGATCAAACCAGACTATCAGAAGCCGATCGATAGGGAAACTTACGATACGACAGTTGCCTTCTTCGAAGATATACTGACGATCCTGCATCCCTTCATGCCGTTTATTACGGAAGAATTGTGGCATGATGAGGAGATATTCGGAAAGCGCGCCGATCTTGATTGCTGTATTGTAGCCAAAATGCCGGAAATCGGGGCGATAGATACCCAATTGCTCAAACAGACCGAATTAGTGAAGGAGGTGATCGCTGGAGTACGCAACATCCGGCAGGAAAAACAATTGTCACCCAAGGAGCCGCTGGAGTTGCGTATCAAAGCCAATTCCAGCATCGATTACAAACAGTTTAAAGGAATTATTGCCAGAACGGCGAATATCTCTGACCTGCAGCTGGTAAGTGAAAAATTGAACGATGCAACCAGTTTCCGCGTTGCAAACGACGAATTGTATGTTCCGCTTGCTATAAATGTTGACAAGGACGCTGAAAAGGAACGCCTGGAAAAGGAAAAAGAATACCTGCTTGGTTTCCTAAGGTCGGTTGAAGCAAAGCTTGGCAATGAGCGATTTGTAGCCAACGCCAAACCAGAGGTGGTAGAGATGGAACAAAAGAAAAAAGCCGACGCGCTCAGTAAATTGCAAATAATTGACCATAGTTTGGCCGGATTGGCAGGCTAATTGTTAATAAACAGGGGTATACTTGATAAGTTTGGTGTAAATACTATCCTTAAGGCGACGTATTTTTAATTATTATTTAATGTATGCCTATGCCCCATAATGAATAAAAACGTAGGGTTTTTTAATTTTTCTATCCATAAGATACTGACCAGGGACCAAAGTCTCCTTGACCAGGCTCGTATCCGTTTGCTTTATTACGGGCTATGGCTCGCCATTGTCGGTGTGCTTGCCCTCGTTGTCGATCTATATCTCGGCCATCAATACCTGCTGGCTTCTACAACTTCGGGGTTGCTGCTGAGCCTGATGATGTTGTTCAAATACCTAACATTCAGGCCTCGGTGGACCATCATTTCTCACATTTTGCTGGTGCTTGCCACTGTGCTGAACTTAAGCAATGTCTTTATTACACTTCAAACCGTTGATATCCTTACTGCACAGATAGTACTGCTGATCATTATTTTCAGCTTTTATATGCTGGGACAGGTGAGCGGTATGTTCTATTCGCTCATGAATCTTATTCCCGTATTGATGTTCCTGGTATTGGAGTATGACAACAGTTATGTGATCAGCATCAAGCCGGTGGTACTTGACCAATCGACCATCATCATAGCTGTTTGTGCCAATTTCATACTCATTATTTTCATGCATAGCCATTTCTACACGGCGTTTATCAAAAGCATAGTGCAGCTGTATACCACGGCTGAGGAACGGGGGGCCCTGAACGTGGAGCTGGAAAAAGTGATCGAAAAATCTGAGAAATCGGCGCAAGCCAAATCGGAGTTCCTTTCCATCATGTCGCATGAGATACGCACGCCGTTGAACGCGGTAATAGGGATGGGCAACCTGCTGATGATGGGTAATCCTCGTCCCGACCAGAAGGATAACCTCGAGATTTTGAAGTTTTCGGCCAATAACCTGCTGGCCCTGGTAAACGATGTGCTCGACTTTAACAAGATAGAAGCGGGTAAAGTGGTTTTTGAAAATATCAAATTCAATATACCCGACCTGATGCAGAATGTGTGCGGGGGGCTGATATTGAAAGCCGAGGAGAAGGAGTTGGATTTTAAGCTGAGCATCGATCCGGTACTTCGCGATAAGATCGTTATCGGCGACCCGACCCGGCTGACCCAGATCGTATTCAACCTGGTGAGCAATGCCATCAAATTCACCAACACCGGTACAGTTTGGGTAAAGGTATCCTGCCTTGAGGACCGCCATAATATCGTTAACGTTAATTTTTCGGTGAAAGACACCGGCATCGGTATTGAAAAGCAAAACCTGGAGGTCATATTTGAGCCTTTCACCCAAGAGTCGATAACAACAACCAGGCAGTACGGCGGTACCGGGCTGGGCCTTGCCATCGTTAAGCGCCTGCTCGAACTCCAGGGCTTGTCTATGGTTGTTGCGAGCGTGCCGGGCAAAGGTTCGGAATTTTCATTTAGTATGGAGTTCCCGGTATCTACTGAGCACGTGATCATTCACGAGGAAAAACCGGATAAGCCGGTCGAGACCAGCGAAGGCATGGGCAGCTTGCGCGTATTGATAGCCGAGGATAACATGGTAAACGTAATGCTGATGAAAAAGCTGCTTTCTAAGTGGGGCATTGCGCCAACTGTTGCCGAAAACGGTGAACGGGCCATTGAGATGGTACAATACGGCAACTTCGATATCATCCTTATGGATCTCCAGATGCCTGTTTTAAACGGGTTCGACGCTGCCACAGAAATTCGTAAAATGCGTGACCCGAAGAAGGCCAATATTCCGATCATCGCTTTAACCGCTTCTGCATTATTTGATATCAAGGAACGGGTATTCAGCTCTGGTATGAACGATTATGTTTCCAAGCCGTTTAAGCCAGACGAACTGAAGGAGAAGATGCAGAACCTTGTAGCTACTATCAGTTAAAAGGGCAGATCATTGTACCCCGGCAGATCTTCAATAAAACTGTAGCTTTCCTCATTGAAATTGATCCGGCAATAATAATGCTGCAAGCCATTGCTCACTGCCAGTAAGGATACTTTATGCACCATATTATATCTGGCAACCTGGTCAAATACCTTTTGATCGATCTTCACCGACGGGGCTTTGCATTCTATCATTAGTATCCGCTCACCCCTGGTATTAAAGATGACAATATCCGACCGACGAGCCTTGCCATGCAATTTTAAACCGCCTTCGAGTTTGATCAACGAACGGGGATAACCCTTCTGGTTAATAAGGTATTGCACAAAATGCTGCCGTACCCATTCTTCGGGGGTAATGAGGATGCGCTTCTTCCTTAATTCGTCAAAAAGCATGAGCTTGCCGTCTTCATCGATTATCCTGAATGGATAAGGAGGGAGTTGAAGCGGCTCGAGCATAAATTCAAAGGTAGGTATTAGTCCGGAAGTCCGAAAGTCCGCGTAAATCCGAAAGACTATTTAACCCTGGAGTATTCTTTCCGAGTTTCGGACTTATGCGGACTTTCGGACTAATATTGTACTTTTGACTTCACCCCATGACTGCATCCGACATCATTAACGACATCAAAAAACGCCGGCTGAAACCGCTTTACCTGCTTCATGGTGAAGAGCCTTACTTTATCGACCTGGTAAGCAATTTCACGGAACAAAACCTGCTTTCGGATGCCGAAAAGGGCTTTAACCAAACTGTGCTTTACGGTAAGGATACCGATATCATGACTGTCCTTGGCGCTGCGAAACGTTACCCCATGATGTCTGATCATCAGCTGGTACTGGTAAAGGAGGCGCAGGACATGATGTGGGGCAAAGAAGATGACGATAAAAAGGGGCTCGATCCCTTGTTAAGCTACCTGGAAAAACCGTTGCCCGGAACCGTACTGATGTTTTGCTATAAATACGGCAAGTTCGATAAGCGCAAAAAGACGTACAAGACTATTGAAAAGAACGGGATCGTATTCGAGTCAACATCCCTGTATGATAATAAGATACCCGAATGGATAGAGGACTATGCCAACGAAAAGGGATATAAGACCGATCCGCAGGCATCGGCCATGATGGCTGAATATTTGGGTAACGATCTTTCCAAAATTGCCAACGAGCTGGATAAACTGATGCTGAACGTAGCCGTCGGGCAGACAATCACTGTGAAGCACGTGCAGGATAATATCGGCATCAGCAAAGAGTACAACGTTTTCGAGCTGCAATCGGCGCTTGGCAAAAAGGATCCCTATAAGGTAAACCAGATCGTCAACTATTTCGAGGCGAATCCCAAAGCCAATCCCCTTGTGCTGGTGATGGCTAACCTGAACAATTTCTTCAGCAAAGTATTGCTGTATCATTACGTAAAAGATAAGTCGCCCCAGAACCTGGCGGCTGAGCTTGGTGTGAAGCCCTTTTTTGTAAAAGATTATGAGCAGGCCGCGCGGAGCTATAATTACGGTAAGACGATGCAGATCATCGGCCTGTTGCGCGAATATGACCTGAAAAGCAAAGGTGTTGATTCAAGCGAAGGACCTGGCGAGTTGATGAAGGAATTAATGTTCAAGATACTGCACTAAAGCCTCAAAAAAATGTTTATTCCTGATGATGGTTTGCACCGGCTTTCTTTCGCCTGGCGGGATGCATGATCAACATGAAATTTAAACTGCCCAAAAGAAACAGCAGGGCATAGAAAGCTATATTCTGATAAAGGTCACCAACACTAAGACCAGCGAGTATATTCATAGGTCAAATGGATATAATTGTAGTTAAATGGATTTGCAAAAATAAAATTATTTTAACTTTTAAACAAAATTTAACATAAAAGGAAATTATTTTTCTACAAATCAATACGAAACAGCGAAATAAGGTTATGTCTATAAACAGATTTCGGGTCACCCTGTTTTAAATTATTATTCAAAAAAGTAAACTGAAACATTATTTGTTTTGAGTGGTTTAAAAATTGCGATTTGAATACCCGGGCAGATAACCGGCAAGTTTCGATAAATTTTATATCGGCGTATAGAAACTGGGATCACAATTGTTAGGAATGGATCTTTTTAACTCCCGCTATATTTTACAGGAAAAGCGATGGCTTTGGATCGACTATGACAAGGGCATAAGCATCATGCTGGTCGGTTTTGGCCACTGTGTCATCACGCTCACCGGTCATGGTTTGCCATTGGATCAATATCCTTTCATCAACTATATCAATACTTTCCTGTATGGGTTTCGGATGCCTTTGTTCTTCATTGTATCCGGGCTGCTCGTGGGCAGAAGCCTTAACAAAAAAGGTTTCAAAGGCTATGTAAGCGATCGCACTAACAATATCCTGTATCCTTTATTTATTTGGGGCAGTATCCAGGTGACAATGGAGCTTTTTGCTACAAGCATTACGCACAATCATGTAACTGCCATGAAGTACCTTGACCTGCTCATCAATCCGCGCGAGGATGGGCATTTCTGGTATTTGAACGCTTTATTTTTTATAGGCAGTATCTATGCTCTTTTGAAATCGAAGCTCAGAATACCGCCCGTCGCGCAATTGGTATTGGGTTTTGCGCTCTATTCGGTGAATGCATATATCAGGCTGAACAATATCGATCTCGGCTTATTCAATGACATTACTGAATACTATTTTTTCTTTGCCCTGGGCGATGTCATATCGAAGATCATGCTGGCGGAAGGCAATATCGAGCGCTTCTCGTCATGGAAAATATTTGTGCCGCTGATCATCCTTTTTGCAGCCGTTCAGTACTATTTCACCAAAGATAACATCAAGCCAACTATTTATGGTATCGCCTATACCGAAAATATGCACCCCTTCCTGTTCATGGCAGAGGCATTGCTGGGATGCGTTACCTCGGTGAGCTTTTCATTCCTGCTGCAGAAATATAAGGTGCTAACCTTCATCAGGATCATCGGTTATCACTCGCTGTTCATATACTGTATGCAGATCATTATGATGTCGGTTGCGCGCATTATTTGTATGAATGTGTTTCACTTCTACAATGTTCCGGCACTGGTGCTTATCGTTTGGACTTCGGGCGTGATACTCCCGGTATTCTTCTATAATTTCTGCCTCAAATATGGCTTTTGGTGGCTGTACACTTACCGTAAGCCCGCAAAACAGGTAGCCTATATGAAGACAGCCAATATCTTTTGGTTCGACCGGAAGAAGAGAACAGCGGAGCCGAATGAACCTTTATATGATACGTTAGCGCCATAACAGTTTGGGTAAATTTCATGGGCCTGCAAAACCAATTTAGCAAACTCCGGCTATCCACAAGTATAACGATATTCGAATTAGAAAAAGCCCGGAATTTCATTCGGGCTTTTTATTTGTTTCTTTATCTTTGGTTCAAATCTCAACACAATGAACTATTGGCTCGTCAAATCGGAACCTGAAAAATACAGCTGGGAAAAATTCAACATGGATGGCCGCACCATGTGGGATGGCGTGCGCAACTTCGCGGCGCGCAATAATCTGAAAGCGATGAAAGCCGGCGACCTGGTGTTCTATTACCACAGCAATGAGGGGAAAGATATTGTCGGTATAGCCAAAGTTGTAAAAGAACACTACCAGGACCCAACCACCGACGATCCGAATTGGGTTGTGGTCGACTTGTCACCTGTGGAAAGTCTGAAGAAGTCAGTGACTTTAGAGCAGGTTAAAGCTGATCCACTGCTGAAGGACATGCAACTGTCAAGGCTGGGCCGATTATCCGTTTCAGTGGTAACAAAGGAGGAATTCGATAAAGTGATGGAGCTGGCTTCTTAGCTTTTACTTGTCGTCATTAATAAACAAAGCCTTTAGCTCCGTAGCGTCATCGGGTTTCATTTTACCGCCGAGTATCAGGCGCAGTTGCCTGCGGCGAAGCGCTCCTGCATAAAGCGCTTTGTCTTCCTCGGTCTCAGGCTGAATAGATGGCACGGGAATGGTTCGTCCGCTTTGGTCCACGGCGACAAAGGTGTAATAGGCCTCATTGCTTTTCACCTTCGTTCCTGACGGCACGTTCTGCGCCCAAACGTCAAGCCTGACCTCAACTGAAGTAGTGAATGCCCTGGTCACCTTAGCTTCGATGGTTACCACATCACCCAGCTTGATGGCATGCTTGAACGAGACATTATCAACCGATGCCGTTACCACAATGCGGTTACAATGCTTTTGCGCCGATATTGCTGCCGCTATATCCATCCAATGCAGCAGGCGGCCACCCATTAGGTTGTGCAGAGTATTGGTATCGTTAGGCAATACCAATTCATTCATTATGGTCAGCGATTCTTTGGGCGTACGGGCGGTCATCTAGCAAAATTTGCGCGAATATAAGCAAATCCTACCTTCTCGCCGTATTCAAAGGCCGATAACCCACCAGCTCAGTCCACCGCGCGCTGGCAGGATGGTAATAAACGAATACCTGGTATTCATTTTCTGTTTCGTAATGCGAGCCGCAGATAGCAGCATTATCAGGTTTGGTTGAACCGTTTGGCAGCCAAACGTATTCATAATCGTATACACCCTGTTTCAGGAAAAGCTGGATGTGGTAATGCCTGTCTGCCGGATCATAGTTCAGTTTACTGGCATCGTTCAGCCTGTAATTATTGAATTGCCCGACAATATAAACCGACCCCTCACTTGCACTTTTCGCCGATGCCAGCGTGAAATAAATATGAGCATAATCGCCGTCGATCTTTACATCGCTGCCATCTGTATTGCCCGGGAAGAACTTGCCGTTATTGTCATAATAGAAAGCATAATTAGGGCGATCATTGGTCGGATCTAACAGCAGCACGACGGTATTCGCCGTGTCGCGGTAAATATGCGCAATGCGATCCGAATTCATCTTCAGGCTGCGGGTATCAAAATGGCGAAACTCATTCAGGCCCGGGAAATCGAATGTGCTAACATCATTGTAGATCATCCGTGTGCCCTGTATGCCTGATGGCTGTGTACTTACCTGCATAGTTTCGGCACGGCGGTTCTGCATGACCATCGCTTTCAGATCATAATTAGGATTCTGCACGCGCAGGTTACCATAATTCAGTTCGAAGTTGATCTTTTGGTTGGTTTGTTTCAGCGAAAGATCATTTGAAGGGATGATCTCACCCATCAGTGAAACTTTAGGCGACAGCACATAAAAGCGTTCCGTCAGCGTCATTTTGTTTTGGTCGCCGTCCTCGTAAACCTTCAGGATATAATTCCCGGGTATTTTCGGGCTGATCGTTTCATTCGGGAACCTGAGTTGGTAATGCGTATATTTCTGGATAGTGGAGGATGAATAGCTATAATCGCGTATCTGGTCCTCATTGAAACCCGGCAGATAATCGCTTTGCGGCAGATTGGACGAGTTCCAGTTCTCATCACAATGCTCGATGGTATAATAAAAATTGCGGCTGCCGCCATTCAGATCGTCAAAAGCCAAAAGCAATTGTTCCTTCGAGCCGAGTTCGATTAGCGGGAATGATTGTTCTTTTTTGGTATTATAAAGCTCGACGGTTTTGATGCCGGGCGAGAATACCTGGTTGTCGTATTGCGGGGTTTGGGCGAAGGATGATAATACTATAATCATTCCCAAAAGAAGGCAACGGAGTTTCTTCATACTCATTATAGTGAGCAGCAGTAGCAGTGGCAGTAGCAGTAATGTTGACTGCCACTGCTACCGCCGCTGCCACTTTGTTACGATTCCAATTCCAATATCTGTTCCGCCAGCGACTCCCATTTAGACTGTATTTCCTGCAACTCCAATTTTTTCAACTGGTAAGCGTCGGTCACCTGGGTAGCTTTGGCCGAATCGGAATATAGTTTATCATCAGCCAGTTGCGCCTCAAGGTCTTTCACCTTATTTTCCAGTACACCGATCTCTTCTTCCATCCGGGCCAGTTCCTGGTTCAGCTTTTTTATTTGTTGCGATTTCTGGTCTGCGGGCTGCTTTACCGGGGCAGCATCTTTCTTTTCTTCTTTTTTGGGTTGAGGCTCGGGCTGTGTGCTCCTGGGCAGCAACTTTCGTTTGGCAAACCATTCGTCATACTCTGCATAGGTGCCCGGGTATTGCTTGATCAGATGATCTTCGATGAACCAGATCTTATTGGCCACATTATCAAGGAAGTAACGATCATGCGATACGACGATCAGTGTACCTTCGAATTGTTGCAGGGCCTGTATCAGTATGTTTACCGATTGCATGTCCAGGTGGTTAGTGGGCTCATCCAGTACCAGGAAATTGGCATCGGCGGTAAGCGCTTTAGCCAAAGCCACGCGCGATTTTTCGCCACCCGATAATACTTTGATCTTTTTAAACACGTCGTCACCCGTAAATAGGAACGAACCCAAAATAGTACGCAACTCGGTTTCTGTATGTTTTGGTGCGAATGATTGTAGTTCCTGCAGGGCGGTGTTTTCCAGATGCAATGCTTCCAGCTGATGTTGCGCAAAGAAAGTTTGCGTTACGTTATGGCCGGTTTCAGCTTTGCCTGTAAACTCCCTGTCGGCCCCTGCAATGATGCGCAAAAGGGTGGATTTACCCTTGCCATTGGCGCCGATCAAAGCAATTTTATCGCCTTTTTCAATCACAGCCTCGGCGTGGGTCAGGATGTCGATACCAGGATATTTTTTGGTGACATTATCCAGGGTCACTACATGCCTGCCGGATTGCTTTGAAAAGCGGAATTTAAAATTAACCGTCGGATTATCGTCGTCAACATCGTCCACGCGCTCCAGCTTATCCAACGCTTTAATGCGCGATTGCGCCATCTTAGCTTTTGATGCCTTGGCGCGGAAACGTTCTATCAAACGTTCTTCCTGGCGTATTTTTGATTGCTGATTTTTGAACTCGCCGCGCTGAATTTCTTCGCGCTGTGCTTTTTCTTCCAGGTAGAAGGTATAGTTACCCGCATATACGGTTAGTTTTCCTTTGCGCGACTCAACCGTACGGTTGATCACACGATCCAGGAACCACCTGTCGTGCGATACGATGATGATCGCTCCTTCAAATGCCTTCAGATATTCTTCCAGCCATTGGATTGAGGGTAAATCCAGGTGATTGGTAGGCTCGTCAAGCAACAGGATATCAGGAGCCTGCAGCAATATCTTGGCCAGCATCACGCGCATCCGCCAGCCGCCCGAGAATTCGTTTAGCTTGCGATGGGTGTCCGGTTCGCTGAAACCCAAACCTGCTAATATTTCGTGCGCTTTATATTCGATGTTATAACCATCCAGCAGTTCAAATTCATGCTGTTTATCACTTAGTTTATGCAGCAGGTCTTCGCTGTAATCTGTTTCAAGCTTTTTCAGCAGGTTTTCTATCTCGTCATGCAGTTGGTTCTGCCGCTCAAAA
Organism: Mucilaginibacter sp.; assembly: GCA_035551775.1. Taxonomy (GTDB): domain Bacteria; phylum Bacteroidota; class Bacteroidia; order Sphingobacteriales; family Sphingobacteriaceae; genus Mucilaginibacter. The sequence continues at coordinate 461,879 of DASZMQ010000006.1, read as the reverse complement.
GCCTCCATGGCCACATGCAGGATGTTTTTATCCGAAGAATAGGAGAGCAGATCCTGGTTCAGGTAACCCATGGTCAGGTCTTTGGCCATAGATATGGTACCCGATGTAGGCGAATATTCGCCGACTATCATTTTCAGCAGGGTAGTTTTGCCGGTACCGTTGGCCCCGATCAGGCCGATCTTTTCACCGGGTTTAATATGCCAGTTGGCTTCATCATATAAGGCCCGCGCACCTATCTCGAACGTCAGATTATTTATAGCGATCATTTCGCCGCAAAGGTACGGTTTTGATGGGAAAGGGGAAAGCAGAAGGTCTTTTTGGGCTTATTTGAAAATTTCCGCTAATTCTTTGTCTAATGCATCATTCTCTTCTGTGCCGTTATACCGTCCTATTATAACGCCGTCTTTACCAACCAATATCTTGGTCGGAAAGACGTGAATGCCGTACTGATTTGTAATTGATTTTGATTTATCCTTGTTTCCGATAGGTTGATACAGGACATTGTGCCAGATATTTACGCCATCATGGTTTACCGCTTTTCTCCACGCGTCGGCGTTGTCGTCGGCTGAAACTCCAACTATATCTAAACCTGATTGATTGTATCTTTTAAATAGCTCCATAAGGTGAGGAGTTCCTTCGCGGCAAGGCATACACCACGATGCCCAAAAATCGAGCAATACGTATCTCCCCTTGAATTCAGCCAGGCTGATGTTTTTTCCGTCAATATCAGCGGTTGCAAAAATCTTTGCTGTCCTGCCGGCGGAATTATCCTCTATTTCATCAAGAAATTTTTGAATGTCCTCGCCGTTAACATTGCCTCGTATTGCGGAATTTAAACCATTATAAAGTGCCCTCACGGTATCTGCGGGCCACTGGGTTTTATCAATACTTAATGTGAATGTGCTAACATATGAGCTTGGGTGCGTAATAATAAACTGACGATCGGCAACCAGGTACTTTGGTATGATAGCCTCGTACTCTTTCCTGATATTCTCCAGGTTTTCGTGAAGCGAATCAATTATTTTTTCACTTGCGTGTGCATCCTTGGCTTTTTTGTATTTAGTATTTTCTGCATCAAAACGCTGCGAAATAGCATCATATTCTTTAGTAATATCACCATACTGCATTTGCAGGGAATTGTATTCATCTTCAGATTTCGAACCGGTAAACCTGGTATCCTTAATATGGTTATAGCTACCGGTTGCTATGATAGTGCTGGGCTCAATAAAAAGACTAACTTTATTCGGATCGTTGTCAGGTCTCGTTTTATAAGTGCCTTTGTAAACCGTCAGGTGAGCGATTTCGGGGCCAAGAATTTTACCATTGAAACTGAATTCACCGTTTACCAGTTTGCAAGTATCTTCCTGCCATTGCCCTGATGCGTTTAAATAATAGAGACCAATATTTGTATCGGGCCCGGCAATTATTTTGCCCGAAAGTGTAAATGCCGTTTGAGAAAAGCCAGTCATCACCAAACAAGCGGCAAGCAACGTAAGGATTATTTTTTTCATGATGTATAAAGGTTCACCACTAAGTTACGCGATGCAGATATTGATACAAACTATTTAACATACGATAACATTTACAGTAATAGTCAGAAAGTCCGTGTAAGTCCGAGATGTAATATGGTATTGATCGACCTTAATCGATCTTTTTCAATTCGACCCACTCGTAGTCTTCGAAAGATGATAGAGAAACTATCTGGCCACGCTCATTTCTTTTAAAAACTATAAAAGCCTCCCTGTTATCAAAGTAGAATTGATCTTTATCAAAGGGGATGAGTTTTACCCGTCCGGTAGGGCTATCACCGACCAATTGTCCATTTTCCTCTTTTAATTCAACATTGATATTTGCAACCCGGTATTTTCCAAGATAGTCTTTAACATTTGCCTTTTCGCCTTTAGTCCATTGGAGTGCGGCCGGATCATTATTCAACACACCCCTTACAGACAGCATAACCGGATATAAGTGCAGAAAATCGCTATTGCTCAGGATTACGATCGTTCGCTTACTGGCTGTATCAACAGATATGAGATTTGCAAAGCCATTGATATGTCCTTCGTGAAATAAGTGACTGCCTTTAATAAACCAACCGGAGGAATAATAGCCAGCCGGATTATGGTTAGAAAAGGAGTACACAAATTTATTTAAGCCACTTTTGTCTGTAAATTCTTTCTGGAAGAATGTGGACCATAAGAACATATCTCTCGCCGTGCTGTACATTCCACCTCCGCCTATCGTGTTTTTCATTTCAATCGAATCGGCGGGTAGAAGTTTATTGTAACTCATCATATAAGGACGCGCCACCGCTTTAGCCAAATACTGATCATCATTATCTTCACCTGAATTTCGCATTCCGGCTTTATTGAGAATTATATCCGAAAGCAGCATTTCAAACTTTTCGCCCGTTACTTTTTCAGCTACCAGTGCCAATACAAAAAAATTGCTATTACTATAGCGGTAATTAGAGCCTGGCGAAAACACTAGTGGCGCATTGATTATCTTTTGTAAAATATCTTCATGCGTGTAAGATTTCTTTTCATCAAACTCGGGCAAGCCTGTGTAATCTTTGAGGCCTGAGGTGTGTGTTAAAAGATTTCTTATATAAATCCCCTTCAGTTGCGTCTCATCATGGCCTAAATAGGCAAACGCCGGCTTATTCAGGTCTAATTTCCCCTGTTCTGCGAGCTTTAAAATTATAAATGCCGTGAATTGCTTGGATATCGATCCAAGCCGAAATTTTGTATCTGAAGTATTAGGAGTTTTGTGTTCGAGATTTGCATAGCCATAGGACCTTTCATAAACTATCTGGTCCTTTTCGGCCACAAGCACCGTTCCATTGAATAAAAACTTATTATGGCAAAAGTCAAATAATGAATCAAGCCTTTGGGTAACTTGCCCGTAGGATTTAATTGCTAACAACGAGATAAATAGGAGCAGACATTTTTTCATGAAAGGTTGAGTCTGTAAAATAAAGTTATCAAAAATTCGCTTGTAAGCAAGATGCAAAACAGAAACAAGGGATAGCATTCAACCATTACAACTTTTACAACCATTATAACTAATACAACTCAAAAACCTAACTTCGCGGCATGTATCAGCTGATCAAGCCTCTCCTGTTTCAGTTCGACCCTGAGAATGTCCATTACTTCGTAACCCGTAACCTGAAGCGCTTCAACCGCTTTCCCGGCGGCCGTGCGTTTGGACGAATGTTATGGGACTTGCAGGATGCACGCCTTGAAAAAGAAGTATTCGGCCTGAAATTCAGAAACCCGGTTGGCCTGGCCGCTGGTTTCGATAAGAACGCGGAGTTCATCAGCGAAATGGCCGACCTTGGCTTTGGCTTTATCGAAGTTGGCACAGTCACCCCTTTGCCGCAGCCGGGTAACATCAAGCCCCGTATGTTCCGCCTGCCTGCCGATGGCGGGCTCATCAACCGGATGGGCTTTAACAACAAAGGAATGGACGTGGTTGCCGAAAATATTGCGGCGTACCGCAGGAATGTAAAACCATCACAGCAAGGCTTGATCATTGGGGGCAACATCGGTAAAAACAAGGCCACACCAAATGAAGAGGCTGTGAACGATTATATTAAATGCTTCGACCGGCTGTTCGATGTTGTAGACTATTTCGTGGTGAATGTGAGCTCTCCCAATACACCCGGTTTGCGCGCTTTGCAGGAAAAAGAGCCATTGATGAGGATACTAAATGCATTGCAACAACGAAATTCAAAAAATGGCATCAGTCGCCCGATTCTGCTGAAAATAGCCCCAGACCTGGCCAATGAGCAGTTAGATGACATCGTTGAGATCGTCCTGGAAACCAAAATAGCAGGGTTGATCGCCACTAACACGACCGTTGTCCGGGAAGGCCTAAAGTCTGCAAAACATACCGGCGAGTTGGGCGGACTAAGCGGAAAACCATTAACTGCGCATGCTACCGAAGTCATCAGCTACCTTTCCAAAAAGTCAAAAGGTGCGTTCCCGATCATCGGGGTTGGAGGCATCCATTCGCCGCAGGATGTTATGGATAAGCTGAAGGCCGGCGCTTCATTGGTACAATTGTACACGGGGTTTATTTACGAAGGGCCCGGATTGATCAGCCGGATAAATAGAAAGATATTGTCAGCGTAACACTGTATTTACATTCAGATCATCGCGGCTCTTTAATTTTCGCGCCTGTTACTTTAAGCCGATGAGCCAAAATAAAGTAGGAGTGCTGGGAAATTTTAATCCGCAATACCCGCCGCATTATACGATGAACAACCATTTCAGGGACCTGCAGGAAAAGTACGCGTTTACCTTTGAATGGATACCTACGGAAACCCTGGCTCATGGCGCTGATGAGACATTGAACGGCTATAGCGGCATCGTGGCCGGTTCGGGGCCATACCAAAGCAAGGAAGGCGTGATCAATGGCATTCGTTATGCCCGGCAGCAAAATATACCATTCATGGGTACCTGCAGCGGTTTTGGCTATGCCGTGCTTGAATTCGGGCAATCACTTTTTAATTTGCATTCGGTCTATCATCCTTACGAAAAGGCGGATTTAGATGAAGAGGAAACTTTTCTTCAATTGCTCAATTCCTGCGGCATGGGAATGCAAACCATCAGTTTTAAACCCGTGAAAGGAACCCTGGTTGATGAGGTATATCACCATTCACCGGTCGTTTTTGAAGAATCACATTGCACTTATGGTGTCAGCAGCAGAATGACGCCGGTTTTTGAACAAGCCGGGCTGATAGCCTCGGGAATGGATGACGAAGGCGAGCCCAAGATCATGGAATATAACCGCAACGACTTTTTCGTGATCACCCTGTTCCTGCCGCAATTCAGATCGAGCCTGGAAGCACCGCATCCATTGATAGCAGCATTTTTGGAAGTGGCGGCAAAAAGATCGGGCAAAGAAATGTTATCCCGGATACAATAAAAAAATCCTGCCAGCCTTAGCTAACAGGATTTATAATGCCTTTGTAGAGACGCATAATTATGCGTCTCTCTACGTAAAAATTATTTACCTAAAGCCTTGTTGATAGCTTCGTTGTTTTTGTCGATCTGGCTGTGCTTTGGCTCTTGTGAGCGGTCGCCCAGCTCAATGTTGGTAGCCAGTTTCAAGCCCTGTACCTCTAAACGCGATACGGTTTTATTCTTTCTGTCTTTTCTTTTTAAACGTGTAACGCCCATGATATTGTCTTTTAATATGTAATCCCGAGGTCGGAAGCGGATTCGAACCGCTGTACGAGGTTTTGCAGACCTCTGCCTAGCCACTCGGCCATCCGACCTTTTTTAAAGGAGTGCAAAAATAGTAAATATTCTTTGGCCGGCAATTTTATTTTCTCGTTTTCAAGCACTGAAGACCCCGTAGGGGTCACACATTGGTAGCAAAATAAATTAAAAACGATTTCCCGTGCCGTAGGTAGGGAACTTATACGCCCTGCCATCTTTTCCTGCTGATCTCCGAACAGAATATTGCGGTAGCAATTGCTACGTTCAGCGATTCGGCTTTACCTATCCGCGGAATGGTGATGGTTTTGGTGATCATCGGCTGTATTTCCGGGCGGATGCCATTCCCCTCATTGCCCATCAGTATCAGCCCTTCACTGCCAAAGTCAGTTTGATAGATGTTCGACCCATCCAGCAGGGCGCCGAAAACGGGGAGTTTGAGTTCGCTCAAAAGATCATTCAGGCCGGCATAATGCACCTTCACTCTTGCCAGCGAACCCATGCACGCCTGCACCACTTTTGGGTTATATGCATCGACGGTGTCTTCGGAACAGATAATATTGCTGATCCCGAACCAATCTGCGATACGGATGATGGTGCCCATGTTGCCCGGGTCCTGTATGCCGTCAAGCGCTAAAGAGAATTGGCCTTTCAGCTCATTATGATCTAAAATGGGCCATTCGGGTATCCTGATCTGCGCTATCGCGTCCTGAGGAGTTTTCAGGCTGCTGATCTTCTCAAGCTCTGTAACGGAAATTTCACACAAGTTTATTTTCTGCGATAATTTCAGCACTTTTGGGTCGAATGCGGGGGCGTAATAAACAGCCTCGATGTGATAGGGCGACCCGACAAATTCTGCAATGGATTTGTCCCCTTCAACCAGGAAAAAACCGTGTTCGCGGCGAAACTTTTTTTGTTGTAATGACTTTAATAAACTAACCCGGGATTTTGAAAGCATATATTAATATAAAAAGTTACCGCCTTACAATATTAAGTATTCTTACCGTCTTTCTCATTTCGGGCTGCAGCCTTACCAGTCGGCTCCGGTCAAATCAGGCGCTGGTACGCAAGGTCACTATAAAAGGTGTCGACAAAGAATTTGCCGAAGCTGCAGCCAATTATGTAGATAAAAGCCAAAGGCGCAATAGCTGGTTTAACCTGCAGCTGTACTACAAGTTCAGCGGCAACGGCAAGCGGGATATCGGCGAACCACCGAATATTGTTGATACCCCGCTTATTGAATTCTCCCGTTCTCAAATACAAAAATTCCTGCAAAGTAAGGGATACCTGAAAGCCACCGTAAGCGATACCATTAAGGCGAAGAACAAAAAGGCCGAACTGACATTTGTTGCCATTGAGGGGCCTATGTTCCGGTTCAGGACTTTTACAGATACTATCGCTGATAAAAAGGTGCGCGACCTGTATCACCAGTATAAATCGACTACCTTACATATCAGGACGGCCCAGCGTTACGATTCCGATAGCGTAGCTACCCAGCGCGATGAGGTGTTCCTGCTGATGAAACGCAATGGCTATTTTGATTTCCTGCGGCAGTATATCACCTTTGATGCCGATACCACTTTTGGGCATAGCGTAGCTGACGTGAAAATGATCATAGCCAATCCGCCCGGAAAAGCCTCCCACGATGTCTACAAGATCAATAACACCCTGATCACTATTACCAACAGCAGTGGTCGCACCCCCGGTCGCGCAGATACGCTCAGGGTCGATTCGCAATTTAAATTTGTAGATTATTCAAACCGGTTTCGGCCGCATATCATTACCATCTATGATTTCCAGCACAAGGGCGACATCTACAATCTCGATAAGCAAACCCTGACGACCTCAAGGCTTGCCGAGCTCAATGTTTTCAGGAACGTACCCAATCCCGCTTATATCAAACTGCCTGACAGTACTCACCGGCTGGATATCCGCCTCGATATGGTGCCGCTGAAGCAAATGTCGGACCATATAGAAGGCGATTTCCTGTTCAACGGCGGGCGTTACGGGTTTGACATCGGCAATACCTTTACCGACAGGAACATTTTTAAAACGGCTACAACTTTCCAGCTTAAACTGGATTATAATGTGTTGTTTGATAACGGCCGGAATTCGACCGTAAGCGGCGCTGTTGAGGACCAGGAATTCAAAATAGGAGCAAGCGTTTCGTATCCACAGATACTATTCCCTTTTAATTTACCGATACTGGGTAAATACGGCGTTCCGCATACCATTTTCTCAAGCAACTATTCATTGTTTTTCCAGAAAGGCCTGGTTGAGCGTCAAAGCTTTGATAACGCAATAACCTACCAGTTTACCGAAACGCCGGATAAAACGCACACGGTGACGCCCATCAATATTGAATTTTCGAAAGGTACCATTGATTCTGCTGCAAAAAATAGTTTGATCAGTAAAGGGTATTACTCCTACGTGTATCTCATCGGTCGCACTATTTTCACATCGGGTTCGCAGTATACCTACCAGCTGAATGCCAATAAATTAAATACCTATAAAAACTTCCTTTATTTCCGCGGTTCGCTGGATGTAGGCGGCAACACATTATCTCTGCTCAGCAATATATTCAATACACCCAGGGACACTTCAGGTTACCGGACATTCTTCGGCTATACTTTCGCCCAGTATACCAAAGCCGAGGTCGACCTGCGGTTTTATGGCAGCCTGGGCGGCGAGCAGCAATTTATCCTGAGGCTGAATCCCGGTTTGGGCATCCCCTATGGTAACAGCACCCAGCTGATATTTGAAAAGAACTTCTACGCGGGCGGCGCTAACGATATCCGCGCCTGGCTGCCGCGCACCCTTGGCCCCGGCCAGTTCAACAGGGCCGAATATGGCGTTGGCCAAGCTGCAGAAGACACACGGACCGAGTTAAAATATCTCGACCAATTCGGCGAAGTGAAATTGGTAATGAATGCCGAATACAGGTACGGCATAACAGACAATTTCTTTGGCTCTCCGCTTAAAGGCGCCCTTTTCATGGATGCGGGCAACGTATGGCGTTTACATAAGCAGCAGCCTCAATTCCCTAACGAAGAGATCAGGCTGGATAACATATGGCCATCCACGGCCATCGGTGTTGGTACCGGTCTTCGTTTCGACCTTTCTTTCTTCGTATTCCGGCTCGATGCTGCCTTCAAGTTTAAGGACCCGCAGTTCAGCGGTTCAGACCAGTGGGTGCTGATCAATCATTTTGATGAATTGTTCCATACCGGGCCATTCAAAACCGCCTACCAGAATACCAACGGCGAAAGATACGCCTTTATGCAGCTCAACTTTGGGGTGGGGATGCCGTTTTAATAATTACTGAATTACTGATTTCAGTTTTCCGCCTAAACTTTGTTGAATAAACTTTTTAAGCCATCGATAATGCTCTCAAAGAAGGTACCCGCACCCAGCCCGTTGTGGTAATTGAACCAGATATAAACGATCAATATAATGACGGCTAAGATGATCAGCTTGCGAAACATATACGCTACCACGATGAGCGTTACAGGGATTATGAGCAACACGATCCAGCTGATGTGTATTGGCACCAGCTTATCGCTCATTTTGTAAACATAGTATAGCGTCGCGTGGGTGCCGTTATCGTTCTCGTGTTTTACATAGAGAAAACCCGATTTTGGGAACTTATGGTGATAGAAAGCAGTGCCTTTATCAAACTTCAAATTCTCGTCGAACCCATTGATGGAAAAAGCAAAGTGACCGTTCACATTTTCTATGATATGACCGGCTGTATCAGTCACCACAATGGCGATCTCCCTTTCGGCAAAAGGGTTGTTCTTTACCTCGAAATGATTGATAACAACCGTATCGGCAAACGCGAACGCCGTTAAGAATGTAAGCAGAATGACCAGGGCGATTTTTTTCATAGCCGATATAAAAATAAAATTTATTACAGTTCGACGGGCATCAATTTTATTTCATCCTGTACTGTTGAAGCGATATGGCAAGGGTATCCCCCGGCTATTTCGACGGACTGGATATAATATATCAGGCCGTCGTATTCAACAGTGTCTTCCACCACATCCACCGAATTTAGCGGCGTATAGAACCCTGTCCCGATGGCTTTGAGTACTGCTTCCTTTCGTGTCCAAATTTTATAGAAGCCGTCAAATTTATCGGCATGACTATGGATGAAATCCCATTCATTTTGCGTGAAAAAATCCGGGTAGTCATCGAGGTTGATAACCTTGACGTGCTCAATGTCGATCCCAATCACTCCCTGCACCGTTCCGCAGCAAACTACCCTATTACCGGAATGCGATATATTAAAATCGACCCCGGCGTTAAAATAGGGTCGTTTGTGGGTATTGTATTCCAGGTCGTGGAAAGAATGGTGTTCTAAATCAAATTCTTTTAACACTTCCCGCACCAGCAATTTCCCGGCGATGAACAATTGTTTGTCGATCAGGCGGCGTTTGCGCAGCGCTGCTTCCTGTAAAGCGGGCGAAAGCAGATCGAGCTTATTGCTCAATTCCTGCTTATCCCATTCCCGGGGGATCTCGCTATGGCAGCAAATTATCATCTTCAATAATATATAATTTATCGATAGAAATATCAAAATAAAGCGCTTTTCCGCATTGTTAAACATTCTGTAATAAAATAAGTTATTGCAATATCTATCGGTCAAAACCGGCTATCCGTCTATATTTTTCCTGTCTATATCTATTAATGCTGGTCAACCGGCTATTTAATATTTGTATTTCCCGGAAAATGTCTAACATTGTGTCTAATTGACACTATGGATTTCTAATCAATTTAATCACCCCCCCGCAAAGGGAAGATCAAACCAAAATAAACCACGAAATGAAAAAATTTACTTTGATTTTAACGCTGCTGGTATGCCTGATTGGCTTCGGGGCATCAGCACAAACAAAAGCAGTGGCTTCAGCGCCGCAGTTGGGCAAGGCTCCGCTGAAAGACGTAATCAAGGCCCTGACGCTTGAAGAAAAGGCTAAACTGGTAGTAGGCATGGGCTTCAAAATGCCGGCCATGCGCCCTCCCCGTCAAAAGAAAGATACTGCGGGTGCTAAAACCATACCTGCGGCAACGACTCCAGCTTTCACATTGCCGCCAACCGATCCGAATGACAATATCCCGGAGAAAGTTCCCGGGGCGGCGGGCCGTACCCACGCTATTAAACGCCTTGGCATTCCGTCCATTACTGTTTCCGACGGCCCGGCAGGGGTGAGGATCAACCCTATCCGCAATGACGACAGCTCGAAAACTTATTATGCCACCGCCTGGCCCGTAGGCACATTGCTGGCTTCATCGTGGGATCCTGATCTCGTACACAAGGTAGGCGCAGCATTCGGTACTGAGGTGCGTGAATACGGCGTCGACGTACTGCTTGGCCCCGGCAACAATATCGACCGTAACCCGCTCGGCGGCCGTAACTTCGAATATTATTCTGAAGACCCACTGGTAAGCGGCCGCACCGCTGCAGCATTGATCAATGGTATGCAGTCGCAGGGAGTCGGTACTTCTTTAAAACACTTTTTTGCAAACAACCAGGAGACCAACCGCGGCAGCGTAAACGTAATAGCCAGCCAAAGGGCCTTGCGCGAGATATACCTGAAAGACTTTGAGATAGCCATAAAAGGTTCGCACCCATGGACAATAATGTCGTCATACAATAAAGTGAACGGGCCGTACACTTCCGAGAACCGGGAACTTTTGACGACCATCCTGAAAGGTGAGTGGGGCTTTAAAGGCTTGGTAATGACCGACTGGTTCGGCGGCCACGACCCGGTGGCCCAGATGAACGCAGGAAACGACCTGCTGATGCCGGGTACGCCGACTCAGAGCAAAGCAGTTGTCGAGGGAGTAAATTCGGGCAAGATCAAAATGGCCCAGTTGGACGCCAACGTTGCGCGTGTGCTTGAACTGGTGCTGCGCTCGCCTGAATTCAAAAAATATAAATACAGCAACAAACCCGACCTGAAAAAAGACGGCCAGATATCCCGTATGGCCGCTGCACAGGGTATGATCCTGCTGAAGGATAACGATAAAGCGCTGCCGCTGAAAGGCAAGAAGATCGCCCTGTTCGGCAATACCTCTTACGACCTGATCGCGGGCGGGACCGGCAGCGGTAATGTGAATAAAGCGTATACGATCTCCCTGGTACAGGGGCTTGCTAACGGTGGCTATACCATCGATAATGGTCTGAAGGGTGCTTACGAAGCTTATATCCAGGACGCTAAAGCAAAACAGCCGCATAACGCGATGTCGTTCTTTATGCTGCCGCCGCCAATACCACAAATGGAAATAAGTCAGGATGTACTGACACAACAAGCAAATACTGCTGATGAAGCAATAATCACCATCGGCAGAAACGCGGGTGAAGGAGCCGACCGTAAAGTCGACAATGATTTCAACCTGAGCGATGCTGAAAAGGCGCTGATGAAGAATGTTGCCGATGCTTTTCACGCCAAAGGCAAAAAAGTTGTGGTGGTACTCAACATCGGCGGTGTGGTTGAAACCGCCAGCTGGCGCGACATGGCTGATGGTATCCTGCTGGCCTGGCAGCCGGGCCTCGAGGCAGGTAACGCAATTACCGACGTGCTGAGCGGCAAAGTAAACCCGTCAGGCAAACTGGCCACAACTTTCCCGATGAGCTATAATGACGATCCTACTGCCAAGAATTTCCCGGGCAAGGAATTGCCTATGCCTGCCGGTCAGAAGCCAAGCATGATGATGGGTAAACCCGCCGAGGTGACCTATGAAGAAGGCATTTACGTAGGCTATCGCTATTACAATACTTTTGATGTAAAACCTGCCTATCCGTTCGGCTATGGCTTATCGTACACCACGTTCAAATACAGCGGTCTGACGCTGAGTTCAAAAACGCTGAATGGTTCAGTTACAGCCACCGTGACAATTACCAATACAGGTGATGTTGCCGGACGCGAGATCGTACAGATTTACGTGGGCGCACCAGGCGGTAAATTGGCAAAACCTTCTGAAGAGCTGCGCGCATTTGGCAAAACCAAAATGCTGCGCCCGAAAGAATCGCAGACACTGAGCTTTACGTTAACCGCTAATGACCTGGAGTCGTTCGACCCCGCGCGTTCAGCATGGGTTGCTGAAGGCGGCGATTACACAGTGAAGGTCGGCGCCTCTTCGGAAGACATCAAAAAGACCGCGAAATTCAGTCTGCCGAAAACCCTGGTGCTGGCAAAAGTGCACGATGTTTTGAAACCACAGGTTGAGATCACCGAGCTTAAAAAATAAACACGCACACATTAATCAAACCAAACTAAGCGAACCGCTTCCCGTTTTCGGGGGCGGTTTTTTGTTAACCTCACCCAACCCCTTTCCAATTAGAAACGGGCTCGATAAAATCTTTATATTTGACTATCCAAAAACTTTTCATCCTGGATCAGCCGATTACAACCAAAACCACAGGAATAAAACCCCAGCAGATCGAATGGATCAGCAACCTGCGGGTGAAGGCTCTATTCCTGGTGATCATCCTGCACGCCTCGTCGCCATTGCTGATGGACATGAAGGCGCCGGTAGGCAATTGGCTGGCCGCTGATTTTTACAATGCCCTCTCGCGGTTCGCGGTGCCGGTTTTTGTGATGATCACGGGGGCTTTGCTGTTCAATAAGGAATACGAGCTGGGCAGCTTCCTAAAAAGAAAGCTTTCGCGCATTATCTGGCCCTTCCTGTTCTGGAGTTTGGTGTTTATTGGCTATGGCTGGTACGACGAAGAGCTTAATTTCAATAACGATTTTTGGCACAACACCATGTTGGTTTTGCAACAGCTCAAATACGGCGCTTATTACCACCTCTGGTATGTTTACATGCTCATCGGGCTTTACCTCATCATACCTATACTGAGCAAATTCGTTCGCAATGCGACGGAAAGGGAGATACAATACTTCCTGTTGGTTTGGTTTATCGTGATCGCATTCAGTCAGCCTTACCTGGCCCATTTCTGGCCGCAGGTTGATGTGCGTTACTTCACGGGCTATATCGGTTACCTGGTTTTGGGTTATTATCTCGCCACAAAGCCGATCCCGCAAAGCGGACTGCAAGCGCCGCTTTGGATATTTTACCTGGTGTGCCTGGCAAGTATTACGCTTGGCACCTATTTTATTTCAGAAAGCACACATTCGCTGAGCACCATTATGTACGAGCCCCTCGGGCCGTTTATTATCCTGTATTCTGCCGGGATATTTTTGCTGGCACGGGCAACGCCTTACCAGGCGCCGCGATGGCTGGTCGGCATTCGGGACATTGCCGGGAATTACAGCCTTGGAATTTACCTCTGTCATGCTTTATTCCTTACCTTACTGGACGATTGGGGCATCAGCTATAAGCTCTGTAACCCATTCCTGAGCATCCCGGTTACTGCGCTGGTTTGTTTTGTGCTTTCGTTTGCGCTGATATTTATTCTTGGTAAAATACCTATCGTGGGTAAGTATCTTGCGGGGTAGCGTAGAGGAGGTATTAATTATCCATTAACCATTTTTGTTCACCCGTTGCAAGGTTATATCGAAAAATACCTGCCCTCATACCCGAATAAACAATATTATCCTTAATTACCATTGACGTTGGATAAAGATAATACCACATGCCTTTTTCAATTAAAAATTTGGCATGTGAAAGGGAGCCTATTTTTAAAAGACTTTTCGAAGTAATTATTATAAAGTTCTTATCCTTATCAAGAGCGATTGCTTCCGGTGCGGTTGGCAATTTCAAATATTCGATGGCAATCCATTTATTATTACTTTTTTCGATTTTAATGATGCTACCTTCAGACATGCCTAAATGAGCAAGGCCTTGAATGGCATAAATTTGATTATCTCGTTTGATGAATTGTACGACCTCGTCATCGGAGATTTTATAGTATTTTTTGCCATTATCGGAAAACCAGTAAAGATCGCCACCCCATTCGCCGCGATAATTCCCTGCCAAATAGCCATCATCCACTCGAATAACTGATATTTTGCCTCGGCAAAACGCATCTTTGTATACTTTCGGGTCGATTTTGAATGGTAAAGTATCAGCTCCGATATGCCGATTTTGTTTTTTAGCATTAACGTTGCCATCTTTAATAAATACAGCCCAATCATTTTGTGACCAACTGTATTTTTTAAGACTGTCGCGATTAGTAGGAACGGCGTAGCTATGCCAATTGTCGACTAAAGTTTTATTTACTTGCGAATAGCAGCTCGTAAAGGTAAAAAGTGCTATGATAAGGGTGTAACGCATTCGTTGATTATAATGAATAAATATACAGCTTTATTTCAAAAAGGATGGACTTAAATATCCTGCTTGTAGATACTTCGAGCTTTGTGCCCAAGGCAGACCGAAAGTTTTTGTATCTTTACCCATTATTTTTTACTATTGACATTCAGGGATTTTAATTTTAACGAACACCTCACCGAGGGCATCCTGAGCATGGGTTTCGAGACACCGACACCCATCCAGGCACAGGCGATACCGCTGATATTGGAAGGGAAGGATCTGATAGCCTGCGCGCAAACCGGCACGGGAAAAACTGCATCCTATTTATTACCGATACTTCACAAAATAGCCATGGCCGATGAAGGCCATAAAACCACCGCCCTGATACTGGCGCCGACCCGCGAACTGGCGCAGCAGATAGATCAGCAGGCCGAAGGCCTGGCCTATTTTACCGGCCTGAGCTCGATAGCCATTTACGGCGGCGGCGACGGCATTGTGTACGAGCAGCAGCGCCGTGGCATACAGAACAAAGTTGATATACTGATCGGCACGCCGGGCCGCCTTATTGCGCATTTGCAATCGGGTGTGCTGAAGCTTAATCATATTAAATACCTGATCCTGGATGAGGCCGACCGCATGCTGGATATGGGTTTCCTGGGCGATATTATGCGTATCATCGGCGATGTGCCGCAGCACCGGCAGACGCTGCTTTTTTCGGCTACTATGCCCGGCCCGATACGCAAGCTGGCGAATTCGATCATGAAAAACCCCGAGCAGATCAACCTTGCTACATCGCAGCCTGCCGAAGGCATCAGTCAGCAGATATACAAGTTACATAACGACCAGAAATCGGCGCTGGTAAAGAAAATATTGAAAGAAGGCGGCTATGCCAGCACCATCATATTTGCCAATACCAAGGATGAGGTGAAAAGATTGAGCCGGGAACTGAAGGCGGGGGGCATCAAAGCCAACGCCTTCCATTCAGACTTTGAGCAGGCCGAGCGTGAGCAGATATTGCTCGATTTCAAGAACCGCGCGTTGCCGGTGATCATCGGCACCGACGCTTTATCAAGAGGTATCGACGTGGAGGGTATAGACCTGGTGATCAATTACGATGTCCCGGCCGACCCCGAAGATTATATCCACCGCATCGGGCGCACCGCCCGCGCCGAGACCACGGGCACTGCTATCACGCTGGTAAACGAACGCGATAACAGGAAACTGAAAAATATCGAGGAGTTGATAGGCAGGCCTATCACACAAAACCCGCTTCCGCCTGAATTGGGGGAGGCGCCGGCCTTTAGGGAACATAAACATCAAAAAAGGCGCAGGGATAACAACCACAATAAATTCAGGAAGAAGAAAAAGCACGGGAACAATAACAACCATCCGCATCCGCCGAAAACTGAATAACCTAAATTGAGGTATGAAGAAAAGCCTGTCACTCCTGATCATCGCACTTACTTTCGTTTCCTGTAAAAGCCATTCACCGCAGGTAACCATTTATGCCGGAACAGGCGTTGCGGGCGCTGCGAATGGTAAAACAACAGAGGCCGCTTTCTCCGGCCTGATGGGATTAGCAATCGATACGAACGGGAACATTTTCGTTGCGGATTCGCGCAATAATATGATCCGGGAAATAAGCGCTGACGGCACGGTCAGCACTTTGGCAGGAAACGGTAAGCAAGGCTCAGTGGATGGCAAAGCTTCTTCGGCATCTTTTTTTTCCCCGGCAGGTATTGCCGCCGGCCCCGATGGCAGCGTTTTTTACGTGGCCGATACTCAAAACAGCCTGGTACGCAAAATCTCGCGCGAAGGCGTCGTCACTACAGTAGCCGGCGCTTTAACCTCTTCGACCAAAAACCACCCCGAAAGCCTCGCGCGCCTGGATAACCCATGGGGCATAGTGGTGGGTAAGGATGGCACAGTCTATTTTACCGATTGGGAAAGAAACCTGATCCGCAAGATCGGTCCGGATGGTGAAGTGAGTATCATCGCCGGCGATACCGATTCTGGTGCAAAGGATGGTAAAGGTCGTTCCGCCTCGTTTTTCCTGCCACAGGGTATCGCCATCGACGATAAGGGCACCCTGTATATTACAGATACCTACAACAACATAATCCGTAAGATGGATACGAGTGGTATGGTAACTACCCTGGCCGGGAAACCTGCCCCGAAAGGTAAACGCAACATAGGGCATAACGATGGCAAGGGGCCGGCGGCATCATTCAATCACCCTTGCGGCATTGCCGTGGATAAAAAAGGCATCGTCTATGTGGCCGATGTGGGAAACAATAAAATTAGAAAAATAACCCCTGACGGTACTGTAACCACACTTGCCGGTAGTGGTTCGCCGGGTGCGCAAAATGGCAGTCTTGATAAGGCATCGTTTTACAGGCCTTACGGAGTTGCCGTAGATAAGAACGGCGACTTGTATATCGCCGATTATATGAACAATACCGTCCGGAAAATAAGTTTTTAGACACTCAAACAGAAAGCTCCTGCTACAGACGGTACTTTAGCCACGTATTCTTGTCCTTTAATGGCTAAAAACTTATATTGCATTCTTTTAGCAGACAAACTATTTAAACCCTTCATGACCAACTTATACCTAATCAGGAATTTCATTTTGCTGAGCTTAATTGCAATAGCGGTTTTCAGCTGCAAGAAAAAAGAAAAAATACAACCCCCGCCGCAGATTGACACGATTTCTACTGCCAATTTGAAACCAAGCACACAGCATATCTCCATGCTTACGCAGCATTTTGATAACTCGCGCGCCGGCCTGAACGATAAGGAGGCGGAGCTAATGGTCGCGAATGTCAATTCATCAAGTTTCGGCAAACTGTTTTCGCTTGCGGTTGACGACCAGGTTTATGCGCAGCCGCTGGTAGTTGGTAATGTGTCAGTAAGCTCGGGTACCCGAAATGTAGTGTTTGTTGCTACGGTAAATAACACCGTATACGCCTTTGACGCCGACAACGGCAAGCCTTACTGGCATGCCAACTATACCTTTAACGGTATGCGGCCCCCTGCGGCGACAGATATGAATTCGGGTTGGTGTACCCCTTACCTGGATTTTACGAAAAACATGGGTATCGTTGGTACCCCGGTGATCGATTCCACTGTGCAAACGATGTATTTTGTAGCCCGGAGCACCGACGGCAAGAACTTCGTCCAATTCCTGCACGCTGTAAGTATAGCGGATGGAAGCGAACGTTCAGGCAGCCCGGTGCAGATCTACGCCAGCGTAAACGGGACGGGCGACGGCGCCGTGAACGGGAAGGTGAACTTTGACCCGATGCGCAATAACCAGCGCCAGCCGCTGCTGCTGCTGAATGGCGTGGTATATATCTCATTTTCTTCGCATTGCGACTGGAATCCGTATCATGGCTGGATATTAGGGTATGACAGTCATAGCCTCCAGCAAAAAATAATTTATAACGACACGCCGAGCGGCGAAGGCGGCGGCCTTTGGGAAAGCGGCATGGGGATAGTTGCCGACCCCCAAGGAAATATTTATGAGGTCTCGGGCAACGGAACAGTGGGCGAGGGAGGTCATTTCAACTCCACAGGTAACGGCACCGATGAGGAAAGCCCCAACCCAAATCCATCTAACACGGAGAACAGGTCGGAAAGCGCCATTAAGCTCACGCCATCTGGCGGGACTTTGGCGGTTACCGACTTTTTTACGCCTACCAATTATCTCGATCTGAATGGCAACGACCTGGATTACGGTGTGATGGGATCGTTCCTGGTGCCAAATTCCAATTACTATATCACCGGCTGTAAAGACGGTAATATATACGTGTTAAATACATCGAACATGGGCGGCTATTCGGGGACTGCCAACCAGGTGCTGCAAACCATTCCACTGGGCGTAAGCCTGCATTGCCAGCCCGCCTATTACCAGGGCGCGGGCTCGGGCAACGTTTTCATATGGTCGGAAAATGATAAGCTGCGACAATTCCAATTCAATAACGGGAGCATGTCAACCGGCAGCACGGTTGCCGGTGTTGGCGGGGTATCCGGCGGCGTCGGTGCAAATCTTTCCGTCTCGTCAAACGGTACGAAAAGCGGCACGGGCATTTTATGGGCGTGGAGCCCGCTGGCAAATGCCGACGGAACGCTTGCCCAGGGAGTGCTATATGCTTTTGATGCTACTGATGTAACCAAACTCCTGTGGAGCAGCTCGCAAAAATCAGGCGATGCGCCGGGGTTCTTCACTAAGTTCTGCGCTCCAACGGTAGTTGATGGACACGTTTACCTGGCCACTTTTTCAAATAAGGTGGTGGTGTACGGGTTGAAGTGAGATACTACTTCTTTTTTACGTTAAATTCTACTTTTTGATAAATTAAGTCGTTTGATGAAACGCCTTGCACCGTTACCTGGAAAAGGCCGGTCAGATCGCTTGTGTAAAAAGATAGCTCAACTTCTTTTTTTGCGTCAATGTGGCACGCATGCTTCCAATAAATTGTCGATTGATATTCGGGCTCAGGTGGATTGAATTTCGAATAATCTTCACCATAAAACTCTTTCGGATAATTTATACCATTGATCGACGCCATTTCAAGTTGAGGCGGGATTAGTTTGCATCCTTTGTAAACCACCTTTGAATAGCCTACATCATAATATAACTGTCCAACTACGGGCAGAGTATTATCAGGTTGGCCATAATGCCGAGCACAGTTAAGTATACCATACCTGCAAACCCAGTCGCCGCATTCATTTACCTTCGGGTGAATGATCGGGCTAGGCTGCTCTTTTGGCGCGCTGTATATATCATCCCTTTTGGCTACTATCTTTACCTCCTTCAATCGAACTGTGCGGTTAAAGCCAGGCAAAATGGTATCAGCGTTATTCACATATTCAGCTGAATTATAATTGAAAGGTGAAAAATTGTGCATCAGGCTATCATTAACCTTACCGAAAACATTCGTCATACCTATTTTATACCCGGTGTTTTTTGGATAGTCCAGCAATAAGCTTATTTTTTTCCTTCCGTTGGTAAGGATGGCATCCTTTTCCAACAGAAAATTGCCTTTAGCATCGGTTTTTATAACATTCGTGGCCGAATCAGTTATGACCATTAAGTTTGCCGGTCGTTTCACGGGCTTACCGTAAAAAGTAACCGAACCGCCAATCGCAATCGTTGTTTGCTTGTCCAAAACCGTGTCTGTATTCTTTCCTGCTGCATCCTGCCATTTATATTTGCGCCAGCCTTTGATCAGCAGTACTTTTTCCAGGTAATCTCTGTCGGCGGAACTTTTCCCCATATAATTTTCCTTTACAGGCAAAGCTTCCAGCTCGTTTTTCAAATAAATGTAACTGGCTATATCGCTGGCTTTTTTTAACTCATTACGACTGCTTTGAATGCAGGCAATGCTTACAATACCATGAGTTGCCGGGTCATTATCAACCGTTTCAAGCTTTAATCTGATCTTCACCTTTTGCCTGGTTCCGTATGCTGTACTATCGGTGGATACGCTAACCATGCTGCGGGGAGCGTAATGCGCAAAGAATATTCGTTCCGCGCAGGGGCGTTGCAAACTGTCCAGAACGGTGACAGTGCTTAACCCTTTAGGTAAATCCTTGATATTGACCTCTATAATTTTGCCCGTTTCATTAACTTCAATTGGAAAAGCATAAAATACCTTCCTGAAATTATGCACCACTATAAAATACTTTTGCGCGTATTTGCTCATCAATTTTATTTGCAGGGAGTCTTCTAGGATTCCCCTTTTTAGACTCAATATAGACCCACTCGCAAGCGCATGAGGTAAAAAGTAGCTGGTATCTGCGGCGTTGCTAATTATTCTTAAAGAGTATGTTTCGGTAACTGCGGGTTTAAGCTTAAACCGGCCCATGCCATACTTGTCGGTTTCAATGGTGTCTATAGCCTGCCGGCCTTTGTATAAAACCCCTGTTACCTTAGCCGGCGCTCCGGCGGCAGTCTTCGCTTCCCAGCCCACCAGGCTTTCAATACCGTCAACCAAATGGCCGCCCTCTGCAAAAAACTTTACACTAAACTTTTCTGCTTTTAGGGGCAACAGTATTTTGATGTTTTTGACATCACTATAATATCTTGCCGATACATTTAGAATATTTTTCCCAACTATGATCTGTTTTCTGGGTATGGAAAAGACGTATTTACCGAACTGGTCTGTTGTCGCCGTTCCACCAGTTATTTGGTCCGGTCCGTCGCCTATATTCCATGCCGCCGTTGCGCCCGCAATCGGATGATGCTTGTTGTCTTCCATTTGCAGAACAACCTTTTCGCTGTCTGCGGGAGCGGCTATTCCGCTTTCTTCTATTTTTAAAGAAACGGAAAACGCATGAACCGGCGGTTCCTTGATCGATATTGGCTGTATAAATATATCCCGTGGTTTACCGTTGGTGAGAACATTCGTATAAGTAATAAAACTGTAATCGCCCGCTGGCAATGAATCGGGAAGAAGCACATGGCCGAAACTCATGCCATCGGTTATTCCGAATTTCTGTTCCAGTCTGATCGACCGGCAGCTATCATCTACTAAGATTACCGATAGTATGGTCGGCTTCGTACGTTTATCCGCGTAGTTTAGTAGATAAGATGTAAACCACACATTTTCATTAGCTACATAAACATTTTTGTCGAAACAGGTAAACAGCGTTGATGGCCCATTTTTCAATCCATAATGTTCTATTTTTTTAGCTAATGAGTCTGCGGAGCCTTTAAAAGATTGGGCGTGAAGACTTGAATAACCAACAGCACTACAGAAAAATAGCAAATAGAAGCTTTTCGGTATCTTCATCAGGCAACCACTATCGGTAATTACGCTCGCAGCTCAAAAAGCATGGTGCGATAAAATAAGGCGATACTACTTTAACGAATATACCAGTTATTTTTCAATAAATACGCTGGGTGTTTTAACGGTGAAAAATACCAGGAAAACACGGCTTGATTATTCGCTGGATTCATCATAGATTTATAAAGCCTTGTTTTCCTTGCCCGTTATGAATAATAGCAGGATATTTAATCACCTTATTAAGTCCATGCCCTGCAAACCTTTTTTGGGCTTGTTAATGATCTTTAGCCTTGCCGCTTCCGCCCAGGACAGCATATTTTTATCCAGAGCAACGGAGCAGTTAAATGTTCAGCCGGCACAAGAACGCGTCTACCTGCATTTAGACAAACCCAATTACGGTTTTGGCGATACGATATGGTATAAAGCCTATACCGTGATAGGGCAGAAACACCAGCCATCGGCATTGAGCGGTGTGCTTTATGTCGAGTTGATCAGTCCTGCGGATTCATTGGTTACCCGGCAAAGCATCCCTTTAGTGTCCGGTATTGGCTGGAGCGATATACCGCTCCCTTTTAATCTGAAGCCCGGCAGTTACAGGCTGAGAGCCTATAGCCGCTGGATGCGCAACTTCGGGCCGGGCGCTTATGACGAGCAGCGGATCGTTATCGGCGGTGTCGCGCCGGCTATTGCAAAAACTGATGAAAAAATCGATATGCAATTCTTCCCCGAAGGCGGCGAGCTGGTGGAAGGCGTACGGTCAAGGGTAGCCGTTAAAGCAATAAACAGCAACGGACGGGGCCAGGATATAAAGGGAACTATAGAAGACAATACCGGCAAAGTGGTCGCCGATTTCGCGACAAAGCATTTGGGCATGGGTGCATTTGCCATCACACCCGAAGCCGGAAAGACTTATACAGCCCGGATCAAAGCCCCCGGTGAAACTTCGCTTGCAATTGATCTGCCCAAAGCCAGGGAACAAGGTTATACGATCACGGTAAACAACAGTGAAAAGGACAGCATCTTCGTAAAAATATCGGTGAATGATAAAACACTGGCTACTGACAAAAACCAAACCTTTTATGTCATCGCCCAGTGCAATGGCAAAGTATATTATACCACGCAGGGTAAATTAGAAAGCACGGTCTACGAGTCGGCTATAGCCAAAAGCCGTTTCCCCGAGGGGATAACACAATTTACTTTGTTTAATCAAACAGGTGAACCCATTGCCGAAAGGATCGCTTTTATTGAGAACAAAGCTGATGAGATCGGTTTAACACTCAATACAAATAGTCAAACTTACAGCACGAGGGATAAAGTAACCTTCAACATTATGGCCAGGGACAGCGCGAACAAACCCATCACCGGCAACTTTTCGGTAGCGGTAATTAACGAAAGCAAAGTTAACCCCGATGAAAACAGCGAAAGTACCATACGGAATAACTTACTGCTTACCTCTGAACTAAAAGGCTATATCGAGTACCCTAATTATTATTTCACCAATCAAAATGACAAGATCAGGTCCGATCTCGACCTGCTGATGCTGACGCAGGGCTACAGGCGTTATGAATGGAAAAAGATATTAAAAAACGATACAACCAAGCTGCCTGTCGGCAGGCATGTACAACAATACCTGCCCGAACGCAGCCAGGAGCTTTCGGGAACCATCACCACGCGGGTAGGCAAAACCATGCAAAACAGCAAGATCACCTTAGCCGCTACCAAACAAGGCATTTACCGGGATACTACGGCCGATGAGAATGGTAAATTTACTTTTACCAATTTGAATATTATAGACACAGCTATGCTAGTCATCAAAGCCCGCAAAGCCAACAACGGCAGTAATGTAAAGATCAAACCGCTGGAACCTCATTATCCTAAGATCACACAGGCAGAATATTTTGCGGACGGCATAACGACCGATACCGCAATAGCCCAAAAGCAATACGTAAATTACAACCAGGAACAAAAAGACTACGATCTGAAGAATGGCCGGCTGCTTAAAACAGTAACAATCAAAGGCATCAAGAAGCTGGAACAGCCTAAACTGCAATTCTCATCCAACCTTACTGGTCCCGGCCACGCCAACCAAATATTGATGTGGAATGAGATAGGCGATGGATGTGCGACATTATCGGATTGCCTGCGAGGCAAACTCGCTGGCGTAAAATTTTGGCCGCCAAATCCTGCTTATGGCAAACGAATGGCTTTTCTACAACGTGGACAGAATCGCTTGAATGGTGAAATACCTATGGAGATAATTGTGGATGGTATCATAATGGGCGGGGAGCATCTGGATGACGTTCCAACTACTGATATATACAGCGTCGAAGTCTTGCGAAGTGGGCCCTATTTAGCACTTTATGGCACCAGTGCTGCGAACGGTGCCATTATCATCACCACAAAACATGGTAACGAAGGCACCGCCTATTTTACGCAAATGAAGCCCAATGGAATAACTACGACGCGCTATATAGGTTTTTATAAAGCCAAAGCGTTTTATACGCCGAAATATGGTTCGCCCAAAAAAGACAATGAGCCGCGGGATACCCGCAGCACCGTTTACTGGAATCCAAACGTCTTGACCGATAAAGACGGCAAAGCAACGATGGAATTTTATAATAATGATGCCAAAGGGACCTACCGGGTAATTGTGGAAGGCTTAGATGATGACGGGAGATTGGGCAGGCAGATATATAGGTATGAAGTAAAGTAAATACAGCGTGGGTGCCTTTCCTTGCTGCAAACAGATAAGCAAAATCATAAAATTCTAAATATGCCAGCTATATATTCAGAAAACGGTCAGCAGGTACGCCATATCGACGACATGCAGGACCGAGATCATTACGCAGGACGCCACCATCCTGCAAAGGATCACCAGGAATATTATTAAGGTGATCAATAACAAATGATCTGCGCCGAATGCGTAAATTTGGTAAAAACTGAAACAGCTATGATCAACCCTGGAGATGAAGTTCCGTTCGACGATTCGGACGACCTGGATAAAGAAGATCAAATGAGCCAGCAGGATATTCACGCCACCGGCGTCGACCCTGACCCGCAAGAGCTTGAGGAAGGAAAAAATGCGGATCCCGACCTGCTGCGGCAATCTTACGATGCAACCGAGGCGTCCTATACGCTTAACTTGGGCGATGCGCCGAAACCCGGAGACAAAAAGAAAAGTAGCGAGGGTAATTAACCCGGTCGCTATTCCAGGTACGGGTTAAATTAAATGCTTATCGCTGCTTGTTGTCCGTGGCTGCGCCTTGTTGAGGAGCGTCATCGTCCGGATTTGCGGGAATATAGAACGGTCCGTCCGTCCGTGCGACGCTTACCAGCGATGCCTGCATAACAACTTTCATTCCCGAACGCAGTTTTTCGGCGGTTATGGTCTTATCTTTAAATGTGTATGCTCTGAACAAAAGCGGGGAATGAGTATCGGCAGTGATGCGAAAATTCCCCAATGAATCGGTGACCACCGCGTTTGCATGCAGTTTGTCCTCAACAAATACGCCCGGCATCGGCCGGCCTTTAGTATCTTTTACCGAACCTGTAATAACGCTTTGTGCGTTTGTCAGTTTTGCGGCTATAAGTATCAGAAACAGAGATAGAAAAACTTTCATAGTTAAATTGTGAATAAGATAATATAAGTACGATCAATTTGATTATTCCTGGCTGTTACTCTCGCTCAAATGCCGCGAAAAAATATTAAAATTCGCAGCGGTCTGATTTGCAGGAAGATATGCAACCGTGAGATATTAGGCAACAATCATGCCATGCCAATAGATATAGAAGAGGGCAGTCCTGTTAGATGGATAGTGTTCTCAAATCGGAAAATGATGTCAGAAGTTTATCAAGGTGTAAGATACACTAAGGGCGATTTCTGGCGATGAAATGGATAAACTTACTTACTTTTTCGTCAGGATCGCAATTTTTTCCTGTATATGCTTTTGAGGTAAAGTAGCCTGTTTTACTGCCTGTTAGCTATTTCTTGTTCACGAAAAGGCCGGAGTTTATGCATTTTTTGGCCTTAGTGTAAGTTGCCAATAACTTAAAAATCAGTATTTTGATGGTTATAAATGGTCAAAAGACGCGTAAGCATGAACATAAAGTGTATTAAAATGGCCGGCAGGGCATTTTAATGTAATGCCGGTTTCTCAATATTTTGTTTGTCCAGGTGGTCAGCAATATTTTTCAGCTGGTGGATGTGTCTTTTGGTATGTACGATGGTGAACCAAATGAGCTCCTTTTTAGATAGATTGCCTAAAGTGGGCATTTCAAAAGCAGTACAGATCATATCCAGATCGCCGGAAGCGGCAGAGCATTCAATGCTGTCAAATGTTTCTGTGAGCGCATTGGTCAAAGCCTGCTTGTCTTTTGGTTTATCTGAGGGGATAATGAAATCCGGCGATTTCAATTTGTGATCGAAGTTCAGGAATATGTCGCTCATCAGCTGAATATGCTGTTTAGGATCCCGGTCGGCAGGTTTCACCGGCCCTTTCAATGCTCCCGCCACGGCCGAGGCCGACATCAGCACATGGTCCGCTACCTGTCCGGCTGTCCAGCTGCCTTCAAAAGGGATGGTATTTACGCTTTGATCGCCGAACCGGCTGAGTGCTTCAACCATGTCAACTTTGACCGACGCTAATTCATTTACAAGATCGTTTTTCATAATTATTTTGTTTAGCTGTTTGAATGATGCAAATTAGTGTCATTATACAGGTTTTGAAATGCGTGAATCCGACAATCCGAAGGGTTGTTTGCGACAAGCTTTTCTCCTTAAATTTAGCATATGAAAACAGTTGCCATACTTGTGCCCGAAAGTGCTGTTCTGCAGGGAATAGCCGATCCGCGCTATTTGTTTACTGCGGTAAATCAATTTTTGATCAATGCCGGCAAGCCCGCGTTATTTGATGTAAAGCTGGTTGGCCTTACAAGAGAGGTGAAGTTGAATGCGGGTACTTTCTCCATCCACACCGACCTGCTGCTGGATGACATGAAAAAAGCCGACCTGGTCATCATCCCGCCGTTGAGTGGTGATCTGAAGGCGGCTGTTGAAAGGAATAAAGATTTTATCCCCTGGATCATCGATCAATATAATAAGGGGGCCCAGGTGGCCAGTCTGTGTCTTGGCGCTTTCCTGCTCGCCGCTACGGGCCTGTTGAACGGAAAAAAGTGCTCGACACACTGGTTATTCGCCAATGAGTTCAGGCACATGTACCCGGAGATCGACCTGGTGGATGAAAAGGTGATCACCGAAGAGAAGAATGTTTATTCGAGTGGGGGCGCTAATTCGTACTGGAACCTGTTGCTGCACCTCGTCGAAAAATATGTCAACCGCGAGATGGCCATCCTGGCTTCCAAATTTTTTGTGATCGATATGGGCCGGAATGACCAGTCGCCGTTCATCATCTTCAAAGGCCAGAAGGATCATGAAGACGAAGTGGTAAAAAATGCACAGGACTACATCGAACAAAACTTCCACAATAAGATATCAGTTGACGAACTTTCCGAAAAATTCAACGTAGTACGCCGGACTTTCGAGCGCCGCTTTAAAAAGTCGACCCACAATACCGTTGTGGAATATATTCAGCGCGTAAAGATAGAGGCCGCGAAAAAGAGTTTCGAGACAAGCCGCAAAACTATCTATGAAGTAATGTACGATGTAGGTTACACCGATGTCAAAGCCTTCAGAGATGTCTTCAAAAGGATAACCGGCATGCCACCGGTTAATTACCGCAATAAGTATAATAAGGACGCTGTGGTAGCTTGATTTTTGCTACTGGATAAAGTTTGGATTGCCGCTCTGCGCGATCTTGCTCTGTATAAGCGCCTCCATCAACTCCACGCGGCTTTTAGCTTCATCAACTTTCCGGCCGGTGAAGTGTTCGTCTAGTGTCTCAAAAAATAGCTTTTTCCAGCGGGCAAAATATTCAGGTTTAAGCGGGTGGATATTGTTCAGGTCAATATGAACGCGCATGGCATTACCCCTGTACACTGCAGTACCAAGCAGTACGGTTTCCCAAAAATCGATCATAACAGGTATATGCGTGTCCCATTTGAAGACGAGCACATCATTAAATATTTCGCCTATCGTATCGTCGTTTTTAACCTTTGAGTAAAAATTTTCGACCAGCAAGCGAATATCTTCCCTGCTTTGAATTTCTTTCTTCGCTGTCATCACACTGCAATGTTAAAGTTTTTATGTTTTAAACGTATCATTTCTACATAGTTAACTATTAGTTATTTATGTAAAACCATAACCAATTCAATATTGCTACCGTAAAAAGAGCTGAAATGACCCACAGCTACTAAACGCTGCAAAAAATTTATTCCTGATTAATGTTTAAATGCGATAAAACCCGGCGAGGTTTAAAATTGGGATCAAAGTGCCTGCTTGTTGTCATCATGGCAACAGTTTCCTCCTTTTCTTTCGGACAGGGGCAGCAATTGCATTTTTCGCACATCGGTACGCCGAATGGCCTTTCCAACCTGAATGTTAATGCCCTATTGCAGGATAAACGCGGTTTTATATGGGTGGGCACAGCCGATGGTCTCGATCGTTATGACGGTTATAAGTTCCGTGTTTATCGCAACGATCCGAAAGATTCAACAACCATTGGCGGCAGTTATATACAAGACCTGGCGGAGGACCGCCAGGGCAATATTTGGATAACCACAGTAGGCGGCGGGGTAAACAAGTTCAACAGGACTACCAACCGTTTCCAGCGCTTCCGCCACGACGATAAGAACACGAACAGCATTGCGAGCGATCTGGCCACCAAGATCGTTGTTGACGATTATGGGATTGTTTGGATAGCCACACTCCATAATGGCCTCGACGCATACGATCCCAAAACAGGCATTTTCAGGCATTACGTGCACAAACAAAATGATCCGTTTAGCATTATCGGTAACGAATTAGGCGCTATTTGTAAAGACGCGCAAAATAATATCTGGGTCGGCAGCGTGAACAACGGCCTAAGCGAGTTTGACAGAAAGACAGGCAGATTCGTCAACTACAAGCATAACGATAAGGACAGAGAGTCGATCTCAGGAAACCGGATAACGGCTATTTTCGAAGACAGCCAGCATCAATTATGGGTGGGTACCCAGGAAGCCGGCCTTAATCTTTTCAGTAAAAGCAAAGGCACCTTCAAGCACTGGATGTACGATCCGCATAATCCCAACTCGTTATGTAACAACAGTATTCAAAATATATCCGAGGACGATAGCCACAATATCTGGATAGGCACCGAGAACGGCGGCCTGAGTATTTACTCCTATGCCTGGGAACAGTTCTTTACCTATGCCCATGACGACGTAGATAATACCAGCCTTGCAGGTAATTCTGTCGACTGTATCCTAAAAGACAAAGATGGCAACATATGGCTGGGGATCTTTGGCGGGGGCATTAACCTGTATAAAAGGAATACATCCGACTTTACGCATTACAAGCACAGCTCATCGCCCAGCAGTCTTTCGAACGATTATGTGCTTAATCTCCACGAGGACGAGAATTATAAGATATGGGTGGCTACAGACGGCGGCGGCTTAAATATGTTCGATCTGAAATCGGGCAAGTTCACTGTATACAAGCATAAGGATGGCGATAAGAACAGTATATCTGGGGACAATATCCTGACCATTAAGGAGGATGACCATAGAAATCTCTGGATAGGTACCTGGGGTAACGGTGTAAACATCATGGACCCTGATACGCATACTTTCCGCACAATGCGTCATGATCCCGCTAATCCAAACAGTCTTAGCGGCGACAATATATACGCTATAGCCGAAACGCCGGATAAAAAGATGTGGCTTGGTACTTTCGGCGACGGGCTGAATGTATATGACCCGGTAACCAAAAAATTCGCTTATTTTAAAAATAATCCATCAGATCCGAAAAGCCTCGGCTGTGACCGTATCAACGCGATGGTATGCGACGACAAGGGCAACTTATGGCTCGCTACCGATGACGCGGGGCTGTGTTATTTCGATACGCATAATTTTAACTGTATCAGCTATAAGCACAGTGATAATCACAACAGCATTAGCGATAATACGGTTTCATCCATTTTTATGGATCATGCCGGCCGTATGTGGGTGTGTACTATGGACGGTCTGAACCTGTTCGACCCCAAAACCAAACACGTTACGGTTTATAAGACCAAAGACGGCCTGCCGAACAACTATGTCCAGGCTGTTTTGGAAGATGATAAAAATAACTTGTGGCTCAGTACGAACAATGGCTTGTCCATGTTCGACCCGGTGAAGAAAAAGTTTAAGAACTATACAACCGAGAACGGTTTGCAGGCCGATGAATTTAAGCAGGGGGCGGCGCTGAAAAGCCGTACCGGAGCGCTTTATTTTGGCGGCGTTAATGGATTCAACTCGTTCTTCCCTGATCAGCTGGTGGAAAGCTTTTATGATCCGACGCTGGTTCTGACCAAATTCGAGATATTTAACAAGGAAGTAGAAGTTAAGAAGAACGACAATGATGATTCGCCGCTGACGGCCGATATATCGGAAACTAAGTCGATCAGGTTGTCGCACGACCAGTCGGTACTTTCAATTGAATATGCTTCGCTCGATTATTCCGCTCCGGAAAAGAAGAACTATGCCTATATACTGGAAGGTTTTGATAAAGGCTGGAATTTTGTAGGCAGCAAGAACGAGGCTGTTTATACCAATATTCCCCCCGGTGACTATACTTTCAAGGTAAAGAGCCAGAATGGCGAAGGCAAGTGGTCGCCAAGGGTATTGACATTGAAAGTAACTGTAGTACCGCCTTTCTGGCTGACCTGGTGGTTCGAGATACTTGCAGCGGTATTCGTATTTGGCTTTATTTACGGTGTGTATCGTATACGCGTTCGCAATATCTATCAGCAGAAAGTGAAACTGGAGCGCCAGGTGAGAGAACGCACCATGGTGGTTGTTCGCCAGGCTGAAGAATTGCAAACGCAATCAGAGGAGTTGCAGTCCGTCAACGAAGAACTCCAGGCACAATCGGAAGAACTGCAGTCTGTCAATGAAGAGCTGTTATCGCAATCGGAAGAATTGCAGGCGTTGAACGAGGAACTGCAGGTACAATCGGAAGAATTACAGGACCAGCGCAACCAGGAACACCAGGCACGCGAAGAAGCTGATAAAGCCAACGAAGCCAAGAGTATATTCCTGGCTACCATGAGCCACGAAATACGTACGCCGATGAACGGCGTGATCGGCATGGCCTCACTTTTGGCCGAAACCAAACTGACCCCCGAACAGCGCGAATATGCCGAAACGATCATCAACTGTGGCGATAGCCTGATGAACGTGATCAACGATATCCTCGACTTCTCGAAAATAGAGTCGGGCAAGATGGATATCGAAGAAGAGGAGTTCGATCTGCGCCAGAGCGTGGAAGAGATCATGGATATGTTCTCGCAGAAAGCTGCGGAACAGCGCCTTGACCTGATCTATCAGCTCGATTTCAACTTGCCGCGTTATGTGATAGGGGATAGCCTGCGCCTGAAACAGGTAATCATCAACCTGATCAATAATGCGATCAAGTTTACTTCAAAAGGCGAGGTGTTTATTAAGGCCTTTCTATCACAAAAAATAGCAAATGATGAGTTGGAGATCACGTTCAGCGTGAAAGACACGGGTATTGGTATTCCGGAGGAAAAGCTTTCCACCTTGTTCAGGGCATTTTCACAGGTCGATTCATCTACTACCCGTAAATACGGCGGCACCGGCCTGGGCCTGATCATCAGCGAACGCCTGGTGAAGCTGATGGGCGGTAACGTATGGGTTGAAAGTAAGGTGGGCGTTGGTTCGACGTTCAATTTTACTATCCGCACAAAAACCAGCATTAAGCAGGTGTCAGACAACGCGCCACTGCCAGGATTTGCCCATATTAAGGGTAAAAAGGTGGTTATAGTTGATGATAACACGACCAACCGTACTATACTGAAAGGGCAGTTAGAGCATTGGGATCTGGTACCTGTGGTTTGCAGCACCGGCTATGAAGTATTAACAGCCTTATCCAACGACCCATCGATCGAGTTGGTTATATCGGATATGCAGATGCCGGAAATGGATGGTGCGGCTTTAGCGCAATCCGTTAAACGCCTGCCTAAGCAGGTACCGGTGATCATCCTAAGCTCTATTAACGACGAGAGTCGTAAAAAGTACCCTGGCCTGTTCTCGGCCGTAATAACTAAGCCTGCAAAACAGGGCCAGTTGTTCAAAGCCATCGTTACTGAACTGGGCGAGCGCAAGGAAATCGTTCCGCAGGAAGCTCAGCAAAACAGTGTGCTCGACGCCGGTTTCGGAACTCAATATGCAATGGATATACTTGTTGCTGAAGATAACCCGGTGAACCAGAAATTGATCGAGCGCATACTGATGAAATTAGGCTACAAGGCTGTTGTTAAAGAAAATGGCCTTGAAGCTGTAAAAGAAGTGCAAAAGAACAGATACGATGTTGTGCTGATGGATATCCAAATGCCTGAAATGGACGGCTACGAGGCAACGCGCACCATACGCAAGCTTGAAATGGAGCAGCCGTACATTGTTGCGATGACAGCTAACGCTCTTTCTGAGGACCGCGAAATATGCCTGAACCAGGGCATGGATAATTACATATCCAAGCCGATGAAACTGGAGACTTTGGTTGCATTGCTGAAAGAAGTGCACGCGGCTAAGACAGGCTCAGTTACTGTACAGCATTAATTATCTTTTCAGAAATTTATCCTTAAGTATTCTTTTCATCACCTTATCCCTGAAACTTTGCCCTATGGTAATGTTTGTAGTGCCAAGGTGAATTGTATTACCGTCAATGGTTTTGACTTTGTCGGTATTGATAATGAAGCTTTTATGAACCTGGATGAATTTGGCAGCCGGAAGGCTCCCCGTCAAACCCTTGATAGTCAAATAAGTGATCAATTTTCCGTTGATAGTATGCAGGGTGATGTAATTGCTCAATGCTTCGACATAAATAATATCATCGAATTCAACCCGCTCTATTTTTACACCAACCAGGTTAGTTACTTGATGAACACAGAAGTTTGCGCGGTCAGTTGCTCTGCACTTTGTCCATTTGTGCCGTAGCCAATGTATTCATGCCATCGTCGCACAATTGAACCTCAACAGGGTTCCCTTTAAAAATCTCGCCTGAAAGCCTGTTGGCGAAGAGCCTGCATTGCCGCACAAAGGCGGTATCCTTATCAAGGCCGGGTTTCACGACGAACCTGAACTGGTAGGTACTACCGGTTTTCGCAAGCTGCACCGTTTTGGCATCACCAGTCGCAAATTTTACCCGGATAAGGAAATTGCCCAGCGAATCGGCCTCGGCACCGGTAACATCCTGCGTATGGTACAGCTGTACGCCGTTGAAGTTTTTTTCCGGCGACTCAACCACTACTTTATAGGTTTTTATAGTATTCAGACGCTCGTCGCAGCCTTGTATTTCCACCGGTGCGCCATTGAAGACATCGCTCGAAAGAAAAGCAGCGAACGATCGCATCGTGGTCTCTGTTGCCGGGTTATTGCGTGCATCATCTTTCAAAACCATCCGGAACTGATAGGTATTTCCGGATTTGTTCAGCTGAACGGTCTTAGCGGTTCCGTCTGCGAATTTCTGACTTAGCAGGTAGGCTCCAAGTTTGTCGGCTTCAGCATCTGTAACCGAAGTGGTATGATATAACTGTACGCCGTTATAGTCTTTTTCTTTCCCGAAATTCTGGCAGCCTTGCAATAACGGGAATACTGACGTCAAAGCAAGGATAAGGAGGTACTTTTTCATGATCTGATTGTGATGGTTCATTCAAATATATAGGAAAAATATTTGATAATCACCAAGTTAAATTGAATTATTCCTGCGTTTTGCGCAGGCACCTTTTAATATTTGACGGATGTCGGTTTTCCGGGACAGGTCATCGGCAAATAATTTCGGTTTTTGGAAACAAAAAGCATGTCGTAAAATGTTATAAATGTTAACTAATACTAAATAATTGGTCTTATGAAAAACTCACTCTGCTTTTTAACCGGGCTTATCCTTATGCTTTCCATGAACTTTGCTAATGCTCAAAACCCCGACACAACGAGAAAAGGCTGGTTCCAGCACGATATGCATGACATTGCGGGTACATTTCAAATTCAGGCTACCTACCGCTACACTTACATGGGGCCATTGAACAGGATACTCGGAGAGAACGGACTCCCTGCTTTAGGCAACAATGATACCTGGCTCAATCTTTCCTCAAACCATATTCACAACAACTGGATAATTGAAGATGGGGTAGGTTTTACGCCATGGACCACGGCAAGCGCCAATGGTGTTAAGACCAGCTTTAATCAGTACCAGGCTTTTTTGAAACTTGGCTACAACGTTTCGCAAAGTACCGATTTTCGCGTTTTCCCGTTCGCGGGTATCAATGTATCGGCGGCTGTGCTGAACATTGAGGATAACAACAATATCAAAAGCACATCTGATTTTTCAACGGAACTCACCAACAGCTCGATCAGCAAAACATTCTATCAGCCAAACTTCGGGATCGATCTTGGCGGCGGGTTTGACTACCTGATCAAACTGAGCGAAAAGACGGTGGATTGCTTTACGATAGAACGCAGCATACCGATAGGGGTAAGGGCCGGTTACTATATCAATGCCGCCCATGGTGATTGGCGCGTCGATAACAATTACAAGCTTAACAACGGCCCCTATAAAAACCAAAGTCAGTTCTTCGTTTCAGTGAATATTGGGTTGGGTTATGCGATAAAGAAGTGATCTATTCGAATTTCACCACCTCGAAGTTAGAAGCGGGAATATTGCCCAACTGATGAAGTTCGGCATTGTTCCACCTGGGGTCGGGTGCGCCGGTCACGTACATATCAGCGCCGAGGTCGGCCAGTATAAGTCCGTACTTTTTCATGGCTTTTAATATTACCTGAAGGTCAGCCGGGTAGCCGCTGATATCAAAGCTGGCCTTGAGCCTGATTTTTGCGCCGTATGGAAGCGCGTATTGACCGCCGGTGCTGCTGGTTGCGCTATTCCTGGCCGGTGCGACGAAACCTGGTTTTACATGGGCGGGTGCCAGCGTAAACCGGAGCGCATGATCGATGGTGCCTTTCAACACCTCATCATAACGCACCAGCCCGGGGAATATGGGTAAACCTGAAGCATCGGCTCCCCCATTCCCAAGGGAGTCGGATTTCAAATTGAAAACTCCGCCGCTCGAAGCCGACCACTGGCCGTTACTTACGCTCGCATTGTACAGCTCGTACAGCAGGCCATTATCCTTATCGACCACGATCACATGAGCGTCGTCCTGGCCATTGTTTTCGATAGGAGCATTAGCTGGAATGGGATAAGGGCCCGGAAAGCTTAGGTTGCCATAGTTAGCATCATATGAATTAGCACGGAAAGTTACCTTCACCTTGGGCTGGCTGCCGCAAACCACAATGAACGGGTCGCCCATAGGTACATTGTTCCACAAGCCGCTGCCAAATTCGGCCTTGAGTGGCGCGGTACTGAAAGTGGCAATGATCTGGCTGCTGTAAGGATCGACAGGTGCGCCGGAAATATCCTGGTTCCATGAATTATCAGCCGGGAATATCTCGATGTTTTCAGCGTCCGCAACGGTCGCATTACAGGTTGTGGTTGTGCTTGTCGTCGTACCGGTGTTACCGGTGTTTGTTGTTGTGCCGGTATTCCCGGTGTTTGTTGTTGTACCGGCATTGCTGGTCGTAGAGGAAGTGGTGTCTTTTTTTATAGGACTGACCGTATTGCCCGTTTTACTGCAGCTGAAAAGCAGCAATGAAAATATCAGGGAGCATGGCAGGTAGAACCACTTCATTGGGTTGTGAAACGGATATCACACCGAAATGTTTCGCTAATGAATAAAAAACAGGTAAATCTCTGAAAAACGTTGTTAATTGGGATGATAGCCTTTCGAGATCATGGTCCTGACCGCTTCAGTTATAAACGCCTTGTTGGCATTTGGGTCCAGCTTCCTGCCATCTTCCTTCAGCTCATATTTAATCCCTCCGTGATGATCATTTTCGGCTCTCAGTTCCCGGTCATTGTTCCGATATTCCAAATAGCCGCCACGCGAAATGTAGTCGACCTCCGTCTGGTCGCGGTTAAAATAAACCTTGCCGTATGACTCGATGCGTAAATGGTGACCGTTGCCATTCTCGACTATCGTAGTGTGCCTTCCAAAATGGCAAGACATAAGTATAATCCCCAGTACCGTCATTAATACGGTAATCGTTATGATCAATCTAATGTTTTTCATATCCAATTCGTTTTATAGTGCAATAATATGTAAAATATTAATACTATGCAATACAAAGTACTATAAATAAAAAATTATTTGATGAGATTTTATACAGGCGGGGTGCTTTATGAACAATTATTTTATTATTGTAACAATTTACTACAATAGAGAATAAATCTGTCAAGCTACCAAAAAACCAATTAACATGAGAAAATTGATCTTATCTTTTGCCGTGGCATTGTTGCCAGGCATTTATGCATTCGCCCAGGAGCTGCAGGTGAAAACGCTAAATGGTGTAGTGGAAGGCACTATCGATTCCACCGGAATACATAGCTTCAAGGGCATTCCGTTTGCCCAGCCTCCTGTAGGCGACTTGCGCTGGAAGGAACCCCAGCCGGCGAAAAACTGGGACGGCGTATTGAAAGCCAACCATTTCGGTCCTAATGCCATGCAGAAAAATGTTTTCGGCGATATGCAGTTCCGGTCATCGGGCATGAACGAGGATTGCCTTTATCTGAACGTATGGACGCCCGCGAAATCAGCCAATGCTAAACTGCCTGTGCTGGTTTACTATTACGGAGGCGGCTTTGTAGCGGGTGACGGTTCAGAGTCGCGCTACGATGGTGAAAGCATGGCCACAAAGGGCATCGTAGCGGTTACAGTCAACTACCGGCTTGGTATTTTCGGATTGTTTGCCCATCCGGAGCTGACCAAAGAATCTTCGCACCACGCGTCCGGTAACTATGGCTTACTGGACCAGAATGCTGCCCTAAAATGGGTTCATGATAACATTGCGGCTTTTGGTGGTGATCCGAACCATATTACTATTGCCGGCGAATCGGCCGGCTCTATATCCGTTTGCGACCAGATGGCTTCGCCTTTATCGAAAGGCCTGATTGCCGGTGCGATAGGTGAAAGCGGCGGTATTCTTCCGATGGCCACTTTAGCCGAAGGCGAAAAAAGAGGCGCTGACTTTCAGCAAAAAATTGGCGCTGCCTCTTTAGCCGACCTGCGCGCTATGCCCGCCGATAAACTGCTCGACCTGGCATCCAAACAAGGTGGTGGCTGGAGCATGGCGATTATAGTAGATGGCTACTTCCTGCCGAAATCGGTGGGTGAGATATTTGCCGCAGGCGAACAGGCGCATGTGCCTTTATTAGCCGGATGGAATTCGGCTGAAGTACCTTACCAGGCTTTTATGGGCATGGATGCGCCGACACCAGAGAACTATGCTAAAAAAGTAAAACAGCGGTACCCCAATAACGCCGACGAAGTGCTGAAACTTTACCCGGGAACTACCCAGGAAGAAGTGATCAAATCGGCTACCAAATTAGCCAGCGATGGGTTCATCGTTTACAGCACCTGGAAATGGGATGAAGAGCAAGCGAAGGCAGGCAGCCCGGTTTACTGCTATATGTTCTCGCATCCACGCCCGCCGATGGTGGCTTCGATGGGCAATGCCAAGCCCGGCCTGGCCGGCGGCGTGATCAAAGGCGGCGCCGATGATAAACCGAATAAAGCTCCTGCACCCTATGTGGGTGCCTCGCATGCTTCGGAAATAGAGTACGCTATGGGCGACCTTTGGGGCAATAGAGTGTATGCCTGGAACGTGGATGATTACAAGGTTTCGGCAACAATGGAAAGCTATTTCGCTAATTTCATCAAAACCGGCAACCCAAACGGTAAAGGTTTGCCTAAGTGGCCGGTTAATCACGGTACCATAACCCAACGGATCAATATTGACGTGAATACGAAAGCAGAACCGGCCGATGACCGTCCTCGTTATTTATTCCTGGATCAGGTTAATGGCAAACGAAAATAGATTTAGGCACTTATTAAACCCGCAAAGCCGCCCGTTAGCTAACGGACGGCTTTGTTTTATATATTATCTTTACTTTTGAATTCAGATCTTATGCAAAATGTGATCAAATCGTTTTTTATTGGATGCGGCTACGCGCTAATTTAAGTTGTCAGCCAGTTTTTTAGTTACGTATATTCTACCATTTAATAAATACAAGCAGCTAAACAAAAATATCAAATGGGAATAATCCGGATTTTAAAAAGGGAGTACGAATACTTAGATAATTATCATACCGACAGGAAATTTAGAAAAGTGATACGGCCTTTTGTATCAGATCTGATAACTTCTGAAGATTCTAGCGTCCACTGGAAATACCTTGACGTAGCTGGCAAGGCGGTTCTTGATCTTGGCTGCGGGTTGTGGGAGGTTAAAAATATCCAAGAGGCGTCTCCGGTATATTTCAAAAATAAAGGGGCAAAGAAAATAATCGGAATTGATCAGAGTGAAAGCGATATCGGCGTTCTGAAAAAATATTTCGGTGAGCACTTTCCTGCGGACGGCTCTGAATTTCTTGTAAAATCAATTAGAACAACTAAGGATATAACAGAATTAATAACGCAATACCAGGTAGAAAGTATTAAGTGCGACATCGAAGGTTTTGAAAAGGTGTTGTTTGGAATTGAAAAGGACGGGCTCAAAAACGTTATAAATATTTCTGTCGAATACCATAATCGTCAGCTGCTTTTGGGCTTGCTGCAAACCTTTAAAAAACGGAGGTTTACTATCATTAACCATAGTGTTTTTACCTATGCCCCTCAAACCATGGGAGTTATAACTGCGCAAAGGGACTAACCCGCAAGTTTTGTTATGGTGGCTTTTTTGCTACAGGTAATTCTTAATAATTTTAGGTTATACAAAGTGATCCGTGAAATTTCTGACGCGAAATAAACATATCGCTCTGTATGGCCTTGCGCTGGCTGCCATCATATTCCTGATTCGTTGGTTCCAAACAAGGTATGCCATGGGTGATGACCAATTGGAAACCTATATCACCATAATCGCGCTATTGTTTACCGGGCTCGGTATCTGGTTGGCCATCAAGCTCAGAAAACCAAAGATCGAGACGGTAATTGTTGAGAAAGAAATATTGCTCACGCCACCTTCTGAATTCATTTTAAATGAAAAAGAGCTGAGTCGCCTCAACCTGAGCCGGCGCGAGCTTGAGGTGCTGCAATTGATGGCGCAGGGGTTGAGTAACCAGGAAATAGCCGACAAATTGTTCGTCTCGCTGAATACCATCAAAACGCATTCGGCTCAATTGTTCGAAAAAATGGAGGTAAAGCGTCGCACCCAAGCCGTTGATATGGGCAAAAAGCTGAGCCTTATACCTTGAAATACTCATCCTTTAGTATTAAATTGATTTCTTTTTTGCAAAATCACCCGAAAGTATGACCGCTGTTAAACCGGTGCTTGCCAATTTTGGGTGAAAAAATTAAAAGATCATGAAAAATCGTACCCTCATTTTCGGATTGATATCCGGACTTTTTGCAACTACCATAATGGACATTGGCATGGCCAACATTTACGATACCGACAAGCAGGGCAGCATGGTGTTCGGCTACACCATCATGCTGGTGGCCTTCTCGCTCATTTTTGTTTGCGTAAAAACCTGGCGTGATCGAAACGGCGGAATTATTTCCTTTGGCCGGGCATTCAGGATCGGCTTATCGATCACTTTTATTGCCTCAACCATCTATATGCTGGGCTGGATGATAGAATATTATGTATTCTTCCCAGATTTCTATGATAAATGCGAGATACACGTCGTGGCTAAATTGAAGGCGGAAGGAGCCTCAGAAGCGTCGATCCATGCAGCAGCTCAGAAATACGAGGACATTAAACAAATGATCCACAATCCGATAGCGCATGCTGCGATGACCTACGCGGAAATACTGCCGGTAGGTCTCCTGGTGTCCCTTTTGGCGGCACTGATATTGAAAATAAAAACGAAAATCCAAGCCTGGCCGCCGGAGTTACCCCATGAAGAACTGTTGGCTTACAATTTTGCCGTCCTTCACGTGGTAAACGCCAAGCTCGCCTGAATTGACATGGCCGCGGTCTTCATGAATAAAATCCATGTCGATCCTGATAGCAAAATAGCTGCCCGATATCATAGGTTCTGAAATGGTGATACCGTTTATCTGTGTTTTGGCCAGAAATTGCTTTTCGCGCTCGATCAACGTGATCAATCCACGTGCATGGGGCATAATGGTGTACATTGGGTCAATGCTTATGGCTTCCTCGGCAAACAGTTCTTTATAAGCCTCGACAAATTTTTGTTCGCGGCACAGTTCAACAAGGCGGCTTGCTATTTGCTCGATGGTTCTCATTTCAGGCTGATTTTTTGTGATGGCTCTTTTGCTTTTTGATCATTTTATAGGCTTGAGCGGCGTCAATATTTTCCAGTATTTTAAATTTTTTTCCAGCCTGTTTGTTATAGTTGACAAAGAAATTCTCGATCTGCTTCATGATGCCTTCGGGCAGGTCGTCTATTTCATTAACATCCTTATAAACTTCAGAAATGTCGAGCACACTTAAAAAACGGTCGTTGCGCACAGATTTACCGCTTTTCTGGGTCTGTTCCGCAGTAAATCCCCCTATGATCCGGCAATCCATACTGCAGCCGGGAAAAGAGGTGATTTCCGATATAACGATAATATCCAGCGGATCGCCGTCATCACCTTTGGTGTCGGGGATGAATCCGAAATCATACGGGAACACCAGGCCGGCAGGCAATAATTTTTCCAATTTGAATGAATCGATATCAGGTTCGTAATCGTATTTGTGGTTGCACCCGTTAGGGCTTTCAATAATGGCAGTTACAGGTTTCATAGTATTTGTTGTTAATACTAATTTAACAAGCCCTGCCGCCTTTTGATTTGCAGAGAATCGATTTACGGGGCCTTATTTCATCTTCGCATAGGTTTCAATAATGATATGGTCGATATGTACGCTGCCGCTGTCAACCTTTTCTACACCCCGCTGCTGCATGGTATCACCCTTTATCGCCATCGTAAAATTGAAATCATGGTTTTCCCATTCCCTTTCGCTGCAGTATTGCAGGTGCTCCGTATAGTTGTCGCCCTTTAGCGTGTAAGTACCCGCCCCCGAATCGTAAGAAGCAGGAACGCTTTTATCGGTGTTGTGCGAAAAAAATGTAAAGTGCGTATCGTTATAAATTTTCAGATCTTCGGTCCCTTTCTTTGGCGAAGTATCCGTAGTGTCTTTCTTTACAATGGATTTACTGCTCACCAGGCGCCAGGTACCATTCAAAGGCGATTCGGTAGTTGTCGCCGAAGTTGTCGCAGTATTTTGTTTACAAGCGGCCAGGGCCATGGCGCCAAGCGCGATAAAGGGCAGGAGCTTCATTTGCTATGAGTTAGGTTTGAAAAAAGAAAAATATTTTTCTTCACCTACAAATATAATCTTCATCTTTGCAATACCAACAGCAAGCCGCAATATGTACACTGCAGCAGCCCGCATGAGGTTCTAGGGCCGAGGGCTCCAAATCCGATCTTGTTTTTCAGCATTTTCTGCTGAACGGTTTCCATTTTTTTACAACCCATTCTTTAACTCATGACAACATTTCAACCTGCTGCACAAAGCAAGCTGTCTAAAATATCTTCAGTCATATGGCAGGCCCTCAAAGGCGGCAACCACGATTTTACCAAAGGGAGCATTCGCCGCGCAGTAGTGCTGCTGGCCATTCCCATGATGCTCGAGATGGCCATGGAATCAGTATTCGCCCTGGTCGATCT
The DNA here is from genome assembly GCA_035551775.1 of Mucilaginibacter sp. Taxonomy (GTDB): domain Bacteria; phylum Bacteroidota; class Bacteroidia; order Sphingobacteriales; family Sphingobacteriaceae; genus Mucilaginibacter. The sequence continues at coordinate 420,770 of DASZMQ010000006.1, read as the reverse complement.
TTTCTTTGTCGGTCATTTACCGCATAGTAGTTATGCCATTCAAACCGTCGGGCTCACCGAGTCGGTACTGACCATCATCTATTCAATGGCTGTCGGCATGAGCATGGCGGCAACGGCCGTTGTCGCCCGCCGCGTCGGCGAGCAAAATCCGATTGATGCATCCAAAGCGGGCATGCAGGCCATTACACTGGCACTTATAGTTAGTATTATTATTGCAACTTTCGGATTTTATTACGCGGCTAATTTGCTCACCGCCATGGGAGCATCAACTCAAACGGCACACCTGGGCACAAATTTTACCCGCATCATGATGGGCGAAAGCATCATCATTGTGCTGCTCTTTCTCATCAATGGCGTTTTCAGGGGTGCCGGCAATGCAGCTATCGCGATGAAGAGCCTGGTTATCGCTAATGTGGCTAACTGCGTTTTGTGCCCCTTATTCATTCGAGGCCTCGGCCCAATACCTGCTTTTGGTTTGACCGGCGCTGCTATTGCCACTACCATCGGTCGTGGTATGGGCGTGCTTTATCAGTGTTATCATTTATTCAACGGCAAAAACATCATCAAAGCGCGGTTAGCTTACCTGCGCCCGCACTGGGAACAGATCAAAACCATCATGAAGATCGCATTGCCCGCAATTTTCCAGTTCGTTATCGCTTCCTGCAGCTGGATATTCCTGGCGCAACTGGTTGCAAAATCGGGCGGGGACCAGGGATCGGCCGGGTATCAGACCGCTATAAGGCTGATGTTATTCTTCCTGTTGCCCGCATGGGGCATGAGTAATGCCGCCGCGACGCTGGTAGGACAGAATCTTGGTGCCAAGGAGCTGGGCCGTGCCGAGGAATCGGTATATACGACCATCAGGTACAATATGTGGTATATGGGCGTTGTGACGGTATTCATGATGATAGCTTGTGGTTACGTAGCGGCCTTTTTTACCAATGATCCGGAAGTAAAGCGCATCGCTGCGTTCGCTTTGCGCATTATATGTCCCGGGTATATTATTTATGGCATTGGCATGGTAATGATGAGCGCATTTAACGGCGCGGGAGATACCTGGACCACTACCAAGATCAATTTTGTGGCGTTCTGGATATTCCAGGTGCCGCTGGCCTATTTACTGGCTAAATATTTCGCGTTGGGGATAACCGGAGTTTTTATAGCCATCCCGGTATCAGAAACAATTTTATCGGCAAGCGGCTACTTCCTGTTCAGGAGGGGTGGCTGGAAAAAAGTCAAAGTATAGTGGTGATAATTAGGGTTAATTATTTTGCTTAATTGTTAATAAGTGCAAAAGTAAAAACCGAGTACACCATTTAATGTATTAACTTTAAAGCAACATCTTGCCGAACATTCCTATGAGCAAAATTATTTTAATAGACGACGACCCTATTTACCAGAAAATATCGCAGATCATGGTAAAGGAATATAGCCATGTGGACGAGATAGTCACAAGCGGCGACGGCAAGGATACATTGGATTACCTTATCGAAAACCGGGAGAACACAGATAAGCTCCCGGACTATATTTTCCTGGACATTAATATGCCGGAATTTAACGGTTGGGATTTTCTTAACGGGTATAAAAAGATATACCATTCGCTGCGAAAAGCCATTGGGGTCTACATCGTTTCGTCGTCGATAGATCCCAATGATATTAAGCGGTCTTATGATTATTCTTTCGTCAAAAAATTTATTCTTAAACCGCTGAACCGGGAGTTTTTGAATGAATTGCTGGCTTAAAAGAAACCCTTATATTCGGCTATCTGATCTTGCCGATGACATTGAATGATATAACTATTCGCACCGACCTGCAACCCGGTGATCTTGGCTATGTGGCTTACCTGCACGGAAAAATTTATGCCGAAGAATGCGGTTACGGGCTGAACTTTGAAGGCTATGTGCTGGAGAGCCTGGGCGAATTTGCCCATCAATACGATCCTGTTAAAGGCCGGGTGTGGATATGCGAGCATGGCGGAAGGATGATCGGCTTCCTGGCAGGTGTTCACCGGGGTGACAGCGCGCAGTTGCGTTACTTTATATTTCTACCCGAATACAGGAGAATAGGCTTAGGCAAAAAGCTGATGGATAGCTTTATGGACTACCTGCGTGAACTATCCATCACCAAGGCCTATTTATGGACCACTAACGAGCAATACACAGCTACAGCCTTGTACACGCGCTATGGTTTTAAACTTACCGAAGAAAAATCCTCTACCGCTTTTGATAAGCAACTGACCGAACAACGATATGATCTCGACCTAAATTACGTAAATTAGGCAGATATTACCAGACTTTGTCTCGATATGGTAACTTGGGAAGACCTTGAATCACAATATATGGAGTATCCAACAGATCAACTGTTGGATATAATTCAGAAAAATTCCGGTTATACGGACCTGGCCGTTTCTGTGGCAGAGGCAGAATTAAAGCGCAGGCGTGTTCCGGCAGAAGAAATTAATGAGCACAAGGCCATTCAGGCTGCTATCGACCAAAAGGTACTTGAGAATTATCTCATAGATATGTCAGTCGGTGAAAAAGTACTCTTTTTTCTTGTGATGTGGATACCGCGTGTCTCAAGATACTTTTCACCGGATTATATAGAAGATGGTTATAAGCTCAAATCACAGCAAGGGAGTTATTACGCTGTGTTCGGGTTCATAGCCTTTATCGGTACGATAGTAGCATCTTATTATTCGCTTGGCTGGTTTTCGTTCCCTATCATGTTCATACTTGCGTATTCGCTTGATGTGTCGTACAACAGGCAAAGGCAGATGAGTTATTTGCAAAAAAAAATTGAGGAAGGCCGCGACCCGATGGATGAATTCAGTTGATCGGCGCATCATCTGCAACACTGCGATCTTGCCATTTTTAGTATAAGGCAAAAACTTACCCTCCCCGGGAAACATATTTAATCCCCATTTGTACCATAATCAGAGCCGTTTCGCCGCAACACATGCTGCGTCCTCCTGCGGAATACCTGAAATTCTTTAAGCCATTATTGCCATGAGTAAAGCAAGCAAACATTATAAATTCATCAACAACGAAACGGGGAACGTGATCTATTTTCTGTCAATTTCCGGGGACAATACACATCCTAAAGAAACCCTCGAAAACACCAAACACAAACTGGCAATGGAGAACGGTATTTACATCGAAAATGTGTATTACATCGAAGTGCCGGAAAATGAATCCGCTAAACAGTAAAGCTAGCATCCGTTCCGGTTGCAATAAACCCGCTACCAGCATTGTGAATAAAAAGCCAAACAGTTTTTTGCGTTCGGTGGTTAACAACAAGTACCAGAACACTCAGCCAATTATAATCTAACAACCCGTATATGCGTATTGCCATAGAACGCCACCCGGTAAAAGTAAATCCCGATACTAAAAGAGTTATTGCCCGCTTCTTCTTCAATGGCCAGCAAAGGGCGATCGACGTTATTCAGAGGGTGGTCAGTTTGTCCGAAGAAGAGGTTTTTCATGTCGCGTCACCTTTGTTGCAGGAGTTTTCCCGGCGGCACAGGAATATCACCCGGATATTGTATAAGCACTGCAACAAGATAAAGTCAATCATCGAAAGCCAGGGCATTGATTTCGACGACCTGAGCCATTGGCGGAAGCTGCTTTTGGGTTCATATTTCACGCATGAATACTCCATTGAGTCGGCGGCGTTTTTCAATCCTTCAATAGTAGAAGATCCGGACCAGTCTGACTTACAAGAGGGTCAGAAAAGGCTGATCATAGCCTTCAGGGCGGTAGGCGAGGGGCATATATCATCTATAGCATTCCGTAAAGCCATTGTTGACAAGGACAATAGTATTGATGTGATGCCGGTTGGCAATTATGTTGACGAGGCCGAAGTGATGCGGGATACGATCTACGAAAAGAAACTGTTCTTTGAGAAAATAGTAACTGCACGTATCGACAAAGCGGTTGTCAAAGAACTTAAAACTAAAGTACAGGATAAGTTCGATTACGATACCCTGCTCCGGGCTGTATTACTGATGCAGCAAAGCCAGCACAGCGATAAGAAGAAAACTGAGCTGGAAAAAGTGTTGTGGCTGTCCGAATCATACAATAATATCAGCTTTTCACTCGACACCGATATATCCGACCGGGTTATTTTTCCAATGTCAGAACTGGAAAGAAAAGGTATTGAGGACGCCCGTTTTGTGAAGTTTATCAACCCCGATGGCTCTGTGATCTATTATGCCACCTACACCGCTTTTGATGGCGCGCTAATCATGCCAAAACTTTTGCAGACCACCGATTTTTATAATTTCAAAATACGGCCGCTGCATGGCATCGGGGCAACCAACAAAGGCCTCGCCTTATTCCCGAGGAAAATAAACGGGAATTATACTATGCTATCGCGAATCGATGGCTGCAACAATTATATCATGTATTCTAACAACATCAATATTTGGGAGAATCCGGTCATACTGCAGCAGCCGATGCATCCCTGGGAATTTATCCAGATCGGGAACTGCGGTTCGCCGATCGAAACCGACCACGGCTGGCTGGTTATCACGCACGGCGTGGGCCCGATGCGCAGGTATGTGCTTGGCGCGAGTTTATTAAAGCTGGACGACCCGTTCGTCGAGATCGGCAGGCTAAGGGAACCGTTGCTTTCGCCGAACCAGGATGAGCGTGAAGGGTATGTGCCTAACGTAGTGTATTCCTGCGGCGGCATTACCAATAACGGTAAATTGATACTGCCGTACGGCCTTTCGGATTACGCCTCTTCGTTCATGTCGGTCGACCTGAAAGCGCTGCTCGACAAAATACTAGCCGATTCAGGAGCCTGATCATTTAACGAAAGCCGTCTCTTGTTCGGTTTCTTTATAAATATATCCCGGACTGTCTTTGAAAGCCTGCAACACCACAAGGTGCGACACCAGGTAAGCCAGCGTGCTTTCCGCGCCCTGGTTTAAATTCATACCGTTGGGATGGAGGCCATCGCAACAGCCTTTGGTGGTATCGTCATATAAAGGAACGCAAAGCGAGTTTTCGCCCAGGAACCACGAATAAACAAAAAAGAGTTTCTTCAGGTACTGAGGGTCGCCGGTCATGTGGTGCGCCTGCTGGTATAGTAAGGCCATGGCCATAATGTCAATGGCCTGCTGGTCGTACGAAGGCATCTTGCCATCGCGGGAATACCAGCCCTGGTTTCCTACCGGGTTAAAATACCGCGGGCCCATAGTAACGCTTTCAAGAAATTCCATAGATTCAAAAGCAATACGCCGGGTGTCCTTATTCCGCGTTATCTCTGCTGAATGCAGCAGCGCCAAAGGCAAAATCGCGTTGTCATAGGTCAGGTAATCCTCAAACCATCTCCACGACTTGCTATGCGAGTTATGGTAGGCATTTGCCAGGGTTTCTGTGAGATGCTTCAGAGAGTTCTGAACGCCATTATCGAAGGGATGGGTTTTGAGGTAATAGCAAATGCCGATAATGGTATTGCTTATCCCGCGCAGGTGGGTCAGGTTTCCGAAATTTGGCCTGGCCCTTTGAAACAATTCCTCACCGAATTTACAGTAAGCATTATTGGGCGCATAATGTACCAGGTAACCGAGCGACCAAATGGCCCTGCCAAAAGCATCTTCCGAACCGATCTTATCCAGGTATTCATTTTTATAGTTCAGGAAATTTCTGAAATAGCCCCCTTCATTTTGCATATACAGCAAAAAGCTCATGTACACAGGCATTAGCTTTAGCGCGTCGTCATGCCCCAGGCGGTGTGCCATAAGCGTCATAATAAGCGCCCTGGCATTATCGTCTGTACAGTATCCTTCCTTCAGGTTCGGGATGCCGTATTTGGCATGCTGGACGATGCCGGTATTGTCGGTCAAATGCTTTACATAATCCAGGCCGAACTCGGGCATGATCTCCGGATCGATGATGTGCCGAAGCAGCTGCTCATCCAGGTCGGGATTGTCTATGACCCTCTTTATGATCTTTAAGTAGTTCTTGCCTATTTCCGGCCATCTCAAATTCAGGCCATAGGAATACGCGATATCCTTCATAGTTTGCAGCTGCCGCGGATTATCCAGTAAGTCATTGATGATACGGGCCAATTGGCTTTCGTCTTTAAAATTGAAGAGCATACCGCGTCCATCCGCCAATAATTCTTTGGCGTGCCAATACGGCGTAGCTACCACCGCGGCCCCTGCGCCAATAGCATAAGCCAGCGTGCCACTGGTTATCTGTGCCTCGTTCAAATAAGGAGAAACATAAATATCGGCCGCGGTAAGATAGTTGAACAAGTCTTTTTCTGACACGTAGCGATTTATGAGCATAAGATTGTCGCTGACATTCAGGCTGTCGGCCAATTGAACAAGATGCTCGCGGTATTCCTCGCCTGAATTTTTAACCACACCCGGATGCGTATTGCCTAAGATCACGTACACAACTTCCGGGTGATGCTTAACGATCTCCGGTAAAGCCCTGATCACAGTTTCGAGGCCCTTGTTCCTGTTGAGCAGGCCAAAGGTCAGCAGCATCCTGCGCCCCTTCAGCAAAATTTCTGACCTGACAGGATTTTGCTCCGGCGGTTCCAGATCGGGAGCGCCATGTTCAATGAAATGTATCTTATGTAATGGTATGTCGTATATGGTATGGAGCATATTGATAGCCACCTTTCCCATCACGACGATCTTATCCGAGTGCCTGGCGATATTTTGCAGGATAACTTTTTGCTGAAGGGAAGGTCTCTCCAGCACGGTATGGAAAATGGATACCAGAGGCTTGTCAAGCCGGTTAATAAGCGACAGCACATAAACGCCGTTATCACCCCCGTAGATGCCAAATTCATGCTGCAGGATACAGGCATCAGTATCGCTTGTGTTGACAAAGTCCGCGGCTTTAATGTAATCTTCTACAAATTGCTGACGGATGGAAAACTTTACTTCGTCAGGATAATTATACTGATCCGCCGTATCCTCATTAAGCGCAATAACCGTGACCTGCGACTGGGCATGATCGGATAAATTGGCGTTAATAGCATTTAGGAGACTTTTGTTGAAAGTCGCCAGGCCACATTCTCTTGGCGGATAAGTCGATATATACGTTAACTTCATTTAACAACTAATTTAATTTGTTAACATATGGTTGAAGATTAAGTTTGACGACAAAAAATAAAAAAGCCCTTCACCGCTATGGGAAAGAGCTTTTCGGGATATTTACTGACTATTTAGTCAGATTTCAAAGCAAAATGCTAGCTGATCTTTTTGATGGTCCGGAGCACTTGCTCCTTGTAGCTTTCACCGATAGGCAGTTCAGTTTTGCCGATCTCTATGTCGCTTGCGGTAAAAGCCGATATATGCTTCATGTTGACGATAAATGAACGGTGTATTCGTAGAAACCCCTTACCTGAAAGCTCACTTTCCATATCGCCTATCCGGTATTTCCCGGTGATCGTGTCTTCTGTAGTAACGATCTTTATATAATCTTTGAGGCTCTCGACATACAAAATTTCATCTGTATTTATTTTGATGTTCCTGTAGCCAGATTTGACGTAAATGTTTGATGGGCCGGTTGTTATGGCGGGAACAGGCGATGAGGCGGGCTGATGGTCATTTCTCAGATACCGTTCGATCGCTTTAAAAAACCGATCGAATGTTATAGGTTTCAGCAGGTAGTCTACTATGTCGAGGTCGTAGCCATCCAGGGCGTATTCCCGGTATGCTGTGGTGATTATGACCTTGGGCGGATTGCGCAGCATTTTCAGGAAATCGATCCCGTTGATAGCGGACATCCTGATATCAAGAAACATCAGGTCGACTTCTGTTTTTTTGAGGACTTCCAAAGCTTTAAGCGCATTTGGGCAAGTGCCGGCCACTTCCATGAAATCGAGCTGGGCAATGTGTTTTTCCACCAGGGCTGTCGCCAGCGGTTCGTCATCAACCAATAAGCACCGGATCTTTTTCATGTTTGGCAGCTTCATTTTTCAATTGGATGGCCAGCTGGACTGTAAAATATCCATGTTCGCTGGTCACATTGAGGATATAGTCTTTCCCATAGATCAGGTCCAACTGGCGCCGCAGATTGTTAAGCCCGATCCTTTCGCCGTGGGCTTCCGTTCCGCTATAGCTTTGATCCGATACCGTGTTTGATATCTTAAAGATAAAGGTTTCTTCGTCGTTCGCAGTCAGGTCAATATTGATAATGGGCGCGCCGGTGTCGTCGCTGGCGCCATGTTTGAATGCGTTTTCTACGAGCGAAAGCAGAATGAGCGGGGCAATAGCTATATCCCGTTCAATATTGGCATTAAAGTTTACTGTAAGGCGTTTGTCATACCTTAGTTTTTCGAGTTCGATATAGTTTTTGATCAGGTCTATCTCGGCCTTTACGGGTACATATTGCTCGTTACATCTGTACAGGATATGATCGAGAATATCCGCCAGCCGGGCAATGGATCCTGATGTTGCCGGAGACGATGAAAGTGATAGCGAATAAATATTATTCAGGGTGTTGAACAGGAAATGTGGGTTTAACTGAGCTTTTAATAATTTCAATTCAGCCCTTGATTTCTCCTTTTCCAACCTGAGCGCTTTTTGCTGCGTTTCATATTGATCGGTCAATAGTTTCAGGAACAGGAAAACAATCGCAATGGATAGGTTCCTAAAAAAGTAAACATATAATAATCTTCCCAGGTTTGTGAATACCTCATGCAGGTTTTCAAAGGCTTTGGGCGGAATATCGGCTAATGGCTCATAAACATGTAAATTAAGTAAACGCGCAAGCGCGCAGATAAGGTACATACCTGCTACGGTATAAATACTCATCTGAACCGCCTTTCGGGAGTTTAGAAATCCAGGAATAACGAAATATGCCAGGAAATAGGCAGTCATGATCTGTGTGATGAGGGTAACCGCATGAAACAGCAGTCGATTGGGTGAGAACCAGCTATCGGAGGAAGGAGAGTAGCCTTCTATCATTGTGGCCACAATTAAGGCAGCTATCCAAAATCCAATATGGCTTAAGACCCTGTTCGATCGATGAAACGCAATGATGCTGCCGGTGAAATTCATGATCATCAAGTTTACGTTTTTTAGCAGTTCAAAGTGGCAATTGTCGACGAAAAGGCAAAACCGCCCGCTGGATACTTTCTTTTAGAAGCCAAAAAGTTTTCATCCGTCAAAATTGCCTGTATAAGGCCAGGCTGTACTTGTCTGCCTATGCCGGCATTTCTGCTTTGTTTTACGGGCTATCATTGGTCAAAAATAATGTCGATGAAGCCTTTGTCCCGATTTCTGTTATTATTTTCAATAACGCTTTGTTCGGCACTGTCTTATGGGCAGGGTATTATTAAAGGCAGCGTGGCCGATGAGAAGCGGTCGCCGTTACCTTCCGTCGTCATCAGTCTGAAAAAACTTGCTGACACCGGGCTTTATAAAGCCATATCAACCGACGCTTCAGGGAATTTTATCTTCGATAATTTACCGCAAGGCAGCTATGTTCTTACGACCAATCCAATGGGTTATAAGCCCACTGTCAAAACTGCCCTGGTCATTGGCGGGGCGGATTCCGTTATTGATATTGGCGAATTGGTTTTATCCCCTTCGTCAACCATGCTCAGCGAAGTTGCAATAAAAGCACAGGCACCGCTGATCGAAAAACAGATCGATAAAACCGTGGTGAATGTGGAGCAGAATATTGCTAATACCGGGACAAATGCATTAGAAGTATTGAAAAAATTGCCGGGTGTGCAGGTCACTTCCGACGGGCAGATCACTCTCAATGGAAAATCAGGTGTAAATGTGACCATTGATGGGAAAACCACCTATTTATCCGCCGAAGACCTCGCCAACTTGCTGACTAATACGCCATCGTCTGATATCTCAAAGATCGAGATCATGACCAACCCTTCGGCAAAATATGATGCGGAAGGGACAGGAGGTGTCATCAACATTATCAGGAAAAAGAATACCAAAAGCGGATTGAATGGAAGCGCCACAGCCGGTTTCGGCATCGGGCAACATTACGATCGCTATAACAGCAGCCTGGTGCTCAATTATAAAACAAACAAATACAACCTTTACCTGAATAACAGCTATGGTTACAACAAAGGATACAACTTCGGCCAGGCTACCAGCGACATCATGAACGGCAGTGCTTTATCTTCAGAGCAGTTCTCGACCAATTCCGCTATAACAATCAACAAAGCCTTCAATTCGTCAGCCGGGCTCGACCTTTATCTTTCAAAACAAACGACATTGACCTTAACGGCCAATGTCTCCGACCGGCGCTATAATAACGACCTGACATCTGTGATGACTACTGCCGACAGCAACCGGAACAAAACCGGCAATGAAAATTTTTCCGCGTTAAACGTGGACAAGCCGCTTAATTTCAACACAGGTATCCAGTTGCTGCATAAACTTGATACATCGGGAAGAGCCTGGTCGACAGACGTTGATTATTCCAACTACCGGTACAGGCCCGGGCAGTATAATACCGCACTTAATTATAACGCTTCGGGGAATTTCTTGAGCCGGGACAATGTATTTATCGATGAGTCGAGAACATTGCGCATATTCGGCGCCCGGGCTGATTATGTTCAGCCGCTACCCGGCAACGGTAAGTTTGAAACGGGCCTGAAATCCAGTTACGTGAAAACCATTAACAACAGCACTTATTACAACCAACAGGGTAGCCAAAACGTGATCGATTCAGCTTTGAGCGATTATAATATCAATAGCGAAAATATCAATGCGGCGTATGTCAATTTCAACCGCCGATACCGGAAGCTGACTGTTCAGGCAGGTTTACGTGCAGAACAGACCGTTATGAAAGGCCAGCAATTATTTACCAACGCATCGGTCGATCAAAATTATTTCGGGCTGTTTCCCACGCTTTTTCTCAGTGATAAGCTCAACGATCAGAATACCTTTAATTTTCAATTCGGGCGAAGGACAGACCGTCCCGACTATCACGAGTACGTGCCTTTCAGGAGACCGCTTTCGGCAACAATTTCTTTCCTGGGAAACCCAAATCTAAAGTCCGACTTCAACTGGCATTCGGAGCTCACCTGGGCATGGCATGACACTTTTTTTATAACCGCAGCCTACGACATCGACCGTAATTATATGCGCACGCTGTATTATCTCGATTCGAATAAAACAACCATTACCCGCATGCCTACAAACATACAGGGCGCGCACTCCTGGAATGTGGATATCAGCTATAATAAAGAGCTGACAAAATGGTTCACTACCAATACCACGGTTACGCTCTATCAGAACTCCTTTAACGGCACCGCAAGCAACGGCTTCAGCCTGGATGATCCCGGCTTCGCTACCATTGACTTTGTTACCAATAACAGCTTCCATTGTACCGATAAATTATCGATGGAGGCCGATTTTGAATATGAATCCAAACGCCAGTTCGTCGGCTCCATATTTGGCGCTTATTCCATTTTAAGCTTTGCAGTTAAACAAAAGCTACTTCATGATCAGGGCTCCATCACCATCAATGCCAATAATATCCTTAATACAGACGGCCGGAGCGCCACCGATCATTATCTGAACCTTAATCAATACGGTCATTCCAATATTTATTCAAGAGCGGTTATTGTAACCTTTAACTACCATTTCGGCAGCGGCAAACTCACCAAAACGCAAAGCAAGTCGGGTTCGGAGGAAGAACAGAAACGGGCCGGAAACTAACGAAGCCATCTAAAGTGACTTCTGGCCGTTACCCTGCGGAGAGGGAGAAGGCTGAGGAGGTGTAGCCGGCGATGGCGGCGTAATTGGCGATGGAGGTGTTGGTTGTGGTACCTCTGCAGGTTCGCGATGAGGGTCTTCCTGCGGGATACCCGGTTTGCCGGGTTCGACTGGTTTTTCTATTTCCGGTTTTGGCGGATTGACAGGCATTTCTTCCTGTTCACCCGGGAATGTTTTCTTGGCCATGATACTTTATTTACTTTTGGAACAAGCCGGAATAGTGATTGTTTTTGATTGCTATTGACGCCTCCGCCTTGGGTTTAGGCACAAAAAAAGCCACATCATGGTGGCTTTCAAGTGTTCCCGACGAGATTCGAACTCATATCATCAGAACCGGAATCTGACATTCTATCCGTTGAACTACGGGAACAAAATTTTAGACAAAGATAGTATTTAAGAGCCAAGAGCCAAGAATCAAGAGCCAAGAAAGAGAAGTGGCATTTGTCTTGGTTCTTGGCTCCTGACTCTTGATTCTAACTCACACGTTAAACCTGAAATGCATAATATCCCCGTCCTGCACGATATAGGTTTTGCCTTCGATGGCTAATTTACCAGCATCCTTAATGGCTGCTTCAGAGCCATTGTACTTTACAAAGTCATCGTACTTGATCACTTCTGCACGGATAAACCCTTTTTCAAAATCGGTATGAATAACGCCTGCTGCCTGAGGCGCGGTAAAGCCTTTGGTAATGGTCCAGGCACGAACTTCCTGTACGCCGGCAGTAAAATAGGTAGCCAGGTCGAGCAATTTATACGCCGCTTTGATCAGCTTATTAACACCCGACTCAGCCAAGCCGAGGTCATCCAGGAACATTTGACGCTCCTCATAGGTTTCAAGCTGCGCAATTTCCGATTCGATCTGCGCTGAAATGATCAGTACTTCTGAGTTTTCATCTTTCACCGCAGCCTTCACTCTATCGACGTAAGGATTGCCGGTATTCACAGACGCTTCATCCACATTGCATACATAAAGCACCGGTTTTGCGGTCAGCAGCCAGATATCCTGTATGTATTCCTTGTCTTCCTCAGTAACAGGGGCTGTACGGGCGGATTTGCCTTCGAGCAAATGTTTTTTATAAACGGTCAACACCTCAAAAGCCTTTTTTGCTTCCTTATCGCCACCTGTTTTGGCCATTTTTTCGATCTTGTTGATCTTTTTCTCAATGGAGTCCAGATCCTTCAGTTGCAGTTCGGTATCGATGATCTCCTTATCGCGGATCGGGTCGACAGAGCCGTCGACGTGGATCACATTATCATTGTCAAAGCAGCGCAGTACATGGATGATCGCATTCGTGGCGCGAATATTGGCCAAAAACTGGTTTCCCAAACCCTCGCCCTTGCTCGCGCCTTTTACCAGGCCGGCAATATCGACGATCTCGATGGTATTCGGAACAATGCTTTTCGGATTAATGATCTCAACCAGTTTGGTCAGCCGTTCGTCCGGCACGGTGATCACACCCACATTAGGCTCGATGGTGCAGAACGGAAAATTGGCCGCCTGCGCCTTAGCATTCGATAAGCAATTAAAAAGCGTCGATTTACCCACATTCGGCAAGCCGACGATACCGCATTGAAGTCCCATTATTAGTTGATTATGTTGATTAAGTTGAATGGTTAATTAAGTTAACGTTTAGTAAGGTTTTAACTCAATCAACTTAGTCAACCCAATCAACCACTCACTTTAAAAGCCGCAAAGATAAAAGAAAAAACCGGCCTTGTATTTTTGAAAAAATAAACGATTTTTGCCAACAGCACCAGGCTACAAATTTTATCACCAATGTAAACACGAGGACTTTTTTATGGAAGAAATGGTTGAACAGGCCGAACTGTTACTGGAGCAAAATGACCCCGAACAACTCCGGGAATATTTAAACAACCTGAACATCTCAGACGTCGAGGTATTGATAGGCGAACTTCCCGAACATGGGCCTTTATTTATCGACTTACTTTCCATAAACCGCTCGGTCAACGTATTCCGTATCCTGGATTTCCCGGCGCAGGAAAGGATATTGCAAAAACTTCCCGGTACCAAGATCACCGAACTCATCAAAGAGCTTCCGCCTGACGATCGTACTTCGCTCTTCAGCGAGATGCATGCCGATACGGTAAGGGTACTGATAAACCAATTACCACCCGAGGAACGCAAAGAGGCACTGAGCTTAATGGGTTATAACGAGGACAGTGTGGGCAGGCTGATGACGCCGGATTACATCACCATCAAAAAAACCTGGAACGTTGAGCGGACCTTGCAGCACATCAGGAAATATGGTAAGGATTCCGAAACGATCGATGTGCTTTATGTGATCGACAGCGGAGGTAAACTGTTGGATGATATACGGATACGCGAAATATTGCTCGCTGATCCGCAAACAAGGATAAGCGACCTGATGGATAACCGCATGATCTCGCTGCATGCGAATGATCCGCAGGAAGAAGTCATTAATGTGTTCAGGATGAATAACAGGGTGGCTTTACCTGTTACCGACGATAATGACATCCTTTTGGGTATAGTTACCGTGGACGATATCCTGTGGATAGCCAATGAGGAATATACAGAAGATATACAGAAGATAGGCGGTACGGAAGCTTTGGATGAACCTTACCTGGAGATTAACCTGTTCAGACTGATCAAGAAGCGGGTAGGGTGGCTCATTATTTTATTTTTGAGTGAAATGCTGACCACTACTGCAATGCAATCTTATGGGGGGGTACTTGCAGAAATCACCATGCTGGCATATTTCGTTCCATTAATCATCTCAAGCGGAGGTAATAGCGGTTCACAGGCATCGACATTGATAATACAAGCTATGGCCCTGGGCGAGGTTACGCTCTCGGATTGGTGGCGGGTTATGCGGCGTGAAATATTGTCAGGAATAATGTTAGGCGTTATATTAGGGGTAATTGGTTTTATGCGTGTATCCTTATGGACAACTTTCAGTACTATATATGGTATTTATTGGATGCGCATGGCATTTACCGTTTTATTTGCTTTGATAGGAGTAGTATTATGGGGGTCGCTGGCAGGCTCAATGTTGCCAATCGTTTTAAAGAAATTGGGATTTGACCCGGCTACCTCATCAGCCCCATTTGTAGCAACATTAGTAGATGTGACGGGGTTGGTAATATATTTCAGTATTGCTTTGCTGGTCTTTGGTCCCGTAGTACACAATTTAAAACCGGGCTAAAAATAAAAAGCCCTGCTAAAAGCGGGGCTTAGTTTTTTATATCAGTTTAGTTTAGTTTTCAGATATCGAAGGAGAAATCGTCTTGCTCGGCTGCTTTAGCTGCTACTTCCGTAGTTTCTGTCAGTTCGTAGCGTTTCTCAACTACTTCCTGGTTGGCCTTGATGTACTCAACGGTGTCCTTTAAACCTTCGGCAAACTTCTCAAAATCCTCTTTGTAAAGGAATATTTTGTGCTTGATGAACACGCCATCTTCCAAACGCTTCTTGCTTTCGGTGATGGTGATATAGTAATCGTTTGATCGTGTTGCCTTTACATCAAAAAAATAAGTCCGTTTACCAGCTCTCACCTTTTTCGAAAAAACCTCTTCACGTTCTCTGTTGTCGAAATCACCCATGTTAAGTAATTGTAATTAGTTTGTAGTGCATAAATATAAATAAATTTTCAAAGTACAAGTATGAAAATGAATATTGTAGTATTTTTTTCAAACAATAGCTGATATTTTTAAGGTATTAGTTAAAATCAGGCATTTTCTTCCTCTTCCAGCAGCTGCTTCTCGTATAATTCAAAATACACGCCCCGGCGTTCCATGAGCTCGTCGTGAGCTCCCGATTCCACAATTCCTCCGTTATCCATCACTAATATTTTATCAGCGTTTTTAATGGTGGATATGCGGTGCGCGATGATGAGGCTGGTTTTACCCAGCATGATGCCGCCCAGGTTACTCAATATTTCTTCTTCGGTCCTGGTATCAACGGCGGAAAGGCAATCATCAAATATCAGTATCTGCGGATGCTTTACGATGGCCCTGGCAATGGAAACACGTTGCTTTTGTCCGCCGGATAAAGTAACACCACGTTCACCGATGAATGTTTCGAAGCAATTTTCTAACTCCATTATATTATTGTAGACAGCGGCATCCCTTGCGGCCTGTTCTACCCTGGGCATGTCTAATACATCGGCACTGAAGGCAATGTTGTTGGCTATGGTATCGGAGAATAGAAAAACTTCCTGCGGAACAAAGCCTACCTGCGAACGGTAATTCCCGAGATTGAGCTGCCGTACCGGAACATTATCAATAGTGATCTCGCCGCCGGTACAATCATACATCCGCATGATCAGGTTGGCGATAGTTGTTTTACCCGAGCCTGTCCGCCCGATAATACCGATCATTTGGCCCGGTTCTGCGGTAAATGATACATTTTTCAGCGCTTCAATCCCTGTATCAGGATAGGTAAAGGATACATTATTAAAACGAATATGCCCCTGTACGGTATGTAATGCGGTTATAGGCGATTTGATTTCCGGCTCCTCGTGCAAAAACTCGTTGATCCTTTTCTGCGATGCAGCGGCGCGTTGTATCAGCGAGGTGACCCAGCCTAAGGCCATCACCGGGAAGGTGAGCATATTCAGGTACACCACAAATTCGGCAATATTCCCCGGTGTGATATTCCCCTTCATCACCTCCACGCCACCGAAATACATCACTATAACATTGCTCAGCCCAACAAGCAAAAGTACCAGAGGATAGAAAAGCGCCTGCACTTTCACCAGGCCCATCGAATGAATCTTATAGTTTTCGCTTTCGTCGGCGAAGCTATCGCGCACGTGATCTTCGCGCACATAAGATTTGATCACCCTGATACCCGAAAGGTTCTCCTGTACAAAACTGGATAATGCCGACAAGCGCTGCTGTATCTTTTCGCTGCGGAAATTGATAATGTTATTAACGTAGAATATGGTCAGCGCGAGGATAGGCAGGGGCAGAATTGATACTACAGTCAGCTTTAGGTTCACTGTTACCATGAAGCAAATGGCGATCATAAAAAGAGTGATCGTATTAATGGTATACATGATGCCTGGTCCCAGGTACATTCGGACCCGGCTGACATCCTCCGTAGCGCGGTTCATCAAGTCGCCGGTGTTATGACGGCGGTAGAAGGCAAGCGATAGTAACTGGTAGTGCGCATAAAGCTCATTCTTCATATCGTACTCGATATGCCGCGACATCAGGATGATGGTTTGGCGCATAAAGAATAGGAATACGCCCCGGACCAGGTACAAAGCCAATACGATCCCGCCAAACAATAATGTGCTGTAACCGAAGATGGCATAAATGGAAGGCTGTTTCCCGAAACCTGAAAAAAGGTGATACAACGGAATATTTTCTGTCACCATATCGACTGCATCGCGAATAACCGACGCGGTAAATACCTGGAAAATATTGGATATGACAACGAACAGGATGCCCGGTATCAGCCGCCAGCGATATTTATACAGGAACTTATTTAGATGAGCGAGGCTTTTCATGCTTGCCTAACAAAGGTAGAATTTTTTATGGTTGATGGTTCATGGATCATAGTTCATGGTGTCAATACGCTGTAATAAACCGTCTTTTCAAGCTATTTGCCATGAACTATGATCCATGAACTATTAGCTAATTAAGTTTGCCACAATCAAAAAAACCTATACTTTTGTCGCACTCCCTGTTGGGATCGTTTACTTATAATGACAGCCCTAAACACCAGCGAATCTTTGTTTGACCAGATGAAATCGTATGGTCATCAAAAGATAGTCTTTTGCAACGATCCTGACACCGGTCTCCGGGCGATCATAGCTATTCATGATACTACTTTAGGTCCGGCTTTGGGGGGCACACGCATGTGGGCCTACAAAACCGAGGCTGATGCTTTGAACGATGTATTGCGTCTTTCAAAAGCCATGACCTATAAATCGGCAGTAGCCGGCTTGAACCTGGGTGGCGGTAAGGCAATCATTATAGGTGATTCGCGCAAGGATAAATCTGAGGCCTTGCTGCGAAAGTTCGGCCGGTTCATCAAAAACCTTAACGGTGAATTTATTACCGCGGAGGACGTCGGCACCAATCCGCGCGATATGGAATATATCCGGATGGAAACGCAGCATGTGATGGGCGTACCGGAATCCATCGGCGGCAGCGGCGACCCTTCACCGATAACAGCTTTGGGCGTGTTCATGGGGATCAAAGCCGCAGTTAAGGAGCTATACGGGAACGATACCCTGGCGGGCCGCTCGGTAGTGGTGCAGGGGATAGGCCATGTTGGCGAAAACCTGGTGCGCCTGCTGCGCGACGAGAATGCTATGGTTTACGTGACCGACATTAACGAGGAACGCATCGTCCAGGTGGCAAAAAAGTATGGTGCGCAGGCTGTGTCCAATAATACTATATTTGATATTGAAGCCGATATCTACTCGCCTTGTGCGCTGGGTGCGACCATCAATGCGCAAACCATCGGCAAACTGAAGTATGCTATCATCGCGGGTTCGGCCAATAACCAGTTGGAGAATGAACAGGAGCAGGGTAGTATGTTGCTTGAAAAAGGCGTTTTATTTGCGCCGGATTACGTGATCAATGCGGGCGGCGTAATTAATTGCTACTCAGAATTAATGGGTTTCAGCAAGAAACGCACGCTGCAGCTCACTGAAAATATTTACGAGGCCACAAGGAATGTGCTGAGGCTTTCAAAAGCTGAAAAAATATCAACGATCGAAGCCGCCAACAAAATAGCAGAGAAAAGAATAGCCGATATAAAAAAAGTAAAATCAACCTATTAATTGCAAAACAGGAAACATCCTAAATCGTTCTTTATACCATGTTGAACAGAAGACACTTACGCGTAAAAGTTTTACAGGCGTTATACGCCTACCACCAGTCTGATAATAAAGACATTAAACAGCACGAAAAGAACCTGCTGCAAAGCGTTGAAAAGGTGTATGAAATGTACGTCTGGATGCTTTCACTTATTATAGAAGTGGTGGATTATGCCGAGATCGACGCACAGGAACGCGCCCATAAACACCTGCCCACGGCCGACGACCTGAAACCCAACCTGAAGATACTCAAGAACAGGTTTGTGGAATCGTTGAAGCAAAACTCTGAATATTTAGCCGCGGTAAAAAAGTACAAAATATCCTGGAGCTTTGATCCTGAACTGGCGAAGTCGCTGTTTATCATCCTGAAGAATTCGCCGGAATATGCCGATTATCTGAAAAAAGCAGACGATAACCTTCATAGCGACAAAGATCTTATTAAATTCATTTTCAAGAAGGTGATCCTGAAATCGATGCTTGCCGAACAGGTTTTTGAGGATAAATTTATCTTTTGGCCGGTGGATAAGGACGTGCTGCAGGCGCTGATAGCCAAGACATTCAAGAATTTCTCGAGCGACAATTACAAACTGAATAAGCTGGCTGAAGTGACCGGTAACTGGGACGAAGATCGCGAATTCATTGTCGAGTTGTTCCAGCAAAGCATCAGGTACGATAAGGAATACCAGGACATGATCAGCAAAAAAACACAGAACTGGGAGCCGGACCGCATCGCTATGATGGATACCCTGCTGATGAAGATGGCTATCGCCGAATTTATTAATTTTACATCCATCCCGGTCAAGGTTACGATCAACGAATACCTCGAAATATCGAAGGAGTTCAGCACGCCTAAGAGCAATTCGTTTATAAACGGTATCTTAGACAAGATTTTGTACGAGCTGAAAGCCGACAATACGATAAAAAAGGTTGGCCGGGGATTGATAGAAGAGTAATTTATACCTGATATAAACGATAAAATTCGATGAAAAAGTTGTTTTTAGGCCTTATGGCTGCCGGTATGCTGTTGGTGGCCTGCAATTCAAATCAATCAGGCGCTACCGCATCCAATGGCACAACTGCCGCGGCTTCCGAAGCGCCGGCAATGAAATTTGAGACCGAGCACCATGATTTCGGTAAGATCATTTCAGGTGACAAAGTGACCTACGAGTTTAAATTTACCAATGCAGGTAAGTCGCCGCTGATCATTACGGACGCGGTTGCTTCATGCGGTTGTACGATACCTACCTGGCCTAAGCAACCGATAAAACCGGGTGAAGCCGGCGGTATCAAGGTAGTTTTTGATAGCCGGGGTAAAATGGGTTTGCAGGACAAGCAGATCACCATAACGGCCAATACCAAGCCGGCCCAGAATTTAGTGCACCTGATAGGTGAAGTGGATATGCCAACAAGTAACAATACAAAATGATAGCAACTATTTTTTTAGCGGCAGCTGCACCAGATGCAGGCGGCGGCTTCGGAGTGTTCCTGCCGATGATACTGATCATCGTCGTGTTCTAC
This sequence comes from Mucilaginibacter sp., assembly GCA_035551775.1. Lineage (GTDB taxonomy): Bacteria > Bacteroidota > Bacteroidia > Sphingobacteriales > Sphingobacteriaceae > Mucilaginibacter. Next base: position 400,715 of record DASZMQ010000006.1, on the reverse strand, counting down.
TTCTTTATGATCCGTCCGCAGGTTAAAAAACAAAAAGACCAAAAAAAATACGTACAGGAGCTTAAAAAGGGGGATAAGGTAATAACTACTGCCGGCATCCATGGCAAAATAGCGGATATGAACGACGCCACTTTCCTGATCGAGACCGAAGGCGGCGGCAAAATACGCTTTGACAAGTCGGCCATTTCTCTGGAGGCTTCAAAAGCATTGAACACACCCCCGGTTCAAGCAAAATCCTGATAAAGCGCAAAGCTAAAAGCGTAAAGCAGAAAGCTTTTCTTTTATATTTGCCGTTTATAGCTTTTAGCTTTTGTCTTTCAGCTTTCAGCTCAAAATAATGGCTTTAATAAAACTTTCAGCTTCAGAACGGCGGCGGGCATCGGCTTTTTTAACCTGCTTTTGCCTGGCGGCCCTGGCCTGGATATTTACCACGCTTTCGGGGAGCTTTAAATTCGACGCCAAAGCTGTGATGAGCTTTAAGAACTCGCCGCGGAAACGTGCGTTCCATTCATTGCAGAGTGATACCCTGGACCTTATTGTACAAGGCACAGGCTGGCAGATGTTGTTTCAGCGGATGAGCGGTTTGAACAAGCCGGTTGAAGTAGATTTGCAGGCGTTGGAAAAACAGGACTATATCGTGCTCAATTCACAACTAAAGCAGATCAACGAAAAAAGGGAAGCCGAGCAGCAGATCGTTTCCATAAACCCTGATACGCTTTACTTTGATTTTTCCGATCGCGAAGTAAAAAAGGTCCCGGTACATCTTATCGCAAGCCTGCAGTACCAACGCCAATTTGCGCAATCGGGTGATGTGGTGATCAAGCCAGCCTTTGTGACAATAAGCGGCCCGGATAATGTGATCAGCCGGATCAAGTCATGGAATACCGATACGCTGGCGCAGGATAGTATTAGTGAAACTATCAGAACGAATTTGATCCTGCAGTCCGTTAAAGAGGCCAACCTGAATGTTTACCCGAGGACGGTCCAGGTACGCGTACCGGTAGAAGAGTTTACTGAAAAGACCGTGGAGGTGCCGGTGAAGTTGCTTAACAATCACAATTTTTATAACGTAAAGCTGTTCCCCGAGAAGGTGAACGTTACTTTTACCACCTCTCTGCGGCGGTATCCCGAAGTGGATGATGATTTTTTTGAAGCCTCGGCCGACCTTTCTCTGTGGCAACAACGGGGATATACCAGCCTGCCCATCAAACTGACCAGGCAGCCCGAATATTGCAAAATAGTAAAGATAGAACCCCAGAGCGTAGATTTCATCATCCATAAATAATGCTGAAAGTAGGTATCACAGGCAACATAGGCGGCGGCAAAACTACCGTAAGCAAGGTATTTGAGGTATTGGGCGTGCCTGTATTTTATGCCGATGACGCGGCCAAAAAGGTGATGACGGAAGATGAAACCTTGATATCCGGTTTAAAGAAAGCATTCGGCGAGGCCGCCTATTTTGAAGACGGTTCGCTCAACCGTAAGCACATTGCAGGTATAGTTTTTAATGACGAAAAGGAGCTTGCCAAACTGAACGCTTTGGTGCATCCTGCTGTTTTCAGGGCATTCGATAGCTGGACGGCGCGGATCAAGGATGTACCTTATGTGATGAAGGAAGCCGCGTTGTTGTTCGAAAGCAGTTCATACCAAATGTGTGATAAAACCATTATGGTCGCTGCTCCGCTTGAATTGCGTATTAAAAGGGTGATGCAGCGCGATGGCTTCAGCCGGGAAGAGATACTGGCCCGCGACGCGAGACAATTCACCGAAGAAAAGAAAATAGCCCTGGCCGATTACGTTATTAAAAATGACGATACGGAATTGTTGATTCCGCAGGTTTTGAATTTGCATAATAAGTTCATTACCTCATTTGGTCATTAGTTCGTTTGTTAAATAGCTTAAACTCACACCAGAAACTAACTAATTGTGCCACCAATGAACTAATGAGCCAGTGAACAAATGAACGAATCGATCTTAGAAGATTTCCTATATTTCGATGCCAACGGCCTATATTGCAATTACGGCAATTTCCATATCGACCCAACCCAACCGGTAAATACGGCGGTCATATCGCACGCCCACGCCGATCATGCCGTTGCTGGGAACGGCGAAGTTTATTGCACCGAAGCCACGGCAGCTTTCACGCAGCAGCGGTACGGTAAAAACTCAGCAAAGGCTTTCAATATCGCCGGTTACGATAAGCCTTTCACCATTGGTGGGGTGCAGATCACTTTGATCCCAGCGGGGCATATTTTGGGTTCAGCCCAAATACTGATGGAATACCAGGGTGTAAAATACCTTTATACCGGCGATTATAAACTACAGCCCGACGCTACCTGCGAGCCCGTGGAATGGGTAAAAACCGACGTGCTGATCACCGAAAGCACTTTTGCTAATCCCAATATCCTGCACCCGGATCCGGTTGCGGAAATTCAAAAGCTGAACGACATCAAAGCAAATATCCTGCTTGGGGCTTATAGCTTGGGCAAGAGCCAGCGGCTTATTCGATTAATTAACGATCATGCGCTGCAAAAAACGATCCTGATACATCACAGCATTATGCCGCTGAATGCCATTTATCAAAAAATGGGCATTGATATAGGTAAGCACCAGTTGTACAGCCGTAAGCTGATGAAGGAGCAAAAGGAATATGTTTACATTGTGCCGCCTTTTACTTTCGACAGCTATTATCGGGCAACAGGGGTGAAGCGATTATTCGCTTCCGGCTGGAAAAATCTTCAGGTGAACCAGAATGACACACTATTTATTTCCGACCACGTCGACTGGAACGATATCCTCCAAACCATCGAACGCACGCAACCATCACAGGTTTGGACCCTCCACGGCGACGGCAATCATTTAAAAAAGCACTTCGGGGAAAATATCTTTGTCAAAATTCTGAACTGATGCTGAAGGAAGGGGAAGATTATTATATCAACGAGCAGGGCCTTTTTGTCTTTACAAAGGAATACCATCTGAAGCGCGGCTATTGCTGCCAGAATAAATGCCTGCATTGCCCCTGGAATTTTGGCAAACCCAAAGAGACAAAACAAGTTAAAAAATAATTTACATATTTGTAAGCTGCTACACCGGAGTAAACCATGAGTATCGAAGAAGAAATACAGAGCACCAACTTTGAGGATAACTACCACAAGGTTGCTGTCAATATTTCTTATACCTATGGTTGGCTGAACAATACTTTCAAATGCAAGTTCGAGAAACACAAGCTTACGAACCAGCAGTTCAACGTACTCCGTATCCTGCGCGGGCAATATCCCAACCCGGCCACTGTCAACCTGATCAAGGAACGGATGATCGATAAAATGTCCGATGCTTCGCGTATTGTCGATCGCCTGGTGCAAAAAGGCTTGGTTTCGCGCTGTACTAATAACCAGGACCGCCGGGCCGTGGACATTCGCATCAGCGAAGAAGGCATGAAGGTACTTTCCATTATGGATAAGGAATTCAAACCCAAAGACGTCCTCAAAAACAACCTGACTGATGAAGAAGCCGCGCAGTTGAGCGATCTGTTAGATAAATTGAGGGGATCAGACCTCACTGAAAAATCCTGCTAAGGCCAATCCCACCCCCAGCAAAACAGCTATCATTTTCCGTATCGTGAATTTATGATCTGAACTCGATTCGAACAGGATCGTAGTAGATATGTGCAGGAATATCCCGATAACAATGCCCATAATGCGACCATAGTAATGCTGCAGGTTCCCAATGCCATTGGTGCTGAGCTTGTAGCTGAAGAAATAGCCCGCCGGCGCCATGATCGCGAACAGGATAATGAAGAATATGATCTTGCCTCTTTGCTGCCCATTGGCCAGTAAAACCGTTGCTAAAGCAAACGCAGCCGGTACATGGTGCAATGCAATGCCGTAAACTAATTGATCCTGGTGACCCTCGGCCAGGGGCATGCCCTCGAGAAAGGCATGGATGCACAGGCTAATCAATATGCCAAGCGGGAAAGCTATATGTTCGTGACTATGCATGTGGCCATGCTCAATTCCTTCCGAAAATTGTTCCAACACGATCTGGAACAGGAAACCGGCCAGTATAAATACACCGACATAGTTGTCGTTGAAGTGATAGGCGTCGGGTATCAAATGCAAAACCGTTATGCCGAACAGGAAGGCACCGCTGAAGGATAGAATGAGTTTCAGCGTTTTTTGATTATTGCCTTTGAAAAGAAATACCGCTATGCCGCCGGTAAAGGCGCCCAGGAACAAAACGATAACCTTCCAGACCTGCATCAGAAACCGGGTTGGATTTTTTTAAATAGGAGCGATAACAACCAGCCAACCAGCGTTCCGTACAATGCGCCGGCAAAAACATCCACCGGGAAATGTACGCCTACATACACCTGTGCAAAGCTGATCCATCCAGCCCATAAGATCGCCCAAAGCCATACCCAGCGCCAGCGTTTATAAAAAACAAAACACATGAACATCGCCATAGCAAAATGGTCCGAAGCATGTGTAGACGGGAAGCTGTAGCCGGTGCCGCAATTATTTATCCGCAAAATAGCTGGCGGTGAAAGCGTAACATCATTGCATGGTCTCAGGCGTTTTACCTCGAATTTTACAATATCCCCGGTTGTAAAATCAGCGACCCCTGCGCTTAGCGCTATGCCGATTATGATAATGGCACCCTGCTTTTTATACTTCCATAGGCATAGGCAGATGATAATGATATACAGCGGTATCCACGACCTGGCATTTCGTAGTATTGGCATCAGCCAGTCGAAGAATGGGTTGCCCATATCGTGGTTGATGAAATAAAACAGGTGCCGGTCGAGCTGTACGATATGGTCGATCATCAGGAGTTTTGTTTCAAAAATAGTTATTTGTTAAATATACGGGCCGGCAAAACCATTATGAATGAGTCGTGTTTCAATTAGCGGACTTTAACGCAGGGCATATCAAGCATTTCCCCGCCTTATTTTATGCTGCTGTAGGACAAATATTTTTATTTTTGCACCAAATACTTTCGCATTTTGACACTTATCAAATCAATCTCCGGGATACGCGGCACCATTGGTGGGGCAGCAGGCGATGGCCTTACCCCCCTGGATATCGTAAAATTTACTTCAGCATTCGGCGCGTGGGCGATAAAGAGAACCGGCCGAAGGAAGATCATTTTAGGTCGCGACGCACGCATCTCCGGCATTATGGTGAATAACCTTGTAGTAGGCACATTGCAGGGTATGGGCATCGATGTCATCGATCTTGGGCTCTCTACTACCCCTACCGTCGAAATAGCGGTTCCGCAGGAAAAAGCTGCAGGCGGTATTATCCTGACTGCAAGCCACAACCCCAAGCAATGGAACGCGCTGAAGCTGCTCAATGAAGCGGGAGAATTTATCAGTGATGCTGACGGAAAGGAAGTATTAGAAATTGCCGAAACAGGAGAGATCAAATTTGCCGATGTGAACGACCTGGGAAAGGTTGTATTTGACAATAGCTACCTTCAAAAACATATCGATCATATTTTAATGCTGCCGTTGGTTGATGTTAATGCTATCCGGAAAGCTAATTTTAATGTGGTTATTGACTGCGTGAATTCGACAGGCGGGATTTTTGTGCCGGCGCTGCTTGAGGCGTTAGGCGTGAAAACCATCCATAAACTTTATTGCGACCCCGACGGTAATTTCCCCCATAATCCCGAACCATTACCCGAAAATCTGGTCGCTCTGTCGCAGGAGGTTTTGAAAAAGCGCGCGCATTTGGGTATTGCCGTCGACCCGGACGTCGATCGCCTGTGTTTTGTATGCGAGGATGGCAATATGTTCGGTGAAGAATACACGCTGGTGGCGGTTGCCGATTACGTATTGAAGAATAAGAAGGGTAACACGGTTTCTAATCTTTCATCAACCCGGGCCCTGCGCGATGTGACCGAGAAAGCAGGGGGCGAATACCACGCCGCGGCAGTAGGTGAAGTGAATGTGGTAAACAAAATGAAAGAGGTAAATGCTGTTATCGGTGGTGAGGGTAATGGCGGAGTGATCTACCCCGAATTACATTATGGTCGCGACGCGCTGGTTGGAATAGCTCTATTCCTAACCCATTTAGCCAAATTCGGCAAATCGGTTTCAACCTTAAGGAGCTCTTATCCAGGCTATTTCATTTCTAAAAACAAGATCACTCTGACGCCGGAAATGGACATCGACGGCCTCCTGGCTAAAGTAAAAGATAAATACAAGAAGCAGCCGCATACCACAATTGACGGTTTGAAGATAGAATTTGACAAAGAATGGGTACATTTGCGTCGTTCAAATACGGAACCCATTATCCGCATCTATTCGGAAGGAAATTCAGAAACCATCGCTGATAATCTCGCCAAAAAGATCATCACGGATATTAAGGATATTCTGCATTTGAAAGATTGATTCTTTGAGTCCGAAAGTCCGCAAGACCGGAAGTCAGAAAGATTGACCGAGTAAATAATTAACTGAAGTATTGGTTTGTTTGACCCTGAAATAAGATCATGGACAAATGAACTGATAACTGATTAACTAATCGCTGATAACTGAACTATGCGCGTTTATTTCGATAATGCGGCCACGACGCCTATTGACCCTGAAGTTTTAAAGGAAATGTATAAGGTAATGGAAAGCCAGTTCGGCAATCCGTCATCTATTCATGCGCATGGACGCGAGGTGAGGGCCGTGATCGAAAAAGCACGCAAAACCGCGGCAAACCTCCTGCACGTTTCTCCGGCGGAAATATTCTTCACCTCAGGCGGTACCGAGGCTGATAACACGGCTATTCGCTGCGGTATAGTTGATAATGGGATAAAACATGCTATTACCAGTCATACCGAGCATCACGCAGTTCTGCACACATTGGAGACGATGCAAAAGGCAGGCACGATCAAGCTCAGCTTTATTGACATTGATAGTAAAGGCAGTATCAACTATGATCACCTTGAAGACTTGTTGAAGAATAACAAACGCAGCTTCGTATCGCTGATGCACGCAAATAATGAAATAGGCACTCTTACGGATATTGAGCGTGTGGGTAACCTTTGCGAGCAATATAATGCGCTTTTCCATTGCGATACCGTGCAAACTATGGGGCACTATGCGCATGACCTGGGCAAATTAAAGATACATTTTGCGGTATGCGCAGCGCATAAATTGCATGGCCCTAAAGGGATCGGTTTCCTGTATGTCAATCATAAGGTCAAGATCAAGCCGTTTATTTATGGCGGTTCTCAGGAGCGTAATATGCGCGGCGGAACTGAAAATGTATACGGCATCGTAGGGCTGGCAAAGGCCCTGGAGATGGCGTATAATGACATGGGCGAGCACCAAAACCATATCCAGGAATTGAAATCTTATATGCTGGAACAGCTGAAACAAAACATAGATGGTATTGACTTTAACGGTGAAACAGATCCCGCAAAGAGCTTATATACCGTATTGAACGTTTCCTTTCCCTGCAGCGATATGGCCGACATGATGCTGTTCAACCTGGATATAGCAGGTATTTCTGCTTCGGGCGGCAGCGCATGCAGCTCGGGGTCTGATATAGGTTCGCATGTGCTTACGGCCATCGGGGGCGATCCAACCCGTCCCTCAGTACGTTTTTCCTTCTCCAAATACAGTACCCGCGAGGAAGTCGATTACACCATTGCCAAAGTGAAAGAATTGTGCATGGCGCATGTGTGAGGGCTTAAATCCGCTTTCTTTTTAAGAAAAAAAGAAAACAATAGAGCAATATGGTAGGTTTATTCTATATAACAGGAAAGGATAAAACCTATGATAACTGCAAAAAATAAATCGAAGAAAAGCACGGCCAAAACCGGCCCTTCAAAAAGACCTAACGAGAAATCTGCAAAGGCACCTCGCGGCCCGGAAGACGAACATTATCCTCTTGAAGCTGAAAGTGCTGATCAAATAAAGGGGGCCGATCCTACTTTTACTGAGCGTAACGATGTTACGCCCCCAAATAAGAAAGAATTTCCTTCAGTGGGCGCAGCTAAGACCGATTTTGAGTCGAGGCCACATGGCAGAACTACCGGCCGTATGATAGGCCATGAACCGGGTACGGAAGGAATATAATTATAAAAATCATGACAGCATATTTGGATGATACAGATGGAATACGGGATGACGACCAGTTAGCAGGAAAACCGAATCCCGGCAGCTCATCTGGAAAGCAAAAAAAGGGCAGCCTCGAAACCAAAGGGCCTGCCAAAGAAAAAGCTAAAAAGGTTCTCCATAAGGACGGCAGCTTTGGCAAGCTTCCCGGTAAAGAAGGTAAGGGGAGTGGCGCATTGGAAGGCGTTGTAGGCTTAGGCACTTAAGACATCCGCCAGTGAGTGGCGGACAAATAGGGCATCACTTTTAAGGAAGTATTGCTCATATTGTCAGGTTGCGACAGCACCTGTCGGGCGCTTAACAGGCGCAGATGTTAAAGAGAAAAGGCTTTGAAACACTTCAAAGCCTTTTCTCTTTTTATCAGTTAGCCATCATTTTTAGGAAAGTGGCTAGTTTTTCTTTCATTTCCCGCCTGTCGACGATGAAGTCGAGGAAACCATGTTCAAGAACGAATTCGGCGGTTTGGAAGCCTTTAGGAAGATCTTTTTTGATCGTTTCCTTGATCACCCTCGGTCCTGCAAAACCTATAAGCGATCCCGGCTCGGCGATATTGATGTCGCCCAGCATGGCATAAGAGGCTGTTACACCCCCTGTGGTAGGATCGGTAAGCAACGAGATATAAGGAATTTTGGCTTTGCCCAGCAGAGCGAGTTTGGCTGACGTTTTAGCCATTTGCATTAATGAGAAAGCGGCTTCCATCATCCGCGCTCCGCCTGATTTGGAGATTACCAGCAACGGTGTTTTGTGTTCGATGCAATGATCAATGGCGCGCGATATTTTTTCGCCTACTACCGAACCCATCGAGCCGCCTATGAAATTGAAATCCATACAAGCGATCGCAATGTCCTGCCCGTCAATTTTGCCGTAGGCGGAACGCAGGGCATCGTTCAGACCCGTCTTGGCGATCGTCTCGGAAAGACGGGCCGTATATTTTTTGGTATCTTCAAAATGCAGCGGGTCGCCTGAGCGCATGTTGGCATCCAACTCGGTAAATTCGTTATCGTCAAAAAGTATGGCGAAGTATTCTTTGGAGCCAATGCGCAGGTGATAGCCGCAATAGTGACAAACGTATTGGTTTTCAACTTGTTCTGTATAATGGAGCGCTTTTTTACAATTGGGGCACTTATTCCAGATGCCATCAGGGGCCTCTTTCTTCTCCTCAGTTGTAGTGATTATCCCTTTAGATTCTCGTTTAAACCAGGTCATTTGTAGCTCTTTCTTCCGAATTAAAGTGCAAAGAAACGAAAAATATTATTGATGTGACAGAATTATAAAAAGCGCGGAGCGGACAGGATTGTTTACAAATGTTGAGATATTTCTTACTTCGCAATTAGTTTCAAAATAAAGGTTAGTTATAATGCCAATATAGAATTTAATCGGTCGCAGAAGCGGCATATATTGATTATAATGAAATAAAACGGCAGTTTTTTAACGATGTCTAAATAATATCGGCTTTTTCGTTATCTTATACATAATTGCTAATTTCGGAGCCTGATAAACCAAACAAACTTCCATGGATTTAAAGACCTATAAGGGTGTCCTGCATGGCGACCAGGTACAGGAATTATTCGAGATCGCCAAAAAACATCAATTTGCACTTCCGGCCGTGAACATAACCGGCACCAATACAATAAATGCTGTTATGGAAACAGCCAGGGCGGTTAATTCACCTGTGATCATCCAGCTTTCAAATGGCGGCGCGCAGTTTTATGCCGGTAAATCGCTGGATAATTCGAAACTCCAGGCCTGTATTTTAGGCGGCGTTTCGGCCGCAAGGCATGTTCATTTGCTGGCTGAGCATTATGGCGTAGCAGTTATCATGCATACCGACCATTGCGCGAAAAAACTATTGCCATGGGTAGACGGCCTGCTTGACTACGGTGAAAAATTCTACGTAGAAACCGGCAAACCATTGTTCTCATCCCACATGCTCGATCTTTCTGAAGAACCGATCGAAGAAAATATCGAGATATCGGCGAGATACCTGGCACGCATGGCCAAAATGGGTATGACCCTCGAGATCGAGCTTGGCGTAACCGGCGGCGAAGAAGATGGTGTGGATAACAGCGGTATAGAGAGCCATCACTTATATAGCCAGCCTGAAGACGTGGCTTACTCTTATGAAGAACTTTCGAAAATTAGCCACAGGTTTACCGTGGCGGCAGCTTTTGGTAATGTGCACGGCGTCTATAAACCAGGTAATGTGAAATTGCAGCCGGTTATCTTGCATAACTCCCAGGAATATATCCGCAAGAAATATAATCTTGCTGCTGAAAAACCGATCGATTTTGTGTTCCACGGCGGTTCAGGTTCAAGCCAGGAAGAGATCCGTGAGGCCATTTCTTACGGCGCTATCAAAATGAATATCGATACTGATATGCAATGGGCATTCTGGGAAGGTATTAAAGATTACTACAAATCAAAAGAAGGCTACCTGCAAAGCCAGATCGGTAATCCTGAAGGTGAGGATTCGCCGAACAAGAAATACTACGATCCGCGTGTATGGCTACGAAAAGCTGAAGAAAACTTTGTAAAACGTCTGACCGCGGCATTCGACGACCTGAATTGTATCGATGTAAACAGCAAGTTGTAAGCTGTTAAAAACATATAATAAGCCTGACGTCCCGGTTTGTGCCGGGACGTTTCTTTTTTAATTTTGAGCGTTATGATATTGGTAAGAAAAGTAACCGATCCGAAAGACCTGGAAACAGTCTTCGCCATAAGGCGCGAGGTCTTTGTAGGCGAACAAAATTGTCCGCCCGAGCTGGAATGGGAACACGAGGGAGAATCCAATCACTTTTTAGCTACAGTTGACGGTGAACCCGCTGGTGCTTCGCGTTGGCGCAAAACCGATAAGGGGTATAAGCTGGAGCGTTTCGCGGTTCTTGGTAAATTCAGGAACAATGGAGTAGGACAGGAGCTGGTGAAAACGGTGCTGGCCGATTTGCCTAAGGATTCTGGTTACGTTTACCTGCACGCTCAAATAGCAGCGGTTTCTTTATACGAGCGTTTTGGTTTTGAGAAGACCGGCCCGCAATTTGAAGAAGCCGGAATACAGCATTTTAAGATGGTTAGGAATGGGTAAGTTTGATAAAATATTGGCTAAACTGTTATCTGGTTCATGTGATAATAACTTCAGCTTTGAGGATTTAAGATATCTATTATTGCATTTTGATTTTGTAGAAAGAACTACCGGTGGCATCCATCGAATTTTTCATAAAGAAGGAGTAGAAGAAATAGTTAAATATCCAGCCTAATGGCAATAAAGCAAAACCGTATCAGGTTAAACAAGTAAGAATGCTTATCTTTAAATACAAATTGAATAGTGATGGAAAATAAATATGAGATCATCTTGTATTGGAGCAAGGAAGATAATGCTGTGATCGCAGAAGTTCCGGAATTACCTGGTTGTATGGCCGATGGCGCTGACTATAATGAAGCATTACAAAATGTAGAGGTAGTTATAAATGAGTGGATTGAAACAGCAACGTCTCTCGGCAGAGCTATCCTTTGCCTAAAGGCAAGCTTATGTATGCCTAAGAAAATATCTTTCCCGAATATTCCATCGCCTCCCAGAACTTGGCCATATCAAGCCCTAAATCAACATTTTGCGCCTGGAGGTAGCCAATTACATTTTCGGTCGCGATATTGCCTGTAAGCTCGTCTTTGGCCATCGGGCAGCCGCCATAGCCTTTAATAGCAGTATCAAATCGTGTGCAACCGCTTTTGTAGGCGGCCTCAACTTTTTCGTGCCAGGTATTTGGGGTTGAATGTAAATGGACGCCAAAAGTCGTACCTGGAAATTGCGCGGATAAGGTGCTATAGAGCCTACCGATCTGTTCCGGCTCAGCGATGCCAATGGTGTCGGCTAAAGAAATGTATTGTATGCCTTCCCCAATTAATTGTTCGGCCCAATATGCGACCACATCTTCATTCCACTCATCACCATAAGGATTGCCAAAGCCCATAGATAAATAAGCTAATAGTTTCTTGTCCTTGCCAGTGCAAAGCTCCTGGGTGTATTTTAGGGTTTCAAAGGCCTCGGTAATTGTGGCGTTGGTATTGCGCTTCTGGAACGTTTCTGAGATCGAAAATGGAAATCCGAGATAAGTTATCGCCTCATGCTTCGCAGCATCTTCAGCTCCCCTGTAATTGGCTATAATGGCGAGAAGCTTTGATCTCGATCCCCTCAAATCAAGTTTTTTTAATACTTCTGCTGTGTCCTGCATTTGCGGGATGGCTTTCGGCGATACAAAGCTCCCGAAATCGATGATATCAAATCCAACCTGCAGCAACAGGTTAATGTATTCCGCTTTTATGTCTGTCGGCACAAATTTTTCCAGCCCTTGCATAGCGTCGCGTGGACATTCGGTGATTTGTATCGGCTGCGGCATCTGTTCAGAATTTTTTGTTGTAGATAGGAGCTTTATGCTCAATTTCGGTATGCAGGTCGGTCGTTAGTGTTGACAGGTATCTTTCAAAGGAGTCGATGATCTTTTTCGTGTCCCTTTCTATTCGCCGCGATTCGCCGTTGGTTTCCTTCTGGTAAAGATCGAACAGAGGCATCCGGCGGTTGCCGCTTTGCGAACCCAGGTAGAATATCACATTATTGATGGTATACCTGTAACGGCCGTTATGCATATCGATCATTATAGAGAACTGTACCGAATAGCTTTGCGGATCGTCATTGTCGCCCCCATAATTGGCGTTCATGTTCAGGTCCTGAGATGTGGTAAAGATCAGCTTACCTTCCTGCTCATAACCATAAGTTTGCTGGAAGTTCCTTGCCGCCATAAACTCCAGTACACGGGTATAGATCGTGCTTAACTTGATTGTACTGTCCACCTTCACAATCTTTTGATAATAGGTCATGTGATTGGAATCGGTGATCAGTTTCACCGAATCCAGGGCATACGAGGGGGCCTTTTTGCTACGGTCATCGTCCTGTGCTTTAGCGTTAGTTATCAAAAACGCGAGCAGTGCGGTCAATAGGATAGCTTTCATCGGATGGATTTTGATAAGCTAATATAAGGTTAATCGCTGTTTGACAATGCGTGTTCGCCATCGGGCACCGCCTCTTTTACGTACCTCCTGATAATTAGCCTTGTGCCGCCATTATAAGTCAGGTAACTGCCAACCCAATTGATAAATACCACAATTTTGTTCCTGAACCCCAGAAGCGATATCAGGTGCACGAACATCCATACCAGCCATGCAAAAAATCCCTGGAATTTGACTTTCCCAAGATCGGCAATAGCTTTGTTGCGGCCGACGGTCGCTAATGAGCCTTTATCGTTGTATTTAAAGGGTTTTGTAGGTTCGTCTCTGAGCAAGTGCATGATATTCCTGCCGACATTTTTGCCCATCTGTATAGCCACCTGTGCTACTCCCGGATGGCCCTTAGGTGTTTCCGGGGTGATCATTGCTGCTGCGTCACCTATTGCGAAAATATTCGGGTATCCTGCCACACGGCAGATGTTATCAACCCTTAAACGATTACCGCGCTCGATAATATCCTTGCTGAAACCTTCGGGTATTACACCCATTACGCCTGCCGACCATATCACGTTTTTAGTTTTTATCGTTTTTCCGCCTTCAAATGTGATGGTGGTGCCATCGTAACCCGATACTTTCATACCCAGCAACACTTCAACTCCCATCTTCTCAAGAAAGCGCTTAGCTGCATTCGATCCCTCATCCGAAAACGGCCCCAAAACTTTTGACATAAAATCAACCAGGTAAACCTTCATTTCCTGGTGGTTCAGCTCGGGGTAATCCTTGGTTAATACATGATTTCTTAGCTCGGCCAAGGCGCCCGCCAATTCAACACCTGTCGGACCGGCGCCGACGAGGACGAAATTTAAATAGGGCTCACGCTCTTCTTTTGTACTCTTAAGAACCGCTTCTTCCAGGTTTTGGAGGATAAGATACCTCAGGTTAAGCGCCTCTGGTATCGATTTCATCGGCATGGCGTTGTATTCCACGTCCTTATTGCCAAAAAAATTAGTTGTTGAACCCGTGGCGATCACCAGGTAATCGTACTCTATATTCCCGATCATGGTTTCGACGATATGTTTTTCCGGGACAACCCGTGTTACTTCCGCTATACGGAATTTAAAATTTTTCTGATTATCGAAATTCTTCCTCAACGAAAAAGCAATGGATTCAGCTTCGAGGCTCCCCGTAGCAACCTGGTATAGCAGGGGTTGAAAGGCATGATAGTTATGTTTATCCAGCATCAGGACGTCGACAGGTTTGCCGGCCAAAGCTTTGGCTACCTGCAACCCGCCAAACCCGCCTCCTATTATCACCACACGCGGAAAGCGACCATTCCCTGTTATGTTCATATCAGCATACTTATATAACTGATAACAAAAAAGGCTCCCCGATGTGTCGGAGAGCCTTTCAAAAATGCTATGTTGAATTATTTCAGGTCTTTTTTGCCGAAATCGATGATAACCGGTGTTGCGATACAGATAGATGAATAAGTACCAAAGCACACGCCCACCAGCAATGCAAACGAGAAACCGCGTATAACATCGCCGCCGAATATGAATAATACGATCAACACGAACAATACAGTAAGCGCCGTGATAATGGTACGACTAAGGGTCTTGTTGATCGCGTGGTTAATTACTTCCTTCGGATCGTCCGTAGCTGCGTGGTGCAGGTTCAGGAACTCGCGGATACGGTCGAACACCACTACTGTATCGTTGATAGAGTAACCGATAACGGTCAGTATCGCCGCGATGAACGACTGATCAATGTCAAGATCGAGCCACGGCACAAATTTGAATATTGAGAAGAACGAAAGCACCATCAGCGCGTCATGTGCGGTGGCGATCATTGCACCCAGGCTGAATTGCCACTTACGGAAACGTATTAGTATGTACGAGGAGATAATTATGATCGCAATCAATACCGTCCAGAAAGCGGATTGTTTCAGGCCTTCGGCTATGGTTGCTTTTACTTTCTGATATCCAGTAATATGCTGAACGTCATCAGTGATCCTGGTCTCATTATTTTTACTTAGCGCACTGACAAGGGCAGCCCTAACTTTCGAGTCAGCAGCAGTTGAATTGTCCTCGATCAGGTATTTGGTAGTAATACTTATCTCAGTCGAATTCCGGCTTCCACCGAAAGTGCTGAAAGTTTTCACCTCGCTGGCGCCTAAAACCGGCTCTATTACGTTACGAACTTTTTCTGTGGTAACACCGGGATTGTCAAAATGAACAATATAATTGCGGCCGCCAACAAAATCGACACCATAGTTAAAGCCCTGCGTGAACATGGATATAATACCAAGCGTAATGAAGCTGGTTGAGAATATGTAGAACCATTTACGATTCTTAACGAACCCGTAGTTTGCGTTTTTAAAGGTATGCGAACTCCATGGATTCGAAAATTTGATATCCCAGCCTTTTTTGATCATCCATTCCAGTATAAGGCGTGATATAAGCAATGAACAGAACAGGGATGTACCGATACCGATCATCAACACAACAGCAAAGCCCTTAATTGGTCCGCTTCCGAATACAAACAATATCAAACCGGTCAGGAATGTACTGATATTGGAGTCGAGAATGGAGGAAAGCGCATGCTTAAAACCGTCAGCTATTGCCAGTTTGAGCGACTTACCCGTACCCATTTCTTCACGCACACGTTCATAGATCAGCACGTTGGCATCCACCGATATACCGAGGGTCAACACGATACCTGCTACACCCGGCATGGTCAAAACCGCACCTATGCCAACAAGCACACCCATCAGGAAAAACACGTTTACGATCACAGCCATAACAGCTACCGTACCGCCGCGGTTATAGTAAGCGATCATGAATATCAGCACGACCACAAAGCCAAGTACCGACGATAATAAGCCGGCATGTATAGCCTGTTGTCCCATGGAGGCTCCCACGGTCGCTTCCGAAACAATAACTGCGCGGGCCGGCAGACTACCGGCTTTCAAAACGTTGGCAAGGTCTTTGGTTTCCTCCTGGGTGAAATTGCCTGATATAGATGATACACCGCCTGATATCTTATTGTCAACAGCCGGAGCGGAATATACATTATTATCCAGCACGATCGCTATGGCCTTGCCTCTTTCATTTTGGGTCCGGGGAGCAGCTTCCGCGGTGATATCCTCCCATTGGCGGGCACCCTGCGAGTTCATATACATGGTTACCTCCCATCCGCCTTTATTCGGATCAATATCGCTGCGGGCATCAGTTACCACATCGCCGCCCAGCGCTGCGCTGTTATCCACGCCTTGCAGCTTCATCGCATATAGCTCAAAATGTTTTTCGTTGTCCTTGAACATTTGTGAGCTTATTTTGTCATTGATAGGTTTAACGCCCCACAGGAACCTCATGTTCTGGGGGATCGTGTTCTTTACGTCAGGACTGTTAAGGTAGGCGTCGACCCTGGCAGTATCCTTCTTCATCGCGTAACCAACTACCGGAGACAGCTCGTTCGCGCTGCGCGGGAAATTTGGTGTTAAGACTGCAAAGAACGGGTTTTGCGCCAACGCCTGTGCCTTGCCTTTTAACAGTGACGAGGTGTCTTTGGCGCTATTTTTAGTCATTTTCTGCAACAACGCATTCGCGCCTTTAGAGGTGGTATCCTTTTTCGCGGCAATTGCCTTGGCAGAGGTATCTTTATTTACTGTAGTGTCTTTCTTCGCTGTTTTAGCTTTAGCAGCAATTAAGTTATTGATGTTGGTCAGTACTGTGGATGCCTCCTGGTTATCGAATGTTTTGTAGAACTCCAGTTTAGCCGTATTCTGCAGCAGCTTACGTATGCGCTCCGGCTCGGTAACGCCAGGCAGCTCGATCAATATCTGATTCTTGTCTTTTAAAAGCTGCACATTTGGATTAGTAACGCCAAACTGGTCAATACGCGTATTGATAACGGTATAGGTTTGCTGTACGGCAACATCGGCCTGTTCTTTCAGATAGGCTTCAGCTTTAGTGTTATTATCGCTGAATTTGATGTGCTCCTGGTTGTCTTTATTGGCGAAGATCACTGCCAGCTTGCCGTTGGGGTTCAGCTTTTCATATTCATTTACAAACAGGGTAATATAATCGCTCTGGCTGGTGCGGGCATCCATATCGGCCCTGTCCAGCGCCTGGTTAAGATATACATCAGGACTGTTGTTAGACAGCGCCTTTACTAATTGGCGCAACTCTACCTGAAGTGTTACGCTCATACCACCCTGTAAGTCTAAGCCAAGTGCTAATTCATTACTTTGGCAATATTGGTAAGTAAAACCCAATATCGGGTAAACCGGTTGTGTTGCTATAGAATCTAAATATGCCGTCCGTTTAGCCGTATTGCCTCTGGCGTATGCATCTGCATTGCTTTGCACCTTGTTAACTACCCACGTGAACGAGAATTGATACAAGCATACTGCCACCATCAGAATGGCAAAAAATTTGACTATCCCTTTACCTTGCATTTTAAATTATAATATGTAATAAATTAGTTTATAAGCTTTTTAAACAAGACGGCAAATCTAATAAAATTTTATAAGCTTAAAATTTTATGTTAAAACAATTTGGCAGGGAGGGATGTTACTGCCGTTCAAGTGTGATGAACGAGTAGGGTAGGTTATTTTTTTCGTCAGGCTGATGGTCCTCATGCTCCGTTTCCACCCATTGCGAAAAGTCAATTTCAGGGAAAAAAGTATCAGCATCGAACATTTTGTGAACAATGGTAAGATATATCTTATCCGTTTTATCCATCGCCAGTTTGTATATCTCGGCGCCGCCGCCGATGAACACCTCATCTTCACCCTTACATAAGCCAAGCGCGTCGTCAATGGATTTTACCACCTCGCATCCGGGAATTTTTATATCCTGCCTGGTTACCACGATGTTTCTGCGATTAGGTAAAGGCTTACCGACCGAATCGAAGGTTTTCCGGCCCATTATTATGGTATGACCTGCGGTTTTGTTCTTGAAATGCTTCAGGTCGGCTGGCAGATGCCACAGTAATTGGTTGTTTTTACCTATGGCGTTGTTTTCTCCGATGGCGACGATTGCGGATACGGTCATTATTAAATGTCATTGAGTCATTAGGTCATTGAGTCATTTCTTGCGAAGATCGATTATTGGTGATCTTCTTCCCAATTGCCTTAATATAAATATTCAGTTTTAAATGAATTATTTCAAGTTGGCTCATTAATTCAGAATATTGGTTCTCCGAAATTAGCGCCCGATTCTTTGCTTTTCTAAGCCAACCTTTTGTTTCTATAATTGACCCTCTGCTGAAATAGCAAAAGTTTTTATTCTCTTTATAATGGTATCGACCAAACCCTTCAGTAATATTTGCACTGACTGAGTCTGCCGCGTTTGTCAATTGCTTCCCAAAGCCATCGCGAACAAAATATTGCCATTCCATCACAATGCTCCAAATCTGGTCGCCAACTTTCTCGGCCAAAAGATAAACTTCTAGATCTTCTATTCGATTACTCATGATAAGGTTATTTTATAATAATAAATTTTAATGACTCAATGACCTAATGACCCAATGACATTTACACTGCAACCACTCCCTTAATATGCGGCCACGGATCATAGTTCTCCAATGTAAAATCTTCAAACTTAAACTGAAAGATGTCTTTTACATCCGGATTGATCTTCATAGTCGGCAATGCACGTGGCTCACGACTTAATTGTAAGTTAGCTTGTTCAATGTGGTTATTATACAGATGTGCATCGCCGAAGGTGTGGACAAAGTCGCCGTATTGCAGATCGCATACCTGAGCCACCATCATGGTGAGCAAGGCATAAGATGCTATATTAAAAGGTACGCCCAGGAAAATATCCGCGCTGCGCTGGTATAACTGGCATGACAGTTTACCATCGGCCACATAAAACTGAAACAGCGTATGGCATGGCGGCAGCGCCATGTGCTCTACATCGGCCACATTCCAGGCCGAAACGATCAGCCGGCGCGAATCGGGGTTCTTTTTGATCGCTTTGATCAGCTGGCTGATCTGGTCGATGTGTCCGCCATTGGGTGTCGGCCAACTGCGCCACTGGTGACCGTAAACCGGCCCCAGGTTGCCATTCTCGTCCGCCCATTCGTCCCAGATGCGTACGCCGTTTTCTTTCAGGTAAGCAATGTTGGTATCGCCCTGCAGAAACCATATCAGCTCGTGTATGATAGATTTCAGATGAAGCTTTTTCGTGGTCACCAGCGGAAAACCGTCCTGCAAGTTAAAGCGCATCTGGTAGCCAAACACGCTTAAAGTGCCTGTGCCCGTCCGGTCATGCTTTTGCGTGCCGTTTTCCAGCACATACTTCATCAGATCAAGGTATTGTTTCATTATTAGTTGATTGAGTTGATTAGGTTGATTGGTTGATTAAGTTAGTAAGTACTGCAACCTTCCAACATTTCAACCTTCCAACTTTACAACAGTTTTACAACACAAAGAAAAATAATCTATTTTTGGTATCCTACGGATGTGCAAAAATACAGCCGTTGTTAATCAATCTGATGATCGTATTCCCGAACGCCAAGATCAACATCGGCATCAATATAACTGCCCGCCGGTCCGATGGTTACCACAATATCGAAACGATCTTCTACCCGATAAAAGTATTTGACGCGCTGGAAGCTCTGCCCGCCGAAGGCCTCACTTTCGAAGCATCGGGCTTAGGCATCCCGGGAAGAACAGAAGATAATCTTTGCATCAAAGCATATCACTTAATAAAGAACGATTATGATATCCCGCCTGTCAATATTCATTTGCACAAACATATCCCGATAGGGGCAGGGTTGGGTGGCGGTTCGGCGAATGCGGCCTTTTTTATCAAACTGATTGACCGACTGTTCGACTTAAAGCTATCAATTGAACAAATGCTGGACTATGCCCGTCAATTAGGAGCCGATTGTGCTTTCTTTATTGAAAGCAAACCGGTGTTTGCATATGAGAAAGGGGATAGGTTCCAACAAATCAGCCTTGATCTGTCAAAATATCACATTGCCCTGGTGATGCCACCCGCGCATGTATCAACTTCAGAGGCATATCGTGGCGTGAAACCTGCCCAGCCGAAGCAGTTGCTCAAGGAATTGGTCACATTGCCCGTTGAGGAATGGAAAAGCCACATAAAAAATGATTTTGAAGAATCTGTATTCAAAAATCACCCGGTAATAAGAGGAGTAAAGGCTGCTTTATATGAAACCGGAGCAATCTACGCCAGCATGAGCGGAAGCGGAGCCTCTGTTTTCGGGATTTTTAAACAAAAGCCTGATCTGTCAGCATTACAACACGGCAATACAGTGTTTTACGATATTTGAATATTGGATAACTCAAATCCGAAACCGAACATCCGAATTTCGAAATCAATTAACCTTTGTCCTCTGCTACGCCGCGATCAAATGCTTCCACGCAGTCCCGGTCTCCCCAGCCTTTATCAACAGCATCTTTTAAGCGATTGTAGGCAACGTCAATGGTTGGCATGGGCGTTCCTTTTTCCTGCGCTAATTCGTGTGCTAGACGCAAATCCTTGCGCCCGAGCACTGCTTTAAATTTTACAGGCTCATATTTGCGCTCTGCGATCAGTTTGCCGTAATTTTGGTAAACCGGAGCGTTGAATAATGTCGAACCAAAAAAGTTGGCTACGTCAGAACGGTCCAGCCCATGTTCTTCCGCAAGCCGGAAGGCCTCAGCCATCATTTCCACCGAAGCGAAGATCATAGCGTTGCCGATGATCTTAACCACATTGGCATTTCCGACCTCATCCCCGAAATCAATAATGCCTTGTCCTAAGCACTCGAGAATCGGTTTTACGGCTTCTTTTGCTTTTGGGTCGCCGGATACGCAAATCCAGAGCTTCTTAGTGGCGGCTGCTTCAGGGCGGCCGAAAACAGGGGAAGTGAGGTAAACGCTTCCAGCAGCCTTGTGCTGTTCTGCGAGATAGATTGAAACGCCGGGCGAAAGCGTGCTCATGGAAATGTGGATGCCGCCTTTTTGCAATGTGCTCAATATCCCATCCTTGCCGACTGTAGCTTCTTTAACAATGTCGTCGTCGGAAAGCATGGTGATTACAACCGGTACATTATATGCCGCCTCCGTGGGAGTTTTGCATTTGGTGACGGATGCCTGGTCCAGTTCGTCTGCCTTGCCGGCAGTACGGTTATAAACCTGCAGGTAGTAGCCTGCTGTGATTAAGTTCCGGGCCATTTCGATGCCCATGTTTCCAAGTCCTATAAATCCTATCTTCTTTTCCATAGATCAACTGATGTATTCCCTGTCTTCATCACTTAGTGTATCTAATTTTTTTTTATTCGGATCGGAGTCCTCTACCTGGCCCGGGATGTATTTCGGTTTACCGGGCCTGCCAACCAGTACCCCGATAATGAACGCCGCCAACGCGACGATAAGCAGCATCAGCAACTTTGAAACCCGGAAGCTGAAGAACAGGAAATCGAAAGATACACGTTCGGTATTTTGCATGATCACCACCGTAAGCAATACCGTGATGATGATAATGATCATCGTCTTTATTCTCATGATGACTAAAAATTAAACAGTGACCCGGTCAGCCGGTTTCAATAAAGTTATAAAAATAGGAGGGAACAAAAATCGCAAAAATTAAGCGGGCTTGTCACTATACAATTAGCACGTAAAAATATCCTGCCAGGTGGGCGGTCTTACGATGGTTTTTTGGCCAAAAAAATGCATGTCAGCTACGTCGCTGTCTACCATGCCAAAATTTTCAAATCGAAAAGTTCATTACTTATTCCAGTTAGTTACACTAACTACATATCAGCCTCGATAGTAAACTTTTTCTTTATTTAATATAGTATAATTATCTCATTAATAAATCTTTAAATATTAATTTATCGAAAAAGGAATTTGTATGCTAATAAAATTAGTATTTTGTTGGATCACTTAACCTTGCTTTGTTGAACTTATATTTTAATTAGAATGTGTAATTATTTGATTATAATTTACTTATAATTTAGTTATATAAGAGATTATTGAAATTTTTAGCCAAATAATTTGGAAAAAATTGACAAGAAGCAAGTCATGTCCGATCTTTTTGAAAACTTGCGATCTATACACTAAGGCGAAAAGTGAATTCCGCGCAGGATTTAACAAAACAAGCACGTCGACAGTTAGTTATGTCGAACCGGGAAAAGCGTTTATAGGGGCTTAAAATGAGTTGATTTTTACCCGTTAAATCCTGCCCTACCCTATCGGTGAAAGAGCTGATGATGAGAAGATTAAGCTTTTCTGCGCTTTTCCACCTGTTTTTGTGCAACAGGAAAGAGGAATATCGTAGATAAAACGATGAGCGCCCCGATCCAGAAACCGGTAGTCATCTTGTTCATATCGCCAAAAAATGCGAAGGATAAAATGATACCATAGACAGGCTCAAGGTTGGTTACCAACGCCACGCGGAAAGCGGAAAGTTCGCGCATGACGGAGACTCCGGCAACATATGCGACCGACGTACAGATGGTGCCAAGCAGGACAAGGTAGCCAATATCAGCTCGGTGAAGCAGCAGCGCTTTAGTATATCCATTTGTAAAAGCCAGGAATATCGATACCCAGAGAAATGCCCCGCTCAACTCATAAAATGCGATTACAGGCGCCTGGTAGGTCTTTACATAACGTGCATTAATAATGCTAAAAAGGCTGGAAAATACGGCACAGGCAAGCCCGGCTATAATGCCCTTAGTGTATTTAGTTTCGAACTGGAATATAACTATGATGCCAATAATGATCAGGATGCCGGATATGATCTCGAGCTTTGATATTCGCTTTTTATTGATCAGCGGCTCTAGTATCGCGGTGAATAAGGTGAGCGATGAAAAGCACACAAGCGCTACTGAAACAGTAGATAATTTGATGGATAGAAAGAACAATATCCAATGACTGGCAACTAATGCCCCGGTAAACAACAGTTGCAAAAAAACCTTTTGCCCAACTCTGAAATCTGTCTTGTTGAATTTAAAGTAAAGGAATAAAGTAACAGCCGCAATCAGTACGCGGTACCACACCAATTGAGCAGCTGAGATCGTAATCAATGCGCCCAGGATACCTGTAAAACCCCAGATAAAAACAGTGAAATGCAGGATAAGCAGGTTCTTGTTCAGCGTAACCGGTGCATTTTCCTGTGCCATTATTTAGGAGCTTTTGCAACCAGGTAATAGCCAAGAGCGCCAAACAAAAGATTCGGCATAAGCGCTGATATAAGCGGCGGCGCGCCGCCTTTGGTCGAGAAAACCAGGGCAAAGCGTTCCACAATAATATAAGTAAAACACAAAATTATACCGATGCCCAACGGCAGTCCTATGCCCCCGCGTACTTTCCTCGACGACATGGATACGCCTATAAGCGTAAGCACATAGGTGGATAAAGGATATATAAAGCGGTGATACCTTTCGAACAGCATATCTGTGAGCTCGCCGGTTCCACGCAACCGGGCTTTATCAATATTCTTGTCAAGAACTTTCATAGGCATGGCGCTGTAGGCATTGTCCCTAATCTCAAAATCCTCGGGCTTCATGTCCAGGACGGTGTCCTTTGTTGAGCCGTGCCATAGCATCGTCTCCTTTAAGCCATTTATTTTGCGGTCGCTGTAAGTGCGTATATGCCATATGCGCTTAAGTGAGTCGTATTGAATGGTTTGCGCGACGAGTTTTTCGGTCAGCTGGTCGCCGTTATATTTCTCCATGATGAACTCAAAACCCGACTTCGCAGTATTGTCAAAGGATTTGACATAAACAAAGGTGTGCTTATCCAGCTGCATATGCACCTCGTTTTTGGAAGCATCGCTGGCATCGCTAAAATGCGCGTTCTCAAAGTCAACTTTCAAGCGGTTGGTGCGTGGTATGATGAAGACATTGGCAATGAATGATATAATAAATAACATCGACGCCGCTACGAAATAGGGTCTTAAAAAACGCCCGAAGCTGGCTTTTGACGTTAATATCGGCACAATCTCAGTTTGATTGGCCATTCTCGCCGTGAAAAGTATTACGGCGAGGAAGTTGATAAGCGGCGAAAGGTAATTCAGGTAAAACGGAATAAAACCCGCATAATATTTAAAGGCAATATCGTGCAGGCTTGTGCCTGATTTGAGAAAATTATCCAGGTGCTCGGAAATATCGAATACCACCATAACCACCGAGAAAATGGCCAGTGTAAAAATGAAAGTGCTCAGGTATTTCCAGATGATATACCGGTCGATCACTTTAATATATTTCTCAAAAAATGCCTTCATCTACAGCCTTTGGCCCAAACGTTTCACCATTTTTTCTTTCCAGGCGTAAAATTCGCCTGCTATGATCTTTTCGCGCGCTTCCTGCACCAGCCACAGGTAAAAATGCAGGTTGTGCAGCGTAGCTATCTGTGCGCCAAGTATTTCGCTGGAATGCACCAGGTGGCGAAGATACGCTTTTGTATAATTGGTATCCGCGAACAGCTCACTATCGGCCTCTATCGGCGAAAAATCATTCTTCCATTTCTCGTTGCGGATATTAATAATGCCGTCTTTGGTGAAAAGCATACCGTTACGCGCGTTTCTTGTCGGCATTACGCAATCAAACATATCGATACCTAACGCAATATTCTCCAAAATATTTACCGGCGTACCCACGCCCATCAGGTAACGCGGTTTTTGCTTCGGTAATATGTCGCACACAATTTCCGTCATGGCGTACATCTCTTCTGCAGGTTCGCCAACGGATAAACCGCCGATCGCATTGCCCTCGCGTTCGAATGAAGCGATAACTTCTGCCGATTTAACCCTGAGGTCCTTATATACGGATCCCTGTACAATGGGGAACAAAGTTTGGCTGTATCCATATTTCGGTTCAGTGCTGTCAAAACGTTCACAACAGCGTTTGAGCCAGCGGTGTGTCATTTCGATCGACTTCCTTGCATAGCCATAATCACAGGGGTAGGGTGTACATTCGTCGAGCGCCATAATGATATCCGCGCCTATAATACGCTGGATATCCATCACATTCTCAGGCGTAAACAAATGCTTAGACCCATCGATATGAGAGCGAAAGGTTACACCTTCTTCCTTGATTTTACGGACTTCGGTAAGTGAATATACCTGGTAGCCGCCGCTGTCGGTAAGAATAGGTTTGTCCCAGCCGTTGAATTTGTGCAGGCCACCGGCCTGTTCCAGCACATCCAGGCCTGGGCGCAGATACAAATGATAGGTATTTCCAAGGATGATCTGCGCATGGATATCATCCCCCAGCTCTCGCTGATGCACCGCCTTTACCGTGCCGGCAGTGCCTACCGGCATAAATATCGGGGTTTGTATGGTACCGTGATCGGTTGTGATCTCGCCCGCGCGGGCCTTGGATAGCGGGTCCTGGGCTGTTAAATTGAATTTCATTCGAGAAAACAAAATTACGGATTTGTCGCAAGGTTCGAAAGTTGAAACATTGCAAGGTTATTCCGCGGAGCAATTTATTAACATTACCGCCTTCTAAATAGCAACTTTTCCACCGCTGCGAAAATTGCGATTGATTTTTAACAAATTTGCTGAACAGTACAATCACAATTGGAAATATATTTACCTGTAACCCTTTTCGCATTATTATCGCTTTGTTTCATCGCACAGCTGTATTACCTGCTTTATTATCACCGCAGGTTATATTCCTATCAACCGGAAGAAAAGATCAAAAAACCTCGCAAAAACATCATTCCGGTATCTGTTATCATTAGCGCCCGGAATGAAGCTAAAAACCTGCCCGAAAATCTGCCGGTAATCTTAGAACAGAATTACCCGGATTTCGAGGTGATCGTGGTTAACGATTGCTCGTTTGACGAATCAGAGGAAGTTTTAAAAGAATTGTGCGCGAAATATCCCCAACTGAAAGTAGTAAATGTGACCGAACATGATCGTTTTAAAACTGGGAAAAAGTTCGCCCTCACGATGGGCATTAAAGCCTCGAAAAACGAACACCTGATATTTACTGATGCCGATTGTCGTCCGGCTTCAGCCAATTGGATCAGTAGAATGGTGGGCAATTTTAGCAAGGAAACCGGGATAGTGCTGGGTTATTCGCCTTATTATGCTTCGGGCAACTTTCTCAATCCGTTTATCCGTTTTGAAACCTTGCGCACTGCGATAAATTATCTTTCAGCGGCACTGGCAGGTAATCCATATATGGGCATTGGGCGCAATTTAGCCTACACCAAGACCTTGTTTTTCACGAACAAAGGATTCGCTTCCCATATGCATGTCATATCAGGTGATGATGATCTTTTTGTAAATGAAAACGCCACAGCCGGCAATACCGTTATCGAAATACATCCCGAAGCGTTCACCTATAGTCCGGCCAAAGGAACTTTCAGCGAGCTATACCGGCAGAAAAGAAGACATATGGGCGTGGGCAAGCTTTATAAGAACAAACATCGCCGCATGCTCAGTTTCGATGCGTTGAGTGGCTTCTTCTTTTATGTGCTGTTTGTGCTGTGCCTTGTGCTGACCCCATGGCCATTAGTGGCACTGGGTTTGCTTGTGGTTCGGATGGCTTCCCAATTAATTTTATATTATAAAATATTCAGGAAACTGGACGGTAAAAACCTCATCTGGTATTTGCCGTTTTTTGACCTTGTTTATTATGTTTATTTGAATATTTTTGGATTGATAGGTACATTTATAAAAACTACTCAGTGGAAATAAACGCAAATTTTACCGAGAACGCTAAGAACGACTTTCACCTGGTAGTGAAGGCAAGAGAAGGGAACCAAAAAGCTTACGCCGACCTGATGCACCGTTACAAAGACTCCATCTACTTTATGGCCCTGAAAATGGTTAATAATAAGGAAGATGCGATGGACCTGACGGTTGAAACCTTCGCCAAAGCGTTTGAAAAACTCGATAAATACCAGCCCGACTACGCATTCAGTACTTGGCTTTTCAGGGTAGCGACCAATAACTGTATCGATTTCATTCGCAAAAAAAAATTGAACACCATGTCCATCCACGGGATGACGGATGACGACGGTGAGGAAAAAACCCTGCAGATCAAAGCCGATGTTTTAAACCCAGAGGAAACATCTATCAAAAAGCAACAGACCCAGGAGCTCAAGGTGCTGATAGAAGGTTTGCCGCCCCGTTACCGCAACCTGATCACATTGCGTTATTTTGATGAGTTATCTTACGAAGAAATCGCCATGCAGCTCGACCTGCCCCTGGGCACAGTAAAGGCACAGTTGTTCAGGGCGCGTTACCTGTTGGGCAATATCATCAACCGTTTCAACAGGGATGACATCTGATATTGTCTTCAAATATTTTCCCGATCTAACCGCTAAACAAAAGCAGCAATACGAGCAGCTGCCCGAACTCTACAATTATTGGAACAGCCAGATCAATGTGATCTCGCGCAAAGATATCGACCAGTTGCCAGAGCGCCATATACTGCATTCGCTCGGCATAGCCAAAGTGATCTCGTTTTTGCCAGGAGAAAAGGTGTTGGACGTGGGCACCGGCGGCGGTTTCCCGGGGCTGCCTTTAGCCATTATGTTTCCCGAAACGGAGTTTTACCTGGTGGATTCGATAGGGAAGAAAATCAAGGTTGTGAACGAAATATCCAAAGTCATTGGCTTGAAAAACCTGAAGGCCGAACATGTCCGCGCCGAAGATGTGCCCGGTAAATTTGATTTCGTGGTGTCCCGGGCCGTAACGCAGCTTAAGGATTTTTATCCCTGGGTGAGGAACAAATTCAACAAAATATCAAGAAATACATTACCCAACGGCATTTTATACCTCAAGGGCGGCGACCTGGAAAAAGAGATTGCCGAATCGGGCTTAACCGTCCGGCAATTTCACCTTAAAGATTATTTTTCAGGAGAATTCTTCGAAACCAAGAAAGTGGTTTACATCAAAGGCATTGTATAATACATCCTCAACTGCCCGTCGTTTTGGCGGTGGTATCCTTCTTCTTTTTCTTAAACAGGTTCAAAGGGTTCGGTGGAGGTGGTGGTCTGTCCCCCGGTGGCTCGTTCACATTTTCGTTCGATGGATTGCCCGAAACGCTAAAATCAAATACCTTGGTTGCGACCGCGGTAGCGGTTCCGGCAAACATAAAGGCGTATTCTCTGTCTTTTAACACACTGTCCAAAGAAACCTTGTACACACCTGAAGATAACTTGTCGTAGTGAAAACCAACTTTATTTGCTTCATCTATGCCGCTCGAAAAGCCCGAATAAGAACCGTATGAGCCTGTAACTACCTCACGGCCTTTCCCTTTAATTTTAAATTTAACCAAAAGAAATTCATTAGGGCTGCTGGCAGCGCCATACCAGCCAAGCATATTGGTATTATTTCCATTTGTGTTATGAGGAAAGATAAAATAGAATACAGGTTTTGTTGTATTTATCATAAAATTTGACTGAGCGCCGCTTAAAACGGCCTTTTGCTTTGTTTTAGCTGCGCCGTAGGATATCGCCGTTAATATGCCGGAGCCGCTTTTGGTCTGTGAAAACACACTGCCATCTAATTGAACCTGTTTACCGGAAGATTCATCGTAATAATAAACTCCAGGGTCTAATGCGCTTAAATTATTGCTCCCGGGCGATGCTGTATTACCCTGATTTAAAGAAGTTGTTGTGGATGCCGGCGTATTTCCGGAAGAAGCCTTGTTAACCATTGCCTCAATTATTTCATCGGGCAGGCCTTGTTTTTTAAGATCGATCATCGCATCGGTTGAAACATCGAAATTCGCTTGCGAATTTCGGATCGTCGTTTCAATAACTGACTTGGATAATCCTGCTTTGAAAAGAGAAACGACCTTGGCATTGGTCAAAGGCTTGGGCTTTGTTTGAGAAAAGGACCCGGCGCTTATTGCTGTGATAAGCAAAATGAGTAAAACATACTTTTTCATATATCCCGAATAAAATTTTTGTTTTAGTTTAATTATTATAGGTTAGAAAAATAACCGGTGGCATCACAGGGCTCAAAACTACACCAAAGAATAAGATAAGATCTGACTCATAAGGCGCTGGTATTAAGGATATCTTCAAATAATTACTTAGTCGGGCCGATAAGCTTCAGCGATTCCGCTTTCTGAATATAATTGTTGAATAAAAATACTAAGAAAATGAAATTTCCAAAAGATATTGCTTTAAATAATTTATTATCGAATCTATATTTTTCTGGTGCTGATTATAATGACTAAACTAAATAATCGGCGTTGTCACCTTTCCTTTTGAATCGGCAGCAGGTTTTTTGGTCGATTTCTTGGGTTTCTTTTTGACAACCGTAGACTTGGCCAGCGGACCAGCCGACGGAGTAGTTGTGGTTGTAGTTGTAGTAACCGGTTTTATGCCCGTCGGCTGGGGATCGGCAGCGTTTGCCGGCTGTTCTGTTTTTTTGCTGCTTGTGTTTGACGCCGTTGCGTCGGTTGTATTTGTTGTTACCGGATCTTTATTTGCATTATCCGGGGAACTATCTTTTTTCTTAAAGATATTGATCTTGCTGAACATTTTCTTCAATGAAGGCGGCTGCGGATGAGGCGGCGGTGGTGGTGGGCCCTGCGGATGTTGCCTGGCCGGAGGACTATGCGGGTCGTCCTGCGCCATTATATGGGATGAAATGCATATTAAAAATATCCCGGCCGATAAGATCAGCAGGTACCTGGAAAGCGTATTGAATGCTTTATCCTTTCTGCACTGTGACATGGTTTGATAAGTTAAATTTAATTGGGGAAAGCAATTTATCAATTTTAATTGAATAATAAAAGCTTTTCGTACACAGTGTGTTATGCAAAAAGAATGCCGGATTTTGGTCCGGCATTCATATATAAAATTCTGGTCAAAAAACTTAATTTTTCAAAAGCACTTCAGGTCTACTTAGCGCATAAATTCTACGGATGCTTTAAGGAAGTCGTCACCACTACTTCGTTCAAATAGACATTCTTGTTGGTCTTTACTGATTGATCTCTTGGAATTACAGCGTCCTGGTTAGATGCAGTACTTGGAGCATCCAGATATTTACCGGTTTGCTCATCCACAATGTTAAATGAGACTGGTAATGTATAAGTCACGCCGATTTGCCCTTTAAATTTATCGCCGCTCATCTTCAAAACTCTTACTACTTCCTGGCTCATCACCTTATCGGGGCTGCGCAATACGCCAACGTTTATAATATTGTTGTTCTCATCGACACTAAATACCGCAAAAACACGGCCTGCTACTTTGTTGTTTCGTGCGGCGGCTGGATACCTGGTGTACCTGGCAATTTGCATATAGAAAGCATGCATAGTAGTATCGGCTATAGCGGCAATCGAATTTTTCTGCTGATCAATTTGTGATTTGATCTCGCCTTTGATCTCTTTATTAGTCTTTCTAACCGCTGAATCGGTTTGTTTGTGGATTACCTTATTCGCTTTATCGTTGATGATAGAGTCGTTTTTTCTTCGGATAATGGAATTCGTTTGCTTGCGGATGACCTTATTTGTTTTTTGACCGGTATCGCTGCCATTCGGTGCAATTGATGGTGATGAAAAAATATTCGCCGCATGCGCCGGCGCAATGTCTATCCAACCGTAATCTTTGGCAAAGGCGAGTGTCGATGCGCAAAGCAGTCCGCCCAAAAGCGGCAGTACTAACAGGTATTTCAGCCTGGCCGGGCTACCTGATCTTTTTTGATGTAACATCATGATACGTTTTTTTAAAAGGCTTTGGTTGAAAAGGTTGTTGGTTAATTGATGTTCGTAGGCGCCGTAGGCATTAGCCACCAGGAAGTCCGTATAGGTATCAATTTGTTCTTTTGAACCGGCACTGGCTTCATCGGCGATGAATTCGTGCAGTTCCTTCATGCTACGCTGTAACAGGTATACGGCCGGGTTGAACCAGTTAACGATCCTGAAAATTTCAAGGCAAATAATATCCCAGGTATGCTTTTGCCTGATGTGCACCAGTTCATGAGCGATCACAGTGTCTGATTTCGCCATGTCTGCACTTACAAAGAGATAATTGAAGAAGGTAAAGGCGCCACGTTCCATATCGGTGTTGACGACTTTCCATTTGCCGAAATCGCGTATCTGTCCTTTTCTTGAAAGAATAACAAGGCGTACTATTTTAATAATAAGACCGGTCAGCAGGCAGGCTGCAATTGCCAGGTATATGGCGAGTATATAATCATCAGTGTTCCATATATGCTGTACAATAGGTGTTGTTTTTGTTACCGGCTCAATAGAGGTAGACTGAATAACCGATCCCGGTAATATCACGACGGTAGGAGCAGGCTTCAAAAAGCCCAGTTGTAAAACCGGGATGATAAACGCCAGGATACTTGACCCCAGCAAATAGGCCCGGTTGTACTGGTGCCAGGTTTCGCGCCGTAAAACCAGGTAATACAGGGTATAAAATAGGATAAGGTATAGGTTTGCTTCCAGCAAGTAATACAGCCAGTTCATGGTTTCTGCGATTTAAGTTTTTTAGCGAGTTCGGTTATTTCTTCCAGCTCTTTCAGGCTCAGGCTTTTTTCTTTTACAAGAAAAGATACCAGGCTCTCATACGAGTTGCTGAAATAGTTCGACATCATCTTGTCAAAGGTGAATTTTTTGTATTCGTCCTCGCTAATGAGCGGGAAGTACACATGCGAGTTACCGTAGGCTTTGTGGCCCACAATGCCTTTACCTTCCAGTACACGCACGACAGTGGATACCGTGTTGTAGGCTGGTTTAGGCTCGGGCATTTGCTCTATTACGTCCTTCACAATGGCTTCTTTCAGCTGCCAAAGTATCTGCATTACCTGTTCTTCGGCTTTGGTCAATTCTTTTATCTTCATAGCGAACTATTTTTATAGTTAGGCTAAGGTAAAACTATTTTTATAGTTTGCAAACTATTTTCGCAGTTTTGTTAAAAAATATTTTTTACTAAAAATTTGAGCAATGATTTTTTAGTATTATTTTCACGGCATAATTCTAAACCATGTCACTTCAACACCAAATTGCTTTAACATTCATTCGTAATATCGGGCCGGTATCCGCTAAGGGTTTATTGGAATATTTTGGCGATGCCGAACAAATATTCAAAGCCCCAAAGCGAAAATGGCTGAAAGTGCCCGGCATAGGGGAATGGACGCTGGAAAGCGCTAATACCGACTTTGCGCTTTCACGGGCCGAGGAGGAATTGAAGTTTGTCGAACAAAATGGTGTCAGCGTAATTTTTTATACCGACCTGGAATATCCCAAAAGATTAAAAAATTGTATCGATAGCCCGGTGCTGCTGTATGCCAAAGGCAATATGGACCTGAATGCGAAACACGTGGTGGGCATTGTCGGTACGCGCCGGGCGACGGAATATGGTAAGGAGCTGTGCCGCCAGTTAGTTGAGGAATTGCAGCAGTACAACGTGCTGGTGGTGAGCGGCCTGGCGGCTGGAATAGACACCGCCGCGCACAAGGAAAGCCATAAACGGGGACTGCAGACCGTAGGCGTGCTTGGACATGGGTTGGAGATGATGTACCCGGCGGCTAATCGTTCATTAGCTGAAAAGATGAAGGAAAATGGAGGTATATTGACCGAATACCCATCAGGCACCATAGCCGATCGTGATAATTTCCCGCAACGGAACCGCATCGTAGCCGGCATGACGGACGCAACGGTTGTTATAGAAGCCGGCATCAAGGGCGGTGCATTGATCACGGCTGAGATAGCCAATTCTTATAACAGGGATGTGTTCGCTTTTCCGGGGCGGATCAATGATGAATTTTCTGAAGGATGCAATTTCCTGGTAAGGAACAATAAAGCCGCGCTGCTTACCTGTGCCGCCGACCTTGCGTATAGTTTGGGTTGGGAGGAGGGCGATATCATCAAGCCAAAGAAAGAACAATTGATGCTGCCTATGGACCTTTCAGATGATGAAAGATTGATATTCAATATCATTCACCAGCATAAAGCGCCGCTGGCAATAGATGATTTAACCATCAAAGCCAATATGCCGATGAGCCAATTGGCAATGAACCTGCTGAATATGGAAATGCAGGGTTATATCCGTTCGTTGCCGGGAAAAACTTATTGCCTTAACTAATCTTTCGGACTGGCGTGCCATTTCAGCGTACCGGTACCGCCGCTGACCATTTTCCAGTTGTCAACCGGAAATTCGATCAATGCGACACCACAAGTGGGGAAACCGAGGGGTATTTTGGTAAGATACTCGCTTAGGCCCTCGACGGTGGGGTTGTGCCCTACCAATCCGATAAAATCGTATTCGTCGTCAAATCCGTTGATCACGCCAAGTAACGTAATGCGGCTTGCCTCGTAGATACTGACGTCTTCTTTCGGTCTGGATAACGAAAGAAACTCGGCAAAAATATCAGCGGTAGATAATGTCCGCAGCGCAGGGCTCGTAACCAGTATCCGCGGAACGATCTTTTCTTCAAGAAGCTTTTCAGCCATGAATTGCGCATCTTTGATACCCCGGTCGGTAAGCGGCCTTTCGAAATCCTTATAGGCATTATCGTGCACGGCTTTAGCGTGGCGGATCAACAGAAGGTTCTTCATATCAGGATAATAAGTCTCAGGGCCAATTGTTTGCAAAGCTACTCACAATTTCATTCGGAATATCCTTCATGCATTTGAAATGCCCGAGCGGGCATTTTTCTAATCCGAATTTCGAGCAGGGCCTGCATGACAGCTCAATGCCTATCACTTTCGTGTCTTTTACCATATAAGGCTGAACCCCGAGCAACTCCGGTACGGTTCCGCCCCATATCGAACCGATAGGTATGTTAAATGCCTCTGCGATATGCGTCAAACCGGTATCGAAACCCAAGACTTTTTGTGCTTTGGAGACAATGAATACCGACTCGTCTAATGAGGTAATGCCGCAGGCATTGTATATTTTACCGCCGACAGCATTGGCAATTTCAGCTCCGTTGACCTTGACATCTTCACCGCCTAACAGTACGACGGGGTGGTTTATTTCCCGGCAAATGGCGATGATCTTTTCGTTGGGCATACGTTTGGTAAAATGCGTAGCGCCGATCACAAAGGCGATATAATTGTTTTGGTGGGATGCTGGCAGCAACTTTTGAAGATCGTGCTGCGATTTGATGTAATAATCTATTGGTTTGCCATCGTTTTTTACGCCGAGGAAATGAACGGCTTTCATATAGCGTTCCACCAAATGGACAGGCTCAACCAGTTTCAGGTGGAATTTTAAGGTAAGCCATTTTCGGACAGGCTGCTTTTTGTAGGTCGACGATTTTACGCCCGTTCGCAATTTAATAATCGCCGTGCGCAGGTTATTATGTAGATCTATGATATAGTCGTAATGTTCCGCCTTAATGTCGCTGATCGTTTCTGAAAGCGTCGGTTTCAGCAGCAGCAGTTTGTGAACGTACGGGTTATTGTCGTAAATGTATTTGAAAGCGGGTTTGGTGAGAAAGTGCACTTCGGCATCTGGCAATTGCGTTTTCAGGCAGCGTACCACGGGCGTGGTGTAAATAATGTCGCCCATCGAGCTAAAGCGGATGACCAGTATCTTCATGCCTCAGGTGGTCTGTTTACGGATCTTATTGATGATGGAAGTGGAGGAATAACCTTCTACAAAATCAATGGTCTTCACTTCGCCGCCCCTGGCCATCACTTCATTCGCGCCTACAATGTTTTCAATAGCATAATCGGCCCCTTTCACCAGGATATTGGGCATCAGTGAAGTGATTAGGTTCAACGGCGTGTTTTCTTCGAACAAAACTATACCATCCACAAAAAACAATGCCGCTAACAATGCCGCACGGCTGTTCTGATCATTCACCGGGCGGTCATCACCTTTGATCCTTTTTACTGAGATATCCGAATTAAGACCAATTACGAGTTTGTCGCCAAGTTCAGATGCTTTGGCCAGGTAAGTGATATGCCCGATATGCAGCAGGTCGAAAACACCATTTGTAAATACCACTTTTTTGCCTTCCTGTTGCCAGCCGGCTACGCGTGCTTTCATGGCGGGTAAATCGCAAATTTTATCAAGAAGGGTTTTTTCGATCCGGGGTCTCATGCTACGGAGCTAAACTTACGAAGTTTTGAAAACTTCGTAAGTTTTATTTGGTCAAAATGCTTCATCCACTGCTTTGCACAGGATATGGCCAATCAGGATATGCATTTCCTGTATGCGGGCAGTCACGTCAGAAGGGACGATAATGTTAAGATCGCAAAGCCCGTTCATTTTACCGCCATTCCTGCCGGAAAGGCCCAGGGTTTTGCAGCCCAATTTTCTTGCTGATTCAAGCGCATTCAATATGCCCTGGCTGTTACCGCTGGTGGAAATGCCTATAAAAAGATCATTCTCGCTGGCCAGCGCTTCAACCTGGCGCGAGAATACGTGCTGATAGCCATAATCATTAGCGATCGAAGTGAGGGCTGAAGTATCTGTAGTTAACGCAATACCCGGTAAAGCCCGGCGCTCTTTTACAAAACGACCGCTCAGTTCAGCAGCTATATGCTGTGCATCGGCTGCGCTGCCGCCGTTGCCGGCAAGCAGTACTTTATTCGCGCTCTTCAGGGTCGAGACCATCAACTCGCACGCTTTCTCAATATCGCCACTCAACGAATCGATCACTTTTTGTATGAGTTCCTGGTGAGCTTTTAATTCTGCTATAATGGTGTTAGTCATGGGTATCTTTTTCGATGTCCGCTAATATCTCGTCAATAGTTGTCGTGGCACTCCCAACGCGCCGGATGACGATCGCCGCCGCATGATTCGCAAGCTCACAGGCTTCCTCAAGGCTTAATCCAGAGGCAATGAAGTAAGCCATAGTGGCCAGTACAGTATCACCAGCGCCAGTTACATCAAAAACGGCTGTCGCTTTTACCGGCAGTAATTTGTAACTGAGTTCGTCCAGTATTACCATGCCTTCTTCCGAAAGCGTCACCACCAAATATTCCGCGCCGGTTTCCTTTAGGATGATCCTTGCAGCCTTTTGCAGATCATCAATATTCCTGATTCTTTCTGTTTTGGCTGCTTCCGCAAGTTCTTTGCGATTGGGTTTTATGAGGAATGATCCCTTGTATTTGCTGTAATCAAGCCCTTTCGGGTCGATGATTACCTTTTTATTTTTCGTTTTCGCCAGTTTAATCAGCCGCTGGGTCAAATCGTTTGAGAACAATCCCTTCCCATAATCGGAGAACAGCACAATATCGGCCTCGTTAATGCAATGGTCGAGCCTATTTATGAGCTCATCTTCCAACTCACTTAATATCGGATCAGTAATTTCCCGATCCACACGTACCAGCTGGTGGCTGCCGGCTACCACCCGCGTCTTCACCGTTGTGGGACGACGACTATCCGACACGATTGCGTCAGTGGCAAGATTTTCAGCAACCATAATTTCAGTCAGCCTGGCGCCGAAAGCATCATTACCGATCACGCCGCTTAACGTAACATTTGCGCCTAAAGCTACCAGGTTTTGGGCAACGTTCGCTGCACCGCCGAGCGTAGTGGATTCGTTTTTAACATTAACGATTGGCACCGGTGCTTCCGGTGAAAGCCTCGTAGCATCACCCCAAATATAATGGTCGATCATCAGGTCGCCGATGACCAGTATGGACGGCTGTTTTTTTGATCGTTGTATGTCGCGAACTTTGTCAGTCAGCATGTTTTCTTATTTCGAATGCTCAATATCGAATTTATTTCTTTGGCCTTTTCTGCTCAAAAATCCCTTTTATAGCATCAAGTGAAAAAGCGTTCAAACACATTTCTTTGCTTAGTCCGCCTTTACGGGCTGCAAGAACGCCGTAATGCATATCCAGGAAACCTTCCTTGCGGTGAGCATCCGGGTTAATAGATAACTTTACGCCTTTGTCTAATGCGTACTGGTGCCAGCGCCAGTCAAGGTCAAGGCGCAACGGGTTGGCGTTGATCTCGATAACGACGTTGTTTGCGGCGCAGGCATCGATCACTTTTTTGAAATCGAGATCGTAGCCTTTACGACTAAGCAGCAACCTGCCGGTAGGGTGGCCCAATATCGTTGTGTATGGATTTTCTACAGCTTTTATCACACGGGCGGTGGCTTTGTCCTTATCCATTTTCAGGTTTGAATGCACCGACGCCACAATGAAATCAAAGCGTTTCAATATTTCTTGGGGATAATCCAGCGATCCATCGTTCAGAATATCTGATTCGATGCCTTTGAAAATATGAAAACCGTTCAGCTTTTTATTCAGGTGATCGATCTCTTCATGTTGCTGCAAAACACGTTCTATGTTCAAACCCTTGGCATAAAACGCGCTCTGGCTGTGATCACATATACCCAGGTATTGCAGTTTCAGCTCATCGCGGCAATACAGCGCCATCTCTTCCAGCGTATGTACGCCATCGCTCCAGGTGCTGTGGTTGTGCAGGCTGCCTTTCAAGTCATGGAAAGTGATCAAATGGGGTAAAGAATTACTGGCTGCTTTGGCTATAAAAGCATCTCCCTCGCGCAGTTCAGGCGGCATCCATTCAAGGCCGGCTTTTTTGTATATCACTTCCTCGTTCTCAGTATGGTCAATGCTGCCGACAATACGGGCCGTAACTGCCTGTACATGTTCCGGGCTGCCCGTCCTGCGGAAAAGCTTGCTATAAAACAGGTTAAGCGAAGTAACCTCGATGTTGACCAATAACCCGTTCGCGGTTTCACCTTTTAAGTGATGCCCGTCAACGCTCAGGTCATTCAAAAGGCCCGAATTGGAGAGGATCGCTATATCGGCATCCTGGAATTCAGTTCCCGCCAAAAAAGTAAGCTCGGTAATGATCTCGCAGCGACGTCGATATTCACCGGTAAAGTTTAGCAATGCGTCAGGCACAATATTCTTTATTTTCTGGAAAAGCTCATTGGCTTCATGTTCTGCCTGCGCATACAGAAATTTGCCGTTGCTGGCCATGCGGAATTCGATCACTTTCACGATCTCATCCTGCGTTTTCAAGCCAAATCCCTTGGCCTCTATCAACCTGTTCTCGTTGCAGGCGTAATACAGTTCGCCGACCGTTTCAATGCCAAGCTCGTGCCAGATCGTAGCCACCTTTTTCGGGCCGATGCCTTTAATTCCCAGCATTTCAACCACGCCTTCGGGTGTTCTGTCCAAAAGCGATTGCATTTCGGTGATGTGCCCGGTTTGCAGCAATTCAGCGATCTTGGTAGCAGTGCTTTTGCCTATGCCGTCGATCTTTTCCATCTCATCGGGGCTTTTTTTAGCGATCTGGAAGGGCAGTTTGTCCACTTTAAAAGCAGCATTGGCCAGCGATTTGATCTTGAACGGATTTTCGTCGTGCAATTCCATCAATTGACCAAGGAGCCTCAGGGTGCGGGCAATGGGTTTATTTTCCATGTATTAAGCCCGTAAAAGTACAAAATAGTTCATAGCTAATAGTTCATGGTTCATAGTAAAATGTGACCAGGATAATTTGCCATGAACTATAGTCTATGAACCATGAACGATCAATGAACGGAAATATCGTACGGCATGCGCATTTGCGGAGTGCGCATCATTTTGTTGAGATTTTTTACCTGTTGGTAGTAAATATAGTCTTCCCCCAGTTCCGACTTGATATATTTGGATTTCATCTCCTCGGTCATACCGCTACCCAATTTCGCAAATATGCTTTTCTGTTCAGGATAGGCGTAAAGCGCATAATTTTTGAGGTGGGCCATTTTAGCCGCGCTTTTGACAGCATCATTGATGTTACCCAGCTTGTCGACCAGGCCGATCTTTATTGCCTGCGAACCTGTCCACACCCGGCCCTGGCCAATGCTATTAATATAGGCCTGGCTTTTATGACGGCCGTCAGCTACCGCTTTGGTGAACTCGTCATAACCGCGATTCACGTTATTTTGTAAAATAGCCTTTTCTTCAGGCGATAACGGCCTGCTCACGTCGCCCAGGTCAGCATATTTGCCGGTTTTTACGCCGTCGAAGGTCATGCCCAGCTTATCATTGAACAGTTTTTGCAGGTTGGGGATGATGGCAAAAATGCCGATGGAACCGGTCAAAGTATTAGGTTCAGCATAGATAGAATCGGCAGCGCATGAGATATAATAACCACCCGACGCAGCAAGGTCGCCCATAGAAACGATGATCGGTTTTACTTTTTTAGTGAGGTATACCTCGCGCCAGATCACATCCGATGCCAGCGAGCTGCCGCCAGGCGAGTTCACCCTGAAAACCACAGCTTTCACTCTGTCATCAAGCCGCGCTTTGCGCAGGGCCTCCGAGATTCTGTCGGAGCCGATCGTATTTTCGTCCCCATCACCGCCTTGTATGTCGCCGGATGCGTAAATAATGGCAATATGGTTTTTTGATTCTTTCTTTTCAGGCTTATCAGCCGCATTGGTATAATCAGCCAGTTCGACGCTGTGCAGGTCAGATTTAGAGGCTACGTCTGTACGTTCCTTCAACTCATCCAGCACCTCGTCGCGGTATTTCAAACCATCAACCAGGTGATATTTCATTGCATCCTCCGGGAACTGGATACGCATGTTGTTGGCGATATTAAACAACGAATCCTTATTGACTTTGCGGGTTTCGCTAATGCCGGTAAGAAAATGATCATACAGCGAACCAAGGTATGATGTAACCTGCTCGCGGTTTGCCGGGCTCATTTTGGTGAGTACAAAAGGCTCCGTAGCGCTCTTGTAAGTTCCCACTTTGATCACCTGTACCTCGATGCCTAATTTATCCAAAGTTCCCTTTAAAAAGGTAATCTCTGAACTGAAG
Source organism: Mucilaginibacter sp. (assembly GCA_035551775.1). GTDB lineage: Bacteria > Bacteroidota > Bacteroidia > Sphingobacteriales > Sphingobacteriaceae > Mucilaginibacter. The sequence goes on along the minus strand of DASZMQ010000006.1, from coordinate 360,916 downwards.
CCCCTGAACTCAAACATCCCTTTCGGGTTGATGTAAACCTTATCAGCTACCGATGCCAGGTAATAGAAGCTCTGTGTATAAACTTCTGAATAGGCGATAATGAACTTGCCTGATCTTTTAAAGTCGATCAGCGCGTTGCGTATTTCTTCGGTTGTGGCCTGGCCCGAAAGCATATAGCTTTCATCAAGAAAGATGCCTTTGATATTCGGGTCTGTTTTTGCCCTTTTGATATTAGCCAGGATGTCATTGAGGCCGATGACCTTTTCACTTTCGATGCCAAGAAAGCCAAGGCCTTCTAACGGATTATGCGGGGTGCGCTCGGGAATTGCTGCGTTTAAGTTAATATGAAGAACAGAATCCTGGTCTACGTCAATGTGCTTTTCGCCGCTCGCCGCAACCAGTATCCCGATTATGATAACGATAAAGATGATACTAATTAGTATGATCCCCACCATCGTGGCGAAAACAAATTTGAAGAATTGTTTCATTAAGTACTATAAATCTTTTACCTATGCAAAATTAGCATTTAGCTATGTATAACATTGAGAGCTAAATCTATAATATTTGTTACAACAAATGAGTGATGTTTTTTTATTGCTGGGGAGTAATTTAGGTGACAGGCAGGCCTACTTGCAACAGGCAATAGCGCATATTGAACAGGAAATTGCTCCTGTGGTCGCCAGGTCATCAATTTATGAAACGCAATCGTGGGGGAAAACGGATGAACCTGATTATCTGAACCAGGTTATTCAATTACAGACAAACATTCCGGCGAAAGAAATATTATACAAAATATTAAATATCGAGAAAGCCATGGGCCGCGAACGCGAGGTGAAATGGGGCTCGCGGATCATTGACATTGATATCTTGTTTTATGGATCGGAAGTGATCAATGAAGATCAATTAACCGTGCCACATCCCGAGCTGCACAACCGCATGTTTACCCTTGCGCCGCTGGCCGAGATAGCCCCTGGACTAATTCACCCGGTACTGAAAAAAAATATTGCCCGGCTGAAAAGAGAACTTAAAAGCAATTTGCACGTAAAAAAGTTATAATTTTGGATTGACCCTTAAATTACTTAGTGCCAGTGACCCCTTCTGATCAGAATCTTGACCTAACATTTTTATACGAAATTGCCGATGGCAGTAACGAGTTTGTGGTCGAATCTATCGATATGCTCTTACAACAAGCCCCGGAGATGCTGGGAGCTATTGGTGCTGCCTTGAATACATCGGATTGGCCGGCAGCGGCCGCCGCGGCTCATAAATTAAAGCCGTCGATGGGGTTTTTTGGCATGACGCTTTCGCAGGAATTGTTGCAGGAAATAGAACAACTGTGCAAAGCAGGCGGGCACGATCGGGGCACTATTTCGGCCAAGTTCACTCAGGCTGAAGAGCTGATCGGTCAGAGTATGGCAGCACTTACCATATTAAAGGCTGAAAAAGAAGCCGAGCTTTAAACTTCCTTTACGCTGAAATGATAGCTTTCCATGATGAGGTTAGCCAGCAGGTTTTTGCAGGCTTGCTCCACTTTGATATTCGCAGTTGCTTCACTGTCGGCTTCGATCTCGAGCGAGATATGCTTGCCGATGCGTACGTTATGGATTTCGGTCAGGCCCAGGTTTTTCATACTTCCGGTTACGGCTTTGCCTTGCGGGTCAAGGATGTCTTTTTTGGGCATTACGTCAATTTCGGCCTGGAACTTTTTCATTTTTAGCATTTATTTACGGTCAGGAGCGTTTGCCTTGTTTTTGATGGCTGCTCATGACCGCCGGATTAGAAAATCTAATTTGAATTACCGACAGTATGATGTACATCAGGATGACCACCGGAATCGCGGTAAATTTAAAAAATAGTATCAAGATAGCCGAAAACATCAGCAACAAATAACGATAGATGTTCTTTTGAAAGTCGACATTTTTGAATTTAAGCGACATCATCGGTATCTCGGATACCAGCAGGCCGCCCATTACCAGCACCAGTGCGGTCAAAACATATTGGTTGAGGATGTATTTTGAGAATGTTGTATGATGCTCGAGGATCATCGGCAGCGAGGCAATGAATATCGCATTGGCGGGTGTTGGCAGACCAATAAAACTGTCGGCCTGGCGGGTATCATTGTTGAACTTGGCCAGTCTTAAAGCTGAAAATACAGATATAAGGAAAGCGGCAAAGTTGATATACGGGCTGATCGTCGGCGTTTGGGGCGACTCCAGGAACATTTCATACATGATCGCTGAGGGTAAAAACCCAAAGCTTACCATATCCGCCAGCGAATCCAGGTCTTTTCCAATACCAGAAAACGACTTTAGCACCCTTGAGGCAAATCCGTCAAAGAAATCAAATATGGCAGCCAGGAACAGGGCGTATGCGGCAAATATTAATTGATCCTGGAAAGCAAAAACGATGCCTACGCAGCCGCTAAACAGGTTAGCACAAGTGATAGCATTGGGGACATGTTTACTTATGCGCTTTTTCATCATTAAGTTCATAGTTCATGGTTGATAGTTCATGGCCAATTTGCTATGAACCATGAATTATGAACTATTTGCACAAAAATATTAAGAATTCATCGAGATAAGGAATTCTTCGTTGGTTTTGGTACCCCTGATCTGGCCTTGCAGGAACTCCATTGCCTCCTGTGAGTTCATATCAGCCAGGTGGTTGCGCAATATCCAAACGCGTTGCAAAGTATCGCGGTCCAGCAGCAGATCGTCGCGGCGGGTACTTGAAGCCGTGATGTCGATAGCAGGGAATATACGTTTGTTCGACAGCTTGCGGTCGAGCTGCAATTCCATATTGCCTGTACCTTTAAATTCCTCAAAGATCACCTCGTCCATCTTCGAGCCGGTTTCTGTAAGCGCAGTGGCAATGATGGTTAACGAGCCGCCATCCTCGATGTTACGTGCCGCACCAAAGAAACGCTTTGGTTTGTGCAGGGCGTTGGCATCCACACCACCGGATAATATCTTGCCGGAGGCAGGTGCAACGGTGTTATAGGCACGAGCCAAACGGGTGATCGAGTCAAGCAGTATTACTACGTCGTGACCGCACTCAACCATGCGCTTCGCTTTTTCCAGTACGATATTGGCGATCTTTACATGGCGCTCGGCAGGTTCGTCAAAAGTTGATGAAACCACCTCAGCGCGAACGCTGCGCGCCATATCGGTCACCTCCTCAGGACGTTCGTCGATGAGCAGGATGATGAGGTAGACTTCGGGATGGTTTTTGGCGATGGCGTTGGCCACGTCCTTCAGCAACATGGTTTTACCTGTTTTCGGCTGCGCCACGATCAAACCGCGCTGGCCCTTACCGATAGGCGAGAACAGGTCCATAATACGGGTTGAATAGTTGCTCATATCGGTGAACAGTTCCAGCCTTTCCGAAGGGAAAAGCGGTGTCAGGTGGTCGAACGGAACACGGTCACGTACCTCTGCCGGGTTACGGCCGTTGATGGCTTCCACACGTACCAGCGGGAAATATTTTTCACCCTCTTTCGGCGGGCGTATGCTGCCGCGAACGGTGTCGCCGGTCTTCAAACCAAATAATTTGATCTGTGACTGCGAAACATAGATATCATCCGGGGAAGTAAGGTAGTTATAATCAGATGAGCGAAGAAAACCGTAACCATCAGGCATGATCTCAAGTACGCCTTCATTTACGATCACGTTGTCAAAATCCAGGTTGATCGCTTCTTGCTGAGCCCTTTGCTGGTTGGAATTCTGCCCGTTGTTAAAACGGCGCTCGATGCGTTGCGGACGCTCTTCAACAGCAGGCTCTTCGATGGGTGCAATCAGCTCCTCTTGTTCAGGTTGCTCGGCAACCGGCGTGAAGGCCACTTCATCATCGCTTTCTTCAGGCGTTGCTGCTTCATCCGGCTCATCAAAAAGATTGGTATCGTCCAACGGTACCTCAACTCTTGGCTTTACACTGCTGCCTGCTTTTGCGGTAGATGTGCGGGTTCTTTTACGCTGTCGTTCGCCGACTTCGCGTACTTCAGGCTCGGCGCCTACCTGGCTATAATTTTGGGCCACGGTGGCTTGCTGGGCACGCGCGGCCTCTATCAATTGTTGTTGTTCAAGTATACTGCTTATCAGCTGGGCTTTCCGCTGTTCTTCAGCATCAGCAATACCCAAACCCTTTGCAATGTCACGCAACTCCGAAACGAGTTTGTCGTTCAATTCTGTTGTATCAAACATGAGAAAAATAGTAGTTCAAAAGGAAATATTTTATTTGAGAGAAATTATCCTGCAGCTTTGCTTACGGCAACATTTAAAAATTATGGCTTGTGGATTTTTAAATTGTTTCTTTAGTGCAAGAAAAATTCAAAGGATAACGCTGCAATTTTACCTATTTATATTCACAAAACAAAATTTTGAAAAAATAACTTTCCACATCATAACACTTCGATGATTTTTTAGTTTTTTTGTGCCCCGGAAATCATCCCCATAAATGCTTACCCGCCAGCAGCTAATAGAGCAGATAAAACAAAAAAGATCATTCCTTTGTGTAGGCCTGGATACTGATATTGACAAGATACCCGCTTTCCTGAAAGAATATCCGGACCCGATCTTCGAGTTCAACAAACGCATTATCGATACAACCAAAGACCTTTGTATAGCCTATAAGCCCAATGCTGCGTTTTATGAAAGGCATGGGATCGCGGGTTTGCAAAGTCTCATCAAAACTAGTGAATACCTGCCTAAGGATTGTCTCAGCATTATTGACGCCAAACGCGGGGATATTGGCAATACGTCCGGTATGTATGCGAAAGCCTTCTTCGATAAAGGGGCCACCGGAATGGACTTTGACGCTATTACCGTAGCACCCTATATGGGCCACGACAGTGTGACGCCTTTCCTGGCTTTCGAAGGAAAATGGGTGATCTTGCTGGCGCTAACTTCGTCAGCCGGGAGCAAAGATTTTCAGTACCTTAATGTCGATAAGAATACGCTTTACGAAACCGTGATCCAAAAAGCCAATACCTGGGCCGGCGCCGACCGCCTGATGTATGTGGTAGGGGCCACCAAGAGCACCGAGTTTACCAACATACGCAAGTATGCGCCGGATAATTTCCTACTGGTGCCGGGTATCGGTGCGCAGGGCGGCAGCCTGGAAGATGTTTGCCGCTATGGTATGACCAGGGATTGCGGACTCATCGTCAACAGCTCCAGGGCGATCATCTATGCGTCCAATAGTGAAGACTTTGCTGAAGCGGCCCGCGCAGAAGCATTGAAAGTTCAGCAGCAGATGGAAGTTGAGTTGATCAAGGCAGGAATAATCTAACCAGAGCAGATTTACGAAGTTTTTAAAACTTCGTAAATCTTTAACTGCCTTACACCGGCAAATATTTATTCAGCACTTTCCCGTGTTTGAAAGCGGTAGAGCTTTCCAGTTCAAACACCCTTCTTTCCTTAAAAATAGAGAGTCCGCTGCCGATGGCTACGGGGTTGACGATAAAATAATATTCATCGATCAGGTTGAGATCGACCAACGAGCGTACAAAACCGACGCCGCCATAAACAAGCAGATCCTTGCCGGGTTGCTTTTTCAATTCTTGTACTGCGGTGGCCAGGTCGCCGTTTTCCACCTCGACATTCTCCCCGGCGATTTCGGTTTGTGAATGGCTGAAAGCGATCTTGCGATGACTGACCATGAGCTTGCCGAAAGGATTCCAGGGATTTTCGGGCTGGTTATCGCCCACATTTTTCCAATAGTCGATGAATCCTCCATGGGACAGCTTGCGTCCCAGCAAAATGGTATCGCAGCTGGCCGCGAGTCCGACGCTGAAGTCGACGATCTGTTGTAAAGCCTCTGGATCCTGTTTGCCGGAGATAAATACCCAGTCCTGCTCACCGTTCGGTCCGGCCATGAAGCCGTCGACGGTCATTTGCATTTGCAATTTTAATTTTCTCATATAAATCGTTTTTAAGAAGCCAGTAATTCATCCAATTGATTAAGACCTATGGTAAAGCCGCCTTCAAAGCCCATTTCAACTAACTTTTTAAAGCTGGTTTCCTCGTCAAAACTGAGATCTACCATTACCTGCGTTTTATTACCTAAGGCTATAAATTTGTTGTCCCAATGACCAACCGGCGCTCCGGGCGTCACGTTGCCGTGCTCATCAGAGAATAGGGCATCGGTCGCAAACCTGCTTCCCTCTTCAATAGCCGTAAACTTTACATAGCTCCAGTGTTTCTGGCCGTCCGGGCCCTCCATGGCGTATAGCCAGGCGCCGCCTACTGTGAAATTCATCGATTTAGTTTTGGCTATCCAGGGTTTTGGCCCCCACCATTTTTCAAGCATGTCAGGGTCTGTCCAGGCTTTCCAAACGGTTTCAATTGGCGCGTTAAATTCGCGCACCACGTGAATTTTTTTAGCGGCAAGGTCTTTTTCGAATACAAAATTGTTTGTCATGATTGTTTAGTTTTTATAAGTGATTTATAGGAACTTATTCTGCAGCAAGCAACTTATCCAATTGGTCAAAGGTCATTGCAGTGCCTTCTTTGAAGCCACCTTCTACGAACCATTTGATGGTAGATTCTTCGTCGAAGGTAATTATCATCTCGACCTTAGTTTTGTTGCCCTCAACGGATAAAAATTTAGTATCCCGGTATGATTTTGGCCCATCAAGCATTGGGTTACCGTCTCCGTCACAAAACATGCCCGTTGATGAAATGGCGCTGCTATTTTCTATCGTAGTAAACTTATTATAGACCCAGTGTTTCTGGCCTTCAGGACTAACCATGGCATATAGCCATGCACCGCCAATAGTAAAATCCATGTCCCGGGTTACAACCTTATAGGGCGAAGGCCCCATCCACTTGTCAAGCAGTTCGGGCAGTGTAAACGCTTTCCACACGCTTTCTATCGGGGCGTTAAATTCCCGGGTCACGTAAATCTTTTTGGCGGGCAGGTCTGCTTTGAATTCAAAGTTGTTTGTCATGATTTTTTAGTTTACAGGTCTTTCAATAAATTGTCCAACTGATCAAAGCGGTCCTCCCACATCTTGCGGAAGCTTTCCAGCCAAATGTCTATTTCTTTCATTTTTTGAAGATTGAGCTGATAATAATTTTCCCTGCCAGTTTGCTTTTGTGTTACCACTTCGCATTCGGTAAGTACCTTAATGTGTTTTGATATAGCCTGGCGTGTGCTGTCGAAATGCTCAGCAAGCGCGTGGGGTGTCATGGCCTGCAATGCCAGCAGGGTAATGATGGCCCTGCGGGTTGGGTCTGCTATAGCCTGAAAAACGTCTCGTCTCATGTTATTGGCAACTGATTGGTTGCAAATATAATCGCAACTATTCGGTTGCGCAAATTTTTTTGAAAATAATTTTTTGATTTAGAAGATGGCTATCCGGGTTTCAAAGAAAATGTAATACCAACTGCTCCCATTCTTCTTCCAAAGACAGGTCGGGGCGGGTTTGTCCTGCTTTGCGATACCAGTAACCAGCATTCCAAATATCACCTTCCTTCCTGTGCAGGTATGCATGAACCCACGCCGATTCCCGATCCGTCAGGTGATCAATTTGGCTATGCGCTTTGTCCCAATCGCCTTTGCCATCATACCAGAGGCTTTTCAGCTGCACAGAAAGTCTGCCATCGGGCTGCGCTAAATTCAATGATTCTTTAAATTCGGTTAAAGTTTTCATCGGGCACCAGGCTATGCGAAAATTACCGTCAGTTCCGGGTAACGCATGGCATAATTGAATACCATGTTTCTGATGTGATAGTTTCCTAGTTAAGCCTTGGATAATTAAAATAATTTCAGGAAAATATAGATATTTGATTATCAAAAATAAACCTAATCTCAATGAAAATGCGAAGAAAAATATACCTCGTTGCCTTAGTACTTGTTTGCTTTGCAAAAATTTCTAAAGGTCAGATTGCCATCTATGATAAGAATACTCTCGAAGAAATCAAAAATGGATATACACATATAGTAGTCAAAGACTTGGATTTTCCGCATGCTGATGAGTTTTTAGCTGTATTTAAAAAGTATTGGACTGTGACTAAAGGCATTGATATGATTGCTGCTTCAAGCCTTAATACAAATCTAGTAGCTGGCGATTCCTATTTTAGTTTTGACGCTAACGGGCTCATTCCACATGGCTATGGTGGGGGAGACGGCGTAGGCATCTACATTAAATTATGGTGGCCAACCGAAGCAGCCTTAAAAAACGAGAAGACAAACCATCATACTTATGAATTCGCTCATATTAAGCTATCGGCTGATATACATTTGTTACACAGCGATTCATTTGATCAAAAGAAGTTTGATTTTGAATTTGATGGCGGCGGTCATGTGTACCATTGGAACGCAGGTATATTAAAGAACTATATTCAAATGCTGGTTGCTCAATTAGAATTGGGTAAAAAAATAAATACCGGCGATCAGATTACCGACAACAATCAATTAGCATTGTTAAAAAACCAGACTCTGTTTTGCCCAGTGGAGAACTTTAATAGGTTTTTTGATTTAAAGGGCGATTTCAAAGCTGCGGATGCCATCAAAATATTCGGAGATTATCGACTTAAATATCAAACAATTTCGGATCAAGAGTTAGGTGAAAAAATTCTTCACGAAACAGCGCCATTCTATTATTTACTATTTATAAGGGATGGTGATGTTAAAATTCTAAGTGTAATAAATTCTGAGACGGGTGAATCAATCTATCTGAGAAGTCATGAATCTTCAACAATGAATACCTGCAACGTTAAATCTGCCGATTTGAAAGAGTTATTTAAAGCGATCAATAAAAACTAATCAACCAAACACAACCATCCGCTCCGGGTAACGCATGGCATAGCTGGAAACCATGTTGCGGATATAATCATTGCCTGGATAGGGCGTAAGGTGATTTTTTAATTCGTCCAGTCCGTTGACTTCCAGTTCGTGCGAGACATAACCCATTCCATAAAATTGCCCTTTTTCGATCAGGATGCAGCTATGCTCATCGTTCCGGCGGCCCTCGTCGCGTACCGCGAAAGTGGGCAGGTTATCCCTTAATTGGTCAATTGCCCATTGCACTTTCTCATTATAGGTTTCCGGGCTTTCGATGCCTTCGCAGGCGCATAGATGCTCCAGCGCACCCGTGCAGGGTTCACTGTTGGTTTGGATAAAGCACAATTTGGGACAAAGGTTGAAATCATCGATCAGTCTCGTCAGGATACTACGCCCGTCTAACAGCGAGTTGCACGTGTAAAGCGGAGCCGTCAATTTTCGCCGCTTGTCGACAGCCAGGCGCATGTATCCGCGCTGATCCTCGAAAGCATAAATGCCGTAAGCATGTTCATAGCGTTTCAGCGAGCGGTTGTATTTTGGCCAAAGGCGTCTGATCTCGATGGCTTCCATCACAAAGGCTGCCAGTTCATTGCCGCAATCCTGAAAGGAAATGTGGTGGATGTTGCGCAGAAATTCCTGCCGCTGCAAACCGACATTATTCCCTGTGAAATGACTGCAAACCCTTTTCTTGATGCTGCGTGCTTTTCCGACATAGATCACCTTGCCTTTTCCATCATGGAAATAATAAACTCCCGGAGCATAGGGCAGGTTGTCGATGTCCTGTTTCGGCAGGTTTGGCGGCAATACCTGCTCTTTTGAGCGCTGCTTTAATGCCTGCTGAATATGATTTTCAGTATCGTTTTGTAATAGTAGCGAGAACAAAGTTGACGTTGCCTCGCAATCGCCCATGGCACGGTGGCGGCTGTCGTTTTCAATTCCCAAAAAATGGCATAGCTTGCCGAGACTGTACGATGGCAGCCCAGGCATGATCTTTCGACCCAACCTTACCGTGCACAGCTTATTGCTTTGCAGATCGTACCCGGCGATGCCCAAATGATGCCTGATAAAAGAATAATCGAAGTTGACGTTATGCGCTACGAAGATGTTGCCGTGCAATAAGTGATAAATATCCGCCGCCACATCCTCAAAAGGCGGCGCCTCCTGCACCATTTCATTGGTAATGCCGGTCAGCGCGCGGATATAAACCGGGATGTCCATCCGCGGGTTCACCAGGGTGCTGTAACGCTGCGTGATCTTTTTACCGTCATAGATACAAATAGCCACTTCGGTAATGCCGTTTGCGCTGGCATGCCCGCCCGTGGTTTCGATATCGACGATGGCGTACACGATTCAAATTTAGTGATTTTGAGTCCGAAAGTCCGCATAAGTCCGAAAGACCGAAAGAAATTTTACGTAAAAAATAAAGACCCGGCAATAATTACCAGGTCTCCATTTATCTTCCGACTTTCGGACTACTTCTTCTTACCCTTCGTAGTCTGCACCTGCTGCTGGCGCATCGCTGCTTCCATGCGCGCCTGGAAACCTGTTTTCTTTTTATTGACTTCTGGCTTCTTTTTATTTTCCTGCAGCTGTGCATGGATCTTCTTATCGTCGACCATCAGGCGAATAACGTACTGCTGGCCGAAAGTGAGCATGTTCGCCAGGAAATAATAGTAATTCAGACCAGCCGGATAATTATTCAGCGTGACCAGGAAGATCACAGGGGTAATATACCCTATGTATTTCATTTGGCCGGTAGCGCCTGATATCTGGTTATTGAAATAAGTATAAACCAATGTCGAAATGGTCATCAGCAAACACATCAGGCTGATGTGACTCACACCGAATATTGGCGAAAAATGAATAACGGAATCATAAGTGGAGAGGTCGTGCATCCACAAAAAGCTTTGCCCCCGTAATTCGAACAGGTTCGGGAAGAAGCGAAAAAAGGCCAGTACGATAGGCATTTGCAGCAATAAGGGCAAACAGCCCCCCAACGGGTTCACGCCGGCTTTTTTATACAATTTCATGTATTCCTGCTGCAACAGGGTGGGGTTATCGTCGCCGACCTTCGCTTTGATCTCATCCATTTCCGGCTTCAGGATACGCATCTTGGCCATTGACAGGTAAGAGCGGTATGTAAGCGGCGAAAGCACCAATTTAAGAAGGATCGTTAGTGCCAGTATTACCAATCCATAGTTCCAGTTGAACTGGTTGAAGAAATTGAACACCGGCAGCGTAGCAAAACGGTTGATATACTTTAGCGGTCCCCATCCCAGGCCAACTACCTTATCCAGGTCGTCGCCTTGCTGCTTCAATATCTTAAAGCGATTTGGCCCGTAAAAGAATTCCAGCGGGAAATTACCATCCTTATCGCGTGAAAGCAACATGCTGGCAGTCATCGATTTTACAGTTGTCGTATCGGCTGCATCAGTCGTTACAGCGAGGTCCGATTTTTCCAGGCCCTGTTTAGCGATGAGGATGTTCGAAAAGAAACGTTCTTTGAAAGCCACCCAGGTTAGCTTTTTATCGGTGATGCTCTTCTGATCGTCCTTTGTATCGCCAAAATCCTTTATTTCACCCTCGGTATCTTTATAATATATTTCCGAATACTGGCGCTCCTGTTTCATATCCATTTCCTGCTTGATCAGGCTGGCGCTCCAGTTGAGATTGATCGCACTGTTGTTGGCGATCACGTTGTCCATTCCGGTCGTCTTTATCGTCAGGCCCAGCTTGAAACCGGCGCCTTTCAGCGAATACACGTAATCGATATATTGTGTCGGGCTGTAATTCAAACGCATGGTCACCGAGGACGAATCCTTCTTGGCTACGGTTAGGTTTTGGGCACTTGGCTTGAAATAAAGGTCATTGGTATTGATGTTTTTATCACCGGCTCTAAGATTTAGCCCAAACGTGTTTTTGCCGCCGTCGAACAGGATCAGCGGCTTTTTATCGTATGTTTTATAGTTCTTAAGCTCTACCGAATAAACGCGGCCGCCTTTATTGCTCAGTTTAATGCGCATTTCCTGGTTCTCGAGCGTTGTGAAGCTTTCTGAGCCAACAGTCGCCGTACCGAACGGGCTGGCTTTTAGTACCGCCGAATCCATCGCGGCGGTCTTCTTTGAAGTATCAGCTTTTGGAGTGGTGGCAGCTTTTTTTGCAGACGCCTGTGCGGCGGCTATTGAATCGCGCTGCTTTATCTGTTGTTTTGCCTGGTCGCTCGGCCCCTTCAGTAGGAAGTAGGACCCGATCATAATCAAAACGATCAGGAAAAAACCTGTGTATGTATTCTTATCCATTGTTTGTTAACGTAATTGTCACTTCCGGCGTGCATATTCCAGCGAAGCGGCGACAAAGTTAACAAAAAGTGGGTGAGGATTAGCAACTGTTGATTTTAATTCCGGGTGAAATTGCCCGCCGATGAAAAAGGGGTGTTTTTTGAGCTCGATGATCTCTACCAGGTTGTTATCCGGGTTGATGCCTGACGGGACAAAGCCCGCCTCTTCATATCGCTTAAGATACTCGTTATTAAACTCATAACGATGGCGATGGCGCTCGACGATGCGCGATTTGCCATAGATATTTGCGGCCTTTGTGCCCTTTTTTATGTCGCAGGCATATGCGCCTAAACGCATCGTGCCGCCTTTGTTTTTGATCTTTTTCTGCTCTTCCATCATAGCGATCACAGGGTGAGGCGTCTTCTCGTTCATCTCGGTGCTGTTGGCATTCTTCAGGCCAAGCACATTCCTGCCGAACTCAACCACCGCGCACTGCATGCCCAGGCATATACCGAAGAACGGAATATTATTCTCGCGCACATAACGTATAGCCTCAATTTTGCCCTCAAACCCGCGCTCGCCGAACCCGGGAGCCACCAGAACACCGTGCAAGCCTTTCAGGCGGTCAACCGCATTTTCGGGGGTTAGCTGTTCTGAAGGAATGTATTCAACACGCACCTTACACTCATTTTTAGCGCCAGCGTGAATAAAAGATTCATTGATGGATTTATAGGCATCAGGCAGCTCAACGTATTTACCAACCAGCCCGATGCGCACTTCTGCGGTCGGGTTTTTCAGTCGGCCCAAAAAGTCTTTCCAGCTTTCCAGGTCGGGCTCGTTTTTGTGAGGCAGCTTCAGCTTGGTCAGCACCGTTTTGTCCAGTTGTTCCTTCAGCATCAAAAGCGGAACATCGTATATGGTTGAAGCGTCGATCGACTCGATAACCGCGTTGATATTCACGTTACAAAACAAGGCTATCTTTTTGCGGATGTCCTGGTTGATATGATGCTCGGTACGACAAACCAGGATATCGGGCTGAATACCGTATTCCAGCAGCATTTTAACGGAGTGCTGGGTAGGTTTGGTTTTCAATTCGCCTGCAGCAGCAAGGAAAGGTATCAAAGTCAGGTGGATTACCAGTGAATTGCTCGATCCGATCTCCCAGCGGAACTGGCGCACGGCTTCCACGAAGGGCAGCGACTCAATGTCGCCAACTGTACCGCCGATCTCGGTGATCACGATGTCATAATGACCGCTTTCGCCTAATATCCTGATGTTGCGCTTGATCTCGTCGGTAATGTGCGGTACAACCTGCACGGTTTTTCCCAGGAAAGCGCCTTCACGCTCCAGGCTGATCACATTCTGGTAAATACGCCCGGTAGTAATATTATTGGCCTGCGAAGTCGGAGTATTCAGGAAACGCTCGTAGTGACCAAGGTCAAGGTCAGTCTCGGCGCCGTCTTCTGTAACATAGCATTCGCCATGTTCGTAGGGGTTCAAAGTGCCCGGATCGATATTGATATAGGGGTCGAATTTTTGGATGGTTACGCGGTACCCGCGGGACTGGAGAAGCTTGGCTAACGAGGCTGAAATAATGCCTTTCCCTAACGACGAGGTAACGCCGCCCGTCACAAAAATGTATTTGGTCATGATGATCAGTTATTATTGGAGCGGGTTTTAAGCCCGCTCGGAATGTTTGTGTACGGGATACAAAAGTAGCAAAAAAAGTTGAAGTGGTCGTAATTGTTGAAAAGGTTGTGGGTTGTTGAAATGTTGTATTGTCTTGAACTATGATTTGAATGATTTTTCGTGATTACAGCATGTTTAATTATAAAAAACTATGTCATTTCGAACTTGCTGGGGAGGTTTGTGCTTGGGTGCAGGTGAGAAACCTTGTACCGCATGTATGGCGAGTTATTAATTTCGTATAAGTTTTCTCCTCACCCTTTCTCGCAGTCCAAGCTGTTCGTCGAAATGACATGCTTTTATATATCTGCTAAAATCTAAACGCCTTTCATAGCATTTATTCAGCCATTAAAATCATAACTCAAACGCTTTAAATCTTCCGGTGTATCTATCGCAAAAGTCTCCAATTCCGTTTCGGCAACTTTAATGCGATATCCATTCTCTATCCAGCGCAGCTGTTCTAAACTCTCAGCCTTTTCTAACGATGATACCGGCAATTTGGTAACCTGGTGTAAAATATCAGCCCGGTAGCCGTAAATGCCGATGTGCTTATAATAGGTAAAGTGGTTCAGCCATTCAGACTCTTCCTTTCCCCGGATATATGGTAGGGGCGAACGGGAGAAATAAACGGCTTCCGAATTTTTATTGAGAATGACCTTAGGTGAATTTGGGTTGAATAATTCCTCGTTTGTTTGAACCTTTTTCACCAGTGTTGCTATTTGCGTATCCGGCGCTTCAAAACAGGAAATGAGTTTGCTGATCTGTTCCGGGTCTATATAAGGTTCATCGCCCTGGATATTGATGATGATTGGGAAATCGGGATGTTTTTCTGCGACTTCAGCGCAGCGGTCGGTGCCGCTTTGGTGGGATGCTGAGGTCATGACAGCCTTCCCGCCAAATCCGAGAACGTGATCATAAATGCGTTGATCATCCGTGGCAACAACAACGTCAGTCAGCAAAGCGCACTTCTTTGATTGTTCGTAAACCCGCTGTATCATGCTTTTGCCGGCAATATCAACCAGCGGCTTACCGGGGAAGCGGGTGGAGGCGTAGCGGGCGGGGATGACGCCGAGGATTTGCACGTTGCTTGGGTTATACGTTTGACGTTGCACGTTTTACGTTAAAGCGGCTCTTGCCTTTGTCGTTGTTGTCAGGACACTATATGCTCGTTAGGCCATGGCTCTAATTAGAAGCAGAATATGGAGTTTCCAAAATGTCAAAAAGTCCAAGACCTTCTTTGTCTGGGATCAATTCATACTTACTATGTTCTTTCTCATCAATCCAAATATTGTCACCCTTTGAAATGAACCTACTATTCATATCCTTAATGATATTCTTAAGGTGCTTATTTAGATATGAGAATTTTATTAATTTACAGCTATCATTTACAAAGTAAAAGGATTTTCCAAGGAGTTGTTTATCTTCCCCATACTGTAAAAAGAACGCTCCGTCCAACTTTCCATCAAGCGCAGTGCCATAGTTTATAAATCTCCACCCTTTCTCATTCGACATCGCTTGTTTTACCTGGCTTTGTGATTGATTAAGCTGTGCCTTGACGGCTAAACAGCACCGCAATAAAAGTGTGATAAGTATTAGCGATTTCATCCTATTTTCTTATGTTTCGGTTTAATTTTTCGTGCATTTGCTGGTGACAAGACCAACAAGGGCTGAAATTAATTCATGAATACAAACGTATCACGTAAAACGTACAACCTAAAACAACCCGTTTATCTCCCGCTCTATCTTCTCCACTATCGTCGCCATATCTTCGGTATTGTTGGCGAAATCGAGTTTGTCTTTGTCAAGAATAAGCAGCTTGCCGAGCTTGTAGTTTTTGATCCACTTTTCATACTTCTCGTTCAGCTTCGATAGATAATCCAGCCGGATACCGATCTCGTATTCCCGGCCGCGGCGGTGAATATTGTTCACTAAAGTAGGTACCGATGCCTTCAGGTAAACCAGCAGGTCAGGTGGTTTAATGAACGAGGTAATATTGTCGAAAATCGCGCGGTAGTTCTCGTAGTCGCGGGTAGTCATCAGGCCCATATCGTGCAGGTTCTCGGCGAAGATATGCGCATCCTCGTAAATGGTGCGGTCTTGTATGATATCCCGGCTGGTCTTTTGGATATCTATGATCTGCCTGAAGCGGCTGTTGAGAAAATAGATCTGCAGGTTGAAAGACCATCGCTTCATGTCGCTGTAAAAATCCTCCAGATAAGGATTGTTGTCGACGGCCTCAAAAAGGGGCGACCAGCCATAGTTTTTAGCTAATAATTCAGTTAGGGTGGTTTTTCCGGCGCCTATATTGCCTACAACAGCGATGTGCATTCTTTAGTTTATGGTTGATAGTTCATGGACTATATCCGACTAAGATACATTATGCACTATGAACTAACAACAAATATTTAGTAATGGTTACTGATCGGCTATGAACCTTGAACCGTGATCTGTTAACGAGTTAAAAACTCCTAAAACCTATGATCTCGCGCACCTCTTTTATGGTCCTCGAGGCGCTTTCACGGGCCTTGATGGCGCCATGTTTAGCTACCTGCCTGAGGTAAGGTGCGTCGCTGGCTATTTCTTTGATCTTTTCCCGTATGGGCGATGTGGCAATGATCATATCTTCGGCAAGCTGTTTTTTCAAATCACCGTAACGTATATAGCAGCTATTGTATAGCTTATCGAAGTGCTCATAAGTATCAGCGGAGGAAACTACTTTCATCAGGTCGAACAGGTTTTGTATCTCAACCGGCTTTTCCTGGTTTTCGGCTGTCGGGCCGGTGTCTGTTACTGCCTTCATCACTTTCTTGCGGATCACTTCCGGTTCATCCGACAGGTTCACCACATTGCTTTCACCTTCTGACTTGCCCATTTTGCCTTTACCGTCCAGCCCTGGTATCCTCACCAGGTTGTTGCTGAAGTTAAAGGCATAGGGTTCGGGGAAATACTCGTGGTTATATAAACGGTTGAAACGGTTGGCAAACGTGCGTGCCATTTCAAGGTGCTGTTCCTGGTCCTTGCCTACGGGTACTTTAGTGGCCCTGTGTATGATAATGTCCGCTGCCATAAGCACAGGGTAAGTAAGCAAACCGGCGTTTACATTGTCCGGCTGTGCACGAATCTTGTCCTTGAAGGAAGTACTGCGTTCCAACTCGCCCAGGTAAGCATTCATATTCAGGTATAAATACAGTTCGGCCACTTCCGGCACGTCCGACTGGATATAAATGGTAGCCTTTTCAGGATCAATGCCTGCGGCCAGGTACTCCACCAGCACCTGTTTGATGTTTCCGTGCAGGTCGGCGGGGGTAGGGTGGGTGGTCAGCGAGTGCAGATCGGCAATAAAAAAGTAACAATTGTATTCGTGCTGCATTTTCACGAAATTCTGGATGGCCCCGTAATAGTTGCCCAGGTGCAGTTTTCCCGTAGAACGAATACCGCTAACGACAATTTCCTTCATGCCGCGAAAGTAAATATTTTTTCTGTTTCAGCAGGAGGGAATTCAGGAAGAGCTGGGAAATCGCTTTTAAAATGCCAGGAGTACAATTGAGGCTAAAGCCACCTGATTATTTTCATTTAACCGTTGGCTGAAGCCAACGGCAATGAATTAAAAAGATCCAGATTCATTGCCGGCCTATTTATGGGGCGGAGCCGAAAAAAAAGAAGAAAGGGCTTCAGCCAAAATTAGTGCGCGATTTCCCTCTTGGGAAGAGTTGCCTGAATGTGATCTGGGATTTTCTTTATATTTGCCCGATACCCGACCGGCGATGACCATAGACAAAGAGACAGTTGATAAGATAGCCCACCTGGCAAGATTAGAGCTTGGCGAGGACGAAAAGCAGCAAATGATGGGTGATATGGGCAAGATACTCGACTTTATGGCCAAGCTGAACGAGATCGATACTACCGGCGTCGAGCCGCTCGTTTATATGACCGACGAGATCAACGTGCTGCGCGATGACGAGGTGAAGCAGGAGATAACGCACGAAGAAGCCTTATTGAATGCCCCGAAGCAGGATGGGAAGTATTTTTTGGTCGCTAAGGTGATTGAAAAGTAGTCCGGAAGTCCGAAAGTCCGCGTAAGTCCGAAAGATAGATTGTGGGATCAGATTATAATTGTACGTTAAAAGATATTTGGAATTGACGCCGAAAAGCCTCAAAAGTTCGCCGGATTTTTCTTTCGGTCTTCCGGACTTATGCGGACTTTCGGACTTCTTTCGAAAGATTAATTGAGGTTAGATTTCAGATTTAGGGACAATAAAATATTGTTTTGAAGCAGAAATAATAAAGTTCGCCGGATTTTTCTTCCGGACTTTCGGACTTATGCGGACTTTCGGACTGCGAGCTTGTAACAAATTACAAGCTCGCACAGTCAAAGCAAACAAAAATTCGGATGGAGCCACTTATAATCATTAAAGATATCGGGCGTAAATATGTGATCGGCGCGGAAACTATACATGCGCTGAAGTCGGTGTCGTTATCTATCAATAAAGGTGAATTTGTGGCTTTGATGGGTCCTTCCGGCTCGGGAAAATCGACCCTGATGAATATCCTCGGCTGCCTGGATACGCCGACCAAGGGCGAATATATTCTCAATGGTATCAACGTAAGCCACATGACCGACAATGAACTCGCAGATGTGCGCAATTCCGAGATAGGCTTCGTTTTCCAGACTTTTAACCTGTTGCCCCGTAATACCGCTCTTGATAACGTGGCATTGCCGTTAGTTTATGCCGGAGTAAATAAAGGGGGCAGGATGGAACGGGCGAAGCAAGCGCTTGACAACGTCGGGCTGGGTAACAGGGTGACCCATAAGCCGAACGAGTTATCGGGCGGGCAGCGCCAGCGTGTTGCGGTGGCCAGGGCGCTGATCAATAATCCATCTATTATCCTTGCTGACGAACCGACGGGTAACCTCGACACCAAAACCTCCATCGAGATCATGGGCCTGCTGGAAGATATTCATGCCAAAGGCAATACCATTATCTTAGTAACCCACGAAGAAGACATCGCCAAGCACGCGCATCGCATTGTACGTATGCGCGATGGGCTTATCGAGAATGATTTTGCGAACCCTGATATCCAGCGCGTGGTGCGTAATACGGAACACGCATAAGCGCTATTGCCGAAGAATAAGCTATTGAATTTTCCGGAAAAAGACTATCTTTATCGGTAAATAACCTAAATGTCACCGAGGATAGTGGGCTGGATAAAGCTTCTTTTTCTATGTTTCTTATGCCAGGGAACCTGGGTCAGTTCATTTGCCCAGGGCAATAACTACACCTACGCAGACCTAAATTCCTACAAGTCCCACCTCGACAATACCGCTGCGGACAATACCGGCAAGCTCGACCAAAAGATACAAAAGGATTATAAAAAGATCATTGCCGACAAAAACACAGCGATTATTAAGCAGCTGAACGAAAAGGGATTTCTTTTCGATGCGAAGGCTTACCCATATCTCAGCACCATATTCAATCATATCCTTGAAAAAAACTCATTGGATAAAAGCCAATTCCATTTTTTTATCGACCGTTCGCCAGAGGTGAATGCTTACAGTTATGAGGACGGAACGGTTGTATGTAACCTGGGCCTGGTAACTGTAATGGAAAATGAAAGTCAGCTGGCGATGGTATTTTGTCACGAGCTGGGACATTGCCTGTTGAAACATAGTAATAACGCTATTATAAAGCAGCTGGAAAAATATAATTCGCCTGAGTTTGCAGCAAAGATCAAAGCGATAAAAAGGCAAAATTACAATGTGAATAAGCAATTGGAAGGATTGCTGCTTACCGACTTTTTTGACCGACGGAAACACACACGATCACAGGAATGGGCAGCGGATTCGCTGGGAATGATCCTGTTCAGCAAAACAGGTTATAGCGGAAAAAATGTTTCCCGTCTTTTTGATCTGCTCGATTCGGCGGATCATAAGACCAACGCTTGTACCGTAAGCAGCTTTTTTCAGAGAGAAAAGATAGATATCGATGCCGGCCTGCTCAGGCCGGCAAAAAAGATGAGCTTCGGTAGCCAGTCAAAAGGAATGGCCGATTCGCTGAAAACCCACCCTGACTGCGCCAACCGGAAAGTTATAATGCAGGCCTGGTTTGACCAGCACCCAAAGACCGGAGCCGATTTCCTGTTAAGCAATGAAGAGCAACTGGAGAAAGTTAAAAAGATCGCATTTTTTGAAGAGGCCGCTTATGCGAAAGATAGCGATATTTATGGCTTTTACCTGTTCCGGCTGATCGAGAATGACGCCTTATTTCCATCAAACGGCGCTATTAAAACTTCTATTTTCGATGCCCTTGTGGCTGTTTGTACGCATGAGAAAAAGCATACTTTATATGAGATCGTCAGCAGCCCGTACGCGCCGGACAGCGACAACGATGAATATGCAAAATTGTTGAAATTATTAAATACCGCCGATCTGAAAAAGATGATTGAAATTACTGATATTTATTATCAGAACAATAAACCGCTTATCGCAGCTCCAAAAGAAACAATTAACGACTATAACACCCTAAACAATTGATCATGAAATCCAAATTCCTTTTTTTCGTGCTGATTCTTTTTAGTTTTAAAGGACTCGCACAAGATGCATCCAAAGTATTCGATGGCGTAAAAAATATTACGCTGCGCAATATCGGCGTGATTACCAAGAACAACGTGGTAAAAGGCTATTTCAGTTTTTACGAGTTTGACAAGGTTAATAGAAAGACACTATTATACCGGCTAAATCTTGTGGATGCAAACCTGAACGAGCTTGGCTCGAAAGATATTGAAGGTCCTAAGGACTGGAGCTTAGTCAGCAGCGGGTTTGACGGCAATAATTTTTGTTTTAAGTTCTTCGATGAGAAAACGAGAACGATCGAGCTGAAAGTATATGACGAGCAAGCCAATGAAGTGACTTCGAACTCGATAAAGGTAAATTATAAACCAACAGGGAGCGATTATAAGAATTATAGCCTGATGGCGACCCCGGAATTGGACATTAACGACAATCATGGTTTTGTAAACTACATATTTAATGATCCAAACAACGCCTTTATAGTTAGCTATATAGATGGAGCAACAAAGAATTCGTGGCAAAAAACCTATGAGCCTCAAGGAAAATCAAAGTTAATGGTCCCGAATTATTTGAATGCCGATGATGAAATTATTTTGACAGGAGTGTCGAGAGTTGAACGAGGGATGTATAATACGAAAACAGACCATTCCATTTTGGCTAACAGTACAAAAGATGGGAGCCAGTTGTTTGATATTTCAACCGAGTTTGGCGATAATCACGTAGTTCCCATCAATGCTATTTTTGAGAATGATAAGATAGTTATTGTCGGACTGAACTATAAATCGGCTAAAACATACACGAGTGCGCCAGATGGGTTGGCCTTTATCGAGGTTGACAAGCAAGGCAAACTCTTAAAAAGCAATTTCAAAACTTTTGAAGAATCGTTAGGGAAGTTTTTGCCTATGGAAGATCATAAACTTAAGGATGGTTACTACCTGTATATTCATAATATAGTACGAAGCAGGAATAACACCAATGTGGTAATAGCTGAGAAATTTAAAAAAGCGACAAGCGCAGGAGGCATAGCATTTGCTGTGATTTCTCAGGGTGGAATAAGCCCTATTAAACTGCAATTTGGGAATATGGTTGCCATAGAGTATAATATGGACGGAAATGCAATACAAGCAGTTGAAATACCAAAAGCTGCAGGTAGTACGGATTTTTTTCCATCTTATGCAGGATTAATGGCGCCTTATCTTTTGGCAAAGGTTGCGGAGATATTGGGCTGGACTGATTATATGTACACACTGAAGAATGATGATAATTCAGAGATCACTTTCAGCTTTGTTGATCATGACAGGCTTGATCCGGAGGCAAAGAAAACCGATAATTTTGGGCAAATAAAATATAAAGACGGTAAATTTACTGTAGATAAAATTCCCATTAAAAATGCAAAAGCAGACCTTTCGCATTTGTTTCGGGCACAATCAGGTTATGTACTACAGGTAAATTACTTTAAGAAAGACAAAAAACTGACCATGAATATGATCAAGCTGAATAACTAATAGCTTGCGATGTTATTTTGATAGGCTCCCGGTGGTTATTTATTGCCGGGAGTTTTTGCTTGCAGGTTTCAGCAATTCGAGCACAATCGTACCACGAATTCAGCCAGTTGCAATGACGCATCAGGCGAAGCAGGGCGATTATGACCAATGATGAGCGTATGATCAATGATCTCAATTACCACATGGTCATGCCGGACATCCATCACTACATTGCGGAAATCGCGGTTCATCGCTGCTTCGGCTTTCCAACGGTCGTTGGTTAACACATACCAGGTATCACTGAAGGCTTTATCTTCTTCAAAATCCAGCTCGACGGGATGAACAAGTTCGATTAATTTATCTACTAATGTTTCGGGCCTGATCAATACACGGCCGAAATCCTTTTTTAAATAAGCCAGCGCCCAGGTGTGGTATTCATAATAACCGGACGTCTTTGGATATTTATTCCCGTGACTGCGAACGTCATATACCTCCACGAACAGAACGTAGCAATCAGTTCTTGAGTTTTTTATAACAAAAGAACCTTTAAGATTGACTTCCGTATTGCCCCGGAACACTTCGAAATCAGGCAGATGAAAATCAATATCGCCTGTAACCTCCAAGCGGAACTTCGATTTCAAAGTATCATACGTTTCCTGGTACAGGTCGATCTGCTCCGAAGTAAGCCCGGCGGCATCGAAGGGGTAGTTCATATGCAATTATAGAACACGATTTGCAGGATTGGAAAGATTTTGAAGATTTTCTAAGATAGAACAGTTATTCCCACCATTTGGCCTTTTCGATTCTCTCATCATTGAGGTTTTGCCAACCATTTTGAACATACTTGCCGTCATACCCACCTGGTGAAAAATCGCCCGCACCAATATCAAAATTGCCCGAATTGGGTATTCTATAATCGCCCCAATTGCACCTTTTTATAACGCTCCCCTTGTAAGCGGTCCATTGGCCGACAAATTGGTTGTTTGTATAGCTGTCTGAGCAATCCTCTATGTCGTCATATTGTATTTCGTCGTTCTTGTTTATAAAAAAGTCAGAACGAAGAGAACCTTTAAAAACTCCGGCATGGTTTTGTGTGGAATTTTCCCGGAAAGTATAGTCTCCTAAAAGGATAAATTCGCCCTTATACCCTTTGTATTTACTTTCATCCTCACAACCATGTTGCAGGGGTTTAAACTTTCTGATGGCAGATATTTTGATCGTTCCGCTAAACTCATCAATGTTATTCTTCACCATTGATTTCCCATAGATGTGGTACGTGCCGGGATCGCTTGTGTCCTTCGTAACGGTGATGAATTTGATCCTGATGCGCTGATAATTATCGCCTATAAAGCCATAGATTATAGAATTGTCAGCATAAGTAAAGATCCAGGCAAAATCATATTTAGTAGTTTGATCTTTTAATTCTGTTTTTAACAGATAAGGATATTGAAGTTGCTTTTCTTTGAACCTTTGGGCTTCGGTTTGGCCGAAAGCGTACAGCATGCAGCATACAAAGAGGCAGGTTATTGATAAGCGTTTCATTTCAGATTTTATACTAACGTACGCAAAAATTTGGTTATTGTCAACGTAAGGCGGGCGCTTCTGACTGGACGAATAGATTTGACAACTTTTCAAAAGTTGTCAAATCTATGTGAAAATCGATAGTCAACTGTTTTCAGGACGACACATAGTGTTGCCAACCCGCAGACTATGGCCAAAAGTTCATACACATAGGTCTTACACCAAGCCCCATTTTGAGGCGAAAAACGACTGAAAAATGGTAAAAAGGTGTAAAAAACTGAAAATTGACAGACTTTTTCGTCAGGATCGGGCTTTTTTGTGTGTACACGTTTCGCTGTAGTAACTCGCTGTATTACAATAAATTAGCTGTTTCATGTTCACGAAAATGGCTAAGTCATACACTTTTGACCCATAGTGTAGTCCTTAAAATGACACTAAATCAGCATGCTATGTGGTTATTAATGGTCGATTGTGGTGTAATCATGAACACTTAGTGTACCGTATCACTGGTAAGCTGTCATATTTCCGCAGGAACAAGCACAATTTGGGTCGCTTGCGCCCAGCTTTTTAAGAAAATACTGGTAAAAACCTATTCGGTCATTCATACTGAAAATACCTTCTCCTTTGCCGCATTCTACCGCCCCGTTGATGATATCGATCGTCATCCCGAAACCGGGCCTGCGGTGTTTGGCTATGTCGTCGGCTTTTGGCTGCCATTTGCCTATCATTACGTCGTGGGCTGATGGCTTATAGGTTTGCGGCGTCATCCAGAAATAAATGGCCATTTCAAAAGCTACCACGGGGTCGGTATCTACCAGGTCGGGGTTGTTGAGCAGCACCTTTTTATCGCCGAAAATGCAGTCCGAAGCATAGCCGTAATTGCCGTTATAGCTTAGTTGTAATG
The DNA here is from genome assembly GCA_035551775.1 of Mucilaginibacter sp. Classification (GTDB taxonomy): domain Bacteria; phylum Bacteroidota; class Bacteroidia; order Sphingobacteriales; family Sphingobacteriaceae; genus Mucilaginibacter. The sequence goes on along the minus strand of DASZMQ010000006.1, from coordinate 336,691 downwards.
GCCCGCGGCCATAATATTTTTTCCCCGGAACAGGAGGGTAGTTGTCGTTTTCGGCAATGTACGGCAGTGAAGTATCTGCCTCGTGGATATACATCAGGCCATCGTTATACTTGCCGTTCTCGCCGTGACGCGTCTCATGGGCGATGTTCGCGAAGAAGGCCGCCAGTTCCTTTTTATTGGTTTGCTGATTTTTCCCGTTGCAGAAATTGCCATAGTCGACGATGTAAGAACTGTCTGGTTTCTTTTTCGCCCAATCCTCGTTCCAGTCCTCATCCTGGCGTACGATCGTTGACTTGCCGGTTTGCTTATTGGTTCTTGTGATCTGGTAAACCGATACTGCGCGCTTCACCACTTTGATCCTGATATTGCCGATGCGGTTGATGGCTGTAATAAACGCCCGGTAAGTATAAAACTTATCGCGCATGGGAAACAGATCATTGAATTGCTGTTCTGTGATTACAGATGAAACCGAGGAATTAAAATTTGCGTGACGGTCGTTACCTCCGCACCGGAGGCTTGAAAGCGCGGTGAGGCATACCAGGATGCATAATCTTTTGCTGAAAGCTGATGTCTTCATAAGCAAATGATCCTTACGGATCGTTGGTCCAAAATTAATAACATTCGCAACAAGTAAGGGTTTTGCAGCGTATTGGCTAATGGATATGATAAAAAAATCCGAAATTGACTCCCGATAGCTATTGGGACGAAATCTGAGATCAGAGTATGAAAATCTACACAAAAACCGGCGATAAAGGCCTCACCTCGCTGATAGGAGGCACCCGTGTGCCGAAATATCACCTCAGAATTGAAAGTTATGGAACAGTTGACGAGCTTAACTCGTATATAGGGCTGATCCGCGACCAGGACATCAGCGGTCATGATAAGGATCTGCTGAAGCAGGTGCAGGACAGGTTGTTTACGATAGGGTCGTCGCTGGCGTCGGACCCTGAGCGATCGAAGATGGTGATACCCGACCTGCATATGTCGGATATTGAATTACTGGAACAGGAAATGGATGCCATGAACGAGCATTTGCCCGAGCTACGTCATTTTATACTGCCCGGAGGCAATAATGCGATCTCGTACTGCCATATTGCACGGTGCGTGTGCCGCAGGGCCGAACGTTTGAGCGTCCACCTGGCAACTGAAAGTACGGTGGACGAAAAGGTAATTATATACCTTAACCGGTTGAGTGATTACTTGTTCACGTTGGCGCGGAAAGTGGCCCATGATAGTAAAATCACTGAGAATCAGTGGATACCGCGTGTGTGAATTTTTGGAAAAAATAATTTGATAAACAGATTAAAAATATTATACTTTTGCGACTTGAAAAAAATCACCTTATAGCTTAAAAATATGTATTGGACATTAGAATTAGCATCACATCTCGAAGATGCGCCATGGCCGGCAACCAAGGATGAATTGATAGATTATGCGATCCGTTCAGGAGCGCCGGTAGAGGTTATTGAGAATCTGCAGGCCCTGGAAGATGATGGCGAGCCTTATGAAAATATCGAGGAAATTTGGCCCGATTACCCCACTAAAGACGATTTCTTCTTCAACGAAGACGAGTATTAGCAAGAGACTTTCGTTATAGAAAACCCCGCTTGCCGGGGTTTTTCTTTTTAAAACCTTTTTGGAGTGCAGAAGTTATGATATGGAAAACATCATCTAACTAAAAACATTTCATTATGAGAAGCTTATTGTACATTATCGCGGTTATCCTGATCATAGGATGGGCGATCGGATTTTTCGCCTATTCCGCAGGAGGGCTTATTCACGTTTTATTAGTGATCGCAATTATCGCTTTACTACTCGGGTTTATCAGGAGAGCCTGATCTTTAAGTTTGCAGTGGGCAGTTACCAGTTTGCAGGCCTGGCATAATTCCACTGCCAACTGCGCACCGTCAACTGCCTACTGATTGTCCGCTTTCCGTAATAAAAATTCGGCAATAGCAATATCTTCGGGGTAGGTGATCTTGATATTCTGGTAGCTGCCGTTCACCAGGTTGATATTCACCCCGGTTTGTTCAACTACGCTGGCATCATCAGTGAATTTTTCCAGGTAGGGTTGCAGGTAGGCCTGCTTCAATTGGCCCGCTCGGAAAGTCTGCGGCGTTTGTATCAGGTATATCTCATCACGGTTGAGGCTTTGTGAACGGTTATCTCTTATCTGCCTAACCGAATCGCGGCTTTTGATAGCAACTATTGCATTGCCGTATTGTTCAGCGCAGTCGAAGGATTCATCGATGATAATCTGAGTAACAAGCGGACGAACCGCATCATGTACCGCGACAACAGCATCATTATCTCCGATCAAACTTAAGCCGTTCTTTACCGAATGAAAGCGCGTTTCACCACCATTGGCCAATTGATGAGGTATAGTATAATTATGTTCAACACACAGGTCATTCCAATATTCGTGCGAGTCGGGGTGAAGAACTACGATGATTTCCGGCCTCGTATTGGAATTATAGAAAGCGTTGATGGTATGCATTAGCACCGGAACCCCATTGAGTAGTAAGAACTGTTTCGGAACAGCCGACTTCATCCGGGTGCCCGATCCGCCGGCTACTATGATAACGTAGTATTTAGATTTGAGATGTGAGATTTGAGATGTGAGACCGTCGCCGTCCATATAGTTTTAAATGATGTGAGATTCAAATGTCTCAAATCTCACATCTAATATCTCAAATCTGCTTAAATAATCAGCATTGCATCTCCATAGCTATAGAAGCGATATTTTTCCTTCACGGCTACTTCGTAAGCGTGCATTACGTGCTCATAACCGCCAAATGCGCAGATCATCATCAGAAGCGTCGATTCAGGCGTATGGAAGTTGGTGATCATTGTGTTGGCAATACTGAAATCGTATGGCGGGAAGATGAATTTGCTGGTCCAGTCGTTTGCCGACTTTAGCGTTTTGCTAGCTGAAACGGCCGATTCGATAGCGCGCATCGACGTGGTGCCTACAGCGCAAATGCGTTTTTTTTCATCGATACCTCTGTTTACGATATCGGCCTGTCTTTGCTCGATAATGAACTGTTCGGAATCCATCTTATGCTTGGTCAGATCCTCAACCTCAACCGGGCGGAAAGTGCCCAGGCCAACATGCAGTGTAACCTCTGCGAAGTTTACTCCTTTCAATTCCAGCCGCTTCATCAGCTCGCGGCTGAAGTGCAAACCTGCAGTAGGAGCGGCCACGGCGCCTTCATGTTTAGCGAAGATAGTCTGGTAACGCTCTTTATCTTCCGGAGTAGCTTTACGTTTGATATATTTCGGCAGCGGGGTTTCGCCTAATATTTCTACGTTCCTCCTGAACTCTTCGTCGGTACCGTCGAACAGGAAGCGGATAGTACGCCCGCGGGAAGTGGTATTATCCACAACCTCGGCAATCAGCAGATCGTCATCGCCGAAATAAAGCTTATTACCTACGCGTATCTTGCGCGCCGGGTCAACTAAAACGTCCCAGAGCCTCAATTCCTTGTTCAGTTCCCTTAAAAGGAATACCTCGATGGTTGCGCCGGTCTTCTCTTTATTGCCGTACATACGGGCAGGGAATACCTTGGTGTTATTGATGATCATCACATCACCATCATCAAAATAATCCAGGACATCCTTAAATATCTTATGCTCAATTTGGCCCGAATCACGATGAAGTACCATCAGGCGCGATTCGTCGCGCGCGTCGGCTGGAGTATGTGCTATTAATGAATCAGGGAGGTTGAACTTAAATTGAGATAATTTCATATCCGGATAATGAATTTTTTAGGGCGCAAATGTACGTAATATTTTAAGGATTATTCGCGGTTAATGTATTTTTTTAAAGGCGCTCATGAGATCGCTGCGCTTAGTTGCACCGATTATTTTCAAGTGATTACACCGATAACTGATTCGATAAAATGTTTATGACCTGTGTAACTTAATTGGTTAAAAGCTGTCTAATTTAAACATCGGTTTTTGATTTTTGATTTTATCATCGGTGTAATCGTATAAAAATCGGTGTAATCCAGTTCAATATGCTCTTTTTTAAGCTTTTTCGTGAGAGTGTCCTGTTTGCTTTTGATGCATTGAGGCAGAATAAATTGCGCACCATGCTGTCGCTGCTTGGCGTCACCATCGGTATTTTTACCGTTATCGGTGTGCTTTCGGCGGTGGATACGCTGCGTGCCAACCTGCAAAAAAGCGTGGACAAGCTTGGCGGGAACAGCGTTTATGTACAAAAATGGCCCTGGATAGGCGGTGAAGATTTTCCCTGGTGGAAATACTTGCAGCGCCCTAATGCCAGGCTAAGAGATTTCTACGAATTACAACGCCGAAGCCAAACCGCAGCCGCCGTAACCTATGAGATACAGATCAATGACCGCACCATTAAATACAAAAGCAATACAGCTGAGGGCGTCCAGGTAAATGCGGTTACTCAAGACCACGACAAGGTTTGGAATTTTGACCTTGCTCAAGGCCGTTATTTTACCGATATCGATTCAAGGGCAGGAGCTCCGGTAGCAGTGATCGGTTTTGACATTGCTGATAATCTTTTTCCAAATGGGGACGCTATCGGAAAAAAGGTAAAAGTGATGGGACGCTACCTGACGATAATCGGCGTATTCTCAAAAGAAGGCAAAGATATATTTGGCAATTCAGACGACAAGACCATCATGATCCCGTTGAACTTCGCGCGGGACGTGATCGATGTGCAGAATGATCAATACCAGCCCACTATTATTGTAAAAGGTAAAGCCGGCCTTACCGATGTAGATGTTGAAAGTGAATTGGAAGGACTAATGCGCTCTATCAGGATGATCAAACCTGGCCAGGAAGATAATTTCTCGCTCAACAGAGCCACTTTAATATCCAATCAGCTGGATAAAGTATTTAGCTTCCTCACGGTAGCGGGCTGGATCATCGGAGGATTTTCTATTCTCGTAGGTGGTTTCGGCATCGCGAACATCATGTTCGTATCAGTAAAGGAACGCACTAATATTATCGGCATACAGAAATCACTCGGCGCCAAAAATTACTTCATATTGTTGCAGTTCCTTATCGAATCTATTGTGCTGTGCCTCGTGGGCGGAGCGATAGGCCTCGGATTGGTATACGCCTTTACTTTTATAGTGAAAGCAGCCACAGACATACAGGTGGTGCTCGATATGGGCAATATCATTATTGGCCTGAGCACTTCTATTACCATAGGCGTCATTTCCGGCATCATCCCGGCCTATTCCGCGTCAAGGCTCGACCCGGTTGAGGCGATAAGATCGAATTAGTCCGCAAGTTCAAAGCCCGCATAAGTCCGCAAGAAGAATTCCGGGATATGTAAGAAAAATTTGACAAAACCGCTTTCGGACTTTCCGACTTATGCGGACTTCCGGACTAAAAATTTAATTACATTTGCTTCCGGATAAACTGAACTTCCATGTCTGAAACAGCACAATTAAAAATAGGTGATAATTCATACGATCTGCCGGTAATTGAAGGTACCGAAGGTGAGAAAGCCATCGATATTTCCAAACTTCGCGACCAAACCGGTTATGTAACGCTTGATATTGGTTATAAGAATACCGGCGCTACGCAAAGCTCTATCACTTTTCTCGACGGCGAGCAGGGTATTTTGAAATACCGCGGTTACCCGATCGAACAATTGGCTGAGAAATCAAGCTTTATCGAAGTTGCCTATTTGCTGATCTATGGCGAATTGCCGACTGAGCAGCAGCTTAAAGACTTTCAGTACCACATCAGCCGCCATACGCTGGTGCACGAGGATATGAAGAAGTTTTTTGACGGCTTCCCGTCAAAATCGCACCCGATGGGTATGCTTTCTTCGCTGGTTTGCTCACTGTCGGCGTTTTATCCGGAGTCATTAAAACAAAATCAGACCCCGGAAGAGCTCGACCTGAGCATTATCAAGATGCTGGGCAAAATGGCTACCATCGTTTCCTGGATCTACAAGAAATCATTGGGCCACCCGTATGTATACCCCCAGAATAAGTACGATTACGTGACCAATTTCCTGCATATGACCTTTGGCCAGCGTACCGAACAGGTAGAGATCGATCCGGTAGTTGTGAATGCCATGAACACGCTGCTGATCCTGCATGCCGACCATGAGCAGAACTGCTCGACATCGACTGTGAGGATAGTAGGCTCGTCACAATCCAATATCTATGCTTCGGTATCGGCCGGAATTTCGGCGCTGTGGGGGCCGCTGCACGGCGGCGCCAACCAGGAAGTGATCGAAATGCTGGAACAAATCAAAGCCGATGGGGGAGACACCGACAAATGGATAGCCAAGGCCAAGGACAAGAACGATCCGTTCCGCCTGATGGGTTTTGGCCACCGTGTATACAAGAACTTCGACCCCCGGGCCAGGATCATCAAAAAAGCCTGCGACGATATCCTTGAAAAATTGGGCGTCAACGACGAAGTGCTTGAAATAGCCAAAAAGCTGGAAGAACACGCGCTGAAAGACAAATATTTCGTCGACCGCAAGCTGTACCCGAACGTGGACTTCTATTCAGGCATCATTTATCGCGCGCTGGGCTTCCCGACGGATATGTTTACCGTACTGTTCGCCCTTGGCCGCTTGCCGGGATGGATAGCGCAGTGGAAGGAAATGAAGGAACACAAAGAACCTATCGGCCGCCCAAGGCAGATCTATGTAGGCGCTACAACAAGGGATTACGTGGATATAAAAAGCCGTTAGTCAATAGTCAATGGTGAATAGTCAATGCTTAAACAAGCCACCAATTATTCACCACTCACCATTCACTATTGACCATTCACCATTCACTTCAACACACTTTCCGTTCACATTCACGCCACTTCAGACCATCAAATTACATATAAAGCACTGATTTAGTGAATTTTGACTTATACACTAAGGGTCTAATCTGCATAAACTTACCGGTTTTTGTGAACGCGAAATAGCCAATGTGCTGTAATAGAGTAAGTTAATAAGCAGGAGCATATACACACAAAAATGTCCGATCCTGACGAAAACGTCCGTGAAATACCACCATTCGACCACTTTCAACCACTTTTATGCCACTTTTTTGGTCCAAAACACGGCTTAGTGTAGAGCGTGCCTGTATGAACTTTGGGCTCCAATTTGAAAACTGGAAACACTATCATTTTGGAATAGATTTGACAAGCTTTTAAAGGTTGTCAAATCTCCTATGTTTTGAACACGATTACCAGGATTTTACAGATGGACACGATTCACCCGGGCGCTTTTATCCTGCTAATCTTTGTAATCAAAAAAATCGTGTTCAAAAACAGGCACGATTTGTCTGGTGCTCTATCCCGGCAATCTTTTAAATCGTGTCCAACAAAAAACCCGCCCCGGAAACCGGGTGCGGGCTTTTCAATCAATCAACTCTCTGTATAAATTTTCTTACTGTTTTACGGCCGTATAAAAAGCAGTAACACCTGAATTATCTGCGGGATTTAACCAAAAGGTAATAGTGTATGTGCCGGCAACGGCGTTTCCAATATTCACCCCGCTGGCAGATGTCAGCGAATGTCCATCAGCCGGCGATGTAGTTCCATAGCTAATTGTCCATGCATGGTCTTTTCTTACTTTCCAGCCATCGTTTGGCGCAGCTTGTACTAACAATGGAGTTGTAACAACCCAGTCACTACTTCCATCATTAATATATTTCATGTCAACGTCAGTACCCCAACCCTGTGCTGCATCACCGATAACACTATAATAATCAGCTGGTGTGAACGATATTGTTCCAGTATTTGAATTAAAAGTAACCGTATACTGCCCTCCTGCTTTAGGGGCAGATAGGTTATTAGAAGCATTTTGCGTAACTATGCTCGTCGGACCAGCATTAGGATCCTGGTTACTGGCGTATTTATTATTATAATTATTGCTTTGAGGCAATATCAAGAACTCATTTGAATTAGCAGGGAAATTAATAATACCCGTATAAACGCCATTCCCTGTAACCGAAATCAAACTGTCGGTTCCTTTAGCGGGCAATGGAGGCCATCCGTCAAATGCGCCTACTACGTATACCCAGGATGTCAAATTGAATGGTGTAACCGAGAGTGAAAGCGTATTTGAATATACCGCAGGCACATTAGCTGCCAGCGTATGCGCTATACGTACATTTACCTGTGACGCAACACCCGCAGCAAGGTTGAGCTTCAAAACAAGATTATTAAAATCAAATGTTGAGAAACCTTCTGAATAAGTTCCGCTTGGTAAAGTGAACGTTGTGGGATTTGCCCAGTTATCGCCCTGCGCGTCTATTTGCAGAACATTGGTCACGGCGGCACTAAAGCCAAAGTTGGCTTTGGTAAAGTTAAAAGTGATCACCTTGGTGGTGTCATTTACCATTGCTTTATTGAGCGGAAGGGTGGTGGTGTTGGCAGTCAGGTCGCCCGGTTTACCGCCGTTCGACATCACCTTAACGCCTTCCTTCTTGCACGACGCCAGCATCAGCAGCCCTGCGCTGCTGATGACTAAAAATTTTGTTAACACTGTTTTCATTTTTTTATCTCTTTTAAACACATTGGTCTGAATTAATTATAGCCCGGGTTTTGTTTCAAACTGGGGTTAAGTATAATTTGTGTCTGTGGTATAGGCATCAGCTGCAGGTGGTCGTCAACACTGGTACCGTTGTGCACGCCGCCTTTCCATTGCCATATATATTTGCTGCCTGTAAATTCGCCAAAACGGATCAGGTCGCTTCTCCTGGTCATTTCGAACATCATTTCGCGGCCGCGTTCGTCAAGGATGAAAGGCAGTGTCAGCTGTCCTGCAGTAATGTTGCCTGCAGCGCTGCCGCCATAGGCCCTTGTACGCAACTGGTTAATATAGCCAAGCGCAGTTCCCGCGTCGCCTCCCGAACCGCCGCGTAACACAGCTTCAGCATACATTAAGTACACATCAGCCAGCCTGAACACCGGGAAGTCGGTATCAACAAAGTTGCCCGTAATGTCGCTGCCGGGAAGCCCTGCTTTGGTTACGTTTTTAAATTTAGTAATAGTATAACCCTTGCTGAAATCATATTCATCGCTCAGGTCAAGCGTTTGTCCGTTGGTCCAGAACATGGCGCGCTTGTCTGTGTTGCCGCTTGGATCGGCAAACAGGCTTACATAGTTCGAAGTTGTACGGAAACCGGCCCAGCCGCCACTGGCGATACCAAATGCACTTTTGTCCATGCTGCCGCCAACCTCCGCGTGCACCAGGTACGTCACACCCCCGTAGCCCTGGGTATGTATACCGTCAGACTCGATAGGGAAGATCATTTCGGGTGAAGTATTGTTATCAGCCAGGAACACATTCTGGAATTTCGGATCAAGCGAATAACTGCCCGAAGAAATGATCTTGTTGCAGTAAGTGATGCAATCGGTGCTGCGATCCGTACCGGTGTAAACCTTGGCGTTCAGGTACAGCCTGGCCTGCAATGCCCAACAGGCCGCCTGGTCGGCGCGGCCATACATAAATTTTGGAGCGCCCAACTGCCCCTCAATGGCCTTCAGTTCGCTTTCAACGTAATTAAATACCTCGGCGCGCGTTTTTTGCTGCGGGAAGAAAACTCCTACAGGGTCAGCCTCGGTCACCAGCGGTACATTACCAAAAAGATCAATCGCGTGAAAGTAAGCCAAAGCCCTTAGGAAACGAGCTTCTGCACGGTATTGTGTTACTGTTGTTGCATCGGAGCCCGTGATACCATTTTTAGCCAGCAGGTCAGGAGTGGTATTACGCAGGAATTCGTTGTCAAGCGATACTTCATAATAAATACGGTCGTACATGGCGCCGATGAATTCGCACTGTGAGTTCCAGGTCATATCATGCAGAGTATGAATGGTGCCGTCATTCCACTGGATCGATGCCTCGTCGGTGGTCAGCTCCTCCATATTGTACAACTCGCGCAGGTAGTTGGAGAAACCTTCGTCGATACCCGCAATATCAGGGTTGCCCGCCGGGCCCGCCTGTCCGCTTAGGGCGAAGGCAGTATATAGTTTCGCCAAAACTCCCTGGTAATTGCTGAAGTTGGCGTATATGCTCGCGGTAGTTGTCTGCCCCTGCGGCGTCAGGTCCTTTTTACAGGAACTTGTGGTTACCAGCGCACCGATAATTGTAACGGTCGCTAGTGTTTTTAAATGTCTTAACTTCATAATACTTTATGCATTAAAATATTTTTTTTTCAGTTCTCTACTCCTTAAAGTCCCAGGTTCAATCCCACAGAAAATACTCTTGGCCTTGGGTACAGGTTGTTGTCTATACCATTATTAACCTCTGGGTCAAGACCAGTATATTTTGTAATCACGAACACGTTCGATACCTGGAATGAAGCGCGCAGCGTACCTACTTTAGCAATTTTGCCGAAGTTGTAGCTGAGCGACGCGTTATCCATACGCAGGAACGATCCGTTTTCTACATAATAATCCGAATAAAGCTGGTACAACTGGAAGTTAGTCTTCAGTACGCTTGCCGGTACGTTGATCAGGTAGTTCGGGAACTTGATGCTCTCATAAGCGCCGTTTGAAGCGGCTTCAGCATTGTACACATAGTTGCCCAGGTCTGAACGCAGGGTAAACTGCAGGCCCCAATTTTTATATTTCAGGTTCGAGTTGAAACCCATAAACCAGGTTGGGTTCGGCTGTTCATAAGCGTATTTGTCGTCGAGCGTTGAGCCATTATTGTTCCGGTCTGCATATACGCCTTCAAGCGGCGCTCCGTTCGGGCCATAAACCTGTTGGTAAACGTAGAATGCGTTTGGCGCTACGCCGGCTTTGTAGAGCTGGATCGTATTGCCTACGCCGCCCGGGATACCTCCGGTCGGAATGATTTGATTTGGATCTCCGGTGAGCGATATATTGGTTACATTCCTGGTATTGTAAGATACGTTATAGCCCAAGGTCCAGTTAACGTCCTTATTGGTAATGGCAACCCAGTTAATACTAAAGTCTATGCCTTTGGTTACCAAAGTACCAATATTCGCATTGATGTAATTGCTCAGGTTGGTGCCGTCCGGAATTTGTACATATTCGAGCAGGTTTTTAGTGCTCTTATAATACAGGTCGATTGCGCCGTTGATCCTCCCGTTCAGGAAACCATAGTCTAAACCAACGTTAGTAGTACTGGTCTGTTCCCATTTTAGGTTTGTATTGTAAGGGTCGGCACGCAATGTGGTAACATAATTACTGCCAAATTGGTATTGTGCTCCGGTATTGCTGGGTTCATATACAGCCAGGTAAGGAAAATAAGACTGAACAGGAGTCGCTAAATTATCTAATAAATCCTGCTGACCGGTGATGCCGAATCCTGCCCTTAATTTAAGGTCTGAAAGCACGGTGGCACCTTTCAGAAAATCTTCCTGGCTAATACGCCATGCAACCGCAACCGATGGAAAATAGCCGTCACGGTTCGATGGGCCGAAACGCGATGTCTGGTCATCCCTGATAGTTGCTGTGATCAGATATTTATTGTCAATGTCCACGTTGGCACGGCCGAACGGAGATGCAATATAATATTGGCCGTATTCGTTAATACCGGGTCCATTCACCGGCGTCACCATATCGGCTTCATATGCCTGTTCGCCTTTATTATAGAAGTGGAAATACTGGTACGAATAACCCGCCTGTACATCAAAGTGAGTATTGATCGATTTGAAATCTCTCGAATATTTCAGATAATAGTCAGTATTATAAGTGTAATTTTCATTGAAATACATCGAATAAGATCCGTTGGTAACAGTATTCGATGCGGCTGATGCCGGTATCAGCGTATGGCCCTGGCCGTCAGTAATATCGTAGCCGAAAGTAGCATTAGCCTCAAGGCCTTTTATGAAGGGGAAAGCATAGTTTAATGTCAAAGCGCCGGTTCCCCTTTTCACGCTGCCTCTTGCGGTTTGCTCTTCCAAAAGGCCTAACGGGTTACGCGGAGCTAATGGATTTGGAGTGTTGTTTTGAAGCCACTCATAATAACCGCCATAATTCTTATTACCCGAATAAACTGGTTGGGTAGGGTCGAAGTTCACGGCATCACCAATAGCGCCCTGGTTGGCAAAATGACTGTCGGTGTAGCTGCCTTTCAATGCAAGGTCGATCTTTAAAGTGTGATCGAAAAAGTCTTTATTGGTGTTTAGCCCGAGGCTTGTTCTCTTCAGGTTATCTGTTTTCAAAATACCGTCTTCATCGTGATAACCTACTGAGAGGCGGTAAGGCAGGTCCTTAATACCTCCGCTAAGGCTCAGATCATTGTCCGTCGTTAGCGCGTTCCGGTATATTTCTTTTTGCCAATTGGTATTGGCGCTGCCCATCAATGAGGCCTGGGCCGGATCCTGCGTTTGAACCGTGTTACGGAATTGAGCGGTAGTTAAAACAGGATAGTCCTTAATAATAGTTCCTACCGAGTTCAGCGTGTTGAAGTTAATATTTACTTTGTCGCCTGCTTTTCCTTTTTTGGTGGTAATGATGATCACACCATTCGAAGCCCGCGAACCATAGATCGCAGTTGCCGAAGCATCCTTTAATACGGTGAAAGATTCGATATCATCCGGGTTGATCGTGCTCAATGGGTTGGCAACACCGCCAACAGTCGTATTGCTGAGCGGGATACCGTCAATAACGATCAAAGGATCGTTACTGGCGCTCAATGATGCGCCGCCGCGGATACGGATAGTGCTTCCTGCACCAGGCGCGCCGCTGTTGGATGTGATCTCGACACCCGATACCTTGCCGGTGATCAACTGCTCGGGCGTTGTTACCGGCCCTTCGTTGAAATCCTTAGCAGTCACACTGGTAACAGAACCGGTCAGGTCCTTTTTACGTTGTGTACCGTAACCGATAACTACCACTTCATTCAAATTGGTATTTTCTGGCTTAAGCGAGAAATTTACAGTAATTACGGAACTACCTACTGTAATGGTTTGCTTGCCTGCAACATAACCGATAAATTTTGCGGTTAAGGTATAATTGCCAGGTGTAACACCGGTTACAGTGTACAAACCGTTGGCATCGGTAACGGAACCGAGCGTAGTTCCATCAATGCTGACAGAAACACCAGGCATCGACTGGTTGTTCTCGTCAACTACCTTACCTTTTATGCTCCCTTTTTGCGCAAATGCCACGACGGACATCATCAGGAACGCACAAAGAAGCATGAACTTTTTTGAGTAGTTTTTTCTCATACTTTTTAGTTGTGTTTGGATAAAAAAGCGGCGTAACACGCCGGTTGTAAATTGGTTTGTTAATTTCGCATAAACTGCGTGTGACTAATTTACATTTACAACTATTAAATCCAAATTTTATATAAAAGATAATTTTCGATCAAATTTCTACAGTTTCTTTAACTATTAAGAAAATTTTATAAGAAGGTTTTTCGTTAAAATTTTGGCAATATTTCTTTGATAATTTGATAATTAACGGGGTTTTGGCACCTGCTTAAGTGTCAGAATTACACTTTTGATAATTATACTTTAATGAAAACGTTACCGGGAACGTTCCCGGTAAAATAACTGTTAATACGACAATTTATAATGGCAAAAAATTTTTTTTTCTGCGCGTTTTTGGTTTTTTGCCAAACTTTTTTGCTCTTCGGACAGGTAAAAGTCACCCTCAAAACCACTAAAATTCCGGCCTCGAAAGACCCCGTTGTACATCTGTTTTTGGCAGGCGATTTCAATGGCTGGAACCCGGCCGATAATGCCTCTGAAATGATGTCTGATAATAACGGCGGCTATACAGTAACAAAATCTTTACCGGCCGGAAGTTATAACTTCAAGGTGACACGCGGCAGCTGGGAAAAAGTAGAAAGCAACGCAACCGGCGGCATGACCGAAAACCGCAGCGCAACCATCACCCATGACACAACAATTGCTATGACCATCGCCGGGTGGCAGGACAATTTTCCAAAGCCCGAAAGGAAGCATACAGCCAGCGCCAACGTCCATATCATGGACGAGAAATTCGATATCCCGCAGCTTGGCCGCCAGCGCCGGGTTTGGATATACTTACCGGCTGATTATGCCACGTCTGGCAGAAAATATCGTGTAATGTACATGCACGACGGCCAGAATCTTTTTGACGATTATACCTCGGGCTATGGCGAATGGGGTGTTGACGAGATCATGGACAAAGTGCCCGCAAAGGACCAGTGTATTATCGTTGGCATCGATCATGGCGGACAATATCGCATCAGTGAGTACGACCCATATGATACCAAATACGGCAAAGGCCAGGGCGACGCTTACGTAGATTTCCTGGTGAAAAACCTGAAGCCTTATATCGACGCGCACTACCGCACCAAAATAGGTCCGCAGAACACAACCATCGCGGGCAGCTCCATGGGTGGCCTCATATCGCTCTACGCGTTATTGAAATATCCCAATGTGTTCGGCAACGCGGGTGTGTTCTCGCCTGCCTTCTGGTTGTCGCCCGACTTGTTTCAGTACGCGGAAAAAGCTAAACTGGAAAAATACTCGCGCATGTATTTCGTTTGCGGCGGCTCGGAAAACGATACGATGGTTCCCGACATGAAAAAGATGGTTGACCTCATTCGCGCCAAAGGCGTCAGCGAGCAAAATACCCCCGAAATTGTTGTAGAAGGCGCCAAACACAACGAGAAGCAATGGAATGGTGATTTCCCGGCTTTCTATCAATGGCTTGTTAAGTAGTCCGAAAGTCCGCATAAGTCCGAAAGTCCGAAAGATGCATCTGGGTCATAAGCTGATAATTCTACCCAAATCTGTCTTTCGGACTTACGCGGACTTTCCGACTTCCGGACTAGTCCCCATCCTGACTGGTAAACAACCAGGTCTCATTATTGCCTACGGGCAGATTCAGGCTTTCGCCATGGTTCATCTGCCACCAGAAGCGTAGGCGCGGTTTCGGACGGTTGCCGATCTCGTTCATTGATTCGGAGTCATACAGGCGGCCGTTCAGCATAACATATTTGATCTGCTGGCTGTTGCGAATGTCTTCTAATGGATTGGCATTGAGCACGATCAGATCGGCAAGCTTACCTTGTTCCAGCGAACCGATCTCTTTATCCATCCCGAGGTATGATGCCCCGTTCATTGTTGCGCAGCGGATAGCCTGCATTGGGGACATACCGCCCTGCGCCAGCATCCACAGCTCCCAATGCGCGCCCAGTCCCTGCAACTGGCCATGCGAACCCAGGTTCACTTTGGTGCCGCCCTGGCTGATCTGCGTTACATATTTCGATACTTCGATATGACCATAATCCCCATATTCGGATGTCGTCCGTCTGCGCGAGCGGGCATCGACGATCGACTGCGGGGTAAAATTCAACAGATGCTCATTCTTCCAGACATCGGTACGGTCGTACCAGTAATTCTCGCCAAACTGCCCTCCATAACAAACGATAAGGGTAGGGGTATAGCCCGATTTGCTGGCGTTCCAAAGCGCCTTCACATCTTTATAAACAGGCACTACCGGGATGTTATGCTCGATACCCGTGTGCCCGTCGAGGATCATGTTCATATTGGTGAAGAATGTCGATCCGCCCTCCGGCACCACCTCCATTTGCATTTCACGTGCAGCTTCTATGATCTGCTGGCGCTGCTCACGCCTGGGCTGGTTATAACTTTTTACCGAAAATGCGCCTACATCTTTCAACCTGCGGATGTTCGACCTGGCATCATCCAAACTATTGATCACTGCCTTAAAATCGCCATCGGCGCCATACAGGATAGTCCCGGTTGAATATACCCTCGGCCCAACCATTACCCCGGCCTTCAGCATTTCCGACTGGCTGAAAACCATTTCCGTATTGCTCGACGGGTCGTGCGCGGTTGTCACGCCAAATGAAAGATTGGCAAAATAGTTCCAGTCCTGCTGCGGCGAGATCCCGTCGGGACTTGGGTGCAGGTGCGCATGCACATCCACGATGCCCGGCATGATGGTTTTCCCGGTTGCGTCATAAACCAGCGCGTCGGCCGGTATCTGAATATCATCAGCTTTGCCAATAGCGGCTATCCGGTTTCGGTCGATCACAATGGTGCCGTTCTGGATCACCTCGTCACCTTTCATGGTGATGATGCGGGCATTCTTAAAGGCGATCTTGCCATCAGGCAGATCGGTTTTCAGTTTCAGGCCGATCTCTGTTCCTGCAGTATCCACGGCGGGGGTTTTATCCTTTACACCATCGGAGTAAGGCCATGCGTTTTTAATGTCACGCTCAAAATACTTTGGCCCAAGCGTCCACATCAGCTTCTGGCTGTCCTTGCTCCAGTGAAGGTAAGTGCCGGCGTCCCGGGTCAGCTTATTCAGCGGGATCGCTTTATTCGATGCAGAAAGGTCCTGCGGGTTTCCGGTGCTCACCATCGGTGTGATGTAGCAATTGTACAATTCGGTGAAGGCCATCCATTTCCCGTCGGGACTTGGGGCGAACTGTGTGGTATATTTCGAGGTGTATAGCGTTCGCTGATTGGCGCCCGTTGTATCCATTACCCTGAAGGTCTTATTTTCGCCTTCGGAACTCTCGTAATAAATTCTTGAATCATCAGTCGAAAATTGCGGATAAATGCCGTTATCGATGATCATCCTCGGTTTGCCGCCGGTCGACGAAATAATATATATCCCCGGATCGGTGCCATAGGCATAGCCCAGGTCGTCATTGCCCTCACCCTTGCGGAAAACGATCTTATCGCCTTTGTTCGAGAATTTTGGAGCATAATAAAATCCTTTATCCACGGTAAGCCGGGTTACGGCGTGCGTGGTTAGGTCGATACGGTTAATAGCGCCCTTCAGTTCATCCGTCCAATCTACATAGACCAGCGACTTGCCATCAGGGCTGAAATTGGGTTCATATTCCATATCGGCCACGCTGTCGATCCGGGTTGGAACGCCGTCAGGCAGGGTCTTGATATAAATATGGCCTGCTGCATTAAAGGCCACCTGTTTACCATCAGGCGAGGTGGTCAGCTGCCGGATCATCTTTACCGTAAACTCGTCCTGGAACACTTTCTGCGGGAAATGCAGCGCCTCGGTGATGGTTTGCTGCGATGTTACTTCGAAAGGTATTTCCGTGGTGTTCAGGGTGGTGATGTCCAGGTCTCGTATTTTGCCCTTGGCGTAAAAGATAATGTTCTTGCTATCCGGCGTCCAATTGAAATTGGGATAGACACCAAAAATGGCCCAGGTTTCCTGCTGATCTTTAGACAGATCGTCATATACCGGCCATTCTTCACCCGTGGCCAAATTGTGCAGGTAAAGCACCGACTTCAGCCTTACTCGTTTCACAAAAGCCAGCAGTTTCCCGTCGGGCGATATTTGCGGACGGCATGCGCCACCGGCGCCGCCGGTCACCCCCTCAATTTTGCCGGTCTGCCGGTTCATCCGCTTGATAGCATAAATCCCCTGGTTTGGGTCCTTGTTATATTGGAAAAACGGTCCGGGCGTTACATCTTCGCTCCAGTACAGGAATTTGCCGTCGGGCGAAATGATAGGTTCCCCGGCATCCTGCTGGTCGTTTTTGCGCTTGGTGAGCTGGATACCATCGCCGCCATTAATATTGTAGAGCCACATTTCGCCTGCGCCCAGCGAACGCGTCCCGGTGAAATGTTTGCGCGCAACGATATATTGTCCGTCCGGCGTCCAGTAAGGGTTATTTAGTAAGCGGAAATTCTCCTTGGTTATGGGGTGTTTGTTGGTACCGTCGCTGTTCATCACCCAGATGTTATCGCCGCCGTCGCGGTCGCTGGTATAGGCGATCATTTTGCCGTCAGGGCTATATCTTGGCTGAATATCCCAGGATTTACCGGTAGTAAGTGTCGTCGCCTTACCACCCTTGATCGGAATAGTATAAATATCACCCAGCAGATCGAAAACGATGTTCTGTCCGTCGGGACTTACATCTAAATCCATCCACGTGCCTTCATCGGTAGTAATGGTTATCTTTTTTTGAGGTCCCGGGGGATTGTCAACATTCCATTTTTGGGCGTAAAGAAGATCGGAGAAGAGAAGAAGCGCGAACGCCGTAAGTAAATATTTCATATCACAAGCACTTAACGCCGCGAATTTAGAAATATTGGCGGATATAGGATTTCGGGTTTCGGATTTTCGATTTCGGATTTATCTTAGCCAATAGTTTAGCGCTTCCAAATCCGAAATCGAAAATCCGACATCCGAAATCAATAATGACCATCCAGCAAATCCTCAAACACTATTGGAACCACGATACCTTCCGCCCTGTGCAGGAAGAGATCATCCAATCTGTGCTTTTGGGCAGGGATACACTGGCGCTATTACCCACCGGCGGCGGTAAATCCATTTGCTTCCAGGTGCCCGCCTTGGCAAAGGATGGCATTTGTGTAGTTGTTTCCCCGCTCATTGCCCTGATGAAGGACCAGGTAGAAAACCTGAAGGCCAAAGGCATAGAAGCGTTGGCTGTGGTTTCGGGTATGAGCAAAAGGGAGATCGATCTGGCGCTGGACAGCTGTGTTTACGGCCAGGTAAAGTTCCTGTACCTGTCGCCCGAGCGGTTATTATCCGAGTTGGTGCGCGAACGTATCCGGCACATGCACGTCAACCTGATCGCGGTTGATGAGGCGCATTGTATCTCGCAATGGGGTTATGATTTCCGGCCGCCATACCTGCACATCGCCGATTTGCGCGACATTCATCCTGATGTTCCCGTGCTGGCGCTTACGGCTACCGCCACGGCGCAGGTGAGGGACGATATCCAGCAGAAGCTGCGTTTCCCGGAGCCGAACGTTTTCCAGCGCAGCTTCGAGCGGAAGAGCATCAGCTATGTGGTGCAGCATGACGAGAATAAGCTGCGCAAATTGCTCGATGTTCCCCGCGGGGTAAAGGGCAGCGGGATAGTCTATGTTCGCAGTCGTAAGGAAACAGCGGATATTGCCAAATTCTACAACGAGAACGGTTTCAGCGCCGATTTTTATCATGCTGGTCTTACTATGGAACAGCGTTCCACCCGGCAGGAGGAATGGCGCACGGGCTACACCCGGATCATTGTGGCGACGAACGCTTTTGGTATGGGTATCGATAAGCCTGACGTGCGTTTTGTCATCCACAAGGATATGCCGGAAAGCCTGGAAGCTTATTACCAGGAGGCCGGTCGTGCAGGCCGGGATGAGCAGCGGGCCTATGCGGTGCTGCTGTACACCCACGCCGACCGCCTGAAGAACGAGAAAAAGCTGCTTTCCAATTTCCCGAGCGTCGATGAGATCAAACAGGTTTATCATAACCTTGGCAGCCATTTTCACCTGGCTTATGGGACGGGCGAGGGGGTTAGCTTCGATCTTGACCTGGGTGATTTTTGCAGCCGTCATAAGCTCGACCCATCAAAAACGCTGAATGCGCTCAAATTCCTGGAGGCCGACGAGTATTTATCATTTACTGAGAGTGTGTTCCTGCCCTCGCGCTTCCGGTTCGAGGTGCAGAACGAGCAATTGTATAACTTCCAGATCCAGAACGCGGGCTGGGATTCGTTCATCAAAACGTTGTTGCGCTCGTACGGTGGCTCCTTCGAGAATTACGTGCGTATTCGTGAGTTCGACATTGCCCGGCGTGCCAACCTTAGCGTTCAGCAGGTGATCGATGGACTGAAACAACTGGAAGAACAGGGCATCCTGCACTACCAGCAGCAAACCGACCTGCCCCAGGTAACCTGGACGCGCCCCCGGGCGGATAACCGCGAGCTGATCATCAATAAACGGTACATCGACGAGCGCAAGGCCACTTATAAGGCCAAGATGGAGGCCGTGTTCGCTTATGCCGAGCATCGCCGCTGCCGC
This sequence comes from Mucilaginibacter sp., assembly GCA_035551775.1. Classification (GTDB taxonomy): domain Bacteria; phylum Bacteroidota; class Bacteroidia; order Sphingobacteriales; family Sphingobacteriaceae; genus Mucilaginibacter. The sequence goes on along the minus strand of DASZMQ010000006.1, from coordinate 316,946 downwards.
AGCCAGATGCTGCTGGCCTATTTCGACGAGGATAATGCTCCCAAATGCGGTATCTGTGATGTGTGCCTCGACGAGAAGCGCCGGAAGAGCCTCGCCGAAACCGTGGATGACATTACGTCCGAGATCGCTCAGCTGTTAACCTCAGGCGATATGGACACCGGCGAGCTGGTAGCCCGCATCAAAGCCGGAACCGAAAAGGACCGTATCGAAACCATCCGCCTGCTTTTGGACGCCGGGCGTATCAAGACAGACGGGGAGAAGTACTATTTGTGAATAGTCGATGGGGAACGGTCAATTCTGACAGGGCTAACCACAAGAGGCGTGGGTTTACATGGTTTACACTTTTTATGTCATTTTACAAGTAACTATTTGAATATCAATAGATTATGAAATTTTTGACGAAAAGGTGTAAACCATAAATCTTTCTTTTTAAATAGAAATGACCCGTCCGGAAATAGCTATACAGCTTTGCGAGTAAATCCTATACTACCTATACAGTATAGCCGGTTAATCCTGAAAGGACTATACAGGATCTTTTTAAAGATAAATGCTTTCGTTTGCGTAAATCAACACCTTGTAAGCGGGATATGAAGAAAATCTATATTTTAGTAGCGGAAACGAATAACAAAATGGAGCCTGTTGCCGTAAAGATGGCCAACAGCGGGGGCCTGGTCTTTGGCAAGTATAGTGCACGACGCTTGAATGCATAAAGTTCTCATCGAACAAAATTTTAAACGGTATCTTATATTTAATTTGTCAATATGAAAAAATTTATCTGGAAGTCTATTTTTGTTTTGGGGGTCCCTTTTACCTACCTCTCTTCTGTGTGGCTAAGACTTATTTTGAAAAAAAATAAAGCAGGGAAAGTTGAGGATAGGATTTTTTCGCACGTAGGCATATTGCCTGTTAGTGAACATTATTATGAGCCCTTGATTCACCCTAAAAAACATTTAAAAAAATCGCTCAGGGATGACAGGATTTTGCCGGGAATCGACATGAATATTCAGGAGCAATTAAATATATTGGCTGCATTTGACTATAATCATGAACTTCTAGAATTTCCGGTTAATGAAAGTAAAGATAGCGGCGACGTGACATTTTTCTATAATAACGGGTTCTACCAGGCAGGTGATGCTGAATATCTGTACAATATGGTCAGGCACTTTAAACCCAAAAAAATTATCGAAATAGGTAGTGGAAATTCAACATTAATGGCAAAAAACGCGATTGATAAAAATAAAACTGACAATAAAAATTATCAATGCGAACACATTTGTATCGAACCTTACGAAATGCCATGGCTTGAAACTAAGAACGTAAAAGTGATCAGGAAAAAAGTTGAGGATATTGATGTTACATTTTTTGAACAATTAGAGCCAAATGATATTCTATTTATTGATTCCTCGCATATGATACGGCCGCAAGGTGATGTGCTTTTTGAATACCTGGAGATTTTACCAGTTTTAAAAGCGGGGGTAATAATCCATATACATGATATTTTTACACCAAAGGATTATCCGGATGAATGGGTTTTTACAAAACGTCTTTTATGGAACGAACAATATTTATTAGAGGCATTTTTATCATTTAACAATATGTTCAAAATAATCGGGGCAACAAATTATCTCAGTCATCATTATTCAAGTGAGTTTGCTGCAAAATGCCCGGTGTTTGCACAACAACCCGACAAGGAGGCCCAGGCATTTTGGATGAAAAGAGTTCTCCCAGGCTAGTATACGCATGCGGCGTGTGCCTTACTAACGCGCCGCATAATGCATCGATTAAGCACAGCGGTTCTGATTATCATGTGCAGAGATTGCTTTCCCGAAACAAGTTCCGGACAGGCCGTTCCCCGCAACGGCGTTTTTCTTATAGTGACATAAATGATAATTTCAAAGCCGGGCTGCTCAAGTACAACATCAGCGGCAGCCTGATCAAAAACGACACAACCGTTTACGGCCTGGTTGGTATCAAATCGGATAATTTCGATGCGATAAAAGTTAAGGTGCAGTAGGAGGGTTGACAGTTTGCAGTTTTGAGTTGGCAGTTCAATTCTGCCAATTCTTAAACTGCGAAGCCATCTTGAGCGCCTTAAAAATATATAACAAGCGAAAAATTCCGGTTCAGACAATAATCGTAAATTCGTCAAGCACCAAACCGAATTAACCCGTGCCGTTTTTATCCCATATTTCCATCCCGCCCCTTAACCCCAACAGTTATCCGGGGAACATACCCTGCTTTACCAACGGTTTGCGGCTTCAGTTGAAAAGCAATGTAACCTTTTTCGTTGGCGAGAACGGATCGGGTAAATCAACTTTGCTGGAGGGCATCGCCGAACAATGCGGGTTCAACCTGAGAGGCGGCAACCGCAACCACAACCTAAACACCGGCTGGCGGTTTGAAGGTTATGAAACGCCTATGGCCAGGGCGCTGCATTTGGGCTGGACGCCCAAACGCATCACCGAAGGCTTTTTCATGCGGGCGGAAAGCTTTTTCAACTTCGCATCTTATATCGACGAACTCGCGCAGGACGACGGGCGTATCCTGGGTGCCTATGGCGGGCGGTCGCTGCACCAGCAATCGCATGGCGAATCGTTCCTGGCTTTGTTTAATAACCAGTTTGAGTCAGGCATTTACCTGCTGGATGAGCCCGAAGCCGCGCTTTCGCCGGCCCGCATACTGGCATTCATGGCCGTCATCCACCGGCTGGAGCAAAGCGGCCGCGCGCAATTTATCATCGCCACCCACTCACCCATGCTCATCTGTTATCCCGGCGCCACCATCTACCAGTTCGGCGAAGCAGGAGTGAACGAAACCACCTATGAAGACACCGAGCATTTTTATCTTACCAAATCATTCCTGGAAAATCCTAAAGCTTATTTGCGGTATTTGACGGAGGGGGAGTAAGAAGCGCTCTTACCGGTCAAACGAAACTAATAAACTTTGTCATTGTGGGAGTTGGAGTGTTGGGAGCGACGTGGCAATCTCGTTGCTATGTATACAGGTTAACCACTATTAGGACCCCTGCGGGAACCCGGGGGATCCCGATTCAGATAACGATCACCTTGTACCACACAGATCTACTTCACACTAAACCAATACACCCCCGAGTCTGAAGTATTGCCCGCGCTATCCCGTGTGATCACTTTCCAATAGTAAGTTGTGCCAGAAGTTACCGCCACGCCGTTCAAATAGCTTGTAGTTACCTCGCTTTGTAGCAGTAGCGGCGTGGTGCTGGAACCGAAATAAACGTCATAGTTGACTATAGTTCCTGGGGTTACCGAGCTGCCCGTCCAGGCTAGGTTCACGGTGCCCGAACTGGCCGTCACGCTTTGTCCGAAAGTAGGAGTGGTAATCTCGGCCGGATAAGGCGGATAAATGATCATGCCGGGTCCCGAGTTGTAGAATTTCCAGGTATCGCTGGCGACGATACCGCCGGCTGATTTGGATACGATATACCAGGAATATGGCGTATTCTGGTTAATATTGATGGTTAGCGTTGTTGAATTTGTGCTTTGTGTAGTAGATGTAGCGGTTAGCAAATTTTTCAGTACTAAATCATAGCTGCTGGCATTGGCAGCAGCGGCCCAACTGAACGTCACCGCACTCTGGGTTGAGGATACGATTGCACCGCTAATGCAGACAGCGTTTTGTGCCGGTGACTCGAGGGTTGCCTGAGCAGGCGCTGGCTGGACATCGTTATGTTTGGAACCACCTCCGCAGGATTGTATCCATAATGCTGCAGCAACAACTAATAGTAAAATCCGGGGTTTCATTTCTTCACGATCTTAAATATCTTTTCTGTATTGTTCATTAAAAGATGGAGCACGTACGCGCCATTGCCAAGCGGAGTAGTGTCAAGTTGCAAAACACCCGATATGTCGGAGTATTGACCGCTGAGGACCAGTTTCCCGGTCGATATATCGTTGATCTTAACAATCACATTACCGATGATTGTGTTACCCAAATTCAAATTCAGCACGTCCTCGAAAGGAACCGGATACGGCGTGATGTTTCCCGACACATTGATAATTTTCTGATAAGTTCCCTGGCACAACCGGTCAGTAGTTACTTTAAGGTCATTGTTCCCTACAGCCAATGGGAGTGTGATAAAATTATCGGATGTTGTGTGCAAAGTCCCGTTTAGAGTTATGTTATATTGATTCCCTCCGTTTAACATCAGGGTAAGGCTGTTATCAGGATTGACAGTAGAATAAACGGATAGGTCCTGGGGCTGCGCGACAACCACATCATAGCATTGCGAGAATCCGCTCTGGCCTGTTATGGTAATGCAGACGTTGTACGTGCCGGCACTCAAATTATTGATTTGTACCGAATCTGTAAATGGGTATGGGGAATTAAGCCCGTTACCCGTAATGGTAGCAATATAGTTCAGGCTTTGCGCCGCTTCAATTTTTACTGAGCCATCTTTACTTCCCCTGCATGTGGCGCTTGTGACTGCGATCGTAAAGTTATTCTGCGGAAGGAAAATGGTTGCCGGGTTAACAGTGATCGTGAATTGTACCGGCGTACCGGGGCATCCCTGGATTCCTGTGATAAAGGAACCGCCACCGAATTCTTCCGGCCCTGAACCGACCCGGATGGTTCCCAAAGCTTTATTGGTTAATGCGTCTATTACCCAAACGGTGTTACCAATAGGATTTGTAGCGTAAACTTTACTGCCATCTGGGCTGACACCAATGCCGTTGCCTGCCTGACCTAAACCAAGACCAACGGTTGTTATCAGTTTATAAGCCTGTGCGTCAATTATGCATACATCGCTGGATACGCCAGTCACTACAAATACTTTCTTGCCATCGCGGCTCACAGCAATTCCATTGGGTTCGCGTTCATTTAGAGGTACCGTAGCCAGGATTGTGTGTGTGGCCGGGTTTATTACATAAAGCGAATTGTTGTAACCGCTGGTAACATAAATGGTATTGCCGTCGGGACTTACAGCCACAGGCCCAACAGCTGGAATATTGTTGATCGCAGACAGCAGTTTCCTGGTAACAGTGCTCACGATGAGGACTACGTTCTCAGTACCATCTGTTTCATAAGCGATGGTCCCGTCCGGACTTAATGCAATATTGCTTACATCATTGTAGCCCGGCAAAACGTACTGTACCTGGTTAATTTGTGTATTAATAACAAGAACATTAGATTCCTGAGGCACATAAAGCCAGTTGCCGTCGGGGCTTAACGTTACCTGGGTAGCAAACTGCCCGACCGGAATAGACGCTATAATTGTATTGGTAGCCGTACTGATCACATCGACCTTAGAGGAAAAAGAGCATAACACGTACACTTTGTCGCCGTAGGGCGACACCGCTAGGCTGCTGGGATTGGTTCCAACTTTGATAGTTGCAATCACCTTACTTGTGCCGACATTGATCACAGAGACGGTATTATCTCCTGTGTTAGGTATATAGGCAAACTCCGGCGCGTTGGGATATACAGTAATATTGGCTTTAATAGGGACCATGCCCGTATTTACTGGTTTAAAAGAAGCAATATTGCCATTTCCGGAGGCCGGCAGCCCTATCGCCGGGTTATCGTTGGTCCAATTGAACGAATTGGATGATCCTGGAAGATTGATGACAGGGGTAGGCGCTCCATTCGTGAAAATTTGATCGGGCCCTTTGATCGCGGTTGCCTGGTCAAATATCAAACCAGTAACCGCGATATTTTTAGTGTTTATACCGGCCGATGCCAAAACTACATTCCCCGATATAGATCCGGCTTGTGCGGAAGCGGCAGCCCTTATGTACAATGTAACATTGTTTACCGTGCCATTTGACTGGGGCAATGTGAGCGCACTTCCATAACCATCATCTGGTGATAATGATAATTCGAAACCCAGCGGCGCGGTCGCCGTGGCATTTGAGGTGAGCCCCACTGCCGAAACGGTAAATTTTGAAATAAAGGGTTTTACGGCTGGGGTGTTGACGCACGCGTTGATAATACCTCGCACACTATCCGTAGTAAAGACATTGGTGGGAAAACCCACGATACTATTGTGGAAAAGACTGATAACTGCGTAACCATCGGACCCAATAATATCATTTTTGCCATCGCCATCTATGTCTCCCGCCACAACGGCACTTATATCCGGTGCCTGGACCAGTAAATCAACTTCAGGGCCGAACGAAATGGAAGACACCGATGAATTGCTGGGAATAATAGAATAGTTATAGGCATAGGGCGCAATCACAAGGTCCGGTTTTCCGTCGCCGTTGATATCGGCTATCACAAGGCCGGAAATGCTCCCGGTCGTATTGACGATGGATTCCGCAGCAAAAGTGATTGCCGAACCGCTTGCTGTTGTATTTTTATAGACCCCAATGCCGTTGTGTTGCGGTGAGATCAACAAAACATCGATCTTACCGTCACCGTCTATGTCCGCTGCATAAGCACAGAATAAACTTCCGGTTGCCTTAATATCCGATCTGGTAAATGAAAAACTCTGACTACCGGTTGGAGTCCCATTTTTCAACACCGAAAAACCGGCGGAAGTTCCTACTACCAGGTCAACCTTACCGTCGCCATCTATGTCCGCAGCCTGTACAGTGGTCGGGTCGCTGTTTATCGAAAAGTCTTGTTTTGCCATGAATGAAGCCTGGCTCAAGGTCCCCTTCGCACCCACGTTTTTAAAAACGGAAACAGAGGAGGCAAGGTTATTTGTAACAATAATTTCGGGTTTGCCGTCCCCATCTATGTCCGCTGTGGCAACACCGTAAGGTGCTGAGCCAGTTTGCAACAATATTTGAGCAGCAAAAGATTGATTGCTGATAGTGCCGGTTGTGGTAATATTTTTATATACCGCTATTGCGTTTTGATCAAGATAGGGTACTATCAGATCCGGTTTCCCGTCGCCATCCAAATCGGCGAATTTAACGTCATTAGGGGTATATGTGACTCCCTGCATGGGAACATTGAATGTTGCTGATAGCGATAGGGAGTTTGACGTTATGCTTCCTGAAACCGATGAGTTTTTATAGATGTTCAGCGTTTGATCGAACGAGTCAACAATCACGAGGTCCAATTTACCATCGCCGTCGATATCAACCAATTGCAAGAATGTCTGAAAGCCGCCGTGCGTATCAGTAATTGTATTTGTAACGAGCGCATTGGATGAAATCAGCTTCGCGTCGCCTGTGTCGAAAGTTTGTAAAAAAGGTTCGGCCGAGTAGCCTTGCAAGCCAGTTGATGCGTTCAGAACCGTTATAGGCTGAAAAGTTGACCCTGATGGTACTTTAACTTTAAGTGAAGTTGTAGTTGCGGATATAACAGCGGCTTTAACCCCTCCAAAAAAAACCACATTAGATCCGGCAGTTGTGTTAAAATTATTGCCTGTAATAGTAACTGTCGAGCCAACGGCGCCCGAAGCAGGGCTGAAGGAATTGATTATTGGTGCCTGCGCATATATTTTCCCAAATATGCCCAGGAATAACAAAAGGATAAGCAATGCTTTTGCTTGCAACGATCTCATTGGTTCGGGTTTTCTTGTAATAAGTAGTTTAGCAGCGCGGTTATCGTTATAAATATAAAATATATCCCCGGTTTCTGTCCTGCAATTCAGCAAAATCTTTGCCATTGTAAACAAAAAATTACTGAACAGGCATCTGATTTTCGAATTCTGTTCGCAACCACGCTAAAACTTTCACATGCTTACGCCGCCAAAGAAGAATACGCAGGTATATAATGCTGTGGTTTAGAGCAAAAAGTAAAGAACCAAGACAAATTCCTCTTGATTCCTGACTCATTATTCTTTGCCCTTGTTGGTGTTGTCACCAACAAGTATTATTTACCTTGATTTCAAATCCGGGTTCGGCACCCGCGCGGTTTGTTGGTGACAAAACAACAAAGGCGGAAAGAATCAAATATTCCTTCCCCCAAAACAAAAAAATAGCCGGACCCCTCCGGCTATTCCCTATATGATTGATTAATCTTCGTAGATGTAGTATTGTAAAGACAGCAAAGTCAGAGGAATGTTTTGAATATTTTTAGAGTCAAGAACCAAGAGTCAAGAATCAAGACAGATTTCCTCTTCATTCTTGGCTCTTGGTTCTTGACTCATGATTCTCTACTGCACAGCCCCCGTCAATTCCGTCTTATTCTTCCCGTAAGCAAAACTATTTTCTTCGGTTCCGCTTAGGTTTTTGCCATCGAGGTGCAGCGTGATGATCCGTGAATGCGGGCTCTCGATATAGCGCAGTTTCAGCACCAGCGTGTTCGGATCGGTAAAAGCATAGCTGCCGTCGATCTTTGCGGGCTGTAGCAGCGAGAAATTTTCCTTCGCACCAGTAAGCAGATATGGGCCGGGCCAGTTGGTTGCTCCGCTCAGCCATTTGCCGTTGCCAAAGCCTATGTTATAAGTTTGGGTTCCTGCCTGGATTTTGGCATGGCATGCGCCGTTCGCAAAATCCAGGTCCAGCTGTTTGAGACTGTCTTTGTTCGGCTGAAAAGTTAAGTGCCCGCTGAAGGACGTATTTCCGGATGCCGCTGCTCCGCTGAGGGGCGACAGGTATAGTTTTTTTAAATGCTGTGCCAGCGCATCGTCTACCGTGGTTTTGGTGGGTACGGGCGCATTGTGCATGGCGGGTAACAGGTATTGCCACACCAGGTTCAGTTCGCCCTGCATATCGGCCGTTTCAGAGGTGACAGCGATCACCGCGTCCTGGTCGGGCATTACGATAATATACTGACCGAAAGCCCCATCGGCCCGAAAGGCATTATGGCGGCAGCGCCAGAATTGGTAACAATAACCCTGCATCCAATCGCTGCTGTCTTTTTTGCTTTGCGGTACACCGGGCGCCTGGTCTATTTTAAAAGTGGTTGCTTCGTTCACCCAGGCCTCCGGCAGCAGTCGCCTGCCGTTCCACACGCCTTTATGCAGGTATAGCATACCCAATTTGGCCATATCCTCGGTTTTGAGTCGCAGCCCCCAGCCGCCGGTGTTGATCCCTTTGTTGCTGGCCTCCCAGTCCTCGCCGGCGATGCCCAATGGTTCAAACAGCCGCGGCTTCAGGTAGTCGATCACTTTCTGCCCTGTTGCCTGCTGCACAATGGCCGATAGCATGAACGTAGCCATACTGTTATACAGGAATTTGCTGCCCGGTTTATTCAGGATCGGCGTTGCCAGGAAGCCGCGCACCCAATCGTCGGATTTGAAGGGAATGGTGCTGGTTGGGTCGGGAGCCATGCCCACGCTCATGGTGAGCAGGTCCTTTACGGTGAGTTCTGCCAGGTACGGCTTCACCGTATCCGGCAGGCTATTCGGGAAGAAGGATATCACCTTATCGTTCACCGAAAGCTTGCCCTCGCTCACGGCAAAGCCAACGGCCGTGCTCGTGAAACTTTTGCTGGTGCTGTACAGCGTGTGCCTTAGTTGCGGTGTGTACGGCGCCCACCAGCCTTCGGCCACCACTTTCCCATGCCGCAGGATCATGATGCTGTGAAACTCGTGCTTGCTTTGACCCACGGCGGTCAAAAAGCTGTCGATACCGGCGGCGGAAATGCCCTCGGCTTCCGGTGTGCTGTGCGGGAAGGCGGTGGTTCTTTGAGCGTACGCGCCGGTGGTAAATAACAGGATGATGGCAATGGCCGCGATGTGCTTTAACGGCAGAAATGATTTTACAGGCATGGTTTGATTTTTAGGTATAGGGTAAATGTAGCGAAATGTTGTCTGAACCGGAATTTGTAGTTTGCAGTTATAAGTTGGCAGTCGGTAGAAAAAATTCTGTTCATTCCTTAATTCGATAAGTAACAATCATCCGTTACGCACAGCCCCACGCTCACACACCCCTGCCCCTCTCGAGAGGGGAATCGCGCAGCCCGGCGCTTTATGATCTTGTAAATCTGTTAAATCGTAAAATCGTGTTCACAAATCAGCGGTTCAGACAGTGGTCGCCAGTGCATACCGGAAAAGGGTAGGGTGCAGTAAGGAAGTTCATGGTTGATGGTTCATAATCGGCCCCTGGCGCAAAAAACCCTCCATTTTGTCCCGATCCGCCTTAAATTTTTCAGATACAGGTGCCTATTTTTACCGCCATGATAAAGCTACTATTGACGTCTTCGGGTGTCACTAATGAAAGCATCCGCGAATCGCTTGTTCAGCTCCTGGGCAAACCTATTAATGAATCCGGCGCGCTGTTCATACCGACGGGTGTATATCCGTTTGCCGGCGGGCCCAATTATGCCTGGTGGCCCATCGCGGGGAAAATGCAACCTGCGCTGGTTGGACTTGGCTGGAAATCGATGGGCTTGCTGGAGCTTACAGCCCTTCCCAGCATAAACAAAGATACCTGGGTACCCTCGGTCATAGAAACCGACGCGCTGCTGGTTTGGGGCGGCGATCCGCTTTACCTGGCTTACTGGTTTGAACAATCAGGGCTTTCAGCCGTCCTGCGTTCTTTAAACAAAGATATGGTTTACGTAGGCGTAAGCGCGGGAAGCATGGTCACAAGCGCCGTTTTCGGTGAGACGTACAGCGGCCCGCGGGCAGGAAGCGGCACAGCGCTAACTTCTGAAAAAATAACATTCAGCACCGCCGGGGGTGAGATCAACATGACTTATTTAACCGCTAAAGGCATAGGCCTGGTCGATTTTGCCATGATACCGCATTTCAACAATCCTGGTCACCCGGACGCTTGCGGACTAAACGCAGAACTATGGGCCTCAAAGATCCCGGCCCCGGTTTACGCCATCGACGACCAAACCGCTATCCAGGTAACAGCTGACCGGACCCAGGTTATTTCCGAAGGCGCCTGGAAAACTTTCAACAGTCGATAGTCAAGTTGGCAGTTTTGAGTTGGCTGTTTGCAGGCAATTCTGCTAACGGCGAAGCCCTCTTGAACACCATTGAAAAATAAACAATACGTGAAAAATTCTTTAATTCTGAGAATTCTGGTTCAGACAATCATCCGCCACGCACAGCCCCGCGCTCACCCCACCCTACACCCGCCCCGAGGCGGGAATCGCGCTTGTCCAGTTAACAGTTTGCAGTTTTGAGTTTGCAGTTAAATTCTGTTAATTCTTCAATTCTAAAAATTCCGGTTCAGACAAAATAGCCGTCGCGCGCCTTGCCCCACGCCCCACGCCAAAACTTTCACCGACCAAAATCACCCGTTCACCGAACAAATCAGGCCGTACATCTAATAGTCGGTTTGGGGCTGTAACGTTATTCCGGGGTGCTCGTCTTATGGTTGTAATTTGATAAAAAGAAAAATTAAATAATTGACACTCAATAACTTTAAATATCATGAAAACTAGAATTTTAACCTTAGTAACTGTTGCAGCAATGGTTTTAGGTGTAGGAACAAAAGCACTGGCCGCCAAAAAAGACAGCGCAAACAACCACGAGGTTAGCACCGTTTTGAACAACGTAAGCAAGATCAATAAAATCGAAGTTCGCGGTAATGTTGAGGTGTACGTATCAGACAATGATGCCGACCAGGTAAAAGTTTACAACAAATATTACGAGCAAAGCGCTTTGGTACAAAGCCAGAACGGCACGTTGCGCATCTCATCTTACGCCGACCAGAAACTGGTGGTTTGGGTAAAAGCAGCCGACCTGCGCGAGATCGTAGCCTATGACAACGCTGAAGTAAGGTCTTTTGGCAAGCTGACTCCCATAGCGCTGAAGATTACGCTGAACAACAACGCTTATGCTAAACTGGATGTTGACGGCCAGGGCATGAATATTACGCTGAACGATCGCGCCAAAGCCGACCTGGCAGGTACTGTAAACAACTGCACTTTGAAATACGCTCAGTCAGCTACAGTGAACAGCACCGAGTTCGCCGCAGAGCACTTGACTCGCGTGGTTGACGCTCACGCCGCCAAAGATGAATACGCAGGCATCTAAAGCAAGCCCTCGCTCTAACGAGTTCACCATATATTCTGCGAAGCCTCCCGTGTTATTGAACGGGGGGCTTTTTTGTGAACACGATTGACGAGATTTAATAGATTGACAGGATGCTAGGCAAGGGGGCAAGTGCCAGGATAAATTTTGTCTTGATTCCTGGTTCTTGGCTCTTGACTCTAAAACATTATATTTGATTGTAACCAACTCCACCAACGCATAGTCCAATACCAAAACCCAAAAACCATGAAGAAGTTCTTATTAGCCACCATCATACTGGCTTCGGCCGTTTCGCTCAGCCTGCTTTCATCCTGCCGTTTAGGTTGCGTGAAGGGCTCGGGCAATCAGCAGACGCAAAATAATAAGGTCGCTAAATTCGACCGTATCACCATATCCGGTCCGTTTCATGTGAAACTGAAACAGGACAGCAGCATGTCGGTAAGCATCACAGCCGATGATAATTTCTTCAAATACATCCGTGTGAATTCGGACGACGGTACGCTTTCGATCAAAACCCGCAAGAGCTTCTGCGGCAGCGGCGAGGTGATGGTGAACATCGGCGTCGGCAACCTGAGCCGCATCGAAGGCGATGGCGCGGTTACTTATACTGCCGATGGCAAGCTGACCACCGGCGACCTGAAATTTGAGCTGAACGGCAAATCGACCGTTGACCTGGACCTGAATGCTGCCAACGTAGTTACTGAAGGCAACGGTTTGTGCGACGTAACGCTGCGCGGCCAGGCTACTTCGCATAAGGTTGAGATGAATGGAAAAGGCACTCTGCACGCGTTTGATTTTGTGGTAAGTAAATACGACATTAACGCTACCGGGAAGCTCGATGGCGAGGTAAACGTACTGAATGAGCTCAATGTGAACTCAACCGGCGCTTCCGATATACAGTATAAGGGGAATCCGTCCAGCGTAAACACCTCGAAAATGGGGGCCTCTACGGTTACGAAGGTGAATTGATTGTAGTCCGGAAGTCCGAAAGTCCGCGTAAGTCCGAAAGATAAATCAGTCCGGAAGTCCGAAAGTCCGCGTAAGTCCGAAAGATAAATCAGGCCTTATTTAGTGTCTTTTAGGAGAAGCGTAATTAGTTTCCAGCCCTAAGGCTATAATTTGATCCATAAACAGTCTTCCGGACTTATGCGGACTTGCGGACTTACACGGACTTGCGGACTTTTTTCTAAAAACTTCACCCGCAATTGTTTACATTAGCCAAATAAACCCTTTCTTATCATGAAAAAATTCATCAAATGGGTAGCCTGGATATTGGTCGTGGTGATCGTTATTGTGGGTGGGCTCATCACCTACGTAGTAACCGCGCTGCCAAATGTCGGTGCAGCTGAAAACATTAATGTTGACAAATCGCCGGAGCATGTCGCCCGGGGCAAGTACCTGGTTCAGCATGTTGTGCCCTGTACCGATTGCCACTCTCCGCGTGTCTGGGACCGTTTTGCAGGGCCAATAGATACCACCCGGCTAGGGGCTGGCGGTGAAGTGTTCGACTCGTCAGTTGGCTTTCCGGGCAAGGTTACCGTACCGGATATTACGCCCGCCAAACTCAAAGACTGGACCGACGGCGAATTGCTGCGCACCTTTACCACAGGTGTAAAGAAGGACGGCTCACCCATATTCCCGATGATGCCATGGCCTTATTTTTCCAAAATGGACCGCCAGGATGCCTATGACATTGTCGCTTATATCCGTACGCTGAAACCCATCGACGCGAATTATCCAAAAGCAGAGCTCGATTTTCCTTTAAACATATTGGTACACACTATGCCAAAAAAGGCTGATTTCGGTGCGCGCCCTGATCCAAAGGATACTGTAAAGTACGGTGCATACCTGGTACAGATAGCGGCCTGCAAGTTCTGTCACACACAGGATAATAAAGGCGAACTGATACCCGGCATGGATTTCGCCGGCGGCAAGCCTTTCGGAATGCCAAACAACCGTACCATTCGCACGGCCAATATCACGCCGGATAAAATAACAGGTATAGGCAGTTGGTCGAAAGCTGACTTCCTGGCCCGTTTCGCTGCATTCAAGGATCCGTCGAAAGCCCCAAAGGTCAGCACAACAGATTTCCAAACTATCATGCCCTGGTACGTTTACGCCGGTATGACCGACCAGGACCTCGGCGCTATTTATGCTTATTTGCGCACGGTGAAGCCGGTGAAGAATACGGTAGTTAAATTTACCCTTAATAAACGGCCGCAAATTGCGGGCAATTGATAGGGTACTTCTGTATTATCATCGCAAAGACTTAGGATGAAGCAATCGTCAGGTATGCCAGCTATGCGTAGTCCACGATTGCTTCTTGCAGAACGAAAAACGCCAACATATAACTTAAATAAGTTAATGAAGAGGTCGCTTAAATGGATATCGGCTATAATATTGGTAATCCTTATCCTAACCATAATCGCGGGGATTTATTTAAAAACCTCGCTACCGGATGTTGGTAGTCCCGAAAATATCAAGGTTGAGCTGACGCCAAAAAGGGTGGAACGCGGTAAATACCTGGCCAATAGTGTAATGAATTGCATGGGCTGTCATTCGGCACATGCCGGCAACCTGTTTGCCTTCCCGGATATACCTGACTCTTTAGGCTCGGGCGGAGACGCCTATGATAAAAGCATTGGTTACCCTGGTCTGGCGTATGTTCCCAATATCACACCCTTCAATCTGAAGAATTGGACAGATGGTGAACTATTCAGGGCCATTACTATGGGTGTGCGGAAAGACGGAACGGTATTATATCCGCTTATGCCTTGGCGAAATTTTTCTAACATGAGCCGGGAAGATGTGTATGCCATTATAGCCTACCTGCGTACCCTGAAACCCATTGAACGGGCGTACCCAGCAAGAAAGCTCGATTTTCCACAGAATTTTTTGGTAAACACTTATCCACAAAAGGCTTCTTTAAGCGGACCGCCTGATATGCGTGATACCGTTAAATATGGCGCCTATCTTGTTGCAATGGCTGATTGTGCTTTCTGCCATACGGTGAAAAAAGGAATGGATTTTGCCGGAGGCTATGATTTTCCGATTTCAGCATTTATGCATGTGCATTCGGCCAACATTACCCCCGATAAGGCTACCGGCATTGGCTTGTGGACAAAAAGTATGTTCGTCAGCCGGTTTACATTATATGCAGACAGCGCCCGCAAACCCTGGAAAGTGAAGAACGGTGAGTTTCAAACAATGATGCCCTGGTGGAATTATGGAGGAATGAGTAAGACGGACCTGGAGGCAATCTATTCCTATTTGCGCACGGTGAAGCCGGTGAAGAATACCGTCGTTAAATTCACGGTGAATAAAGGGCAGCAGGTAGCGAGCAATTGACGTTGATCGCAACCTGTTGCTTCAGCAACACGATCAGCCGGTGAATCCAGGCAACCTGCGATCCGGGTGAGGGAGTTTCGAAAAGTATTTTTTAAAAACATTTAGCAACTGCTGAGGTTCTTAATAAGAATTTTCGTTTTTCCATTGAATACATCCGAAATAAAAAGTCTTACCGGGATCAGGGGCATTGCAGCTTTGTATGTTGTGGTGCTCCATTGGTTTAGGGTGCTCCATCCAACGCTGCCTGGTACTGGCAGCATTACCACATTATTAGCGAACTTTTTGGGGCACGGTTATTTAGCCGTTGATCTTTTCTTTGCGCTGAGCGGGTTTGTTTTAAGCCTGAATGCGTTCAAGACTTTTCATTCGGGGGTGAGCACGCCTGGATACAAGGCTTTCATGTATAAACGTTTTTGCCGGTTGTTCCCGCTATACCTCGTGATGACCGTGGTTTACTTTTTTTGTTTCCACCAGGTAAGCCTGGCATCTTTCGCGGTGGACCTGACGCTTTTCCAGGGATTAGTACCGGTTTTGACGTCTTCCATTCCGCCAGGATGGTCATTAACCAATGAGTGGATGATCTATTTCATTTTTCCGTTCATTTTCTATTTTATCATCACCAAACGAAAATACATCTGGACGCTTGTGCCGCTGGCAATGGTATGTCTTTTGGTCGTTTGCTGTTTCAGGGCGTACCTGTTCAACTGGGCAAACTACAAAGAGATTAAAGATCATCATGGTTTTTATGCGGTGATCGCCCAAACCCGCGGCCCCGCAAGTTTCCTGCGCACCGGCGCTTCCTATTTATTGGGGATATTCGCCTATTTTATATACAGCAAAAAGATCAAAACACAATGGCTGGGGATTATAGTAGTACCTGCCTTTTTGCTGCTGCTTTGGCCTTCGGCCGATTTCCTGATCATCATGCTTATGCCCGCGCTTATTCTCTACGTGACAAATAAAAACTGGCTTAACTCCTTCTTTTCATCCGGGCCGGTGCATTATTTAGGATTGATATCGTATTCATTGTATGTCAACCATTACATTTTTATCTTTACTTATAAATCCGTCTCCCGGGCAACCGGTATCGACAGTAATTGGTTTAGCCTTAGTTACCTTATTATCTCCACCTTACTATTAAGTACGCTTACTTTTTATGCCATCGAACGGCCGGGCCTAAATTGGCTACGGCAAATAGGACCAAAAAAAGTTCAAGCCCAGCCGGCGCCTGTCATAGCGGAACCTGCGCAACCGGTTGAGCCCCGAGGTTCGGCAACACAATAAGGATCAATTTGCGGACTTTACCAGGTAGAAAATCATTTATAAGTAACTAATTCGGCAACTTTCGGACTTCCCAAAATTCTTCATACCTTTGCACTCCCAAAATCAGCCCAAACAAAAGAATTGAAGCCTGGCTGATAGCGGATTTACGTCAAAAACACGAGTAATACGATGAACATTTCACAGGAAAAGATCGACAACCTAAATGCTGTAGTAAAAATCAACATCAAGCCCGAGGATTACCAGCCGAGGGTTGAGAAAGCCATCAAAGATCACGCGAAGAAGGCCAAAATTCCGGGTTTCCGCCCGGGAATGGTGCCGCCGTCGCATATCAAAAAGATGTATGGCAAAAGCATTTTGGTTGACGAAGTGAACAACCTGCTTTCCGATACTTTGAACAACTACATCAACGAGCAACAACTGGAAGTGCTTGGCCAGCCGTTGCCGAAGATGGACGATACCAAAGAATACAACTGGGACTTCGCCGATGACTTTGAGTTCAACTATGAGGTTGGGCTGGCCCCGGCTTTCGATATCGATTTTTCGTCGAAAGATAAGGTAACCCAATACGTGATCAAACCAGAGAAGGAAACACTTGACGCACGCATCACGAATATCCGCAAAAGCTATGGCAAGATGACAAATCCTGACGTATCGGCAGACGGCGACGTGCTTTATGCCGAATTGGTACAGCTTTCGCCGGATGGTTCTGTTTTTGAGGGAGGAATAACCAATACAACCTCAATCCGCCTCGACCAGGTGCAGGACGCGAAGATCAAAAAATCGCTGATCGGTCTGAAGAAAGGGGATGAGTTGGTACTGGATATTCAGAAAGCATACCAGGGCGATGCCGTGCGAATTGCGGCTATCCTAAAGATAGACGAAGATTTTGCAGCCGACCTGAAATCACATTTCCGCTTGTCGGTAAAAAATGTAAACCGCCTGGAGGAAAGCGATCTGAACCAGGAGTTCTTTGATAAATTATTTGGTGAAGGTAAGGTAACAACCGAAGAAGGATTCCGCGAAGAGATCACGAAAGAGATCGAAGCGATGTTCGCCCAGGATGCCGACCGCAAGCTGCAGAATGACTTGTACAAGCTGGCTATCGATAAAGCTACTTTCGAACTGCCTGACGAGTTCCTGAAGCGCTGGCTGAAAGTGACTAATGATAAGCTGACCGACGAGGAGCTGACCGGTGGCTACGACGATTTCGCTAAAAACCTGAAGTGGACTTTGATAGAAAACAAGATCATTAAGGATAACAAGATCGAGATCAAATACGAGGAAGTTTTCCAGGCCGCTAAAGCCCGTCTGGACGCTCAGTTCCGCATGTATAGTCCACAGGCTTTAAGCGAAGAGCAGTTGGCTCAATACGTGGTACAGTTCCTGCAAAATAAGGAGCAGGCGAACAAGATTTTTGACGAGGTGAAAGCTTTGAAAGTCCTTGATTACCTGAAGAGCGTGGTGACTTTGAACGATAAGGAGATTACCGATAAGAAGTTCGCGGAGTTGGAGAAATAATGATCTCCATGCACGTCATGGCGAGCGATAGCGTGGCCATCTTTGCATTCGCAAATCGATAATTTCGTTCCATGACTGGCATAGTTCAGAGATTGCTTCGTTCCTCGCAATGACGATTTTATTAAAACCATAAACCAAAGCAACTCACAGGGGTTGCTTTGTTGCTTCCTAAGCACCTTATAATTTTACGTTTAGCAAACTTTAGTTGAAAAATAATATTCAACTATAAACTATATTTAGCACGATTAAAAAAGAAGGACAAAAGATGAACATTGATAAAAACGAATTCAGAAAATACGCTGTAAAACACCATCGTATCAATAGTTTACACGTAGATAAATTTATCGGCAGTGTTGAAAGGGCAAACTTTCCAATGGGTATCGCGCCCACGGGCTATACCCCGTATGTTATTGAGGAGCGCCCGATGCCATACCAGGCTATCGACGTATTTTCGCGGTTGATGATAGACCGTATCATATTTTTAGGCGACCCGATATATGATCAGAACGCGAACGTTATACAGGCACAATTGCTTTTTTTGCAGTCTACCGACAGCAAAAGAGATATACAGATCTATATCAATTCACCGGGCGGTTCGGTATATGCCGGCTTAGGAATATACGATACCATGCAGTTCATCTCGAACGACGTCGCTACCATTTGTACCGGCATGTCCGCTTCAATGGCTGCCGTATTGCTTTGCGCGGGTACCAAAGGAAAAAGAGCTGCGTTGCCGCACTCGAGGGTAATGATCCACCAGCCATCGGGCGGTGCGCAGGGCCAGCAATCGGATATCGAAATAAGCTACCACGAGATCACCAAACTGAAAAAAGAATTGTACCAGATCATTGCCGACCATAGCGGCGCATCGTACGAAAAGGTTGATAAAGCTTCGGATCGCGACCACTGGATGACGGCCGAAGAAGCCATTGAATTTGGCATGGTTGACGAGATACTGCGCGGCAACAACTCAAAGAAATAATTAAACAACATTGCCGTGCATAACGTATTAACAATAATAGCGTTGTGGGCGGCGTTGGAATAATGCGATATTTTAAGTATGTTTGATTTAGGAAGCTAAAATGAATAAGAACAGCAAGGAGATAAGGTGTTCGTTTTGTGGTGCCGGTAAGCAGGATTCACTTATGCTGATCGCTGGTTTGGATGCGCATATTTGTGATAAGTGCGTAAACCAGGCCAATGAGATTTTGGCGGAAGAGCTGAAAGTGCGCAAGGTAAAAACCTCGCCTTCATCGCCATCTTTATTAAAGCCTGCGGAAATTAAATCGCACCTTGACCAATATGTTATTGGTCAGGACGACGCCAAGAAAATTCTTTCGGTATCGGTTTATAACCACTACAAAAGGCTCAACCAGCGTATTGAAAAAGACGAGGTTGAGATCGAGAAATCGAATATCATCATGGTAGGCGAAACCGGCACAGGCAAAACCCTGCTGGCCAAAACGCTTGCCAAAATATTGAACGTTCCATTCTGCATATGCGACGCGACGGTGCTTACCGAAGCAGGTTACGTGGGCGAGGACGTAGAAAGTATTCTCACCCGTTTGCTGCAAGCCGCTGATTATGATGTGGCAGCCGCGGAAAAAGGTATAGTCTACATCGATGAGGTGGACAAGATCGCCCGCAAGAGCGATAATGCCTCTATCACCCGCGACGTATCCGGTGAAGGCGTTCAGCAGGCACTGCTCAAGATACTGGAAGGCACGATGGTGAACGTTCCGCCGCAGGGAGGACGCAAGCACCCGGATCAGAAAATGATCACCGTGAATACGAACAATATCCTGTTCATTTGTGGCGGGGCTTTTGATGGTATCGAAAAAAAGATCGCCAACAGGCTGCGCACGCAAACCGTTGGTTATAAGTTTAAGAATAACGATGGCGACGTCGACCTGAAGAACCTCTATAAGTACATTACCCCGCAGGACCTGAAAGCTTTTGGTTTGATACCGGAACTCATTGGCCGTTTGCCGATACTGACCTATCTGAACCCGCTGGACAGGGCTGCGCTGCACAATATCCTTACCGAGCCTAAGAATTCGCTGCTGAAACAGTATAAAAAGCTATTCGAGTATGAAGGCGTGAAGCTGGAGTTTGACGATGAGGTATTGGATTTTATAGTTGACAAAGCGATGGAGTTTAAGCTGGGCGCACGCGGTTTACGTTCGATATGCGAAGCGATCATGATCGACGCGATGTTCGAGTTCCCGTCAAAACGCGATGTGAAGCGCCTGAATGTGACGCTCGATTATGCGCACGAGAAATTTGAAAAATCCGACCTGAAAAAGTTGAAGGTCGCTTAACAAAAAGTACACAGACAAACCCATATATTTGTATATAAGCCCTGGTGAAACGCCGGGGTTTGTTGTATAATCAAATGTCATCCTGAACTTGTTTCAGGACCCCACAGGACAGGTTGACGCCATGTCGGCTACTCTCTGATGGGATGCCGATCCGCTGGCTAGCGGACGGCATGACTTAAACCGGAAATCCTATGAACGAAGAAAAAAACATCAAACCCGAAAACACAGCCCCATCAGCACCGGAATCGCATACGCCCATTAAATCTGGTCTGAAAACAAAGACAGGCATTGTGGCCAACTGGCTGCCGCGCTACACAGGTCGCGCGCTTGACGAGTTCGGCGAATACATTATTCTTACCAATTTTTCCAAATACGTGCAGCTTTTTTCCGAATGGCACGGCAGTGCGCCCATTGTCGGGCTGGATAAGCCAATGCAAAGCGTTTCAGCCGGGGGCATAACGATCATTAATTTCGGGATGGGGAGCCCGGTGGCGGCCACCATTATGGACCTGCTTACTGCCGTCAAGCCCAAAGCGGTGATATTTCTTGGCAAATGCGGCGGCCTGAAAAAGAAAAACAATGTAGGCGACCTGATCCTGCCAATCGCCGCTATCAGGGGTGAAGGTACATCTAATGATTACATGCCAAAGGAAGTTCCTGCCTTACCCGCATTCGCCCTGCAAAAAGCAATATCAACCACCATTCGCGATTTCGGCCGCGATTACTGGACTGGAACCTGCTACACCACCAACCGGCGCGTTTGGGAACATGATAAAGAGTTTAAACGCTACCTGAAAACACTGCGCGCCATGGCCATCGATATGGAAACGGCTACGATTTTCACCGCCGGTTTTGCCAACAAAATACCGGCGGGAGCACTATTGCTGGTTTCCGATCAGCCAATGATCCCGGAGGGCGTGAAAACAGCCGAAAGCGACTCGGCTGTTACCGCACAGTTTGTGGAAACACATTTGCGTGTGGGCATTGAATCGCTGAAGCAATTGATAAACAACGGGTTGACCGTGAAGCATTTGAAATTTTAGTGCGGTTGCATTTACCAGTGATTATTGTTTATGCGCAATTCGTTTTAATGCTTCGTTAAGCGCATCGCCGGCATTTGTTTCTACATCAGGTTTGACGCCAATTTTCTCCCAGTTGGTTTTTGTTACGGGATTGATCGCCCTTGCGAAAGGAATATTTGCTGTAAAACCATGGCCGGCGTCATTTGGGCCGACGGGATGAGCACCGCCGCCGGTGGTTTCGCCGATAACTATCGCCCTTTTTTGTGTTTGCAGGTCATAGGTAAACTCTTCCCCGGCTGAAAAAGTCCGGTGGCTGGTAAGAACATACAGAGGAATGCTTTTCAGTGAATTTAATATAGTGTCCGGTGTGGTCCAGAATGTTTGGGTTGAATGATCTTTCCTGGTATAAAGATCGTTCAAATGTACCCTTTCTGCGAAAAAGAAACCGCATAGGTAACTAACCATATCAGGATTGCCGCCCATGTTGTCGCGCACGTCAATTATCAGGGCATTGCTGTTACTTACAAAACGCAGCGCGGTTTGCGCCATTGCTTTCCCGGCGCTGTCGGTTGGTGCAAATCCCTTTATTTTAATATAGCCCGTATTACCCTGCAATATTTCTGCCCTTTCAAATCCATAATTTACCGATCTGATAAATTTGAGTCTGCGCGCTTTGGCCGCAGCCGGATCAGGCTTCTGATCTCCCCCGGACTGTGGCGCTGAGTATTCAATTGATAAGTGTCCATCCGGGTAAACCGACCGAAGATCGGACGTGATCTTCGCTGCAAATACGGAGGGCGTTTTAATCGTGTCGTAAGCGTGGATATTTAATTGATGCCTGAGATAATCTCCCATTTTCATGGCGGTGTCCGGGAATACATAAAGCTCGCGCAAATCCTTATTAATGTTTTCAATTACTTCCGTTTTTATCTTCGGAGAAAGCGAATTTGTTTGCGCGCGGGTAGTCACAACTGCTCCCGCGAATGCTACCAGGCTTATCAATTTGTGAATTTTCATTTTTTATGAGTTGCAATTTTTAATTATCCGATCCAGGAGTTTCTGCATTAATTCTGTTTCTTCTTTTGTGATACCTTTCAAGGCTGTCTCCCTATTATTCCCGGTTACCGGCTCCATAGCTTTTAAATTTTCCATTGCTTTGGGCGTAGGATCAAGTTTAAATCTTCTCCTGTCTGTTGAATGCAGTTCGCGCACCAGGTAGCCTTTCTTTACCAAGAGATCAATAATGCGGGTAACCGATGCGAAGTCTTTAAACGATGCTTCAGCCACCTCATTTTGTGTCCAATCGGGGTTATCAATGATGCATTTCAGTACCAGCCATTGGTCGATGGTCAGGTCGAAACCTTGTTTCAACATGGTGCGTTGTGCGAACTGGCGGTAGCTTTTGATAGCCTTGTCAAGCGAATAAAAGAATATCTGGTCGAGCCTTTCCATATTTATTGATACAATAATAATTGATATATCAATAAAATGCAAGTTAATTTTTCATCATAAAAACAGCTGCATTAATGATAGTAATTCCATCTCTGAAACTAATCCCTACCTTTGCGCTATGTGGCACAACAACATCCTCGAAACCATAGGCAATACGCCGCTTGTTAAGCTGAATAAGATCGTAAAGAACATTCCTGCTACCGTTTTGGCGAAGGTGGAGACCTTCAACCCCGGCAATTCGATCAAAGACCGTATGGCCATAAAAATGATCGAGGATGCCGAAAAGAACGGCCTGCTGAAACCCGGTGGGACCATTATCGAAGGAACGTCGGGTAACACAGGAATGGGTTTGGCCATCGCTGCGGTGATCAAAGGCTATAAATGTATTTTCACTAGTACCGATAAGCAATCGAAGGAGAAATTCGATGCGCTGAAAGCTTTCGGGGCCGAGGTGATCGTTTGTCCCACCAACGTTGACCCGGAGGATCCGCGTTCGTACTACTCGGTTTCATCACGACTGGAGCGCGAAACGCCAAATGCCTGGAAGCCGAATCAATACGATAACCTGTCTAACACCCAGGCTCATTACGAGACCACCGGCCCTGAGATATGGGAGCAAACCGAAGGCAAAATAACCCACCTGGTGGCGGGGGTGGGCACGGGCGGCACCATTTCCGGCATAGCTAAATATTTGAAGGAAAAGAACCCGAATATCAAAGTTATCGGGATTGATACCTACGGCTCTGTGTTCAAAAAATATAAGGAAACCGGTATTTTTGATAAGAACGAGGTCTACCCATACATCACCGAAGGCATAGGGGAGGACTTCCTGCCAAAGAACGTGGATTTCAGCCTCATTGATCACTTTGAAAAGGTAACCGATAAGGATGCCGCCCTGATGACACGCGAAGTGGCCCTAAAAGAGGGAATTTTCGTAGGCAACTCTACGGGATCGGCCGTAGCAGGCGTATTGCAACTGAAAGAATGGTTTAAAAAGGATGACGTAGTGGTCATCATTTTCCCGGACCATGGCTCTCGCTACATGGCCAAAATGTACAACGAGGACTGGCTCCGCGAGCGCGGCTTCCTGAAAGATGAAAAGCTAACCGCCAGGGATATCATTAAAAAGAAGGAAAGACAGGAGATCGTCACCATCGATTGCGAAAAATCTGTCCTTGAGGCCATCAATGTCATCAAATCGCTCAATATATCGCAGATACCCGTTACCCAGCAGGGTATGGTGATCGGTAAAGTGACCGAAAGCGATATCCTCGATTCTCTGCTTGAAAATCCTGCGCTCAAATCGGCGCCGGTTCAATCCATTACCACACCGCCTTTCCCATTTGTCGATCTGAATACGTCGATCGACAAGATTTCTTCAATGATCAATAAGGATAATATCGCCGTTTTGGTGGAAGATGAGAGCGGCAGGATCGAGATCATTACGCAGTATGATATTATTAACGCTATTTCAGCTTAAAGCCAAAAGCAGAAAATCTAAAGCAATGAAAAAAGGCTTTCTGCTTTTAGCTTTAAGCCTTCCGCTCAATCACCACTTCTTAAATATCACGAACACCGCAAGCACGATCAGCCCGAAACCTAAAAAGTGGTTCCAGGCGAGTTTCTCGTTGCTAAAAAATATCGTTGAGAAAATAACGAATACTGTTAATGTAATAGCCTCCTGTATCGTTTTCAATTGAACAAGACTGAACGGGCCGCCTGTTTCCATAGAACCCGCCCGGTTCGCAGGCACCTGGAACACGTATTCAAAAAATGCCATTCCCCAGCTAATGAGGATGATCGTAAAAAGCCCGAGGTTCTTGCCCCATGAGAACTCCTTGAATTTCAGGTGCCCATACCAGGCGAAGGTCATGAAGGTATTGGAAATGAACAGGAAGATGATTGTTTTGAGCGCACGCATAGGCAATTAAAATTTAATGCCTCAATAATAGCAATTCTTCAAGCAACCTATCTGCACATCTGAAAATCTGCACACATCAAAAGAGATGTCACCCTGAGTTGTAAAGTCCTAAACTTTGAAGAATAAAATTACAAAGAGCGGTGTCATGCTGAGGCTCTCGAAGCATACGCGCGCAAAGGCCAGAACGGTGCATGTCCGGCCACCGCACACCCTTCGAGAGCCTCAGGGTGACACCTACCGCGCAACTTGTCAGCATGACGCCCCTTTTTAATACCGCGCATTATTCAAGCCTTTTTCTGGCTAACTCCTTTTGGTAAATCTCATTTAGTCCGGGTTTAGGATTGATGAGCAGGAATATCGCTGTGCCCTTTTCGCGCGCGTAAGGTGATGTTACTTCCCCCAGTTTGACATATTTTTCTATAAACGGAGCTAAACGCTTTTCCACGTTGCCGCCGCCGTCCTCATCCACATAAATAATGTACCGTGCATTTAAACTATCCGGCGCCCAAAGCGTGAAGCTGCTGTTCAGGCTGGCGGCATCGGGCAGGTGGTATTTTTTTCCGTAATGATACACTGCGCCGGCCTCACCATAATTATCGGCATATATCTCTGTGTGCTTTTGCTGATCGGGCGAAAGGCCGCTGTAGGCCCAGGCCACTTTTTCGCCCATTTCATCCCAGCCAAACATATCGGCGTAATCCTGCGTAAGCGGATGCTCTTTTAAGTCTTCCCATTTAGGAGCGAGGTGCAAAAATCTAAAAACGGCAAGTGTTTGATCCAACGGAAGGACAGGGAGCGCCACGGGGAGCAAAACAAGGTTCAGCGATGTTAAAAGCAGTGCAACTGTCCGCCAAATTACAGGCTTCGGTTTCAACCAATGTTCGAAACGATAACCTCCGGCAGCAAAAAGCATCGGGTAAGCGCCGAAAATGTAATAGACCTTGCCATTCATCTCCAGGAGGAAGATGAATACTAAAATATAAGCAAATGTCACGAACCTGTATTTACTTAGCGATCGCATAAACAGCAGCCCGATGAATCCTGGCAGCCAAACGAATAACGCGATCCCATTAACCGATAGTTGTTGCTTGATAAAATCGGACGGCGTGATATAATCCAGTTGCGTGCTGCGCAATGTTTTCATGTGCGTCACCAATGGCAAATGGTGGCTGAACTGCCAGATAATATTAGGCAGGAAAATGACCAGCGCGATGAGTATTGCAAACAAAACATGTTTACTCCAAAGCACCTTGCGCTGTTTGGTTAACAATAGTCCTAAAATTATGGCGAAGGCAAAGAAGGCCATGGTGTATTTCGTCAACAGGCCAACGCCAATCACCAAACCCAGTAAGTAAATATACTTTGGGGATGCTGTATTGATGTATTTGATCACCAGGTAGGCGGTCAGCACCCACCATAATTGATCGAACACAACGGGTTGAAAGAGATAACCGCTTGCAGCAAAGGCGGGTGAAAATATCAAAGCGAGGCAGGCCAGGGCAATGGCAAATTTTCCGCCGCCGAATTCCACCACTATTTTGCCGGTAAACCAAATGATCAGTCCGCCGGCTATGGTACTGAATATGCGCGTGGCAAAGACAGAGTCGCCGAAAACTGTGGTCGATATTTTGGCAAGCAGGGCTATGAAAGGGGGGACTTCTTTAAAGCCCCAGTCCAGGTGATCGCCTAAGGCAAGGTGCAAAAACTCGTCGCGCTGAAAGCCGAAATGTGAAATGGCAAACAGGTTCAGAATTATTTTGATGCACGCAAACAGCAGGATGAAGCCCGTGAAATTCGATCCGTTGTCTTTATAACTGTGCAAGCCGGAGGTTTTTTATAAAGATAGAAGTTAGATGGGAAGTCCGCAAGTCGGGAAGTCCGCAAGTCCGAAAGAATAAGATGGTGACCTATTCTAATTGTTTCCGGGCAAATGCCTTGCGATAATTATCAATAAAGCCTTCTTGCGGATGAGCGATGAGATAAATTCCCGCGCCCTTTTCAATAGCTAAGGGATTGCTTATTTCATCCATTTTCTTCAAGCTATCCGGGCCGGTTTGCAGCTTTTTAATATTGTTACCGCCGGTTTCATCCACATAGATAATATAATCAGCGTCGAATTTTTGCGGAGCCCATAATGAAAAGCTGCTGTTCAGGCATATTACCTCCGGTAAGTGATATTTTTTCCCGAACCAATGCAGCGAGCTGGCCTCGCCATAGTTGTCAGCGTAAATTTGCGTTCGCCGTCGCTGCTCCGGCGAAAGGCTGTCATAAACCCGCGCGACTTTCTGCGTCATTTCGTCCCAGCCGATCATATCGCCGTAATTCTGGCTTATCGGGTGCAATTTGTTGTCTTCCCATTTTGCTTCAAAATTGAAGTAAGGCACGTTTTTATAAATAAAGCTAAACCAGCCTATCGTACGGTCGAGCGGGAGGATAGGCAGCGCCAGCGGGAGTGCAAAAAGGTTGGGCAATGTTAGCGCCAGGGCTAACGCTATTGTAATAAACCTGGATTTATTTGTTGCCCATTTTTCAATACCATATCCTCCCGCAGCGAAAAGCATCGGGTAGGCGCCAAGGATATAGTAGTCCTTGCCGTGCATGATCATCAGAAAGGCAAAAGTGAATATGTAGGCCAAGCCCAGGAACCTGTATTGACGGAGATGAGCCGAAAACAATATCAGCCCGAGGCCCGCAAGCCAAAGTATGGTCCAGGTGAAATTGATCAGCAATTGCTGGGTGAAGAAATTGCCGGGAGTGTTGCCGGCTAACTGGCTGCTTTGCAATTCCCTCATCTGGGCAAAAAACGGGAAATGATGAACGAACTCCCAGATCACATTCGGAAGAAATATCAGCATGGCCAGCCCAAATGCTTCTGCTACACGCCGGTTCCATAAAATTTTTCGCTGGGGGGTACAAAGCAACCCGAGGATGAGCGCTATGGCAAAAAAAACAATGGTATATTTAGTCAGCATAGCTATGCCGACCACGATCCCGGTAAAATAAAGGTATTTGGCAGCTTTGGTGTTGATGTAGCGCACAATCAGCCATGCCGTGAGCAGCCACCAGAATTGATCGAAAACGACCGGCTCGAAAAGATAGCCGCTGGCAGCAAAAGCCGGCGAAAATGTAACCGCCAGGCATGCAAGCAAAATGGCGAACCTGCCGCCGCCCAATTCGACGGTCGTTCTCCCGGTGAACCATACGATCAGGCCGCTGAAAATGGCGCTGAAAATGCGTGCGGAAAAAAGCGAGGTGCCAAAAAACGTGGTCGTGACTTTAGCTAACAAGGCGATAAAGGGCGGTATCTCATTGTAACCCCAGTCAAGATGGTCGCCGAGCACCAGGTATAGGAGCTCATCGCGCTGGAAGCCAAAGTGTGGCATGGCCAGCAGGTTGAGCCCTGTTTTGATGACGACGAAAAGTAATATCCAACTGTTGTAGCTTGTATTTTCCCGGGCGCCCTGCTTAGAAAAAGATCTCGGGCCAGACATTAAACCATCGTTCAGCATAAAGAATTAACCTTTAGGCTGTTATTTTGGTTTCGTCACACGCGTTTAATATTCGCGCCCAGGGCTCTTAATCTTTCATCAATATGTTGATAACCCCGTTCGATCTGTTCGATATTGTAAATGGTCGATTTGCCTTGTGCCGACAAAGCTGCAATGAGCAGCGCAACGCCCGCGCGTATGTCCGGCGAGGTCATAGAAATACCCCTTAGTTGCATTTGTTTATCCAGGCCGATGACCGTCGCACGGTGCGGATCGCAAAGGATGATCTGTGCACCCATGTCCAGCAGCTTATCCACGAAGAACAGGCGGCTCTCGAACATTTTCTGGTGTATCAATACCGAACCTTTGGCCTGTATAGCCACCACCAGGACAATGCTGATCAGATCGGGAGTAAAGCCCGGCCAGGGAGCATCGGCAATGGTCATTATGGCGCCGTCGATAAAAGTTTCGATCTCGTAATGGCTTTGTGCGGGAATATAGATGTCGTCGCCGCGGCGCTCCACCTGGATACCCAGCTTACGGAAAACGTCGGGTATCATGCCCAACTCGTCGTAATGGACGCCTTTGATGGTGATCTCGGATCCGGTCATAGCCGCCAGCCCGATGAACGAGCCGATCTCGATCATGTCCGGCAACATACGGTGTTCGGTGCCGTGTAATTCGGTCACTCCTTCGATGGTGAGCAAATTCGACCCGATGCCGCTGATCTTTGCGCCCATGCGCACCAGCATTTTGCAAAGCTGTTGTAAGTATGGCTCACAAGCGGCGTTATAGATCGTCGTTGTTCCTTTGGCCAGGACGGCTGCCATTACCACGTTGGCTGTACCGGTCACAGAAGCTTCGTCCAAAAGAATATAAGTTCCTCTCAGGTCGGTAGCATCGACATTAAAAAAACCCGATTCAGCGTCATATTCAAATTTGGCGCCCAGTTTCTCAAAGCCGAGGAAATGCGTATCCAGTCTTCTCCGGCCTATCTTATCGCCGCCTGGTTTGGGTATTGCAGCTTTGCCAAAACGCGCCAGCAGCGGGCCCACGATCATTACCGAACCGCGCAGGCTGCCGCCCTTTGAACGAAATATTTCCGACTGGAAGAAATTAAGATCGATGTCCTTCGCTTCGAAGCTATAGGTATCCGGACTAAGACGCTCAACCTTTACGCCCATGTCGCCCAGCAACTCGATCAGCTTATTGACGTCCTTGATATCAGGGATATTGCTGATGGTCATTTTCTCAGACGTCAGCAGTACTGCTGACAGGATCTGCAATGCCTCGTTTTTTGCTCCCTGGGGTACAATTTCGCCCTTTAACGGCTTGCCGCCTATAATTTCAAATGCGTTGTTCATAGTTTAGTCGATAGTCAATAGACCATAGTCCATAGCCGCGTCAAATATCATAAAAAATTGTTGATACCATGGACTATCGATCATCGACTACGGACTAATAAATCAGTACTTCCTGCCCCCGCCGCTATTGCGATTATTCTGGTTTTGATTCTTGTTGCGGTTCTGATTTTGGTTTTTGTTCCGGTTTTGATTTTGATTCTTGGCCCGGTTATTCTGATTCGGATTGCTCGATCGGAATTCAACCTTATTCAGGTTTACGTTATCCTCAAGCTTAAGCTCACCTCTCGACATGTCGCGCAGATCATTCAGGATGACCTCGTCTGCTACTGAATCCTTGTTCCACTGCACATAAGCCATCTTCATAAAGTTGGCGATAGACTGTACCATGTACTGCTTACGTTCCGGCTCCTCGATGCTTTTGGCCTTCTCTATCATCAGCTCGATGGTTTTGCCGTAATGCTTGGAGCGGATGCGTTGGTGCGGGTATTTCAGCGGCTCGGGCTTCATGTGGATCGCCTCCATCGAAGGCTTCGGATACGGTGAATCCACGTCAATCTTGAAATCCGAGATGATGTGGAGGTGGTCCCACAACTTGTGCTTGAAATCGGCCACATCGCGCAGGTGCGGGTTTAAAAAGCCCATCAGGTCTATCACCACCTGGGCGTAACGGTTGCGCTCTTCCTTCGTCGGCAGCTCGACGATATATTTCACCATGTTCTGCACATTGCGGCCGTATTCCGACAGGATCAGCTTATTGCGCGTGGAGTTATAATCAAAAGGTTTTTCTGGCTGAGTGCCCATAAAAATCAAGTTAAAAAGTTAATGTATTCGCTAAAATCAGCGCAGATCTCCGGGTGTTAAACAGCCCTGAGCGGCTAAAGTTGAATTGTTATTGAAGTATTGCAAAGATAGAGGAAAAGAGGTGATATGCAAATTTGAGTTCGACTCAGTATGAATTTATTAATTCTAAAGTCAATTTTGCTTTATTTCATGAGTCGTGGTATTATAAAGGAAATCTCCAGTTCCATAAAACGCAATATAACTGTTAGTAGCGCGACCCGATTCGACGCCCATAGAGGCAATAACGTGTATTTTTATCCAATTATCCGGGTATTGGCCTATCCTTTGAAAAGAAATACTAAAGCCTTGTTTTGAAGATGTATAATATTCGGTGTTTGTTTTAGAATCATAAGACTTTAAAAAGCTGTCCGGCTTTTCTCCACGGAAAAAACTTTTGGAGATAGAGTAAAATGGTTTATTTGTATTATCAAAAATTTTTGCTTGAAAAGCATATTTCCCGAATATTAGCTCACTGTGGTATTTGTTTGGAGTATCGTCGCCAGACAAAGCATTATAAACGATCTTTTCTTTGATTATTACGTCTCCGACAGTTAGGACGCTGATTCTTAGCTTGAATTTTGCATATGTTCGAGCATCCTGAAAATCAATAACTTGTGCATAAGAACAGGAAACTAATATAGTCGTTATAAAAGTCAGTATGACACTGTAAACTTTGTTTCTCACGATTAACTGCAAAGGCCTATGGTTATGTAGGTTTAAATCTATGAATAAGTTTCAGATAATCAATCTGGGTTTGCTTCAGCCTAAAATTTTAATTTTCACTTGTAACTTCGGCCCCATATCGTATTGCCGCTTCAAGTACCTCTATATTTATATCCTTTAAATTTTTGAACTTAATACAATACCCAGTCACGCTTGCCTTGCCCAGTGTTTTCCCATACGTTTGGGCTAAATATGTCTTATCCTCGAGGCCAAGAATGTAGACCGAGATACCGGATGTGTTTGCACTCATACCAATTTGATAAAACTCCTTTGTTGTCCCGTTGGCATATTTTATGGTATAAGATCCATATCCTACGTTGGGGTTGGAAACAATTTTGCCATCGTCGTTTTTGCCGTCTAAGAACCATAGCTTGTATCCCGGCAATGCCCGTAATATGCGCGTATGTAACTCCTGCATGTCTCTGCATTTTGCTTCAGGCTGGCTGGCAATATATTGGTCTATTTGTTCTTGTACGTTCATATTCTTTATCAATCATTAAGCTAATATATCCATAAATCAGCTTTATAAAATAGGGCGACGATGTATTTAACTTCCAAATCCTAACTTTACAACTTTCCAACTTTACAACATTGCAACCAAAAATAACCCACACCGACATCTACCGCTTCAGCATCCCGATGGAGCCGTTCACCATTGCGACCGGGACGATGGACCATGCACAGAATGTTTTTATCCGCGTGCATACCGATGCCGGCTTCTACGGTGTAGGGGAATGCTCGGCCTTCCCGATGATCGTCGGCGAAACGCAGGATACTTGCCTGGTTATGGCAAAGGAATTTGCCCGGCTGTGGAAAGGGCAGGATGCTTTGGATATTCCGGCACGATTGCAACAGCTGCATGATTTCACTGCCGGCAACAGCACTATCAAAAGTGCGTTTGATATGGCTTTATATGATATTGCCGCAAAGCACGCGGGGCAGCCATTATATCAGTTTTTAGGGGGAAGCAGGAGGGAAGTCGAATCGGATATAACGATCGGTATAATGTCGCCGGAGGCCATGGCCGCTAAGGCGGTTGAATTCAAAGATAGCGGCGCGGCCATACTGAAAGTGAAACTGGGTAAAAATGTGCAGGATGATATCGAAAGAATAAAACAAATCCGCACCGCTGTCGGACCTGAAATGCGTATCCGCGTGGATGCCAACCAGGGCTGGAGTTTTGACGGTGCATTTTTTGTACTGAACGGTATATCAGTCTATGACATTGAATTTTGCGAACAGCCGATGCGCACCTGGTTTGATGATCGCCTGCCCGAGCTAAAAACGTTGTCGCCGG
Source organism: Mucilaginibacter sp. (assembly GCA_035551775.1). Lineage (GTDB taxonomy): Bacteria > Bacteroidota > Bacteroidia > Sphingobacteriales > Sphingobacteriaceae > Mucilaginibacter. Next base: position 284,502 of record DASZMQ010000006.1, on the reverse strand, counting down.
TGAAGATCATGGCAGACGAGAGTGTTTTCAATCACCACGATGCGCGTAAGCTGATCGAAAGCAATTCCTGCGATTATGTCAATATCAAATTCTCAAAATCTGGCGGGATCAGCGAGGCCAAAAAGATACACGACTTGGCCTCAGAAAAAGGCATTTCCTGTATGATGGGCGGGATGCTTGAAAGCCGTATCGCGCTTAGCGCCAAGCTCCACTTTGTATATGCCAGCCCGAATATCAAATTTTACGATATGGACACCTGCATGCTGGGCCACTTAGCTGATCCGTGCGTCGGGGGCGTAAAATATAACGGCTATTTCATCAGCATCGACGATGCGCCCGGCATTGGCGCGGACGCGGATGAAGGATTTCTGGCGGGGTGTGAGCGGTTTGTTGTTAGCTAATGGTTCATAGTTCATGGTTCATGGAAGATCCGACTAATCTTTCAAAATGTGCCATGAACTATGATCCATGATCTATGAACTCAACTCCGCAAAATACCTATGGAACAACGGAATAGTCTCAATTCCCTTGTAATAATTATAAATATCGTATTTCTCATTCGGCGAGTGTAACGCGTCGCTGTCCAGGCCAAAGCCCATTAAAACGGTCTTGATGCCCAGTTCAGCTTCAAATAGCGCAACGATCGGGATACTGCCGCCACCGCGCGTCGGGATAGGCTCCTTTCCAAACGATTCAGCGACGGCCTTTTGCGCAGCTTTGTAAGCAACGCTGTCGGTAGGGGTTACTACCGGTTCACCTCCGTGATGGGTTGTCACCTTTACTTTAACCGAAGCAGGCGCTATTTTTTTAACATGTTCGGCAAATATTTCGCTGATCTTTACCCATTCCTGGTTAGGCACCAGGCGCATGGATATCTTGGCAGAGGCCTTTGACGGCAGCACCGTTTTTGCGCCTTCCCCGGTATAGCCGCCCCAGATGCCGTTTACCTCAAGGGTAGGGCGGGTGCCGGTGCGTTCGAGCGTGGTATAGCCCTTTTCGCCCCAAAGTTCGTTGACATCAAGGTCCTTTTTGTATTCCTCTTCATCATAGGGCGCGTCGTTAAGGGCCTTACGTTCGGCCGGTGTTAAGTCGATCACATCGTCGTAAAAGCCGGGAATAGTAATGTGGTTGTTTTCATCATGCATCGAGGCGATCATTTTGGCCAGGATCGTAGCCGGGTTGGCCACCGCACCTCCGTAAACTCCCGAGTGCAGGTCGCGGTTCGGACCGGTCACCTCAACTTCCATATAGGAGAGACCCCTTAAGCCGGTTTCCAGCGACGGGTCTTCCATGCTGATCATCGAGGTGTCCGATATCAGCACCACATCAGCCTTTAGGCGCTCTTTATTGGCTTTTACAAAGATAGCCAGGTTGGACGATCCCACTTCCTCTTCACCCTCTATCATGAATTTGATGTTGCAGGGCAAACCGCCATTTTGCATCATCAGTTCAAAAGCCTTTACGTGCATATAAAACTGGCCCTTATCATCACAGGACCCGCGGGCGTAAATTTTTCCGTCGCGTATCGTCGGTTCAAAAGGGGGCGTTTTCCACAGGTCCAGCGGATCAGGCGGCTGGACATCATAATGCCCGTAAACCAGCACCGTAGGCTTTGCCGGGTCGACGATCTTTTCGCCATAGACAATAGGGTAACCTGCTGTTTTGCAAACTTCTACATTTTCAGCACCGGCATCACGCAGCTTTTTGGCCACATAATCGGCTGTATTCAAAACATCGGTTCTATATTTAGGGTCGGCGCTTACAGATGGAAAGCGCAACAGTTCGAAAAGCTCGTCGAGAAAGCGTTGTTTATTTTGGTCAACGTATTGTTTAATATGCTGCATGTCATAGTCAGTTTGCAGCAAATATAGGTTTTATGTTGACTTGCAAAATCCTTTAAAAAAGAAAAAAGAAAACCTGCTCAGCCATAAATGGCCGATTGTCAGGTGAAAAGAAAAAGAGCTGATTTTGATAGGTTAAAAAATTGACACCAGCCGGTTAAGGCTAAATATCGCTGAAAGAGAGGAGTAATTCCCTGGTAATTTATTCTAAATTCTTGAAAATAAAATACAGGTACGAAAAAATTCGTTCAATCAGTAATGATTATACCGGAAACCCGGTATAATCAACCCACTTGTGGTAACTCATTGCAAGTTACCGCCGGTACACCGACTTAATTAGTCAGCAGTACCGATGTCCTTACGGTCGTTAACTGCGCTGCGACGGTGTGCATCAGCGGTGCCGATGTCTTTCCTGTCATCGGCAGTACCGATGTCTTTACGGTCATCAGCGGTACCGATGTCCTTGCGGTCATCAGCAGTACCAATGTCTTTACGATCATCAGCAGTACCGATGTCCTTCCTGTCAGCAACCATGTGTTTCGCGACAGCAGTGTCGTGTTTTACAGTGAATGATGACAAGCCTACAACTACACATGCCGACATCAAGCTCGCTAAAATTACTTTTTTCATTGTTTTGAATGGGTGTTAAATGGTTATAAATTGAATTTGGTTAATAAGCATTTTAATAAAAAAGTGCCTCGGAAGAACACAAACCTAATTTACCTTAATTAAACCCTATAAGGGGCTATAAGCCTGTTTTTTATTCACAAATTGCAATTATTGTATCAGAGACGGCCTTTTTATTGAAATATTGGTAATATAAAGGCAAAAAATAATCAAAATTGCAACAAGATAGACGCTTATAACAAGCTATATATTAGGTATTTACGGTATTCAACTAAAGTACCTTCACAAAGGTAAAAATGTTTTTGAGAAATAAAAATTTTAGTAAAAAAATATTTTACGCATCATTTTGAGATTTCTTAACGTACAAGGGGTGTTATCAGACTAAACTTTGCTCCGTGAAAGGCACAAAGTCAATCATTGGTTAATGAAAAAAACTTACCTGCTTATACTGCTGTTGATTGCAACTGCCGCCTATGTGCGTGCTGATATTGCGCTGGATATCGCAAATCAGGACACTGCGAGGGTGAACCAGTTGAATAAGGAAGGTTTTAAAGCACGTTTTTCAGATCATGATGCCACGATCAAAAAGGGTCAACAGGCGCTTGAGCTAGCTCAAAAGCTCAATTATATAGATGGTATTGCTGAAGCGTACCGTACAATTGGTGTCGGGGAAACTTATGCCAATAATGAAGCCAAGTCAATTTCTGCTTTTTTAAATGCTTTGTCTTATTTCCAAAAGGCCCATAATATGCTTGGGCAGGCCAAAATATATAACAATATGGGCATCCTGTATCTTACGGTAGATTATGATCAGGCGCGCGATTATTTTGAAAAAGGCCTGGCTATAGCCCAAAGTATTAACAATACCGATCTGATAGCGAAGATCGAGCTGAATATGGGCAGCGTTTATCTGCGGAAGCAAAATTTTTCGCTCGCGCTGCAGTATTATGATAAAAGCCAGGAGCTTTTGAAGCAATTGAATGACCAGCAAAACCTGGTGATCTGTTTATTGAACCAGGGTGCTATTTATATGAACCTGAGGGAACTGGACAAAGCCAAGGAAATATTACTCAAGGCGCATGACCAGGCCAAAGCCCTGGACATGAATTCATCTATCGGTAGTATTGACCTGAATCTGTCTACCATATTTATGGACAAAAAGGAATATGACCAGGCGCAAAAATTCCAGGATGAGGGAGTGAACTTTGCTCAAATAACAAACGATGAAAAGCTGGCGGCTAATTTTACCTACAATTCCTACCAGTTGGAAATGCACAGACGCGATTACGGAAAAGCGGTAAGCATCCTCCATAAAATATACGAGCGGGATAGTACCGCGCAGGCAAGCACGATGGCTTCCGACTTGAACCTGATGCAGGAACAACATGACCAGCAGGAAAAGCAAAAGGAAAACGAGCTGATCATCGAGCGCCAGAAGAACGACCGTGTGAAATTCTGGTGGGCGGTATCGGCTTCGGGTTTGTTATTGATCGTGATAGCCTTGCTTGTGGGCAATGTGAAACGTAAAGCGAAAACCAACTTAAGGCTTACTGAGCTGAACGCAGAGGTATCGAGGCAGAAGGATAACCTCGACCGTATCAACCATCACCTGGAAGAGATCATCGACGAACGTACGCGTGACCTGCAGATCAAGAACAAGAAACTTTCGGAATACTCATCATACCTGTCGCACCAGATACGCGGGCCTATCGCTACCCTGAAGGGCCTGATGAACCTCGAAAAAGAGGGCCTTGTCGATCAGCAGGAATGTATCAACATGATGAACAAGTGTGTTTCGGATATCGATGAGAAGATCATCGACATGACCGATATCCTGCACGATCCCAAACGCAGCAGCTTTTAAGATTTTTTTGAAGTCAGATGTCGGAAGTCAGAAGTCTGAGATCTGTATTTTGGTCCTCGGACCTCCGACTTCAGACCTCCGACGTCCTAATACGGCCAGTTCGCATGTATCTGTGCGCCTATAAGTCCTAAGTACACGCAGTACCAGGCTATCATATGCAATATAAGGATCGTCTTGTGTTTTTTGTAGCCCTCGGTCTGGAAGGCGAGGGTCTGGTCGCCGGCTGTTACAAAATATTGCACCTCGCCTTTCTTTGGCCTGGAGGGTGACGTCAGATCGTCAAATACCATGATCTTTAGCTTGCTCTCGGGGTCGTGGATGGTTCCCTTTTTATCGGCCCCATTTTTTTTGAGCGATATTAAATAATTCAGCATAACAGGTAGTGTGTACATAACTCACTACAATATTTGCTCCAAAAGGGGCTTTGCGCGCCAAAATTCGTAGTTTTTTAATGAGGAGATAATATTTATTTCTGCCTAATTAACAATATATAATAAAAAGAAATAGAGCTATAAAGCTCTTTTCTTTTCGCAGAACTAAATACTAAAAAGTGTCGGCTTTACTAAACAGGAAGTTTAAACTGCAACCGAGTTTTTGTTGCGGAGTTCTTCGTAAAGCTCTATAACCTTGCGTTGCAATGAAGCGATCTCGGCCTCACGGTCGTTCAATTTTTTCTGCATAACATTCAGGTGCGACGGAACCGGTTCGGCCTGGTCGTTGTCTACATTCAGTAATTGAACTACGCTAACTTCATAAATGTTGGCGATCTGTTCAAGGCGTGATAAGTTAACATCGGTAACACCGGTTTCGATCTTAGAGAATGCAGGGATAGATATGCCCAAACGGTTGGCGATATCTTCCTGGCTCCAGCCATGCTGGTGGCGGAGTATCCGGATGCTTTTGCCTACGGATTTGTTTGCTGTTCGTTTCGTTTCGTTCATAATCAATGTACCTCAATAATTAGGGTTGAGTACACCTATCCAAACCGTATGCCACAAAACGTTTTGCGCCAAAACAGCCTGTTTTTGCATAAAAGGTAAAATTTTCGTTATACATTATGGGGAAACTCTTCTACAAAAGAGAAAAAAATCATGACAATTTTTAACCAATTGTAAATGAATTAATGTATTTGGAAAACTTCTCTTAGCAATGCTCAATAGTTTGCTACTAATATAACAATTAGTTAATAATAATACGCAATTTGGCAAATTTTAAAAGGAGCTGTTTTTGACCGATTTCTTTAAAGAAAATAGTGGCCTTCACATCGGGCTTATTCCCCTCAAGGCTAAGCACTTTGCCGAATCCAAAACGCTCATGTTCTACCTCCATTCCCACCTGTAAATTGGAGGTATCGGACGGGGCAAAACCGGTTGTGGGGATGTGGGCCTTGGCCAGCATAGAAGTGGTCTTTACCGGTGAAGGGGTTGCAGGGCGAGGTTTGGAGAAGGTATCGCCGCGTTTGGTCCACGCATTACGCTCATCCTCAAAGAATAGCGAGCTGCTGGCGGCAGGTTTTGCCGTGAAATCAAGTTCAAGATAACGGGCGTCAATTTCGTCCAGGAAACGGCTTGGTTCGCAACTGATGAGCGTACCGAATTTGAAGCGCGAGGTAGCATAACTGATGGTGAGTTTGCTCTCGGCCCGGGTAACAGCCACATAGAATAGGCGGCGTTCTTCTTCCAGGTCGCTGCGCGAATTGAGCGACATTTGTGAAGGGAACAGGTTCTCTTCCAGGCCTACCACGAAAACGTGCGGAAACTCGAGCCCCTTGGCCGAGTGGATGGTCATGAGTGAGACGGTATCTGCATTCGGGTCGTTGTCCTTGTCATCATTGGTGAGCAGCGCAACATCCTGCATGAACACGGCCAGGCTTTTATCTTCAATATCCTCACGTTCAGAGAATTCCTTGATACCGTTCAGCAATTCCTGGATATTCTCGTAACGATTCAGTCCTTCTACGGATTTATCTTCATAAAGGTCTTTTAAAATACCCGAATGCTGTGCAATATGTAAAGCCGCATCGTAGGCAGACATTGTTTTGGTGATCACCTGGAAACTTTGGACCATCGTGGCAAAAACACCCACGGCAGCCGCACTGCGTCCGTCTAAATATTTAGATGAATTCGTGATCACTTCCCAGGTGCTGACCATATTCTGATCAGCCGCGAGAATGATACGGTCGACCGAAGTATCACCTATACCGCGCTTGGGATAATTGATCACGCGTTTCATGGCCTCCTCGTCGCTCGCGTTGATGGTCAGCCGGAAATAGGCGATCAGGTCCTTGATCTCTTTGCGCTGGTAGAACGAAAGGCCGCCGTATATTTTGTAAGGGATATTCAGCTTGCGCAACGCCTCTTCCATCGAGCGCGACTGGGCGTTAGTGCGGTACAAGATGGCGAAATCATGCCATCTCATGCCCTTCGTGCTGCGGTGCTGCATGATCTCCTCAGATACGATCTTGCCTTCCTCATTATCGCTGAAGGCGCGCATCACCTTGATCTTATCACCTTCTTCCTTTTCCGAAAAAACATTCTTTTTCAGCTGTTCCTGGTTGTTGGCGATGATACTATTGGCAACATTGACGATGTTTTGCGTCGAACGGTAGTTCTGCTCCAGCTTGAAAACGTTCAGATCGGGGTAATCCTTCTCAAAGTTCAGGATGTTCTGGATATTGGCCCCGCGGAAGGCGTAAATACTCTGCGCATCGTCACCAACCACGCAAATGTTCTCGTTCATCGCAGCCAGCTTTTTCACGATCAGGTATTGCGAAAAGTTCGTGTCCTGGTACTCGTCTACCATCAAGTATTTGAACTTGCTTTGGTATTTGTAAAGCACATCAGGGTAGCGTTTCAGCAACTCGTTGGTCTTAAATAGCAGGTCGTCGAAATCCATCGCACCAGCCCGGAAACAGCGGTTCACATAAGTCTCGTATATCTTGCCCAACTGCCCCCGCCCGCTCGAAAAATCGTCGGCCTGTATCTGGTCGTTCTGCTGGTATTCCTGCCACGAGATGAGGTTGTTCTTCGCCGCCGAAATGCGGTTGTAAACAAAGTTGGGGTTATACAGCTTATCGTCCAGCGCCATTTCTTTCAATATGGCGCGCAGCACGCTTTTGGTATCGTCGGTGTCGTATATCGTAAAGTTATTTGGGTAACCGATCTTGTCGGCTTCAACGCGCAGGAGTTTGGCAAAAACAGAGTGGAAAGTACCCATCCAAACGTTCTTGGCCTCGGGACCGACGGTATGCATTATCCGCTCACGCATCTCCTTCGCTGCCTTGTTGGTGAAGGTTAGCACCAGTATGTTGAAGGCATCAACCCCGCTGGCTATCAGGTGCGCCACGCGCATGGTAATTACGCGCGTTTTGCCCGAACCCGCGCCGGCGATGATCATCACCGGTCCTTCGGTTTGCAATACTGCGGCCTGCTGGGCCGGGTTCAATCCCTTTAAATAATCCAATCTCGTGTCCTCTTTTCTGTCTGCGCGAAATTACCGTTTTGGGGCGAAAGGTAAAAGGCGAAAGGTGAAAGGATTTCGGATTTCGGATGTTCGATTTCGGATTTATTTTTTTTGCAAAAGGGGGTGAAGGATTTCGAATTTGCAACCGGGAATTGCTCCGCACCTACGGCGCGGGATATATTTTATAAAATATTTCTACAAAGCTTTGACCCCGCTGGGGTCATGGGACTGCCGAATGTATTGCGCCGTAGGCGCAAACGCTTTGTAGACATTAATAAAGGAAGCTATTTGCGTGCCGTAGGCACGCAACCTACACGCCATGCAGGTCGCCAGCCCGCACGCGCCACAGTATCCAGCCAAACGGCGCCAGCCAAATAAAATCATTAAGCAAATTCACATAGAGGAATTTGGGCGTTAATTGTCCTGCAAGAATATAATAAACCGAGCCGATCGGCCCTAAGACCTTACCGATAAAACCAACCAATATCAGCGGCCAGTGCCGCACCGGGTCGCGCGAAGCAAAATAATAGGCGATGGCATACGTGCCCACCAGCATACCGATACATCTCAACAGGATGAGCGTGAATGGTGCACCGGGGTAACCAAACAATATCATCTGCGGCCAAAGCGAGATTACCATGCCCCAGATCGCGTTATAGATAGCGGCAAACAGCATAATGAGTTTGGCGGTTCGGAGTTTGGTCATTTTTGGGTTAAAGGCGAAAGGACAAAGGTAAAAGGTTTATAAAAAAATCCCTTCTCTAACCCTTAATACGCTGTTCTTACAGATATAAAAGGACTAAGAAAGCGATACCAAGAAGAGGCAGAATATAGAATATATACAATTGCGTTTTACTGTAAAAAGAACAATAGTCATTAACGATTTGGTTTAAATCCTTAGAGAAAAATAAGTTGATTAAACCATGAAAGAAAATAGGTAGAAGTAGTGCGAATTCAAAAATCGGTTCCGTATCCCTTTATCAAAGGTAAATAAAGACTTGCCATCTAACAAAAAAGACCGGATCCTCATCAAACCCGGTCTTTCCTATAATCTAAAATTCGAAATTGAACATTCGAAATTCGAAATCACTGCGCTGGTGCATTCCAAACATTATTCTTCAGATCCGAATCAGGCAATTGCTTGTCCGGGTCAAGAACGATGGATTTGATGGCCACGGCAGACGGATATTTCACTACCCACACGCCGTTGCGCTGCCAGATGTTTACAGGCAGGTTCAGCGTTTCCGATTTGCCATCGGTAGTTGTGATCCGCATCTCCACTGGCATCGCCATTTTCTCTTTGTTCACCAAAGTGATCAACGCCCCATTTTTCGGATCGTCCTTCACGTATTTTACGGACTGGATAGACTGATCCAGCTTCCAGGTAGTGAAGAACCATTCCTTCCAGAACCAGTTCAGGTCCTCGCCGGAGGCGTCGTTCATGGTTCGAAAAAAGTCGTAAGGCAGCGGATGCTTGAACGCCCAGTGCTTAGTGTACTCATTAAACGCATAGTCGAAACGGTTACGACCCAATACAACGTCGCGAAGTATATCTAAGCCTACTGCGGTTTTGATATAATACTGAACGTAAGCATTCAGGCCCATTGCCTCGGGGGCTACCATTAACGGGTCCTTAGTGCGATTAATGAGACCAACAATGCCGCGTGCCGGCCTTGCGGTGGTATCGTCGTATTCGCCGTGGTTGAACATTTTCGTGGAATATTGATTAATAAAGGTATTAAAACCTTCATCCATCCACATGTATTTGCGCTCGTTCGAACCCACGATCATCGGGAACCAGTTGTGGCCTATTTCGTGCGTGATGTCTCCCCACAGCTGCCCTTTTTCCAGGTTGCTCAGGCAGAAAACGATGCCCGGGTATTCCATGCCCAAGGCCACGCCGGACACGGTAACCGCCGAGTTCCATGGGTATTCATAATATTTCTTCGAGTAGATCTCGATGCTGTATTTCAGGTATTCGGTGGCGCGTCCCCACGAATTATCGCCCGCGCTTTCGGCAGGGTAGGTAGCCATAGAGATACACTTGCGCCCGGAAGGCAGGTTAACCCTTGCAGCATCCCAGATAAATGCTTTCGATGCGGCCCATGATACATCGCGGGTGTTCAGCATTTTGAAATGCCAGGTTTTGGCGCCTTTGGCGTTATCGTTTCTGCCAACTTCCTCTGGCTTAACGACCATCACGGTTTTGTCGCTTTTGCGTGCTTCCGCCAGGCGCGATTGCTCGGTAGCGCTCAGCACTTGCGCACCATTCTGCAGGTCGCCCGAACCCATTACCAGCATGTTTGCCGGCGCGGTCACATAATAGTCGTAGTCGCCGTAATCGCAGTAGAACTCGCCCAGGCCCATGTAAGGCAGCGTGTTCCAGCCTTCAGCATCGTCGTAAACGCACATGCGCGGGTACCATTGCGCTATCTCGTAAACCCACCCCTGTTTAAATAGCTTACGGCCCATACGGTCGGCGCCGTAGAATGGTATCGAGAACCAGTATTTTACTTTCACCTGTATTTTGGCGCCGTTTGCCGCCATAGGGGTATGCAGGCGCACCTGCATGCGGGCATCGGTGATCACGGGGTTGGCAGTATAGGTTTGACCATTATAAATTACCGAAACGGTTTCGATATGGTAACCCCCGCGACTGAATCCGCGAACGTCAAAACGGTCGCCGGTTACCGGTGTAACGGCAGCGCCGCGCGAATCCGGCTTGAACAGGTTCTGGTCCAGCTGCAGCCAAAGGTGGTCGAGTTTGTCGGGGCTGTTATTGGTATAGGTAATGGTCACATCGCCTTTGATGGTAGTATCCTGGGCGCCTTCGTCCAGTTTCGTATGAATGAGGTAATCGGCGCGGTTTTGCCAGTAGTGTGCTCCCGGCAAGCCGTTTGCCGAGCGGGTATTGCCGCTGGTCACGGGCCAGGTGATGGGGCCAAAAATATCCTGGTGATCATATTTGATCGAGTCGGCTGTTTGCGCGAAAGCGGGCGACGCAAACAAAAACGCAAGGGCGATCCCCGCGAGCCGGTTTAATTTGAAAGGGTTCATTTATTGAGTAATTGTTAATTTAAGGGCAAATAAACCAAAATTCTTTGACGATGTTTAATTTAAAAGGGTCAAAAACTGAAAATGTGAAAATTGCACATTTCAAATTTTAAGATTACACGATTCTCCATACGAATACGCATCTTCGTCAACACAAACAGCTGCTATGAACCGCCTCGCTAATTCCACTTCTCCTTATTTATTGCAGCATGCTAATAACCCGGTCGACTGGTACCCCTGGGGTATCGAGGCTTTGCAGAAAGCAAAGGACGAGAACAAGCTCATTTTGGTCAGCATAGGTTATTCGGCTTGCCATTGGTGCCACGTGATGGAGCACGAGAGTTTCGAGGATGAGAAAGTAGCCGCGTTGATGAATGAATACTTTGTTTGCATCAAGGTCGACCGCGAGGAACGCCCCGACATCGACCAGGTTTACATGAGCGCCATAACGCTGATGACGGGCCGCGGCGGCTGGCCGCTGAACTGTATCTGCCTGCCTGATCAAAGGCCCATTTATGGTGGAACCTATTTCCGCAAGAACGATTGGACTGGCCTGCTGTTCAATCTTGCCGATTTTTATAAAAATAAACCCGCCGAAGCGGAAGATTACGCTGCAAAACTTACAGATGGCATCAGGCAATACGAGTCGATCCAAATAGTGACAGAACAACCGGAATATACCAGGGAAGATTTAGAACTGATCGTCCGCAACTGGCAACGCTATTTTGACAAAGCTGAAGGGGGCCTAGGCTCGGCGCCAAAATTCCCCATGCCGAACAACTGGCAATTCCTGATGCGTTACGCACACCTGATGGAAGACGAAAATGTGGCCGGGCAGGTAAAGCTCACGCTCCGTAAAATGGCTTTCGGCGGTATTTATGACCATGTTGGCGGAGGCTTTGCGCGGTATTCAGTAGATGGTCACTGGCATGTGCCGCATTTTGAGAAGATGCTGTATGACAATGCGCAATTGCTAAGCCTTTATTCAGAGGCACACACTTGGCAGAGTGACCGGATTAAAAAAGTCTCCCCTCCCGGGGGAGATTTAGAGGGGGCCGACCCGCTTTACCCGGCGATAACGGACGAAATCATCACTTTTGTGCAACGTGAACTGACTTCGCCCGAAGGCGGATTTTATTCGGCCCTCGATGCGGACAGCGAGGGTGTCGAAGGCAAATTCTATACGTTTACAAAGGAAGAAATTGGGCAAATTTTAGGGGCAGACGCTGATCTGTTTTGCGCTTATTATCACATTACCGATGAGGGCAATTGGGAAGAGGAAGAAACTAACGTGCTCTTCCGCCGGGAAAGCGGCACGGAGCTCGCCAAACAATTGGGTTTAGTGATCGACGAACTGATTTCGAAGATCAAAGTAACAAAAGCAAAAGTTTTGGAAGAACGCAGTAAACGCGTCCGTCCCGGCCTTGACAACAAGATACTCGCGTCGTGGAACGGGTTAATGCTTAAAGGCATTTGCGATGCTTATCGTGCTTTCGATAAGCCGGAATACTTAGAATTCGCTTTACGGAACGCAGTTTTTATTGTGGATAACCTCGTCGGTGAAGACGGCAATGTTACAAGAATTTATAAGGGGGAGAGGATCGCTTTTCTCGACGACTATGCGAATGTTATCGACGCTTTCATCGCCTTGTACGAGGTTACTTTTGACGAAAGCTGGCTGCATCACACCAAAAATCTCGTGGATTATACTATCGCCCATTTCTTTAATGAAACCAATGGTATCTTCTTTTATACCTCGGATAATGATGAACAACTTATAGCCCGTAAATCGGAGATCATGGACGGGGTGATACCTTCATCCAATTCCGTAATGGCGCACAATCTTAAAAAGCTCGGGCTGCTTTTTGAAAACGAATATTACGAAGGTATTTCGGCACAAATGCTGCGTAATGTGGCTGACCTGATCCCGAAATATGGTTCTTCCTATTCCAACTGGGCTGCGCTTATGTTAAACGAAGTTTTTGGCGTCAACGAAGTAGCGATAACAGGCGGGAATTATGAAGAGTTACGCCGTGAAATGGAAAAAAATTACGTCCCCAACAAAATTATGCTTGGCGGTAATGAGGGAAGTTTACCTTTGCTGCAGGAAAGATTTGGTGAAACGACCCGCATTTTCGTCTGCAAAGATAGAACATGCGGTCTGCCCTCGCTTACGGTAACTGATGCCCTGAAACAAATTTACGACTGATCAATTATACATTAAAACAAAACATGAAGATCGCACCAAAACACGTAGTATCCTTAACTTACGACCTGTATACAAAGAATGAAGATGGCGCCGAAGGCCTGGTTGAAAGCGCTACCGCGGCGCACCCGCTTGTATTTTTATATGGCGCCGGACAGATGCTGCCAAAGTTTGAAGAAAACCTGAGCTCACTTTCAACAGGCGATGCCTATGATTTCCACCTCGCGGCTGAGGATGCTTACGGTAATTATGACGAAGAAGCAGTGACTAATCTGCCGTTGGAAATGTTCAAGGATGTAGATATGCCGGGCATTGGCAATGTGATCCCGTTGCAAGACAACCAGGGCAACCGTTTCCAGGGACAAGTCGTATCGATAGCGGAAGATGCCGTCGTGGTCGATCTGAACCACCCGATGGCAGGGCAGGAGCTGCATTTCAAAGGCAATATCCTGGAAGTTCGCCCCGCAACACCTGATGAGCTGGCGCATGGACACGCACATGGGGCGGGCGGGCACCACCATTGATAATTGAATTATTAATTGTCCGCTAAACAAAGCAGGTATGAATTACGAACAAAAAATTCAGGAAACGGAAGACCGTTTAGCTATTCGCGAATTGGTGGACAGTTATGCGTATTGTGCTGATACCAGGGATGCGCAAGGCCAGATGGCGCTTTTTACAGAAGATACGCATTTTGTGGTGTATATGGATAGTAAATCAGATACACCTACACAGGTCATTAAAGGAAGGAATGATTTGTTTCCGGTATTCGACAACCTGAATACTTACAAGGCGACCATGCACTTCAATGGGCAAAGTACTGTAAAGCTCGATGGCGACAAAGCGACGGGCATCGCTTACTGCATGGCACATCACCTGACAATTGAAAATGGCACCCAAAAACTAATGGTGGCCGCGATCCATTATCACGATACCTTTGTGAAACAGGATGGTCAATGGCTTTTTGCGGAGCGCAAATTACTAGTGGACTGGATCGAAAGCAGGTAATACATGTCAATCAGCCGTCCCATCAAAACTCATCATAGTAACGAAATTGCAGCTGTCCGTCGTCATTCACCCTGCATTTAATAATGATCCGGCAGAGTATCGGCTCATGATTGAAAGTTGCCGGGATAAATTGCCGGTCTTCCTCTTTGAACAGGTTTATATCCATTTTTAACGTTTGCGTGTAGTCCATAAAAGGGAAAACGGCCGTAACCTTATAGGCCGCCAGCCTGCCAAGCGGACTTATCAGCAGTTCAATATCCGCCTCTGCGCCATAAATATTGTAGTCATAAGGATTAAATGGCGTTCGGTAGAGTGCCAGGTAAGGCAGGTAGCCAAAATAGCGGCCGCCAATTTTCACGGGTTTGGTTATGGTATCCTTGCTCGTGATCGTGCGGTCGACCATATAGGCGATATTTGATCCGACGTACTGTTTTCCCTCGAACATCAGCTGTTTCTTGTCATAATCGTATATCTGGAGCAGTTTGGCGTTTTTGTTATAAAAGTGCCATATACTGGTCTTTTTGCCTTTGGTGTAGGGGCCGCGTACAACAAGTTTGTCTTGTTTGGTGAATACCTGGTAAAGGCCCTGTTTAACATCCTGGCTATCTTTGAGCACGGTATACCGTTCGATCAATCCGTCAAATATTTTATTCTTTTTTTCGACTGTTTCCTGGGAGAAGCAATTGATCGCATAAAGTAATATTAAAGCAAGCAGAAAGAATTTTTTACAAGGCATATGATCTGCCAATATAATATATCGTTTGTCATTTATCAAAAGATCAATCAGTATATTCGCGGCAAATAACTGACGAACAGGATATTTTTTGTTCTACCCTTGACCAACATGCCCGATCTGAAAGACATCTCTGCGTATAAGCCGGTGAGCTTTTCCGCGACGGTGATAACCGAGCTGATGATCCCGTCTTATTCCAATTTCGGCGGGAAAATTCATGGCGGTATCCTGCTTTCGCTGATGGACAAAGTGGCCTATGTTTGCGCTGCAAAACATGCCGGGAATTATTGTGTGACAGCTTCTATCGATACCGTCGATTTTTTAGAGCCCGTTGAGGTTGGCGATCTTGTATCGCTAATGGCATCAGTGAATTATGTCGGCAAAACCTCGCTCGTTGTTGGCATCAAGGTCGTGTCTGAAAACATCAAAACCAATACTGTTTACCATACCAATACCAGTTATTTCACCATGGTAGCAAGGGATGAAAATAATAACCCTGTGCAGGTCCCGGGGCTAATCCTCGAAGATCGCACACAAGTGAGGCGTTTCCTCGAAGCGCTCAGCCGCAGGCGCCACAAACAGAACTATAAAGACGAATCAGACAAGATCGTCATGCCCGATGATGAAAATGTATGCAGGCAAATGCTTGAAGGCGAGCGTTGTATAATAATTTAACTGCAACTTGATTTATGAATTATTTGCGAACCCTGGCGGGTTTTTAACGTATGAATAGGAAGATGAGGTTTTTTATCGGAATCGCCCTGTTTTTAGCCGTGCAAAGCACCTGTTTTGCGCAGTTTGCTGCGTTATCCTCATCCGCTAAAACGAAGCAGGAAAAAACGATCGACCGGCTCAATAATATTGCTTACGATACCTATCTCCAGGCCCCTGATTCGGCCAGGTTTGTGGCTGAAAAAGCACTCCTGTTATCAGAAAAGGCAAAATATCAGTCTGGAATCGGGCACAGCTTTCTCAATATCGGCCATATCTATTGGTCACAATCCTATTACCCGATAGCCCTGTTCTATTTGAACAAGGCCCTGGTGAACCTGCCTAAAAACGAGCCGCTGGCAATATCTAATTGCTATAATATTATGGGCCGCACCTATACCGATCTTAAAGATTACAAGGATGCTATCACCAGCCTGGACAAGTCGGAGCACTTTGCGGGCAATGACCCGGCTTCACTTGCAGGAGTTTACAGTGAGCGGTCGCTTGTTTATAAACGCACCGGCAAATACGATGAAGCAATACTGAATGTAAATAAAGCACTGAAATTAAACAGGCTTGCCCACGCTGATGGCAGTGTGGCAATTATGTACGGGCGACTTGCCGGCATATACAAACTAAAAAAGGAATATAAGGCTGCCCTGGCTTATTCGGATACATCTTTAAAGCTGAGCTTTACAACGCATAATAATCGTCTCAGGGCTACAACCTATGTCGATTATGGCTTTATCTATTATTATTTGAAAGATTATAACAAAGCGATAGCCTATGCTAACAAAGGCGGTGATCTTGCCGACAGCATAGGCGTTGTTGACGCTATCTTTTCTGCTTATAAGGTATTGATTGCCGGTTATGAGGCGAAGAATGATCTTAAGCAGGTCATTGCCTGTCAAAAAAGGTATACTGCGGCGCAAGACAGCCTGAGCCGTTTTACTGAAAGGAAGAATGCGGAGTTAATACAAAGCTACTTTGCGGTGAATAGCAGGCTTAACGAAATGGCGGCAGAGGAACGCAATGACGCGATAATGAAAAGCCAGATGAAATGGCAAAACATGGTTATCAACACGCTTACTTTGTCGCTCCTGGCTGTGATAGCCTTATTGCTCGTCACTTACTATTTCTTCAAACAGAAAAAGCTGCTCAGTGAGCGCCTGAATATGCAAAATGAGGCCCTGACCAGGCAAAAGCTGGTGATAGAGGCCCAAACCACCAACCTCGAAACATTGAGCAGTGTGAAGGACAAGCTGCTGGCCGTTATTGCGCATGATTTGCGCACGCCGCTGGCCAATCTGCGTAATATGGCCGACATGTTCGAAATGGATTACCTGACTAATGAGGAGATCCATCAACTGATGAAGGACATTAACCCAATGGTAAAAAGCGCTGAGCTGACCCTATCGAACCTGCTGGATTGGGCCGGCAACCAAATAAAAGGGCAAAGCATCAACCTCACCCAGCTGGATATTTTCCTGATGGGCGTTGAAATGGAACAAACCTTTAACCATGCGTTACAGAAAAAAGGCATTTCATTCGTTAATGGCGCAAGCCCCGGCAGGTCGGTAACCGCCGACGAAAACCACATCAAGGTGGTACTGCGTAACCTGATCAGCAATGCCATCAAATTTACCGGCGATAACGGAACCATTAAACTGGCTTCCGAGTACCAGGACGACACCGTGATCATTAGCGTTGAAGATACCGGCAAAGGCATGACTGAAGAGGAGATGGGCAGGCTTTTCTCTGCCAAAACCCATTTCAGCAGCCGCGGCACCTCTGGCGAGAACGGCCTGGGTATCGGCCTGATGCTTTGTAAAGAACTTATCGAACTGAACGGTGGCAAGCTTTGGATACAGTCATTACCCGGCACCGGCAGCACCTTTTACTTTAGCCTGCCGCTCAACGCGGAATATGCATAGATAGTGCCATGCTTCAATTTTACAAATTCTTTTGATTTTCCTTGTTTAATTAAGGTCTGTGGAAAACAATCCTAAATGTTTTCAGGATTGTTCATAATAATAGTGTAAAATTTACATATCTTACACAAATTATAGCCCCGACCCCTGATTAATGACATTTTTGCAGACAGTGCTCGAACCGCCCGCTTACGGGTGGAGAGACGAAAACGGTGAATTGGTTAAACCCACTCACAAACAGATTATTGCTGAGTTTTTTTCGCGATTAAATGTATTTCGAAACAAAAAGAACTGGCTTTCTTTTACCAGTTGGATGCTGGTCGTTGGATTAGCGCCTTTTTTTACACTTTATTTTCTAAAATATCTTTCCGTAACAAGCGTACTCATCGGTTTTGTTTACGGCATGATCATCATGGGCAGCCATGGTACCATTTGGCATCATCGTTACTGCACGCATGGCGCTTACAAATTCCGTAATGCTTTTTGGCGGTTTTTCACACAAAACCTCACACTTCGGATCATACCCGAAGAGATATATGCTATTTCTCATCACGTCCACCACGCGCTGTCCGATACTCCGGGCGATCCGTATAATGCGCAGGCCGGGTTCCTGTACTGTTTTCTCGCCGATGTCAATCATCAGCCTATAGCCAAAAATATGTCGGAAAAAGACTATGCCCGCTGCATAAACCTGATGAGGCACACCGGCATAAAAGCCAATACCTATGTCCGGTATCAAAAATGGGGTTCAATAGCGCGCCCGGCTCGCACCATAATAGCGATAGTGCTCAATTGGGCGTTTTGGTTTACGGTGTGGTACCTTATAGGCGGCCCTGCGCTGGTTTGTACGCTTTTTGCTTCCGCCGGGGTTTGGGCGGTAGGCGTTCGTACCTTTAATTATGAAGGGCACGGAAAAGGAAAGGATAAGCGCAGGGAAGGAACCGACTACAATCAGGATGATATGTCGATAAACCAGGTTTGGCCCGGTTTTGTAGCTGGTGAGTGGCACAACAATCATCACCTTTATCCCAAAAGCGCCCGGTCGGGGTTTAAGCCATACCAGGTCGATTTCGCCTGGTACTATATTAAATTCATGAGCATGATCGGCGCTGTAAGCTCTTACAGGGATTCAAAAAAGCAATTTTATAAAGAATATTACCGGCCGGCGCTTGATGAACCCATTGCTGCAGAATTGCTTGACCAAGCTGTTGTCGCGATGGATAAATAATGGTTCAGAATGAAAAAATCCCTCTTTTACAAGAGGGATCTGACTGCGGGCTGTTTCCGCGTTTTAGGCAGTACTATATATATATTGTTTAATTGAGGCTTTTTATTTCGGCTGAACCTGCTTGAATACCAGGCTGAACCTTTTGCGGCCGAATGAACTTGTATCGGCTTTTACCACATGGAAACTATAACCCCCCGAGCTGACATCGACGCTATCTTTAAGATATGCGTCCTTTACCCACACGTGCAGGTTTTCGGGTATATGCTTTTGGGCGGTCAGCGCCAGTGAATAATTGCCGTCGGCTTTTGCATTCACATCCAAACTGATCGCCATCCCGGTTTTATAAGGCAATGTATAAATGGCAATGTTCTTGCCGTCGCCAGATATGCTGCACAGGCTCACCTTCCCGAAACCCTGAAAATAAGGCGCATCGTTGACGGCACTGTAGTTAACGCTTGCGGTATGATCAAACATGATCATCGTTTCGTCATGGCTGGTGCTATCCATCGCCAGTACTACTTTAAACATTGCATTGTCCGGGATCGTATCATGTGCGGATTTAGTAATGGGGTGTAGTTTAGCAATGGAATCAATGCTGGCGATGGAACTCAGTTTGGCTGTGCCGTTGTCGCTTTTTGGCATCACATTCGCATCCTTTTTGCAAGCTGCCAATGCGAGTGTAGCCAAGGCTATCGAAATCAGGGTCTTTCTCATAAATGTTTTTTCAATTAGATTCTAAGGTTTTCAGGCTCGTTATTATTAGTTCCTGGAAACAGGCAGCCAGGCATAATTCAGGTTTTGCGGGTGCGAACAGGTAAGTTTTTTTATCAGATTTACCAGTTGCATGTAATAATAAATTCCCCGGTTCTGCTCCTTCCTGCATTGTCCTTTTCCGTTTGCATTGTCCCGGGGGAATTTACGATCCACATATTTACTCACTGACTTTAACCTTATTACGCTTGTCGCGATCGGGGGTTAGTACCTAAAATGAGGTATCTTTTTAAGGGGGTTAAGCCTGTCCGGAATGCAATGGTTGTGTAATCATTTCGTTAATAAACAGGTGATTATAATAGCTATTTAATGTTGTTTGTTTGGGGGCGTGGTGAGGTAATTGCCCGGGCTTCAAAGTGCATTTGCGTCGGATTTGGCCGCGAGTGCTTTAGAGCTTTCAGGAATGCCCCGTTAAAACACCCTTAAAAAAAGGTGTTTCAACTCTTTCACATGTCGATTTTAGAAGTTATTTTAGCCTGTCCCCTAACTAGACCCTGATCCTCAATTATGTTAATAAAGCTCGGCCTTGTCGATGATAGCCGGATGCTTAGGGAATATTTTGTAGATTTCTTTAAGCGCAGTCCCGAATTTGAAGTGTTGTTCTCTGTGGGCGACCTTAAGGAACTTTACCGTGTCCAAAATTTGCAGCCCGACATTATCTTATTGGACATCATGCTCCCTTCGGGCAACAGTTTAAAATCCATCAGCAAGGTAAAGCAGCTTTTCCCTTACGCCCATATCGTCATTCTTTCTGGTGTTGAGGATCCGGCTGCTTCACATACGGCGCTTATCAATGGCGCTAAAGGGTTCCTGTTGAAAAGCAGCAGTTCCGATTTTATCAAGGACGCGCTGATCAAGGCTTATGAGGGTGGTACGCCGCTTTCACCCGTAATTGTAAATCACCTGATCGATCTGAAGAGCTCAAATACACATTCCCTGGCTGATATTGCGCCCCAACTGACAAAAAGGGAAATTGACCTGTGTAATTTGGTTGTTACCGGCATGTCGAACAAAATGATCGCTTCATCTATGAACATCGCATTCTTTACCGTCAACGAGCATTTGAAGCACATCTACAAAAAGCTGAATATCAATTCCAAAGGCGAGCTGATTTCCTATATCATGAGAAACGGTTGATTACTAAATATTTTTAGATTTCAAATCCCAAATCGATCCGCCGGCTGGCGGACGAAATCCGAAATCGAAAATATTTGCTGCTTTTCTAATTCTAATTTATAAATTAGGCAACCCCAATTATAAGTGTCATCTTAACACATTCGCCATGAAATCAAAATTCGGCTCCTGGGTTGCCTTTATACTTTTCTTTGCGGCAGCTTTCGCAGCAAAAGCTCAAAGCCCTGTGGGCATATTTGATGGCCAGGGCGACATCGGTCCGGTTAAGCACCCCGGCAGCGGCGTTTACGACAACGCGACACAGAAATATACGCTGACAGGTTCGGGCACCAACGTATGGGCCACGCACGATGAATTCCATTATGTATGGAAAAAGATAAAGGGCGATTTCATCCTGCGCACTAATATTACTTTCCTGGGCAAAGGAGTCGAGGAACACCGCAAGATCGGCTGGATGGTGCGTTCATCCCTGGATACCAATGCGATGCACGTGAGCGCGGTAGTTCATGGCAACGGCCTCACTTCCCTTCAGTTCCGCCGGAAAATAAGCGGAGTTACCGAAGAAAAGAAATTTACACTCACAGGCGCCGATGTGGTCCAATTGGAACGGAAAGATGGCCAATATATCATGTCTGTAGCGCACAAGGGCGAAACCTTCGTAACTGAAAAGCTGGACAGCGTTGAAATGGGTGACGACGTTTATGTGGGCCTGTTCATTTGCTCGCATAATCCGAATGTTGTCGAAAAAGCAGAGTTCAATAACGTGCGCGTTGTAGCACCCGTTTACAAAGGCCTGGTACCATATCGCGATTATCTTGGCAGCGCCATTGAAATACTTGACCTGGAAACACAGAACAGCAGGATCATTTACCAGATACCCAAATCGCTGCAGGCGCCGAACTGGACGCAGGATGGGAAATCGCTTATTTATAATCGCGACGGTACTTTGTACAATTTTAATTTAGCGACAAATACGCCGACACCTATTAATACGGGCGTCGCCAATAAAAATAACAACGATCATGTGATCTCGTTCGATGGCAAGATGCTGGCCGTCAGCAGCGGTAACGGTGAGCATGGAGCATCGTTGGGTTTCGTAGTGCCGATAGGCGGAGGGGAAGCTAAGCAGATCACACCGATAGGTCCCTCATATATGCACGGCTGGTCGCCCGATGGGAAATACATTGTTTTCTGCGGAGCCAGGAATAATGAATATGATGTGTACCGTATTCCGTCAGGTGGCGGCCCGGAAGAACGTTTGACAAATACACCCGGTTTAGATGACGGCCCCGAGTATAGCCCCGACGGCAAATACATTTATTTTAACTCCGTTCGCAGCGGACTGATGCAGGTTTGGCGCATGAATGCCGATGGTACCAATCAAACCCAATTGACTAACGACGATTTTAACAACTGGTTCCCGCACGTATCACCGGATGGGAAATGGATAGTTTATATAACCTTTAATAAAGACGAAGTAAAGCCCGGCGACC
Organism: Mucilaginibacter sp.; assembly: GCA_035551775.1. Classification (GTDB taxonomy): domain Bacteria; phylum Bacteroidota; class Bacteroidia; order Sphingobacteriales; family Sphingobacteriaceae; genus Mucilaginibacter. The sequence continues at coordinate 262,439 of DASZMQ010000006.1, read as the reverse complement.
ATCCTTTTTATAAGCATGTCTATTTGCGCGTGATGCCGGTTGACGGCGGTCCGTCGAAAGTGGTGGCCTATTTATATGGAGGCCAGGGAACGATCAATACACCGTCCTGGGCGCCCGACAGCAAACACCTGGCATTTGTCAGCAATTCAAACCTGCTCTTCCCGGCGTTCCCGATAGGGCAGTAAGGTAAGATTTGACAACTTTTAAAAAGTTGTCAAATCTGATGTTTCCCTGTGTTCCCGATAAGGCACTAAGAAGGGATCAATAAAAGGATGTGCGGCAAGGCTCCCCTCTCGCTGCGTCCGCCTACCGGCGGAAGAGGCGGCAGGGGTGTGTAAGTGAAAGAAGCAATCAATTAAAACCTCATAAAATGAATAATTCACGCAGAAAATTCATCAAAACTACCGCGCTGGCAGCTGCTGGAGCGGCGTTACTGCCAAAAACCTCGCTGTTTGCATCGCCTAAAAAGATCGAAAGACTGGGCGTACAGCTTTACTCGGTACGGGACGCCATGGCTAAGGATCCGAAAGGCTCTCTTCAAAAAATAGCCGATATGGGCTACAAACATGTCGAACATGCCAATTATATCAATAGAAAGTTCTATGGATACAATGCGAAGGACTTTAAGAAATTGCTTTCCGACATGAACCTGCTGATGCCGAGCGGGCACACCGTAATGACGGCCCAGCATTGGGATGACTCGAAAAATGACTTTACCGATGCCTGGAAATACACCGTTGAAGATGCCGCGGAAGTGGGGGAAAGGTATGTCATCAGTCCCTGGCTGGACAACAACCTGATCAAGGACACGGATAAGCTGAAGAAAATGATGGACATTTTCAATAAATCCGGTGAACTCTGCAAGAAAAGCGGCATGCAATTCGGCTATCACAATCACAACTTCGAGTTCAAGAACAAGATCGGCGACGGTACTTTATACGATTACATCCTCGCTAATACCGATCCGGAACTGGTTATTCAGCAGATGGATATTGGTAATATGCTCGGTGCAGGTGGCATAGCTTTAGATATATTAAAGAAATATCCGGGTCGTTTTGTGTCTATGCACGTGAAAGATGAGATCAAGAGTGATACGGGCCAGGGCATGGATGGCTACGACAGCACGATCCTTGGAAAAGGGGTAATGCCTGTTCACGACATTGTGAAAGAAGCCAGGAAAAACGGTGGCACGTCATGGTTTGTCATCGAACAGGAATCATACCAGGGTATGGACCCGTTCGATTGTGTAAAAAATGATTTACAAATCATGAAAAAATGGGGCTTTTAACCCACTGTTGCATAAATTAACCCGAAATTAATCCTGAGCATTAATTGTGAAGACAATTTGCCGGGATTTTTTTTCGTTTACATTTATATATTGTCAATTATACACTATATTGCCTCAGATTCCGTGAAAATCAGACCCTACGGCAATTAGAACCTAATTTTAATAATGGACAGGCGTACAGCATTGAAAAATCTGGCTCTGGTCGTCGGCGGCACCGTGTTGCTACCTTGCTGCACCAGCCACAGTTCGGTCGCACATTTCAAAAGTTTCGACGTCACCTACGATCAGCAGGCGCTGGTGCTCGATATGGCCGAAACGATCATCCCCAAAACTGCTACGCCGGGAGCAACCGACCTGGGTTTGGATAAGTTCATCTGGCTGATGCTCGACGATTGCACCAAAAAGGAAGATCAGCAAGCTTTCTTTAAGGGCATGGGCGAATTCAACGAGTTGGTGAAGAAAACCTATAATAAGGATTTCGCGGATTGCAGCAAGCAGGAAAAGATCGCCATATTGAAAACTTTTGAAAAGAAGCCCGGCGACAAGAAGGGCGCAAAACCTGTTAATAGTTACTCAAAAGAGTTGCAGGGATTTTTCGGTAAGGTAAAAGGATTGACGGTTTTCGGCTATACCGAATCCAAATATTTCCTGACCAAAGAGATCGTTTACGAACTGGTACCCGGCCGTTACAACGCCATGTACCCGGTTAAAAATAATATGAAGGCATAATGGCGAACCTGAATGTTGACAGTGCTAAGGAACGCACGTACGATGCGATAGTAATAGGCTCGGGGATGAGCGGAGGCTGGGCCGCAAAGGAACTTACCGATAAGGGCCTGAAAGTTTTGATGCTTGAACGTGGCAGGGATGTGAAGCATATCAAGGATTATCCTACTACCAATATGTACCCCTGGGAGTTCGAACACCGCGGCGAAATGCCGATGAAGGTTCAGGAAGCCAACCCTATTGTAAATCGCTGCTATGCTTTCCACGAGGACGCCGCTCACTTTTTTGTGAAGGATGCCGAGCACCCCTATGTGCAAACCAAGCCTTTCGACTGGATACGCGGTTACCAGGTAGGGGGTAAGTCGTTGCTTTGGGCGCGGCAAACCCAACGCTGGAGCGATTTCGATTTTGAGGGCCCCGCGCGCGATCATTTTGCGGTCGACTGGCCTATACGCTATAAAGATATTGCGCCCTGGTACAGCCATGTGGAAAAATTCGCAGGTATATCGGGGAATAGGGATGGACTGGACACCTTGCCCGATGGTGAATTTTTACCCGCTTTTCCGCTGAATGCAGTTGAAACGTATTTCAGCAAGCACGTGAAAGATCATTATAAAAACCGTTACGTGATCAGCGCCCGTTGCGCGCATTTGTCAAAACCCAACCAGATACACCTCGACCAGGGACGCGTACAATGCCAGGAACGTACGCTTTGTCAGCGCGGCTGCCCCTTCGGCGGGTATTTCAGCGCGAACGCTTCGACCATTCCATGGGCGTTGAAATCGGGCAAGCTGACGTTGAGGCCATTCTCGGTAGTGGAATCGGTTATTTATGATGATAATAAGGGTAAAGCTACCGGTGTTCGAATTATCGATACTAATACTAAACAGACCGAAGAATATTACGCTCGCATTATTTTTGTGAATGCCGCGGCTTTGAATACCAACCTCATCCTGCTCAACTCCAAATCAAAACGTTTCCCTAATGGTTTGGGTAACGATAGTGGTGTATTAGGCAAATTTGTGGCTTTCCACAATTATTCGGCACATATCGGCGGCGAGGTTGAAGGTTTTGAAGAATGGGCCACCGACGGGCGCAATCCCGCGGGCGGCGGCTATATCCCACGCTTCCGCAATGTTTACAGGCAGGAAACCGACTTTTTACGCGGATATGCCAGCGGTCTGTACGGTTACCGCGGTTACAAGCACAGTTATGAGGGCTTTGGTGAAGATTTTAAAGCTGGCTTATCCAAAAAAGAATACGGCCCGTGGCGCGTAGGTTCGCACATGATGGGCGAAACCATACCTAAGGAAACGAATTTGGTGAAGCTGCATTCTACCCTCAAAGACCAATGGGGTATCCCGCAGCTTGATATCTCGGTTGATTATGATGACAACGACGAGAAGATGAAGAAGGATTATGTGGAGCAACTAACCGAGATGTTCACCAGCGCGGGATTCAAGAATATCAAGGCCGAAACTAATCACCAGGCGCCGGGTTTGGACATCCACGAGATGGGCGGCGCCCGGATGGGGAAAGATCCGAAGACGTCGGTACTGAACAAATGGAACCAGGTTCATAGCTGCCCGAACGTATTTGTAACGGATGGCGCGAGCATGACGTCTACGTCATGCCAGAACCCTTCGCTTACTTACATGGCCTTCACGGCGCGCGCCGTTGATCACGTGGTAAGCGAAATGAATAAAGGAAGTATTTAAGCAAGTTTTGGCCGGAAAAGGCCTATATAAAATTAGCGAAAAACACCCTTCTAACAATGCAGACGCGTCATTGTGTTAAAAAAACGCAATGAGATTTAAACAAAAGGAAATAAATTTTATACATTAGTCGGAATAACCCAAATAACCCAATTTCAACTTACTAAAATGTCAACTAACACATACGATGCAATCGTCATCGGCTCGGGTATCAGCGGAGGCTGGGCAGCGAAAGAGCTTACAGAAAAAGGTTTAAAGACGATTATGCTGGAGCGTGGCAGGGATATCAAACACGTAAAGGATTACGTGAATGCCAACAAAGCGCCCTGGGAATTTCCGCACCGCGGCGGCCGCACAGTACAAATGGAAAAAGACTATCCCGTACTGAAACGCGACTATCCTTTGAACGAGACCAACCTGGACTACTGGGTGAACGAAAAGGAAAGCCCATATGTGGAAATTAAACGTTTCGACTGGTTCCGCGGCTATCACGTAGGTGGCCGTTCGCTGATGTGGGGCAGGCAAAGTTACCGCTGGCATGACGTAAATTTTGAAGAGAACGCCAAACAGGGCATCGGCGTCGACTGGCCGATACGCTACAAAGACCTGGAGTCATGGTATACACATGTTGAAGGCTTTGCCGGCATATCCGGTAACCAGGACCATGTGCCAATTCTGCCCGACGGCAACTTCATGCCGCCTATGGAAATGAACTGCGTAGAAAAGGACGTTGCCGCCAGGTTCAATGCGCACTACAAAGACCAGGACAGGCATTTTATTATTGGCCGTACAGCGAATATCACTAAGCCGCTGCCTGGTCGTACCAACTGCCAGTACCGTAATAAATGCTGGTTGGGTTGCCCGTTCGGCGCTTATTTCAGCACGCAGTCGTCTACACTGCCTGCGGCGATGGCTACCGGAAATCTAACCGTTAGGCCATGGTCTATCGTTACTAAGATACTTTACGATAAGGACACTAAAAAAGCGAAGGGCGTTGAAGTATTGGATGCACAGAATAATCAGACTTATGAATACTATGCAAAGATCGTGTTCGTCAATGCTTCTACCTTAAACTCTGCATGGGTACTGATGAACTCGGCTACTGATATCTGGCCCGATGGACTGGGATCGAGCAGCGGCGAGCTGGGCCACAACCTGATGGACCACCACTTGGGTGTAGGTGCCGGCGGTAGGGTTGAAGGTTATGAAGACAAATACTATTTTGGCCGCCGTGCAAACGGCATTTATATCCCGCGCTACAGGAACCTTAACGGCGAAAAGCGCGATTATGTTCGTGGCTTTGGTTACCAGGGCGGTGCGGGACGCGAAGAGTGGGGCAGGAATATTCCTGAAATGGCGATCGGCGGAGCATTCAAAGATGCCCAGGCCGAACCGGGTGAATGGAACATAGGCATGGGCGGCTTCGGCGAGACCCTGCCTTACCATGAGAACCGTTGCTTTCTTGATAAAAATGTGAAGGATCATTGGGGCCTGCCCGTACTGGCGATCGACGCAACTTGCAAAGATAACGAGCTTAAGATGCGTAAGGATATGGCCGATGACGCCAAGGAAATGCTGGAAGCCTGCGGCGTTAAGGATGTGCATGTCTTCAACAGCGAACCGGTGCTTGGCCGCGGTATCCACGAAATGGGCACTGCGCGCATGGGTCGCGATCCAAAAACTTCGGTTCTGAACGAATGGAACCAGGTTTGGGATGCGAAAAACGTATTCGTTACCGATGGCGCCTGCATGGCATCAACGGCCTGCCAAAACCCGTCGCTCACCTACATGGCGCTGACAGCCCGCGCAGCTAACCACGCCGTTGAGGAGTTGAAGAAAGGGAATGTGTAATTTAGAGATTAGTTAATTAGTGATTAGAGATTAGGAGCAGCATTAAGCGGAATCAAATCAAACTAATCAGAAGTTCAGACAAAAAATACAGCTATCAAAAATATTAAACCAGATACCAATGACTGAAGAACCTAAAGATCAAAACCAGAACCCGTCACGCAGAGATTTTCTTAAACAGAGCGCGGTAGCAGCCGCGGCATTTATGATCGTTCCGCGCCATGTGCTCGGCGGCAAAGGCTATCGCGCACCAAGCGATATGCTGACCGTTGCCAGCGTAGGTTGCGGCGGCAAGGGCCAGAGCGATATTTTCATGTTTAATAAAAGCGGCAAGGCCAATATTGCTTACCTGTGCGATGTCGACGACAAGCAGGCAGCTACGACATTCAAGAATTTTCCCAATGCCAAGCGCTATAAGGATTGGCGCGAAATGTTTGATAAAGAATCAAAGAACTTTGACGCGGTTTCGGTTTCAACACCAGATCATACCCACGCTGTTGTGGCATACAATGCTATGGCCCGCGGCAAACACGTGTATGTTCAGAAACCGATGACGCATGATCTTTGGGAGGCCCGTACGCTCACTGCAGCCGCTAAACAGTTTAAGGTAGTTACCCAAATGGGCAACCAGGGTGCTTCAAATGACGGTACCCGTTTGATGTCTGAATGGTACGATGCCGGTTTGGTCGGCGACGTGCACACGGTTTACTGCTGGACCAACCGCCCGGTATGGCCGCAGGGTGTGGCATGGCCAAAAACCAAGGCCGAAGTTCCTGCAACGTTAGACTGGAACCTGTGGCTGGGCAATGCTCCCTACAAAGACTTTGTAGATAACCTGGTTCCGTTCAACTGGCGCGGCTGGTGGGATTACGGTACCGGCGCTTTGGGCGATATGGGCTGCCACCTGGTTGAAGCTCCTTTCAGAGTGCTCGACCTGGAATATGTAAAAGATGTGCAGGCAAGCGTAGGAACGGTGTATGTTGGCGAGTTTACCCAGGGACATTTTCCTGAAAGCTGCCCGCCTTCAAGCCATATCACTATGACTTTCCCGAAAACTCATAAAACCAAAGGCGATATTACGCTGCACTGGATGGATGGCGGTATTGAGCCGGAAAGACCAGAAGAGCTCGGCCCGAATGAACCCTGGGGCGGAGAACCGGGTAATGGCACTTTATTTATTGGTACCAAAGGAAAGATGTTTGCGAGCACCTATTCTGATGATGCCCACTTGTTGCCAAGTTCCCGCATGCAGGAGGACAAGGTGAAGAATGCAAAGCAAAAATGGGCTCGCGTTCCGGGCGGAGCAAATGGACATTACGCGCAATGGGTCGAAGGTTGCATCGCAGGCTATGGGAAAACCGAACTAAGCTCGCCGTTTGAAAAAGCCGGTCCGCTAACTGAAGCGTTGCTGATGGCGAATCTTGCCGTAAGAGGACATGACCTCGCCGTAAAAGGCGCCAACGGTCGCAATACTTACCCGGGTCAGGTAAAACTGCTTTGGGATAACGATGCCATGAAAGTGACCAACTTTGATGAAGTTAACCAGTATGTGAAACGCAATTACCGTGAAGGCTTTGAATTGAAGACTGTATAAGTCGGAAAGACCGAAAGTCCGAAAGATTGAATTTTCCATTAAATTAATAAAGTTTGTATGTATATTTCTTCCGGACTTTCGGACTTACGCGGACTTCCGGACTAAAATCAATAATTCGATAAATTAAAAATTATGAATAGAAGAGATGCCATCGGAAGAGTAGCGCTCATTATGGGCGGTACGATGATCGGAGCCGAGTTTTTGCTCTCAGGCTGTAAGCCTAAAAATCCAACGGTTACAGACCTGTTCGACCAGGACCATGTTGCTTTTATGGATGAAGTGGCCGACACCATTCTGCCCGATACACCAAGCAGCCCCGGTGCAAAAGCAGCCAAAGTAGGTGATTTTATGGCCGTCATGGTGCGCGATTGCTACGAGGACAAGGATCAGGATATATTCCTTAAAGGCTTTGGCAAGATCGACGATGCTGCCAACAAAAAGTTCAGCAAAAAATTCATGGACCTGGATGCCAACCAAAAATTGGCTCTGCTGACCGACCTGGACAAAGAACAGCAGGCATATTCCAAAACTAAGAAGCCGAAGGATCCGAACCACTATTTCAGGATGATGAAGGAGCTTACTTTGCTGGGCTATTTCACTTCGGAAGTGGGCTGCACCAAAGCTTTGCGCTATGTTCCGGTTCCGGGAAGATATGACGGCTGCATCCCTTACAAAAAAGGCGACAAAGCCTGGGCGCTGTCCTGATCCTGAGTTGATTAGATTGATTAAGTCGTCCCGATAGCTATCGGGAGGTTGATTGAGTTCAGCCATAATTTGACTTATTCAACTTAACTCAACTTATTCTAACTCAATCAACTAACACAAAATGAGCAAAAGAAAATTGCGCATGGGCATGGTTGGCGGTGGAAAGGATGCCTTTATCGGCGCTATACACCGCATTGCCGCGAATATGGACGGTCAGATAGAACTGGTTGCCGGCGCATTAAGTATACATGAAGACGTGGCAAAGGAAAGCGGTAAAATGCTTTTCCTGCCCGAAGACAGAACCTACCTGAGCTATGAACAAATGATCCACGCCGAGGCGAAAATGCCAGCCGACAAGCGCATGGACTTTGTGACTATTGTAACACCCAATTTCGCGCACTTTGCCCCGGCGATGCTGGCGCTCGAAAATGGTTTCAACGTAGTTATTGAAAAGCCGATCACCTTCACTATAGATGAAGCAAGGCAACTAAAAAAGAAGCTGGATGAAACCGGCCTGATGCTGTTATTGACCCATACTTATTCGGGTTACCCGATGGTAAAAGAAGCAAGGGAAATTGTGAAAGCGGGCAAACTGGGTAAGATCAGGAAGATATTTGTAGAATACCACCAGGGATGGCTGAGCAAGCTATCCGAACGCGAAGGCAATGCCCAGGCCGCCTGGCGCACCGACCCGAAACGTTCGGGTAAGGCCGGTTGTATGGGCGACATTGGCACCCACGCCGCGCACCTGGCCGAATATATTTCCGGACTAAAGATCACCCAAATGTGCGCCTCGCTGAATGTCGTGGTCCCCGGTCGTTTATTAGATGATGATGGCGGCGTTTTACTTCGTTTTGAGGAAGGCGCTACCGGCGTTTTAACGGCGTCGCAGGTAGCCGCGGGAGAAGAAAATGCGTTGAAGATCCGTGTTTACGGCGAAAATGGTGGTTTGGAATGGGCTCAGCAGGAACCAAATACCTTGACAATAAGATGGGGAGATAAACCCGCGGAGATTTTACGCGCCGGTAATAATTACAAAGCCTGGGAATCATCCTACGCTACGTCAAACTGCCGTACACCGGGCGGTCACCCGGAAGGATACCTGGAAGCTTTTGGTAATTTGTACCACAACTTTGCTTTGGCGCTAAGTGCCAAGATCGAGGGCACAGACCCGCACAAGGAATGGCTCGATTTTCCGGGCATTGAAGACGGTATCAGGGGCATGGCCTTTATCGATAACGTTGTGGCCTCGAGTCAGTCAGACCAAAAATGGTTTGATCACGTGGTAAATTAATATATGGACTACAGATTTACGAAGTTTTTAAAACTTCGTAAATCTATTCTTGACCAATGAACAAATGAAAACGATCAAAGGACCCGCAATATTCATCGCACAATTCATCGGCGATAAAGAACCGTTCAATAATCTCACTTCGATATGCAAATGGGCGAAAAACCTGGGGTATAAAGGCGTTCAATTGCCGACGAACGATCCTCGTTTTATCGATCTGCAAAAGGCTGCCGAAAGTAAGACCTATGCTGACGAGATCAGCGGGCAGGTAAAAGATTGCGGCCTGGAGATCACGGAGCTTTCAACCCATTTACAGGGACAGTTAGTAGCCGTTCACCCGGCTTATGACGAATTGTTCGATGCCTTTGCACCGCAGCCGGTGAAAGGTAACCCCGCGGAGAGACAAAAATGGGCCGTTCAGCAGCTGAAATATGCTGCTAAAGCTTCGGAGAATTTGGGTCTGAACGCCAGCGTAACCTTCAGCGGCGCATTCTTATGGCCAATGATGTACCCCTGGCCGCAGCGCCCGGCGGGTATTGTTGAAACAGGCTTTACCGAGCTGGCCAAACGCTGGAAACCGATACTGGATGTTTATGAAGATTGCGGTATCGACCTGTGCTATGAGATTCACCCTGGTGAGGACCTGCACGATGGCATCACTTATGAGATGTTCCTGGATAAGGTAGATCAGCATAAAAGGGCCTGTTTATTATTCGACCCATCGCACTTCGTGCTGCAGTGTCTGAATTACCTCGAATACATCGACAACTACCATGAGCGCATTAAAATGTTCCATGTGAAGGATGCTGAATTCAACCCTACCGGCAAACAAGGCGTTTATGGCGGTTACCAGGGCTGGGTGGATCGTGCAGGACGTTTCCGCTCTTTAGGAGACGGACAAGTTGATTTTAAATCAATTTTTAGTAAATTAACCGCTTATGATTATACCGGGTGGGCCGTGCTGGAGTGGGAATGTGCTTTAAAAAATTCGGAAGACGGTGCAAGAGAAGGCGCCGAATTCATCAAAAATCATATTATCCGCGTTACCGATAAGGCATTTGACGATTTCGCGGCATCCGGTTCCGATGAGGCATTTAACCGGCGGACTTTGGGATTAAAATAAGAGAAGCAACCAATATAACCTAAAACAATAAGCTACATGTCAACAACGATCAATCGCACACAGTTGTTCCGGGCAAGCTGCCTGTCGCTGCTGGTAACCTCGTTATCCTTCGGCATACGTGCCGGTATTTTAAATAAACTTGGAACGGATTTTCACCTGGATAAAGCTCAGTTAGGCTCCATTACAGCAACGGCATTTTGGGGATTTCCGCTGGCGGTAGTATTCGGCGGCATCATTGTGGACATCATTGGTATGAAACGATTGCTGGTACTGGCGTTTGTCCTTCATTTGGCAGGCATCATTCTTACTGTATGCACTCCGCTTTTTTCGGCTGGTTTTTGGCCTCTTTTTATCTCCACACTGTTTATCGGCCTTGCTAATGGCACGGTAGAGGCCGCCTGCAACCCTCTGGTAACATCTTTGTATCCGGACAATAAGACCACTAAATTGAATCACTTTCACTTGTGGTTTCCCGGTGGTATCGTTATTGGCACACTCATAGTACTATTGTTGAACAAGCTCGATATTGGCTGGCAGATACAGGTTGGTATTATGTTGATACCGACGCTTATTTATGGTTACTTATTCTCTAAGCTGGATTTCCCGGTTACCGAGCGCGTATCGTCAGGCGTAACAACGGCCGGTATGTACCAGGCGCTTTGGAATCCTTTATTTATTTTCATGTTCATCTGTATGTTCGGCACAGCGATCACCGAATTGTTCACCGGACAATGGATAGATGTGCTGCTGAAAAATGTGACCAGTAACGCGATCCTAATATTGACGCTGGATACCGGTGTCATGGTCATTGGACGAGGGTTTGCTAAACCGGTATTAAAGTTGGTTCCGCCGGAAGTTCTGCTGCTTATCTCCACTATTTTAGCAGCGACAGGCATTTATATGTTAAGCACCGTTACCGGCCCGGCTATTTACGCGGCAGCCATTATTTTCGGCATGGGTGTTTGCTATTTCTGGCCGACGATGCTGGGCTTTGTCAATACCAATTTGCCAAAAACAGGTGCTTTGGGCCTTAACCTGATGGGAGGTGCCGGCATGTTTGCGGTGTCTCTTTACCTGATCGTTATGGGGAAACGCTATGATGATATCGTTGCCGCAGCGCATGGTGATGCCAGTACAGCAGGACAGCAGCTTTTACATATTACCTTTTATATTCCGCTGGTGCTGATAGTGGCCTTTAGCGGCTTAGTGCTCTACATGAGAACGAAAAAGAAAAGTAAACCATTAACGGAAGTAGCTGTATAATATATTTAACCGGATTGTTAAATTGCGGCGCAAAGCGAAACAACAATTTACGATCAAATCACACACTAACATTACAATGAAAAAAGTATTATTCTTTATCGGTTTAAGCTTGGCGATAACAGCCTGCGGTGGCAATAAAACCGGCAACGATTCAAGCGCCGACAGCACTAATGCAGCCAATAAAACTGCTGTAGCGAGTAACTCTGATGCGGCACAGGACACCGCGGCAAGTCACAACGGTACTGATAAAGCATCGGGCACACCGGCCGCCAAGGGTGCGCAGCTGATAGCAGGCGCCGATTGCGCTACCTGTCACAAGGAACAGGAGAAAATTGTGGGCCCGGCATTTGCCGATGTTGCTGAGAAATATAAATCAGGCGGCGATGCTATCGTAGATACTTTGGCCAACAAGATCATCAAAGGAGGCAGCGGTCACTGGGGTACAGTAGCCATGACACCGCACGCCGCCATTTCCATGGACGATGCCAAAACCATGGTGAAATACATTTTGTCGATCAAAAAGCAATAGTTCTGAATTTCGGATAATGACAGCAGGTATTCGGATCAAGTTATCAACTATGATGTTCCTGGAGTTTTTCATCTGGGGGGCGTGGTTTGTAACGATGGGTACGTACCTGACTCACGGACTTCATGCTTCAGATATACAAAGTTCAGGCGCGTATGTAACTCAATCTTTTGGTGCCATACTTGCTCCGTTTATAATTGGGCTGATTGCCGACCGGTTTTTTGCTGCACAGAAAATATTGGGCGTGCTCCATCTGGCGGGCGCTGCCTTATTATATTACTGTTCTACAGCAGCTAATTTCGATGTGTTTTACCCCGGCATATTGTCATACATGATTATCTATATGCCCACCTTGGCATTGGTCAATTCCGTATCGTTCAAGCAAATGACCGATCCGAGCAAAGAATTTCCATGGATAAGAGTATTTGGAACCGGCGGATGGATGATAGCTGGCGTGATAATTGGTGTTTTGCATTGGGAACACACGGGCTCACTTGCGTTAACTTTTAAAATGGCCGCAGCAGCATCTTTGGTATTGGGGCTGTTAAGTTTTACACTTCCAAATACCCCGCCTCCAAAAAAAGGTCAAAAAACATCTATAGGAGACATTCTTGGACTAGACTCAATTGGGCTGCTTAAAAATAAGTCTTACCTCGTTTTCTTTTTAGCTTCGGTGGCTATCTGTATTCCGTTGGCATTTTATTACGACAAAACGAACCAGTTCCTAAACGAAGTGGGGATGACAGATGCGGCAGGTAAACAGTCGTGGGGGCAATTTTCCGAATTGTTTTTTATGGCCGCTATGCCTTTCTTTTTTGTGCGGCTCGGGGTTAAAAAGATGCTTATCCTCGGCATGCTTGCATGGGCATTAAGATACCTCTTCTTTGCCTACGGTAACGCTGGGAACAATTATTGGATGCTTATCGCAGGTATAGTCGTTCATGGCGTTTGTTATGATTTCTTCTTTGTGACAGGGCAGATCTACACCGACAGGTTCGCAGGCGAAAAATTCAAGAGCGCAGCGCAGGGTTTTATTACACTTGCAACCTACGGCCTTGGGATGCTGATGGGTTATTATTTGGGTGGATTTACTGTTGACCATTGGAAAACAGGCCCCAAAATGCACAATTGGCAATCCATTTGGTTGGTGCCCGGCGGAATATCAGTAGCCGTATTAATACTTTTTGGATTGCTTTTTTCAGATAAAAAACGCACCGAAACACAACCCGGTTTGGACATAGAAGAACCATCGCCGAGTGTTGAAATATAATTATAAGCCCATGGGGAACCAAAACCGCAGATCGGCAATCAGGAATATGCTTGCAGGCACTGCAGCCATCACCGCAACAGGAATGTTATCATCATTCACCAAAGAAGAAAAAGAACAATTTGCACCGTTAAAGGGCAATATCAACCATTCAGTTAGTCCCTGGTGCTACAGCGAGCTTACGCTCGACCAGCTTTGCGAAGTTTCCAAAGGCATCGGCATTACCGGTGTCGACCTGTGCGGTCCGAAGGATTGGCCAACACTGCAAAAACACGGCTTGTATTCACCGATGTGTAACGGCGCCGAGATCAATCTGACGGATGGTTTCGGTGATACGCAATTTCACGCAACGCTGCAAAAAAACTATACCGATATGATCCCGCTTGTAGAAAAGAATGGGTACAAAAACCTGATCTGCTTTAGCGGAAGCAAAAGGGGAAAGGACGACGAAACCGGCTGGAACAATTGCGTTAAAGGGCTGCAGCCTTTGGTAAAGTTGGCCGAGCAACATAATGTAGTGTTGTGCATGGAGCTGCTGAACAGCAAGATCGATCACAAAGATTACCAGTGCAACCACGTAGAATGGGGCGTTGAGCTGTGCAAGCGCATCAATTCTGAAAACTTCAAGCTGCTGTTCGACATTTATCATATGCAGATCATGGAGGGTGATATTATCCGGAACATTACCGATTATCATCAATACCTTGCGCATTTCCATACTGGGGGTATTCCCGGCAGGCATGAGATCGACGATACGCAGGAATTGTTTTACCCGGCTGTAATGCGCGCCATTGTGGCAACCGGTTTCAAAGGCTACGTAGGGCAGGAATTTGTGCCGAAGAAAGCGGACAAGATCGCTTCGCTGCGCGCTGCAATACAAATTTGCGATGTATAAAATAGAGGCGTAGCCTCGGCCTATATTGTAACGATGGATTTCAATCCGTCGGACACTTAACTAAACTAAGAACCAATGACCTCAAGAAGAACATTCATAGCACATGTCGGCCTTGCCTCGGCTGCTGTACTGCTGGCGCCCGAACTATTGAAGGCGCAAAGCAACCACAAAGTAGGCCTTCAGCTATATACCCTGCGTGACTTACTACCCAAGGGCGTAAAAACCGTTATCCCCAAAGTAGCCAAAGCGGGTTATCGCGAGGTAGAAACCTTTGGTTATTCAAAAAAAGATGGCTTTTGGGGCCTTGATGCGAAAGCATTCAGCGCGTTGTTAAAAGCCAACGGCCTAACCACTCCAAGCGGTCATTATGATCTGAACTCATTTTTTGTCAACGGCAAAACCGACGACTTGAACAGTTATATCGATGCCGCTCATGCAACAGGACAGAGTTATATCATTGTGCCCTCGGTAGACGGGGATATTTTGAAAAGCAAAAGCGACTTCCAGAAAGTGGCGGCTAACCTGAATAAAGCGGCCGAAATATGCAAAAAATCAGGCCTGATGCTGGGTTACCACAATCATAATTTCGAATGGAAGCCTGTTGACGGTACTACTTTTTATGATACCATTCTTGCAGAAACCGATCCCAAACTGGTGCATATGGAAATGGATATTTTCTGGGTGGTGAGAGCTGGTCAGGATCCGATAAAAATCTTGGAAAAACACAAAGGCCGCTACGCGCTTGCTCACGTAAAGGATAGGGATAAGAAAAACCCTGATATCAACACCGAGATAGGTAAAGGCAGCATCGATTTTAAAACGATCGTGCCGATAGCCAGGGCGGCGGGAGTGAAGCATTTTATTATGGAACAGGAGAATTTTACGAATATCGATCCGTATGAAAGCATTACCGAAAGCTGTACTTACATGAAGAATACCCTCCACATATAAACTGAATTTTTAACCAATTAATCGCTCAAATTATGAAGTACAAAATTATACTAACAGCGTTGATGGCCGGAAGCATATTTATGGCCAAAGCGCAGGAAAAAGCAAAACCAGAGGACACGGAAATATACACGCCTGTTCCTCCGGTAGTTACACCCGGCGCACACGTTGGCGATGCGCCTTCGGACGCGATCGTTTTATTTGATGGCAAGAACCTGGACCAATGGGTGCAAAACGGCGACGGGTCGCCCGCCAAATGGGACGTGAAAGATGGTATACTGACCGTTAACAAAAACTACGGCAACATCGAAACCAAGCGCAAATTCACCAACTATCAATTACACATCGAGTGGCGCGAACCGTCTGATCTTGAAGGTGAAGGGCAGGCCAGGGGAAACAGCGGCGTGTTCCTGGCATCGATAGGTAAAGGTGATGCCGGCTATGAATTGCAGGTACTCGATTCATACAAAAACAAAACCTACACGAATGGTATGGCAGGCAGCTTATACAAACAAGCTGTTCCGCTGGCAAACCCGGCCCGTCCCGATGGCGAGTGGCAATCGTATGATGTTGTCTGGACCGCGCCTACTTTCAATGACGACGGTTCATTGAAAACTCCAGCTTATGCTACAGTTTTCTTCAACGGCGTGCTGGTTGAAAATCATTTCGAACTTAAAGGCCCGACGCTTTATATCGGCAAACCCCAGTATAAGGCACATGGTGCATCGCCCATCAAGCTGCAGGCACACGGCGATAAAAGCAAGCCGCTCAGCTTCCGGAATATTTGGGTAAGGGAACTTTAAACATACCGCACAACAATAATTAAAGCCGTTCGTTTTCGGGCGGCTTTTTTTATTTCTTTAAAATGCGTTATCGTTATAAGAACATTTTTTTTAGATTATATTTGTTGAATAAACCCTTAATTATTCTTGTTTTTCATCGGCTTATGAGAAAGCTATTTTCAGTGCTCCTATTGGTGCTGACCTTCGCAGTTGGGCACGCCCAGGTGCAGAAAGCCCCGGCTTACCCGCTCATCACACGCAACACTTATTTTAGTATCTGGTCGTTTTCAGATACATTGACCGCACAGCCGACCAAACACTGGACAGGCAAGGAACAATCGTTGCTGGGCTTTATCAATGTCGATGGAGACACTTACCGTTTTATGGGCAAATCACCAGCCGTTTATAAGACCGTCTTGCCGGCATCGGATGAGGAAGCCTATGAGTGCAAATACACTGAAACGCAACCCGCGGCAGGCTGGGGAGAACTAAACTTTAACGACAGCAATTGGCAAACAGGCGGAACTCCGTTTACCGATGACAAGGCGCAGGCCAAAACGCTATGGAAAAGCAAGGATATTTGGGTGAGAAGAACATTTAACCTGGATAATACCAGCTTCGATAAACTGATGCTGAAGATACAGCATGACGATAATGTGGAAGTTTACCTGAACGGCGTCAGGATATTTGGCAAGACGGGTTGGACGAGCGATTTTATCCTGGTGCCCGTGAACGAAGCCGCTAAGGCCAAATTGAAAAAAGGCAATAACATTATAGCTATCCATTGTGCAAATACTGCCGGAGGCTCGTGGCTCGATTTTGGCCTCCAGGACCAGGAAAAAGTCAAAACTGACAACTCGGTTAAGGTGGCTGTACAAACCGGGCGGGATATGAACGCCACGCAAACGGCCTACAAATTTCGCTGCGGTAAGGCCGACCTGCTAGTTACTTTCACTTCACCGCTTGTGATCACTGATATGGACCTATTTCCGAGGCCCGTTTCTTATATCACCTACCATGTGAGGTCGAATGACGGGCAATCGCACAATGTGAAGGTCTTCCTGGGAGCGTCTACCGATATAGCGGTTAATAAGCCCTGGCAGCAGGTGGCGGCCGAGACGTATATCAACAATAAAATGTCGATCCTCAGAGCAGGAACCATCGAGCAGCCTATATTGAAGAAAAAAGGCGACGACCTGCGGATTGACTGGGGTTATCTGCATGTGGCGGTTCCTAAAGCGGATAACGATATACAATACATTACCCCGGCTAAGGATATCACCGATCCTTTTGCCGAGCAGATATTGACCGGCAAGGATACCGTGAAGGGCAAAGAGTTGTCGCTGAATACGATCATGCAATTCGGCAGTGTAGGCAGTTCCTACGTGCAGCGTTATATTGAAATAGCCTATGATGAGCTGTTTGCTGTCGAGTTTTTTAAATTCCAGCTCAAACCCTGGTGGTCATGGGACGGGACAACGGTGCTGAACCGCAGCATGGAAAGGGAACTGAACAAAGCTTCTGACGATTACGCTGTGGTCATGGGCAAATGCGATCAGTTCAACAAAATGATCTATAACGATGCGCTGAGAGCCGGCGGGAACAAATACGCCGCATTATGTGTAATGGCATTCAGGCAAAGCGTGGCAGCACATCTGCTTACCAAAAGCCCGCACGGCGATATTCTGTTCCTATCCAAGGAGAATTTCAGTAATGGATCGATCAACACCGTTGATGTCACCTATCCGTCCGCTCCTTTATACCTTGCCTATGCTCCAAAGCTGATGGAAGGTATGCTGAATGGCATTTTCTTTTACAGTGAAAGCGGTAAATGGAAAAAACCCTTTGCAGCGCACGACCTGGGCACTTATCCAATTGCTAACGGCCAGACATACGGCGAGGATATGCCCGTTGAAGAATCAGGAAACATGCTGATCCTTACAGCCGCGATCTGTAAAGCCGAAGGCAAGCCCGACTACGCCCGGCAGCACTGGTCGACATTGACCACCTGGGTGAATTATCTTACGAAAGCTGGCTTTGACCCTGCCAACCAGCTTTGCACCGATGATTTTGCGGGTCACCTGGCGCATAATACCAATCTTTCTATAAAGGCCATTGTCGGCATTGCGGCTTATGCAAAGCTGGCCGAGCAGATGAAAATGACGAAGGTGGCAACCAAATATCGCAACATAGCGATGGGGATGGCGAAGAACTGGGTGAAAATGGCGGATGCAGGCAATCATTATGCATTAGTTTTTGACAACAAGAACACCTGGAGCCAGAAATACAACCTGGTTTGGGATAAGGTATTGGGCTTGCACTTATTCCCGCAACCGGTTTATGACAAGGAAGTGAAATATTACCTCACCAAACAGAATAAGTTTGGTTTGCCTCTCGACAGCAGGAAAACTTATACCAAATCCGACTGGATCATGTGGACCGCTACCTTAAGTAACAATATGGCTAGCTTTAAGGCTTTAACCGATCCGGTTTATAAATTCGCAACCGAAACCCCGACAAGGGTGCCTTTGAGCGACTGGCATGAAACAACAAACGGCAAACAGGTTGGCTTCCAGGCGCGCAGTGTTGTCGGAGGATATTTCATGAAGGTGCTCGCGAACAAATGGGGTGCTAAATAAATCTAACTATGAAAACAAAGCTGATCAATTTATTAGGGCTGTGCGGTCTTTTCCTTGTATTGTCCGCTCACAGCGCCAAAGCGCAACAATATTACTACCGGATAAGGATCTATCACTATAAGACGCAGGCACAGGAAGAAAGGCTGGACAATTATTTCAAAAATGCCCTGCTTCCTGCTTTGCACCGGGCACACATAGCCAGGGTTGGGGTTTTTAAGCCGGTTCAGCAGGACACCGCGGATAAAAAGATATACGTCTTCGTTCCCTTCAAAAATGAGGACGAGCTGAATAATACCCACGGAAGAGTTTGGAGCGATAAGCAATTTCTTGAAACAGGAAAGGACTTCATCGACGCGGCATATAATGATTTGCTGTATACCAGGATAGAAACAATAGAACTGCGTGCTTTTCCGACATGGCCTGCACCGACTGAACCGCACCTTTCAGCGCCAAAATCCGAGCGGGTATATGAATTGCGCAGCTATGAAAGTCCAACGGAGAAATTCAATGTTAACAAAGTAAAAATGTTCAACGACGGCGGCGAGACGGTATTATTCAAGCGCCTTAACTTCAATGCTGTGTTTTACGCAGAGGTTTTAGCAGGAAGCCATATGCCCAACCTGATGTATATGACGACCTTTGAAAATAAAGCCGACCGCGATAAGCACTGGGACACTTTTTCCAACGATCCCGAATGGAAGACGCTGGTTGCCAAGCCTGAATATGCACATAATGTATCCAAGGCAGATATTACATTTTTGCATCCCACAGAATATTCCGACTTTTAACGGTAACGTTAGACAGCCGGAATTTCATGAAGCTTGAAAAACGCGATTTTGATGCCATAATTGTAGGCTCCGGACCGAATGGTTTGGCTGCGGCGATACTATTGCAGCAGAACGGCC
This sequence comes from Mucilaginibacter sp., assembly GCA_035551775.1. Classification (GTDB taxonomy): domain Bacteria; phylum Bacteroidota; class Bacteroidia; order Sphingobacteriales; family Sphingobacteriaceae; genus Mucilaginibacter. The sequence continues at coordinate 242,924 of DASZMQ010000006.1, read as the reverse complement.
TATCAGTCTTATTGATAGAAGGGAAGGACAGCATAGGCGGCGGCATGCGTTCAGCTGAGTTAACTTTACCCGGTTTTACTCATGACATTTGTTCTGCTATTCATCCGCTGGGAGCAGGCTCACCCTATTTTCAGACATTACCTTTAGCAGCTCACGGCCTCGAATATATCTACCCCGAAATAGCCGCCGCGCATCCTTTCGATGATGGGAGTGCCGCAATATTGAAGCAGTCAATTGATGGGACAGCCAATTTGTTAGGCGGCGATGCCAAAGCCTATAAACACCTGCTAAAACCGATCGTCAGGAATTGGCCCGGTATGGCGGCCGATGTTCTTGGTCCATTGCATTTTCCGAAACATCCTTTGGATATGGCGGCTTTTGGACTGGTTGCCTTGCAACCCGCCTCGTCGGTCGCAAAACGTTTTAAGACGGAAAGAGCCAAAGGCTTGTTCGCGGGCATGGCGGCGCATTCGATGCTACCGCTGAACAAAGTTGCTTCAGCCGCGGCAGCTTTGGTTTTGATGACTAATGGTCACCTGAAAGGCTGGCCCTTACCCAAGGGCGGAACACAGAACCTGGCAAATGCACTCGCGTCATACTTCGTCTTACTCGGCGGGAAAATAGAGACAAATGCCCATATCACTTCCCTGGAGCAATTGCCTTCATCGCACGCGGTTTTGTTCGACATAACGCCCCGGCAATTATTGCAAATTGCCGGGCATAAATTCTCGGATACTTATAAGTGCCAACTGGAGCGCTACCGCTACGGCATGGGCGTATTCAAAGTCGACTGGGCGTTAGATGCACCGATACCTTTTACAGCAGAAGAATGCCATCGGGCAGGAACGGTACACATTGGAAATACATTTGCCGAGATCGCCGCTTCCGAACGTCAAAATTGGGGGCGCTACTTGCCTGAAAAGCCGTTCACCCTTTTAAGCCAGCAAAGCCTGTTTGACAATACGCGCGCGCCGCAAGGTAAGCACACCGGATGGGCTTATTGTCATGTGCCAAACGGCTCAACGGCCGACAGGACAGAGGCTATCGAAAAGCAGATCGAACGCTTTGCGCCTGGTTTTCGGGAGAGAATTTTAGCCCGCCACACCATGAATACCGTTCAGATGGAGGAATACAATCCCAACTATATCGGCGGTGACATCAACGGCGGCGTGATCGACCTGGGGCAGCTTTTCACGCGCCCTGCCCTGCGCTGGTCGCCTTATTGCACGTCAGCAAAAGGGTTATACATCTGTTCCGCATCCACGCCTCCCGGCGGCGGCGTACATGGCATGTGCGGCTACTACGCGGCTAAAAGGGCTTTGAAGGATGTATTTGAGATAGCGGTACAACAACTAAATAAATAACTGTGTCATTGCGAACCGCGGAAAAGGATTGTGTGAAAGGCCGGTGAAGCAACCTCGTCGCCATGCATAACGACGAGGTTGCTTCGTCACTCCGACTGCGCTTGACTGGCCTGTTCCTCGCAATGACATAATTTTTTATTTGACCTCTATTACTTTCGCCTTTGCTGAAATCCCATTCTCATTGAAAGCCTCGATCTGGAAATAATAGGGCTGGCTTTTATCCATCCCGTTGAAATAATACTCGTTCCTGCCGTAAACCATAATGTTGTTATACAGCTCATCCGGCGCTATGCCCATGTAAATCGTATAGCCGGTAGCACTGTCGACACCTTCCCACCTCAACCATGAATTACGGCGTTCGGCGTCACCGCGAAGTACCATAAAATCCTTTACGGTATCGGGTTTTATGCCTGCACCTTTACCAAATACCCTGAATCCCGAAAGCGCGAACTTTCCCGTGGGCATGTGGATATTGACAATCTTCAGGTAGCGTGCCTTGACAGGCTTATCCAGTTCCACGTAGTCATGCGGTACATCGGTTTGGTTTTTGCTTTTGTCCACCAGTACTTTCCAGGTTTTGCCGTCAAGAGATGAGTAAATAACATACTGTGTAAACACGCCCTGTGATTTCCCCATAAAAGTGGCACCCTGGTCGGCATAGTTTATCTGTATCGCATACACCGTGCTGATGGCGCCCAGGTCCGATTTCAGCCATTCGCCTTTATTCGCCGTTTTGGCGCTCCAATAGGTTTTGATATCCTCGTCAACCGCGTTATTCGGTTCGAAGGCGCCAAATGTTGATGAAACTTCTACTGGCTTATTATAATTCAGGAGCATCCAGCCGGTGAAATTGCCTTTGATGTGATCTTCTTTTCCATCGGGCAGGTATTGGGGGTAATCGCCATAGGCAGTATTGCAATACAGCACCCCGTCCTGATCAAAGCCGGCTGGCCAGAAACCGATGCGCCGTTCAAAGTTGTTTTTCACGTTGATCACCATCGTCGAGATATGCCAGTAATTGCCGTATTTATCCTTCCAGGTAGCACCATGCCCGGCGCCTTTGGCAAAACCACCGGGTTTGTACGAGAATGGGTTATGCTTTTGATAGGTGAACGGTCCCAGCGGTTTATCGCCCACCAGCACGCCATCGCAATAGCCTTTGCCTTCGGTACCCGACCCACCAAATTGCAGGTAATATTTGCCCTTGTATTTATTCATCCACGAGCCTTCCATAAAACCGTCCAGGAAAACATTGTCGTTGTTTTCGCCGAAACGCTCCCATCCATGCTCATCATAATCCAACCTGGCTGTTTCCACTTTCGGGCCTATTGGGTCGAAGGTTTTGCGGTCGATCTCCTGCCCATACAGCGGCAGCGTATTACTCGAGCCGTGATAGATGTAAACCCGGCCATCGTCGTCCAAAAACATTCCCGGGTCCCATGCACCAACTTTAAAATAATCTTTCGCCGCCTTCCACACGTTGTGCACCGGGTCAGTGCTCATCCAAAGTGTAAAATCTTTATTATAGGTCGAACCGATAACCAGCAATGTATCGCCTAAAACCAAAGTTGCAGGGGCGCAAAGATTATCGCCCTGGTTCTCGTTATACGGCCTCAGGAAACTGCGATAGTTGAAGTGCCAGTGCAGCATATCGTCGCTGTACCAGTAGCCCCATTGATTGGTTGAGAAAAGATAGTATTTGCCTTTGAAAAGCGTCACGGTCGGGTCGGCCGTAGCGCGGTGCTTGCCCCATTTTGTATAATCCTTAAAAGGCGTATAACCATAGTCGAGATTGAGCGGGTTGCAATAAGTGAGCCGTTTTGGCTGAGCGTCAGATTCAGACAAAGCAAAAAGCAACAAACCCAATACCAATAGTTTTTTGAAAAGCCACATAACCGATAGATTTATAATGTGACTAAGATAATTGATAACCGGATCAATCTTTCGGACTTATGCGACTTTCCGGCTTCCGGACTAACTTTTCAGGAATTTCTCTACCTCAGCCGCGAAATCAATATCGTTTTGCGTGACACCACCGGCATCATGCGTATTCAATTTCAAAGTGACTTTATTATAAACCCCAGACCAGTCCGGGTGATGGTTCATTTTCTCTGCAATAAATGCTGCTTTGCAAAGTAATGTATAAGCTTCAAAGAATGTTGGAAAAGTGAAGTTCTTCACGATAGCATTATCCTTATACTCCCAATCTTTTAGACCCTTTAATCGTGTGTTGATCTCTTGTTCGGTTAGCTTTTTCATGGCAGAGTGGTTAATTTATTCAGGCAACGTGTATCCGGCGGAAGTGTTTACAAAAGTAGTTTAGTTTTTTTAACTTGCTGCTCCTTCGAACCGCCTTGCTATGAGAAAAATTTACGTTTTTTTATTGTTCCTGTTTTGCCTTTTGGGCGACGTTGCCCTCGCCCAGGAAAAGCAATTCCAGGTGCGTGGTTTTCACCTCGATCTGCGCATCCAGGTTATGCCGATGCCCGCGCTGAAAGCATTCGCCAAAAAGCTGAGCGATGAAGGTATGAACACGCTGATCATGGAATGGGAGGGAACATACCCATTCACCTCTCACCCGTTGATACCCAACCGTTATGCATACACAAAGGCGGAAATAGTCGATTTTATAAAATACTGTAATGGACTGGGCATCGATGTGATCCCGTTGCAGCAGAGTTTCGGGCATGTGGAATATATCCTCCGCAACGAGCGGTATAAGGAATTGCGTGAGGACCAGAAAGATTACTCGCAGGTGTGCCCGCTGCAAACCACGCAGGATAGCCTGCTTTTCAGCGATCTGTACAAGGAACTGGAGACAACACATACTTCAAAATATATCCATATCGGCGGGGACGAGACCTACCTGCTCGGGCATGATGAGCGATGCCGGAAGAAGGTTGCGGAGGTGGGAAAATCGCGGCTATATATCGATTATATCCGGATGCTGTGCAATATCGTGATCAAAATGGGTAAGATACCCGTGATGTGGGCCGACATCGCCATGAAATATCCCGAAGCGATCAGCGAACTTCCAAAAGGAACCATTTTGGTCGACTGGAATTACGGCTGGAGCATGAACAATTTCGGCGACCACAAAAAACTGACTGAAAGCGGCTTCGAAATATGGGGCGCGCCTTCGCTGCGTTCTTACCCGGACAACTACTTCCTGTCGCAATGGGAAAAGCATTTTAACAATATCAAGAACTTTGTTCCGGCTTGCCGGGAATTAGGGTACAAGGGAATGATCATGACCTCGTGGTCAACTTCGGGGGGTTATTCATCGATTTTTGAGACGGAGGATAACATTCTCGACCTGTATGCCATCAGGCATGTTTACCCGATCAGTGGGTTCAATATACTGCTTGCGGCTTATGCGGAAAGCCTGAGATCGGATAAGCCACTTAATATCGACGGTTTCATCACTTCTTATTGCAAAAAACGGTACGGATTCAACGCGGAACAATCGTCTAAATTCTGGGATGCACTGAAAACAGCGCCATATCAAATTGACCAGGGCAGGGTGGTATCGAAAAAGCCGCTGACTTTGGAACAGGTGCTCGACAGCACTAAACAGGCTGCGCAGGTTTTGCATTCGCTCATTCCTTCACAAAATCAGCAGGAATTTGAGCAATACCGGCTGATGGAAGATATCAGGGCGCATTATCTCACTTATGAAGTAATTGAAAAGAAAGCAAATTCTCCGGAATTTACTCCCGCTCAGGTGGCAGGTGCTCTTGATCAGCTTAAAGCGTTGATGGATAAAGGGAAAAAGATCGATGATCGATTTGATTTGCTGAACAAAGACTATTTGTATCCCTCACAACTGGCTGAAGAGAATGCGCTGCGCAATGCCAAGATCAAACTGCTTTACGAACGTCTTTCCCGAAGCAAATAAACTATGCAGCTGAAGCTATTCAACGGGCAGATCATCACGCCGCAGGGCATTCTGGAGAATGGCAACATGCTGGTGACCGATGGTATCATTACCGAAATTTCCGCGGCTGATATCGATGCCCCTCACGCAAAAGAAATAAATGCGCGGGGGAAGTATATTTCACCTGGTTTCATTGACATCCATATACATGGCGGCGGTGGACATGATTTTATGGATAATTCAGTTGATGGTTTTTTGGAGATCGCGAAGCTGCATGCAAGACACGGCACAACCGCGATGCTGCCGACTACACTCAGTTGTGAGAAAGCTGATCTGCTGGAAACCCTTAACGTTTATGAAAAAGCAAACACGATAAATACTCAAGGTGCGCAGTTCATCGGCATCCATATCGAAGGGCCATATTTCGCCATGAACCAGCGTGGCGCCCAGGACCAGCGTTATATTCGAAACCCTGACCCGAAGGAGTATGAGGAGATATTATCAACCTCAAAACATATCAAACGCTGGAGCGCCGCGCCGGAACTGCCGGGGGCTATTGAGTTTTGCAGGTACATGATTGCCAACGGTGTGTTGCCGGCAATAGCGCATACGGATGCCGTTTACGAAGACGTGATCGAGGCGTTCAACAACGGGTATAATTTGGCGACACATTTTTACTCGGCTATGTCGGGAGTGACGCGCAGGAATGCATTCCGTTATGCGGGTGTGATCGAAAGCGCTTATTTGATTGACGATATGTTTGTAGAGATTATCGCAGACGGAAAGCATTTGCCTGCGCCGCTGCTCAAGCTGATCTATAAAATAAAAGGACCCGGGCGAATTGCGTTGATCACCGATGCCATGCGCGCGGCAGGAATGCCTCCGGGGGAGAGTATTTTGGGCAGCTTGAAAGACGGTATCAATGTGATCGTAGAAGATGACGTGGCCAAAATGCCCGACCGCAGCGCATTTGCAGGCAGCGTAGCAACTTTCGATAGGCTGGTAAGTAATATGGTCACGTTGGCCGGCGTTCCTTTAGTTGAAGCCTTGCGCATGGCTTCGGAAACGCCCGCCAGTATTATGAAGATAGGTGATCGCAAGGGCGCGTTAGAAGCGGGCAAGGATGCTGATATCGTGATCTTTGATGAGAATATAAAAATTGAAACCACCATTGTGAATGGTAAAATAATTTATAATCATGCAGAGGGTTAAACTCGACAATTTACTGGTGCTGATTTATGAAAGACGGCTTTTTATGGGCTTGGAGGCGACATTAATGGTGTCAGATAAAATCAGGGAGCTTTTGGCCGTACAAAATTTTGTTAATATAATATTTGCTGCAGCGCCCTCTCAAAATGAATTTCTCATGACTCTGATTGAACAAAAAGATTATATTGAATGGCAGCGCGTCAACGCCTTTCACATGGATGAATATATCGGTTTGCCGGAAAGGGCGCCGCAGCTATTTGGATCGTTTCTGGAAGAAAAGATATTTAGCCAATTGCCGTTCAGAACGGTTAATTATCTCAATGGTAATGCTGCTGATCCAAATGCGGAATGCGAACGATACGCGGAGCTATTGGTACAAAACCCTCCAGATATAATTTGCCTGGGTATTGGGGAGAATGGACACATTGCATTCAACGATCCGCACGTGGCTGATTTTAATGATCCGAAGATGGTAAAGATCGTCGACCTGGATTACGAATGCCGGCAGCAACAGGTAAATGACGGTTGCTTTGTGACGCTCGATGCTGTACCAACACACGCATTGACGCTTACGGTTCCGGCGTTAATGTCAGGGAAAACTATTTATTGTATAGTTCCAGGCAGAAATAAGGCCAACGCGGTTAAGAATACAATAACCGGCAAAGTAAGCGAGGCTTGCCCGGCGAGTATATTGACAAAACACCCGAACACGATACTGTTTTTGGACAATGACAGTGCTTCAACTTATATTGATAAAATCAACAGATTATGATAAGCGACAACATGCAACCAGAAGACATTACCCGCCGGAAATTTATTCAAAACGCAGGCATAGCTGCCGGCGCTGGGATGGCATTATCCATGCCTTTTGCCGCTAAGGCAGTTGATTTTTTGAAGACCGATGGACCCGTCACGGTGAAGCAGATCATGGATAAGTTTATTGCCGAGGCAGGGGTGGGCAACATTCCAAATACCGTCGATACGCTGAAATCTGGCAGCCCCGATACTGTGGTGACGGGCGTGCTGACGACGATGTTCGCCACTATTGAGATGATCCGCAAAGCCATTGACCTGGGTGCGAATTTTATCATCGCGCATGAACCTACATTTTACAATCACCAGGATGATACCGAGTGGCTGAAAGATGACGATGTGTATCAATATAAAGCCGATCTGCTGAGCAAGCACAATATCGCCGTTTGGCGCAACCATGATTATATCCATACACATAAACCTGATGGCGTTCTCAAAGCGCAACTGGAACAACTGGAATGGACGCAATATGCGGATAAAGACGTGCCCAACCTGCTCACAATGCAAAGCACTCCGCTCAGGGACCTGGTGCACCAGGCCAAAATGAAACTGAATATCGACACGGTAAGATATGTCGGCGACTTGTCGGAACTTTGCAGGCGGGTACTTTTCATGGTAGGCGCCGCCGGCGGAAAGCGCCAGATAGAGGCTATTATGCAATATAAACCGAACGCTATTTTTTGCGGTGAGATATCCGAATGGGAAACCCCTGAATATGTACGCGACGCCCGCGCCAAAGGCGATAACATATCGTTAGTTGTACTGGGCCATATCGCCAGCGAGGAGTGGGGTTCGCTGTTTATGCGCGACTGGATGAAAACAAACTTCCCGTCGATCAAAACCACGCATATTTCGCCGGGAAATTCGCTTAAGTTTTTGTAGAAATTACACATTTTTTTATCACTGTTCCCTTTTCATAATTTTTGATAATTCAAAAATCAAAGGTGCTATTGGCTGCAATTTTTTCTTGCACCAGATAATTTCTTTATTAGCTGTGCTATGTTCATAACTTAAAATTATATCATTTTTCGGAACATTGTGAAAACTAAACTGAAAACCAAGTAATTCGATCATACACAGTTCATTTGTTATATAAATGCTTACGAAATCGACTTTTTGCAAAATCAAGTTGCTTATGATATTCGACAGATAGCTCTTAAAATAATACATATTTTTAAAAAGCCTTTCTTCTTTTTTAGTTGTACCTGAATTCCGCTGTTTCCCTACCCATGCATTAATAAGATTCATTGCAGCAAGAGAATAAAAGACCCCATGAATTGTAGACGGCATGATTTTCATTATACCCAAAGCCTCCATTAAGTCCGATTTGGTTATTTCATAAGTCTCCTTTAAAGGATTATTGATTTCGTTCAGTAACACTTCTTTTTCATGTTTCTCATTTAAATTAAGATGATTTTGCAGAAATCTTATTTGAGGCTCAAAATTTAATTGTAATTCGGGATTAAGAATATTTGCGAATTGATATAATGAAATAATTTCTGTGTCTGCGTAATCACATCTATGGTGTGGAGTATAGGACGAATTGCAGTATATTACATAAAGTTTTTTGCATTGATTTGCTATGTAAAAAGCAATTCGGTGTGCCTTTTCTTCGGTAAATGCGTAGGTAATCCATAATTCTCTACCAATAGAATAGAGAGGTGAAAAGCTGTTTCTTCTACTTTTGAATTGGTCGTGCGGTATTAAATTTCTTATTCCATTTGGGACAAAATCAAATTCTATGTCATGGGCACCAATGTTGAAGTTTTCCTCGGATAGATTTAAAATTAATGAACGGATTAAAAGGTCCGAAAGAGGCAGAGATTTGTTAGCAAAGATTTTGTCAAATTTTCCTTGTATAAAATTTTTTACATGGACCTCAGACGGGTCATCTTCCTTTTTAAAAACTGTGATAAAATCCCCGTTTGAACCATAAATAATCTGAAAGCGAAGATTCCATGAAATTTCCTTCCATTTCTTATATTCCGACATTATGGAAGTTGATAGATCGAATGTACATCTATAACTACATTTTGATATTTGCCATTCAATCTTCCTAATAAATGCTTTATAGATTATGTAATTAAAAATAATATTTTGTTCAATGCCTATTTGATCTTCGCTAAAATTTATTTTTCTAAATACATTGTATGGATAAAGTTCTCTATACCATTTATCAGCATGATCCGGATTATGATTTCTACACCAAGTTTCGAAGTTTAAATTATTCAAAATCATAGAAAAATTTAGGGTTTGTCTAATATAATTAAATCTTTATTTTTATATAAAATCCAATAAATTTCATGTCAAGAGAGTTAAATATTCCCCAAACTAAACCTGATTGGTTCGATGTTTTGAGCGAAGATCAAAAGCAGGATGTTCTGGAAGGGCTGGCTGAAGCAGATCGTGGTGAAACGATTACTCACGATGAAGCTGTGCAGTTATTCGGACAATGGGGCTTAAAATGATTCAATACCGTATCGCCACCGAATCAGATATTCCCTTATTTGCCCGCCTGCGCACCTTGCTCCGTGGAACAGTTGACGGATGGGCGCCTTATATCAAAGGTTACATGGATGGCATAACCAATCCGCAAAAGGCATTAGCGCCGCGCATTGTTTATGTGGCTACGGATGATGATAAGGTGATCGGGTGGATCGCCGGACATCTTACAAGGCGCTTAGGCTGCGATGGTGAGCTGCAATGGATAGACATCGATACTGAATACAGGCGAAAAGGCATTGCTTCGGAATTGGTAAAAGTATTGGCCCGATGGTTCGCTGAGCAAAATGCGAAGAAGATATGCGTTGACCCGGGAAATGACGACTCACGTAAATTTTACGCCGCTAACGGTGCAGAAAACCTCAATCAGCACTGGATGTATTGGGAGGATATAACTGTGTTATAAAATAAATCCGCAAAAAATATCGAACGTCGAATACCGAATGTCCAACGCCGAAGTAAAGGTTTCAATGGCTTAGCATATTCACCATTCACTATTGACCATTCACCATTCATCGTTATTCCCATTAAACCCATAGTCATTGCAGGTATTTTCCAAAATAATTAGCGATTTAGCGCCGTTTTTCCGATTATTGCACTCCTATTACAATTTTCCGCCCGCATTCAAATAATTGCGGGCATAAACAGTTATCATTATAATGACCGGAACACGACGCCATATCGAGATCATGGATACCACGCTGAGGGATGGCGAGCAAACCAGCGGCGTATCTTTCTCGGCTTCTGAGAAGCTGACCATAGCTCAATTACTGTTGACCGAAGTAAAGGTTGACCGTATTGAGATCGCGTCGGCAAAGGTTTCGGAAGGCGAGTTCCAGGCGGTCAAAAAGATTACCGAATGGGCCGAAGAAAACGGTTTTATTGACAGGATCGAAGTGTTGACGTTTGTGGATGGCAAGATTTCAGTCGACTGGATGCTAAAGGCGGGGGCCAAAGTGATGAACCTTTTAACGAAAGGCTCGCTGAACCACCTGACCTACCAGCTGAAGAAGACGCCGGAGCAGCATTTTAAGGAAGTGGGTGAGGCGATCGCCTATGCCCGGAAAAACGATATCGAGTGCAATGTATACCTGGAAGACTGGAGCAATGGTATGCGCCATTCCAGGGAATATGTTTTCCAGTACCTGGATTTCCTGGTGACGCAGCCGGTAAAAAGGATATTATTGCCCGACACATTAGGAGTTTTAATACCGTCGGAAGTGGGGGAATACCTGGCGCCGATCATTCAGAAATATCCGCATATCCATTTCGATTTCCACGCGCATAACGATTACGACCTGAGTATAGCCAATGTGCTCGAGGCCGTAAACGCCGGCGCAAAGGGCCTGCATCTCACGATCAATGGTATGGGCGAGCGCGCGGGTAATGCGCCTTTGGCAAGCACTATCGCCGTGTTGAATGATTATGTGAAAAGTGTAAAAACGTCAGTGGATGAGAAGTCGCTTTATTCGGTGAGCAAACTGGTGGAAACGTTCTCAGGTTTCCGGGTCCCGGCCAATAAGCCGGTGGTGGGCGAGAATGTGTTCACCCAAACCGCGGGCATCCATGCCGATGGCGACAAAAAGAACAATCTTTACTTCAACGACCTGATGCCCGAGCGTTTCGGCCGCCAACGCAAATACGCGCTTGGTAAAACCAGCGGCAAGGCTAATATCGAGAATAACCTGGCGCAGTTGGGTATCCGTCTCTCGGATGCCGATCTGAAAAAGGTAACGCAACGGATCATCGAGTTGGGTGACAGGAAAGAGACTGTTACACAATCCGATCTGCCTTATATCATTTCGGATGTGCTGGATAGCGACGCGATCGAGGAGAAGGTGCATGTAGAGAACTATGTGCTCACACATTCCAAGAACCTGCGGCCTTCAGTTACCCTGAGGATCAATGTGAACGGAGAAATGTTCGAAGAGCACGCACAGGGCGACGGACAGTACGACGCCTTTATGAATGCCCTGAAAGTGATCTACCAAAAAAAGAAACTTGTGCTACCGGTACTGACCGACTACGCGGTACGCATTCCGCCTGGTGGTAAATCGGATGCTTTGTGCGAAACCATCATAACCTGGGAGTATGGCGAAAAGGAATTTAAAACCCGCGGCCTCGACAGCGACCAGACCGTTTCGGCCATCAAAGCTACCCAAAAGATGCTTAATCTCATTTGAGTGTTAAAGTTTGGCATAGGGGTGAAAGCGAATCATCCTACGAACTTTTTACCCATTTTGCCATTTTGTCATATCCTTGTCAGTCTTTTTTAGGCAATTATTTTATGACATTTTGTCTTATTTGCTCGCATATGACAAATTGTCAAAAAATTTTATATGACCGAAATCTTTGACAAGGCAGAGCCACTGACAAGCATTTTATGAAAAATAGGGGCTGAAGCGCTGTATTTTGGCTTTCTAACTGCTCTTTTCAACTTATTTCTCTCTGATTTCGTGACTTTCGGGCATATATTTTCACAAAACCGGTAATATTTTGTGAGATAAACATGATTTTTCGGCTTAGGTGGCTAATTTTTCGCTTTACTGAAATATTTTTTGTGCCGGAATTTTCATGGCGAAAATTTTTAAGCTGCCGGAATTTCTTTTAATGTAGATTTTCATTAAGACAGATTTCTGTTTTCTCTACTTTTTTTGTTCAAAAATTACTTCCTGGATTGGCATCAGATTAGCTGCATGGTCTTCCAAAGACACTCATTGTTCCGGTGGCCTAAAACCTTCACAGAATGATAGTTGATTTTAAGATGGTTTAATTAATTATTAAAAAATAAAGAAATGATAACTGTATTAGAAGTTGCCCTTTTGTTAGCGATCATCATTGTTCCGCTTACTCCCGCTAGGAGCAGGGTTAAATAATTGAGTTTTTAATTCAATTTGAACGATTTGAAGCCTTCGGGGATTGCCCGGAGGCTTTTTTATTTGCTGCCGTGTGAAACTAATGAGGTCGGAAGGTTAAATTGCATTGTTATATTACATTGTCGATGAAAAGGATTGCCCGTATTCATATAACTGCGCTAGTAATACTGTTTGGGATGATTTTACCGGCCACGAAGCTGCACGCCCAGGCGGAATTCAAACCATGGGGGAATTTGGACGGCATCAGGATCAAGGGCCAGCTGATGGAATTCAATAGTCGGATTGTGGTGGTATATCATGATTGGAACAAGCCGAAATATACTGGCAAAGAGATGCAAAAGCCGAAATATACCCGCATCAGCGGTGAGCAGCAGGAGGTGATTACCATGATCGACAGCCTGCAGTTTACCGAAACCATGAAGAATACGGGTTACGGCTCCGCGGAGATCACGCTGAAATGCGTACCGCATACTGATACGAGGGTGAAAGGCGTATATTTTAACGTTTCATTGCCCGTCAATATATATGCGAATGGGAAATTTAGCTATGAAAGCAAAGAGTCGGCATTTCCGAACCCGGATCAGGAAGGCGGGTACTGGCATGGGGATACTAAAGAGCTTAGCTTTGCTTCGGCTTCACAAAGTTTACAGATGCAGGCGGACACTACATCGGCTGTTTTTGCAAGGAGTGATACCGGTAAAATCCATAAGTATATCCGTTTTTATTTCCCTGTTTGCTCCGGCGATTTGCATTCCGGCCAGGCTTTTCAGCGCACTTATGAGATCAAAGTTTCGGGTATCATCGACCAATCGCCTGTCAGCCTAAAGCTGAACGCAAGCGAGCCGGGACGCCCGTTTGCGGGGATAGGCGGAAATTTCCGCATACAAAATCCGAAAGTGGACCAGGAAGTGATCGATTACTGTTTAAAAAACCTGCGTGTAGCCTGGGGCAGGGTTGAGATGCCCTGGAGTGGCTGGCAGCCGGATTCGACTGTCGACCCGATGGCAAAGGATACATCGGTACAAGATATCCGGGTGAAAAGGGCCATGCAGATGGCGCAGCAACTGGGGCAAAGGGGCATACCGGTCATCGTCACTGCCTGGTTTCCGCCGGCCTGGGCCGTAGAGGGGCAGCTGGTTATGGGTCGTTCGCCCGAAGGTATTTGGGGCAACCCCCTGAATCAAACCGCGATGCCATCGATCTATAAGTCGATCGCCAATTATATCATTTACCTGCGCGATCATTATGGAGTTGAAGCAAAATATTTCTCGTTCAATGAATCGGACCTGGGTATCAACGTCAGGCAGACTGGCGAAGAGCATGATGAGCTGATCAAGGGCCTCGGCGCTTATTTTGCCTCGCATGGGCTGAAAACCAAATTGCTGCTGGGCGATAACTCGGATGCCACTACTTATAAATTCGTTTACCCGGCAATGGACGACCCGGAGGCACAGCAATACATCGGCATGGTCTCGTTCCACTCGTGGCGGGGCTGGGATACGCCTACCTTGCAGAAATGGGCCGACATCGCCCGAAAGATAAATAAACCGTTATTGGTAGGCGAGGGTAGCATCGATGCAGCAGCCTGGAACTATCCTGATTATTTCCAGGATCCTTCTTATGCACTGGAGGAGATCAACCTCTATACCCGCCTGCTGGCCATTTGCCAACCTATTTCTATCCTGCAATGGCAGTTGACGTCAGATTATTCGTTATTGAAAGGCGGCGGCGTTTTTGGTAAAGAAGGCAAGCTGGAACCAACCCAGCGTTTCTGGAACCTGAAGCAGCTGGGTTGCACACCGGGAGGATTGTTCTTTATGCCGATATCTAATGATAAACCCGATGGGATATCATGTGCCGCCTTGGGGAACAACGATTCGCATGTTTACGCCATTCACCTGGTGAATAACGGGGCTTCCCGCGAAGTGCATTTATCGGGAATACCATCGTCCGTAAAAGCGTTCGACGTATTTGTAACAGACGAAAAGACAAATATGCAGCGCGTAAGATCAGTTAAAGTGGTCAACCAGGAAGTAACATTTAAGTTGCAGGAGCGCTGTTTTACCACGCTGGCGAGCAAATAACTTGTCCCGTAAATTCTAAAATTCTAATTTGTACCCGTGTTTCCTATATCAGGAGGCCATTTTCTTTTACCTCATCAAAAAACCTTCAATATGAAAAGATATTATTACTTATTGCTGCTCTTCTGCCTTTTGGGATGTGGTGCCTTTGCACAACAACCAGTTGACAGCGCGTTTATGGTACGAGGCTTCGTCATAGCAGCCCCCAAACCCAGCGGCCTGGACGATTTTATTAAGTTCATCAACGAAGAGCTTGCGCCGCGCAAAGTGAACACGCTCATTCTTCGGGTCGATTTCAATTACGAGTACAAAAGTCACCCTGAATTGCGTGATTCGGCCGCTTTGTCCAAACATGAGGCAAAAAGAATATTAGAGGCCTGCAAAAAGAATAATATTGCCATCATTCCGCAGATCAACCTGCTGGGGCACCAGTCGTGGGCAGCAAAGAATAGTAAGCTGTTGGCGGTTTATCCCGATTTTGATGAAACACCATGGGTTGCGATGCCAGCCGCAAAAGATTACAAATGGCCGAACGCCGATAACCTGTATTGCCGCAGCTATTGCCCGCTGCATCCTGGTGTGCATAAGGTAGTGTTCGACCTGGTGGACGAGATCATGGACGTGTTCGAAGCTAAAGCATTCCACGCCGGGATGGATGAGGTGTTTTACCTGGGCGAGGATAAATGCCCGCGCTGCGCAGGGCGCGATAAGGCCGTTCTTTTTGCGAACGAAGTGCAGCTGATACGAGACCATTTGGCCGAACATGGTGAGGAGTTGTGGATATGGGGCGACCGCCTGATCGACGGACGTTCTACAGGCATAGGCGAATGGGCCGCGAGTTACAATGATACTTATCGTGCTGTAGATATGATCCCCCGCGACGTGGTGATCTGCGACTGGCAGTATGATGAGGACAACCAGACCGCGGTTTACTTCGCAATGAAAGGCCTGCGCGTGGTTACCTGCACCTGGAACCGCCCGAAAGTAGCCGTAGAACAGGTTGAAGATATGTACCGCTCAAGGGCTACAACGGGCAAAGCCATGCGGGGCCGCTTTTACGGCGTAGCCGAAACTATTTGGTCGATGCCGCCGCAGTTTCTAAGCGGTTACTATGGCAAAGCGCCCAATTCCAACGCTGAGAATACACCCTGGAACACTTTCCGCGCGATGTATGATAAAATGGCGCAGCTGGATGGAGGCGCAGGTACAAAATAAGCGGCAAAGTCTTAGCTTTGAAACTTCATGACCAAAGCCAGGAATCCGGGCCAAAAACGGCCTGTACGAGCTAAATCTGATCCCGATAGCTATCGGGACGAACATTCGAAATCCGAAATGGAAGTACACCATCACCCCGACCTGGAACATAAGCATAAGCCGTGGAAGGAATACTTGCTGGAAGGTTTTATGATATTCATCGCCGTAATGATGGGCTTTGTTGCCGAGAACATCAGGGAAGGCATAAGCGACCGGGAGCACGTACGCCAACTAACCGGTCAGCTGGTACAGGATTTGAAGGCTGACACCGCCGGCTTGAACAATATTTATAAAGCTGAAACTCAAATACTCGCGGCAGACGACAGTTTGTATGCCCTTTTACTGCCGCCGTTGTCAAAAGCGAACATGAAGAAGATAGAGGAAACGATTATTGCAACGCATTCCATGTGGCCGTTTCACCCGTCTGGCGGCGCGATAGCTGCCATTAAAAACGAGCTGCACCTGAAACAGCTTGCCAATTCAAAGATCATTAGTTATATTGCCCGTTACGAGGGGCACATCGAATTGTTACGCATTGTGCAAAATATTACGATCGAATATCAGCACAACTATATCGACCCTTTCCTGCTACTGCATTTCACGCCGGCCAACCTGAAATCGGCTTTTGATAAACGGATCATTAAAGACGCACAAATGCGGAATTTAACGCAGAACGATCTTATTCAATTATCTGCGGACATGACCCTGATCAGGGTAAATACATTTGAGCTGGTGCAGAATAACCGGAGACTGAAAGACGATGCTACGAAACTGCTGCAATATGTAAAAGAGCAGTATCACCCGGAAGGGGAGTAGCAGTCTAAAAACTCAATTTTTACGGGCAACAAGATCGAATACCCGGAAACCTTTCCCGGATAGCCGGGTCGTCCCGGAAAATAATTATTTTCGCTGCCTTAAACAGAATGCCCATGCTTACCGTGGAAAAGATCGGCGGCACCTCGATGAGTGCCCTGAAAGATGTTATTGAAAATATTATCTATCATGACCGCACCGGTGATAAGTTGTATAACCGGGTTTTTGTGGTTTCCGCGTTTTCGGGGGTGACTAACCTGCTGCTGGAAAATAAAAAGACCAAAGCGCCGGGCGTTTATCACCGCCTGGCAAACAATGAGGATTATCACGACGCGGTCGATGAGATCACTTCACATTTGAAAGGGCTCAACAAACTATACCGGCCGCTCGGCCTCGATCTGCCTGCTGCGAATGCTTTTATTGAACAGCATATTACCAAAGCGCTTAGCTATCTCGAAAGCGCCACCACGATGCTGGCTTCCGGCTACCTGAATGAAGGCGTTCTGCTGGCTGCTCGGGAAATCCTGGCATCGATCGGTGAGACCCATTCCGCTTTCGTGCTGGCTAATATCCTGCAACATAAAGGGCTTGACGCGAAGTTTATCGACCTGGCCGGTTTCGACGACCGGCGCTCACTGACGATCTCCGAGCGGATCGCAGATGCCTTTAGTACCATTGATTTGAAAAGCTGTATTTGCATTGTCACAGGTTACGCCAAAGGTACTGAAGGCATCATGCGCGAATTTGACCGTGGTTATTCCGAGGTCACTTTCAGTAAGATCGCCGAACTGCTGAAACCGGATGAAGCTATCATTCACAAGGAATATCATTTGTCCACAGCCGATCCGGCTATAGCCGGCGTCGATAACGTCCGTCCGGTAGGTAATACGAACTATGATATCGCCGATCAACTGGCTGATGTTGGCATGGAAGCTATTCATCCTAAAGCCTCCAAGCCGCTGGAGATAGCCGGTGTCAGCCTGCGTATTAAAAATACTTTTGAACCCTCACACCCCGGCACGCTGATCAGCAAAGGCTATGTTTCCAAAGTGAAGCGGGTTGAGGTGATAACCGGCACCGACCAACAGTTGCTCATCGATGTTTATGATCCGCTGATGACCGGTAATGTGGGCTCCGATCTCCAGATCATGCAGATCTTTGCCAAACACCAGGTGAGTTATACCTACAAAACCACCAGCGCGAACAGCATCAGTACCGTGATCTGGGAGAGCGATTTTACGCCCCAGCTGATCATCGACCTGGAGCAAAAGTTCGAAAAGGTCTCGGTGGAACCCATTGCCATGGTTTGCCTCTTGGGCACTAACATGGACCAGCCCGGCTTATTAGCCAAAGCTGCATCCGCATTGGCCAAAGCAGAGATTAATATTATCAGTTCTGGCTTTGCACAGCGTAAAGTGAATATTCAATTCGTGGTGGCGAGGGAGCAGTTTCGTTTGGCTATTCTGGCGTTGAATCAGGCTTTGGGGTAATTTCATCACGGAGGAAATTTGCCATTTTAAAGCGACAAAAATTTCACCCGCAATTGTTATCCGCTAGCTTATTAGATCACTGGAATATTGAAGACGAAACAATCTCTTTCGGAAGAAGTGATTCATTGAAAGTTGCATTGTAAACGTTTTTACTCCATCCAATTGGCGCGGGATTGTTCGGGCCCAGGTACAGAGTCTCCAACTGGCCTGTTGAATTGGTGAAATTCACAGCATTCTTTTCAATAGTAATGTTATAACTCGGGATCGTGGGATACCAATTCTGATAATAGATACCCTCCGTGGTAAAGTATTGTGATTTAGCGTAAATCGAATTATTTACAATAGCCATATGATCGCCGCATGAAACTGCCATGCCGTATTGCCCTGGGTCGACCAGAATGTTGTTTTTCGCTACCTGGTAAGAACCACCTTCATCACCTAACATAATGCCTCCGCCTGAAGAGCTTGGACCGCCGCCGCGCAGCCAGTTATTTTCGACCATTATAGGGTCAGATGCAAGTCCGTTACTATTGTTTATGCTGATAGCATCCTCCGGGTCGCTTTCGCCAAGAATGTTTTCAAACTTGTTAAAGGCTATACGGTTGCCTCCGCCGCTTACCCATACAAACTGAACAAATTGCCCTGCGGGAAACGGTCCCTTCATATTTTTGGCCTCGCAATGTGTGACGACTATACTTTGCGATTGGCGGGCACTTATTCCAGTCGGAACATCACTGATATAGCAACTATCGATAGTGATGTTGGTACAAGTCTGCACAACAATACCTCCGTTTCCGTTTTTATCAGGAGCTATCCTGCAATTTTTAATTGTTATATTTTGGCAAGCGAACAGGGAGATGGACGAAGTTCCCACACCGTCGATAACTACGTCATGCTGATTTGAGAGATTTATTGCGGCTGACGGTTTAAAAGAAATCGTACGGCCGGTATCAGCAAACATAGCGGCAACAGGCGCAGCGCCAATGTAGTTTGAACCGGTGTCTATACTAGCAGTATTGTTTTTATTACCAGGATCTTTCTTGCATGATACCGAAAGTATCGCAAATGATGCAACAATAAAAATCAGAAACCGGTTTAGCATATCGGTTGTTTAGGTTGTTTGATTGCCTAAAATTAAGCATTTACGAAGCTAAATTCAAAATACCGCTTGCTTTTTATGACAGTACCTCGCGCCAGGATGGAGAGCAGTTCCGCCCGGCCATTCTTGCACTGAACCAGGCTTTGGGGTAAGACAAAAGGTTGATATATTTTTTATGCCAACCTTCGCTGAGTGACCGACAAAGTACGGATGTCGAATTCTTTTATTGAGGATATTAAGAAAATTGTTGCTTTACGCAAACCATAAAATTAGATCGTTTCTATTTATACCCGATCTTTAGTAAATTTGTTATAAATATCGTGTTATGGCAGTTGCATTGAATCAACATACCGAATTAAATCCTGTACAGATAAGCCTGCTGCGCTTGTTTAACAGGCCTATGTCAGAAAAAGAAACGCTGGAGATCAGGAATTTGCTGGTAGATCATTATTCAGAAATATTAAAGCATGAAGTTACTAAGGCTATCGCGGAAAAGGGGTATACGTCTGAAGACCTTGACAATTTGCTAAACGCCGAAAGTTAATGCGGGTGGTTATCGACACCAACTGCCTGATTGCTTCGATACCGCCCAAAGGCAATTATTACTGGCTTTATGAAGCTTTCCGTACCGGAAAATTTGAATGGCTGATCAGCAATGAAATACTTACCGAGTATATCGAAAAGCTAACTGATATTTATTCAGAAAGCACCGCCCTGGTTATTTACTCTATCCTAAGCACATCGCCTCATGTTACCTTTTCAGAGCCCTTTTTTAAATGGGAGCTGATGCATAATGATGTTGACGACAATAAATTCGCTGATATGGCTGTCGCCGGAAATGCGGATTATCTGATCACCGCTGACCGGCATTTTGATATATTGAAAGAGGTGCAATTCCCCAGGTTTAATGTGATTTCATTAGATGCCTTTAAAAGGATTATCTTAGATTAATCCGATAAGGTTCGGATGCTGAGTTTGAATCTATCCGAGTATCTGTAAATTCCGAATGATGTCTGTTTTCCATTACACAAGGTTATCAACCTTAATCGACTATATCCTGCCTTCAGGCAAATTAAAAGCTAACGACCTGAATAACATGAATGACCCGCGGGAATCGCATGCATGGTCTTTTGGCGGCATGAATGTGCCGCTTGAAACATTATTTCCAGGGTATTATACAGACGAAACCCACATCGATTGCCAGTATCGTTTTGGGAAGATGATCAAAGACCGGTTTCAGATAATATGTTTTTCCGGAGCCAGGCAACAGGGCTGGAACAATGAAATGATGTGGGCGCATTACGCGGAAAACCAGAGAGGTGTTTGCCTGGAGTTTGACATTGATAGTCTTACTGATGAGATAAGGAAAATT
Source organism: Mucilaginibacter sp. (assembly GCA_035551775.1). GTDB lineage: Bacteria > Bacteroidota > Bacteroidia > Sphingobacteriales > Sphingobacteriaceae > Mucilaginibacter. The sequence continues at coordinate 222,174 of DASZMQ010000006.1, read as the reverse complement.
TTCCCTGCAATGGACTGGGTCTTAGAGCCTGTAAATTATATCAGCGCCAGCCACGACAGTCCTTGGATCATTTGGAACCGTCAACTGAATACAGAGGAAAACTTCAAAACCAACGTAAAGCGCATCCATAAAGATATAGTGTTACATAAGTCGCATTTTTGGGAAAAGGAAGATGAAATTCGCCTGGTTTTTTTGAACGAGAAGAAACCAGTCCTTATCCCGATTGCCGGATGCCTTAAGGCCATACACCTGGGTATCGGATTTCCGCGTACCTACCTGCCTGCGATTGAAGATTTGGTAACAAGCATGGATATCGGGATATATCAAAATATCTATGACAATGATGAGTACCAGCGCTGGAGGCTTAAAAAAGAGAACGGCAAATGGCGGTCGTATGCTGACGATGATCAATAGCAAAGAGTTTGTACTTTTTAATCCATCATGCGTGCTATCAACTATATGAATTATTCAAATAATTAAAAGAAACATCCTGTAACACTTGAAAAAGCTATCGAAATTAAGAGTTTTTAGAGGCTTTAAAGATTGATCGTGCACAAGTTAATACTTTATTGAATATCGCAAAAGCAAGAGAATATCTAAGGTCCGAACATGGCCGGGAGTTAAAGGCCAGTTATATTTATTAGCTTGTTCATAAAAAAGAGCTTATGACGCGGAATGAGGGTAAAAAGCTTTTATTTAGTAAACCGGACCTTTCTGCCTGGGCGCAATCATCAAAAAAATAACCAGGGGCTGCTAAACAATTAAATTGTTTAATGGTGCCTGACGGCGGCTTCCCCTGGTAAGGTCAAAGGTAAATTTTGTATTTGATCAAAAAAATGCAATCTTAGCTTTGTTAACCTTACCAATACCTAATCATGAAAAAATCTATTTTTCTATTCCTTATCGTTGCAGCTGTCAGTTGTAGCAAAAAATCTGGCCCAAATATCACCCCGTCAACAATAAGCTTGCCGAACACTACCTGGCACGGCTTCATTGAAGTTTCAAACGCTGATTCGCTGTTCCAATTCGCCAAGTTCAATGGCTCAACGCAGATCACAGTCGGGGTAGGGCATAGCTTAACAGATCCGAACGGCTCTTTTGATACGGCTTCATGCGTTATAAAACCTGACCCAAAGGATGATTTATCAGAGCTATTTATCGTAACCTATTCAAGTGGCAAAGTTGATACAGGCTTTACATTGGATTATACTCAACATATTGTCTTTAATGGGTATACTCTTAGCAAAGTGCAGTAAATACATACATGCAATCGTTCAAATCGCACAGTTTTCGCACAATATTAAATAAAAAAACCCTCTCTAATTGCTTAGAAAGGGCGTTAAAGTGACCCCGGAGAGATTCGAACTCTCGACCCAATGATTAAGAGTCATTTGCTCTACCAGCTGAGCTACGGAGTCGGTTTGTTTTGGGCTGCAAATAAACGGATTTTTTTTGAAGTCCGAAAGTCCGAAAGTCCGCATAAGTCCGAAAGAATGTTTTTTGCAGAATTTAGTCTTCCGGACTTATGCGGACTTTCGGACTTCCCGACTCGCTGGCTATGCCAGCGCATACATTTCTTCCCGCTGTTTCTGCACCGCGTCGCTGTTAATGTATTCGTCATAATCCATCAGCTTGTCGATCAGGCCGCCGGGGGTGAGTTCTATAATGCGGTTAGCTACAGTTTCGGTGAGCTCGTGGTCGCGCGAGGTGAACAGGATGATGCCGCGGAAATCCTTCATGCCGTTGTTGAGGGCAGTAATAGATTCCAGGTCGAGGTGGTTGGTCGGTTCGTCGAGTACAAGGACATTCGGCGATTGAAGCATCATGCGGCTGAACATGCAGCGCATTTTTTCTCCTCCGGAAAGTACAGTGGCTTTTTTCAGCACTTCTTCGCCCGAGAATAGCATCCGGCCCAAAAAGCCGCGGATAAACTGATCATCCTTTTCACCCGGTGAATATTCGCGAAGCCAATCGATCAGATTTTCGTCCTTGCCGGCAAAGTATTCGGCATTCTCGATAGGCATATCGGCAGGGTTGATCGTTACGCCCCATTTGAAGCTGCCTTTGTAATCCTTATCGCGGCTCATCAATATGTTATAAAAGGCCGTGGTGGCCAGGCTATTCTGCGACAGCACTGCGATCTTGTCGCCTTTATTCACCATCAGGCTGATGTCGCTGAACAGCACTTCATCGCCCAATTTCTTCGATAATTTTTCGATCTGTAGTACCTGGTCGCCGGCTTCGCGGCTGGTATTATTGAACATAATAGCAGGGTATTTACGGTTCGAAGGTTTGATCTCTTCGAAGTTGATCTTGTCCAAAGCCTTTTTACGGCTGGTAGCCTGTTTCGATTTAGATGCGTTCGCGCTGAAGCGGCGGATGAATTCCTGCAATTCCTTCACTTTATCCTCCATCTTCTTGTTCTGATCAGAACGCTGACGCAAGGCCAATTGGCTCGACTCGTACCAGAACGAATAGTTACCGGTATAAATGGTCATCTTACCGAAATCTATATCCACCACATGGGTACACACCGTATCCAGGAAGTGCCTGTCGTGCGATACTACAAGAACGATAGCTTCATATCCCGCCAGGAAATCCTCCAGCCAGCCGATGGTGTGGATGTCCAGGTCGTTGGTAGGCTCGTCGAGCAGTAAGATATCCGGGTTGCCGAACAGCGCTTGCGCCAATAGCACACGCACTTTCTGGTTACCATCCAGTTCATTTAATAATTTATAGTGGAGGTCCTCTTTAATGCCCAGGTTGCTCAATAGGGTAGCGGCGTTGCTTTCGGCGTTCCAGCCATCCATTTCGGCAAACAGGTTCTCCAATTCGCCGGCACGCTCGCCGTCGGCGTCGGAAAAATCTTCCTTCAGGTAGATGGCGTCCTTTTCCTTCATGATCGCATATAATTCCTTGTGACCCATCATGACGGTTTCGATCACCGGAAACTCATCAAATTCATAGTGATTCTGCTTCAGCACGGCCATGCGTTCGCCCGGGGTAAAGCTTACGGTACCCGATGTCTGGTCAACCTCGCCTGAAAGTATCTTTAGGAAAGTGGATTTACCCGCGCCGTTAGCGCCGATGATGCCATAGCAATTGCCCTGGGTGAATTTTAAGTTAACTTCTTCAAATAGCGTGCGTTTGCCGTAGCGAAGCGAAAGATTGGATACCGTTATCATGCGTGCCCTTTAAATTTGGCGCAAAGGTATGATTTTCCGGGCGATTTTCGCCGGTCGCGGGTACTCATATTCTCAATCTTTGTGGAAACTGTTACCCGAACACGCTTAAAACAGGGGTTAATAATGTTAATTATTCGCTAAAAACGGTGTTGGTATAACATTTGCCTAAGTATCAATACCTAATTAATTTAAACACAATATGATACTATTGATCATCGGCCTTTTCACGGTCAACATCGCCGTGGTTTTATTGCACCTGAACATTAAAAAGCAATATTAATTATTGCCCCCAGGTTTCGGGCGTAATGCGCCATTTTTCCAGCAGGATAGTGTCTTTGGCTGAAATTTGCCGGTGTTCTTCGGCGTATTTCAGTAGTGCACTATAATTGGATAGGGTGTAAAACTTGCATTTTGCCTCCTGGAAATTCCGTGTCGCGGCCTCGAATTCATAGCTGAAGATGGCAGCCAGGCCCGCAAGCTCAAAGCCGGCGTCGCGCAGAGCCTCAACCGCCTGCAAGCTGCTTTTCCCGGTGGAGATCAGGTCCTCGATAACGACAACGCGTTTGCCAGGCATAATTTCCCCCTCTATCATGTTCCCCATACCATGTTCTTTAGGTTTTGAGCGCACGTAAATGAACGGCGCTCCCAGGTCCTGTGCCACCAACGCGCCCCACGGGATGCCCGCTGTGGCCACGCCCGCTATACAGCCGACCGAACCATATTCTTCCTGGATAAGCTGTGCGAGCTTCTGGCGGATATAGGTCCGGATAGTGGGATGGGAGAGTACAATACGATGATCACAGTAGATGGGAGCTTTCCAGCCGGAGGCCCAGGTAAAGGGGTTGTCAGGTTGTAATTTAATTGCTTTAATTTGCAGGAGGAACTCAGCGACTTGCTGTTCGATCTCGTTTTTATTGAACATGGCTCAAAAGTACAGAATTTATATCAACGAAAAAGTTATACTGATCACACAGTCGGTGCCCAAAAGGGTAGAAAGATACCAACGGATTGATGCCCAAACTTTTGACCTGAGATCTTTTTTTAACCAGTTCAATGGCAAGCCCGGCCCGCGCTTATTCTTCATTATCACAAGGGGTGCCAAAGATTATATAAAGAAGGTGGCGAGAAATATGACACTTATCGAAGCAGCCGGCGGCGTGGTGGAAGATACCAAAGGAAGATACCTTTTTATCTACCGGAATGACAAGTGGGACCTCCCCAAAGGCAAGCTGGAACGCCACGAGGGAAAGAAGGCCGGTGCGGTGCGGGAAGTGGAAGAAGAATGCGGTATAAAAGTAGCTTCAGTGGGCAAAAGAATTTGCAATACCTATCATACCTACATCATGAAGGGCGAAGTGGTGTTGAAAAAGACTTACTGGTACCAGATGAACTATACCGGCGTGGGAAAGTTAAAACCGCAAAAAGAAGAAGGTATCACCAAGGTGCGTTGGTTCAAACCACGGCAAACGGCACCTATTATCCGTAATACTTTCCCCTCAATTATGGATGTTTTGCTGAAGCTGGGGATGGTCACAGAAAAGGCAGCGCCTCTTTAGGGACGAACTGGCTCACGTCGCCGTTATAGCGCAATATCTCGCGCACGATGGTGGAGCTGATGGACGAATAGCCCGGCTTGCTTACGATAAAAATGCTTTCGATGTCGGGAGCAAGCGCGTGGTTCATTTGGGCTATCGCTTTTTCGTACTCAAAGTCGGATACCGTACGGATTCCCCTGATCATAAATTCCGCGCCGATGCTCCGGCAAAAATCTACCGTCAATCCGTCATAGGCTACCACATGTATCTTCGGCTCGTTCTCGAACACGGCGCGCAGCATCTGCTCTTTTTGTGCGACGGTTAGCAGTCCTTTTTTCGAGTTATTATCGCCGATACCGATATAAAACTTGTCGAATAAACCGATGGAGCGTTTGATAATATCTACGTGGGCTTTGGTCAACGGATCGAACGAGCCGGGAAAGAGGGCGATCTTCATGAGTGCCGATTTTTTGCGTAAAGATAGGATGATTTGCTAAAAAGCAATTATACCCGGTGGCGGCCGGGTATAATTAAGCTATTACTTTTAACGGTAAACTATGCTTTGGTAAGTTCAGTTTGGTACAGAACTTTTCCTTCAAGGTTGATGGCTCTTACATTCAACCTTTTGGCATCCATGGCGAAATACATAAAGCCGTGTTCAGAGGCCTGGAACTTACAATCAGCAATGCCCGGGGTAACTCCCGTCAGCTCCGACCCGGCGCCTGAAATAAACTGCTGCGTATAACCATCAGGCTTAATATGTTGCAGCGAGTGCTCATGACCCGACAGGTAAATGTCCACTTTATTGTCGTTAAAGAGCTTCTCAAACGCCTTGCGCATGGTCAGCGTATCGTAATTGGTGATACGGGGGCCAACGGTGTAATAGGGGTGATGGCCTATCACGATCTTCCATTTTACGTTCTCATCGGCTTTTGACAATACATCGTTAAGCCATTGCAGCTGCTTTTCGCAGTATTCGGCCATATTCTCATGCAAAAAAGGGTCAGTATCAGCCATCACAAGCAGCACCTTTTCCTTACCCTTCGGTTTTTCTTTTTCGCCGGTTTTTGAAGGCTCGTCTTCGGTGCCTTTCCCCTTCACCAGGTTAAACGTTTTAGTGTAATAACGGGCGGGCATGTGCCAGCGCTGGCTTATTTTGCTGTAACGTATTTGGCAATCCACATCAGAATGGTAATCGTGGTTTCCCAAAACCGGGTACCAGTCGCATTGAAGCGCATGCGCGGTATAAATATTCTCGAAAGAATAATGCCATAGCGGGTCGAACTCGCTCACAACGCCTTTCGGATAAAAATTATCACCGTTGGATATCACGAAATCGTTAGGATAGTTGGTTCCCCAGATGCCCATTTGCTTAGCCACCTCGAGTTGGTCATATTCGCCGTTGCGACCCCAGTCGCCGATGGCCATAAAATGCACGGTATAGTCGTCATGGACCTTGGGCAAAAGGGTAATATCCTCGCTTTTGATGTGAGTAACGGGCGCAGCATCCGCTAAACTCACGAGCGGGGCTATCAGTGTTGTCCCGATGGTGGCCAGCGCCGTGTTTCTAACAAAATCTCTGCGTTTCATAGGTTTTGTATTTTACTGTTCAAGGCGGTAAACCAGTACTTTGAAAGAGCCTGGTACCACAGTTCTTGTGCCCGGCTGATAGTCGGCTACCGGGAAATAAAGCTTATGGGTAGATTGATCCATAGCCATTGTTTTCGCCCGGGTTTGCGTTTGCAAAGTTTGCAGAAGGGTATAGCTATCCGGACTATTCTGTTTATAGATACTCGCAGTTGCATCGCCATTGGACGCGATCACGAGCTTATTCACCGGGTCGTAGATCATAGCATCAACTCCGCTGCCGATAGGCAGGGTTTGCACAACTTTGCCGGAAGTGATATCCACCACGCTCAGTCCTTTATTTTTACGGCAGCCTGAGAATGCGCGCTGGTCTTGCATGTCAAGTGCCAATGCTGTCGGGCCATCGCAGGGACTTAATGCATAGGTTTGCGTAACCTTAAAAGTTTTGGTATCGATCACCGCCAGGCCGCTTTTATCTTCCAGGTTATCATAGATAAGGCCTTTGCCGTCGGATACAGCAAATTCAGGCGCGCCCCCGAGTGGTATGGAAGTAACTTCCTTCATATCCACCGGATCAACAACTACCGCGGCATTTGCATCGCCCTCGAAAACAAATATTTTCTTCGAGAACGGATCATAAATGATACCGTCCGCATCCGAACCGGTTAGCGGTATGGTCTTGATCACCTGGTTTGTTTTGATGTCGAAAGCAACAGCAGCGCTTCCTTTGCCGTCGCTGATGAAACCGCGGTTCAGATCGTTCACTATGGCGATGCCGTGCACACCTTTCATTCCGCTGATGGTGCCGATCACCTTTTCGGTTTCCAGATCGATCACGTTAACCGCAGTACCGTGTGAAGTATACAAACGGTGATTTTGCTGATCGATAAAAGCGTAATCATAACCGCCATCGCCCGGTATTGAAATGGTTTTGTCCGCTACATACTTTTGTGCGGAAACAGTGGTACCTACAAGCCCCAGGCCGATACCAACAAAAAAAGATAGGATTGTTTTTTTCATGTGATTGCTTACTGGCGATTAGGACCAGGAAGGATACGCTAATATCCTTCCTGATTCTGTATAAAATTAGTGTTTATTGCCTTTGCCATCGGTAGGGTAAGCGCCCATGTCGGCGTCAGGAGCAGCACCTCCGGCCAAAGATGGATTAGCCAGCGTAAACGAGGTATTTCCTTTGCCTATTGCCGGAGAGCCCGATTTTAAATGGAAATCATTACTGTTCGGCGCGCCGTTCACATATAAAAAGCCGTTGTCAAAACTGGTAAACATCGGGTCGTTATTGCCTACTGCTGTAGAAATAAGGTCGCTTGATTGCGGAACTCCGGCCGCCCCGGCAGGATAATAGCCGGATCTCAGATCCACAATTAAATTCGGAGTTACGGTAGCGTCGACAAAGGTATTAGCGGTTGAATAAAACAAATTGTTGCCGTATTTAACATTGGCCACATCCGCGTCCTGGAATATTTCGATACCGTGATAGCAGTTAACAATGATATTATTATAAATATTGCCCCTGGCACTTACCCCGGCTGAAACTCCACGACCGGGTTCGGCTGCGCCGCGTCTCCAGCCGCAGGAAACATAGGTATTATTATATACATCCACATTTGTTTCTGCTGTCGTAACTACAGACGCTGTCTCCAGCTTAGTACCTGTACCGGCCTGGCTGAATACCACATTGTATGCCACTACGCCCTTGGCGCCGGTTTTGATGTTGATCGCCTCGCCGTCGGTGCTGCCGCCTGATTGTATAGTGTTTCTTAAAACGGTAATACTGCAGCCGCCGAATAAGCCTAATCCATCATCCTGTCCATTTTCGATCCAGTTATCCTCAAGATCGACCTTGATAGGAGCGCTGACAACCAATGTCCTTCTGGCGCTTCCCGTATTGTCAGGGCCGCCAGTGTTTAATATTTTGGTCCATTGAATAGTTACTGCCTGGGCGCTGTCGCACGCGAATCCGCCCCATGTCCCAGGGGTATTTGAATCAGAGTTAAAAGATACCGGAGCGGCTTGCGAACCCATCGACTGAAAAACGCCCTGTATAATAAACTGCGAATTATTTTTGACAACTACGATAGCTCCGGGCTGAGCCAACAAGGTATCACCTGCTTTAACATAAACGTCTGCTGTAACAGTGTAAGTTGAACCGGTTAGTAAAGTTCCTTTTATAAAACCGCTGATGTTGCCGGCGCTAATTGGGTGCGAAGGCGGGATAACCGGCTTTACTGTATTCGTTGTTTCCTTCTTCGAACACGAAGAGATCATAGCCACTAAAGCGATAGCAGCTATCCAGAAAGAGATTTGATTGGTTTTCATATCAATAAAAATTTGTTTAAAGTGATTAATAATTGTACCTGATGCCAAAGAGGTATGTTGCTTTGGTTACTTCGTTACCATTTTGGAAATTATGAAGAACAACTGTTGTATGCGTGTTCAAAAGGTTATTCAGCTTTGTGAATACGGCGAAGTGTTTACCGATAGTTTTATCGGCTGAGAAAGCCAAAGTTGACATGGGTTGTTGTATATAATTGTCGCCGTTGTCAGGATAAATACCGACAAGCGTCTTACCCAAATACTGGTAGGCTAACTGTGCATTTATCCCGGCTTTTTTATTTCTGTATAACAATGAAACGTTAAGGTCATGCACGGAGGCACCTACCAGCATCCTGTGTTCATACACATTAACAGAAGGATTATTCCTGTCAACTTTTAAAGCATTCACATCAGAATAATTGTAAGCGTAGTTGCCGCTAATGCCGATATTACCGAAAAACCTGGTATACGCAAGCTCTGCACCAGCAACTTTAGCTGAAGGTGCGTTTATAGGTTCATAAACAACAGCGGCGTTGCTGTTACCTTCATAAGCATATTCGATAGGATTTGTCAGATCCTTATAATATACCCCCACAAAAAATTGCTCATCCGGTTTTGGAAATAATTCGTATCGGAGATCATAATTGTTGGCTGTAGTATGCAATAAATCCGGGTTTCCCTTAGTGACCGTACCGTTTGAGTTTGGCGGATTGTTCGGTACCAGTTCAAAAAAGGCAGGCCGGGCAATGGAAGCAAAATAAGCAAGCCTTAAATTCGTTATATCATTTAATTTATACTTGAAGCTGATGCTTGGCAGAATATCAGTATAATCCTTGTCCACTCCGTTGGCGTTTGTAATATCCGCCCGGATACGGACTTGTTGTGTTGTGCTTTCACTTCTGACTCCACCGAATATATCTAACCTGGGAAACGATAGTTTGAATTGACCGTAATAAGTAGTGATATTTTCAAGAAGATTATAATTATTAATATTAAATGTACCGGCTCCAAGAGGATTATAAACGGTCCATTGGGCATCATAAATGTTGGTAAATTCTGCCTTTTCCCCATTTGCATTTGCTACCGGACGCAAAATATATTCATCTTCGGAATTGTACCTCGTTTTATGCCTGTATAAACCCCCTGCTTTTAATTCTAGCACAGCATTACCAAAGGTGGTTTTATAGGTTAAATTACCTGCACCATCATAATCCTGATCATTATTATGCGCCCATACCCGGTCGATCTCATCAAAATACTCGGGGGTTTTTGTAAATGTTCCGGTTGCTGGGTCATAGGTGATCAGAATATTGGTATTGATGTCCGCCTGGTCAGGGGTCCTTGCAAAGGCATCAGAAAATGCGCCGTACCAATCGAATTTGAAATGATTGCCCAATATATGATTTCCTGACAGTTTCAGGTTTTCAATGAGCTGGTTGGTCGTGGAGGATTGATCGATACCGCTTACAGGGCCTGTACCCGGAATGGTACGCCCGCCATTACCGCCGGTGATTGAAGTATCGGCAGTTATGGAAGCTTCTTCAAGACGTGAGTAAAGCAGCACATTATCAAGAACGATCTTGTTTCTATCGTTTATCTTGTAGTCTAAATGGGCAATCAGGTTGTTGAGTATTTCTCTGCTTGAAATGCTGCGGTTATAAATATCATTGGCACGCGGTCTATGATCGGGGTCTTTAGGGTCTGCATTCCCATTTTCACCCTCAACATCGGAACCGAAATAATTATTTTGGTAAGTGTCTCCTATTATAAAGCCAAGTTTTTTGTTGAAAAACCGATCACCATAGCTAAAGGTGAAAGTTTCAGAAGGAGGGGGTTGGATGCTTTTAAAATCCAGGTTTGAACGGGTAAAATCATTAGGCTGCGCTATATAAGATGCTCCATACATCTCAGATGGACTATAAGTATGTATGTCAGCTTTTGAAAAATCAAGAAATTTTCTATCAATAAACAGCTGTTCATAACCTATAGAACTTGATACTGAAAACTGTCTTTGGTCTGCTGCATCCTTAAAGATCATATTAACTGTGCCACCAATGGCATCGCCTTCCATTTCAGGCAACAAGGTCTTGTTGACCTCAATTTTTTCGAGCAGATCAGAAGGTACTACACTCAATGAGACCAGCCTGGTTTTGCTGTCGGGGCTTGCTATACTTACCCCATTTACTAACACATTATTATAACGTGGCTCAAGCCCGCGAATAATAGCAAATGCATCATCGCCGCCGGCATTGCGCTGGATAGTAACCCCGGAAACCCGTTGTAACACGTTAGCGGCATTGATATCAGGTGATTTCTGCATAGCCTGCGCACCGACAACGTTCAACAGGTTATTGGAATTTTTCTCAGTCGCCCGTGAGGCTTCATCGGATTCTTTATTTACCGAACCAAAAACGCTCACTTCTTTTAAATCATTCGCTTTGGTCGACAGGGGAATGTTGATAGTTGTTGTCCGGTCCGCGGATACATCCACTTTTTTTTCTATTTCATCGAAGCCGATAAACCTTATTTTAATAGTGTGCGATCCCGGCTCAATGCCGGTAAATTGAAAGTTGCCGTTTGCGTCAGTGACGGTTTGCTTTCCTGTGCCGTCAAGCTGAACAACCGCTCCCGGCAAGGTGGAGTTGGTAGCCATATCGTACACCTTGCCCCTAATAGAAGGAGTTTGCGCGGAAGCATAAAAAAAACACGAAATTAAAGAGATAAGTAAGTAAAATTTCCGCATATCGGGGCTGTTTTTTTAAGCAAAACTCGCCTCAATTCTGTAGAAATTCTGAAGAAAACCGCCTCTAAAATTTAGTTAACTTATTGATAATCAAAACTGAACAATTCGGACTTTCTGTCAGTAATAGTTAAGGTTAAGTGTATGTTTTTCGAACCTTTTTTTAACAAAAAAGACATGTGATTTCATCCGCTTTGGTTAATTTAAAAGACCCTTAAGCAGGGCGTATTGAAGCAGCATAATTGTCTTGCCGTCTTTGATCTCGCCGGTGTTTATCATTGCAAATGCCTGGTCAAAAGGTATTTCCAGCACTTCTATATGCTCCTGCTCTTCCTCGATACCGCCGCCATTACCCACCCTCATGTCTTTGGAGTATTCAGCCACAAAGAAATACAGGATCTCAGTAACGGAACCCGGGGACATATATGCCTCAAACACTTTTTCCACGGATGTGATCTTGTACCCGGTTTCTTCTTCGGTTTCCCTTTTTATACATTCCTCTGCATTGTCTTTATCCAGCAAACCCGCGCAGGTCTCGATAAGATCGCCATCTTCGTTCCCATTGATATAAGTCGGCATCCGGAATTGCCGGGTTAGTATAACCGATTTAGTATTCCTGTTGTATAGAAGGATAGTCGCGCCGTTACCCCGGTCGTAGGCTTCGCGGCTTTGTACAACAGCCATTCCATTAGGACCAGTTTTCTCATAAGTGATCTTTTTTAAGGTATACCAATTGTTTGAAAGGATCTCTGTCTTAAGAATATTAACACCCGGCGAGTAGGATTTGATCATTTTTGAATTATTTTGATTATTTTTGAACAAATTAAAACAGAAAAAATGAACTTTCCAAAAAGGAAGCAACTAATCTCAAAGAAACTGGACCAGGTAGGCGAAGTGGATATCAAACAACTGGCCGAAGAATTAAACGTGTCAGAGATCACCGTCCGCCGTGACCTGAACCAGTTAGCCGATGATGGCTTGCTTTATCGTACGCACGGCGGTGCTATGAAGGTTGATCCGATGGAGGTACCATATCAATTTGTAAATAAAGCGGCAAAAAACGTCGAGGCGAAGGATGCGATCTGCCGGACCGCCGCCAGGGAAATAATGGACGGAGATATTATATTTATGGACTGCGGCAGTACTGTCTTCCGGTTGTGCCAGTTCATTAAAAACAAAAAGATCAAGGTTATTACCAATTCATTACCGGTAATATATGCGCTGCAGAACAGCCTGGTATCGCTGAATATCATTGGTGGTGAGTTTAACGCCGAACGCCAGGCGGTTCATGGTAAGATTGCCAATGAACACATAGCGCGTTACCATGCAACCAAAGCTTTTTTGGGCGTGGATGGCATCTCGCGGAACGGATTATTTGCCAACAGTGAACTGGAAGCAGATATAACACAGGCTTTTGCCGCCAATAGCAGCAAAACGTACCTGCTGTGTGATGGCAGCAAAATAGGGAAGGAGACTTATCTCAAATTTGGCGACGTGAAGATGATTGACACGATTATCACGAATTCTAGTTCGGAGGAATTAGCGGGTTTTGAAAAGCTGGGCACCCAAGTCACTAAAGTGTAAACGTCCTGTCATTGCGAGCCACGAAAGAGGGTGTGTGTTGGGGTGGTGAAGCAATCCCATAGCTTTGCATTCGACGAGGTTGCTTCGTCGCCCATGCCCGCCACCCTTTCTGCTCCTCGCAATGACAGAGTTTATTGGTTAGTATCTCTAAAAAACGAAAACGACGAATGCCCATACTTCCGTTGTTCAACAAACGCCGGATGATTACTTAAATTCTGCATCGATTGGTGCTCGACGATGAGCAGTCCGCCCGGCAATAATAATTCCTTTTCAAATATGATCTTCGGTATCTCCGGAATACGGTTCAGGTCGTAAGGCGGATCAGCAAAGATAAGGTCGAACTTTTCGGTTTCGATTTCGAGGAATTTGAAGACATCGGCTTTATAGGTCTTGACCTGATCCAGGTGGTGTTGGCGGGCAGTGTCTTTTATATAGTTGACGCAATGGATGCTTCTGTCAACCGAGATCACCGTCGCTGCTTCGCGGGATGCAAATTCGAGCGAAATATTGCCCGTACCGCAAAACAGGTCCAACACTTTCAGGCCCTCAAATTCAATTTGATTTTGCAGGATATTGAACAACGCTTCTTTGGCCAGGTCGGTAGTAGGGCGTACGGGCAGGTTTTTCGGCGGATTGAGCCGCAGGCCCCTTAGTTTTCCGCCGATGATCCGCATAGCGATAAAGCGGTAAGTGAAAGAGAGGCGTGTGTGGGGAATTGTCTTGGCAGGGTAAGCGTTTTCAGAGAGTTCAGGCTTACGTTGCCAAAGAAATATTTCAGGCGGTCGAAATTCCTGTCGCCTGATGCAATATCTCCGCTCACTATTACATTTATCGACTCAGGCGATAAATGCAGTTCGTTTGCGGCTATCGTTGTAAAATAAGCCAGCTCATCTTCGTTCGTGAACCCGAAGCTGTTGTAAAAACGCAGTTTCCGGTCTTTAAAATTCAATATTTCAACGGTTTCACCCAGGATGTTCAGGTATAGGTCCTGGTTCGAAGGCGCATCGCCGCCAATGGTCAATATCAATCCTTTTGGCGGGAAAATAAGATCGCTCAGATCAAATCTGCCCGAAACCTTGTTGAGTATATCGCCACAAAGTTTAAATATCACCTGGTTGTCGTCATCCAATGGTTGGGAAAAAATCTTTTCGTCGGCCTTTACGTCGAGGAACCGCGCAAAATCAGCAACCTTTTCCGGGTTAAACAGGCTCACGGGAATCAGGGTAAAAGCAGTATATGGCAAACCGATGATCCTCCGGTCATAATTGCTGAAAAGCGGGCTGTTGCTATCAGTATTATCAAAAATGTCCCAGCTGAGATGGTTCGATAGTAAGATCAGTTTGTTTTTCTCTGCTACGGCAAAAGCAAAACGCGAGCTATCGCCCCGGAGCAGCAAGGTATATTGCGAGGCTTTATCCGGGTTAAAACTTGAATCAAGGTACTGATAGCTGAGGTTGTCCATGCCGTTATGGGCAAAAGTAATATTTTTTGGATATGGTTGTAACTATAGCGGGCTAAAGATGTTATATAGGTAGAAAAGTTTAAAACCATTTCGATCTTTATAACTTTTTCAACTTTTATAACTGGTCGCTCACCAAAAAGATTACCTTTAGAAAATCTTTAATGTCTCTATAATCTATGATAACTTTATTTGTCGGAGGGTTTCCCCTCGACATGGATGAAATTGAGTTAGTAAAACTTGTCATGCCTTTTGGGCAAGTAAACACCATCAAGATCGTCAAAGACAAAAAAACACGCAAAAGCAAAGGCTATGCCTTCCTCGAAATGTTCGACCTGGAAGCTGCTCAAAACGTTGTTGATAACCTCAACGGCGCCCCGGTGGGCGACCGGGTTCTTAATATCAATATAAGCGTGGAAAAGCCGAAACCTGCGGCACGACCGTGGTCGCCCAAGCCCCAGTTCGCACCCAAATCCAACTACGTTAAGGCGGAAAGGCCGTCCGATCCATCGGCGCCTTTCAAAAAGAAGCGCCCGCGCAGATCAATGGACTGAGCGTCCCGGTCACAATTTATACCGCTGCCTGTTTATTATACCTGCCACGGTATTCCACCGGCGACATGCCTGTGATCTTCCGGAAAACATCGCGGAAAGCTTTCACATCAGCGTAACCGACTTCATACATCACTTCGTTGATGGTTTTGCGGCTGCTTTCTAACTCCCTTTTTGCCGATTCGATCTTTACCCGCTGCAAATATTCAAGCGGGGTGTTTCCGGTTGCGCGGATGAACCTCCGGTCGAAATGCCTGCGCCCGATAGCAAACCTGGCGGATAAGAGTTCGACCGATATTTTTTCGTGAATATTATTTTCGATATACGATTGTGCGTCTCTCACTAATTCGTCACTATGCTGTTTCTGCCCTTTGAACATAATAAATCCCGACTGGCTTTGCCTGTCCATTTCCACCTGGAAAACTTTGGAACAAAAAATAGCTGTTTGCCTGTCGAAATACTTTTCGACCAGGTATATCAGCAGGTTCAGGAAAGAATAAGCTCCGCCATTGGTATAAATGCCATGCTCGTCGGTTATCAGCTTATCGGTTTGCAAATTCACCTTCGGGAACATTTCCCTGAAACTGTCAGCGACCATCCAATGCGTTGAGCAGCATTTGCCGTCCAGCAAGCCCGTTGATGCCAGCAGGAACGCGCCGGTACATATACTGGCTATTTCCGCGCCGTTCTTATATTGCTGCGCGATCCAATCGATCAATTCGCCGTTTCCTTTCACAGCCCTTTGATAGTTATGGTTGAGCGATGGGATGATCACCAGGTCGGTTTTGGTTATTGCCGAAATCCTGGTATGCGGTTTAATGGTTACCAGGCCGTCATAGTACTCCACTTTCTCCGAAATACCCGCCACTTCGGTCCTGAATATTTCCTTCCTGCCGTTTGCCTTCCAGTATTCATTGGCCCGCGTTAATATCTTGTACGAGCCTATTATGCTGCTCACATTGTTCTGTCCGTCAGGCACCACTATTGTAATATGTTTCATCACGCGGTTTTTTGGTAAAAATAATCATTTAATCAAGTCCAAATCAACCCGCTACAAAGTCTTTTTTACACCCTGATAATTGCAAATAAAGACTTTAACTTTGATCATCAAATCGTTAAAAACTAAATAAACCCATGGAAAATCAAGATTTCACTACAACCATCCTGGTCGATAAAACACCACAGGATGCCTTTGACGCCATTAACAATGTTCGCGGCTGGTGGTCGGAAGAGATTGAAGGCTTCACCGATCTGCTTAACAGTGTATACTATTATCACTATAAGGACATTCACCTTTGCACAATAAAAATTGCCGGGCTTGTGCCGGGCAAACGTGTGGTTTGGCAGGTGCTGGATAACCATTTTAATTTTATAGCTGATCAAACCGAGTGGGTGGGAAATTTGATCGTATTTGACATTACACCTAAAGATGACAAGACTGAAGTTAAATTTACACACCAGGGCCTGGTTGCAGGTTACGAGTGTTTCAATGTTTGCTTCGAAGCCTGGACAAACTACATCCAGCACAGTTTGCGCAACCTGATCGAAACAGGCAAGGGTGAGCCCAATCCGAAAGAAGGAATTGGCTACAATGCGCAACTGGCGGAAAAATGGAATTTGGACGAACAAGCATCGCTAAATCACTAAAGATATGGAAACACAGGATTTTACAACTGCCTTCATGGCAGATCAGTCGCCGATGGAAGCGTTTGGCGCTATCAATAATGTTCGCGATTGGTGGACGGGTGAGATAGAAGGCGACAGCCACAAATTTGGCGACGAATTCGTGTACCGGTACAAAGACGTCCATTATAGCAAGCAAAAGATAACCGGGCTTGTCCCGGGCAAAATGGTAGAATGGCTGGCAACCGACTCGAGCCTGAATTTTATCGACGACAAAAGCGAATGGATCGGCACCAGGATGGTTTTCTTTATCACGGAAAGAGACGGAAAAACGGAGGTCAGATTTACGCATTATGGGCTGGTGCCGCAAGGTGAATGCTATGGCGCCTGTTCCAATGCCTGGAGCGGTTTGATCAACCATAGCCTGCGCGAACTCATCGCTACAGGGAAACCGCAAGTTTATGCATTATAAAACGGGGATGCTGTTTTGCGTAGATCGCAGCTCTCCGCATTAACAATAGATAAGGTGTTATTAAATAGCAGCGTGGGCATGTACTAGGAACTTTAAACGTGCCCACGCTGATGAGCGACGTTACGCGGTAGCTGACCTTTCAGTCAGCAATTTTGCCAATCCCCACAAACCGAGGAGGCCCACGATGGCGACAGTGCCCCACTGCGCGCTTTTGCAAACACCGGACATAATATCGTGAATGTCGAACCCGGCAGTCGCCAGACCCGATAGGGTGATCTGGATCAGGTACCCGCGCCGGGCCGCCGACGGCACTGAGTTGCGGGCTGCGAACACGGCGAGCCCAATAGAAATAAGCAATACACCGTAACCATATGATAGCGCTGTGCTGTTGGCAGTATGGGTTGGGTCGGTAAGCAGTGTTTTAGCCAGTGCATCCTGGCAAAAGACAAGCATGATGCCAAAGAACAGGCATACGATGCCCGTGGCGATAAATAGATTTTTTACTGACATAATTTTAGGGTTTAAGAATTGGTTAAAAGTTTATCGGTTGAATAATTAAATATACATAATACTTTGAAACTCAAAATATTAATTACTAATACCCGCAACCAGGTTTCGGGATCGGCGGGACCATTTTATGCAAGCCAGGTTAAGCCTGTGCACAAAGCACCGGCTTATGCCGGTGCAGTAAAAATAATATCAGTCATAAAGGTGTTTCTACTATTCCGCGGTTTTGATAATGATCTGTTTGATCACCGTATCAAGCTCTTTTGTTGCAGCCTCAAAATATTCCAGTAGCTCGGCGTCAGGATTTCCATCTTGAGCATTTTTAAGCAATGGTATTAGACCTAAGATCGTAGCTATCGGGCGACGTATTTCATGAGAATTAATAAAAGCGATCTCGCGCAGCAGTTCTTCTTGCTTCGTGAATGCCTGGGATATCAATGTTTCTTCGGTTTCATCGGTAAGTGTCAGCATGACGAATTGCCGCTCGTAAACCGGTATTTGCCTGATGTTAACGTAACGCGTTTCCCCATGCATTGTCATGATCTTCACACCTGTTTGTGATATCGGTCCGGTATTATCGCCCGCGACATCGCTGTTAATTATCATAAGTGCCATCTCGCGGTAAGATTTGCGCGGGAAAAATTTAAGGTAAAGCGTATAGATGTTCGTTAATGTCTCTCTTGGCCAGCCGCTCATATTGCAGAACAGGTCATTCGTAAAGACGATGGAATTGTCTTCGGTGCGATAGAAAGCGATGCCGAGAGGCAGATGCTCTATAATGTCAGTGGTAAGTAAGTCCGGTTTAGGTATCATTTTCAATAAGTTCTTTAGGGCAAGACGCTCTTTCATGGGTACGGGAATAAAAGTGTTAATAAAATATGCGTGACGCATTTTCCGACCTGATCAGCTACACTGATCGCCAAAGCACATTTTAACATAATTGATTCCGGTATAACCGGGTATGCTGCATTTTTTGCGAAGCAACCATGAACAAGGCTTCTGTCGATTCCCTGGTGACAGATAACAACAGCTCAATTGATGTAAAATGGACCTGGACTAAGAATTAGAATTATTGAATAAAGGGGGGCCTCTCGACGTTAGCGTGCGGTGGGCCGGTGGGTCATAACTTGGGTGACGATGATCAAGGTAAGCAACGCGAGTCTCGGCTCTGAATACGGATATTTCATTTATCCCCATAAGCGCCGGGAGGGCTTGAATTTGCAGCTTTTTCGTAAAGCATTGCAATTTGACAAGGTGCTGATGCTCCTTCTGCTTCCTGGTAAATGCAGCAGAATGGTCAGTCTTATGACCAAAAGCTTGGGCAAGCCTGGCAATTACCTCTCCCTGCAGGGAGAAGAATATAAGCAACACCACGCTTACCCGACCGATGATTTTGTATGATCTCACGACACGTTACGATGCTGAAACGCCAAAACTCGTGTCTTAGTTTTTGGAAATGCCTGAAATCTAAAAAGTTAACGGATATGTTACAGAAATCGCTGATTGGCGAACCGCCGTCTTCATGTCAATTACATCCCGGAGGTTGCAAAAGCCGGTAATTCAGACCGGGCTTAAACATTCCGCCGTTTTTCTTTGTTCCGGTAATAAACTATCTATGAGAAAACTTGCCTCAGTGACCGGACTTATAACCTTATCCATTTCATTATCGGGCTGCGGCCTGATGGAAGACGCCTTTAAAGCCGGGGTCATCTTCGCCCTTATTATTCTCGCCATCATTGCCCTGGTCGTCTGGCTGGCGCGATTCGCGGGCCGTTCAGTTGCGAAGAAATATGACCTCACCTGGGAGGAAGATGACATGTATGGCAGGGACAGTTAACATGCATACGCGTGTTTTGCAGCCTGTTTCATCGCCAGAATGGCGGTATTTGGGTTGTGCCTCTCAGGGTGCAGTCCACACATTGCCTTGAGCTATAGAGTAAATCCCCCTTAGGTGTCGTGGATATCGGGATATAGCTGTACGGAGGAGTAATCAAATCATTGAGGCTCTTGGCCGTATCAATTTCGCAATCATAAGGATAAATCGTTGGCGTGGCGGGTAGATCCTTATTTAAAATAAAAATTCTTTTACTTTCCATGTTGGTCGCCGTGATATAACCAATAACGGGTATAGCCGGGTTACTTACGCAGTGTATGTTCCCGGTCTGCACAGAAGGCAAGGCGCCGAATATTCCGCCCAGTTCTTCGGTATTCTTTTTTAGTATAGTATAAAACCGGAAAGCATCTGCTGTAAGCGCATATTGCTTTACCAGTATGCTGTATTCTGTTTCAATTTTTTCAGACGTAAGCGGGATGCTTGTTAAAAGGTTCCGATCGATAATATCGGTGCCGAGGTTAGCCGTGGAGGTTAAAAGCACTGCGGGTGATACATCATTCGCAAAACAAGAGGTTATCTGCCGGTCAGGAGAACGGTATACGATTTGGTGTGTAGTTGTATCAACCCGCAATAACGAGCTGTATTCTGAATGAAACTGCCATGTCTCGGCGTAATCCCACCTGTAATACCGGGCTTTATTTGTTGCATCATGGGTACTGACGTAAAGCTGCACGCTGCTGTTTTTGATAAAATAACCGACACTGTCAATCGGCGGCGTGGATACCACCGGGACAAAATCTGACAAATACACCAGCCCGTCATTGGTAGTTATACGGATACGATAATTTTGTGATGCGGGTAAGTTAAGCGGACCGGAAGCGTATTTCCCGGGGCCGTCGGGCATCAGGAGCCAGGAGCCGCCCGCATCGCTTTCCACAACAACCAGGGCGTCAACAGGGTTTTCGGTGGTTTTGGCATTGATTTTAACCGTCCTGCTTAATTTAAAAATAGTTGAGTCGCTGCCGGAATTAATTATGCCGTCGACAACCAGGTAGCTGCCCGGCGACGCAACGGGCCGCGGATTATAAGGCGACTGGCAGCCGGGTAATAATAGCAGCGCCGATAAACAACAAAGGACGCATGATCTAAGCATAATGGACAGGTAAGGAAATCGCGAACTAATTTAATAGTTATTTGTGATGCTTTTTATTTTCCTTTGCCTGCCAGGCGCAACGTTTAAACGGGCTCTGCTTAATTACTTCTTGTGTTTAAATATTATCTTTGTACAAGCAGGGCTACAAACATCGGAGTGCGGGTCCAGGCATATTTGTACGGGCAACCCGCCGGTTTGATTACCCCGTATATGTAGTGAACGACAAGCTGATAGCAGGTTGGCTGCTTTGGCCTGCGCTGAAAAATATCACGGCATGAAGATATCAAAACGATACTCAAAAAATTTACTTTTTGCAGCTTTGTTATTCATCATAGCGCTATTGCAAAACTGCAAAAAGGAGACCGCTAATAAGCCAATTGCTGATGAACCGAAACAGGGCATGTACGCCCTGGTCAACGACACAGCCTGGACAGCCGTAACCGTGACAGCATCATTGGAGTATAACGCGGTTAGTGCAGGCAAAATATTTACTTGCGAAGGGACGATGGGTAATAAAATTATACAGCTTATGGCTTTCCAAAACAATGTTGGCGCGGGCAACAGTTTCCCGCTTGGTCCTGCAACCGACGACTTAAACAATTTTGGTTATTTCATACTACCGGTACACCGCAACCTTACCGAGCAAAATGTTACCCTGGTCACAACCCCCGGCTCGAGCATGGTGATAACAGATATTGATACGGCCAAACAACTGATCTCCGGCACATTTAAATTTCCGCAAGCGGATAGTGCTTACGATGCCATAGGCAATGTTATTGCAGTGCAAAATAACCTGATCACCAATGGGGTTTTTAAACAGGTTCATTATGTTTATACACGGTAGGTTGTTACGTCGGCTAGTCCCTTTAGTCCCCACGGCGTCCGTCGAAAAGGGGCCTGCCATACTAATTGTATCTAGCGCCGGATAAGCCTCGCAAAGTTCATCAAGACCTGTTGTACACTAAGGCTATTTTGGGCCATTGGTGCCGCGGAAAAATGGCAAAAAGTGGTTAAAACTGGTAATTTCCCTTACTTTTTCGTCAGGATCGGGCACTTTTGTGTGTACATCCTCAAATGCCAAAAAGCCCTGTATTGCAGTTATTTGGGCTTGGTTTGTTCACAAAAATGGCTTAGTTTATCAAATTTTCGGCCTTAGTGTAAATGAAAAAATGCTAAAAATTAGGATATTAAATGGTCGAATGTGGTCGAAGCTGGCGTAATCGTGAACGCATAGTGTATTGCGTTACTTAAATATTGATAAAGAGGCATCCAAAAATCGTAATTCGTAAATCCGAAATCGCAAATAAAATCGGCATCTTTACCCATGCCCGCAGCCGACCAGATCAGCAAAGCCTTCCCGCATGAGCCTACGCCCCAGCAAACCGAGCTGTTCGGCAAGCTGCACCAGTTTTTGCTGAGCGATAACGGCGACGAATGCTTTATCCTGAAGGGCTACGCCGGTACGGGCAAGACAACAGTCATCAGCGCGTTGGTGAAGGCGCTGAAGTATTACAATTACAAATCCGTACTGCTGGCGCCCACAGGCCGCGCGGCCAAGGTGATAAGCGGCTACTCGGGCCGTAAGGCTTTCACTATCCACAAGCGCATTTACCGCAAGCAGTCGGCCATGAACATCGATGTTCCCTTCCGCCTTGCGGATAATTTGTCGAACGACACGCTCTTCATCGTTGACGAAGCTTCGATGATCTCGGACGAAGCAGCCCCCGGTCACCGTCAAACCCTGCTGCACGACCTGGTGGATTACGTTTACAACACCAAAAACTGCAAGCTGGTGTTGGTAGGGGATACTGCCCAGCTGCCGCCGGTGGGTTCGGATTATAGTCCCGCGCTGGACTTCAACCTGATGAAAAAGAGCTTTGCGCTGGATCTACATACTTTCGAGCTCACTGATGTGCTTCGGCAGGAAAAGGATTCGGGTATTTTGATGAATGTTACCGGCATGCGCGAGATCATTCGCGAAGGCACGATATTACATCCGAAGATCACGACCAAAGGTTTCAGCGACGTTTTCCGCATGACGGGCGAAAAGTTGCAGGAGGGTTTGGAATATGCCTACCGCAAATATGGTTATGATGAGACGCTCATCATTTGCCGTAGTAATAAGAACGCCAACATGTACAACCAGCAGATACGCGCCCGCATCCTGTACCGCGAAGAAGAGATCACAGGCGGCGACCAGATAATGGTGGTGCGTAACAACTACTTCTGGCTGCAGAGCCAGGAAGAAAGCAGCACGGACTTCATCGCCAACGGTGATATCGCCCGTATCAAACGCGTCCGTAAAACCGAGGATATGTATGGCTTCTGCTTCGCGGATGTGCAGTTGGAATTTATCGATTACGCAGAGGACCCCGTCCTGGAATGTAAAATACTGCTTGATACGCTGTACTCTGAGTCGCCGGCGTTATCGCCTGCCGATCAGAAACGGTTTTTTAGCGAGGTTTTGAAAGATTACGAACATATCGCCAGCCGCAAAGCCAAATTCGACGAAATGAAGCTGAATCCTTACTATAATGCGCTACAAGTGAAGTTTGCTTATGCCATTACCTGCCACAAGGCGCAGGGTGGGCAATGGGATGCTGTTTTTGTCGACCAGGGGTACCTAACCGAAGAAATGGTGAATATGGATTTTCTGCGCTGGTTATATACCGCATGTACCAGGGCGACGAAGGAATTGTTTTTAGTGAATTTTGACGGGAAGTTCTTTTTCAACGCGATTGAATGATTTACAAAATGGTTCTGATCATCCTGTCAATCAGTCCAATCGTAAAAATCGTGTTCAATCGACTTTGGGGATACGAATTACAAACGTCGACCCCTTCCTCTCCTCGCTCATCACCTCGATGGTGCCCTTGTGATTTTCGATGATCTGTTTGGAAATGCTTAGCCCAAGCCCGGTCGACTGTTCGCCATGCACACCGGGGCGGCGCGCTTTGGAAAAGCGTTCGAAAATATGCGGGATCATTTCGGCCGGGATGCCTAAGCCGTAATCACGAACCTCGACAATGGCGTGGCCTTCCTTCCCGCTGAGGTAAATATCTATTTTGCCGTTTTCTTTGGAGAATTTCAGCGCATTGCTGATCAGGTTATCCATCACCCGCTGGAACTTTTCTGCGTTGACCTCGGCGAATATCTGGTCCTTCGAACCGATAAAAACTATGTTCCTGGTATTCTGCTGCGCTTTCCAATCGGTCACGAGGCGCTTCAGGAAATGGTTCATCTCGGTGCGCTGCGTATCGATCACGTTGATGTTCTCGTTATTGGCGGCATCAAGCAGGTCGGTTATAATACCCCGGGCCTTGGCACACGAGGCCTTGATCATTTCCAGGTTCTCGCGCGTATCATTATCTACATCATCCAATTCCATCATCATGGCGATGGTCTCCACCGCGCCGATAGGGTTGCGCAAGTCGTGCGCCACCATGCCTAATATCTCGTTTTTAAAAGCGTTAGCCTTTTCAATCGCAATGTTCTTCTCGCGAATATCCATCACCTGCATAAAATAGCTCGACTTGTAATTATAGAAATACCGCGATATGAAATAGAAGCAGAAAAGCAGCGTCATCGAAATGATTTGGTCATAGATCATTTCCATGGGTTCCGCAGCGGTATAGTATAGTAAATACGTAAATACAATCTCTACCAATAGTATCAGCACAAGCGTTTCCATAGCGGAAAGTACGAACACCACGCTTATGATACTCAATGCCGTTAGGTAAAGTGTAAGCGCATTGCGGGGATCGGATGTTGCTATAAAACTCGATTCCATCCCGCAGAAAATGATAAAAAAGGCGAAAGCAAAAACGAACAGGTCGGTAACAATAGTCGCTCTTTTGTGTTTTCTGTACAGCCAGATCAGCAGATAGCTTCCGCAGAGAAAAAGCGGGGTTAAACTAATATAAAACCAGTTGGTGTAGTTAAATTCGGGATAGTTTTGTGCCCGCGTCAGGCTTTCGGGGAATACATAATATAATACACGCAGCAGCACGTTCAGGATCAGGAAGATGATGCTCCCTGTCCTTACGGAAACTAAATTCCTTAAGGTGTAATAATCGTGATAGGCCTCACGGTTCTTGCCAGAAACTCTGCTGTACTGCGGGTTAGTCAAGATTTGAAATTAATTAAGAATATCAAAAATAACAAAATTCAGTAAACGCAAGCAGGCGGGGCCGAACTGCCTGATAAAGGTTGTATTACGGGTTATAAATGTAGACAAAATGTCGTTTGAAACTAAGTTTATAGTGACAATTTTACATAACCGGGCCGATGGCAGGCAATTTGAAAGGACTTAAGTATGAATTTTAACAACTTTACCATAAAAGCACAGGAAGCTGTTCAGAAGGCTTCCGAGATCGCAAGCGGCAATCAGCAGCAGGCGATCGAGAACGCTCATTTACTGAAGGGCCTGCTTTTGGTTGATGAGAACGTAGTAAGCTATTTACTGAAAAAACTAAACGTTAACCTGAACAGGCTGAACGAAACGCTCGACGAGCAGATCGCTTCGTATCCCAAGGTTAGCGGAAGCAATATTTATTTGTCTTCGGACGCCAATTCGGCATTGCAGAAGGCGCAAAACTATGTGAAGGAATTTAAGGACGAATTTGTGTCCGTCGAGCATATCCTGCTGGGTATCCTGGCAGCAAACGGCAAAACCGGGTCAGCCTTGAAAGACGCCGGCGTGAACGAAAAGGACCTGAAAAAGGCCATTACCGAATTGCGCGGCGATAGCAAAGTAACCGACCAGAATGCCGAAGCTACTTACAACGCCCTGAACAAATACGCCCGTAACCTGAACGAGTATGCCGAATCTGGCAAGCTCGACCCGGTAATAGGTCGTGACGAAGAGATCAGACGCGTAATACAGATATTGTCGCGCCGTACCAAGAACAACCCGATATTGGTGGGCGAACCGGGCGTGGGTAAAACCGCTATCGCTGAAGGTATTGCTTTTCGTATCATTAAGGGCGACGTACCTGAGAACTTGAAAACCAAAACCGTTTATTCGCTGGATATGGGCGCACTGATCGCAGGCGCCAAATACAAAGGCGAATTCGAGGAAAGACTGAAAGCTGTGATCAAGGAAGTGACCCAGGCTGATGGCGACATTATCCTGTTCATCGACGAGATCCATACGTTGGTTGGCGCGGGCGGTGGCGAAGGGGCCATGGATGCTGCAAATATCCTGAAACCAGCCTTGGCCCGCGGTGAATTGAGAGCTATAGGCGCTACCACGCTGAACGAATATCAGAAATATTTCGAAAAAGACAAAGCTCTGGAACGCCGTTTCCAGATGGTTTTGGTTGACGAGCCGGATACCCAGGATGCTATTTCTATCTTGCGCGGTTTGAAGGAACGTTACGAGACCCACCACAAAGTGCACATCCGCGATGAAGCGATCATCGCCGCAGTGGAAATGTCGCAGCGTTACATTTCCGACCGATTCCTGCCGGATAAGGCCATCGACCTGATGGACGAGGCTGCTTCCAAACTGCGTTTGGAAATGGACTCGGTTCCGGAAGAGGTGGATGAGCTCGACCGTAAGATCATGCAACTGGAGATCGAACGCGAGGCCATTAAGCGCGAAAAAGACGAAAAGCGTGTGAAGGAACTGAGCGAAGAGATTGCCAATCTGTCCGCAGAACGCGATTCGTTGCGTGCGCAATGGAAGAGCGAGAAGGATGTGGTTGACAGTATCAACCAGAAGGTTGAAAAGATAGAAAACTACAAGCTGGAGGCTGAACAGGCCGAACGTGCCGGCGATTACGGTAAGGTAGCCGAATTACGTTACGGCCGTATTAAGGAAGCCCAGGATGAGGTTGAAAAACTGAAGGCCACCCTTGCGGAGAATCAGAAGGAGCACCGGATGCTGAAAGAAGAGGTAACAGCGGAAGATATTGCCGGCGTGGTATCGCGCTGGACGGGTATCCCGGTTTCGAAAATGGTACAAAGCGAGCGCGAAAAGCTGCTTCAACTGGAAGAAGAACTGCATAAACGTGTGGCAGGGCAGGAGGAAGCCATTGAGGCCATCAGCGACGCGATCCGCCGC
This sequence comes from Mucilaginibacter sp., assembly GCA_035551775.1. Classification (GTDB taxonomy): domain Bacteria; phylum Bacteroidota; class Bacteroidia; order Sphingobacteriales; family Sphingobacteriaceae; genus Mucilaginibacter. The sequence goes on along the minus strand of DASZMQ010000006.1, from coordinate 195,543 downwards.
AGCCGCGCCGGTTTGCACGATAAGCGCAAGCCTATCGGTTCGTTCATTTTCCTCGGTACTACCGGGGTCGGTAAGACCGAGCTGGCAAAGGCCCTGGCTGAATACTTGTTCAATGATGAAAACGCTTTGGTTCGAATCGATATGTCCGAATACCAGGAACGTCATGCAGTATCGCGTTTGATCGGTGCGCCCCCGGGCTATGTGGGTTATGATGAAGGCGGTCAGCTGACCGAGGCCGTTCGCCGCAAGCCTTACAGTGTTATTCTGCTTGACGAGATCGAAAAGGCTCACCCGGATGTGTTTAACATCCTGCTGCAGGTGCTCGATGACGGCCGTTTGACCGACAATAAGGGCCGTGTGGTGAACTTTAAAAATACGATCATCATCATGACCTCGAACATCGGTTCCAACGTTATCCAGGAAAACTTCCAGGATTACGACGAGGACAATAAAGATACCATCATTGCCAAGACCAAGAACCAATTGTTCGAACTTTTAAGGCAGACCATCCGCCCCGAATTTTTGAACCGTATCGACGAGATCATCATGTTCACCCCGCTGAGCCGGGATGAGATCGGCGAGATCGTGAAGCTACAGTTCGCGCAATTGCAGAAAACACTGGAGGACATTGGTATTCACATGGACGCTTCGGAAGAAGCCCTCGACTGGCTGGCCCAACTGGGTTACGACCCGCAATTCGGCGCCCGTCCGCTCAAAAGGGTGATCCAGAAAAAGATACTCAATGAACTGTCAAAGCAAATTCTGGCAGGCAAAGTAGATAAAGACAGCAGGATTAGGCTGGATATGTTTGATAACCAGTTTGTTTTCCTGAACCCAAAAGAGACGGAGCACGTATAACAAGCTCCCTAATTTAATTCTATTTTACCCTAACAGCCCCTCCGGGAAATCGGAGGGGTTTTTTGTTGTAGATGAATACTTAATTATGCTTATAACATATAGTCCTGAAATAATAATTTTCTAATTAGTTAAAACTGCACGGTGCGCTTCAGGTTATTATTATGACCAAACATTAAAAAATCTATTAACATGGCAACTAAGACAAAAGCGTCCGGCATGACCGGCAAAATGAAGGATTCGGAATTCCACCAGTTTTTTGTGGATGAATTGAAAGATATTTACTGGGCCGAAAAGCACCTGGTGCAGGCTTTACCCAAAATGCAAAAAGCCGCAACAAGTTCTGAACTGGCCGCAGCATTCGAAAAGCATACCAATGAGACGAAAACCCACGTGGAAACCCTTGAAAAGGTATTTGAGTTGTTAGAAGAAAAGGCGGTAGCCAAGAAATGCGATGCCATGGAAGGGCTGCTTGCTGAAGCGACCGGCATTATCAAAGACACCGAAAAAGGGACAATGACCCGTGATGCAGGTTTAGTGCTTGCCGCCCAAAAAGTCGAGCATTACGAGATATCCACTTACGGTACGCTGCGCACCTTTGCCGAAAGCATGGGCCATGACGATGTAGCAGAATTACTTCAGCAAACATTGGATAACGAAAGGGCCACTGATGCGGCGTTAACCCAAGCCACTGAAAGCTTTATATTGGAGCAAGCTGTAAACGAATAGCTTCAATTGTTTTAGCAGGGTTTCCATTTGAGAGCCTGCCATTTGAAATTTATTCTATTTATATCCTAACGGCCCCTTCGAGCAATCGGAGGGGTTTTTGTTTGCGCTAATTCTGCTTAAAACTTCACTATGATTAAGATGTTTAGTCCAGTATGAATATTGATAAATTTTATGATCATGTATACGATTGGGTGATCCGTTTCGGCCCTAAATTCCTAGTCGGCTTGCTGGTGCTTTTTATTGGTTTATGGCTGATCAATATGCTCATGCGATGGTCGCGATCGGGCATGCAGAAAAAGGAAGTCGACGCTACTGTAAAATCCTTTATCCTAAGTTTAGTAGCTGTCGCGTTGCGGGTGCTGCTGATATTGGCCGTAATGCAGATAATGGGCATCGAAATGACCTTGTTCACAGCGTTGGTTGGCGCTTTCGGAGTCGCTGCCGGCTTAGCGCTTTCGGGTACTTTGCAAAACTTCGCGAGCGGCGTGCTTATTTTGCTGTTGAAGCCATTTAAGGTGGGTGAAAATATCAATACCGCCGGAATGGAAGGCACCGTCACTTCAATACAGATATTTTATACTATAGTTGAAACATTTGATAACAGGGTGCTTATTGTACCTAACGGCCAGCTATCTAACCAAATGATCATTAACACCAGCAGGAAGGGTACCAGGCGCCTTGATATCAATTTGAAATTTCCCAATAATATTGACGTTAAAGAAGTAAAATCCGCTATCGAAAAATCTCTTGAGGAATCAAAGCATTGCCTGAAAAAACCTGAAAAACGCGTTGGAATGGGCGAAATACAACCTGATGGCTACGTTTTGTATATCAGCGTTTGGATAAATGCGCACGGTTTCCAGGACACTAAATTGGCCGTACAGGAAACTTTGTTTGAGGATATCAAAAAAGCTGGTATAAAAATTCCAGGGCTGTAGTTTACTCAAAGTACAAGAATATCTCGTTCCCTATAGCGTCTACAAGGCCTTGTTCCACGCGGTCCATTTTCCAGCCGCTTTTCATGCAGCGGATTATCCCGACATTATTATCATTCAGGGTAATATCCACCTCGTAGCAGATACCAGCCTCAGTGTCACATGTTTCATTGATAGGCACGCCTTCGCCGGTATAGCGAACACCTTCATATTCAAAGTCCAGCGGAATGGGTTCTTTTTCCAACTGCGCGATCAAATCCTTAAAAAACTGTATCAGGTGTTTGCGCTGGGTCGGGGCTTTGGCACTCCATTTATCATTATTTGCACGCTTATGCGCAACTTTAAATTTTAGCCCCGTCATTTCGGTCGAATAATCATTGGCGTTCAGCTTTTTTACATGCTGGTGCGATACGATATACCACTGGTACTCCGTGCCTACCGGAACGCCTGAGTTTTCGGGTGCATGCCCTACGCGGCGTTTGGTTACTGCGTAGGATATTTCCCACAGGTCGGGCGTTATTTTGGTTTCCTTCCAGTCGCCTTCATCGTAATGCCAGTGATGTCCACGGCCTATCTGCATACCCGTATATTGTTTATTGCCAAACTTTTTATACCGGTTGTAACTGGCTGAAAGATTTTTGGCGACAGTCTTTCTGACTTTTTCTTTTTTAGGTTCTGCGGATTTTTTCGCTGTGGCTTTGGTTTCCATAATTCCCTCTTATTGCTATTACAACCATTCGGAAGTACAATTGGTTTTGTGCTTATAATGCCTAAACATTACCTGTGTTGGTATGTTCCACAATTATGACTGATGTAGATGACGGGTCTTTTCCGGAAGACGGGGAGCATACCAAAGGCAGCACGCGCCGCGAATTTCTTACACAACTTGGCCTGGCCGGCGCCGGGTTAACACTTGCCCCCCTTTTGGTAAACGTCGAAAAAACAAGCGCGGAGATACCACCCGCAGCTCCGGCTGAAATAACAGCATATACGCTCAATATTAATGGTAAACAATACCCATTGAACGTTGATTCGCGGGTGACCTTACTGGACGTTTTACGCGAACGGTTAGGTTTAACCGGTACTAAGAAAGGCTGTGACCATGGACAGTGCGGTGCTTGTACCGTTTTGGTCGACGGCCGCCGGGTAAATTCTTGCCTCACGTTGGCGGTGATGTGTGAAGGATCAAAGATCACCACTATTGAGGGTTTGGCAAACGGCGGCGAATTGCATCCTATGCAGGCGGCATTCCTGAAGCATGATGGTTTTCAATGCGGTTACTGCACTCCCGGGCAAATATGCTCCGCAGTGGGATTGGTTAACGAAAACCATGCCCACACGGATGCAGAGATCAGGGAACAGATGAGCGGCAATATTTGCCGCTGCGGCGCTTACCAGAATATACTGGCAGCTATTAAAGAAGTTCAGCACGCTTAATCATTTGCATCATGGAACCTTTCAAATTTTTAAAAGCTCAGAATAACGAAGCAGCTATCGCGGCAGCCCGAAGCCATGGTGCGAAATATATTGCCGGGGGCACTAACCTGGTCGACCTGATGAAACTGAACATCGAAACGCCCGAGCACGTGATCGACATCAACAAATTGCCCCTGGATAAGATCGAAGAATTGCCGAACGGCGGTGTGCGCATCGGGGCGTTGGTGAAAAACAGCAATCTGGCTTATCATCCTGCCATAGTCAAGAAATATCGGGTATTATCAGAAGCCCTGCTTGCAGGCGCATCGCCGCAATTGAGAAACATGGCTTCGGTTGGTGGCAACCTGATGCAGCGCACGCGCTGCCCATATTTTTACAATACTGATTTTGACTGTAACAAACGCAATCCTGGTTCAGGTTGTGCTGCCATTCAGGGGTTTAATCGGAGTAATGCCGTTTTGGGCACAAGTGATAAATGTATTGCTACACATCCCTCGGATATGTGCGTAGCTTTAGCCGCCCTGGATGCCACAATACGTGTACAGGGGCCGGGCGGAATGCGAACTATCCCTTTTGCCGATTTTCATCTGCTTCCCGGGCAGACGCCTCACCTGGAGCACGCGCTAAGAGTCGACGAGCTGATCACTTATGTCGATATCCCGGCTATGCCCTACGCGTCGCGTTCGTATTATTTAAAAGTACGCGACAGGCAATCTTACGAATTTGCCCTGGCTTCCGCAGCGGTGATCTTAAATATAGTGAATGGGAGAATACAGAATGCCCATATAGCCCTGGGTGGGGTGGCCACCAAACCGTGGCGTTCAGGGCTGGCTGAAAAAGTACTTACCGGCGCAGTGCCAAGTGAACAGAATTACCGGACGGCCGCCGAAGCCGCAATGAGCCAGGCCAAGGGCTATAAAGACAATGCTTTTAAGATCGAACTGGCAAAACGCACGCTGGTGCGCGCGCTAACCATTACAGGAGGTATGTCATGAATCCAACCTTAGGGCAACCCGTAGACCGTGTAGACGGCAAACTGAAAGTAACCGGCGGGGCTAAGTACGCTGCGGAATTCCCTGTGAAGAACCTGGCTTATGGTGTCAGTATTGTCAGCACCATTACCAAAGGGCGTATTAAGAATATTGATATGCGTGCTGCTGAAAAAATGCCGGGCGTGATCGGCATAATGACTTACCAGAATGCCATGCAACTGCATTTTCCGTCGGGCGGAGGTAAGTTTGCGGAAAACGATCTGCTGCCATTGCAAAGCGACCGCGTGCTTTACGGCGGGCAGCATGTGGCTATAGCTGTGGCCGAAACGTTCGAGCAGGCTGAACATGCTGCCAACCTGGTTAAGATCGAATACGAAAAACAGCCCGAGGCGATTAACCTGGAAAAAAATATTGGCACGGCATATAAACCGGCGTCGGGGTTGGGCGGACAGGAAACCCAGGTAAAACGCGGCGATTTTGACGCCGGATTCAATAGTGCGCCGGTTAAAACCGATGAAACTTACACTACGCCGGTTTATCACCACAATGCGATGGAACCGCACGCCACTATTGCCGAATGGGATGGGGATAAACTGACGGTTTATGATTCCACGCAATCGGTAATGGGAGTAAAGAGTTTGCTGACTTCTATTTTGGGAGTTCCGCCGGAAAAAGTACAGGTTTATGCTCTGTATATAGGCGGCGGATTTGGTTCGAAGGGTTTTACGTGGGCAAATACTTTGCTGGCGCCCATGGCAGCTAAACAATTCAACCGGCCGGTGAAATTGGTGCTCGCGCGGCAGCAAATGTTTTCGACAGCGGGACGAAGAACACAAACGGTGCAAAAGATATCCTTAGGCGCCGGCCAGGACGGCAAGCTTTCAGCGATAAAACATGCATCTACTATTGAAACCTCATTTGTGGACGAATTCGTCGAACCTGTCGGTGTGGCCACCAGCATGATCTATAGTTGCCCCAACGTCGATGTCAGCCATGAGATCGTGCGGCTAAACAGGGGTACCCCATGCCCTACACGTGCCCCCGGTGAAGCACCCGGTACCTATGGATTGGAAGCAGCGATGGATGAGTTGGCTTACAAATTGAAAATGGACCCTATTCAGCTGCGCCTGGTGAACTATGCCGAGACAGACGAGCACAAAAAGAAACCATTCTCCGAAAAAAGCCTGAAGGAATGTTATGAACGAGGCGCTGAAGCCATCGGGTGGACAAACCGCAAAGCCGAACCCGGAACATTAAAAGAGAATGGCTACCTGGTGGGTTATGGCATGGCTACAGCCACTTATCCGGCCAATCGCAGCGCTTCATCCGCCAAAGCGACGTTGTTTGCGGATGGCCATGCTGAGATAGAATGTGGTACGCAGGACATTGGCACAGGAACCTACACCGTAATGACACAGGTGGCTGCCGATGCTTTTGCTTTGCCCGTTGACATGGTTAAAGTGAAACTGGGTGATAGTTCTTATCCAAGGGGCGCACAATCGGGTGGTTCGCAGGTATCAGCCAGCGTCGGCCCGCCGATACGCGCGGCGGCGCTTGGGGCCATCAGCAAACTGATCAACCTGGCTATTACCGATAAGGCTTCACCGTTATACGATCGTAAAGAAGTAGAGATAATCACTGAAAACGGTACAGTCCGCTTAAAAAACGACTCAACGAAATTCGAAACCTATATACAGGTATTGAACCGCAAAGGCATAGATAAACTGGAAGCCAGGGCCAAAACCAATGTTTCAACCCGGCAAACCGGAGAACCCACGCCCGCTATGCCCGGCAGTCCGGAGGCTAAAGTTGAAGAGGAAAGTCAAACCAATGCAGCAGTGCAGGAAGATGAAAAGACCAACCGGAAAGATTATGCTTTCCACTCATTCGGGGCACAGTTTGCCAAAGTGCTGGTCGATCCGGAGCTGGGCACGGTAAAAATTGAAAAGCTGGCCGCCGTGATGGATATTGGCAAGGTAATGAACCTGAAAACCGCCACTAACCAGATCATGGGCGGCATGATCTTTGGCATCGGTATGGCTTTGATGGAAAATACCCAATATGATCCCAACAACGGCCGTGTAGTTACCCGCGACCTGGCGCAATACCTGGTTCCGGTTCATGCCGATATCCCCGAGCTCGAGGTGCAATTTATCGATAAGCCCGATCCCTATATTTCGCCGATAGGCGCAAGGGGAATAGGAGAGATCGGTATTACGGGTATCACAGCAGCGATAGCCAATGCCATTTACAATGCTACCGGAAAGCGTGTCCGCGATCTGCCAATCACACCGGATAAACTGATCGCTTAAGTCAAGTCTCAGACCACTTTAATAACGATCTTCCCGCGTACATGCCCCTGCTCACTGATTTGCTGCCCCTTGCGTGCATCATCCAGGCTCAAAACCATCGACACCACGGGTTGTATGATCCCTTCGTCGATCAAACCAGCTATTTGTTCCAGTTGATCGGGGTAGGATTGGGCGGTATAGCCTCCGAGATAAATATGCTTTTCCTTTGCCTCGGCCTGGAATTCCGGCTTCAGCGTAGTGATCAGCCTGCCGCCGTTTTTCAGAACTTTTACTGAGCGCTTCTGCGTGTCGCCGCCTATGGTATCGAACACGAGGTCGATATCACTTAACAGGTCATCAAAACTTTCGTTTTTATAATCGATCGGCTCGTCGGCGCCAAGTTGTTTGATGAAAGAGAGATTCTCTTCGGATGCCGTCCCGATCACATAAGCGCCCTTCCATTTGGCAAATTGCACGGCAAAGGTCCCGACACCGCCTGATGCGGCATGGATCAGCACTTTTTGCCCTTTCTCTAAATGCCCGTGATCGAACAGGCCCTGCCAGGCCGTTAGCCCGGCCAGCGGAACAGCCGCGGCATTAATATGGTCAGTGCTTTTTGGCTTAAACCCGAGTTGGTTGGCTTTCACAACGATATATTCCGCATAAGCACCGTTTTTGGTCGGGTCAGGACGGCCATACACCTCATCACCGGGTTTAAAACGGTGTACATGCTCCCCAACTTTTTCGATCACGCCCGAAACATCCCATCCCGGTATTAGCGGTAAATTGACCGGGAATTTCTCCCGGCGCGCGCCCTCCCGTATTTTCCAGTCGACAGGGTTGATACTCGTCGCATAAACCTTCACCAACGCATCATCCTCCGCCGGTTGCGGTATTGGGGCCTCTTCCAGTTCCAATACTTCGGGCCCGCCGAACTCATGAATTCTTACTGCTTTCATAAACGATCAATTTTATTTGCTCCTGTTTTTCAATTCAGCGGCTACACTTGCCTCTTTTCCCGGCTGTTCTGCGGCGCGTTTTTCGGCCTCGTCCGTCTTTTTGAGTTGTTTTTGCGTTTTTTCCGCAACGTTCACTTTTGGATGAACGGTTTGTTCTTCTCTTTTCATGGCACTTATTCGCTAAAATTTCTCCAATAGATCACAAGACTGATAATGATCAGTATAATCCCGATTACAAGCATGGCTGTTGCAAGAGCCTGCTGCACAATAAGAAAAGATAACCTCAATACTGCGGCACCAAGGAAACCGAACAATAGGGCAAACCATAAATTCTTTCTTTCCGGTTTTGATTGGGTTCTCATTATCAGCCGTTAACCACTTCACCGCCATTCACATGGATCACCTGTCCCGTAATGAATGAGCTGTCTTCCGACGCCAGGAACACATAGGCAGGGCCAAGCTCAGACGGCTGACCTGCACGTTTCATCGCTGTTTCACTGCCAAAACTTTTGATCTTTTCTCGGTCGAATGTTGAAACAATAAGGGGCGTCCAAACAGGACCTGGTGCTACTCCATTAACTCTTATTTTCTTTTCGGCCAGATTAGTGGCCAATGAGCGGGTGAAAGTTGTAATGGCGCCCTTGGTAGATGAATAATCTATCAGGCTGGGCGACGATCTATAGGCAGTTACCGAAGTAGTATTGATAATGCAATCGCCTTCGTGCAGATGTTTCAGGGCTGCTTCTGCGAAATAGAAATAGGAGAATATATTGGTCCTGAAAGTTACTTCCAGTTGTTCATCGGTTATTTCCTTTACATTCTTTTGCGGAAACTGCATGCCCGCATTGTTTACAAGGATGTTAATGTTTCCGAACTTTCTTACCGCTTTTTCCACGGCATTCTTGCAGAAATCGTTGTTCTTCACATCGCCCTTGATCAGGAGGCAATTGCGCCCGGCGGCCTCCACGAGTGTTTTGGTATCTTCTGCGTCCCGGTCTTCATCGAGATAAACAATAGCTATATCAGCGCCTTCCTCAGCGAAATGCACGCTTACTGCACGGCCAATGCCACTGTCGCCGCCAGTGATCAGCGCCACTTTGCCCCTAAGTTTACCTGATGGCGTGTAGCTGTCTTTGATATATTCCGGCGCTGGGTTCATCTGGGCTTCAATGCCCGGTTGACGGTTTTGCTTTTTAGGTGTAGTTGTTTTTTTGCCTTTGCTCACGGTATCCATGGTATCAAGTATTTATACTTAAAATACCAAGCGTTTGGGTGGATTGTTTTTAGTTTTAATTAATTAGCGGTTTTGCGGTTCACACAGTGTTAAAGCTAACCCCAGCCATCTTGTAAGCCTTCATAAACTTCTCTATAAAGTACCAGGTAAAATTTGATGGAATCTTTGCGAAAGGTTAGTACACAATTCCTAAGTAAATTAAACGACACCAGCTTTTATTGACAAACCAGGTATCAACTGACAGTTTTGTCAATTATCCGTTTAATGACATCATCCAGTTCGTTGGTGGCGGCTTTCAGATGCTCCAGCACCTGTTTGTCGGACTCGGTTGTTGCGGATTTTTCGGTGAGCAGCTGCATCAGCCCGAGAATCGTCGCTACAGGCCGCCTGATCTCGTGGGCGTTGATCAGGGCTATTTCCATCAGCCGCTGGTTCTGCTGCGTTACACGCAACTCCTGCTCCTTTATTCGGCTTATATCCTGCATGGCGCCTATCATCCGTATGCCAATCCCCTGATCGTCCCTTATCACTATGCCCCGGTCGAGTAAAAAAGCGTATTCGCCGTCAGCTTTTCTGAAACGGTATTCCTGGCACCAGTTTATCATGGTCCCAAATTTTACCTGGTCGGGGTAAAGTATCACCCTTTCCCGGTCCTCAGGGTGTACATGCTCAAAATAAAACGGTAGGTTATCATCGGTATACCCTGCCTTGTGGCCGAACAGGTTTTCCATATTTTCCGAATAATAAACCTCGTTGGTTACTAAATTCCAATCCCAGAGAATGTCTGATGTAGCTTTTGCAGCGTATTCAAATCTTTCATTGCTGATTTTCAAAGCTTCCTCGCTTTTTTTTCGCTCGGTCGCGTCCCTGGCTATTCCATACCTGACCCGGTCTTTCGGGTCCCACCGGGCCGACCACATCAACGGCACAAGCGAGCCATCTTTTCGCACATATCGGTTTTCATTATTGGTCATGTCGGTACCGGCCATTACACTGGCAGCCATCCGTCCGGTTTTTGTTAGATCCTCCGGGTACAGAAAATCAAATAGTGGTTCTCCTATTAGTTCGGCAGGTTTGTAGCCTAAAATTGTTTCGCATGCCGCGCTAACGCTTAAAATGATCCCCTCTTCACTAACTGTACAGATCATGTCCAGGGACGAATCCATTATTTTTTCGAGCCTTTCTTTGCTTTTCTCCAGCGCCAGCAGGTTCAGGCTATCGGGGGTAACGTCTTTTGAATAGCATGTAATGCCCAAAAGAATGTTTTTTTCGCTGTATATAGGGTTTAATGAGATCAGGCTATAATTTGTGGTTTGTTGGTCGGGGTTATAGGTCTCCTCTTTAATTGTAAATTGCTCGCCCCTCAAAGCACGTTCGTAATATCGCCGCCATTTGTCTAACCGTTCATGCCCAAATTCTTTGATCAGTACGCTATCGCCTTGCTTTATGGTCTTGCTTGTAGCCATTCTTATCCGTTCCACAAACGATTGGTTTGCAGTAATAAGGCGCATTTCGGAGTCGATAGACCAAATGGTATCCTGTACGCCGTTGATCAGCGCATCCTGGTGAAGGATGGTTTCAACCAGGGTTCCTTCGTTTTTCGACTTTTTTCCTTGTTTGCTTTGCAATTCCATTGTAACCTTCAAATGTCCCAGCTGTTAACGGCTTATTCTCTTATAGCAGAGGGAACCGGATCAGCTAATTAGTATAAATGCTAACGGATGTTTTACTAAAATGATTCTTTTAAAATCCGGGCGGCTATCGGCAAATGAAGGCAGAATCTGCAGGTATGTTTATTCATAGGTTTTATTAGTTGCTAAATTTCTTTCTACGATAATTGGTAAGCCATGTTCTGCTGAATGAAAATTATTTTTTCGAATTTTCATTCAGCCCGGTGCTGTTTTTGTTCGAAATATAAATCATAGCATGAAGACTACACAAAATCTGTCTCTCATGTCAAAGTTAATCATTCAACGACAGTTTTTAATTTTTGATTAATGATGATTAAACTAACGGGAAATTTTAAAATCACACTACAGCAACTCCATTTGCATCCGTACTGAGCACTTCGCTCATATGGTTGAAGAAGGGGCGCATTGCTTTATATATGTCGCTTAGCTGATGAGAAAAATCGGGGCTTAAAACTTCGGCATCTGTAAAAGTATGTCTGAGCAGGAACTGTTTGTAGCGCAGTAAGTTGATAGCCGGATGGTTCTTCGCATAGCCACGCGGGGCCGAGACTACCTGTTCGCCGTAAAGTCCGCCAAATGTTTTCACAAGGTCCGGATCGGCCAGTACCTTTTCCCATTCTTTAAAATTGATATCAATATCCTGCCGGATGCGCTTCATATCATCGGGAATAGGGCCAAAGAAGCCGCCGGCCGCAAAAGAATTTCCGCCGGGTTCGATGTAATAGTAATAGCCGCCCCGCAGTTTTTTGGTGGCGCGTTTCATGCTGCCGTTCCAGCAAGTATGATAAGGTGATTTATCTTTTGAGAAGCGTACATCGCGATATATCCTGAAAATGCTGTCCTTACCCGATGTGGTCTCGATGTGGTCGTGCTTGTTCATTTCAGCGATAAGTGCATCGGCAAAGGCGACAATATTATTGTTTGCCTCGAGATACCTGTCCTTATGCTTATTGAACCAATCGCGGTTATTGCTTTGTGCAAGGTCCTTTAAAAAATCGAGGGAATCTTTATTGATCTTCACAGACAGCTTTATTTGGATGATTTCTTCTTTGCAGCCTTGGCTTTCGGATTATACGCAAGGCACAGGCCGATCCAGTAGGCAAACTGTTCTTTGGTTTGCATACCATCCGCGCTTACATATACATAACCATCCATCGGTTTTCCGGCAAAATCCATCTCCCGGCAGCCGTGTTTTTCAAGCGCATCCTCATATAGATCCGGCCCTATGCGGCACATCATTTCATCCTTAACCACGCCAACACACATCTTTCCGTCGACCATATAACATATTCCCCCGAACATGCGTTTTTCTTCCACTGCGGGCACATCTGCCAACGCTTCGCTTATCCGGTCACTTAATTTTTCATCGAATGCCATATATCGCTGATTATAGGTCAAAGCTACCCAATATCGTTCAGTTTATGCAACGCTATCCTTGCTATAGTCATCGCCGTTTCAGGAGCCTCACCGTCTTCTATGCACCATGCCGCTGAAAGCCCGGCCCAGGCCGCGATCCATTGCAAAAGGCGTCTGGGTTCAAGGTCGGCTGCTTCAGATACCACCTTTACCTGTTTGTCTAATCGCCCCGGAGCGATCGCTGTGGCTTGGTCCGGATTGCAGAACAAGTTTGCATAGTCAAAGCCACGCTCACCGATGAACCCTTTCGGATCGATCGCCAGCCAGCCCTTTTCACCGAAGTCAAGGATGTTGCCGTGATGGATGTCGCCGTGAAGCGCAACAATGTCTTTTGGTTCAGCAAGCAATCGTTTAGCTATTTCAAGGCATTGCGTAAAAATGCCGCCATGTTGCTTAACCGCAATGCCCAAGCTCCTAAACCCTTCATTAAGCGGGGTCAAATATTCGGGATAGGGCTTGGGATGAGTATGCAGTTTAACAACGGTAGAACAAATGATGCAGGTGGCTTCACTATCCTGCCCGTTTTTGACCATTTCGGTAAGCGACTGTCGACCCAAAGCTCTTTCCATCAATATGGCAGTGTCGTCGTGCTTAAGTACCGGCGCCGCCGCAACACCGTTCCACCAGGCCATCAGCATATTGCCCCGTTTGTCCTTCTCACGGCGGGCGATTTTCACCATGCACGGTATACCATTATACAATACAGGCTGCAGCAGGCCCGAGTAGGAGCTGAACGGCTGGCCATCATCAGATAGATCCCAAAGTTTTTTGTAATAGTTTAACGTATCAGACATAATGAAAACCTTCTCGCTTTGCGAACGACGAAATTAAGCAAGCCCTATCTTCTTACCCCGTTATATGTTACCCAGATTTGTGTGTAAATCAAAAATATCGCCACATAGACAACTATCCTGATGATGCTGTTTGTTATTTTATCCAGTAGGAATAAAAGCAATATTGATATTGCAACATAAAGAACTATTAATATTGCCGCTCTTATCATTATTGAAAAGTGGACCACTAAGATATAAAACTCCTGCCAAGCATAGAGGATTGTCAAAACAACGCGTCTATTTAAGGGTTATTGATGTGAAACAAGACTTACGAAGTTTTAAAAACTTCGTAAGTCTTAATCCGGAAAGACATGAAAAATTACGACACCCTGGTAGATGCCACCAACGACCTTGCCAAACGCGGCTATACAGCTAACCTCGGCCTGGAAGGCGACACCATTGAAGATAAAAATGATCATATACAGATGGGAGCTGACGATTTCGAGATCGATGAATTTTATCGTTTCGAAGGCGAAAGCAATCCTTCGGATATGTCCATCGTTTATGCCATTAGTTCACCCAAAAACAATTTGAAAGGCGTGCTGATCGATGCGTACGGTACCTATGCAGAAAATAATGAATCAGCTGTTCACGCCAAGCTGCACCATTACCACGTAAGTACACATTTGCATGGAGAGGATAAACCGGAGGCGTAGTCTCGGTTTGCAGTTAGCAGCGGATTTCCTGCAAACTGTAAACTGCCCGCCGCCAACTCAAAGTTTCGCCAGCAGTTTCCGTCCCCTCGTTTGTATCGCCGCGCTGCCATCGCGCATCAGGAATTTCATTTGTTCCTTAAGTTCCTCGCTTATCCACGGGTAACGGCTGCGCATATTGAAGAGCGCATCCGAAGCGAATACTTTAACCGCTATCAGTACTTTCGGATCGATAAGCCAGTCGAACAGCTTTTCAACTACCGGTTCAAGATTGATGGCTTCCAGTCGTTGCCTGATCGATGCAGGCGCCTTTCTCGCACTGATATGCATCATGATCTTGGCGTAGTGCCGCTTGCAACTGGGGTAGGTAACACATGGCACCCGCGATACCAGGTATTCCAGCTCATCCATATAAGCCTCCGGTTTTTTCAGGAAAAGATTTTCCAGTATCCACGCCGCCCGGAAGGCAATATTACTATCCTCGCAGAAGGTAAGGTCGATCAGGTCGCGTAAAGCAAATTGCTGCTTATCCAGGATGGCGGTAAGCTTTTCAACCTTGGTTTTAACGATGATTTTGCTGATCTCTCTGATTAGTTCGTCATTAGTAAGCATACCGACACTAAGTTAGGTATTAGGATCACGACAAGAGGCGACGAACGGGCGAAATTTTAGTCTTCGGGATGCAGGAAGCTAAGTATATAGTTGGCTTTTGAAAGCAGCAAAGGCGTTGCAGTTGGCACTATTGCTTCCAACCGTCGTGACAGGCCTTCGGCTATCCAGGGATAGCGATGACGTAAATTGAACAGGGCCTCAGCGGCAGATGTACGCACGGTGGGGAGCATTTTTGTATCATCCAGCCATTTAAAGCACAATTCAACTGTAGGCTGCAATTCAATTTCCTTTAAATTGTTCCGCACTTCCCGTGATCTTTCCGCCGATGTGATATATCCCAACACTCGCGCGTAGTGCTTCAGGCAACCGGTAGAAGTAACGTTAGCAATATGATCAACCATATAGCCCGTATCATCAAGGTAATTTTGCGGAAAACGTGTCATCATGAATTGTATAATCCCTGAAGCCTTTATGGCGACATCTTTGCCAGGGTAGAAGGTGAGATCAACCAACTCTTTCAGCGAAAAATTTCCTTCTTTCAATTCATTACGCAACTGGCGCGCTTTGATAGGAGTATTGAATGTAGAAATATGGCTGATCAACTGTGATTGGTTCATGACGGTTTAAAGTTATTTCAAGGTTATTGGAAATATGCCTTTAATTATTCAACATCGTGTTAATAACAGGGACAAAATTAATATTAATAGGAAAATGCGCAAGCCCGGTTAATTATTATAAACGTTTCTACCTATTTTACCTTTTGCAACCACTTCAACCAAAACCATTACCTTTGCTCTCCGTTTTTAGATATTACATGGTTAAATTCAACCGGTTTACATTAGATAATGGCCTGAGAGTGATCGTACATGAAGATCATACCACGCCGATGGCAGTTCTGAATATATTGTATGATGTTGGCGCCAGGGACGAAGACCCGCAAAGAACGGGCTTCGCGCATTTGTTCGAGCACCTGATGTTCGGCGGTTCGGTAAATATCCCACAGTATGACGAACCGCTGCAGCGTGTTGGCGGCGAGAATAATGCGTTTACCACCAACGACATTACAAACTACTATATCACCTTACCGGCAGAAAATATCGAGACTGCGTTTTGGCTCGAGAGCGACCGGATGCTGAGCCTGGCCTTCAGCGAAAAAAGCCTGGAAGTGCAGCGCAATGTAGTGATCGAAGAATTTAAACAGCGTTACCTCAATCAGCCCTATGGCGACGTTTGGCTGAAATTGAGGCCTATGGTTTATAAAGAGCACCCGTATCAATGGGCCACTATTGGTAAAAATATACAGCAGATAGAAGATGCCAGGATCGGGGATGTAAAAGCCTTCTTCAAAAAACATTATAACCCGGCTAATGGCATCATGGTAGTTGGCGGGAACATTAACACCGAAAAGGCGAAAGAACTTGCTGAAAAATGGTTCGGGCCGATACCGGCGGGTGAAAAATATCATCGCAAATTACCTAAAGAACCAGCGCAAACTGAAGCGCGGCGCGAAACCACTACGGCTAATGTGCCTTTGAACGATCTGTACATAGCCTTTCACATGCCCGGAAGACTGGAGGATGGCTATTATGAGCTTGATTTGATATCTGATATTCTTTCGCGGGGAAACTCATCCAGGCTATACCGTAACCTGGTGAAGGATAAGCCGCTCTTCAGTGAGATACACGCCTACAATATGGGAAGCTTTGACAGCGGCATGTTCGTAGTAGAAGGCAAACCCCTCGAAGGTATAAGCATCGAAACGGCCGAAACCGCTATATGGGAGGAGTTGGGAAAGATAACAGCTGAATTGGTGCCTACCGACGAATTGACCAAAGTGAAGAATAAGACTGAATCGACCATGGTGTTTTCGGAAATGTCGCTTCTGGACAAAGCCATGAACCTGGCTACATTCGAACTGTTCGGCGACGCGGATATGCTGAACCACGAAACAGAAAAATACCTGGCTGTAACCGCCGAAGAAATACAGAAGCAGGCCCGGCAGGTTTTCAGGAAAGAGAATTCATCGACGCTGGTTTACTTAGCTGAAAGTCATTAAGGCATTATGTCATTAGGTCATTTTTTTGATGGTGTCCTAATGACTCAATGACCCAATGGCTCAATGACAAATGCAATGATTAAAATGGATAGAAAGATACCACCCCAATCCCAGCCCGTTGAGCACATCAGTCTCATCAGGCCCGAACATATCAAACTGGATAACGGCAGTAATATGTTCGTCTTCAATTCAGGCGACCAGGAACTGGTGCGTATTGAATGGATATTCCATAACCTGCGTTTTGATCCGGCAAAGCCGTTGCTGAACGTGGCGGTGAATAGCATGATAACCGAGGGTACGTCAAGCCGGACATCATCAGAAATTGCCGATCAGATCGATTTTTATGGCGGCTTTTTGCAGGTGGACTACGGTTATGATACATCACAAGTTGTACTGTTCAGCCTGAACCGTCATCTACCGAAAACATTGCCGGTGATGAAAGATATTATCACCGATTCCATTTTTCCTGAAAAAGAACTGGAAACTTTTATACGCAACCAGCAGCAAAAACTACAGGTGAGCCTGCAAAAGAATGATATCGTTGCGCGGCGTAAGTTCAACAAAGCGCTTTATGGGGATACTATCTACGGGCTGGGAGCAGATTTTGATGATTACAAAACCCTG
Source organism: Mucilaginibacter sp. (assembly GCA_035551775.1). GTDB lineage: Bacteria > Bacteroidota > Bacteroidia > Sphingobacteriales > Sphingobacteriaceae > Mucilaginibacter. Next base: position 178,226 of record DASZMQ010000006.1, on the reverse strand, counting down.
CATCGCGACGATATGCTGGCACATTTCAGGCAGATGTATCAGCCGTCGAATTGTACTATAGTCGTGGCCGGGAAAATAGATCAAAGCATTCTTGACATGATCACAAGCTCTTTTGGCAGCGACTGGATCAACCATTCTGTAAAAGCCGATATTCACCAGCCTGAGCTACAGCCAAATAACGAACATTTCTATTTTATTGAAAAACCGGAAGCACTCCAGTCGGCTATTCGTATGGGGGTACCGATGATCACGCGGCAGCACCCGGATTTCCCGGCATTGCAGGTATTGAACACCGTGTTAGGCGGATATTTCGGATCGAGGCTGATGGCTAATATTCGCGAGGATAAAGGATATACTTATGGCATCGGTTCGGGCCTCAGCTCACTGAAGAAAGGCGGCGCTATGTTCATCGCATCAGAAGTTGGCGCCGATGTCTGCCGTGATGCAGTAAATGAGATCGAAAAAGAGATAAACATCCTGAAAACAGAACTTATCCCGGATGACGAGCTGGCACTGGTAAGAAATTATATGTTGGGTTCGCTGCTGGGCAGCCTGGAAAATGTTTTCTCACACGCTGATAAATTCAAAAACATCTATTTTTCGGGCGTTGATTACAATTATTATGACCGCTACACCGAAGTGGTAAAGAATGTCACGGCCGAAGAACTGCTTCAATTAGCCGATAAATATCTAGACCTCGATAAGTTTTATAGGATTATTGTCGGAAAGTATTAATTTGGCGCAACAGTATCCTTATCATGCCCAGGTTTAGTCGATATCTCATCTTGCTTATTCTTCTTCCCATCTTCAGCTATTCACAAGGGCTGAAACTGGTGGAGGAGCATCCATTCGAAAATGTGTATATTCAGTACAACGTCCTCGCATCTAACGCCAAGATTCGCCAGGGTATCTACCAAAAATTTCTAACCGCGTCACGCAAGCTGGTTGAGGAAGGCTATTACAAAAGCGGGGAAAAAGATAGCTTATGGGTAAATTACAACATCCTTGGCGACACAACAGAGAAAGGATATTATTCAAACGGCCTGAAGAACGGTTATTGGAAGAAATGGTCGTTCCCTTTTGGCAATCGGGTTTTGATTCGTGAAGGCAATTATAAAAACGATCTGCGTGTCGGCATTTGGACATTCAGGAAAGCTGATGGCAGCCTTGATCATAAGTATGATTATTCGACCGCTCGCGTAACAGACTATGGCAAAACTGATGACGCATCGACAATTATTGACGGAAAGGACACCGTTGCGGCGATCCTGGAGAAGCCTCCCGTGCATATTGGCGGTATGGATACTTTATATGAAATCCTGGCGAGAAATATCAGGGTACCGGTTGAAGTGAAACGGGGTAAAGTCGATGATTTTCACTATCGGGTCTTTGTTTCAATCATTGTTGATGAAACTGGAAGATTAGTAGATTATAAAATTGCCAGAGGGAGCAACAAAGCTTGTAACAATGAGGCTCTTCGCGTAATAAAATTATGGGATGATGGCAATTGGGTGCCTGGGAACTATAAAGGGCGCACTGTAAAAGTGGTAATACTGGTGCCTGTGGTATTTAATATGAATGTGAACGTGATCGACTTTGGACCGCCTCTGCCTCCCAATGCGCGGATATTACACTAGACCATCATCCGATTGCAATTTTGGATTAACATTTCATTAAATCCGCCAAATCCGAAATCATAATTCCGAAACGGCGAGGCCTTCTTGAGCACATTGTAAAAAAACAAACAAACGCGAAAAATCCGAAATAAAAAGTTATCTTTGCCTGGCAAATAATAAATCCAAAAAATTATTTGCCATGCAATTAGACCCCACCAAATTTGTCGCCGAAGGTTTAACTTACGACGACGTATTACTCCTCCCGGCTTATTCTGAAGTGCTGCCCCGCGAGGTGGACACGAGTTCTTTTTTGACCAAAAAGATCAGACTCAATATCCCTTTGGTTTCAGCTGCTATGGATACCGTAACTGAATCGGCCCTGGCTATTGCGTTGGCCCAGGCAGGCGGTTTGGGTATGCTGCACAAGAACATGACCATACAACAGCAGGCTGACGAGGTACGCAAGGTAAAACGATCGGAAAGCGGGATGATACAGGATCCGGTGACCCTGCATGAGGATGCATTGCTGGCTGATGCGTTTAAGATCATGCGCGATTACCGAATTGGGGGGATACCGATCGTGAACGGCGACCAGCAACTGAAGGGCATCATTACCAACCGTGATCTGCGTTTTCAGAAAGACCCAACGAGACTGGTACGCGAGGTAATGACCCAGGGCAACCTGGTTACGGCTCCGGAGGGGACAACGTTAATGCAGGCTGAGGAAATATTGCAGAACCATAAGATCGAGAAGTTGCCTGTTGTGAATGGCGGGGGGTGTTTGGTGGGACTGATTACTTACAAAGACATTCAGAAATTCAAAAACTTCCCGATAGCATGTAAAGACGAACATGGCCGTCTTCGCGTAGGTGCTGCGGTAGGTGTTACGCCTGATACCATGAAGCGGGTGGACGCATTGGTAAAAGCAGGCGTCGATGTAATCGCTATCGATACCGCGCATGGTCATTCCAGGGGCGTGATCAACCAACTGAAAGAAGTTAAAGCAAAATATCCGGACCTGCAGGTTATAGCTGGCAATATAGCTACTGCCGATGCCGCCAAGGCGTTAGCCGAAGCAGGCGCTGATGCGGTAAAGGTAGGTATAGGCCCGGGCTCTATCTGTACAACCCGGATCATCGCAGGCGTCGGTGTTCCGCAATTGTACGCGGTTTATGAATGTGCCAAAGCGCTTGAAGGAACAGGCGTACCCGTTATTGCCGATGGTGGTATCAAGCATACCGGCGACATCGCCAAGGCTATTGCAGCCGGGGCAAGCTCTGTAATGGCAGGCGGATTATTTGCCGGCGTTGAAGAATCACCGGGCGAAACCATTATTTACGAAGGTCGCCGTTTCAAATCATACCGCGGCATGGGCTCTATTGAAGCCATGGAACAAGGGTCAAAAGACCGTTACTTCCAGGATGTGGAAGATGATATTAAAAAGCTGGTTCCGGAAGGTATTGTTGGCCGCGTGCCCTACAAAGGCACCATGGCGGAAGTGGTTTACCAGTATGTAGGTGGATTAAAGGCCAGCATGGGCTATTGTGGCGCTAAAGACATTGCTGCTTTGCAAAAAGCGCGTTTTGTGCGCATTACTGCTGCCGGTATCCGCGAATCGCACCCGCACGATATTACGATCACTAAGGAAGCGCCTAATTATACGAGGTAGTCCGGAAATCGGAAAGTCCGGAAGAACTTACCGGATTAATCTTTCGGACTTATGCGGACTTTCCGGCTAAAAATAACTAACGTGAAATCCATTGCCATTTTCTGTGGCGCCAATTTCAACGGCGACCCTATACTCAAAAAAGTAGTTGAATTGCTGACAGAGGTTATGGCCGACAGAAATATTTCCCTTGTTTTTGGTGGAGGGAAAGTTGGTATGATGGGTTTACTGGCCGATAATATGCTCCGGCACGGTGGACGGGCCATTGGCGTTATCCCCCAATTCTTAATGGACAAGGAAGTTGGCCATACAGGTCTGACCGAATTGCACATTGTGGAAACCATGCATCAGCGCAAACAGTTGATGAACGACCTGTGCGACGCCATCATCATGCTGCCCGGCGGTTTTGGCACACTGGAAGAATTCTTCGAAGTACTCACCTGGCTGCAGCTAGGCCTGCATAATAAACCCATAGGCATCTTGAATGCGAATGGTTTTTACGATTTCCTGCTCAAACAGATGGATGTGATGGTTGAGCAGCAATTCCTCAAACCAGCCAACAGGAGCCTGGTTTTAACATCAGGTGATCCGATCGAACTAATCGCCCTGATGGAAAACTTCGACGCCAAACCCGATGAGGTTTGGTTCCGCGACCGAAATCTTACTTAACGGTTCCTACAACGGCGGCTTCACGGGAGGCGGACCAGACGGCGGCGGCGGAGGTAGCTGAATCGGCCCCTGTTGCTGAACTGGTGCAGTTGCGGGGGGTGTTGAAGAGGCGACAGGCGCCGGCGGAGCAGTAGTCGCTGGTGGAGGAGTTGTAGCGGTGGCCGCCGACCCCGCCTCAAGTTTTGCTACTTCAAATTGTGAAGGGAATGAAGCCCAGTCGCTGTGGGGTGCTGAAAAAACCACGTATTTGCCCGTGAGCCCGGTAAATGAATTGACGTCTTCATAACTACCGCCCGGTTGTAAATCCAGGTGGTGCGTGACATCCCAGCTGCCATTGCTTACCTGTTTGTACAGGGAGAAATCCATGGCCACGGTATTTTGGTTGGTAAGTGTGTAATGCACCTGGTGATTGGTAGCAGTAGTTTGCACTACAGCGATAAATTGGCCGTTATCCTGCTGAGCCTGTTTCTGGGCATATGCAAAGTTAGCCCAGGCAAACGAAACGATCACAATAACAAAGAATAGTCTTTTCATTTTTATGAGGGTTTAGGCTTTAAATTTAAGTATTTCTTTTAAATTTTTTTGCTATTTCTCTCCACCTTCCGGGCCATAAAATATTACCCAGGTAACAAAATCGTCCGAAAAATTTTCAAAGCGGTGCTCAACGCCGGCCGGTACGAACAGCACATCGCCGGGAGCGAAACTGCTGCGCTTTCCATCGTTCAAAAACTCACCCCGGCCGCTTATAACCATATACAATTCATCCTGCCCGTGGGGCGTCTGCGGATCGATTTTTTGAGGACGGTATATTTCTACAGACATGCTGCCATGTTCCATAACTTTGGCGAACAATTGGTCCTTATTCTCTTCCAATTGGTTTAATGCGGCATCAACACTTATTTGCATGGTTTTAAAAATAATTCCAAAATTTTACACTCAAAAATAGACTTCCGCATTTTAAGGCATTGTATAATAATGCTCTTTCTTTTATTTTAGCCAAACTAAGCTTCATGCGTTAACAATCCATGAGATCGCAACTTGTCCGTAATTTACAAATCGGGTTCGGTATATCTTTACTGTTCCTGGTATGTATTACTGTCGCTTCATTTATCAGCATACAGAATTTATTGAGCAGCCGACGCTGGGTCGATCACAGCAAATTAGTTATCAGTAAACTGGAGTATGCACTTTCCGTAATGAAAGATGCGGAAACGGGCCAGCGGGGCTACCTGTATACAGATGACAAGGAATTCCTGGAGCCATACACCGGGTCATACCAAAAGGCGTTGCTCGCCATAAACGAATTCAGGCAGCTTACCACTGACAACGCTACCCAACAAGCCAATGCAAGGGTTTTAAAGGATATTGTGGAAAAAAGGCTCGATATCCTGCAGCGGCTGATCGACAGGCACCGAGCCGGACAAAAGGTGACCGCCAAGGACTTACTGCAGGGAAAAAACGCAATGGATCAATTGCGCGCTGCGGTAAAGAAAACTGAGCTTGACGAGGATCACTTGTTACAAGATCGCCTGGCGAGACTGGAACGGTTTACCACTTTAACACCGGTATTCCTTGTGCTTGCAACATTAGCGGCTATTATTATTTCAGTTGTCGCCTATTACCGAGTGATGAATGGCATTAGCGAAAGGGACCGACTTCATGCGGAGATCGAAGTAAGGGAACGGCAAACGGCCCAGCTCAATGAAGAGTTGGCTTCGGTGAACGAAGAATTGGAGGCTGCCAATGAAGAGCTGGCCGCGGCAAACGAAGAGCTTAATTCAAACAATGATGAATTAGCTGCATTCAACGAAGAATTGGCTTCGGCAAATGAAGAACTTAATGCGGCGAATGAACAATTGGTAGAAGCACAGGATAGCGTGAATGACCTGAACGAAAAACTTGGCGCTTCAAATGAAGAATTATCGGCGACCGTTGAGGAGCTTAGTACATCGCGCGAAAGCTTGCAGCAACTAAATGATGAGTTGGAAGAAAGAGTAGAAGTACGCACGCGCGAACTGACCGAGAGCGAAGGCCGTTTCAGGGTGGTCATAGAAACCATGCCCCAGATCGCATGGACCAATGTACCCGGTGGCGAAGTTACTTTCTTCAATACGCATTGGTACAAATATACCGCGCTAAGTGAGGAACAAAGTTTGGGCTGGAAGTGGACATCATCAGTACACCCGGATGAGCTTGCCTTTGCATCAGAACAATATACGTCAATTTTACAAAGCGGGAAAGGAGGCGGGTTCGAGATACGTAAGAAACGGTATGATGGTCGGTATCGCTGGCACCAGGTGCGTATGCAGCCGGTGAAGAACGAGACCGGTAAAATACAGCTTTGGGTTGGCACCGCAGCAGATATCGACGATCTGAAAAACCTTCAGCAGCAAAAAGATGATTTTATTTCGATAGCCAGCCACGAACTGAAAACACCGGTGACAAGCCTGAAAATGTCGCTTCAGCTTTTGGATCGTAACAAGGATAATGCGTCTTACCCGGTAACGGGCAGGCTGATAGGCCAGGCCAACAAGAGCCTGGACAGGGTAAGCGTTTTGATAGATGAACTGTTGAACGTAAGCAAACTGAACCAGGGCCAGCTGCACCTGAACAAAACACGGTTCAAAGCGAGCCAGGTGATTATCGATAGTGGCCAGCACGTAGCGCTTGACGGGACGCATAAGATTGTGACCGACGGCGACACAGAAATCGAAATTTTCGCTGACCCTGAGCGTATTGAACAGGTGCTTGTGAATTTTATTAATAATGCGGTAAAATACGCCCCTCATTCAAGGGAAATATTGATATCGGTGTATAAAGAAAATAAAGCGGTGCGCTTCGCTGTGAGCGATAAAGGCCCGGGTATCGCGGCAGAAAAGGTACCACACCTGTTCCAGCGTTATTATCGTGTCGACAGCCAGGGTATCCAGTTCTCGGGCCTTGGTCTTGGTTTATATATCAGTTCGGAGATCGTAAAAAAGCATGGCGGGCAGATCGGCGTGGAAACAGAACCCGGCAAAGGCAGTACATTTTGGTTCACCATACCGGAGAGCGTAGAAAATAATTAAACTAATTGCATCGAAATTTGCTGGTTGACCGTAGTAAGCTATATTTGGCACGCAATTAGCCGACATAGCTCAGCTGGTAGAGCAACGCACTCGTAACGCGTAGGTCGCAGGTTCGAATCCCGTTGTCGGCTCTTTTTTCTTTTTGCCTGTCCCGCATTAATTTTTGCAACATTTTAGGACATTCCCCGGTCTTAAATAAAATCTGTATTATCTCTTATCTTTGACTATATGCCCAAAGAAGAAGTTTCCGATCTGGTTAAATTCCTGTTGCCTTATCCCGATAAGGTAAAAGCGTCTGCTTTATGGATGCGCGATTTCGTGTGGGATCTGTATCCAGACACGAATGAGCTGATCTACGATAACTATAATGCTGTAGCGTTTGGCTGGTCGCCTACAGACAGGGCGGGCGGTGTATTCTGTAGTATTGCTGTATATTCAAACCATGTGAATTTCGGATTCAATAAAGGTTCAGACCTTGATGACCCTGCCAAAATGCTTACAGGCGATGGCACCCAATACCGTTATATAACCATAAAAAATAAAGCCGATTTTGAGGAATGGTATATCAAACAACTGCTCGAAGAAGCCTATCAGAATTCGTTGAAGGACATGAAGCCGATGAAAGATCCCATCAAAGGGCAGACGATAGTGAAGTCTGTTTCGCCGGTGAAAAGGAGACCGGGGATGTGATTTTAGTGATCAAAGTTTAGTTTTGTTTGCGGGCAAAAAAGAATGTTATTTAGTGTGCAAAACCAACTGATTAGTCCTAATCTCTAATGCCAGTCTCTAATCTCTAACCTGTAACCATGGACCTCGAATTCAATAAAAACGAAGATATCAACAAACAGCTTGTTTTCGACCTGAATACCCGTTTGAAAAAGGTTTATGCCGGCGGCGGTGAAAAAGCTGCGGCTAAACAAAAGGAAAAAGGCAAGATGCTGGCGCGCGAGCGGGTAGCTTACCTGCTGGACGACGATAAACCCTGGCTGGAAGTTGGAGCTTTTACCGCTGATGGCATGTACTCTGAGCACGGTGGCTGCCCTTCCGGAGGAGTGGTTTGCGGCATTGGTTATGTATCCGGCAGGCAGTGCGTCGTTGTCGCCAACGACGCCACCGTAAAGGCCGGCGCATGGTTCCCCATCACCGCTAAAAAAAACCTTCGGGCGCAGGAAATAGCAATCGAGAACAGGTTACCTATCATTTACCTGGTCGATTCGGCCGGGGTTTATCTGCCTATGCAGGATGAGATATTCCCGGACAAAGAACACTTCGGACGTATCTTTCGCAACAACGCTATCATGAGCAGCATGGGTATTATCCAGATCGCGGCTATTATGGGTTCGTGTGTGGCGGGCGGGGCCTATCTGCCTATTATGAGCGACGAGGCGATGATCGTTGAAGGAACTGGCTCGGTTTTCCTGGCGGGATCTTATTTGGTAAAATCAGCGATAGGCGAGGACGTGGACAACGAAACTTTAGGCGGCGCAACGACGCATTGCGAGATATCAGGCGTGACCGATTATAAACAGCCTAATGATAAAGCCTGCCTTGATTCTATCCGAAATATCATGAGCATGACAGGTGATTTCCCGAAGGCGGGGTTCGATCGTGTTAAACCGGCATCACCAACGCTGGATGAGAAAGAAATATATGGCATACTGCCCGATTCGCGCGAGAAGCCTTATGATATGAAGGATATTCTGCTCCGTCTGCTGGATAATTCAGAATTTGAGGAATACAAAGCAGGTTATGGGCAGTCCATTATATGCGGCCTGGGGCGCATTGAAGGCTGGGCGGTAGGCGTCGTTGCCAACCAACGCAAGGTGATCAAATCGAAAAAAGGGGAGATGCAGTTTGGCGGGGTGATCTATTCCGATTCTGCGGACAAAGCCACCCGCTTTATCATGAACTGCAACCAGAAGAAAATACCGCTGGTTTTCCTGCAGGATGTTACCGGCTTTATGGTTGGGAGCCGGTCAGAACAAGGGGGGATCATTAAAGACGGCGCCAAAATGGTGAACGCCGTGTCAAATTCAGTTGTTCCCAAATTCACTGTTATCGTTGGCAATTCATACGGCGCCGGTAACTATGCTATGTGTGGTAAAGCTTATGATCCAAGGCTCATCTACGCGTGGCCAACGGCTAAGATCGCTGTAATGGGCGGCTCGCAAGCAGCGAAAACCCTGCTGCAGATACAAGAGTCGGCCATGAAAGCCAAGGGCGAAGAGATCGACCCGCAAAAAGAAGAAGAACTGTTAAAAAATATCACTGATCGTTATAATTCACAAACTACCCCATATTACGCCGCTGCCAGGCTTTGGGTCGACGGCATTATCGACCCGCTTGAGACCCGCAAAGTGATCTCGATGGGTATTGAAGCGGCCAACCATGCGCCAATAGAGAAACAATTTAATGTAGGGATCATCCAGACGTAGAGACGCAATGCATTGCGTCTCTACCGGGGTGTATTGATGTAAAAGATTTGCAACACAAACAATTAATACAGCATTGCTGTATTAAATTGTCTAAGTTTATGTTAGCAAGCTGATACCCCTTTGTTATGCACATCTCCTATCACATCTGGATCGCCGCGCTCGGCGGATTCCTGTTCATTCTTGTTGGCATTGCCCGTAAGATGGAACGCTCGCGACTCATCAAAATGGGCCGCAAGCCCGAAAGCCTGTGGATATGGTCGTCGCTGCTTGGTATAGGCGTCTCCCTGCTCATATTTGCCTTTGGCGTCATTGTCTATCACATGAATCATTAAAATATATTATCTTCCGCAATGAAAAAACTGCCACTGCTACTGCTACTGCTACTGGTTGTCAAGGCCAACGCCCAGGACGCCAAAACCATCCACTTCAATGCTATACTTGTCGACACGCATAATGATGCGCTTTCCAACGAACTGATAACGAAGGTTGATCTCTCCAAACTACAAACTATCGGCAATCTCGACCTGGTTCGCGCCAAAGAAGGCGGCCTGGATGTGCAGGTGTTCTCTATCTGGTGCGGGGGGGAGTATGGGAAGGGAACGGCTTTTAATTTTGCTAACCGCGAGATCGATTCGCTGTATGCGTTGATCAAGCGCAATCCCGGAAGAATGGTATTGGCACGGAACACAGCTGAAATAAAAAAGGCGGTAGCTAAAGGCGAATTTGTAGCGATGATCGGTGTTGAAGGCGGCCACATGATCGAAGACAGGATGGATTATATCGATGCGCTGGCCAAACGTGGCATGCGCTACCTCACGTTAACCTGGAACAACAGTACGTCGTGGGCTACATCTGCCGCTGATGAAACGCATCATAAAGATTCGTTGCTGAAAGCAGGACATATCGGGCTTAGCGACTATGGCAAGCAGATCGTTCATCATTTGAATGACCTTGGCGTAATGGTGGACATATCGCATGTTGGTGAGCAGACTTTTTATGATGTGATCGCTGCGTCAGCCAAACCGGTGATCGCTTCACATAGCTGTGCTTACACATTGGATCCGAACCAGCGTAATATGAAGGACGAGCAGCTGAAAGCTCTGGCAAAGAACGGAGGCGTGGTTTTCGTCAACTTTTACAGCGGTTTTGTTGACAGTACTTACATGCATAAGGAATCCCGGTTTCTGCACGCTCATAGGACCGAGCTCGATTCACTGGAAAAAGTATATCACGATGCCGATCTGGCGAAGATCAGGCTGAATGTAATTCATAAAGAAGAATCGGACCAGTTGCGCCCGCCTCTGAGCCTGCTGATCAAACATATCGACTATATTGCCAAATTGATCGGCGTGGACCATGTGGGCATCGGCTCTGATTTCGATGGTGCTGAGTCCTATCCGCAAGGCATGGACGATGTGACGGATTACCCGAAGATCACCGAAGAACTCCTGAAGCTGAATTATAGCAAAGGCGATATTGACAAGATATTAGGCGGCAATTTCCTGCGTGTCTTAAAGGTTAATACGGGCAAATGATGGCAATGCAATGATTTCTAAAATAAAGGGCTTAAATAGAAACATTTAAATGAATGTCATCCCTTTTGAACGATTAGTTTTAAATTCGGAATTGAGTGAAACTGAGTTGACGGTAAGGCTAAATGATTATGTCGAACCTTTTCGTTTTTCTTGGAACAATTTCCGAAAGTCATCTAAATTGTATGTTGGCAGAATAAATGAAAAAGAGTTCGGTATCAGGAGAATTGTCAGAGGGCGAAATTCGTTTGTCCCCTATGTACATGGTAGATTCGGAAAAAAGGGAAATGGCACTGAAATAATTATTACCATGCGGCTACACTACATGGTTATGTCGCTACTGTTGTTCTTTATTGGTTTTTTGATTTTTGCAAGAATAAAATATCATGAAATAACTCCACTGATGTTTATATTGTTCATTTACCTTATGACAATGTATTTCTTTAATGAAGAATGTAATAAAGCAAAAAGTGATTTGCGGGATATATTGGAAGCCAATCCTGCTCCTGTTTAGAACTTTACAACTGCCCGACCAATAAAATCCTCTTTTTTCCTAAATTTGTACCTCATTTTAAGTATTGATGTCACAAGAGAACGAACATGTTAAATGCCTGATCATAGGTTCGGGCCCGGCGGGATATACTGCGGCTATTTACGCATCCCGCGCCGACCTGAAACCGGTTTTATATACCGGCTTGCTTGCCGGCGGCCAGCTTACCCAAACTACGGAGGTGGAGAATTATCCCGGTTACCCGGACGGCATCCTCGGCCCGGCTATGATGGACAATTTCGAACAGCAGGCCCGCAGGTTAGGTACCGATATTCGTTTTGGTTACGTGAGCTCGGTTGATTTTTCGAGCCTTCCGCATAAAGTAATCATTGACGATACCAAAACCATTCTTGCCGATACCGTGATCATCTCGACCGGTGCATCGGCCAAGTGGCTTGGTTTGGAATCTGAACAAAAATATAACGGTTTTGGCGTATCGGCCTGCGCTGTGTGCGATGGTTTCTTTTTCCGCGGGCACGAAGTAGCTATTGTAGGCGCTGGTGATACTGCTGCAGAAGAAGCTACTTACCTGGCCAAATTATGCAAAAAGGTGTACATGCTGGTACGCAGGGATGAGTTTCGCGCTTCAAAAGCTATGATGCACCGTGTGCTGAACACACATAACATTGAAGTGATATATAATACCGAAGCCAAAGAGATCCTTGGCGATGGGCAGGTAGTTACCGGGGTGCGCGTGATCAACAATAAATCATGCGAGGAAAAAACACTTGATGTGACGGGCTTTTTCGTGGCGATAGGCCATCATCCCAATACCGAGATATTCAACGGCTGGATCACTATGGATGAGAACGGTTATATCATCACCCAACCGAATTCAACCAAAACCAATATTGAAGGCGTATTTGCCTGCGGAGATGCCCAGGACCATGTGTACCGCCAGGCCGTTACCGCCGCAGGCACAGGTTGTATGGCAGCCATAGATGCTGAACGCTACCTGGCGGCAAAGGAACATCCGGTAACCGCTTAATAATCGTTGACACGAATGATAAATTGATTTAATATTGTATAAAATCAAATAACTATGGGAAAAGGCGATAAAAAATCAAAAAAAGGCAAAATAGCAATGGGATCGTACGGCAAATTACGCCCGCACAGGCCCGAAAAGCATGAGGAAGAACAGCCTAAAAAGAAATAATCGGAAAGCCACCCATCACGGGTGGCTTTTTTGTTACCGATTTTTTACACGAATTGAAACACTATTTTTCCAAAATCCGTTAACTTCACCGCCTTCTGATCAATCGGCTATTAAACTGCTATGTATAAAAGAATTATTCTGCTGCTCTTAATCACTTCAAATCTCATTTTTATTAACGCCAATGCCCAGGATAACGATCCCAACATGGGTATCATTCCTGCGCCCGTCTCAGTTAAAAAGGGAACCGGCGAGTTTGTATTGAGCCAGCAAACGGTCTTGTTTGCCGACAGCAACGGCAAAGCAGTTGGTTTCTTTACCGATTACCTGCAAAACCGGCTGAACCTGCACAACGAGCTCAAAATAGGTGACGCAGGAAGCGCACACAATAATATTGTATTAACCTCGAAGGGAACGGAAAACCTGCCCGAACAAGGTTACAGGCTGATCATTTCGCCGCAACAGGTGGTCATCGCAGGAAAAGGAGCGGGCCTTTTTTATGGTATCCAGACACTTTTACAGTTGATACCGGTTGATCATTCCGCATCCGTCAAAATTCCCTGCGCTCAGATAGAAGATTACCCCCGTTTCGCTTACCGCGGTTTGATGCTGGATGTCTGCCGCCATTTTTTCTCCGTAGAATTTATCAAAAAGACCATCGACATGATGGCTTATTATAAGCTGAACAATTTTCACTGGCACCTGACCGACGACCAGGGCTGGCGCATTGAGATCAAGAAATACCCCCGTCTGACTGAAATAGGAAGTCAGCGTGCGCAAACCCTGATCGGCAGTTATCGCAACCGTACACAGCCGCCCCAATATGACGGCACGCCTTACGGGGGTTATTATACGCAGGACCAGATACGCGATGTGGTGAAATATGCTTCGGATCGCTACATCAATATAGTGCCCGAGATCGAAATGCCAGGCCATTCGACTGCGGCTTTGGCGGCTTATCCAGAATTGAGCTGTGATCCATCCAAAACCTATGCAGTAGCCGAGCATTGGGGTGTATTTAAAGATATTTATTGTCCATCGGATAAAACGTTCGATTTCCTGGAAGATGTTTTGACCGAAGTGATGGATCTGTTCCCCAGCAAATACATCCACATTGGCGGCGATGAGGTGCCCAAAGATGCCTGGAAGAATTCGGCCTTTTGCCAGAAATTGATGAAGAAATTAAAGCTGAAGAACGAAGAAGAGCTGCAAAGCTATTTCATACAGCGTATTGAAAAATTTGTGAACTCCAAAGGCCGAAGCATCATCGGGTGGGATGAAATACTGGAAGGAGGGCTTTCGCCTAACGCGACCGTTATGAGTTGGCGGGGAGAGGACGGCGGTATAGCTGCCGCAAAACAGAGTCACAACGTGGTTATGACCCCCGGCGGAAATAATGGCATGTACCTCGATCATGCGCAAGGCCGGACAGACGAGCCGTTAAGCATAGGTGGTTATAGTCCACTGTCACAGACCTATAATTATAACCCGACTCCCGCAGCGTTAACTCCTGATCAGCAGAAGTTTATACTTGGAGTTCAGGCCAATTTATGGTCGGAATACCTGGGAACTGAAACCAAGGCCGAGTACATGTATTATCCGCGTGTGCTTGCCTTATCAGAAATAGCCTGGTCGCCTTTGGCGAATAAGAATTTCAAAGATTTTTCCGAGACACGCTTGCCGCGTCAGTTGGCTTTCTTCGATAAAAGCAATTACGATTACCGCGTTCCCGAAGCCATAGGCGCGGCTGATACGATCATGTTTGGTTCAGAACTAAAGGTACAGCTGAAACCATCAGTAACGGGCGCTAAAGTTTATTACACTATAGATGGCTATACTCCGCGTGAAACCGACCTGGAATATCACGCACCGATGAAATATGCCGTGCCGCAAGACGCCTACCGCGAGCTGCAAACCATCGTGATCACATTTTCCGGTAAGCGAAGCAATGTAAGTCATGTGGTGGTTTACAACCGTGCGCCATTGGCCCCGGTAGCTTACCAGGGCACTGCACAGGGATTGAAATATCAATTGTTCCAGGGCTCGTTCAATAATACCGACCAGTTCAAAGACGCAGCGGTCGTTGATAGCGGTATAGTAAAAGGCTTCAATACGAATGTGCTTCGCAAAAATAACCCGGCTTTTGGAGTAATATATTCCGGCTATATCCGTATTGATGTTGACGGTTTGTACCAGTTCTCGACAAAGTCGGATGACGGTTCGGTATTAAGCATTGACGACCAGCCTGTGGTGAACAATGATGGCAAACATCCCCTGATAGAACAGGGCGGAGCAGTTGCATTACAAAAAGGATATCATAAATTTACACTGAAATATTTTGACGTCGGCCAGGTAAGCGCTTTAAGGGTGTACATGTCGATGCCGGGTAAGCCGAAAACTGAATTGCCGACGGATGCTTTGTATAACTAAACTATAAATGAACGCCAGGTTTTATTTGTCAGTATTAGCTGCTTGTATAATTTCGGGATGCCAGCAAGCTCCCCAGCAAGCTGCGACCCCTGTCGCGCCCGCAAAAAAACCTGATTACGTTGCGCCGTTCCATTTTCACAAGCTGATCGAAGTGTCACCAGGTCAGGATTATGATGTCTTGAGCTGGGGGAGGGGATCGGCTACCAACAGTTCGTTCCTGATCCTGCATTCCGATTCCGCCGCAAAAAAATATACAACGACTACGGGCGACCTGGACGGAACTATCGTTGATGTGTATAATTCAGATATGGACCTGGACGGTAACCCCGAAATATTGATCCAGGCGCGCGGAACTGACAGCACGAATTATGCGAATATTTACGCCTTTGAATTCAACGGCAGCAGGGCGCAAAAGCTGGATTTTCCCAAGTTGAACAAATCGCAAAGAAAAGGCTATAAGGGCGACGATAACTTCTACATCAAAGAAGGGAAATTCATGCGTGAATTCCCGATCTATGACGGTACAGGCAAGGATGCCAAGTCGACCGGAGCCAAGCGGGTGTTGGAATATGGTCTGCGCGATAATAGCTTTACGGTAAAACAATTGAGCAAAGATTCGACTGATAAAACGACAGCATCCGTTGCCCAGCCTGTAAAGCCTGCTGCTTCTGCTATGAAACCTTCAGAGAAAAAGACGAAGAAACATACTGCTGAGAAGAAGCATAAAAAGAAGAAGCGTCATCATAGCGGTGAATAAGCAGTTTCCGCCAATGCAATCATTTCTTTAGCATTCCCTATCGCCACGGCATCATAATCATTATTGAAATAGAACCAGCCTTCTTTTATCCTGGGGTTCTCTTTGACGGCATTTACAACATTTTGCATGAATTCTTCGGAATAAGGCGAACGGTACAAATTTGGAACGCCATGAAAACGGTAATAGACGGACGCTGTATTTTCAATTACAGTATCCGGTAAAGTCGGGTGGCTCATACCGCAAAATGTAACATTATTTTTGGCCAGTATTTTGTAAACATCTTCGCGCCACCAGCTCACATGCCTGAATTCAGTTACATTATTGAAAGACGGGTTAAGGTTTTTAATGATCCTTTCCAACCGCTGTTCGTCATAAGCAAAACGCGGAGGCATCTGGAACAATACGGGGCCAAGTTTTTCCTGCAGGCCATTATTGATCGTTTCATAAAAGTCATTGATCATCCGCGCCGTATCATGGAACTGCTTAAAATGTGTAATTGCTTTTGGCGCTTTAACTGAAAACCGGAAATCAGCCGGCGCTTTCTGATACCAGTTTTGCAGGAAGGACAATTGAGGGAATCGATAGAATGTGACATTCAGTTCCAGCGTCTTAAAATGCTCACAATAAAATTCGAACCAATGCTTCATGGCAAGCTTTTCAGGATAGAATAGTCCCCGCCAATCCTTATAATGAAAACCAGAACAGCCGATATGCCAATCCATATAAAATAAATCACTTATAATGCCCGTTTGTTTTGTTTGCCATTTGCATATCTGCACATTCGCACATCTGCACATAAAATCGCAAATTTGCTATTCATGCGTTTCCTGTATCCTGCCTTTCTTTTTGCATTAGCGGCGCTGGCCATCCCGGTTATCATACACTTGTTCAATTTCCGCAAATACCAGAAAGTTTATTTCAGCAATGTGCAGTTTCTTAGGGAGGTGAAGGAGCAGCAGGCATCGCGCCGGAATTTGAAGGAGCGTTTGATACTGGCTGCACGGTTGTTGGCCGTCCTTTTCCTTGTAATGGCATTTGCCCGGCCATTCATTCCCGGCAGGAACGTGGTGAATTCGGGGAAACAGCAGGCAGTAAGCATTTTCGTGGATAATTCCTACTCTATGCAGACGCTGAATAAGGAAGGTTCGCTGCTGGATGAAGCTAAACGCCGCGCAAAGGAGATCGCTTCGGCCTATAGCATTAACGACCGTTTTCAATTGCTAACGCAGGATTTTGAAGGGAAGCATCAGCGTCTTTTAAGCAGGGACGAATTCAATGATGCGGTTGACGCTGTGAAGATCAGCCCGCAAAGCCGCACGCTACAGCAGATCGTCGACCGGCAACAAGGTTTGCTGGATGAACAGCAGGGCGTTGCCAAGTCAGCTTATATCATATCCGATTTCCAAAAGAATATGGCCGACACAAGGCAAGTAAAGACTGATAACGACATTCGCTATAATCTAATTCAGCTTAAAGCAAGCGAATTGCTGAATGTCGCAGTAGACTCGGTTTGGCTGCTGACCGCAGTACATCGCCCGGGAGAGAGTGAAAAAATGGTGATAAAACTACACAATTACGCCGGCGAAAAGGCCGAAAAGGTGCCTTTAAAGCTCATTATCAATAACGAGCAAAAAGCTTTGGGTGCTTACACATTAGACGCGCGCTCGACACAGGATGATACCCTTTCGTTTTCGGGCCTGAAAAGTGGCTGGCAGCGCGGCGAGCTGCAATTACAGGACAACCCGGTGACTTTCGATAACGATTTTTGGTTCACTTTTAATGTAAAGCAGCAATTGCCCGTTTTGCTGATCGACGGAGGGACGGAAAACCCGTTCCTGAAAGCAGTCTTTACTACTGATCCGTTCTTCGCCGCCAAACGTGTGACAGACGGCAATGTGGACTATGCTTCGCTGGGAAATTACCCGATTATAGCAATGAGCGATGTTCGCACTGTCTCTACCGGTTTAGCGCAGCAGTTGAAAGCGTATGCAAATAATGGCGGCACATTAGTATTTTTCCCGGCAGATGAAGCTAACGCCGGAAATTACAAGACGTTCCTGCAATCTATGAATGCTGCCTGGCCTGAAAGGATCGATTCAGTTGCGGCAAAAGTTTCGGCTATTAACCTGCAAAACCCGGTTTTTAAAAGCATATTCGAGTCCTATCCGCAAAACCCCGACCTGCCGTCGGTCAAAAAACATTACCAGTTGAGTTCATCAGCGAGGGGCGAAAGCCTGATGGAACTGCCTGGCAGGCAAGCGTTCTGGTCGGGTTACAATAGTGGAAAGGGCAAAGTGTATGTATCGGCCGTTCCTTTGGATGATACTTACAGCAATTTGCAGCGTCATGCCTTGTTTGTACCCATCATGCTCCGCATCGCGCTGCTGAGCGGGTATGACCAGCCTTTGTTCTACACCTTAGGCCGGGATGAGAGTATCGTAATACCGCCTGTCCAGGTAAATGACAAGCAGGTGTTAAAACTGGTTAAAGGTGGTCATGCTATAATCCCCGATCTTCGCCAACAGGCAAGGAACACACAATTGTTCATATCTGACCAATTACAGGAAACCGGCATCTATGACCTGAAAAGACAGGACAGTTTAGTGTCGGCCACGGCCTTTAATGATAACCGCAAGGAATCGGATATGAGCTATTTGGCATCATCTGATCTAAGACAGATATTCCCCCAGGCCGGGAATGTTTTGCAGCCAGGCCCCGGTTCATTAAAGAGTGAGGTAGCTCAGTTAAATTTCGGCCTGCAATTATGGAAACTTTGTGTAATTTTGGCGCTGATCTTCCTGGCTGCTGAAATTTTGCTGGTGCGTTTCTACAATCTTGGCATACAGCAGGTTGCAAAGCCGGTGTAAGTCGAAACATATTCTACTCCAAAGCAGCGCAAATGAATTTGCTTATCAAATCCGCTACCATTTCCGACCCGGGTTCGCCCTTTTTCCAGCAAGTTGTTGATATTTTGATCGAAAAAGGCCAGATCGTTAAGATCGGCAAAAAGATCATTTCAGATGCAGAAACTTTCGACGCCCGGGGAAAACAGCTTTCACCGGGTTTTTTTGACCTCAACTGCAATATCGGTGAGCTGGGTATGGAAACCAAAGAGGACCTGAAAACAGGTACGCAGGCTGCCGCAGCAGGTGGTTTTACAGGTGTGGCGCTAATGCCGAACACCATACCGCCGGTTCATTCCAAAGCCGAGATCGAGTACCTGATGAACCGCGCCAAAAACAACCTGGTGGATGTGTACCCGATGGGCGCCGTTTCCTACAAAAGGGAAGGTAAGGATCTGGCCGAAATGTACGACATGCACGTTCATGGTGCCAAAGCGTTCACGGATGGCAATCGCCCGGTGCAGGATGCAGGGCTGATGGAGCGTGCACTGCTTTACACAAAAGGATTTGAAGGCCTGGTGATCTCGTATCCTGAAGACACTGCAATAGCTGGTAAAGCGAAGGTACATGAAGGAGAAGTAAGTACACTGCTTGGTATGAAAGGTATCCCGTCGCTGGCGGAAGAGCTGATGGTGGCCCGTGATCTTTACCTCGCCGAATATACCGGTTCAAAAATTCACTTTACGACAGTATCGACCGAACGCTCGGTATCTCTGATAAAAGAAGCTAAAAAGAAGGGCCTTCAAGTGACCTGCGACGTGGCTGTACATCACTTGCTGTTGACAGATAAGGCCTTATTAGGCTTCGACAGCCAATATAAAGTGAAACCGCCGCTGCGCACACGGAAGGATGTAAAGGCCCTGCTGAGCGGCTTAAAAGACGGAACGATAGACACAATTACCTCTCAACATACGCCGCATGAAGTTGAATTCAAGAATGTCGAATTTGAAGTAGCTGAATTTGGAATGATCAGCCTGCAGACTGCCTTTTCTATCGCTTTGAAAGCCGGGCTGGCCGTTGAAACGATCGTCGAGAAAATGGCAATCAACCCGCGTAAGATACTGGGATTAGATGTGCCGGTGATCGCTGAGGGGCAGGAGGCCAACCTTGTCGTATTCGATGAAAATGCGGAATGGACATTCGATAAAGGCAATAACAGGTCAAAATCTTATAACTCACCGTTCATCGGGCAAAAACTTAAGGGCTCAGTTTTGTTAACAGTAAATAACAATAAGCTTTTCAAACCATGATCGACCCTAAAGCAGCGTCAGCCATCAAAGTCGCGTTGGGCGCTTTTTCCGCCTTTAATCAAGTTGACACAACGGCCCTCATCTCAAAATTTACTGAAGTTTTTTCAGCGCAGGATGATTTCCTGGCTAAAGTTGATGCACTTGACGCTGTTTTTGATGACAATCCAAAAATTGAAGCACTGCGCGAGGTGTTTTTCGACTTGCTGCTCATCAATTTTTTCAGCGAAGATGTAAAGAAGCTGGAAGACGATTACCTGGAAACCAAAGAGTGGGAGAGCATAGAGGAGGAAACTCTTGACAGGGGTACCGAACTGCTGAACCTGTTGCTTTATTTAAACGAATGTAAAGACGAGGATATAGAGCCTGAACTGGAAGATTACCTGAAGGAATTTTTACTGGTTGACGAGGATGAGTTCCAGGACGAGCATCGTATTTATGAGCCCGTGATCGAAAACCAGATCCTTATGGAAAGTTCGGTTGAGGAGATCGCACGAGCAGCAAAAGATCTGCCGGAGGATTCGGAGATCAAAGAAATATTTTACCCGCTGATGTGCTTTTTCCATAATACCGGGCCTTCAGCACAGGAAATGGATGAGATCGTCAAAAATGCCCCCGATAAGGGTTTTGATAGCGCCGTATTAGCAATACTGGCGAGTTTTAATTAACCGATATTGATGTCACAATTAGAAAATACAATCCGCAGAGCCGGGGCGATCAGAGGTTTATTTTTGGGTGTTATTTTGCTGGCCCTTAGCATCATTTCTTATTATGTGCTCATTTATAATACCCAAAATGCCTGGCTGATCCTGATCAGTCCGGTCATTTTCTCGGTCGTTATTCCCATTATTATCGTCCTTATCTTTTGTTTCAATCTAAGGAAGCGAATCGGCGGTTACTGGACCTTCAGGCAGGCTGTTACCGGCATTTTTATCATGTTCGCGGTAAACTATGTCATCCAGGTTGCAGGAAAGGATGTGGTTTTTGCGAAATTCATTGAGCCGGATATGATCCCAAAAACCGAGGCTGCAATGATGAAGGGGACGGAGGTAATGCTGAAGAAAACCGGCGCGAGCCAGGCTGCTATCGCTCAGAAGAAAGCCGAAATACAAAAAAAGCTCGACGAACAAAAAGACATCACCACTCGCGCAATTATCCAGGGGTATGTTATCACACTTTTATTATTATTTGCTCTCGCTCTTATTTTTGCTGCACTGCTTAAAAGAAATCGACCGGAGTACCAGAGTTATAACGATGGCGCCGGATAGCGAAACGGCTACTACTTCTTTTTTCTTTCAATAGCCTGGCTTTGATATGCCAGTAATTAGTATATTCGGGTTACTGATTTAAACCAGCAAAAAGATGGAACAACCAAAACCCAATCCTACCAAAGTGGCCACTAAGTGGGCGCTGATCAATCTGATTACCGGCATAGTGCTTACCTATGCTATCCAGTACCTCGTGCCGGATCCTAATTCGCCGATCAAATACCTGACGTTGCTGCCGTTTGTAGCATTTCTGCTGCTTGCGCAAAAGGAGTACAAGGATCAGCTTGGAGGTTACCTGACATTTGGCGAAGGCTTCTCCGCTGGTTTCAAGTTTGCACTATTCACGGGATTGATGGTGGCTGTTTTTACTTATTTGTACCTCGCTGTGCTAAGTCCTGATGTTATGGAGAAAGCTGTTCAGCAGGCAAAGGAACAAATGGAAGCAAAAGGTAATTTATCAAGTGAAGATATTGACAAAGCTGTAAATATCACCAGGAAATTCGGACCTATTTTTGGGGCGATCGGCGCTTTAGTTTTTGATTTGATCGCAGGGATCATCGTGGCACTTATAGGTGCCGCCATTTTCAAAAAAGAACGGTCAGCTTATGATCCGGAACCTGCACAGGCAGATCCAACCGTTTAAAGAAAGCAGTGAAAAAAAACGCCCCGGTTTATATTTATATCGGGGCGTTTTTTATTTACCAGGTAACTATTAATGATGAAAATGCCTCAAGATATCATTGCCGAAAGCAAACACCATCAGGCAGATCAGCAACACAAATCCAACGATCTGGGCTTTCTCCAGGAACTTATCGCTTAGCGGTTTGCCTTTAATCATCTCGACGATCAGGAATACAGCATGACCGCCATCCAGCACCGGTATCGGCAATAAGTTCATCAGCGCCAATACCATCGAAATAAAGCCGGTGAGGCTCCAAAATCTCACCCAGTCGAACTGGCTTCCGTACATTTGCGCAATGCCGATAGGACTTGAAACAGCCTTATTGGCTTTAACCTGGCCGGTAACTATCTCCTTCAGCGCCTTGGCATTATTGACAAAGTTGGCCCAGGCGCGTGAT
Source organism: Mucilaginibacter sp. (assembly GCA_035551775.1). Taxonomy (GTDB): domain Bacteria; phylum Bacteroidota; class Bacteroidia; order Sphingobacteriales; family Sphingobacteriaceae; genus Mucilaginibacter. Next base: position 155,853 of record DASZMQ010000006.1, on the reverse strand, counting down.
GCGCCTATCGGGAAAGATTCAAAGAAGTTGAATGTAAGATGCTTCTCAGTGGGCACGACTATATTCGGCCGGAACCCAAGCATGCCTTCCATACTTACCTGCGCATTTTGCTGCCTGGTTACATCGTCGTGTTTTACGGTTAATAGCACCTGCTTTCCTTTATTGCTTTTCAACATTGTCTGCAGCTGATCGTAAAATGCTGTCGGCTGGTTGTTAACAGCCACTATACTGTCGCCTTTTGTGAGACCAGCAGACGCAGCACCGCTTTTGGGCAATACCTGCTTTACCGAGAATTTGAGCCGTGGCGTCGAGCTGATAAAATATTCGATCCCATTGAGGCCCTTATCCGAGATATCATTCAAAATACTTACCGGTACTTTGATATCCAGTTTCTGACCACCGCGCTGAATATTTAGGACCGCATTATCCAGTATTACTTTAGGGTTGGTAAGGTATTCGAAGCGCTCAACAGGCTTGCCGTTGATACCTACCACACGGTCCCCTGCTTTCAGGCCGATCTTTTCACCGATCGGACCTGGAACAATGCCGTACTTCACGCTGTCCATTGGGATATAAGTATCGCCATAACGAACCGTCAACATCCAGAAAATGAATATGCCTACGATAATATTGACGGTAATACCCGCCAGCATGACGATGAGGCGCTGCCAGGCCGGTTTGGAACGGAACTCCCAGGGTTGGGGCGGGCCGGCTAATTGCTCGGTATCCATCGATTCATCGATCATACCGGCTATTTTTACATAGCCGCCCAAAGGCAGCCAGCCGATACCGTATTCAACACCTTTATAATTGAATTTAAAAAGTTTTACGCCCCAGGCATCAAAGAACAGGTAGAATTTCTCCACCTTGATGCCAAAAGCGCGGGCGGCAATAAAATGCCCGAATTCGTGTAAAATAATTAAAATCGAAAGGCCCAATATCAGCTGGCCCACCATGATCACTATACTCATCCTGTAATTATATCAATTTGTAAACGTCTTTAACGGTATTTTCTCTATCAAATTTTGCGCAAAAATGCGCGTTTCCCTGTCGGTATTAAAATAATCTTCAAGCGAAGGTTTTTCAATGAAGCCGATCGTCTGCATAGAAGACTCAATTATATCACTCATTGTTACAAAACCAATTCCGCCGTTCAAAAATCCGGCCACGGCAATTTCATTGGCCGCATTGACAATACATGGCATATTACCGCCCTGTTTTAAAGCATCAAATGCCAGCGCCAGGTTGCGGAATGTCTTTGTGTCAGGTTTTTCGAAGGTAAGGCTTGAATTTTGCGTGAAGTCGAATCGCTTGTAATTATTTCTGATACGCCCGGGGTAGGCAAGGGCATACTGGATAGGCAGTTTCATATCGGGCACGCCCATTTGGGCTTTGATCGACCCATCGTGAAACTGTACCATGGAATGAATGATGGATTGCGGGTGCACTACGACCTCAATCTTATCGGGATTTATGTCAAAAAGCCATCTTGCCTCGATCACCTCTAAACCCTTGTTCATCAACGAGGCTGAATCAATGGTGATCTTGGAACCCATTACCCAATTCGGATGTTTCAACGCAGCCTCCGGTGTTACACCATCTAAAAACTCCAGGTTCTTACCCCTGAACGGCCCGCCGGACGCCGTAATGATCAGCTTTTCGATATGACTTTTATCCTCGCCCTCAAGGCATTGGAATATTGCTGAATGCTCGGAATCAACCGGTAATATTTTAATACCTTTTTGTTTAGCAAGGTCAGTTATCAGTTCACCCGCTACGACCAGTGTTTCCTTATTGGCCAGGGCAATGTCTTTTCCGGCTTTGATAGCATTGATAGTTGGTTCCAGGCCTGCGAAACCCACCATTGCGGTAAGTACGGTGTCAACATCTTCATGAGTAACTATTTCGTTGATCGCCCCGATACCGCATAAAGCCTTTACCCCAGTCGATGCTAAAGCATCTTTCACCCGCGTAAAGTATTTTTCATTGCAGATGATGGCGTAAGCAGGGTTATGCTTCAGCGCTTGCCGGATCAGCAATTCGGCATTGTTTTGTGCTGTGATCACATAGGCACGGAACAATCCGGGATTTTCTCCGATCACTTCCAGCGCCTGTGTGCCAACACTGCCTGTAGAACCTAATATCGCGATGTTTTTAATGCTCATATGGTAAATCTTGCCAATTCTTCCGCTATCTTTCTATCGTTCGATAGCCTTGGCACTTTATTCTGTCCTCCCAGCTTCCCCTGTGCCTTCATATAATTGATGAAAGCATCCTTTTGCAGGCTCCGGATGACCAAAGGTTGCAAAATGTTGCCTTCTATAAGGTCAAAATAGTAAATATTTTTCTTTTGCAGCGCCTGGTCGACTTTAAAAGCGAACGCCTGCATGTCCACCGGCTTTTTCCCGAACTCGATGAACCATTCATGATATGGCAGTTCACCTTTTAGCGGGTTCACCTGCGGCGCGACAGTGAATTCGACGATATCCACACCTTCTTCATTGGCTACGCTCATCAGAGCGTATTCCACTTCTTCGCCGATCACATGTTCGCCGAAGGCGGAGATATAGTGCTTGATGCGCCCGGTGACCAGTATTCTATATGGATCTTTCGATACGAATTTGATGGTGTCGCCAATACTATAACCCCAAAGTCCTGCGGTGGTGTTCAGTATAAGCGCGTAATTTTTACCCAGCTCGACGCCTTCCAGGTTCAGGCGGGTTGGGCTTTCATTAAAATATTCTTGAGCGGGAATAAACTCATAGAACATACCCGCGTCAGTGAGCAGCAACAGGCTTTTATCTTTCTGTGAATCCTGGTAGGCAATAAAGCCTTCGGAAGCAGGGTAGGTTTCTATAGAATCGATCGCAAAACCGATGCTTTCTTCGATCCTGGCCCGATAAGGCTCATAATTTACACCGCCGTAAACGAATAGCTTGAAATTGGGAAAGATGTCTTTGATCTTTTTACCCCCGGTTTTAGCCGAAAGCCTGTCGAAATACATCTGGCACCAGGGTGGTATACCTGATATCAGGCGCATATCCTGATGTAATGTTTCCTCGACTATTGCGTCGACCTTTTGTTCCCAATCCTCAATGCAATTGATCTCGTAGTTGGGCAGTCGGTTTTTTTGCAGGTATTTCGGCACTAAGTTGGCCACAATGCCCGAAAGCCTGCCTACCGATATGCCGGCCTTTTTCTGCATCTCCGGGCTGCCTTGCAGAAAGATCATTTTGCCGTTCACAAAATCCGACTTGCCTGTTTCATGAATATAATTAAGCAGGGCGTTCCGTGCGGCCCTAATGTGTTTTGGCATGCTCTCCCTGCTTATTGGAATGTATTTTACCCCCGAAGTTGTGCCGGAGGTCTTTGCGAGATATTCGGGTTTCCCTGGCCAGAGGATGCTTTCTTCACCATGGGTTATCCGGTCGATATAGGGACGCAAGTCCTCATAATCGCGAATAGGCACCAGCTTTTTGAAGTTCTCGTAGTTATGAATGCTTTCAAAATGATGGTCCTTGCCGAAGGCGGTATCTTTTCCTTTTGATATGAGGTATTGAAAAGTTTTCTGCTGCAACGCAACAGACCGGGTACGAATACGATTGATATCCCTGCTTACCCATGCGGCAAAAACCCGGCTCAATGCAGCTTTCAGACCCATAATGATTCAGTTTGTTTCGGAAAGATCATCATCCACATCCTGGTGGCTGTAGATAAGCTTACGGTAGGCGACCACGAGAATGATATAGCTGAACGGCACAGCGAATAATAATCCGATCACGGTAAAAAAACCTACAAATACCATCACTTCGATGAATGCAAAAAGTAAGAGGTATTTAAGGAAATTGCCACGAATAAGCTTAAAACTTTGTGAAATAGACTCAATCGGGCCCGACCCGTCATCAACTATAAAACAGGCACAAACAGGAAAATAGAAGATCAAAAAGAACTGTAAAAAGCCTCCTATAAAAATGCCAACGAGATATTTTATCCAGCTGTCATTTGCTTTTTCCATCGCATGTTCCAGGAAGAAAGAAGCCGTATAAACAATAAAGAAGAGTATCACATAGCCATATATCATTTTCGAATTAGGCATAATGTCTTTTAGATCAAAGTCATAATATTCTTTATCTATTAAGCGGAATATAAGCTTGATAAATCCGAGAACAAATAAGCTCAACAGCAATAAAAAGCAGATGCAGCTTATCGATATTGAAAGAATATTATCGCGAAAAAAAATATAGATAACGGAAGACGATCCGATTATAACGAAAAAGCTGATAAGCGAGTAAATGGCTATCAGCGAAAAATTCTTTCGTACGAGATACCAGGAAGTCTTGATAGTATCAGGCACCGAAAAGGGATGGTACATATCAGCTTATGATCGTTTTAATACAACACGTTTCCAAAAATCCTGCATAAATCCTAATCCGTAGGCTACCAGTTGAGTAAAGGCGGCAGCAACGCTCAAAAATGCAACTTTTAACGATTTGTTTTTATACCAGGCATGAAAAAATATCAACAATATAAGTACGGCTAAAAGGGCGTCGCAGATTTCAGCCACCCATCCCCAAAAAATATTGGCGATGATAGTGAATATCAAACCCAGCGTAAATGCCGCCGGAAAAAAATGGATCAGCTTCAGTTCATTTGGATAGAATTTATAAAGGTTAATCCTCGCCCTGCCGAAGAAATGGATCTGTTTGTAAAACTGGTAAAAGTTCGTCCGGCGTTTGTGATACACCTTCGCATCGGGTATCAGGCCAATCTTAAAACCGGCCGAACGGATGCGGATGCTATACTCCAGGTCCTCGGCTGCGCGGGTGATGAGGAAACCGCCTACGGTTTCCCATGCCTTGCGCGATACGCCCATGTTGAAGCTGCGTGGCGTGAAATCGCCAATGCCTTTTTTACGCCCGCGAATGCCTCCTGTGGTAAAAGGGGAGGTCATACTATAGCTGATGGCCTTTTGAACAGGCGTGAACGATGGATGCGAATCGTCCGGGCCGCCGTAGGCGTCCAGCCAGGTGGTTTGCAGGTAATCGTTAACGATTTGCAGGTAGTTTTCAGGGATCAGGCAGTCAGAGTCGAAGATCACGAAATAATCACCTTTGGCGCGCTCAAAACCATAGTTTCGTGTAAATCCCTGGCCTTCGTTATGCTTTTTGAAGTAACATACGTCAAGTTTACCAGAAAAGCTCTTGACAATATCTTCTGCATCATTCACCGATCCGTCTTCGATCACCAATACCTCGAATTGCTTATAAGTTTGACAGAGCAGTGTTTCCAGCAGTTCTTTAATTTCCTGCGGACGGTTATAAAGCGGTATGATGATGGAGAAGAGCATTTTTTAGATATGAGATGTGAGATATGAGATATGAGACAGATTTGGAGAGTGTAAGTTTGTTCTTCTTGCAGATTTAATTATCTCAAATCTCCTATCTCAAATCTCACGTCTTGAATCAAACCGTTTCCTCGATCTGGTAATTATTCCTATCGTGCGAACCACGAGAAACCAGTTCGGCCACAAAACCCGTCAGGAACAATTGTGTGCCTATGATGATCGCGACAAGGGCAATATAGAACAAGGGTTGTTGAGTGATATCGCGGAAATGCTCTTTACGGGCGATAGACTCGAGCTTGTCGACAATCATCCATATCGTTATGATCAAGCCCGTCAGGAAGCTTAATGTGCCCATTGTACCGAAAAAGTGCATTGGACGTTTGGCAAATTTCCCAACAAAAAATATGGACATCAGGTCGAGCAGGCCGTTGATAAAGCGGCTCATCCCGAACTTGGTTTTGCCATATTTCCGCGGACGATGTTCCACAATTTGCTCGCCGATCTTTGTAAAACCGGCCCATTTAGCTATTACCGGTATATAACGGTGCATCTCGCCATATACTTCGATGTTTTTCACCACAGCGCCGCGGTAAGCTTTCAGACCGCAATTGAAATCGTGCAGGTTTTTGATGCCTGACATACGACGGGTAGCAGCGTTGTATATTTTGGTAGGTATGGTTTTGCTTAGCGGGTCATGGCGTTTGGCCTTCCAGCCGGAAACGAGGTCGTAATTATCCTCGGCGATGCGGCGGTATAGTTCTGGTATCTCGTCCGGGCTGTCCTGCAGATCAGCATCCATAGTAATTACCACGTGGCCCTTGGTAGCGCCGAAACCTACATTCAATGCGGCCGATTTGCCGTAATTGCGCCTGAATTTGATACCGCGGATATTCGGATTAACCTCACGCAGCTTCAGGATCATGTCCCACGAGCCATCGTTGCTGCCGTCATCAACCATGATGATCTCGTAAGTGAAGTTGTTGTCGGCCATCACTTTGCTGATCCATTCAGTCAGCTCGGGCAACGACTCCACTTCGTTATATAGTGGTACTACTACTGATATATCCATTGAAAGTGACAAGGAATTTTCCAAATCAACGGCAAAAGTAATTAATTAGTCCGGAAGTCCGCATAAGTCCGAAAGTCCGGAAGATGGCATTAATCGGGGTTAGCCGACAGGAATTGCATCGGCGACAGCCTTCGCAGCGTGGATTTTTATCTTTTGGTGCAGCTCATCCGGGTTAAAGGGTTTGCTGATATAATCGTTCATTCCCGCGGTGAAGGCCTGATCCTTTATGTCGAGCATAGCGGAGGCGGTCAATGCGATGATCGGCAGCTTTTTGAACTTCTTTTCCGGTAATGCCCTTATCGCCATGGTTGCCTGGTAGCCGTCCATCTCGGGCATTTGCAGGTCCATCAGCACAAGATGATAATCGTTATGCTGAACCATATCAAAGGCCACGCGTCCGTTATCAGCGACATCGCAATCAATTCCCCAAAGTTTCAGATATTGTTTGGCCAATATCACATTGATCTTATTGTCTTCCGCCATCAATACCTTGACGCCTTTAAGGTTTTTCATGTCGGAATGTTCGCGGGCGGCCGCAGTGTTTGCGAGCTTGCTGGCGCTGTTTTTCAGTTTAAGGCTGAAATAAAACCTCGAACCTTTGCCCAGCTCCGAATTAACCCTGATCTGGCTGCCCATCAATTCAAGCAGGCGTTTGGTAATGGCAAGACCCAGGCCTGTGCCGCCAAATTTTCGTGTTGTATCCGAGCTCGCCTGGGTAAAGCTTTCAAAAATGCAATTAAGTTTATCTGCATCGATGCCAATGCCTGTATCGATCACCTCGAAATCAACGGTAGTGTATTTATCATATTTGGATTCGAGCGAAACGTTGATGCAGACCTTGCCTTCACCGGTAAATTTCACCGCATTGCTGATCAGGTTGGTCAATATCTGGCCAAGCCTTACCGGATCACCCCTGAACGTATCAGGTAACTCAGGATCCATCAGCAGTTTCAACTGAATATTTTTTTCAGTAGCTTTTGGAAGCAATGCCTGCCTGATATTATTCAGCAGGATTTTCACGCTGAAATCGGTCTCTTCAAATGTGATCTTTCCTTCTTCAATTTTGCTGAAATCAAGGATGTCGTTTATAAGCACCAATAGATTTTCAGCTGAAAATTTGAGCATATCAAGATATTCCATCTGATCCTGGCGCGGATTCATCTGCAAAAGCAGGTTGGTAAATCCGATCACAGCATTCATTGGCGTCCTGATCTCGTGGCTCATGGCCGAAAGAAAGTGCGACTTTGCCGTAGTGGCATTTTCCGCAGCATCTTTAGCGAGTATCAGCTGGTTTTCGAGCTCTTTGGCCTTGCCGATCTGTTCCTGCAAGTATTTAATAATATTGATCAGGTCGTCACCGGGCTGGTCATTCGCCAGGATAGAATCCGGCGCCAGCGAGCGGATCGCTTTTTTGATTTCGGAGATAGACTCCTGCCTGATCTCGTTTTCCTTAAGCAAATAGCTGTTTACTTCCTGGTATTCGCGTTCGCTTATAGTAAATGCATGCTCGGATATTTTTTTTGCCTTCTCGAACGAGCAATAGGAATTGCTGATGCTTTCGAGGAAGCGCTGCATAGCCTCTTCTTGCAAATAATGCTCTGGAAGAAGTTTTTTGATCTGTTTACTCAGTACATGATGAAATGCCATACCGCACTAATATCCTTTGCCTTATAATTCTGTAAATGTGGTGATCGTCATGGTCTGGTTATGCAGTTCGCAATGGCTGCCCGGGTTGAACGGCGATATTTCGCCATAGCTGTAAAAACCGGTAACAGCCGTATCAGGCCCCAATATTTCTTTTGCCGCTTCAACTTCCTCGTCGGTTCTTTCCTGCAATATCAGCTTGCGGCCCACGCAGCTTATGAGTATAGCCAGGTCGGGGTTTTGATTGCCGAAGGACTGACCAGCCGCATCTGAGGATGCCTCGATAAGTTTGTCGAAATCCGCCTTCATCAGCCTCACTTTGCTGCCTTCGGGCATATTACCGGCGAAGGTCATTGAATTTTCATCTTCGTTGATGCTCAGGATGGTTCGCACGAGTTTCTTGTCCGAACCGTTGAGCCCGATAGAGATCGGGAAAAGCAGCGCCGAACCCGGTAATTCGTTCACGTAATCGCCCAGGTATTCTTTGTAAAGCTGGAGTGCATTTTTATTATCGATCTCGAAAAGGACATTTTTATCCGAACGTGTAATGGTGCGTTCCTGGCCAAATTCATCCCAACCGCCTAATGAGCCATGTCCGATAATGATATCGTCGCCATAAAAGCCCGCAGCTATCACATTGCCCTGTGACGGAACCGCGTTCAAACCGGTAAACGTTTTTTCAAACCGTGCCGCATCACCTGCCAGGCCGCCTGTGATGATGGCATGATGCGCGTCATTGCTCAACCCTTCTACTAATTCGCTGCCATTGATAAACGTACCGTCGGATATCACGAAAACTGCTTTCAGGTCGTCTGCCGCCAGCTGGCTTAACAGGAAGCGGCCCGTTTCGAAGCTGTTGCTGTGGTGTTTAATATTGGTTTCGACACATTTTATTTGGGTTTTTTCAAACCCGATCGCTGTAGCCACCGCGCTATCGTCGTATACGGTATCGCCAATGATCTCGCCTGCAGTGGATGATAGTATAATATCTGCTTTAGGGTATATGGATCGTAGATAATCGTAAGTTCCGGGTTTTGTTATGGCCTCGGGGGCGCCGAACACAAGGATAAGCTGGCAGTTCTCCGGGTTTAATTCAGAAGGATAATCTTTCCATCCATTATTTAATAAATGATGCTGTCTTGTCTTCATCGTTTCTCACACAAATGCCCATTTATACGTGACAACGTATAAAGTAGTTTAGAAATCAGCAGCGTATTTATTAACATTTATTAAATAAGGTCCGAAAGATGGATTAGGCTTGGATTTAGTCAATTTTCCCATTGTATAAACATCGATACTATCGGACTAAAACTTGTAACATTTACAATTGGGACAACGTCTTAGTCTAAACAATATTTCAACTAATTATCTATCTTGCCTCACAAATCTCAATCATTAACATTTTATGAAATTTAAAAAGATTGCCCTGTCACTTTTTGTGTTTAGCAGCGCGTTGGCAGTACATGCCCAGGACACCCCTAAATACGATCAGCATAAAGTATTCAACCCGTTGTTTTACAAAGGGCAGCAGGGAAATGAATACCGCACCGGGGGTGGTGCGCCGGGCGTAAAGTACTGGCAAAACCGCGCCGATTATAAGCTGAACGTTATGCTGGATACCGCTAAGCATCGTGTGACCGGCACAACTATTATCACTTATACCAATAACAGTCCCGACGCGCTGGGCTTTTTATGGCTGCAGTTGGATCAGAACCTTTTCCGCGAAGATTCGCGTGGCCAGGCGACCAGTCCGACTGACGCTGGGCGTTTCAACAGCACGACTTTCACCCAGGGTGATGAGATCAAAAGTGTTACGATAATCCAGGACAAAAAATCGGAAAAAGCCAGTTACGAAGTAGCCGATACCCGTATGCGGATCGACCTGAAGAATGCGTTGAGATCCCAGGGCGGCGTGATCCGGATCAGGATCGATTATGCTTTTGATGTGCCAGAATATGGGATAGATCGCATGGGTCGTGTAAAAACCAAAAACGGCTGGATATACGAGATAGCCCAATGGTACCCGCGGATGGAAGTTTATGACGATGTAACCGGCTGGAACGTAATCCCATACATGGGTCAATCAGAGTTTTACCTGGAATACGGCAATTTCGATTACACCGTTACCGCACCAGCAAACATGGTCGTAGTTGGTTCGGGCGAACTGGTAAATCCGGCGGAAGTATTGACACCAAAGGTTATGGAGCGCATTGCTGCCGCAAAAAACAGCGACAAAACGGTGATGATCAAGGATTCAGCCGACCTCCAAAATGCGTCGATGCATCCGCAAAAGGCTAACCTTACCTGGCACTTTTCGTGCACCAATGCCCGCGACGTTTCGTGGGCGGCTTCGAAAGCCTTTATATGGGATGCAGCACGTATCAATTTGCCGAGCGGCAAAAAGGCTCTGGCGCAATCGGTTTACCCTGTAGAAAGCAAGGGCACGAAATCGTGGGGCCGCAGCACCGAATACGTAAAGAATTGTATCGAATTGTATTCTAACGAGTGGTTTGAATACACTTACCCGGTGGCGACCAACGTCGCCGGTTCAGTTGGCGGCATGGAATACCCGGGAATAGTTTTTTGTGGTATGCAAAACCGGCAGGGCGGGCTATGGGACGTTACCAATCACGAATTCGGTCATAACTGGTTCCCGATGATCGTCGGATCGAACGAACGCAAATATGCCTGGATGGACGAGGGTTTTAATACCTTCATCAACAAAGTGGATACGAGGGTATTTAATAAGGGCGAGTATTACGAAAAAGCCGACGTTGAAAAGCAGGCCCCAGCCATGTTCGCGCCGGGAATGGACGCTATTTTGAATACGCCGGATGTGATCCAGGCAAATAACCTGGGTTTTGCGGCCTATGAAAAACCGGCACTGGGGCTGACGATCCTTCGCGAACAGGTATTGGGCGAAAAACGTTTCGATTACGCCTTCCGCACTTATATCAAACGCTGGGCGTTCAAACATCCCACACCCTGGGATTTCTTTCATTCTATGGATAACGCGGCGGGAGAGGACCTGAGCTGGTTCTGGAACGAGTGGTTCCTCAGCACCTGGAGCGATGACCAGGCAGTTAGATCGATCGAATATATTGATAAGGACCCGTCAAAAGGCGCTATGATCAGCCTCGAGAATAAAGGTCAGATGGCGCTTCCTGTCATCCTTGAAGTTAAAGAGGAAAACGGCAATACCTCGCGAGTTACCCTCCCTGCGGAGATTTGGGAGCGCGGCGGCAAATGGACATTCCGGTATAAATCAACATCGAAGATCGTTTATGCACTGCTCGACCCTGACCATATCCAGCCCGATACCAACCCAGAGAACAACGCCATCAGCGGTCAGCAAATGGATAAAAACGTTACAGCGGCGTCGGTTGTGAAAAACTATTTCGATGCCATTGGCGGCATCGATAAGGTAAAAGCCATTACGGAACTGACCACAACATCGGAGAGCGATATCCAGGGTACGCAGATCGTGCGGACAAATCAATATAAGATGCCCGATAAGTTTGCGGAGGACATCAAAGTGCCGCAGTTCGGAAACGCTGTCTTCATGCACATCGCTATTAACGGCGACAGCGTGATCATCATGCAGCGCGGCCGTCGGCAGCCGGTTGGTTCTGAAAGAGGAGCGGTTAAAGCACGTTACAGGTTATTCCCCGAGCTGAATTTTGACCAGCAGGGATACGCCATGAAACTTGACGACAAATACAGCATTATAAATGGTGCCCCGGCATATATGGTTACCGTGACACAGCCTGATGGCGTCAGTGTGAAGTATTTTTACGATGCGAAAACAGGCTTAAAAGCTGCCCAATATGCAACCTCGCCAGGCGCAACGCATATGGAATACAGCGATTACCGCGACATTAATACCGGTGTAAAGATACCTTTCTCCGAAGCGAACAGCCTTTTAGGGTTTCCGCTAACTTATAAAGTAACAACCGCTACTGCCAATACCAATCTTTCAGACGATATTTTTAATAAATAATCTGCTTTGATCAGACTTCCGCAGTTTCGAAAACTTCGGAAGTCTTTTAAGCCGACTCAGGACTTGGATAGGATAACTTCTGGCCCATTCGGCTCTGCCCGGAACATCACATAACTGCCTTTATTATCTGTCAAAACGCTTTCGTTGTATATGCGTTTCCCCTGCTGTACTTTAGCTGTTTTCCATGCTGCCGGCACATAGGTTTTCAGTGTCAACGGAAGGTCATACATGTTCTTATTCAGCGAATGTGTAAGCGTTACGTTGATCTTTCCGCCGCTTTGGGTTGAATTTACTTTAGCTGCTTCGCGCTCGCGCATGTATTTAGTCACATCACCGAAGGTAGCCACCCATAATTTATCCTGTTTGCCTTTGATATACTGGAAATATTCATCCAGCAATTGGTGGTTCAGTGCTTCGTAACCCAAGCTGTCCACGCCGTGGATAACCAGCACCAGCCACGTATCTTTGCTGTTGTACGCCGTATCTACCCACGATTTCATCATCGGCAACGGTGTCTTGGTAGTGGCGCCACGCTGCCATTGCACATAGTCTTTATCGGTAGGGTGGGGCAATTTCCTGCTTGCGCGATCAATTTCTTTCAGCCAGGGCTCGGGCATCCGGTTTCGGAAAGCAGGGTAATAGGGATAAGCAATCTGCATCACCCTTCCGGTCTCATAGCCATAAGGCACTTCACAGGAGAAGGTATATTTCGGGCCGAGATGGTTCAATATCTCTTCCTTGCTTTTTTGAAGCTCGTAAATTATGTTCACCGAATCCATACCAGGCATGGTTGCGTGGGTGATGGAATGGCTGGCTATTTCATATCCTTCGGCAGCGTCCTTCTTAAAATCTTCCCAACTTGAGCCTTCGGCCTGTAAATACTCCGGACACGGTTCATATCCGGGCTGGAAATCGCCGTGGCGAACCTTAGCATATAATGAATCCATCAGTTTAAATGCACGATCCTTGTGACCGGAATCGTAAGCGCCGCCTGCGCGTGTATGGTAGGAGATAGTGCCCTTATAACCTAAATATCCCGCGGCCGAGCAGCGCTCCAAAAAGTTTTTATCGTTTGTCGGGATAGTAGCTGATTCTTTGATGATCTCTGCTACAGGCCGGCCAATAAATTTGCCATGGTATTGCGAACCTGTGATAGGGCCCGTGATCACAAAAAAAGTAGCAGGCAGCTTCAGCCTTTCCATTATAGGCAGCGCCCTTGTGAACTGGTGCCGTGACGCATCATCATAAGTTAGCGATACAGCGCCGTTTTTGCCATTTTGCCATTCGGTGATCGTAGTGGTGACTGTTTGGGCGAAGACAGTTCCAAAGCTCGCGCTGAGCAGGACGACCAGCGGCAGATATTTCAGGTTCATGATTTGAATTGGTTAGCCACCAAATATAACCTGATCGACATTATTAAGAAAATTCCGGTGTTATAAGTATCGGCATTGTTACGCACAAAAAAGGGGCCTGTGGCCCCCGAGCAGTAATTTTTTCAAGCTGTTTAGTTAATTATAGAAGAACTGCGAACGAATGATCCTGCCGTCTCTTACCTCGAATACACATATCTCATTCATCTCATTCCTGCCGTGCTCTTTGTAGGTCGCATCGACGTTCATGGCGCAAGCAAAAAAGTTGCCAGTTACGATCGGATCAGAGATCTCTGCACTGTGCAGTTCCTGAACTGACTCATACCACTTGTTCGTGCCGTCCAATACAGCCTGCTTACCTTCGGTTTTTCCTGCCATTGGCGAACCTTCGGGTTCGATGCTGACAACGTGATCGTCATACAACTCAGTGATAGCCTGTGCATTTTTTCCCTCACGGCAAAGTTCCACAAGCCTGTGGGCAACTTCCTGTGCCTTCATTGTTTCAACTTGAACACTCATGACTTAAAAGTTTATAGGGTAATTAATGGGTTAATTGTAAGGAGAACAATGTCGTTCATGATAGGGTTTTGTCATATATGTTAAATTTTTTAAAGAATCAGGACGGCCCGAACCATTGTCAATGCCGCTTTCAGGCCAAAAGGAGAGTGACGCGGCCAGAAAATTTACGCTTAGAAGTAATTACATATTGAAGATGATTCCCACCCTGCGGCCGTCGAAAGAGATCGGATGTTTTTCGAGGAAATTCCTGAGCTTGCTGCCATTTGCTTTTTCGGATTTATACATCAGCCCATCGAAAATGAGCAAAAAACCACCCTGCATCAGGATCGATTCACCGTAGCCCTTCATCATAACCGAATTGCGCGAATCGCCGGCGAGTTTAAGGTATAAGCCTGTACCGACATAAGCCACATCCAGGCAGCCATTCACAAAGAATATTTTTTCGATCCGGTTTTGCCGTTCAAGGGTTTCTGCAGCCGAGAGATTTTTCCGGATATCTTTTTGCACTCCGGTATAACCTAATAACGCTGTCACGAAATCGACGCTGCCCCAAATGGTATTCATCTGGGCGAAATATTTTAGTTCAGGGCTTATCTTACTAACACTCGTTGCGACAGTGTTTTGTCCAATGGTAACTAATTCCGTTTTACTTCCTGTGCCCCAATTCAAATACGCACCGGAACCGAGGTTCACCAGCCCCCAGGCGCCCAAAACGTCCATGCCGCCGGATGTAATGCGGATACGGTCTGCATTGTACACTTTCAACGAATCCTTCTGCGCGAATGCTTGACAGCTGATAACAAGGAGTGTAATGGTCAGGATTTTTTTCATGAGTCGGACAACCAATTGTCTTTAAAAGTAAATATTAGAAGCGAGAATTAATAGTTGGTTATCGCTTTTTACGTTGCTGATGAGCATTACGTTCGGGCTAAACGGTCCAAGATCTGATGTTCAGTACCGGAAAACGGTCCGGCCGATTCCATTTTGAGGCTGGCCATTGCAGCTGCAAATTCGCCGGCCCGCTGGATGTCAGCGCCTTTGGCCCGCATATACAGGTAGCCTGCCATATAAGTGTCGCCGCAGCCGGTGGCGTCAATTATGTTTTCGGGTGCATAGGCGGGTATTTTATAAAATTCCCCTTCGCTGTAAATAAATGAGCCCAGGCTTCCGTTCGTGATCACTACTTCCTTCACGCCGCGGTCGGCAACCATTTTTGCGCCGTACTGCACATTTTCTATACCCGTCAATACGCACAACTCAGCCTCGTCCGCTTTAAGGATATCGACATGTTGCAGCGCTTCATGCTTTTCGGACCAGGTTACCGGATACACTTTCTTGTGCGTGACCTTTCGCAGATAGCCCTGCACATCGAGCGAAACCCTGCCTTTTGAAGAGAGGAACCTGACCAATTCCAGGGGGATATCACCGGCCAGCAGCGGTCCCAGGTGAAATACCCCCGCGTCCACATCCTTTAATTGTTCAACGGTGAAGGGATCGGCCTGCTGTAATACGTTTTGCGCCCGGTTGTCCGGGTTGTCGCCGTAAATATTTTCAAAATATACGGTATGTGCACTCGGATACGCCCATACTTCGGTCCCTTTTTCGCGCAGATCGTCCACATAGTCCATCTCGCTTTCAGCAACTGAGGTAATCAGCAGGTAACGGGTATCCAGTTGCTGCAGTGCTGAAGAAAAATAAAATGCGGTACCCCCGGCCATGTGCATTTCCGAGCGGGGGGTGACTACCTTATCCAGGGTAATATGTCCAATACAGCAGATGTCGTACATAATCAGGCCGGAAAGGTAAGGATTTATGCGAATTTATAACAAGAGAAAAGCCGACCCTTTAATAGGCCGGCCTTCCTTTTATATCGATTCAAAACAATTTGCTAGTTCCAATTGGCCCAATTACTTTGCGCCGCCCAGTTATTGTCAGGCGCAATGGCGCCGCGGTAACTAGTCTGAATAAAGAACGCATTTGAAAAGTCAACACCTGTAAAATCGACGCCGCTTAAGGCCGGTGAGCCAGAGCCTGGTGTTAGATCCGGCGCGCCGCTGGTTGGATATAACGACACGAATTTAAAGTCGCCTGAAGTATTTAAGACACTGTTTACGTTAACAGAGTTCGTCATAAATGTCGTCATCGCCGGGTCGGGTACGGCGATGACCTGCCCCTGATCCCATGCGAACGTGCGGGCCACAGTATCGGTTTCTACCAGGTTGTGCCTGAATTCGGCGTCGTCATCTGCTAATATTACCGGACGGGTTCTCGGGCAACTCATAAAGGCGCCCTTCGAATATTCAGCATCCAGTGAATTCCTGATAGCAAGCCGGGTTCCCTTGCGCATATAAACTCCCATCCACACATTGGTGACATTAGCATCAGCTCCCTGCGGCCCGATAAGGGTCATGTTTGAAATAACAGGCCGGGTTAAAGGAGTATTGGTTGTAGGAACCGAGTCGTTATAGCTTTCAACACCATTTGCACGCAATGCCTGTGAAGATGCATGAGCACGGTAACCGACCAAAAACTGGAGATTCCCTTCATAACCCATATCAAAATCGAAATCATCGTCGCCAGCATTATAGCTGATCAGGTGGGTTGCGTTTACCGTACCGCCAACCCATTGAAAACTATCGTCATTCGAATATTTTACCATCACATGGTCGACCGTAGTTGCCGAGCCGACGCTTAACATGGCGAGCCCGCTCACTTTATCAATGGCCCATTCGTCTTCGGCCGGAGGGTTAATACCGCCTGTATATTCAAGTCTCAGGTAAGTGATAGAGCCGGAGTTATCACCCAAAATACTCCCGCCGTATTTGGTATCGCTCGATTGCGTCAGCCCCGCGGCATAGCCTGTGCCGGAATTGGTTGGTGCTTTGCCCATTATCACAATGGCGCCCCAATCGCCGGGCTGAGGTGTTGAAGACGCGGATGTAAACACAACCGGTTGATCGGCCGTGCCATTGATGTTGATCATCGATCCCTGGGTGATTATCAATGCGCTTTTTGCAGAGCGTGCCTGGTTTACCTGCGCGAATACGGTAATACCTGCAGGAATTGTCAGCGTCGCATTGTTTTTAACATAAACCTGCCCTTTAAGGTAGTAATTTTTAGAAGGGTCGAGTGTCACGCTCGCAGTGATGGCTCCCTGCAGCGTATCCATTTTTTTGCCGGAATTGTGACCGGAGATGTTGTTGTGATCTTTTTTACATGCCGCAAAAAAGAAAAGCGCCATCAGCGTGAGTAAAGAAACCTTTTTCATGTAAATATTTTATTTTAAAGGAGTTATTAAAGCAGTGGAAATTGAAAGTATAACAACGTTAATAACAATAGGTTTCTTCAAAATTAAAAAAATTGCAAAAGGGTTTTGGGATAGCAGCCGTCGGCTTTAATCGCCCCAACATGTTTCCCATTCGATTGTTATAGGAAGTCTATATGAAATCTAGGACGTTCATTTATGTTTCGCTTGCCGCGGATATGCTAATCTCCATATCCAAATTCATTGCAGCGACGGTTACAGGCAGCTCATCTATGATATCGGAAGGTATTCATTCGGTGATCGACACCATCAGCCAATTGCTGTTGCTTTGGGGGATCAAGATTAGCAGGAAACGGGCCGACAAATACCGTCCGTTCGGTTATGGCCGCGAATTATATTTCTGGTCGTTCATTGTGTCGCTGATCATTTTTATAGTGGGCGGGTGCATTTCGTTTTATGAAGGCCTGCTGCGGTTCAGGCATCCCGAGTTCCAGGGAAACATTCTGTGGAACTATATTATACTGTTTATTTCGCTGATATTTACGGGTATCTCAATGTATACTGCTTTAAAGGTTTTTAACCGGGAGCGAGGCAAAACGTCTTTCTGGCCAGCCATCAAGCAAAGTAAGGACCCATCGGTATTCATTACGCTGCTCGGCGACGCCGGCGACGTTCTTGGCCTGTTTATCGCCTTCCTCGGGATATCGCTGGGCAGGTATTATCACAATGCGCATTTTGATGGCGGTGCTTCGATGCTGATTGGGGCAATGCTGGTCGTCATATCTTTTATCCTGGTGCGGGAAAGCAAAAGCCTGTTAATGGGCGAAACGACCAGCAGAAAAACGCTCAGGCGGATCGTCGCCATTACGGAAGAAGATGCATCGGTGATAAAGGTCAAGAGGCACTTTTCCATGTACCTGTCGCCGGAAGAAGTGATATTACAGCTGAATGCGGTTTTTAAAGATAACCTCACGACCGGCCAAATCACCGATGCTATAGAAAGGATCATGCAAAATATCAGGAAGGAATTTCCGCGTATGAAACAAATATTTATCGAGCCGGTGAAGCGGTGAAGATTGTATTATTACCGGACTATTTCCTGTTCTTATTCAAACTGATCTTAACGGCTCCTGTAGAGTCGGCTTTGGCTTTTAGGTGAAGCACAACGCCCCTATAGCGCTTTTTCCCGAGTTTTATGGGATCGGCAATTGTTGAGTCCTTTTTAGGATTTCTTAAAGGAACATCAATATCCAGGTCGGTGCCTTTGGAAATGCCATAAGTACCGGCCACATCCATGTTGATAGCGCTCGAGCTTAGCTTCATCGGGTAAACCTTGAATTGGTCACCATCCACATCAAAGTGCGCATTCAATTCGCCGATACGGATATCTTTAAGGTTACGGCGGGGAAACGCGAATTTGGCAATACCATTGATCGGCTTGAAATTAATCAGCTGCCCTTGCTGCAAGTTCACATCCAGCGTACCATTGATCGAGTTCTTCACCAGTTGGCCATCATCCGTAAGGCCGGCCGTGATATGTGTTTTGGCAGAAAGATATCCTTTCAGGTTATTGGCAGTGAAGTCACTCAGGCCAAAATTATTGAACGCCGCAAAAAACTCATTTACATCCACGTGGCTGATAGTAGTATTGAGCGATAATTTATTCAGATCACTGCCCCGCTGTATCGACCCGTCCAGTTTTAAAAATCCCCCGGCGTGTTTCAGTTTGACATTCTTGATAATAACAGCATCTTCGGTAGTCAGCAAATCGGCGCGGACATTTGTAGCCAGGAATTTCGCGTAATGAGCGCTGTCAATCACCAGGCGCATTTGTGCGCTGCCTTTGTCCAAAACATTGCTTAGCTGGTCGATGGCGTTACCGCTATTCACAGCCGACATAGCGTTTTTGGCTGGCTTTTTACCGCCCGCGCCCAAAAAGTCGATGAATTCTTTCAAATACAGGTTCCGGCTGTAAATGTTCCAGGTAAGCAGCATCTTTTCCGGATCGGTATAGTACAGGTTCATGAAATTGTTCACGCGACCGTTCATCAGCACCACGCTGTGCCCCGTTTGCATTCGGATGTTTTTCAGGATAAGATTGTTGTTTATAAAATTGAGCGAGATGGAGCTTTTCACCAGTTTCAGCTTATCGGGTATGTAAACAATGCCGGCGTTCCTGAGGTTTACGAAACCCGAAACGAAGGGCCGGTCGATCTCATAGTTCACAATATCGCCCTTGTAGCGCAGTTTGATGATCGCCCTTCCGCCTGTGAAACGGACCGTGTTGTTACCCAGCATCTCGTTGAGCCATGTTGCCGGGAAATCGGCCCTGAAGTTCCCGGTCGCTATTGGCTTGTTCAGGTTGACTATGCTGCCCGTATCGATAGCAAAGGGAATATGCTTGTAGCTGCCTTCCAGTCCGATGAAACGTATAACGGAGTTGTCGTCAGTAAAACCTTTCCCGTTCTCGTAATTATTGGTAAAAATGGCATTCATGCTGCAGCCGTCCATTTTGTTGACCGGCGTAGTGATGGTGCTGTTGCGAATTTTGGCTGTGATGTAAAGAAACGGATCTCCGCCCGCAAAACTGCCGCTAATGCGCGCGGTTACAGCAACAGGCTGACTGATGTTATACCGGTCCAGCTTTTTTTTGATGTTATACGACAACAGCTGAGAGGCCTGCCGCCAGGTGATCTCGTCGCAGGTGAGGTGTATAGCAAAATCCGCGGGGCGTTTGTCGGCCCCGAAAACAGCGTCGAGCTTAAATTGGTTCGGTCCGATCTGCAAATCGTCCGAACGCAGGTCGATCCGGCCTTCGTCATCACCGCCGGCAGTAAAGTCGCCGGTAACCGGTTCCTCTTTGATGAAACTCCCTTGACTGGCTTTGAAGGTCATGCTATGAGCCTGAACACCCAAGTGAAAGCTTGATTTCCAGCCGTTAACGGTGGTTGCCATTGAGCCGTCCAGGTCATTCACCAAGAAATAAAACAGCTTTCCATGTTTGCGGTCATCAACTTTCAGGTCGAGCCTCGAAAAACTGAATTGTTGTAAGTCGGGGGGAGGACCGCCACCGGTTTCGGTTTTCTTAAGCGATTTACGTTTCTTGCCAAAAACGCTCAAATTGCTGTAACCTGTGCTATCGGTATACAGGTCGGCGGAAGCCTGGTCAATATCAATGCGATCGATACTGGCTTTACCTGTTACCAAAGAGATCGCGTTCAGCGAAACATAGAACTCTTTTGCATCGAGCAGGGTATGGTGGTGTTGGTCAAACTTTCGGTCAAGTATCCTGACGTCCTTCAATTCAAGCGACACGTTGGGAAAACGCTTGAAGAATTGCGGCCGCATATCGCCGATGATGATCTTGCCGTCGAGTTTTTCGTTCAGCTCGGAGCTCACCATCTTCAGCACCTTATCCTCGTTATAAGTGATATAAACCAATGTGCCGATAACGAGCAGCACCGACAATACGATTACTCCTGCGACGGTCCAAAGACTATATTTTAACCATTTTGGCATAGAATGGATAAAGGCTTGCAGGTTGAATTTGTTTCGAAAGCACCTGTTCTGTGAGGTAAGAATTAAGATACAAAAGATTGTAAGGCTTAATGTACTGAAATAATACTGAGTTTATTTAAACGAAATCAGGCAATTACCGTACAAATTCAAAAATTTTCCATTTACTGCTTGCGGAATAGTCATTTCTCTCTATATTTGCACTCCGCAAACGCGAAAGTAGTTTGTAAATGCGAAAGTAGCTCAGTTGGTAGAGCACGACCTTGCCAAGGTCGGGGTCGCGAGTTCGAATCTCGTCTTTCGCTCTGAATCCCTTCCACCTAAAAGAAGGGATTTGTTGTTAGAAGATAATCCATCCGCTCAGATGGTGGAACTGGTAGACACGCAGGACTTAAAATCCTGTTCCCGTAAACGGAGTGCGGGTTCGATTCCCGCTCTGAGTACAAAGCCCTGGCTGAAAGACACCGGGGCTTTGTTATTTAATGTAAGCCCGGAGGCTTCGGACAGCGGGGTAGCATGGTTTACATGGTTTACACTTTTTGGCAATTTTAGCAATTAAGTACTTGATTGTCAAATTGTTATAAAAATATGGTGTAAACCATCAATAGTTAAAAAAATTAACTTTTAGGTTATTTCCCAAGACGAGTCAGAGTCAGATTTTAGACGCGCCCGACTTTAGCTGGCATTCACCTAAAAGATCGTGCTGGTTCGATTCCCGGCCCGAGTACAAAAGCTCCCATTAGGGGCTTTGTTGTTTTAAAGGGTCCGGCGGCAGCCCCTCAAACGCTAATTTGAAGCATATATCCTTTACCACGTATGACAACAATCTTGATATTCGGCTCGGGTTCCAATTTTTTCCTGAGTTTTGATATGAACATATCCAGGCTGCGGCCTACAATAACGCCTTCGTCTTCCCATATCTCTTTTTGCAATCGGCTTCTCTCTATGGTTTGGTTAGGGGAGGATGCGAATATGCGAAGCAGACGCGTTTCAGTTCCGGTAAGGTCTATAGTGTTTTTATTGATTACCAGTTGCCGTTCCCGCGCATCAAACAATACCGAGCCAAAAGTGAACGCCTCGGTAAGCTGACCTTTAGGTAAGACGCTCCGCAGCTTAACAGGTTTTAAAAAAATGAGACCAACAAATGCAAAAAACGCCATACCGCCCAGGAGATATCCAGTCTTAGCAGTATTTATTCCTGTCGGTTTGAATTTGATATCGATCAGATAAGATGCTTTCGGTTGTTTTCTTCCTCTGCATGCTATGATATCATTCTTTTTATTTTTTGATATAGCATAGCCGTAGGCTACGCTGGAGTTGTTTAGAACGTTAACGACATAATCGCTTGCGAGCGGGTCTTTGGCCAACAAACGCCCCGTAGTATTTACCAGCGAATCCGGTAGAAATGTAAGATCCTTTTCGAATCTGATCTGGTATTCATTTTCTGCGATCTTTTTTACCGGTAGTACCCTCGACGTATGGTCGCCCGATTGTGAAAGCAGTTCGTCCCCAACCTTGCGAAGCAAAACTTCCCTTCGGGCGACATTAAAATCGTTATTGCCTTCTATGCTGAAAGCTACACAGATCATGGAGACAGACAGGAGTATTGTCAATCCTAAAAGGTATTTACGTTTCCGGGAGAGGATGTTCAAGCGATCAAACATACCGTTTACGGTTTATTTACAAAGGTTACATTTTTATTTACAATCCAGGTTCTTCGGGCTAAAATAAGTCAAAGTAATTTTGTTGAATCAAATTAAAAGGATATGAAAAATAAAAAAATGAAAAGATTGTTTGTATTTGTTCCGGCGATCCTCCTGGCATTATTTCTACTGAATTCTTTTGTACTAAAAGAAAAGAAAGCGCGGGATAAAACGACAAAAGGGGCTAAGTCAGAACATATACCCATCATTTTCCGGTCTGCTGATGGCGGACAAACATGGCAGGACATTAGCCAAGGTTTGCCCGAAAATTTGCGGAGAGAGGGTGTGCGCACAGATGGCTTCTTTGCAAATGACCGCGGGCTCTATTTACGTGCCGGAAATGGGGTTTATCACAGTGAACCAAATGCCGCAACCCGTTTTTGGACAAAAGATATTCTACGTGGTGAACAGGGTAACATTGCCCCTGGCAGGAACGGGATATTTGCGTTTAATTTCAGGGGGCAATTTTTAAAACGAATAGACGGAATGGGTGATTGGTCGCCCATGTACACAAATTTTCAGGAACAAGCCGTACGCCTTAACAAAACTGTAGACTGGATGTACAAAAATTATAAGGAGAAACAAGTAAGCAGCGTTTTTGAAACTACGGGAGGCACAGTTTTCATCGGCTCCAACAACGCCGTTTATAAATCCGCTAACGGTGGAAAAACCTGGAAATATGTGCATGTCGGAGGCTGGGTGATGAAAATGGCAGAGTCAAACGGTGTACTCCTGGCTGCCGGTTCACAGGGAATATTAAGATCGACCGATAATGGTGAAAACTGGGATCGTGTGATTAATGAAGCGGGGGCTGGTATCGCTGTGGAACGTATAGATGGAGGATTTGCTGCCATAGTCCACAATACAATAACCCAAACAAACAGCATACACATCTCACTGGATAGTGGAAAAACCTGGAATGCCATAGGCGAAGAACTCCAACCTTCCTTTAGTAGTTCATTAATGAATAAAATAGGCTTACTTAAATCTTCATCGTATATTTTATCCATTAAACAAATGGGTAAATATTTAATATGCGGCCGCTCAGATGGTATATTCCGGTCATCTGACATGGGCAAAACATGGGAAAAACTGGTACTTCCTGCTATTGAAAATTATGGCTTCGATTTGTCTGTTTCAGGCAACGTGATCTATGTCATACCAAATAAAGGATGTTGAAACATTTCAAATTCCACAAAAAACATTGCTGGGTTTAACGGTAAACAAGTTAAGCTTTGATTCTGCTTCGTTGAGCCGAAAGTCTTTAGTCGTAAGTCTAAAGACTTTTTTGCTTATATTCACTTTGGTAATTCCGCTGCAACCTAAACATACATGTGCAAAGTTCATAATCAAATAGGCTGTTTGACCGTAATAAAATCTCATCTACGTGAGCACAATTTAGACGAGTACAAGTCGGTAAACGAATTGATTCACTTTCAAAAAAACTATTCTATTGAAAGGCAGCAAATACTTTCAATTCATAAACTTATCATTGAGCACGAAAAAAGCGGACTTGGTGATGAGATAATTCAATTGGAAACTGCTGTTATAACAAAGAAGTATGAGACAGAGCAGCAATTGTTGTCTGAACTACAGGTGCTCGTAGATAGGCTAAATAACTTGCCTTCTGCTCCTCAAAATGTTGTTCAAAAGGTTATTAGATACCTTAAGACGACTAATCTTAAATCAAAAATTCAGGCTAATAGGCGCAATTTGGATTTTAAAATTGAACAATCAGCCAAGCAATTAATTGATAGTCAAGCAGCGAAGAATGCACGATATCAGTATATCACTTCAAATTTTGAAAACGCCGTGGCGGAAAGTGGCTTTTTAGCACTAAGAGAACTTGATCGAAAAAAAACTGTAATCGATCAATTAAATAGTTCAATTTATGGGGCATTGGGTGAACAAATGGTGGTCAAAGAACTGCAAAAACTATCTGATGATCATATTTTGATCAATAATTATAGTCTTTTGTTTAGGCCGCCGATATACAACAAAAAAGAGAAAGGCCACATATTATCTATTCAAATTGATCATGTCTTGATCGCACCCTCTGGTGTTTTTCTTATAGAAACAAAAAATTGGAGCCAACAATCACTTGAAAATCGAAGTATGCATTCGCCTGTTAACCAAATCAAACGGACAAATTTTGCCGTATATAAAATACTAAAAGGTGATGCTTTTGAACCACCATTATCCTTAAATGAACATCATTGGGGTAATAGAAAGATTCCGATAAGAAACTTGATTGTTCTAATAACTCATAGACCGACTGAAGAGTTTGAGCACGTAAAGATTTTAACTTTAAACCAATTACTTGGCTATGTGAGATACTTTAAGCCTTGCTTTTCAATTAAAGAGACCCAAAGGATAGCTGATTATTTACTTTCTCTTCAGTAAATATTTACGTTTAAACTGACATTATCTTTAGTTATTCTTTTAAATATCTCAGCGCCACAGCACCTGATTTAAAAACCCTCGACTCAACAAGTTTTAATTTGAGATTCTCTGCCAGGCTGCCGTCTTCCACCAGGCGCGGCCCCCGGCCGACAAGTCCCGGGTGTACTACAAAACGAAATTCATCCACCAACCCGGCCTTCGCTAATTCCGGAAGCATGCTCACCGAACTGAGCGAAATGCTCTTGCCCGGCGCCTGCTTCAGTTTGCGTAATTCGGCCACAGGGTCCGTACGAACAATACGCGTGTTGTATTCAGCGCTTTCCAGCGTTCGCGAAAAAACAATTTTGTCCACGGCGGTAATCGTTTGGCCAAATTCAATGTCTAATTTGTTGTCCCAATTCGCCTCGTCGGCCCAATAGGGGAACATGATCTCATACATTTTGCGCCCATACACGATGAGGTCAAATTCCGCCATCAGGTCGTTAAAATACTCAAAAACATCCTCTCCGGGACTAAAGTTGGCATAATGGACGTAGCCGTCGATGCTGGTGTTGATTGCGAAGATTACTTTTCTCATGGGTATTTTTAGTTTTGGTTTTCTTTTAGGGGTCTAATGATTACATAACAAAGTTATAGCCGAAATGATATTTATCAAGCGTCCGGGTTAACCTTTCACTTCACCGGATTCTGTTGGCAATGCCCGCACATACCGATAAGTATTCATGATCACATCCGTTGCCCCAATCTTTGTATCGACGAGCGCAAACTCCTGCGGATAAGCATTATCCGAAAAGAAGCGTTTTCCCTTGCCCAGTAAAACAGGGTAGACGATCAGTATAATCTCGTCCGCCAGTCCGTTTTCGAGCAGCACGGGCGTAAGTGTTGAGCTTCCCCAAAGAAGCAGGTCGGGACCTTCCGTTGCCTTGACGCGGCGGATGCCTTCGACAATGTCCGCGCCCAGGTCCTTAACAGGACCCCATCTGAGGCTATCCGGCCTGTGGGTCGCAACATATTTTGTCGCGGCGTTGAAACTGTTCGCTATCGTACCTTCATGGACCGTAGGCCAGAAGGCTGCCCATATGTTGTAGGTGTGACGGCCAAGCAGCAGATCGAAACTTCTGTCGTGTGCTGTTACAATGGCCTTCCCGATAATGTCATCTGAAAACCGCATCGACCACCCGCCGTGCGTAAAATTGCCATCTTCGTCTTCTTTACGTCCGCCGGGTGACTGGACCACGCCGTCCAGCGAGATATGTTCCATGATCGTGATCTTTCTCATTTTGTTTGTTATTAGTTTAATACAAATTTAGTACGAATGAGGTGCCGGCATGAGAGGTGATTCAGGCATTATGACGGTATGTTTGCGACAAATTGCGTACGGCCGAAAACAAGATCAACCACCTTTACAAAGTGGTAGATCTCATAATTTTTGTCATTTTCCTCACCGCTGATTTCCAGGTATTGCGATCCAGTCCGCATAGGTTGTTTTACCCAGGAAAACAGCACTTTCTGGTACTAACGTATCAGTATTTAACGGTGCACCCGAATAAAGAGCCCTGGCATCCGCAACTATTTCATCGCTTTTGTGCATTGCGTGCGCGTACTGTTTTATCCACTCCGTAATTGAGAATTTACCGGGGCCGCCTATTTCCAGTATATTATTGACCGGCTCGGCTAATGCTGTTTCTGCCACAAACCGGGCCACATCTTTGCTCGCGATAGGCTGTATATCAGCATCCGGCAATACTATCTTTCCGTCCATCATGCTCATTTGAAAAATGCCACCGGCAAACTCAAAAAATTGTGTTGCGTGAACGATGGTATAAGGAATGCCCGATGCTTTGATCATATCCTCCTGTACTTGTTTGGCCCGAAAATAACCGCTCGCCTGCAATTTTTGGGTGCCTACTACTGATAAAGCTACGTGGTGCTGCACCCCGGCGGCTTTTTCGGCCGCCAGCAGGTTTTGATTGGAGGTTTTAAAAAAGTTCATCACAGCAGTATCTTCAAAAGAAGGGGAGTTGGATACATCAACTACTACATGCGCTCCCTGCAACACTTCGTTTAACCCTTCACCTGTGAGGGTGTTAACGCCGCTGCTGGGCGATGCGGCAATTACTTCGTTTGCGGTATGCTGCAAATTACTTACTACCTGGCTACCAATGAGGCCGGTACCGCCGATAACTACTATTTTCATCTTGATGTTTATTAGTTATTTGTATAACACAAAGATGCTTATAGCTGTTCCGGGAAAACTTAAGCTGGTTTAAGAAAGGTATTTTTCATGAAGATTTTTTCATTGATTCTCTTTTCCTTTCACCTTGTTTTTTCGCAATTCGCTCAGGTATTCGGGTGTAAAACCTAAAAAAGAGGCCAATACTTTTTGCGGGATCCTTTGAATGAATGCCGGATACCTGGATTGAAACAGATCATAAAATTCATCCTTCGGCATCCTTGAGATCAACTGTATGCGAAGCAATGATGCCGCGTATGCCCGTTCATAGACCAGTCGAAAATACTTTTCCATTACAGGAAATTTTGACAGGAGCAATTCATAATTGCGGCTGGAAATGGCTAATACCTCAGTTACCTCCAACGCCTGGATAGTGTAAGCGGATGGCCGTTCGGACCGAAAAGCGGCCAGGTCGGTCATCCACCAATCTTCCAATGCAAATTGCAGCGTTTGTTCTGTTCCGTTATGGTCGGTAAAGAACAAACGCAGGCACCCTTTTACCACGAAAAAATATAATGAACAGCGTTTACCCTCTTCCTGCAAAATGCCTTTTTTCCTGAATGTTTTGGTTTCAAAAAAAGACAAGATCAGATCATCCTCTATTTCCGGCGCGGCTGTAATTTTTTGAATGTGCTGTATAAGCGGATGCATTTCTTTTAGAAACCCAAATATAAAAATGAAGGACAATCAGATAAAAGTGATCATATATTGACTTATTTATTTGCGGAGGAATTTAGCCAATCTCCCCATCCCTCAAAATATCCCCGATCAAATCATTCTCAAAACCCCGGCTTAGCGCGTATTGGTGCAGCTTGTATTTGCGTTTATAGGATTCTTTTTCGGTGATAGATGTTTCTTTTTTTTGAATGATCTTCCGCAGCATTTCCACGTATTCGTCCTCATCAATGTTTTTGAGCGCCAGTTTGATTAGCGGCTCAGATACCTTTTTAAGCTTCAGACCCTGCCTGATCTTGGTCTTTCCCCAGCCTTTTTGCCTGAATTTCCCGGTGGCATAGGCTACGGCGAAGCGTTGTTCGTTCAGGTAGTTGTTTTCGATAAGCGTTACGATCACTTTTTCGACTGAGCGCGGGTATAATCCCCATTCGAACAATTTATCCCGTACTTCCTGCTGCGAGCGTTCCTGGTAAGTACAGAAATGCTCAGCTTTGGTAAGCGCAGTTTTTTCGTCGATTTTGGGCTGATCCATCAAACCAAAATTCGTCAAAATTCTTCTTATTGACGGAATTATAAGCAAATTCGTAGCATGGCCGATAACCATTACCCTATCAGTGAAATACAGCGGATCATAGGCGCTTCGGGTGCCCTTATTAAAGATGATATCATCAGCACTTTGCTGACTGACAGCCGACGCATTACCAATGCTGCCGAAGGCCTGTTCTTTGCCTTAAGCGGCAGGCGCAATGGTCATGAATTTATCGCTGAGGCCTATGCGGCCGGTGTGCGCAACTTCGTGGTGACCCACCAGACCGAGATCAAAATGCCGGAGGCTAATTTTCTTTTAGTCGAAGACGTGCTTACGGCATTGCAAAGGCTGGCTGCCCATCATCGCCACCGTTTCAAGCTGGAGGTGATAGGCGTTACAGGCAGTAATGGTAAAACTATTGTGAAAGAATGGCTTTACCAGCTTATTGCCGCCGATAAAACTATTGTTCGTAATCCCAGGAGTTACAACTCGCAGATCGGGGTGCCGCTTTCGGTATGGCAGATCAGTAGCAGGGACGAGCTGGGCATTTTCGAGGCAGGCATATCTACCGTCAACGAAATGGATAAGCTGGAGACCATTATCCGGCCAACGATAGGTGTACTCACACATATTGGCCCTGCCCATGACGAAGGTTTTGCCGACCGCAGCCAAAAGATGCGGGAGAAGCTGAGACTGTTTAAACATTGCAGGCTGCTAATCCATAATTACGACCAAATGATCGGCTTTGAACGGGATATTCCGGTTCGCAACAGGTTTACATGGAGCCGGAATTTCAGCCAGGCCGATCTGTATGTTTTTGACGGGACGATCATTTCGCGTAATTATTATTTGCGGGCCAATTATAAAGGAAAAGAGATAGAATGCCTGGTGCCATTTATGGATGAGGCGTCGGTCGAAAATGCAATTGCCTGCTGGGCAACAATGCTGGCGATGGGCTACAGCCCGGTAGAGGCTGATAAACGTATCGAAAAGCTGACGGCGGTAAGCATGCGCCTGGAGTTGAAAAATGGTATCAATGATTGCTCGGTGATCGATGACTCCTATAACTCGGACCTGCAGTCGCTGGAGATCGCGCTCAATTTTCTGAACCAGCAGAACCAGCACCCGGTGCGGACAGTGATCTTATCGGATATTTATCAATCGGGTTTAGAGCAGGACGTGCTTTATCGTCATGTGTCAGATATGCTCCGCACCAAGAGCATCGACAAGTTCGTGGGGGTAGGCGAGGCGCTGCAGAAACACGAACAATATTTCGATCTGCCTAAAAAATATTTCTACCCCGATACTGCAACGTTGTTGCAGCATTTGAACGAGCTGAATTTTGACAACGAGACCATCCTGATCAAGGGCTCGCGCAGTTTTGAGTTCGAGCGCATTAGCCAGGCGCTGACGCTGAAGGCGCATGAAACCGTGATGGAGATCAACCTGAATGCGCTGTTGAACAACCTGAATTTTTACCGCTCAAAGCTGAAGCCGGGCGTGAAGATCATGACCATGGTGAAAGCCTTTTCTTATGGCAGCGGTACCTTTGAGGTGGCCAATATCCTGCAATACAATAAAGTGGATTACCTTGCCGTCGCCTATATCGATGAAGGTGTGGCATTACGGCAGGCAGGCATTACGCTGCCGGTAATGGTGCTTAATCCTGAATCATCAGCTTTTGATAAGTTGGTCGAGTACAAATTGGAACCTGAGATATTCAGCTTTAACCTGCTGGATGATTTTGTGCGCTATGCTCAGAAGCATGGTCTAAGCAACTACCCGGTTCATATTAAGATCGATACCGGCATGCACCGCCTCGGTTTTGAGGAATTTGATGTTGATATTCTCTGCGAACTACTCGAGGAAAACCGATACATTAAAGTGCAGTCGGTGTTCTCACACTTGGTAGCCAGCGATGCAGCTGAGCATGACGGGTTTACCAAACAGCAGATCAAACGTTTCGAGACCGCCTGTAAAAAAATAGAAAAAACGCTTGGCTATAAAGTAATTAAACACATTGCCAATACTTCCGGCATTACGCGCTGGCCGCAGGCGCAATATGACATGGTGAGGCTGGGCATTGGTTTGTATGGCATCGACGGGGCGATAGCCGATGGGAGCGGACTGCAGCCTATAGCAACCCTGAAGACCAGCGTTTCGCAGGTTCGCAAAGTTGCAGCAAACGATACCATCGGGTATAACCGCAATGGGAAATTAACTTCCAACGGAAAGATCGCTACGGTCAGGATCGGCTATGCCGATGGCTACCTGCGCGCTTTTGGCAACGGCGTTGGAAAAATGCTGATACGTGGCAAGCTGGCTCCCACGGTAGGCAACGTTTCGATGGATATGTGTATGCTTGATGTGAGCAATATCGATGTGCGGGAGGGAGATGAGGTGATCGTGTTTAATGAAGAACTGAAAATAGAGGAGCTGGCGCGCGAGATAGGCACCATACCTTATGAAATATTGACCAATGTTTCGCAACGGGTAAAAAGAGTGTACTTTTATGAATAAAATACACCTTTACCATGAAGCGACTTTTTACGATCCTGTTCACATACTTTCTTAAGGGTATTATCATTGTAGTGCCCGTCGGGGCGGCTGTATTCCTGATGTATTGGGGTGTCTATAAGCTTGACAGCGCCCTGAACCTGAGCGGATTTTTCATAACCGATACTAAAGGCAGGCCCTTGTATGTGCCCGGTTTGGGCATTCTTACCGTTATCATCCTGATCCTGATCGTAGGTGTGCTGGTTACCAATGTGATCACAGATCCAATTAAGCGCTGGATGAACCGATGGATAAACAAGCTACCCGTCTTCAAGTTCCTTTATTCATCTATCAAGGATCTTACTGAAGCTTTTGTAGGGGATGAAAAAAAATTCAACGAACCGGTACTGGTGGAAGTGAATGAAATTGGCCTCAAGAAAATAGGCTTCCTGGTGCAAAAGGATCTCGGAAAGATAGGCCTTCCCGGCGATGTGGCCGTGTATTTTCCGTGGTCATATTCTTTCGCAGGACAAGTGATCATTATTCCGGCTGAAAAAGTAAAACCGATAGACCGTAGCGCTGCAGATATGATGAAATTCGTGATCTCAGGCGGTGTCAGCGGACTGGACTAATGTCTTCCTTAAAGCTCCTCATAGCCAGGAATACGCTGATCAGCATTAACAAAGCCCCAAGTACGTACGGTGCGCCCGGAAAGTATATCAACGTGTTTTTCGCAGTAAAATACCGGAATACATAGCTCATCAGCAGAGGCCCGATGACGATACTCATGCTGTTAATACTATTTAAAATGCCTTGTAGCTCGCCTTGCACGTTTTTGCCGACCCGGTTGCTGATCAAACCCTGCAATGCCGGTCCCGATACGCCACCAAGGCAATAGGGTATCATATAGATGTATACCTGCCAGCCATAACTGGAAAAGGCGATCAACAGCTGCCCCAGGGTATAAAATAGCAGTCCTCCAATGATATTGATCTTAAGCCCGTATTTGGGAATCAGCCAGCGTATCAGGAAACCCTGGATACCGACGAGCAGCACCCCGATATAAACCCCCAAAATGCCGACGCTGTACATTTGCCACTGAAACTTTTCATATACAAAAAAAGCTAATATATACTCTACGGTTTTTTGCCCTATATAAACCAGCCCAAATGCGATGAGCAGGCGGGTGTAGGTTTTGTACCGTCCGATCATGGTTAGCATTGCGGTTGGATTTAAACGTTTCAGATCAAATTTCCTGCGATTTGCTTTGGCAAGCGATTCCGGCAAAACAAAAAAACCATACAAGGCATTGAGCAAAGCCAGCGCCGCGGCCGCCATAAAGGGGAACTTGATGTTGATCTCGCCTAAAAAAGCCCCTGAAGCTATGCCGATAATAAAACCCAATCCTGATGCCGCGCCCACGAGTCCGAAATTGGCCGATCGGTTATCGCCATCGCTGACATCGGCTATGTAAGCCGTAGCAGTAGATGTGGTAGCGCCGGTAACGCCCGCGATAAATCGACCCACAAACAGCCACGCAACGGTCGGTGCAAAGGCCATAAAGGTATAGTCGATGCCAAAACCGATAAGCGAGGCCAGCAATACCGGCCTGCGGCCAAAGTGGTCGCTGAGATTGCCGATCACCGGAGAGCAGACAAACTGCATGAACGCATATACGAAAGTGAGCCAGCCATTGTATTCTGACGCAACGGAATTGCCCACATGGCCCAGCGTTTCGAGCAATTTGGGCAGTACGGGAATGATTATACCGAGCCCCAGCACGTCGACAAAAACGGTGACGAAAATAAAGCTTAGCGCGGCCGACTTTTTAAGTTTGGGTGATCGTTGCATGTTCAGGAAACTTAAACATCAGAGGTAACGGGATGTTTAACTTCCGGCTTGTTTTTCCTGAATGATAAAACAGCCAGCAAAGCGCTTAACAACATGAGCACAGCGCCGAGGATAAAATGAGCTCCCGGGAAGACAAAGGGTGCGTCAGATTTGGTGAAATCATGAAAGATTTTGAGCATCACTCAGGGGCCAAATATGGTACTCAGGCTCGCCAGGCTGGTAAGACTGCCTTGCAAATCGCCTTGTTCATTGGCAGGTACATGATTGCTCATATAACCCTGCAGGGCCGGACCGGCGATACCTCCGAGGCAATAGGGTATCAAAAAGACGTACATCATCCATCCTTTGTCAGCAAACGCGAACAATGCCATTCCTGTTCCATAGAGCAGCAAACCGATCCAAATACTGCGCTCCATGCCAAACTTAGGTATAACAACACGGGTAAGCCCACCCTGAACGGCGGCGTAAATCACCCCAACCACCGCGAGGGAGTACCCGATCATTTGTTTGTTCCAATTGAACTTATACTCGGTATAGAATGTCCATACGCTTTGAACGGCCTGTACAGAAAAGTATATCAGGAAAAGGGATACGGCCAGGCCAAGTACGGCTTTATATTTATTCAGCTTAACTAAAGTGGTGAACGGATTGATCTTCTTCAATTCCAGCGGGCGCCTGTTTTCCGGGGCAAGCGATTCTGGCAGTATAAAATAGCCATATACCGCATTCAGGAACGCCAGAACCGCTGCCGCGATAAACGGGTAGTGGATATTGATGCTGCCTAATAAGCCGCCAATAAATGGCCCGATAATGAATCCTAAGCCAAAAGCGACACCAATGAGACCAAAGTTTGCGGCGCGTTTTTCGGGCGGACTAACATCAGCGATGTACGCCGAGGCCGTTGTGAAGCTTGCGCCGGTTAAGCCTGCCAGCAGCCGTTCAAGAAAGAGCCACCCTATGGTGGGCGCGAAAGCCTGGAATAAATAATCGGCACAAAAACCCAGCAATGAACACAATAGCACCGGGCGCCTGCCAAAACGGTCGCTGAGGTTGCCGACCAGGGGGGAGAACAGGAATTGGGTAACTGCATAGGCTACCGCAAGCCAGGCTGTATATGAAGATGCTTCACTCAAATTGCTGTGAATGAGTCCCTTGATCAGGTCTGGGAAGACGGGTATTACAATGGCAAACCCCATTACATCGATAAGCAATGTGGCCAAAATAAAACCTAAAGCAGCTTGTCTTTGGGGGCGGTGCATAGCTGCAAGATAAAAAAATAATAATATGAAAATATTACCTATCTTGTGGTACCCTAAACATTTATTGTATTGATCGGACATTAAAAATTCACGGTCACTGGCCTTATTGTTTTACTTTAAACCAACCTGTCAAAATGAAAAACCTGAAAAACCTATTGTTGTTACCGGCTTTGCTGGTTGCTCAAAATTTGCTCGCACAGAACGATCACCTGCAACTATCAGATCAGCATCCTTCAGCGGGTGAAAAGATCACATTTTCTTATAACCCGGCCGGTACGCCGCTTGATGGAAAAACGAATATTGAAGGGCTGGTCTATTTCCTGGATCAAAAAGATTATCCGGCAGCTGATATTGATCTTAAGCGGAACGACAAACTGTTAAAAGGTGAATTTACGATACCGGCGAGTACGCGGGCTTTTGTCGTTAAATTCAGCAGCGATAAGATCGTAGACAATAATAGCGATAAAGGCTATGTTTCCATGATTTATAAGGATGGCAAACCTGTTGAGAATGCTTATGCTTCAAGCGCGGAAGTATATCTGCCGTCAGCAATTGGTTACTATACCGGGATTAAAGCAAATAAAGAACTAGCCATATCCCTGTGCAAAAAAGAATCAGAACTGTATCTCAATAATAAGACGGTTATAAATACTTATTACACGGCTATTGCGGGGATGCCGGCTTACAAAGAGGAGTTCGATAATAAGCTAAATTCCTTGAAAAAAAGTACAGCTGAAGATTCGTTGATGCTTGCTTACAGTATGCTAAGCAGAACGAATAGGAACGATGAGGCCGATGCCCTGGCGAAAGATATTCGCGCCCGGTTTCCCAACGGGGGGCTAATTAGAAATAGCCATTATAGCGCCATGATGACGGAGAAGGACGTGCATAAAAAGGATTCCCTGTTTAATATCTATGCTGCCCAAAACCCGGAGGTAGCTTCCGATCCGAGAACATCGCTTGATCGCTATAGGGGGGTGATCGCTGATGCTTTTGCCCGGGCGGATGATATGAATGGTTTTAAAAAATATTTTGATCAGATAAAAGACAAGTCTATAAAGGCGGGAGAGGATAATAGTATAGCGTGGGACTGGGCCGTAGCCGGTAAGCACCTGGCGGAGGCTGAAAAGTTGGCCAAAGAATCTGTGGATATTTATGCAGAAAACCTGGATAATCCTAAAGCTGAACCCTATGCTTCACCCAAAATGGCGAAAAAAGATGCCCAGTACAGTTGGAACGCGTCAGCCGATACTTACGCTTATATTTTGTGGAAGGAAAATAAGTCGGCTGAGGCATTACCCTATATGAAGAAAGTGTATGACCTGACCAGTGATGAAATAAATTCCATCGAACATTATTCTGAAATACTCGCAGGAACAGGACGGTACGATAAAGCGATGCAGGTGATATCAACCGGGATGAAAATCGGCCAGGTTTCTGATGTTGCAAAAGATGAGCTAAAAAAGGATTACATCAAGGTTAAAGGCAGTGAGAATGGTTATGCCGATTACCTTGCTTCACTTGAAAAAGCAGCAAGGACTAAAATATTGGCCGATCTGGCTAAAACGATGATCAACCAGCCTGCGCCCGCTTTTACATTAAAGGACCTGGATGGCAAACCGGTTTCCCTGGCCGACTTGAAAGGCAAAGTAGTAATAGTGGATTTCTGGGCTACCTGGTGCGGCCCATGCAAGGCATCGTTTCCGGGCATGCAGCTGGCGGTAAACAAATATCAGAATGATCCGAATGTGAAATTCCTGTTTGTCGACACCTGGGAAAACGGCAAAGATTATGAACCGGGCGTACAAAAATTCATTAAAGACAACAAATACACGTTCCATGTCCTGCTGGATGATAAAAATGAAGAAGGAAGGCAAGCCAAGATCGTGAGTGCCTATGGCGTTGAGGGTATCCCGACCAAATTTGTTATTGATAAGAAAGGGAATATCCGTTTTAAATATGTCGGTTATTCAGGTTCATCAGAAAAAGTGCGCGATGAGGTGAGCAATATGATCGAACTCACACAAAACGCAGATACAGAGACGGCTGCTACTCCGGGCACCGGAAAATAAAGCTATAGATGGCCGGGTATACCGGCCTTTTTTTAGAAGTTTGGCTTCAGCACATATTTATTGTAGAACCTGAAGATATGCTCGGTCGCTTCCTCAGCAGTATCGACAACCCGGTAAAGGTTCAGATCATCGGGGCTGATGGTATGTTCCTCGTTCAGCATTTTTTCCTGTACCCAATTAAATAATCCGCTCCAGTAATCCACACCGAGAAATACTATAGGGAATCGCGCGATCTTGCCGGTTTGTATCAGGGTGATGGCTTCGAACGATTCGTCCATCGTACCAAAGCCGCCGGGCAATATGATAAAACCCTGTGAATATTTCATGAACATTACTTTTCGTACGAAAAAGTAATCGAACTCCATCAGCTTGTCCCGGTCGATGTATTTATTGTGGAACTGCTCGAAGGGCAACTCGATATTCAGTCCAACAGATTTACCACCGGCTTCGTAAGCGCCCTTGTTGGCCGCCTCCATAATGCCGGGGCCGCCTCCGGATATCACGCCATATCCGCGTTCGGTGAGCAGTCGGGCGGTTTCCTCAGCTAGCTTGTAGTATTTGCTGTCGTTATGCATGCGGGCCGAGCCGAACATGGAAACGCAGGGTCCTATTTTAGCTAATTTCTCAAAGCCGTCGACAAATTCGGCCATGATCTTAAATATCTGCCAGGAATCGGTAACCTTGATCTCCTGCCAGTTCTTATTCTCAAATGCTTGTCTTATTTTCTCGTCACCGGTCATTCCAATTTTGAATTAGTGAATTACTGAGTTACTGAATGTGTAGCCGGTTTAGCTGACGAAGTGATCAGTAGCCCAACAAAAGTAATTAATCCGTTCACAATAATCAGCTCGTTATCGAAAACATAGCCGCCCAGCCATTGCGCCGAATGGATGCTCAGGAAATAACAAAATATCGGCGAGATCACACAAATAAAAGGCACAAGCTTGTCGTTTACCTGCCGGCCTTTCATAAATATACCGAACGAATAGAGCCCCAACAGCGGTCCGTAGGTATAGGACGCCACCTTGAATATGGCGCTAACAACTGCATCATTATTTATTGCGTTGAAAATAACAATGGTCAGCAACATCAGCCCCGAAAAAGCGATGTGCACGTAATGCCGGGTGTTCACCATTTTTTTGCTGTTCAGGTCCTTGTTTTTGGTGAAACCCAGGAAGTCGACACAAAACGAGGTCGTCAAAGCGGTTAGTGCCGAATCGGTTGTGGCAAAGGTAGCCGCGGTCAGCCCGAGCATAAAAACTACCGCCGGGAACACCCCTAAATATTTCAACGCGATAGTAGGATAGAGATAGTCTGTTTTTTCGACTCTGACCCCATATTTCGCCGCATATAAATACAGCAATGCGCCCACGCTGAGGAAAAAGATGTTGATGATGACGAACACGGTTGTAAAACTGAACATATTCTTCTGCGCCTCTTTGATGTGGGCCATGCTCAGATTCTTTTGCATCAGGTCCTGGTCGAGGCCAGTCATGCCGATGGTGATGAACAATCCGCCCAGAAATTGCTTGCTGAAATGGAAGTGGCTGGTCAGGAAATCATTAAAAAAAAAGATTTTAGAATAGCTGCTGTTCTTGATCGCATCCGCCGCCTGGAAAATGTTCATGTCCAAACTCCGGCAGATGAAAAAGATGGACAGGAAGACGGACGATACCAGAAAGAAGGTCTGCAAACTGTCGGTAATGATGATGGTTTTTAGTCCGCCTTTAAAAGTATAAGACCAGATCAATGCCAAACAGATCAGTACGGTCACTGCGAACGGAATGTGATAGTTATCGAAAATAAACTTTTGTAAAACGATCACCACCAGGTAAAGCCTGAAGGCCGATCCGATCGTCCGGCTGATAAGAAAGATACCCGCCGCCGTTTTATAACTCCACGTGCCTAAAGTATGCTCGATATAGCCGTAGATCGAGGTC
The DNA here is from genome assembly GCA_035551775.1 of Mucilaginibacter sp. Lineage (GTDB taxonomy): Bacteria > Bacteroidota > Bacteroidia > Sphingobacteriales > Sphingobacteriaceae > Mucilaginibacter. The sequence goes on along the minus strand of DASZMQ010000006.1, from coordinate 117,965 downwards.
AGCTTCATTTTATAATACAATGGCAAAAGCACAGTTGCGATAATGATGAACCCTGCGGCATTCCCCAAAATGAACTGGAAATAAGCGAACTGGTCGCCTGTTGGCGCGCCGACTTTGCCGGGAACGGAAATAAAAGTAACACCGCTTAATGCTGTTCCTATCATCCCGAAGGCCACCAGGTACCATTTGGAATTGCGGTTGGCTACAAAGAAGGTGTCGTTGTCGGATGATTTGCGACTTGTAAGCCACGAAATGACTAACAGGACCAAAAAATATCCGATAACAAAAGTTAAAAGTATTGCTGGCGACATAGATCAAAGCTGTGTCATTGCGAGCGATAGCGCGGCAACCTCGTCGCCAATGCATGACGAGTAAGGACAGCTACGAGGTTGCTGCGTCGTACCTCCTCGCAATGACATTTTTGTTTTAAGGGCAAGTTATAAATAAAAACAGATTAATCTTCCGGACTTATGCGGACTTTCGGCTTACGCGGACTAATCCGTAAATTCGCAACATGAACTTTTCGTCGAAGTTGCTGGAGAATGCCGTGGCCGAGTTTGCCAAACTGCCGGGAGTGGGGCAGAAGACCGCCCTGCGCCTGGTGCTGCACCTGCTGAACCAGGATAAAACCGACGTAGAGCAGTTCAGCCAAAGTATCAGCAAATTGCGCAACGAGATACAGTTCTGCCGGGTATGCTATAACATATCCGATCAGCCCGTTTGTGAGATATGTAATTCCCCAAAACGCGACCATTTGACCATATGTGTGGTGGAAGATACACGTGACGTAATGGCTATACAGAATACTGACCAGTATAACGGAGTGTACCATGTACTGGGCGGACTTATTTCGCCGATGGACGGTATTGGGCCGTCCGATCTCCAGGTGGATACTTTAGTTGAACGCATCAAATCTGGTGATATAAAAGAGGTTATATTCGCTCTGAGCGCTACAATGGAGGGTGATACCACCATTTTCTACCTGCATAAAAGATTAAAAGATTTCAACATAAACATCTCAACCATAGCGCGTGGCATAGCTTTTGGAGGTGAATTGGAGTACGTGGACGAGGTTACTTTAGGACGATCTATCGTGACCCGCGTTCCCTACGAAAATTCACTTTCAAAGTAGAGATGAAATTATCCGTAATCCTTATCTGTCACAGTTCGCAGCATGCCCTGCGGCAGGCCTTAAACGCTCTTTTTAGGGAAAAAAGTAAGTTACTGTTCGAGGTGATCGTCGTTGATAACGCGGCTGGTCCCGTTGACGTGATCGCTTCTGAGTTTCCGAAAGTACATGTAATTGCGAATAGCAACGGCCAAAGTATTTCCCAGGCTTATAACAAAGCAATCAAGGCTGCCTCCGGCGATTATGTTCTGCTGTTGAGTCCTGATGTGATAGCCACCCCGGAAAGCACGGCTAAGCTGGCTGATTTTATGGATCAGCATCCATTGGCAGGCGGAACAAGCGTAAGAATAGTGAACTATAAGGGCGATTACCTTTCCGAGTCGAAACACAGCCTGGGAAGCGCGTGGATATCATTCCTTAAATTCACAGGTTTTACTTCTTATTTTCCGAAATCGGTCAAGGTTAATAAAAATGCCGATTGGATAGAAGAGTTTGAGACCTCGGAAGTTGATGTGCTTAACGCCGATTGCATGCTGCTCAGGCGGTCGGCGCTGAACTCGGCGGGTTTGTTCGACGAGCGTTTCACCCGTTACGGGCACAATATCGATCTCTCATACCGGCTCCGAAAAAAAGGCTTCAAAACTTACTATTATTCCAAAACATATATCATTCAATTGCCAGGCACGGAATTGGACAAATTTAGCTGGGACCACATACGCCATTATTATGGTGCGATGTTTATCTTCGCGGCGAAGTATTTGTTTAAACAGCCTGTGATCAACATAGGCGAAATTCTCCCTTCGTCGTATGAAATGGAATGATAAAGTAGTTGTTATCACCGGGGCATCATCAGGAATAGGCAAGGCGCTGGCAATTGAATTTGCTAAGCGCGGCGCCAATTTGGTTGTTGCCGCGCGCAATTATGTCGCCCTGTGCGAACTCACCGAAAGCCTGATCAAACAATACAATATCCAGGCCGTCGCCGTTCAATGCGACGTTTCCATTGAAGATGATTGCGCTCACCTCATCAAGCAAACCATGCTTACCTTCAAGCATATCGATGTACTTATCAATAATGCAGGTATCAGCATGCGGGCGTTGTTTAAGGATGTCGAGCTGAGCGTATTGAAGCAAATCATGGACATCAATTTCTGGGGAACGGTTTATTGCACCAAATACGCGTTGCCGCACATCAGGAAAACGCAGGGCAGCATTGTGGGCGTATCATCGGTAGCAGGGTATAAGGGCCTGCCGGGCCGCGCGGGCTATTCCGCCTCAAAATTCGCCATGAACGGCTTCCTGGACGTGCTGCGCGTCGAGAATCTCAAGACCGGCGTACACGTGCTTACGGCATGTCCCGGCTTTACCGCTTCCAATATTCGTAATACCGCCCTGGCCAAAGATGGTTCCCAGCAGGGCGAAACGCACATGGACGAAGGAAAACTGATGCCCGCCGAAGAAGTAGCCCGCCGTATTGCCGATGGCGTGGAGAACCGTGCCCGCGTATTGATTATGACCGGCCAGGGCAAGCTGGCGGTACTACTCGGTAAGTTTGTGCCAGGATTGGTGGATAAACTGGTTTATAAGACTTTCGCTAAAGAGAAGGATGCATTGCTCAAGTAAGGCGTAATCGGCCATCCCGGTACACTTTGTGTTCACGCTTAAGCGTAATATTCCACATACACCAACAAGGATATCGTGAAACAGCCCCCTCTTCGGGGCTATAACATTTTATTTAGAATAGCTGATGCGGAATATTGTGCCCTTCAGGTCATCGGCCACGTATAATGAACCATCCGGTCCCTGGGCAATACCCATTGGCCTGTGTTGCAAGGGGCCGGAGGGCCTGGCCAAATTCATTCCTGCGAAATTATCCGCAAATATTTCCCAATTGCCAATCGGCTTACCATTCTTAAAAGGTACAAAAGCAACCAGGAACCCTTTTTTTAATTGGGGCGATTGGTTATGGAAAACGATAAAGGCCCCATTTTTGTATTTTTCAGGAAATAAATTGCCGGTATAAAACAGCAGGTCGTTAGGCGCAAGGTGGGCAGGGAACGCCATAATAGGGTCGAGGTATTTGCCCTCAACAGGTTTTTTCCCATCGCCGCCATATTCGGGCGACAGCATTTTTTTATGCTGAAATTGGTCATAGTACACAAACGGCCAGCCGGCGTCGACTCCCTGGTGTAATTCATACATCGTTTCCGCAGGCAACTCGGAACTTTGTTTGGCGGTATAATACTGCGGAAATTTATCGTCAAACGGACCGCGGCCATGCTGCATCACAAACAACGAATGGGTAGTGTTATTCCAGTCAATCCCGACCACGTTTTTGAGCCCGCGCGCATAGTGGATGCCGTCCCTATAAGTTTGATTAGTTTTATCAGCTTTAAATTGCCATACGCCGCCAACAGAATCTAAAAGCGGACATCCCGGTATACCTTTACCCGAGCCAGGTATGCGGCAAGTTTCATTATAGGAGCCCACTGCCACATACAAATTGCCTTTCTCGTCAATTGCTATCGACTTGGAATTATCGCGGCCCTTGTCAACCAGCCCTTTCACGATCGTTTCCACTTTCGAGGTATCAGCTATTCCCTTGTCATTCAGAGGATACCTGAAGACGGCCGAATTAGAGGAGGCGTAAAGATAATTGCCCCTGATCAAGATGCCTGTGCCCGGATAATTGCCAAAACCCGTCTTTTTGTAGAAATTCCCATCATGACCGGTGTCGCCGAGCAGGTAAATGCCCTTGCCATCCTTCAACGAGCTTAGTTTTACATAAATATCCCCTCGACCGGTTATTGCCAGGTGCCTGAGCGGACCGATGGAATCCGCTACTACCTTTGCCGAAAAGCCGGCAGGAAGGCTTAGATCAGTTTTTGGGGAGCTCCCATTTTGATTCGCAGCTGATCTTTGATGCCCCATGCAACCTGATAAATAAATAGAACTTATTGAAGCAAATGCAAAAACGATGGTATAAAGGACTGTCTTTTTCATGAAAGCGAACAGGGCGGTGAATGTGATCTTCAAAGGTAGACTTAGCGTTCTATTGTCCGAATAAAAATCTTGTGACAATAGAAGCCATTTCGGCGATTGACTTCCCGCCCTTGCTGGCGGACATTAGTATTATTAATTCGCATTTGTGGTTTTAAAAGCCAGCAGCTTTTCCTTTAGCCCAACAAAATCAACAGGCTTGGTCATGAAATCATTGGCTCCTTCCTTCATGGCGTTACGGTGATTTTCTTCATCACCGTAGGCGGTTATCATCATCACTACCGGCGGCGGTTTTTCGTAGGTATGCCTGATGCGCGATAAGAGTTCAATACCCGTCATGCCGGGCATGTTGATGTCAGATAAAATGAGGGACACTTCCGTGTGTGCCCTTGCGAGGTAGTCAAGGGCCTCAAACCCCGACAAGGCAAATTCGAATGCCAGCTCACCCTGTTTTATTTCCTTGCGGAAGCGCTGCATAAATAAAGACCGCACATCGGCTTCATCGTCAACTACTAATATTTTCATAGTTCAGTTTAGTTTATAATGGTAAGGTTATCGTGAACTCAGTGTACTCGCCTTCTTTGGTGTTAATATCAATGCTGCCACCATGCACTTTTACGACAATATCATAACTCAATGACAGCCCGAGGCCGGTACCTTCGCCGGTTGGTTTGGTGGTAAAAAATGGCTGCATGATCTTGTCCTTTACATGATCAGGTATGCCATTGCCATTGTCTTTTACTTTAACCAGCACGTGTTCGTTCATGGCTGATGTCGTCACAATTACTTCGGGTTTGAAATCCGGTCCTGAACTTTTTTGTTTTTGGTATACAGCGTAGAAGGCATTATTGAATAGGTTGAGTAAAACCCGCCCGACATCCTGCGCAATCACCTCTGCTTTGGGAAGCGTACTATCCAGGTTTTCAGTCAGCAGGGCATTAAAGGCTTTGTCTTTTGCGCGTAAACCATGATAACTAAGGCGCAGATACTCATCGGCCAGCGCATTGATGTCGGTGGTTTGTTTGACGCCGTTGCTTTTGCGCGCGTGTTCCAGCATACCTTTTACTATCGCATCCGCGCGTTTGCCGTGCCAGCTGATCTTTTGCTGATTTTCCCGGATATCATCTGCCAGTTCAAGCACATCTTCGATGTTCCCTTTCGCGACGGATTCCTTCATTTCGTCGATCAGCTCGGTATTTACTTCCGAAAAATTATTGACGAAGTTCAGCGGGTTCTGTATCTCGTGGGCTATACCGGCGGTCAATTCGCCTAACGACGCCATTTTTTCGGTTTGTATGAGCTGGGTTTGGGCCGCTTTTAGGTCGGTCAGGGTCATGTCCACTTGTTTTTTTGCCGCTTCCAGTTTGTTAAAATCCTCATAACGGGCGTAGGCGGTCGAGAAGGCTTCGGCCAGCAGCTGAAGGGCCTTCATTTCGTCATCATTCAAAGGCTCGGTATTGCCTACATATAACATGCCCTGTAAAAAGGGAACAAAATGCAGGTCGAGGCCGGCTGTTGGCAATGCTTTTAGGTATTTTTCCTGCGATTCCACCGCGCCCTGCTCAACCAGGCCTTTGGAGTAGGCTTTAAATTGCGCCTCGTCCCAATGATCGGTATACACCTGGTGTTTGCGCCAGTTCATTAAAACATCTTTTCCAAAGCCGTCGGTGTTGAAAGGTATGGCATAGGCGGCCAGGGCCTTGCCGTCGGGCTGGGAGAGGTAAGTATGTATCTCGGCCTCCTGTTCGTCCATAATAAATACGCCGCAGCGGGTAAAAGGAACCCCCAAAATGGTCAGTTCATTCCATATCAAAGGGGTGATCTTCTCCAGGTCGCTGGTTGAACGCATCGAGGCTATCTCGGCTCGCACCCGGTCGACCGAAGCTTGTTTGACGGCCTGCTCGGCTTGTGCTTCTATCTCTTCTTTTTGCTGTAATAGCTCCTCCTTTTGTTCCCTTACTTCAGCGGTGCGCACCTGCACGGTTTCCTCCAGTACGCGCTTATCATGCAGCAGTTTGCGCGAACGGAATACGATATAAGCGCGAATAGCCGCTATAAAGATCAGGAGGTACAGTACCAACGCCCACCAGCGCAACCACAAGGGCGCCAGTATGGTAATGGTAAAACTGTCTTCTTTTTTACTCCATACCCCATCACTGTTGGCGGCTTTCACGCGGAAGATATAGGTGGCGGGCGACAGGTTGGTGTAGGTTACACTGTTCAAGGTGCCGCCCTGTATCCAGTGGTTGTCATATCCCTCTAACTGGTAGGCGTATTTGGTTTCGGCGGCATCGGCATAATGCAGGCCCACAAAGTTAAAAGTGACCTTGTTCTGGTTCCAGGGCAATTCCGTTTCCTTTTTTCCAAAGGTTTCAATTGTCGCCGAACTATCGGTTGCCGCCCGGGGGTTGCTGTAAACGATATTTTGCAGGTACACCAGTGGCGGGTTTGTATCTTTTGTAATTACATTGGGATCGAATAAAACGATATTATCCCCGCCCCAGCCAACGATATTTTTGCCGGCGTCCCAAAAGCCAAAATTTCCCTCATTAAAAATACCTTCCCAGCTGTTGCCCGCAGCTTTAAAAGTTTTTGTGGAATAATCATTGGTATTTATCCTGGTAAACCCGCGCGCTGTAACAACCCAGATAAAATCAGTTTGGTCGGTATGTATAAACCATACCTCTTCACTTAACAGCCCGTCTTTTTCGGTGAACCTTTTTATCGGTTCGCCTGTGTGGCCGTCTAATAAAAAAAGCCCGTTAAAAAAAGTACCCACCCAAAGCCTGCCTTTATTATCCTGTTTAATAGAGGTAATGGAATTGACACCTTCCAGGGGTTTATAAGTCGAAATAAATACGTCTTTTTTGCGGTCGTACCTGTTCAACCCGCCGTTACTGCTCCCTACCCAAAGCGTGCCTGCTTTATCCTCATAAATGAGATTGGCGTACTGGTCATCCAGCTTATTATGGCTTGTCATGGTGAAATCATTCACGATAAAAGGATAGCGTTTAAACTTTTTTGTATTGGGGTTAAAGGCGCATATCCCGCTACCGGCTGTACCTACCCATACGGTACCGGTGTGATCGTCCATCATAAAATTTATACTTTTATTGCTCAGCGAAGTGCTGTCTTTTTCAATGGGTTTGTAGGTCTCTGTTTTACCTGTTTTCGGGTCATATACGCGGAGCCCGTCACCGTTATTGGGAGCATCTGCGGGACTATAATAAACAAGCCCGCTTTTTGCAACACACATACTAACTATGGCTTGTTTTGATATCTGTTTTACCGTTTGTTTAGCCTTGTCGTACCGGTACAGCCCACTTTGCGCGGCCACCCAGTATTGCCCGTCGGGGGCCTGCAATACCAAAAATACGTCGATCCAGGGAAACTTACTGCCCTTCCCTTTAAATGATTCAAAAGCCGATTTGATCGTATTCACCCGGTCGACCCCTACAGATGCTATCCATAAAGTACCTTCACGATCAAAGAGCAGCTTATTGATATTCCAGTTTGAGCTTAAAGACGCGGGATCGGCCTTATCATGGATATACCTTTTAAAAACACCAGTTTCCGGGTTAAAACAAAGCAGGCCATAGCCGGAAGCCATCCAGAGTTTGCCATCTTTATCGGCTGTGATTTTGTTTACTGAATTTTTATACCTGTAAACTATTGTATCCGCGGTAAGGTAATAATTAACAAACCGGTTCGTCTTTTCGTCATATAAAGACAAGCCGCTTGCAGTTCCCAGCCATAGGCGGTGTTTTTTGTCTTCATAGGCGATGTTAACCGTATCATTACCGATACTGTTTTTGTCTGCTGCACTATGCGTAAATTCTTCTGTTTTTCCGTTTTGCAGATCCATCAGCATTAAGTGAGCGCTTTTGTCTTTTTTACCCTTCACAGACAGCCATAATTTACCTTGGGCCGATGTCGGCTGGTTTACCAGCTGCATGCTTTTTTGCTTCGATGTGTCGCTGGTAGTGAAGTACCCCTTGAAGCTGTCGGAGGAGGGGTTATAAAGATAAAATCCATTATCACTTCCCGCCCACACTTTCCCCTGGCGGTCCACATACAGGCCAAAGTTTTTGGTGTCCAGGTAATGGCTGCCTTTCTGATCCCGGCCATATAATTTAAAGACGCCCGTCGCCGGATCAAACTGCTGCAACGTGAAGACAGGGTTTATCCCTGGTATAAAGATTACGGACCAGATTTTTCCCGTGGAGTCTTTGCCGATAACAAACTGTACCTTTTTGTTGTGGAGGCTTTTATTTTTGTACTGGATGAAATGATCGGTCGAGGGGTCGTACTTATACAAGCCGCTTGTTACGCTGTTTGCCCACAGATCGCGGTTCTTATCCAGGAAAGTGCTGGTGAAGAGATAGACGGGTACATTGGTTTTATCTTCAGCTCCCGGTTTATAGGCTTTAACCCGGTAGCCGTCGTATCGAACGATTCCCCTGATTGTAGCCAGCCAGATATAGCCCTGCTTATCCTGGACCATATCCTGGATATTATTATCCGGCAACCCTTCCCGAATGTTGAGGTGGTCAAAACTTAAATGCGCGGTTTGCGCATGAGCGCACTGCACGATAATGCAGAGCAATAAAATGGATAAATATTTTTTCATTGTGATGGTACGGTCGCGGTTATGGCTGCAAGTTTTAAAGATAAAACAATTTGCTTAATATCAAGTGGTTGCAGGCCCGCAATTTAATAAAATGATAACGCTTAAATCTTTTAGGAAGGTTAAGCGTTATTATGGCGTTAAAATATATATCATGAGCCAAGTCAGCGAAATCAAATGCCCGAACTGCGGCAAATGGAGCCAATGGACAGGTAAAATAGAAGCAACCTGCCCGCATTGCGGTGCGCACCTGGAACCAGGACGCATGCACTATGCAGAAGAACAAAAGATCATCAGGGAAAGAAACAGGAATGATGGTTTTATGGCGATAAAGAAAGACGATGATCCGGTTGTGCGGTTGTTTAAGGAATTTGTAAGCTGGTTGCGGTGGACCACGTTCTACGGGATATCCGTGATCTATATTGTTATTGCCGTTATGGTGATACTCTATGGATTGGTTATGCTTTAAAGATACCCGGCAGACCGATTAAATTAATGGGTTACAAAAAGTTCCCGCACCTGCCGGAGATGAACCGGCAAGACATTAATTCAAAGCTATGACCGCAGCGTGCTGACGCTGATATCATTATTCAAGACTCCAGTATTTTTTTACCTCTAATCACAACGGTAGAGATGATCAATACCAGCGGAATGAACATAATGATTGACCCAATGATCGGATATGTATTCATGGCTGTTTTCTTTAGGTTATTACTGAAATAAATTTACGTAAAACGTAAAAAATTGTCATACGTATTTTTACGCATTTTCGTTTAGATAGCCGCGTAATAGTACTGATATTCGTTTGCCCAAAAAGTTGCTTCGCTTCCCGGAGAGTTTGCTTAATTAAAAGTAAACCCGAGTTGCAGGTTCAATCCGAGCGTGGGGAGTTGGGAATTGCCGAAACGGGCCGGAAGCGACAGCGCTACGAAATAGTTCACATCTTTTGTATGAGCGTATACCTGGTTGAAAACAGGAGTAACCCCATAACGGCCTGATGTTTCGAAGGCCAGGCGGGTAATGATCGTAAACCCGTGGTCGAATCGGAACATAGTGCCCGGATCAAAGAGTAAATTACTCACTTTACTTGTTCCGCCCGCCCACTTTATTGTCGGGGTAAATTCATAGCTGAAGCCGAAACGGTTGCTATAAAGTACATTGACACCAACCGGGAATCCTATACTTGTACCATCCCTGAAATTAGGGGTTATGGCATCTTTGTTCGCAGTCGCCAGCGGTATGATGAAACTAAGATAACCGACAGACTTTGGGTAGGTAATAGTCTTTTCCGTTGTAGTATTGCCTGTTTTTTGTGTTTTGGCGGTATCTATTCCTGCACTTTGTGCATGTACAACGGATACAGATAATACGGCAACCGTAACCGCAAACAGCGACCACGCGATCTTAGCCGGGAAATATTTTCTCATAGAGGAAGCAGGGTTGATTATGCAAGTTAATCGTTATATTTTAAAATATATAACGATATGTAAAAAATAAACTCAACGTGCGTATTAAAGTTTTAATTTTTGGTTCTCTTTTTCCAGGAACTCAACGAAGTTTTTCCGCAGTCCCCGGTGGTATTTGATCAATTCCGTTGCCTCCGGGGTAAGTACAGAGCCGCCGCCTTTTTCGCCGCCTGCCTGGGGTATAACTGCCGGGCTTGCCAGGTGCGCATTTAAATTATTGATCAGTTCCCAGGCTTTTTTGTACGACATTTCCATTTCTTTTGCCGCTGAACTGATAGAGCCGGTTTCCGCGATCCGTTCGAGTAATTCGATGGGACCAGGGCCTAAAAAGCGGCCATCTTCGGATTCCAGCCATAGACTGCCATTGACCTTCGTGGCGAGGCCTTTTTTTAGGATGTCTTTTATGGATTTGGCCATAACTAAAAAGTTTTAGCGAATGAAAATCCCGCCATACCGTCCTGGTATGCAGGCATAACGAACGTGCTTCTGCCGGCTTTGTCTGTATGTGTAAACCATCTCTTGATGGACGGATAAATGAGATAGGCCAGCCGGGTTGACGCTATACCAAAGCCGGCGCCCGCAACTACTTCGCTGAACCAGTGATTATGGGTGTAAAGGCGTAAAAAACCAGTTGCCGTAGCTACGGTGTACCCTGCTATGGTATAGACGGGCGACTGGTCGCCGTATTCTTCCGACAAAAATTCGGCTGCCGCAAACGCGCCCAGGGTATGTCCCGACGGAAACGAGCCGGAATAGGTTCTTCCCGGGTCCTTCCTGGTTACGAAATGTTTGAGCGGAAGGTCAAAAGCGCCCGCGAAACCTACTGACAACGCGAGCAGCGCCGTGCGGTCGCCAAAGTCATGCTTTCCTTGTACGCCCGCAATGTTCAGACCGTAAACCGCAACAATGGGCGCAAAAACTAAATAAGTTGCCGCTGTGGTATTAATACCAGGCCTCAATTGTCCGTCTATATAATAGTCGAACCGGCGGATGGGATTTACCGCAAACGACATTGAGCCATAAGTGATCAAAGCGGCCGGCAAAATGAATGAGGTAACCTTGACGTCATCAGAAGACCCGGCCTTAGTTGTATCGGTTAGACTTTTGGCGTCAACACATAATGATGTTGTGCAAAAAAGGATAAGTATAAGATTTTTCAAATCGCGGTATGTTTTGGTAAGACAGATGTATCTATTCCAAAGATGCGAAGATTTCAGCAGAGCTTCTTCAAAAATCTGTCGAAAATGCCAAACCAAAAGCGCCGTTCTGCATTGTTGTCGGCATTAACTGCGTATTACGGAACCTGCTCTTCTTTTTAGGCACCGGGTTGTCATTGCTCTTTTGGGCAGCCTTTTCGTCCCCATGCGTTATCCAGTTACGGATAGATGGGTAGATGAGGTAGGACAGTTTGGTAGATAGTATGCCGAAGCCCGCACCCGCTACGACATCACTGAACCAATGGTCGCGATTGTACATCCTGAAAACGCCTGTGGTAGCCCCAATGGCATATGCCGCAACACCAAACCACGGTGAACGGGCGTCATATTCCTGGGCCATGAATTCTGCGCCCATGAATGCGATGCCGGTATGCCCTGACGGGAACGATAGATAATCGCCGTGATTTGGTCGTAAGCGGTGCGTTAGTTTTTTGGTGACCCCTTCAGTGACGAATAGTATACCGCCTGAGAGCCCTAAAAGGGCGGTTCGGTCAACAAAACGATTCTTGCCTTCATAACCGGCCAGGTTTAAAGCATAAACAATTATAATCGGCGTAAATTGAAAATAGCTCTCAGCCTTGGTGCTGAATGTTGAATCACTTTTTTTTATCGTGGCTTGTACATAGTAATCGAAACGCCTGATGGGGTGTACAAAAAAAGACGAAGCCCCATAAGCGATCATGACGGCAGGAGGAACTAATGTAATTGGCTTACTGTGCAGCTTCTTTACGGTATCGGGTGCCGTCAGGATATCTTTCTTTACCGTATCGGCGAGTTTCTTTTTCGAAGTATCTGTAACGTTCTTTTGTGCATAGGCTCCAACCGAAACGATGCACAATATGACTATAACTATCTTTTTCAAAGTACAGGGTATTAAACTCTTTATAAAAAAATCAAATAGCGCAATTGTTTGATTTACTTAACAATAAATTAATGCGATGTACGCAAACATTCTGTCCAAATTCTGAAATCAACTTGCTAAGCAGGTATTTTTCCCCTTCTTCCATAAGTAAATCTACTTGAACCATTTGCGAAAGCCACTTCATCAGATCAGGTAGAATCACCGCTGCGTTTCGCGTAACAGCACTGCAGCCCATCTTGTTCGTTTGGTTCAACTTTGATGCCATAAATGAAAATAATTTAAACGATAATTAAAAACATTGCGATTATGAAAAAGACAAACTATTTACTGCTGCTTGCCATCGCCTTTACGGTTATGTTATTTGCTTCTTCCTGCGGAAAGGATGGAGCGGTTGGCCCGCAGGGACCTACGGGCGCTACAGGCCCTGCAGGCAGCACAGGTGCGGCCGGTACAGTTGGCGCTACTGGTACCACAGGGACTGCAAATGTTATTTATTCCGACTGGGTAACGCCCGCAACTTATGCTCAATCAACAGTTTTCGGAATCATCCATTTTGATGCCGGCATAGCTGCCGCCAAGATCACACAGGATGTTTTGGACCATGGCACTGTTTTAGTTTTTGGCAAACTGGACGGGTACACCACAACCATTTGGCCGACGGACCAGGTAAGCGAGTTGCCGATCGTAATAACATATATGGATGGCGCAACAGCGAATATAGACACGTGGTCGGCCCAGGTTACGCTCGGGAACGTACAAATTGATCTTACAAGCAGCCTGAATGCCTATGCAGGCATCTCAAATGCACACAAATTCAGGTATGTGATTATACCCGGTGGTGTTCATACACTTGCACACATCAACATCCACAATTACGAGGAAGTAAGACAGGCCCTGCATCTACCTGATTGATAGTTATTACTTACACGAAAAAGCCATCCCGGTTTCGGCGGGATGGCTTTGCAATTTCTTTGTAATGGCGGTTATGATAGCAGTACGCCCTTCACCGTATCCAGTATCTTAAATGAATCGGCAGACGAAGGTGCTTCGGCGTATACACGTAATACAGGCTCGGTACCCGAGGGGCGGATCATCACCCAGCTTTCATCTTCGAAATGGAACTTGTAACCGTCCATATCTTCAGTTTTAGCTACTTTCAGGTTACCAAAGCTGCTATAGCCCTTTTTGCAATTGCTGATGATCTGCTGTTTCTTTTCCTCGGTTACATGCAGGTCGTACCGCTCAACGGCGAATTTGCCAACCACGTCATAAATTTCCTGCACGAGTTCGCTTAGCGTACGACCCGATTGAGCTATAAATTCCCATACGATCAGCCCGATCCAGATACCGTCGCGCTCGGGAATGTGGCCGGCAACTGCAATACCGCCGGATTCTTCGCCGCCTACCAGGAACGGTTCGCCCGAGTTAACGATCAGGTCGCAGATATACTTAAAGCCGATCTTGGTGACGGTGTTTTTTAGCCCGTAAGCGTCGCACAGCTTTTGAATTTTGCTGGTGCAGCTGAAGGTCGAGTAAACATTCCCGTTCATACCCTTTACCTTGTGCATATAATGAATAAGCAACAACAGGATATGGTGCGAGTCAACAAAATTCCCATCCTGGTCGTACAGGCCTATACGGTCGGCGTCGCCGTCGGTTACTAAACCTGAAGCTACTTCGCCCTCGGACATTTTGATGATATCCTCGAACTCTTTCAGGTTTCGCTGGATAGGTTCAGGCGCCTGGCCCGCAAAACCCGGGTTATAGTCGCTGTGGATGCGTGTAATATCCGGGAACAGCGTTTCCATTACGTTCATGCCCGCGCCGTACATCGCGTCATATGCCCATCCCAAACCGCTGGTTCGGATAAGCCCCAGGTCGAAATTGGCTTCCACATGGGCAATGTACATTGCCTCGAGATCAACAAATTCTATTAAGCCATCTTTCTGATAGTCAGCTACTGATTTCAAATCCAGGCTGATGGTATCCGGTATTTGCGATTCTACTTTTTCAATATCATCCGGTGTGGCAGGGCCGCCGTAACTGGCTTTGATCTTGTACCCGTTATAAGCCGGCGGATTATGGCTTGCAGTGATGATGATACCCGCCGAAGCGTGCTTTCTCACCGTTCCCAGCGAGATCATCGGCGTCGACACAAAAGCATTTTCAGCACGGAACACTTTTACACCCTGCGAAGCCAGCACACGGGTTGTGATATCGGCGAACATGGGTCCTGCAAAGCGCGGGTCGTTGCCCACTACGGCGGAAGGTTCTTTGAAATTTTGTTTGAGCCAGAGAGCGGTCGCGTAGGCTACGCGCTTCACATTTTCGACGGTGAAATCGTCTGCGATAATGGCCCGCCATCCGTCGGTGCCGAATTTTATTTTGATCATTTTTAGGTATATGGTAGTTAAAAATCCTATTTTTAGCGCCTCAAAATCAGTACAAGAATATCAATCATTTGTGGTAAACAGAAACAAAAAATGAAAGTTTTAAAATTTGGCGGTACATCGGTGGGGAGTCCTGAGCGGATGAAAAAGCTGCTGGATATAATTGATCCTGGCGAGCGGCAGATCGTTGTGCTTTCGGCGGTGTCGGGAACCACAAACAGTTTGGTCGGGATCGGCCAGGCATATCTTGCGGGCGATAAGGTCAAGGCTGCCGAACTGATCAAAACCCTGAAGGCTGAATTTGAAACTTTCATTAACGAACTGTATGCCAAACCTGAATACCTGGAACAGGGCAGGGAAGTGATTGACTATCATTTTGGCCTGCTTTCCAATCTTTCCAAGGACCTTTTTACCAATATCGAGGAAAAGGTCATCCTGGCCCAGGGCGAGCTGATCTCGACTACTTTATACCATGTTTACTTAAAAGAGATCGGTGTGCCCTCGGTGTTGCTGCCTGCACTGGATCTCATGAAGATAGACGAGGATAACGAGCCGATGGTTGATTACATCACCGAACATATCACGCCATTGCTCGATGAGCATCCAAATAATAATTTGTTCATCACACAAGGCTATATCTGCCGCAACTCGTTTGGCGAGATCGATAACCTGCGCCGTGGCGGCAGCGACTATACGGCATCATTGATCGGCGCCGCCACCCGCAGTGAGGAAGTGCAGATATGGACAGACATCGACGGGATGCACAACAACGACCCGCGCATTGTGAAAGGCACAACCCCAATCGCGCAGCTTTCCTTTGATGAAGCGGCTGAGCTTGCCTATTTCGGCGCGAAAATATTACACCCACAAAGCGTATTCCCGTCGCAGAAATATAAAATACCCGTACGCCTGCTGAACACTATGGACCCGAAAGCGCCGGGTACGCTCATTACCGATGACAGTGAAAAGGACAAGATCAAATCGATCGCTGCGAAGGATGGTATTATTGCGATCAAAGTACAATCGAGCCGTATGTTATTGGCTTATGGCTTTTTGAGAAGATTATTCGAGGTATTTGAGCGGTATAAGACATCAATCGATATGGTAACTACTTCGGAAGTTGCCGTTTCGCTGACTATAGACGATACTTCGCATTTGGCAGAGATCAAAAACGAACTGCTTTCCTTCGGTACAGTTGACATCGACAGGGACCAGACCATCATTTGTGTGGTAGGCGATTTCGGCGCCGAAAAACATGGTTATGCCGCCCGCGTACTTGAGGCGATAAAACATATCCCGGTGAGGATGATATCCTACGGCGGCAGCGAAAACAATTTATCATTGTTGCTGAATACTTCGGATAAAATCGAGGCGCTGAGGAGTTTGCATAACCGGTTGTTTTGATTTCGGATTTCGGATTTTCGATTTCGGATTTGTCCTTTTTAGATTTTAGGATTTAGAATTTAGAATTTAATGTTTACACCTGATACTATATCCCGTTTCAATACTTTAGAAACACCTTTCTACTACTACGATCTTGGCTTGCTGCGCCAGACGCTGAATGCCTGCAAAACAGCGTCGGATAAATATGGTTTCCATGTGCATTACGCCATGAAGGCCAATTTTAACCCAAAGGTGCTGGAAGCCATACAATCTTCTGGTTTTGGCGCTGATTGTGTAAGCGGTAACGAAGTGACGGCAGCCATTGCGAACGGTTTTGATAAAAAACAAGTGGTTTTCGCAGGGGTAGGAAAATCAGATAAAGAGATCAATACCGCGCTGGATGCTGATATTTTCTGCTTCAATGTCGAATCCGTCCAGGAGCTGAACATTATTAATGACCTGGCTAAAGCAAAAAATAAGGTTGCCCGCGTGGCTATTCGTATCAACCCGAATGTGGATGCCCATACGCATCATTTTATCACTACAGGTCTTGACGAAAATAAATTCGGCATCAATGGCTGGCAGCTGAATGATGTGGCCGAAACCCTGCGCAAGTGCGCCAGCCTGCAGTTTGTCGGCATTCACTTCCATATCGGTTCACAGATCACCGACCTGGAGGTATATAAAAGCCTTTGCATCCGCATTAACGAAATGCAGGACTGGTTTGAAGACCATGGCTTTAAAGTTAAAGTGCTGAATACGGGCGGAGGCCTGGGTGTGGACTATCACCATCCCGACGAAAAGCCTATTCCAAATTTTGAAGGTTATTTCAAGGTTTTTAAAGATTTCCTCAACATCAAACCGGGGCAGGAAGTGCACTTTGAACTGGGCCGTGCGCTGGTGGCGCAATCTGCGGCGCTGATCTCCAGGGTTTTGTATGTAAAGAATGGTCAGAAGAAGAATTTCCTCATCCTGGATGCCGGTATGACAGAACTGATCCGCCCGATGCTTTACCAAGCATATATGAAGATCGAGAATTTGAGTCAGGAGTCCGAAAGTCCGAAAGTCAGAAAGTCCGAAAGTCCGAAAGTAAGTCTCAAATCTCAAATCTTGAAATACGAGGTTGTCGGCCCGATATGCGAAAGTACCGATTGTTTCCAGAAAGATGTCGAACTGCCTGAATCTTTCCGGGGGGATCTGATAGCTATTCGTACTGCCGGGGCTTATGGGGAAGTGATGGCCTCGCGATATAACCTTCGGGATGCTATCGAAAGTGTTTATTCTGAGTGATCAGAATTTCACATCGGATACTGTAGATTAAAATTATCGAATGCGATCATTCGCGTCTTAACTTGAACTGAAAATAATTTCTGCAACTTAAAACTTACCTGTTCCCTCCATTGTAGTAGATAATATTTTCAATCAACTACTGCGCCTTGGTTTAATGGAGCGAAATTTAGATTTCAGGGTGAATAATTTTGACCTTTTAAGGCTGCTCGCGGCAACTGAGGTCATCGTCGATCACTATTTCCAGCATTTGAATAAACCGGTATCTTCCTTTGGCTTTAAGTTGTTCGACCTTTTTCCGGGCGTTCCCGTATTTTTTATTATCAGCGGGTACCTCATTTCGGCATCTTACGAACGTAACCACGATCTGAAGCAATATTTCCGGAACAGGATATTGAGAATATATCCCGGCTTGTGGGCGTGTATTATTTTCTCGGTCATTGTTATTTCGATAACGGGCGTGAGTTTTATTAATAAACAGGCGCTTGCATGGTTCCCGGCGCAGCTTGCAGGTTTTATCTATACACCCGGATTCCTCAGCGATTACGGCTTTGGCTCGTACAACGGCAGTTTATGGAGCATACCCGTCGAGCTCCAGTTTTATATGCTATTGCCCATAATCTATAAACTGGTGCCTAAGAATAAAATAAATTATCTGCTTTATGGCCTTTTGGGCCTTTTTATCGTCCTGAACTTTACCTACCAGGTCACCTATGACGACAACAAGTTTTTCAAACTTGTCGGGTATACGTTCATACCCCATTTCTATATGTTCCTGATGGGGGTGATCCTGCAAAGATTGCAGGTATATCGTTCACGGCTGATCTACAGCAAAGGCCTGTACTGGCTGGCGGCGTACATCGCACTTAACCTGTTTTTTTCCAATTATATCAATCCTCTCGTTTTCCAACTGCATTACATTACGCTGCTGGCCTTTTGTATCATATCCCTGGCTTATACGTTTCCACATACGGCGGAACGATTACTGCGCGGCAATGATATTTCCTACGGGATATACATTTATCATGGGTTGATCCTTACTGTGATTATGCAGGAGCATTGGGTCAGGAATACAAACCTTTTCGAGGTGATGGTCATGGCATACGGCCTGGCGTGCCTTTCATGGCTCTGCATCGAAAGACCTTTCATCCGGATGAAAAAGAAAACTATCAAGTTAAATACATTTGACTCCCTTGCTAAAAAGCGCCATAGTTATTTATGGACTTTCTTAAAACCTCATAAAGATCTGTCCCCAGCCCCGCAGCCAGCTAAAGAATAGGCCTTTCTGCATTTTTAGTGTGACATTTACAATTATTCTTTAAGTTTACCTGCCGGAGCATCCGGTTTCCCAATTATAATGTATATGTCGGCAGATCAGTTTGTCATCGGGGTGGATTATGGCACCGATTCCGTCCGGTCGGTTATCGTGAATGCCGGTAACGGGCAGGAAGTCGCGTCATCAGTATTCAACTATCCGCGCTGGCAGCAGGGTTTGTATTGCGATGCCGCACACAACCAATTCCGCCAGCACCCGCTGGATTATATTGAAGGGCTGGACCAAACCATCAAAGATTGCATTCAAAAAGCAGGTCCTGGGGTAGCTTCCGCTATTAAAGCGATCGCAGTTGATACCACCGGTTCTACGCCGGTTGCCATAAATAAAGCAGGCGTACCATTAGCGCTAACGCCAGATTTTGAAAGCAATCCCAACGCCATGTTTGTTTTGTGGAAAGACCATACCGGCGTTAAAGAAGCCGGCGAGATCAATGCACACGCGGAAAAGTTTGACATCAATTATCTGCAATATGTCGGCGGGATTTATTCATCTGAATGGTTTTGGGCTAAGCTGCTCCATGTGCTGCGTGCTGATGAACAGGTGAGCAAAGCCTGTCATACCTGGGTTGAACATTGCGACTGGATACCTTTTTTACTGACGGGCGGTACTGATGCGGGTCGAATGAAACGAGGTCGATGCTCTGCGGGACATAAGGCCATTTGGTCAGAGGCTTTCGGAGGTTACCCACCAGATGGGTTCTTTTCATCGCTTGATCCCTTGTTAAAAGGCTATGCAGCCAATCTTCCTAAAGAAACATATACATCAGACCAGTCAGCCGGGATGTTGAGCGCAGAATGGGCAAAACGTTTAGGCTTATCAACCGATGTCATTGTGGGTATTGGTGCGTTCGATGCGCACATGGGTGCGGTAGGGGGGCAGATAGAACCCTATCATTTAAGCAAAGTGATGGGCACATCCACCTGCGATATGCTGGTAGCACCTAAAGCTAATTTTGAGGATAAGCTGATCCGTGGCATCTGCGGCCAGGTGGACGGTTCTGTGATTCCCGGTATGATCGGTATGGAAGCCGGGCAATCGGCCTTTGGAGATACTTACGCCTGGTTCAGGCATTTATTGGAATGGCCTTTACAGTTTGTGGATGATGCGGAACTTCGCGATAAAATATCTTCCAAAATCATCCCCGAATTGAGCAGGCAGGCGGCTGCCTTGCCTTTGGATGAAGATGCGGAACTGGCTATAGATTGGCTGAACGGCCGCCGTACGCCGGATGCAAACCAATTGCTCAAAGGAGCAATATCGGGCCTGAACTTAGGCAGCGATGCGCCGCGTGTTTTCCGCGCGTTGGCTGAGTCTACCTGTTTCGGGGCAAAAAGCATCGTGGAAAGATTTCAAAACGAAGGCGTACCCGTAAAGGGCTTGATCGGAATTGGCGGCGTTGCAAAAAAATCGCCCTACATTATGCAAATGATGGCTGATGTCATGCAAATGCCGATACGCATCCATCAGTTTGAACATACCTGTGCTTTAGGAGCAGCCATGTTTGCTGCGACGGCAGCAGGTATTTATCCCAAAGTTGAAGACGCTATGCATGCTATGGGCGGAGGATTTGATAAAGAATATTTCCCGGATAACGGCAAGGCCGGATTTTATGAGAAACGCTACAAGCGCTATCTTGAATTAGGAGAATACATCGAACAGCAGACGAATAATGAAGAGTGAATACCTGCATATCCGCGAGGCCGCCTATTACGCCAATATGGAGTTGCCAAAGCTTAACCTGGTGATATTCACCTTCGGCAATGCGAGCGCGGCCAATCGTGAGTTGGGCGTATTCGCCATCAAGCCCAGCGGGGTGCCTTATGCTGAACTTTCGCCCGGTAAAATGGTGATCGTGGATTTCAACGGGAACGTGGTTGAGGGTGATCTTAGGCCATCTTCAGATACCAAAACCCATGCGGTGCTGTATAAACACTGGGATATCGGCGGCATTTGCCATACGCATTCCACCTATGCTACCTCGTGGGCGCAGGCGCAGCGGGATATTCCTATTTACGGCACCACGCACGCCGATCATAAAACGGTAGACATTCCCTGTGCACAGCCGATGGATGACGAAATGATCAAGGGTGATTATGAATATCAGACCGGTTTCCAGATTATCAATTGCCTGAACGACCGAGGACTGGATTACAACGAAGTGGAAATGGTGCTCGTAGGCAACCATGCGCCGTTTACCTGGGGGAAGTCAGCAGATAAAGCGGTTTACAACAGTGCAGTGCTGGAATCGATCGCCCAAATGGCTTACCTGACAGAGCAGATCAACCCGGAATGTACGCGGCTAAAAGATTCGCTGATCAAAAAACACTACGAGCGTAAGCACGGGCCGGATTCTTATTACGGGCAATAAAGAGTCCATAGCCCATGGCCCATAGTAAGCAGAGTTTGCCATGGACCATGAAATATCGACTATGGACAAACAATAATAAAAGTATCACACATGATAAATCTAAAGAAATTTGAAGTCTGGTTCATTACCGGCAGCCAGCATTTATACGGCGAAGAGACTTTAAAACAGGTAGCTGAGCATTCTCAGCGCATTGCACAGGCTTTGGACGAGGCTAAGCAGATCCCTGTAAAGATTGTCTTCAAGCCGACAGTAAAATCGCCCGAAGAAATATATAGCACCTGCCAGGAAGCCAATAATGCCAAAAACTGCATTGGTATCGTCGCCTGGATGCATACCTTTTCTCCTGCTAAAATGTGGATCGGGGGATTGAGAACATTACAGAAGCCGATATTGCACCTGCACACCCAGTTCAATCGTGACATACCTTGGGACAGCATCGACATGGACTTTATGAACCTGAACCAAAGCGCCCACGGCGACCGGGAGTTTGGCTTCATCATGTCGCGCATGCGGCTGGAAAGAAAGGTCGTTGTCGGTCACTGGCAGGATAACGAGGTGCTGGAACAAATAAACACTTGGTGCCGAGCTGCGGCCGGCTGGCACGACTGGCAGGGCGCGCGTTTCGTCCGATTTGGCGATAATATGCGTTATGTAGCCGTAACTGAAGGCGATAAAGTAGAGGCTGAACTGAAATTCGGCTATTCGGTGAACGCACATGGGGTAGGCGACCTCGTGAAAGTGATCAATAGTATCAGCGATGCCGAGGTTGATAACCTGACCGCTGAATACGAGGAACGTTATGCCGTAGTTTCTTCTTTAAGAAAAGGCGGTGAAAAATACAGATCGCTGCGCGATGCAGCCAGGATCGAGCTTGGCCTGAAAGCCTTTTTGCAAGACGGCAATTACAAAGGATTTACAGACACATTTGAAGACCTGCATGGCCTGGTACAATTGCCGGGCATTGCTGCTCAGCGGCTGATGGGGGAGGGTTACGGCTTTGCCGCAGAAGGCGACTGGAAAACAGCCGCCTTAGTCCGCGCGATGAAAGTTATGGGCACCGGTTTGCAAGGCGGTAATGCTTTTATGGAGGACTATACTTATCACTTCGATCCGAATGATCCAATGGTACTGGGCTCGCACATGCTGGAAATTTGCGAATCCATAGCTGACGGTAAACCGAAATGCGAGATACATCCGCTTAGCATCGGCGGCAAGGCTGACCCGGTGCGTTTGGTATTCAATGTTGCAGGCGGACCGGCGTTAAACGCCTCAGTGATCGATATGGGCAACCGTTTCAGGCTTTTGGTGAACGAGGTGGAAGCCGTCGAACCAAAACATGATCTGCCGAAATTACCTGTGGCGCGGGTGTTATGGAAGCCATACCCTGACATGAAAATCGGCTGCGCAGCCTGGATATTAGCCGGAGGTGCGCACCACACTTGCTACAGTCAGAACCTGACATCGGAACATTTGGTGGATTTTGCGGATATAGCAGGTATAGAATGTGTGCTTATCGGTAAAAACACCGATCTAAGGCAACTGAAGAATGAATTGCGCTGGAGCGAAGTATATTATAAATAAAACATTAAGGGTTAAATATTTTTTGTTCATTATGAATAATTATATCTACATTGCCGCCTCATTTATAAAATAAGTAATACAATGCAACAAGGAACAGTAAAATTTTTTAATGCATCAAAAGGTTTTGGCTTTATCGTCCCTAATGGTGGCGGCCAGGAAATTTTTGTGCACTCTACAGGTCTTATCGACCAGATCCGCGAGAACGACAAAGTTGAGTTCGAAGTGGAAAGCGGTCGCAAAGGGCCCAATGCAGTAAAGGTGAAGGTTATTTGATATAGTATAGATTAATATTATTGCAAGAAAGAGTTTAGTCCCGGCCTGCAGCCGGGACTTTTTTGTTTATACGTTTTTAACGAAAATATTAAACACTATTCACACAGTGTTGTTATGTTTAATAGTTAAATTTCGAAAAACTTTACACTATGAAGGATTCAGGAAAAATTATAGTAGCACTTTTGGCGGGCGCGGCAGTGGGTGCGGCGGTTGCTTTATTGTTGGCCCCAAGCAGCGGCGCCGACCTGCGCGAAGATATATCGGATTACGTCGACGACCTGGTAGACACGGTTAAAGGTAAAGCCGGCGACCTGCGTGATTACGGCAACAATGCGCTTGAAAGATCAAAATCAAAATTCAGGAACGCGGTGAACGACCTGTCAAACTACAAGGAAGATGTAGTTGATAAAGTAAAGTCCAAAGCCGGCGAAGCTGCTGAAAATGCGAGGTCGCATGTAAAGAGCGCATCTGACCAAGCCAATGATGCCATTCAAAACGGATGATCATCCACAATTGAAACAAAAAAGCCTCGGGATCCCTGAGGCTTTTTTGTTGGCCTGCATTTACTGGTTTAGTTCGCTGTCCAGTTGTTATTGCGTTCGTCAGCGTCCATAAAAATGCCGCTGTCCAGTTTGATCAATTTGATAGCCTTTGATGTTCTGACCACAATAACGGTCTGCTTTTGGTTCTTTTCCCAGCATTTCGGCGTTTGATGGAAGTTGTCGGTCTTGCCATCTTCATAGGTTACTTTTACGTCAAACGGCACAGCAAAGCCGCCGATATTTGTGATGTCCAGTTTATAATCACCGGGGCCCTTGGTTACTTTGGTAAGCGCCAGGTCGATATAGCCGTTCGTGAAAAACCAGTTATTGAAAAACCAGTTCAGGTTTCTGCCTGATCCGGTGCTCATCGAATTGAAATAATCCCACGGGATGGGGTGTTTACCGTGCCAGTTGTCCATGTAGGTGTGCAGCGCTTTTTTAAACAATTCATCGCCAAGCATATCCTTCAGCGCCAGGTAGCTTAGGGATGGTTTGCCGTACTCATTATTACCGAGACCATATTTAAGTTCGGTGCCGGGCGTTATGATCGGAAGATCTTCGGTTGTGGACGGATCTTTTATCCAGCCGGCTATCCTGAATTTTTTGAAAGAATCCTCCGCCTTTTCCTCGCCCACTTCCGCTGCGCCGATCAATAACTCAAAAGTTGTGGCCCAGCCTTCGTCCATAAAACCGTACCTGGTTTCGTTTATACCCATGTAAAAAGGGAAATAGGTGTGTGCTATCTCATGGTCCTGCACAAACTGAGCATCATGCAGATCACCGGTGTGGCTGTCGTTCACCATCATTGGATATTCCATATCCGCAAAACCCTGGAACGCCGTCATTTTTGGGAAAGGATAGGAGACACCTGGCCAGTCGTGCGAAAACCAGCTCAATGAATTACACCCGAACTGGACGGAACGGTGAAAATCCTCTGATTTGTCACTGAACGCCGCTTGCATACTGGCGCGGCGACCGGTGGCGTCGTCAACCACTACGCTCGCCGCATCCCAGTCGTACGTATTGCTCACTCCCAACGTAACATCGGTAATATTCGATGCCTTCCAGGTCCAGGTGTTCATCTCATTCTGCGCGGTTACCTTTTTGCCCGCCATTTCCCCGGCAGTTGCAATATGAATGGTCGAATCATTGGTCATCGACCTTTGCAGGCGCTCAGCATATTCGGGCTGAAGTACCTGTGCCGGGTTTTGCAATGTGCCTGTGGCCCAAACCACATAGTTCTTCGGAACAGTAACATTTAAAGTATAGTCGTTAAAATCGTTATAAAACTCAAGCGCATCATTGAAATCTATCCTGTCCCAACCCCTGTAAGTATAATCGTCATAAACAGCCACACGCGGATAAAAATAGGCGATGTAGAATGTCGTAGAATCGATAACGCCCTCGCGGCCGTGGCCGGTAACCAATTGATAATGCCAGGCGACATCCAGTTGAACCGAATCATGTGGCATCATAGGTTTTGATAAGCGGACGAACTGGTTGGTAAAAGATTTATTGTTCCAGGACGCCTTTTCGCCGTTTATTTTAAATGTATCTACAGTTACCCCATCGCTTATATAGTCAGGCTGTAACCCGCCGAGCCTTGGCGCACCTGTTTTGTGAATATTCATATACACCTTCATGTTCAGTATTTTGAGCGTATCCGGACTATTATTCACGTAAACGATATGTTCGGTGCCTGTCATGTCCCGTTTAGGCGGGGCAACGGTTATATTAATATTGTAACGTCCATGATTTTGCCAATAGTTTTTGCCCGGACGGCCATCCATCGAACGGGTGCCTTTATGGTACGCATTTTTGATCTCGCGCGGCATATAAAGCTCCTGCGCGTTCGCCTGCGACAATAGAAACGCGAGCAGAACAGTTAAAATAGTGGTTCTTAACATTATACGAATTTTTGAGCAAATTAAAGATTATCAGGCGATAAATCTATGTGTTAAAATCAACAATGTCTGCCCCGAAATTTTGGTTAAAAAAAATGTAAATTAGTGGTTACAAAATTTGGATAACTACTAATAATTCATTTACTTTGATGAGTTATTTTAATAGGGGTATTAAATAACTTTTCTAAAGCCGGATCCATTGGGTCCGGCTTTTCTTTTGGACATTTTTAATGTCAGAGTTTTTCAGCGAGATACTCATCTGCTATGAGCCGGAATAATTTATCGTTATCAGTGTGCTCATCGCAGCACTCCAAAAGCAATTGAGTTATTTGCTCGTCGCCGATAAATTTATTAATGAGTTTCAGCATGCCGAAGGATGTAAGCTCGATATTTTCGATCAGCCGCATGTAGAGAATAATATCCAAATCCTGGATGATCTTCGTAAGGCCATTATTTGGGTCGCCAAAATGATAAGCTTCCTCGATCACAGCTTTGATCACGCCGCAACCCTCGTCTGACGCTCTTGAGTCTAATAATTTATAGATTTCGTCGACACGTTCGCGCTGTTTTTTTACATCCTCATAAGATTCCAGTATTGCGAGATGCAGGTTTTTGGCCGATGCCATGCCTGCAAGATCGGGGAGATTCCTGATCAGGTAACCCTTAGTGCAGTTTATTCTGTTGAGCTGATGGATGAAAAGCTTCTTCACTTCATCCTTATCAGAGGGTTCAAAATTTTTCATCGTGCTATTGTTTTGGACTGCTATACTACAAAGCATATAGCAATAGGTTTTAAAAGATACCGGTTGCAATACTTTTTGTAATTTGTTCTATATTCGCAAACACAAGTGTGTGCGCACACACTTGTGTTTTAACCCGTTCTGACCAATGAGAAAACTGCTAATTGCCGCCCTTGTTTTAATTTGTAATACGTCCTTTGCCCAGGAATTGAAATATATTTCCGGTCATAATGAATGGGATCCTGATTCGCTCGGGAACCAGCGGGTAGTACTATCTCTTAAGGCTGGAGGCAGCAAGTACGCCAAAGCTGCTATTGATTGGCGGCGAAATGATATGCATCCGGAGAACAAGCAATTGTTTGTGGTGGATGCTGAGACCAACCGGAGAATATACAATGTCAAAGTTGAAGAGATAGGCCGTGAAACAGGCATAATACTTTTTGAACCGACCGTAAGTACAAAATACTATGTGTATTATCTGCCTTACCAGGTAAACCGCAAATCAAACTATCCCAATGCTAAATATTTGAAGCCCGGGAATACGGCCAACGCTGACTGGCTTGCTTCTGCTGATAGTAAGAATATTCCATTGGCGAAGGTAGAATCGATCCAATCAGTAAATGCCTTTAACAGTTTCTACCCGATGGAAGTGATCGCCAAAGCATTGGAAGTAAAAGCGCTTGAAAAGAAATACCCGTCTAAAAAATATTTGGTTTTTCCTGAAGACAGGATTCATCCCATCAAAATGAGGCACGACCTGCCACAGCGCTGGATGATCAAAGGACCGACAAGCGACTTGACTGGCGAGGCCGACAAAGGCGAGAATTTTGCTTACCAGCTTGGCGTTTACCCGGTCTCGCAAAATCTGGAAGATGTAACAGTTGCATTTTCCGATCTGAAGGATGCAAAGGGTAATATCATTTCATCCAAAACAATGTCATGCCTGAATACCAGTGGCATTGATTATAAAGGCAATCCGTTCAGAAAAAAAGTAAATGTTTTGAAAGGCGCTGTTCAGGCGATGTGGTGCCTCGTGAATATCCCTAAAACTATTGTTCCGGGTACTTATACCGGGACAGCGGTTGTAAAAGCGAAAGGTATGGCAGCCACTGTGGTTCGCATTGCACTGAAGGTTAGCGATAAGCTTTCACCCAAAGGAGGGATCAATGATCCGCAAAAGCAAACCCGGCTGACCTGGCTCAATTCCACTATGGCGCAGCAGAACGACGTGATCAAACCCTATATACCGCTGGCGGTGAAGGATGAACGTATTTCACTGCTGGGTCGAAAGGTAATATTGGATAAAACGGGTTTCCCAAAGCATATTGAAACCTTCTTTACGCCTGAAATGACGGAAATGACCGATCACCCCAAAGAAGTACTCAACCAACCGATCAGTTTTATGCTCGAAACTTCCGACGGCAAGAAAGTGCTTTGGGAACCAAAAGGGGTGCGGTTTACACAAAAGACACCCGGCACGGTAAAATGGCAGGCGCAGAACACAGCGCCGGGACTCCAAATGGATGTTACCGGCTCGATAGAGTTTGACGGTTTTGTAGCCTATACGGTGAAAGTGACGGCCTTGCGGGATATTAGCTTTAATGATCTGCGCCTGCATATTCCATATAATAAAAAGTCGGCTACCTATATGATGGGGTTGAACCTGAAAGGTGAAAAGCGCCCCGAAACTTATGAATGGAAATGGGATGTGGCCAACAAGAACCAGGATGGCGCCTGGATAGGCGATGTAAACGCAGGATTGCAATATTCGTTACGGGATGAACATTACGTTCGACCATTGAACACCAATTTTTACCTCCAAAGGCCGTTAATTTTGCCAACCTCGTGGGGAAATGACAATAAAGGCGGTATTCGCATTACAGAGGCCGACAGTACCGTTTGGGTGAACAACTATAGCGGCGCACGGACGATGAAGAAAGGCGAAGTGCTGTATTATAATTTCAACCTGCTTATAACGCCATTCCATGCCATCAATACGGATTTTCAATGGTCGACAAGGTTTTTCCATAAGTATGCCGACCTGGATTCGATAAAGGCTACGGGCGCTACCGTCGTGAATATCCATCATGGCACACCGATCAACCCCTACATCAATTATCCGTTTATCGAACACGATGCGATGAAGGCGTATATAGATAAAGCGCATCAACTGGGGTTGAAAGTGAAGATATACAATACGATCCGTGAGCTTTCGAACCGGTGCTATGAGCTGTACGCGCTGCGCAGCCTGGGCAACGAGGTTTATTCCGACGGCAAAGGCGGTGGTTACTCCTGGCTGCAGGAGCATGTAGGCGATGATTATATCGCGGCCTGGTTCGTACCGGAATATAAAGATGCGGCCATCATCAACAGCGGCATGAACCGCTGGCATAATTACTATGTGGAAGGCATGAACTGGCTGGTGCAGGATGTCGGGATCGACGGCATATACCTGGATGACGTTGCTTTCGACCGCGTGACGATGAAGCGCATCAAAAGAGTATTGACCAAAGACGGGCACCCGGGTATTATCGATCTGCATTCGGCCAATCAGTATGATAAAGCTGACGGCTTCAACAACAGCGCGAATTTATACCTTGAGAATTTTCCTTACCTGAACCGCCTTTGGTTTGGCGAATATTTTGATTACGAGAAGAACTCACCGGATTTCTTCCTGACCGAAGTCTCAGGCATCCCGTTCGGTCTGATGGGCGAAATGCTGCAGGGCGGGGGCAACCCATGGCGCGGTATGGTTTACGGCATGACCAACCGTATGCCCTGGAGCGATAATGCCGATCCCCGTCCGATATGGAAAGTTTGGGATGATTTTGGTATGCAGGGCAGCAAGATGATCGGTTATTGGGTGGAAAACAGGCCGGTTAAAACAGATAACCCGATGGTGCTGGCAACTGTCTATAAAAAAGATAAAAGCGCATTGGTTGCTATAAGCAGTTGGGCGGAAAGTGATGTCAATGTTCACCTCAGTATCGACTGGAAAGCTTTAGGCATTGATCCGTCAAAAGCGGTGATCACCGCCCCTGAGGTAAAGCATTTTCAGCCTGCCGCTGAATTTAAGGAAGGGCAGGAGATATCGGTTTCAAAAGGTAAGGGGTGGATGCTGATCATTAAAGAAAAGTAGTCTGAACCTGAATTTATCGAATTAATGAATTTTCAGAATTCAGGTAATTCTTATCCGCCAGCTGGCGGACAGCTTCAGACAACTCACGGTAACTTGCTTAAATCAATATCGGGTTGCTTTCCGCCTGCAGGCCGTTCAAAGAAAGTATTTCGAGTCGTATAATTATTGAAAAACCCACAATTCTTCAGATAAAAGGAGCCGTCTTTGGTACCGCCGGCGTAATCCATGCGGTAGCCTTTGGCACCGGTATTATCACAAGTGAACTTGGCCTTTGTCAGTTCGGTCCAGTTGCCTTTATTGTCGCAGATCCATTCGTTGTTGAAATGCACTTCGCGGGTGAAAATACCCTGTTCCGGCTCAAAGTTTTCGAGGAACGAATGCAGGTGCTTTAAATAAGTATCTGTTTTTGGCCGGCTGAAACTCGCGATCAGTTGCCACTTGCCGACCTCCGGCGCATAAAAGTAAGCGGTATACGCTGTCCGTCCTTTGCCGTCAGGCCTGGCATGGACCAAGAAACGATAGATGTTCCCTGCCTTCCATATATAGTTCAGGTAACTTTGACCGCCTGAGCCCTCGTTGCCGAATTCGCCTGTATGCACGTTTTCGCCTTTTTTCAGCATGATGATCTTCTGGTCATCCGGGATTGATTTCGGATCATCGGTCTTAAACGGGCTCCAAACCGAGAACAGGATATGCCTTTCGGCGGCGGAGTTCACCTGCATACCAAAATAGCCTTCGCCAAAACCACAGGCCATGAAATAGGAGCCAAGAACATCATTCCCTTTTGGTACGGTCACTTCGTTGTAGAACCATTCCGCGTTTATGTCACTGGGTACAGTATAGTTTAAATGCACTGAAGGCCCCCGGCGGCCCCAGTAAAAGAAATCGCCCTCGTTATTTTTGACATAATTGGTGGTGCCGTTCACAACGTCGCCCTGTATTTTCAGATCGCTGATAGTGCCGTAAACATCTCCGTCTTTCTTAATAGCCTTAAAGGTAATTGGGATGTAGCCGGTATCGGTCACTGTCCATTCTCCGGCATTGTGATAGCGCTTTTCGCTTTTATATATGCCTACCAAATGTTTGACACCGGCAATGGTAACATAGATAAAGTTCTCACTCGATGGAGATGAAGCATTCATAGAGAGCTTAAGTTTTCCGGCTTTTTGAATACGTATGTAAGCGATGAATTCCGCATTGGGATTACTCCAATCCACAATGCCATCATTCGTGACCTTTCCGCCCAAAGTATCCTTATCTGTACGCCAGGCGTTGCCGCCAAGCGGAACAATAATGGCGGTATCGCTTGGCTGCTTTGCTGATAGCCGTTGCAAGCCAAATGCCGATGCACCAGCTGATAAACAGGTTATAGCCAAAAGTAATAGCGTTATTTTGCCGG
Organism: Mucilaginibacter sp.; assembly: GCA_035551775.1. GTDB lineage: Bacteria > Bacteroidota > Bacteroidia > Sphingobacteriales > Sphingobacteriaceae > Mucilaginibacter. The sequence goes on along the minus strand of DASZMQ010000006.1, from coordinate 87,322 downwards.
CGATTCGCATAGAATACGTTTTATATTTATTTAGCTTTATTCCAGTTATTTATAATGATTTCTTCAAGTCTTTCTTTAGCTATTTCAAGTCGTTTGACAAGGGTAAGCTGGGCTCTGGCCCGCTGCGGATTATGATCCGAAAAATGGATTTTGAAATAAACATCGCCCTCCAAATAGTCGGTCAGGAAGCGCACAGCCTGGATATATGGCAGCAATAAAACTCCTTTGATCAGCGAGTTGATCTCCTGTTCGGTGATGAAGCTGGCTGCGGCCTGTAAATAGCCTTGTGTATAAGCCTCGAATAGGGGGATATTCAAACTAATCATATCTGTATCAGCTTCATCCTCAGTGGCTGTATTGATAATAGTACGTATCGAATCGCCAAAGTCATAAGCCACATAGCCGGGCATCACGGTGTCCAGGTCGATCACGCATTGACCTTTGTCCTCACCATCCAGCAGCACATTATTGAATTTGGTATCGTTATGCACTATCCGCAAGGGGAGCATTCCGGCATTTCCAAGCCGCATGATCTCACCCATATCGCCTGAACGGCGCCCGATAAAAGCAATTTCGTCCGAAACGTATTGCACCCTGTTCAGTTTATCCGCCCGAATAGCATTGCGCAGGTTATTGAGCCGGTATTCGATATTGTGAAAATTGGGTATGGTGTCTTTGACCTTGCTGACGTCTAAATCCGAAAGCATGGCCTGGAAAGTGCCGAACGCCTTACCGCCTTCAAAGGCCTGTTTGGCCGTAGTCACCTGGTCGTAACTTTTGGTTCCCTTCTGAAAATAGAACATGCGCCAATAGTTTCCATTTTCATCTTTATAATAAGGGTAATGTTCTTTGGTTGCGATCACTGTAAGCACCATTTTTTCGATCTCGTCCTTTGGTAGGGATGAAAGTCGTTGCTTCAGGTGATCGGTCACATGAACCAAATTGCTCATCAGCAACGGAACATTCTTAAATACATAGTGATTGATGCGCTGCAGCAGGTAATCGTGCTCTTCTGCGTCCGCGTTGAAAATACGGTAAGTGTCATTGATATGGCCCGAACCAAAGGGTTTTATCGATGCAATATCCGCATCGATACTAAATTTTGAAACGAGGTCCGAAAGCTGGTTTTCAGTTATATTATTGGTGGTCATTAATCCGCTAAATATCGGAAAAAGACATTAATAAAGGGCATACAGTGAATTATTGAAGTATATCGAAAAGCAGGTCAGGATGTTAAATAATCATTAGTCCTTTAAGGCAAGGAAATGCTTTGGTAACATAAAATAAACGTAATCAGTAGAAGCGGTAAATTGACCGTTTTTTAATTGGTTGATTATAAGATAATTATATACTGTTCAATGCATTTATCCACAATCCAGTATTTACCAACAGGTACTTAAATTAAATCACAGTAAAAATGGGCTTAATATAGCAGCGGTATTTTTGGCCAAGCAAAACTGATCATGAGAAAAGTCGTTTTATTGCTTTTTGCCGCAACGATCTTCGCCCGGGTCCGGGCACAAACCCACAAAACACAGAACGTTATCATCGTCACCCTCGATGGTTTTCGCTGGCAGGAATTGTACCGCGGTATGGATTCGGTGATGCTCAATTCCAAGTATACAGACGATAAAGCCGGGCTGAAAAAGCGTTATTGGGCTGAAACATCTGAAGAACGCCGCAAATTGCTGCTGCCTTTTTTCTGGTCAGCCATCGAGTCGCACGGACAACTTTATGGCGACAGGGATGCGGGCAATTTTGACCAGGTCTCCAATAAATTCTCGCTGTCATACCCTGGCTACAATGAAATATTCACCGGTTACCCGGATTCAAAACTGAACAGCAATAACCCGGTGCTCAACCCCAATACCAATGTGCTCGAATACCTGAACAAGCAAAAGGGTTTTGAAAATAAAGTGGCGGTTTTTGCTTCGTGGGAGGTTTTCCCGGCGATATTTAATGTGGGCCGGTCGGGGTTGAAGGTAAATGCGGGTTATGCCGATGTAGAGGATGCTAAGATCGACGAGCGCATCAAATACCTGAACGAATTGCAGCACCAGGCGCCGCGTTTTTTAGGTGATACCCGCATTGATTTCATGACCTATGAGTTCGGGAAAGAATACATGAAACAATATAAACCGCGTGTCCTCTACCTGGCTTTTGATGAAACAGATGAGCTGGCTCACGCAGGAAATTATAAGTTGTATCTTGACGAAGCCCATGCAGAGGATGCCTATATTAAAGAGCTATGGGACTACGTTCAGAGCGATCCATTCTATAAGGATAAAACCACGCTTATCATCACCTGCGACCATGGCCGCGGCGATGCGAACCCGGATGCATGGCGCAGTCATAGCTTTATCGTCAAAAATTCGGACCAAACCTGGTTTGCCGTAATGGGCCCTGATAGCCCGCACGACGGCGTTGTACGCACGCCAACAACCACTTATCACAAACAGTTGGCTCAAAGCATCGCAAAACTGCTGGGTTTCGATTTCAAAGCGAATGCAGGCCATGAGGTGGCTGATGCCATAGACGCGATTACGACAGGCCAGCCGAAGACCGCACTTGGCAAATAGACATTTATTCCTTCCGGACGATCTTGTTGCTCACCACGATCTCGTTCAGTAAGCCGGGTGAATTTTTGGTATAAGGCATGTACTTTGGATCATTGTCGGGGGCGCTCATTTTTACAATATCCGTGTTCGTCTGGTCCAACTGTTTGATAAGCGTATTGATCTCCTTCAGGTGCGAGTTGAATATCCTAACCTTATTATTGTAGCTTTCAACCTGCACGTTTTTGTTGGTCGCCAATGCCTGTTTGCTGGTGTCGGGCGTCATATAAGTAAATGGCGTTAAGTCGGCAACCGTGGTCAGTATTGGGGTAAGCTCAGCGGTGGTGTCTTTTTCATTCAGCTTCATTAAGTTAAGCCGCAAAGGGTCGGGGTTATAATCTACAAGCGTTTTATATTCCCCGATAATATTGTTTGCTTCACGGTGCTGGGCCTGGTATTCTTCGCCCCGAAGCCGGCTTTTGATATTGTTTTTGAAACCGTTGAACAAAAGCGAAGTAAAATCATAAGCCTTGGTTCGCAGCACGGCGTTTTGCACTGAAAAGTAGTTACTCATGGTGCGGTCTTTACTATAGAGCATACCTAAATTGGTACTAAACAACTGGAATTGCGGCGAATTCATCAGCGACAGGTCGGCTGAATTCCCAAAGTTATAGAATTGCTTGCCATAGATCTCCAGGTCATCGACCCGTTCGTAAGATGAAAGAAAATACAGCCTGTACCGGCTATATTCCACGTCGGGGTTATCGATCTGGTCGTAACAGTTTTGCAGGAAATCCTGGAACGACTTATCGTTGATGATCTGGTAAATGTTTGCGTTTGCAGTGGGTTTCCAGCGCAAAAGCGATAACCTGGCTTTAAATTCAAGCTCCTCTGTATTGCCCATCTTTACCGAGTCGAACAGGCGGGCAACAAAATAACCTACCTGTGCTCCGGCCTGGGTCTGGCGGGTTTTGTTGACCATATCGTAAAGACTGTCCTGGATGGTAAGGTATGTTTCGCTGCTGTTCCAGAAAGATGGTTCGAGCGGAGGTATTAGCAATCGGTTGGTTTTAGTATCGACAAAAATGAAAGTGCCGAGCGGGTATATATTTTGAAAATTATTTTCCAGCATCGACATGCTGCTCATCGATGATGAGTCCATTTTGAGCAGAAAGTTCAGCACCTTATTGCGTTCTAACTTGGTGCCCAGGTTATCCAGCGATTCAAAGCTGGCGTTCTCTTTTTCAGGGATGACGATAGGCACCAGAAGAATACCGTCTTTCAGTGCTTCAAGTGACTGATAGTCTTTTCGGATTATTGCCGACGTCTGATCTTCGGCATTTTGACCATAAAACGATATGGTGTCTTCCTTCGAAACTGAAATTTCCTTGATCCTTTCTTCGCCGGGTTTGAGAGTCATCAGCGTTTTAACCCTGAATTTACCGCCTTTCCGGTTCAGTCTGTAAAAGACGCTTACAGGATTTTTCGTTGTATTCCTGATGCGGAATTTGAACCCATTAGCCAACACGAGGCCAGGAAGTGTGATAATTAAAAACAACAAAATGGATTTGAGCACGATCATTCTTCGTGACGGCGATAGAAAATAAAGTGATCTCATAGCTGAGGTAGAAGATGTTTTAATTAAAACAGCAAAGCGATTGGTTTATTGCCCTCCGAGTTCAATTATTCCCCATCGGACCGATGTTGTCCCGGGATGACTTTATACCTGCCGCTTTTGATCATACGCTGCTCATGGGCCGAAAAAGGCTGCCGTCCGCCGAAATCCTGTACCCAATATTGGTTGAACTGCGCTACGCCAACTTCTTTGAACTGCGGGTTCATCAGGTTTTTGCAATGGCCTGGACTTTTCAGCCAGCCGTCCATTACTTCGTCAATGGTCATTTCGCCCATGGCGATATTTTCGCCCGCGTAAAAAGCCTTATAGCCCTTGAACGCGTACCCCGCATTGATGATCCTGTCAGACGAAGAGCGTCCATCTTTACTTGTATGGCTGAAATAGTCCCCGTAATACATGTCCTGCGCATGGCCGATGGCCGCTTTTTCCAGGTCGTCGTTCCAAGCTAACGGCGGAGCCGGAGGCATATAAATGTTGCCGCAATTGCAGCCCTTGTGTCGGGCTTCGTTGATCCTATCAAGGAATTGTTTTTTGAAACTCTTTTTAGGCGGATTGGGGCCGGTTGCAGAAATATTGATTAAGAATATGGCCATTAAAGCCAGTATCCCGGTTAGCTTCTTCATATAAAGATTTGACAATCGGAATTTATGCGGGTTTAGTCAAATTTAAGAACGTTTGAAAACTGACAATATGATTATTTTTTCCGCCGGATGATCGGTCGCCAGGGACCTTTTCTTTTACGCCTGTAACGCGGATATAAGATTATCAGAATGACGACGAGTATGAATACAGCAATAGCGACTGTTGTTTCGATAAGCTGAATGCGTAAGGTACGCTGCTGCCGGTCGTCGAGAATTTTTTTTTCGCAAGTTCGGCAGAGTCAATAGCTTTTTGCCGGGCAAGCATCATGGTTTCCTCGGCCCTTTTTATACTGTCATCAATGGCCAGGTGACGTTTTAACGCAGCGTTTGCTTTAGCACGATTTTTCATGTCGCTATATAACATCGCAAAGCTCAATTGTACCTGCGATTCCATTTGCGGGTAGTGTTTTTGAGACGATATGCGGAGGGCCTCGTTCAGATCGCGTATAGCGAGCGAAAAGTCTTTAATGTCCGTTTTGATAGAAGCCAGCTCAAGCAGGGAAGCGACGATGCCCGGATTATCATTAAAGGCACGTGAAATGCCATTGGACTGCAGCACGAACCATTTGGCCTGGATGTACTTCTTTTGTTCCTGGTAGATCTTTGCCAGGTGATCGAAGCATATGCGCAAACCGGTTGAGTCATTATATCTCGAAAAATAATGCAGCGCCGACATGGTATTATTTATCGCCGCATCCTGGCACTCCCGCAGCATCTTTTTATTACTTATGGTATCAAACCTGATGTATTCGTCGGCAATTCGGATATATACCGGGCCTTTGAGCGAGTCGGCGGTTATCAATTCTAATTTTTTCTTAAGACTATCGACATGGTTTACCAGCAATGAGGGCCGCTGCTTTAAGCTATCAGCGCCGCCGGCGGCAAAAAGTTGCTGGCCGCAAAAAATAAGTGTGATAACCCAGGTAAACCTTTTGAGCATTTTCATCAGATCGATACATGGGAAATATCAAACTTGATGCCTTAATGTAAATAGTAGGAAATATCAGTGTATAAGAGGCTTATATCGTGCAAAATGCAAAGTTTTGTTAAAGGAGCTTGAAAGGATTGTAGCTTTTTGTAGTATCCGAATAGTATGGAATTTAGTACAGGAAATTCCCCGGCGTTTACTTTCTTATCAGGTTTTCCCACTTGTCGACAAAGCGCCCGAACCACTTCCATTTAGCCAGCAGTAGATTAAACAGGCCTATGCCGATGACCGCGCACAGAATACCGGCAAGCACATCCAGTACATAATGGTGGCTGGTATAAATAGCAGCGAACCAGATGCCAACCATTACTATACCGAAGATAACGGTTGCAATACGCATCCGGTTTTTCCAAGCAAAGTAGAAAACGAGGATAGGATAGGCCGAATGCAGCGACGGCATTGCCGCGAACACGTTGGAGCCATGGGTGTATAAGCCCTGGAAAATTTGCACATGGAAATAGTTATCAAAACGTGCGAGTCCGGCAATGCCTTCGTGCATATGCGGATGAAATACGAAGCCATAATCCTGCACATACCACGGGGGTGCAGCTGGGTAGGTATAGTACACGATAAAGCCAACGAAATTGAGCAGGACGAAACTGAGCGTGAAAAGCAAACATTCTCGTCGATTGGTAAAGAAAAGGTAGACGCCAAATCCGAAGGGCACCGGTATCCAGCACAAGTAAAAGAGCCCCGACATAACATCCACAAATGTGGTGCTTTTGAGCTTGAAATATTCATTTAACGTCAGCAGTTGCCCGTGGTAATGGATTCCGAACAGGTGTTTTTCGGCATTATATAAGTCGGCGATGTGAACGGTGGCGTAATTGTAGTTCGGGAAAGCCTTCATGTAATCGAAGAGGATCCAATAACCTGCGAAGGTCAAATAAGCAATGAGGAACTTACGGGATACATTCGAAGCATAGAACAGCGCATTAGCCAGGCCGACAAATACGAGTTGGTCGGACTTAAAGCCCACAACAAAGTACGATAGGGCCAGGTAGCCTAACGATATAAGAGTAATAACAGTTACAGAGAAGGGGTTAACTGTAATGTCATGCCTGACATTATGATCAACCATATCTATTTCTTGTTGAGGAAGTCTGAGTCGAAAATCTTGTCCCAAAGCGGTGAACTTACGCCATAACCCCGGTCGGGGTCCTGGTAATGATGAAGCATGTGATGTTGTTTGATCTTCTTCCAGACGCTGCCTTTAAAGTTGAAATGGTGAATGGCATAGTGCGTCATGTCATAAAAAAGGTAGCCCAATATAAAGCCGGGGAAGAAGGCATACACGCAGTTCACAGGCAAAATAGCTCTGAACAGAAAATAAAAACCCGTTGCCAGCGGTATACTTACTGACGGAGGTAATACTAATCTCTTTGCGTCGCTTGGATAATCATGATGCACCCCATGGAAGATAAAATGCAGCCTTTGCGCCCAGGGTTTATCCGGCGGGGCATAATGGAAAACAAAGCGGTGCATAATGTATTCTGTGAACGTCCATACGAACAATCCCAGGGCAAAATACCCGAAGAATGGGAGAACTCCGATATGCGCATCAAAGAATGACTTATAGATGCAAAAAAGGATCACCGGCATGAAAATAAAAACCGGCACCAGGAAATGCACTTTTGAAAGCACTTCCAGTAGGTTATTCCTGAACATTCTCACAGACTCCTGCGAGTTCGAAACATACTTCTTTTTCATCGTCTTCAGGGTTTAAAACGTTCTACCATTTCTCTGCCTGTTTTCGGGTCGGTACCCTCAACCTCAACATACGCTACATTGGGGAACCAAAAGGTTCCGCCTTCTATCTTCACAAAAATGTGGTTTAGGATAGCCTGCTTTTTAGAAATAAGTGCGAATATATGATATTTTCCGTCATTTGCCTTCATTAGTGTTAACGGAAATTTCTTATATGACACAAAATGGATGTCGAAATTGTCGTTACCCAGCGATTTAAAATTCAATCCGTAGGCAAACCGGCGCTGTATATAATTCAAATCCTCCTTCTGGCCCTTTTCGTTATATTTTATCCAATAAACTTTTACCGGTTCGTCAACGTTGGGCTTTCCGTTTTTGTCTACATTGATATCATAGACTATGGTATTGGAATTCGGCGTACGCTGGACATAAAACAATCTTTCAGTTGTCAACGGCGGCTTTGGGTAGTTAGGCGGACGGTTCAATGAATCAGGGACGCTGTGTTTGCTGCCGCCACTCCCGCCATCAGCAAAAGCGTTAATTGAAGCCAGGGCAAAAATCAAAGTAAAAATTGAGAGGAATCGCATAAATTAATCAGAGGAGGTAGATATTGATCATTATTTCTTTTTTTCAAGGGCTTTTTTGGCATCCATAAGCCGCCGGAAGGCCGTTACGTTGGTTAAAACCGCCAGTGCTACAATAGGAAAGGTGAAAATGGACATGGTTTCGAACACATGAAATTTGATGCCCGGTATAAATAATTTATAATCGCCGCCAATGCACAGCGACGTCACGCCGCACAATATGGCAAAAAGGCCAAGCGTTACTATGCGTTCAGGGCGCTGCATCAGGCCCCCTTTGCACTCCACGCCCAATCCTTCGGCACGAGCCCTCACATAGCTCACCATCATCGATCCGATGAGGGCGATAAAGGCAAATATCGAGCTGAGGAAATAGTGATGGGCCACCAGGTAATAGCAAATACCCAGGAACATAACCAGCTCACTATAACGGTCGAGCACCGAATCATACAGTGCCCCAAAGGTCGATTTCATATTACCCAGCCGCGCTACCTGCCCATCCAGCATATCGAATAAACCCGCAAATAGGATCAGCGCGCCCGCCCAGCCCACATAAGTGAGGTCGCCGCGGTTGCCTTCTTCTGCACCGATTATGAAGATCACTGCTACACCTATATTAAGGATAAATCCTATCGTGGTTACCGCGTTGGGCGTTAGGCCAAGTTTGATAAGCAGGCGCACAATGGGATCTATCACCTTGTAGATGCCTGACTGAAGATTGTTACGTACGGATGTCTGCTGTGCCATTGACAATGCAAATTTAATCAGAAAGTAAATAATGCCCTAGTTCTGATGCCCCATTTTGCAACCAGGGGGTCATCAAGATAGGTGAACCTCCTTACGAGGTCAACCCGAAAGAATTTAAAAATGTTTTCTATGCCTACGCTCCCTTCCACGTAGGCGCCCCTGTTCATCATATAAGTTATCGGCCTGCCATCGCCATCTATAGGCAACTGGTACAGGTTCGGGTGGATCGAAGGATTGTTCTCATCCCTTAAACCGCCCCATAATGTTTTTACGGAGAACGTTTCGCGCCATTTTAATCTTTTCAATAACGGTATCTTATTGAAAATAAATCCATTGAAATGGTAATCCAGGTACAGCGCCTCCGAATGATCGTTCACAAACTCCAGGAAGTTCATCAGGTTATAAGAGTACAGATCGTATGCGTAAGTTTGGTTAGCGCGCGGAATCGAAAGCAGTGGCCATGGCACTGATCCGAATGTATGCATTGCCTCAGCGGTGAAATCGGCATAACCTAATTGCGACAGGTAAAAACGCTTGTCGAACTGGCCATGCAATGATTCGAAATTATACTGGCCATCCAACACGTTTTTCAGCCCCTGGGTATAATCGAGCGTAAAGATGGGGTACTTGTTAGGAATATCTACACGGTAGATCTTACCCTGGTAAAACTGCTCGTTCGGCGCGTACCGCAACTGGGCGGTGATCGCGGTAGAGGTCATGCTCGGGATGGTATTGGGTGCTCCATTTATTTCATTCGTGAAATACAGTGAACCAGCCGGGGCCTGGTTCCACCTCCTGAGACCGACACTATATGAAAAATGGCTTTCATATTCGTGCACATAGTCAAATTTCAAAAATTCATTGTAGAGGTATTTGTCATTATTCCCACGTTTAAATGATAACAGGAAGTTATCTTCCTGCACGAATTCAAGAGCAAGTCCGGGTATCTGGGTATCCTTCTGGTAGCTTACCCGCACATAATCCTGCGGGAACCTGTAGATCGATTTATCGTTGATCGAATAGGTGGCACTCAGGAAATATTTCCACCGTTGGTCCCTGAAACCATAGGCAGCATAGGTTTCAAAATAATACCGCTTACTCAGTTCCGGCGTCGTTCGTCCGCCGAGCCTCAGTTTCAACCCTTCAATCGGGTTAAAGCTGTAAAATGCGTTAGCCGGGCCCAATTCAAAGGGACCAAATGATTTATAGCCGGCCAGCACCAGGGTAATAACATCCATAGTGCGGCGATAAGATGGTATGGTCTTTAGTGTATCGATATTATGGTAAACTTTTGATTCGGCGGTTGTCAGCGTATCCAGCCGGTTCTGCTTCCAATAAGCATTGTCGCGAGTCTTAGCATCATCCTGTTCTATCTGCGCCGGGCCATCATAAGTAGTGTCGGGCAATTTCTTGTCGACAACGTAGTCTTTATAGGTAATGGTCCTTATCCCTAACATACCGCCTTGACGGTTTTTATTAAAGCCGAAGTCGACTATTGTGTTACTCTTGCTCAGATGATACCTTTTGTCAGGATTCTGTTCAAAGTCCTGGTCAACGTGCAGCGACTTGACGAAGTTGAGGTTGATGTTCTTATTCACCGTTAGCGAGGCCTTTTGCACTGCATAATTACCGTCAAGCGTGATAAAAATGGAGCCCTCAAACAGCATATCAGTCGTGTTTCTTGGGGTGAAGCTCAATTGTACCACTTTGATATTGTCGACCATGGTCGTATCCACTATAAAAAACTTGTAAAACGTAGGGGCGGAGTTGCATATCGGGCTCAGGAATTCGTTCGTCATCAGGAAGATATTGTTATCGTAAATATCCACCTTGTAATACATGTGCTTAAAATACTGGCCCAGGCCTTCATTATCGATATAGCTGCCAAAATTCACCCCTTTTTCGCCAACCACTACGGTTTTGGTCTTTTCCGGTGACTTACGATAGTAATTCTGGCTCAGCTTTTCGTCCAGGTATATCGGCAGGAGGTTTTTACCTGGTATTGTAGTGCTGTCGCGGTTATCGAGCAGGAATTTATATTTCTTGAAGAATTTCTTATCCGATACGGTTGGTGAAACGTTCAGCAGCGAAAACATCATCTTGTCGTATTCTTTGTATTGGACGTAATCGTAGCTCTCAGGTTTATTTTGATCTTTATGAGCGATCACTTCGCGTATCAGTTCTACAGCAGGGTTATCTTTATTGCGGTAACGGGTCTTTTTGCCGGCCCTGATCACAACTTCGCCCAGTTGCCGCGAAATGGGCACCATGCGGATGTTCAGCACTTGTTCCTGGCCGGGTTTTACATCGATCGAAGCCGATTGGTAGCCCACATAGCTTACTAATATTTTGGTGAACGGCCTGGTGGATTGCATTACATATTTGCCGTCGGCGTCAGAATTGATGAGGATGGTGCTGTCGCCCGATTTAAGTACAACAAAAGGCAGAGTTTGCTTAGTTTTTGCATCGGTAACTACGCCGCTCACTTTAGTCAGCTGTGCGAACGACGTTATAGACGAAAAAAGAAAAGACGTTAGAAGGAATAATTTTAAAATATTTCTAAAACTCATTTATCTCTGCAATTGTCCAGATACAAACCTCATTACCTATCATAAACGGTATCTTAGCAGGGGTAATATGTCCGTATTTTTCAGTCGCAAAAATAGAAAAAATCCGTTCAGACTTTTGTGGTCAAAAAGTCAAAATTAATCAATCGATTAATAAGCTGACCGTGATATTAGAATAGCTTAAAGAACAGTGCGGTTTGTAATAAAATGTTGGCGTACACACCTGCCAACACATCGTCGAACATAATGCCCCAGCCGCCGCGGAGATTTTCCATCTTCCTGATATAAAGTGGCTTTACAATGTCAAAAATACGGAAAAGGATAAGCCCGGCAAGCGTATATTGCCAACATACAGGCAAAAAGAGCAGACTTATCCACATTCCGGCGACCTCGTCGATCACCACCTTTGCAGGGTCTTCACCCCACACTTTGGCAACAACATCGGACGACCAGACACCCAGCAGAGTGATGGCTATTGTGATCGAAAGGGAGAGATAAAGAGGAGGGAAGCCACCTGCCCAGGCCAGGTACCATGCTACACTTGCAACGATGGCAGCTATCGTACCGGCACCTTTGCCATTATTGATATAGCCTATGCCCAGGCAGGTGGAAACAAGTTTGTGAAATCGCATTTAATTTTAGGCCAAAATAACCAAGTCAATGCCCCGTCAGGGCTATCCATTTGTAGAAATTGTGCCAAATATAATGTTTTGCCCCGCTGGGGCTGCCCATAGCGAATGTGGGTAGCCCCAGCGGGGCAGAGAATGGGTACATATTTTATGCTACAAATCGGTAGCCGTGACGGGCATACCTATTGAATAATTTTCGTTGTATTGAATTACATTACTTCAACAAGGTCCTGGTAATAATCCAGGCCAAGGTGTGTTATCAGGTCTTCACCCATCAGGTGGCGCAAAGTATTTTGTAGTTTCATCAGTTGTTTGAAGATGTCGTTCTCCGGGCGTAAACCTGGCAATGTTTGCGGCGACTTGAGGTAGAACGACAGCCATTCCTGTATGCCGCTCATTTCGGCGCGTTTTGCCAGGTCGACGAACAGCGCAAGATCCAGTGCAACGGGCGCCGCCAAAATCGAATCACGGCAAAGGAAATTGATCTTGATCTGCATCGGGTAACCCAGCCAGCCGAAAATATCGATATTGTCCCAGCTCTCTTTGTTATCGCCATGCGGCGGATAATAGTTGATACGTATCTTGTGGTAAATCTCGCCGTAAAGCTCAGGATTGTCTTCAGGGCGAAGAATATCTTCCAGTACGCCAAGCTTTGAAACCTCCTTTGTTTTGAAGTTGTCCGGATCGTCAAGTACAAGCCCGTCGCGGTTGCCAAGGATGTTGGTTGAGAACCAACCCCGGATGCCCAGCGCCCTTGCCGCCAAACCGGGAGCCAGGATGGTTTTCATCAGTGTCTGACCTGTTTTAAAATCTTTTCCGCCGATAGGCGTATTGGTCAATTTTGATAATTCGATCATAGCAGGAATATCAACCGTCAGATTCGGCGCGCCGTTAACGAACGGATAACCTAACTTCAAGGCTGCGTAAGCATAGATCATACTTGGCGAGACGCGTTTGTCATCGTTATCCAAAGCCTGTTCGAAAGCAGCCAGCGATTGGTGAATTTCCGACGCTTCATAATAGATCTCAGTTGAACCGCACCAAAGCACTACAATACGGTCGCAGCCGTTTTTCGTTTTGAAGTTCTGAATATCTTCTATCACCTGGTTGGCCAGCTCGCGGCGGGTACCTGTTTTTACATTCGTGCCGTTGAGATTTTTGGCATAATCCTTATCGAAAGCGGCCTTCATCGGCACCAGCTTTTCCAGCTCGGCCTTTACCGAATACAGCAGGCCGGCTTCCAGAACTTTAGCATGCGACGCGGCGTCATAAACGTTATCCTCATACACGTCCCACCCGCCGAACACGATGTCATTCAGGTCGGCCAGCGGTACAAAATCCTTTATTTTCGGGTACCTGTTCTCAGTTCTCTTTCCCAGCCTGATATGCCCCATTTGGGTAAGCGAACCGAATGGCTGCGCTATTCCCTTTTTTACTGCTTCAACACCAGCTATCAGCGTAGTGGCCACCGCTCCCAGACCCGGTATCAAAATCCCCAATTTGCCTTCGGCAGGCTGAATATTGCTCTTCATAAATAATTATAGTTAGTTGACTTTCTTGATAAAATGTTCAAATCACCGAAAATTCCGGCAAAAACCAATCATTTGTTTGACAAAGTTGACTTTTAGATGAAATTGTTACACGGCAAGGGGTGTGCGGCGTTGCTTTCAGATCGCTTTTTCGAACAACCTGTATGTTTTATAAGGATCACCTTTGATAGCTATGATAGCCTCATTAATAAGCGTATTATTTTCGAGTGTCCATCCGGCTTCGGCGCTTGTGAAGCCTTTTTCTTTGTATCGTTTGATAATGGTGCCGTACAATACGGCTTCGATACCCATTTTACGATACCCATCTATAACACCTAATGCATAAATGCGTATGCGTGTTATTTTCTTTTTACCAAATAAGAGCTTAAATATGCCTGTCGGCAGTAACCTGCCTCTTTTTATCGTTTTGAATATCTGGTTGTAATCGGGTAAAGCTAGTCCAAAGGCTACTATTTTCCCATCCTGCTCGGCGACGAGCGCGAAATCAGGGTCGAGGATCAGTTTCAGGTCTTTGGCCAGGTATTTAAATTCGTCATCGTTTAAGGGTACAAAGCCCGTGTTCTGGTCCCATGCTTTGTTGTACACTTCACGAAGCTTTTCCGTTTCACTTTTAAAATTCTTCAGGTTTACGTTGCGGATCGTGATATTATTCCTTTTCAGACGTCCCTGTAAGGCATCCAGCAAGCGAACCGATTTATCGTCATAGTTCTGGCCTTCCCACTTCCATGCCAGCAGGTCCACCTGTTTGGTGTAGCCCTGGCTCTCGATAAGCTCCTTATAGTAAGGGAAATTGTAGGTATTCATCAACACCGGCGAACCGTCAAAGCCCCTGATCAGCAATCCGCATGGCTCGTTGGTCGAGAAATTAACGGGGCCGATGATATTTTGTGTGATGCCTTTTTCCTTCAGCCACCGGGTTACAGCACCGAACAATAGTTTAGCTGTTTCCTGATCATCTATGCAATCAAAAAATCCGAAAAAACCATCGTTCCGATGGTTGTACTCGTTATGCGCATTGTTCAGGATAGCGGCGATACGGCCGACGATCTTGTCGCCATCGTAAGCCAGGAAAGCCTGGAGCGAATTGTGTTTGTGAAAAGGATGAATGGTCAGCAGGTCCCTTTGGGCGATAAATAATTCGGGTACATAATAAGCATCGTCCTTGTACAGGTCGTGCGGAAAGTCAATAAACTTAGCCAGCTCCTTTTTATTGCTAACAGGAATTACCTTTTTCATTACAGCCTTTTGATCCTAAATGGTCTTGATCAGATGTCGTTCACCATGCTCACGCCAACTTCTTTGAACACTCTCGATATCTTATCTACTGCCTCGTCTATCTGGTCGTACGTATGTGTTGCCATCAGTGAGAAGCGGAGCAACGAAGAATCAGAAGGCACGGCGGGGGATACAACCGGGTTCACGAATACGCCATCGTCCTGCAGGCGGCGGGTAACAATGAAGGTTTTCTCATTGTCGCGCACATAGATCGGAAGGATCGGGCTTTCTGTCGGACCGAGGTCGAAACCTTCATCTATGAGGAGTTTTTTAGCATAATTGGTATTATCCCAAAGCTTTTGGATGCGTTCAGGTTCGGATATGATAATGTCAAGGGCGGCAGTCACACTTGCCACCGCGCCCGGCGGCATGCTGGCGCTGAACATTAGCGAGCGTGCGCGGTGCTTCAGGTAGTCGATAGTCGCATAGTCGGCAGCAATGAAACCGCCCAGTGAGGCAAGCGACTTGCTGAATGTGCCCATGATCAGGTCCACGTCGTCGGTCAAGCCAAAATGAGACGCCGTGCCTGCACCTTTTTCACCTATGACGCCAAGGCTATGCGCGTCATCAACCATAATGTTGGCGCCGAATTCTTCAGCCAACTGTACTATTTCAGGGAGTTTTACTATATCGCCTTCCATGCTGAAGATGCCGTCCACAACGATCAGCTTTACGCCTTCATCCGGCAGGATGCTCAGTTTACGGCGCAGGTCTTCCATATCATTATGGGCGTATTTGATAGTGCGGGAGAACGAAAGGCGGCTGCCGTCGATGATGGAAGCATGGTCGAATTCATCCAGTATCAAATAATCGCTACGGCTGGCTACAATGCTTGAAAGCACACCAAGGTTAACCTGGAAACCTGTGCTGAACAATACCGCTGCCTCTTTGCCAACATATTCGGCGAGCCTGTTTTCCAGATCGATGTGAATATCAAGGGTGCCATTCAAAAATCTCGAGCCTGCGCAACCCGTTCCGTATTTATCAATTGCTTTTTTGGAGGCTTCCTTAATTTTGGGGTGGCTGGTTAGTCCTAAGTAAGAGTTCGACCCAAACATTAACACGCGTTTGCCATCTATGATCACCTCTGTGTCCTGTCCGGATTCAATGGGACGGAAGAAAGGATATACACCCCTTTCCCGAGCTAATTCTGCGTCTTTGAACAACGCAATCCTATCATGTAGTTTTTTACCCATGTATTAACTCTGTTTTAATTTTTTGTAAACGAGTTTATAATTTCAAAGTTAGTTTGTTGATAATGTTAGCATTCCAGTTTTTGGGGAATCTAAAATTCTCATTAGGCAAATTAATTAAATTTTTTATTTAAATCAGCTTACTATTTTGCATTTTTTTACAAAACCCGTCGAAAAGCGCCCTGTACTATTTGATTTGGTGCCATTTAAGTAAAAATGCTGTTGCACTTTTTTGTTTGATCATATTTATGCCATAATTGGGCCTTTCGCATATTTTTATTGAAAATAATCCCGGTTAATCCTATTAATTTGCGCCACCGGAGTACTGCTACTGCTTATGGGAAAAAGACAATACCTGCTTTTAAGTTTTATTATCGTTTCATTTTTGTCCCGGCAATCGTTTGCGCAAACAGCTGCGGACACCTCGGCTAAACAATTGACACTTCGCCAATGTGTTGATTTTGCATTAAAAAATCAACCTGCGGTGCGCCAGGCGGCAATTGATGAGGCCATCAATGAAAAGGATATCCGCATCAGCCTGTCAGCGTGGCTGCCCCAGGTGACCTCGTCGGCATTGTATGATTATTATTTTAAAGGCAGCCCGATAACTTCGGCCGGTGCAGGTTCATCAATGTCGTCGCCTGCCACAACGCAAAGCAACATTAATAATTTTTCGACGCTTAACCTGCAGGCAAGCCAGGTTATCTATAATAATGATGTGCTGCAGGCCGCCAAAGCTGCCAAATACTCCCGGCAATATTATAAACAGAACACTTTGAGCAGCCAGATCAACGTGGTATCGGATGTAAGCAAAGCTTTTTTTGATGTGCTGTTATCGCAACGGCAGCTGGATATTTTGAATGAGGACGTCGTCCGTCTGCAAAGGAGCCTGAAGGATGCCTTTTCGCAATACAAAGCAGGTACCGTTGACAAAACCGATTACAAGCAGGCGACGATCAACCTGAACAATTCCATAGCCACGCGCAAGCAAACCCAGGAGGCTATTAAGAGCAAGATCGCTTACCTGAAGCAGATCATGGGTTTAGGTTCGACGAATAATTTATCGCTGGCTTATGATTCGACAAGATACGAAAGCGAGGCTGTTGCGGATACTAACCAGCAACTGGATCCGAATAACCGTATTGAATATCAATTATTACAAACCCAGCGTAATCTGCAGGATGTAAATATAAACTATTATAAATGGGGCTTTTTACCATCGGTGTCGGCGGTGGGCGCTTATAACTGGGTTTATCTGAGCAATAGTTTCGGCAGCCTCTATAATAATAGTTACCCGAACGGGTATGTGGGACTTACCCTGAATCTGCCGATCTTCCAGGGCAACAAGCGCCTGCAAAATTTAAGCAAGGCAAGGTTGCAGGCGACTAGGGCAGACCTTGATATCACTAACGAGAAAAATACGATCAATACCGAGTACGTGGAGGCGCTGGCAAGCTATAAAAGTAATTACACCAACTGGCAATTGCTGAAGCAAAATGTCGACCTGGCCAAAGATGTATATAAGGTTGTGAGCCTGCAATACCGCGAGGGCGTTAAAACCTATCTCGACGTCATCGTAGCGCAATCGGATTTGCGCACGGCCGAACTGAGCTATTATAATGCGTTATTCCAGCTGTTGTCGAGCAAGATCGACCTGCAAAAGGCATTGGGCACGTTAACCGTACCACAAAATTGAATGTAAAAACATGAAGTATCAATACTTATTTTGGATCACATCAGCCGCGGCGATATTCGCATCGTGCGGCAAACCTAAGCCCCAGAACACCGCGCTGCCGCCTACGCCTGTGAATGTGGCCGAGGTAAAAAAAGGCAACGCTGTGTATTATGACCAGTACCAGGCAACCGTTGTAGCGCTGAACAATGTAGAGCTGCGCGCACAGGTATCCGGCTATATCACGGGTATTTTCTTTAAGGAAGGTTCGATCGTGTCAAAAGGCCAAAAACTGTACGAGATAGACCGCAGGAAATACCAGGCCGCATACGATCAGGCGGTAGCGAACCTTGCCAGCGCGCAGGCCAACCTGGTGAAGGCGCAGAAGGATGTTGACCGTTATACCTACCTCGAGCAGAACGATGCCGTTGCCAAACAAACGGTTGATCAGGCGGTAGCTACGCTTGCCACCAATAAAAGCGCGGTCGATGTGGCTAAGGCAGGAATAGAGTCGGCTAAAACGGATCTTTCTTATTCCACAATAATAGCGCCTTTTACAGGCCGTATCGGCATTTCGCAAGTGAAGCTTGGCGCAGCGGTGAGCCCCGGTACAACATTGCTGAATACCATATCAAGCGAACAGCCTATCGGTGTCGATTTTGTGATCAACGAACAGGATATCGCGCGCTTCTATAACTTTCAAAAGAAAAGCACGGATTCGACCTTCAAACTGCAATTGTCGGATGGTGTAACGACTTATAATAAGCCCGGCAGGATATTGGCCATTGACAGGGGTGTGAATAATCAAACCGGAACTATAACTGTAAGGCTCGAATTCCCGAACAGCGACGATGTTTTGAAGGACGGGATGAGCGGCGTGGTGAAAGTATTGAACAGCCAGTCGGGCGAGCAATTGCTGATCCCATACAAATCAGTCATCGAGCAGATGGGCGAGTTTTTCGTATTCGTGAGCCAGGACACCATTGCCAAACAGCGTAAAATAGCCATTGGGCAGCATGTGGGAACGGACGTGATCGTGTTGAGCGGCCTTAATGAAGGCGATAAGGTGATCACCGACGGTTACCAGCGTTTGCGCGATGGTGGCAAGATCGTATTAGGAAACCCGAACGCAGAGCCCGGCCAGCAAAAAGGACAACAACCACAGAAATGAAGCATTTACCATAAATGATCGCAGATACCTTTATACGCAGGCCGGTTACGGCCATCGTCATATCGCTGGTGATAGTGGTGGTCGGTATTTTGTCTGCCGCTAACCTACCCATCGGACAGTACCCGGAAATTACACCGCCTACGGTGAACATTTCGACTACCTATATCGGGGCCGATGCGCAAACAGTAGAACAGACGGTTGCAACACCGATAGAAATACAAGTGAACGGTACGCCGGGCATGACCTATCTGCAAAGCAACAGTACCAGCAACGGCCAGATGAGCATGACGGTGAACTTTGAAGTAGGTACTGACATCAATATCGCCGCACTGGATGTGCAGAACCGTGTTGGTATTGCCACACCGACGCTGCCGCAGGAAGTGCAGCGCCTGGGTATAACAACCCGTAAACGTAATCCGAGCATCCTGATGCTGGTGGCGATCTATTCGCCGAACGGCTCACATACCGTTCCCTTCCTGGATAATTATACCAACGTATTTGTTCGCGATGCGCTTTTACGGGCCAAGGGTGTAGGCGACGTATTCACCCGCGCCGACGACTTCAGTATGCGCATCTGGCTGAAACCTGATAAAATGGCAGCGTTGGGCATAACGGCTAGCGACGTTACCAATGCGCTGGCAGAACAAAACGCCCAGGTATCCGCGGGTTCTGTTGGTGTGCCGCCGCAGGAGCAAAGCCAAACCTTTGAGCTGAGCGTGTTGACGCAAGGCCGCCTGATCACGCCAAAAGATTTTGAGAATGTGATAGTCAGGACACAGCCGAACAACGGTTCGGTAGTTCACCTGAAGGATGTAGCCAGGGTTGAGTTGGGTAAGTTTAATTATTCGGGTAACTCTTTCGTCGATAATAAAAGGGCATCGTACCTGCTGGTTTACCAGGCGCCCAACAGTAACGCGCTTGAAACCGCCGACAATGTTATAGCCACAATGGAACAGCTGAAAAAGACATTCCCTACGGGTGTGGATTATGTGGTTCCCTTTGAGGCGGTTACGGTGGTGAGGGTTTCAGTGCACGAGGTTATCGTGACGCTGGTGATTGCGCTTTGCCTGGTTATCCTGGTCGTGTTCCTGTTCCTGCAAAGCTGGCGCACAACGCTCATTCCTGTATTAGCTATACCGGTTTCCATTATCGGTACTTTTATATTCTTCGTCCCGCTGCATTTTACCATCAATACGCTTACTCTTTTCGGATTTGTGCTGGCGATAGGAATTGTGGTGGATGATGCTATCGTGGTAGTTGAGGCCGTGCAGCATTATATAGATGAACAGGGCTTTTCGCCGAAGGAGGCCACCATCCACGCTATGAAGGATATTTCTGCGCCCGTTATTGCCATAGCATTGATACTGGCAGCAGTATTCGTACCGGTAGGCTTTATCCCGGGTATCGTGGGCCGTCTTTATCAACAGTTTGCGATAACCATCGCTATTTCAGTACTTATATCGGCTTTCGTGGCTCTCTCATTAACTCCGGCATTGTGTACGATATTGCTAAAACCGCATGATCCCAATAAAAAAGCGAATATCCTCGATAGATTTTTCAACGCTTTTAACGGATGGTTCGGCCGGGTAACGGAAAAATACCGTCATGGAGTCGACCGCAGTATCAAAAACGCCAAATTCATCATCGTTATACTGGTATGTATCATCGTCGGTGCGGTACTGCTATTCAGGGGTAAACCTACCGGTTTTCTCCCGGTGGAAGACGAGGGGCGTATCTATATCACCTACGACCTGCCCGAAGCTTCATCAACCATACGCAGCGTGACCAGGCTGCACCAGATGATGAATACGCTTGACAGCATTCCCGAGGTGGGGCATTATGCCGCCCTGGGAGGATTGAACGCAGTAAGTTTTGCCAGTAAATCGAACTCCGGTACGATATTCGTTCAGCTTAAACCCTGGGATGAGCGTAAACTAACCTCCCTTGAATTGGTGAGCGTGATACAAAAACGCTTTGCCAGGTACAAAGAAGCCAGCGTGGTGGTTATCCGTCCGCCCGCTGTACCGGGTTTGGGCAGCACCGCAGGTTTTTCCTTTATTCTTGAACAACGGCAAGCAGGGGGCAGTATCAACGATTTTGAAAAGGTATTGCAGAACTTTGTAGCGGCGGCCAATAAACGTCCTGAGATCGACCGTGCATTTTCTTTCTTCACTGCCAGAACTCCGGCTTATATGCTGACCATCGACAGGGAAAAGGCTAAACGCCTGGGAGTGTCTATATCCGACATCAATTCGACTCTGCAAACTTATATGGGCAGTACTTTTGTAAACGACTTTACTATTTACGGCCGCGACTTTCACGTTGTGGCACAGGCCGATACCAATTACCGTACCGATATTAAAGACCTTGGGCAATATTTTGTGCGCAACCAGGCAGGGCAAATGGTGCCGCTGAGCACGCTTACATCCTATAAAATGATCCAGAATGCGCCGCTGATCTCGCATTACGACCTTTTCCGCTCGGCAGAGATCGATGGCGGCGCCAAACAGGGTTATAGCAGCGGCGATGCCATCAAGGCCTTGCAGGAGGTGGCTGCGCAAACCCTGCCGCAAGGCTTCGGCTACGAATTTTCAGGTCTGAGCCGTGAGGAAATATTATCCGGATCAAAAACAGTTTACATTTTCATTCTGTCTATCGGTTTTGTGTTCCTCTTCCTGGCAGCGCTTTATGAAAGCTGGTCGGTGCCGTTTTCAGTGCTGCTTGCCGTACCGCTCGGCGCTTTTGGCGCGATCCTGTTTTTGACGTTTAACCCCGGTCTTGACAACAATATTTACGCGCAGATCGGTTTGATCACACTTATCGGTCTGGCGGCCAAGAACGCTATCCTGATCGTCGAGTTCGCCAAAGAACGCGTGGATAGGGGCATGGAATTGGAAAAAGCCACGCTGGATGCGGTGCGGCTTCGTTTACGACCCATCATTATGACATCGATGGCATTCATTCTCGGGGTATTGCCGCTGATATTCGCTACCGGCGCCGGCGCAATCGCAAGGCGTACTATCGGGTTTACCGTATTCGGAGGAATGCTCGCAGCTACGTCACTGGCTATATTTATCGTACCGGTATTATTTTATGTGATCACGCGGTTTGCTTATGGTAAGGAAAAGCTTGCTGAATTGCAACAGAATTATAAACCCGATCCGGATCACGATCCGCAGGTATAGCCATTATTTGGGATTTCGGATGTTCGATTTCGGATTATTTATTGTGTTAATTGTTATTTCCGAAATCCCAAATCCGATATACGAGCAACTGGCTCGTCCTTTGGTTACAGCTAAAAGTGACTTGCAAACAGGGCAAAATTTCCTGAAAAAGGCTACAGAATTTAGTTTTCTCATCCTTTTTATGCTTGATGAGGACCCTTTTGAGCGCTCTTCCCTGCGTAAAGTTCGCTTCTTTCAACGGAGATGGCTGATTAACAATAATTTAACGAGCTTCCTTGCTTTCTCTTTAGTTAATAAACATTGCTTTTATTGAAACATATTAAATTTTGATGACAAAGAATATGTCCACTGGCAGAGTATTTGTAAATGGGGGTGTACAGATACTATTTACTAACTAAAGAACTACAACGATGAAAAACAAGATCAAATTTTTAGCTATAGCTTTGACAGCAATAACTATCTTTTTCGCCAATCAGGTGAAAGCACAGACGCCGGTGCCAAGCAAATGGCGGTTCGGGATAGGTGTTGAAGGTGGCATACCAACGGGGGACGCCAGTAATTTTTCCAATTTCGAACTTGGTGGTACTGCGCGTTTACAATATGGGTTCAGTAAAAACCTCGCATTAACGCTTACTTCCGGTTACTACAACTTCTTTGGCAAGACTTATGAATCCACCATTACCGGACCAACGTCGACCACTACGGTAACCGTTCAAGGCCGGTCATTGGGCGTTATTCCTGCCAAGGCCGGTGTGAAATGGTTCTTCACCGATAACTTGTATTTACAAGGTGAAGCCGGTGCCGGGTTTCAAGTGCACCCTACGGTTGATGGCGGTCCTACAGATACGAAGCTGATCTTGTCGCCGGGAATTGGCTGGGCCAACAAACACTGGGATGTGGGCGCACGCTATGAAAACTTCTCAGGGCAAAGCAGTAATTATGGCGTAGCCGCCCTACGCTTAGCTTACGGATTCGGCTTGTAAGGGCGCCGGTCCGCAATAAAAAAGTCATCCGCCGGCTGGCGGATGGCTTTTGTTTTTATACAAAGTAATTCGTTATTGCAATTTGCCCAGCACTTCTTTAATGCGACGCATCGCTTCGATCAATTTATCTTCGGCAGCTGCGTAGGATATCCGTATCGATTTCGGATCCCCGAAAGAATCACCGCCTACAGTAGCTACATGGCCTTCTTCAAGCAGGTATAAACTTAATTCGTCAGCGTCTTTTATAGTCCTGCCGTTATAACTTTTGCCAAAGAACGCGGTTACATTCGGGAAGAAGTAAAACGCGCCGTCGGGCAGGTTGGTTTTAATGCCCGGGATATCGGTCAATAATTTGTAAACCAGGTCGCGGCGCTTACGGAATTGCTCACGCATCTGGATCACGCTCTCGAGGCCGCCTTCGTAAGCAGCTACGCCTGCTTTTTGGGTGATGGAGCAGGTGCCGGAAGTGATCTGGCCCTGCATTTTATCGCAGGCGGCGGCAATTTCTTTGTTAGATGCTGTATAACCAATGCGCCAGCCGGTCATGGCGAAAGCTTTGGAAAAACCGTTGATGATGATCACGCGGTCCTTTATGCTTTCAAATTGTGCGATAGATTCGTGCTTGTCGACAAAGTTGATGTGCTCGTATATCTCGTCCGAGAGAATGTAAATTTCAGGATGTTTCTCAAATACTTTAGCCAATCCTTCCAGTTCAGCTTTGCTGTAAACGCTGCCTGTAGGGTTGCAGGGTGAGGAGAACATGAATAGTTTGGATTTCGGCGTTATAGCCGCTTCCAATTGCTCAGCCGTGATCTTGAAATCCTGTTCAACGGTGCTATCGATGAATACGCTTTTACCTTCTGCCAATTTCACCACTTCAGAGTAAGAAACCCAGTAAGGCGTAGGGATAACCACCTCTTCGCCCGGGTTCACTAAGCAAAGCACTGCATTGGCGATAGCCTGTTTTGCGCCGGTAGAGACAACAATCTGGCTGGCATCGTAATTCAGGTTATTTTCGTTTTTGAGCTTGTTTGAAATAGCCTTTCGCAAGTCAGGATAGCCGGAGACAGGGGTGTAATAGGTGAAGTTTTGGTCCATGGCCTTTTTAGCCGCGTCCTTCACATATTCCGGGGTGTGGAAATCGGGTTCTCCAAAACTCAAACTGATCACGTCAACACCTTTGGCAGCCAGCTCGCGGCCCAGTTTGGCCATCTTGATGGTTGCCGATTCAGCAAGGTTGTTGATCCTGTTACTTAATGCGCTCATAATTTATTTTTTCCGGGCGCAAATATAGGAATTAAGCCGAAAGGTGAAAGCTAAAAGCAGAAAGCTTTTTGTCGGAAAGTCCGAAAGTCCGCATAAGTCCGAAAGTTTTTCCGCTTTCAGCTTTGGACTTTCTGCTTACCTTTGACGCACCAATCCGCGGTGTTTTGAAAGAACAAAAAAGGATCATATTACTTGCGTTAGTGACTGGCATCATCCTCATGATCGCCAAGTTCGGCGCGTACCTGATCACCGCCTCTAACTTTGTGCTGACCGATGCCGCGGAAAGCATCGTGAATGTGCTGGCCAGCTCATTCGCGTTTTACAGCATTTACCTGGCATCGCGCCCGCGCGACGAGAACCATCCTTACGGGCACGGGAAAATCGAATTCTTTTCGGCTTTTATTGAAGGTACACTGATCGGTATCGCGGGTATAGGCATTCTGATCAAATCCGCGTATAGTATTTTTAGCCATTACCAGATACACGACCTGCTCACCGGCGCTTATATCATCGGCGCTACTGGATTAGTGAATGGCTTGCTGGGGTTTTATATGATCAGCAAAGGCAAAACATTACGATCGCTCACTATCGAAGCGGATGGCCGGCACCTGATCACTGACATGGTAACGAGTGCCGGGCTCGTTGTAGGTTTGCTTATCATTCATTTTACGCGGTTGTATATACTGGACAGTGTCCTGTCGATAATCGTTGCGTTATATATCTTGTTTACCGGCTATAAGCTGATCAGGCGGTCGGTATCAGGGCTGATGGACGAAACGGACGTTGCTGTAGTTAACGAAGTAATAAAAATACTCAACGATGAGCGCCGTGACGAATGGATAGACTTTCACAATCTCCGCGCGCAGCGCTACGGGCATGAGCTGCATATCGATTGCCACATGACGCTGCCAAATTATTTCGACCTGAACAAGGTGCACGAAGAGGTTTCGTTAGTGGATAAGATCATCAATAAAGAAGCCCAGGTAAAGACCGAACTGTTTATCCACGCCGACCCATGTGTGCCGCAGTGTTGTTATTATTGCCATATGCCCAATTGCCCAATCCGGTCAGAACCTAAAACAACCGATATTACCTGGACTATGGAGAACATCACCCGCAATAAAAAGCACTTTGAAAGATGAACCGTTTTAATGTCCGCGTTTATGGATTGCTGATCAATGATAACAATCAGATTTTGATCAGCGATGAGCAGGAGTATGGGATGCAGTTCAGCAAATTTCCAGGCGGCGGACTGGAGTTTGGTGAAGGATTGATCGATGGCCTGAAGCGGGAATTTGTAGAAGAATGTAATGTCGAGGTCGAAATATTGAATCATTTTTATACGACGGATTTCTTTGTCAAGTCGGCTTTCAACGATACCCAGGTGATCAGCGTATATTATAGGGTAAGGAACCTTTCGCCGCTGAATCTGATGTTCAAAACCGTTCAATTTGATTTTGACGGTGAAGGCGATGTATTGCAGTCTTTTCGTTGGATAAACCTGGAGGATCTGACTGAGGAAGATGTTACCTTCCCTGCGGATAAGCATGTAGTAAAACTTTTACTGAATAACCTATGAGTCTCGTAAACAGGGATTTAAATGTGATATGGCATCCTTACACGCAAATGCAAACAGCTTTGCCACCGGTGCCTATTGTACGGGGTGAAGGCGCCTGTTTATATGATGAGAACGGGAAATGCTATATCGATGCGGTGTCGTCATGGTGGGTGAATATTCACGGGCACGCACATCCTTACATCGCACAAAAGGTAGCCGGGCAATTGAAAAAACTGGAGCATGTGATCTTTGCAGGATTCACGCATGAGCCTGCAATTGAACTTGCTGAACGCCTCTTGAAACTGTTGCCCGATAACCAGGCTAAAGTCTTTTACTCGGACAATGGCTCGACTGCGGTAGAGGTCGCCATCAAAATGTGCCTGCAGTATTGGCACAACCAGGGTATTCAGCGAACGAAGATACTAGCGTTCAATAATGCCTATCACGGTGACACTTTCGGTGCAATGGCCGTAAGCGGACGCAGCGCGTTCACAGCGGCATTTGACAGCCTCCTTTTCGAGGTAGAGTTTATTGATTTGCCCTATGCCGCAAACATAGGGAATCTCAAATCTCAAATCTCAAATCTCAAATCTGATCTCGCCTGCTTCATTTTCGAACCTTTGGTGCAGGGTTCTGCGGGAATGATCATGTATGAAGCACAATATTTAGACGAACTAATAAAGCATTGCCAAAAAGAAGGTGTTTTGACGATTGACGACGAAGTATTCACCGGTTTTGGTCGAACAGGCAAAAACTTCGCGTGTGACCATTTGACCGGAAAACCAGATATCATGTGTTTCTCCAAAGGCTTGACAGGGGGTACGATGGCCATGGGGATTACGACCTGCACCCAAAAGATATACGATGCCTTTTTATCGGAAGACAGGTTGAAAACCCTCTTTCACGGCCATTCTTACACTGCTAACCCGGTAGCCTGTTCCGCCGCATTGGCAAGTATGGACCTGTTTTTGGAAGATTC
Source organism: Mucilaginibacter sp. (assembly GCA_035551775.1). Taxonomy (GTDB): domain Bacteria; phylum Bacteroidota; class Bacteroidia; order Sphingobacteriales; family Sphingobacteriaceae; genus Mucilaginibacter. Next base: position 60,439 of record DASZMQ010000006.1, on the reverse strand, counting down.
GACCAGGGAAAATATCAGGCGGATAGAAGATAGTCACAGGCAATTTGGTGTGAGAATTAAAGATCATCCTAAAGTTCGCACAATACGCCAAACGGGGACGATAATCGCGATGGAGTGGGAGACGGGCTCGAACACTTCTTATTTTAGCTCACTCCGTGATAAACTGTATAAATACTTTTTAGATGCCGGCATCATCCTCCGGCCACTGGGCAATGTGCTTTACATTTTACCGCCGTATTGCATTACCGACGAACAGCTGAACTATATTTACGGCAAAATTGAAACCGCTCTTGAAGAACTATGAGATTTGACGAACTGCTGCCGCATATCATAAACGATAACCAATTACATGCCCGCTGGCTGAACACGCTGTCGTTGATGGAGAACACCGGCGCGCGTAAAATATCAGCTTGCGAGGACCCGGAAACGGTGACTTATATCATCCTGAAACATGCTGCTGAAGAGCACCGCCATGCGTTCTACCTGAAAAAACAAATAGAAAAAGTAGATACAAATCCTTGCCCGACGTATTCGCCGCAATATTTACTGGCTGCCAGCAGCAGCAGGCATTACCTGAACCAACTTGACGTGGATGCCTGCCGTTACCTGAAAAATGAATTAGGGCTGAAAGGCAAAGCACTGCGTTTTGCAGCCTATTTGTTGGTTACCTACGCGATAGAGGTACGCGCGGACGAACTGTACCCTGTTTACCAGGACGCGTTGGATAAGGTGTCGAGCAAGGTAAATGTAAAATCGATAATACTGGAAGAAGAAGGGCATTTGGAGGAGATGATCAACCAGTTGAAAAGCTTCTCACCTGATTGGCAAGCACACGCTAATAAAGCTGTGGAAATGGAAAGTAAGTTGTTTGATAATTGGATAAACGAACTAAGTAAAGAGCTAGTCAAATAAGAAAGGCTTCCTCAGGAAGCCTTTCTTATTTGACTAGCTTTATCTTAATGATTACCGCCGCCACCTTGTTGCTGCAATTCTTCTAAGGTCATTTTATCATAATCTGCCGGTATAAAGAATGTTCCTTTAGGAGCCTTTTCATCAGTAATTGAGGTTACTGTGACAGAGGTACCCTGACCTTGTTGGAACGCGGTATATTGGATCGGAACCCCACCGGCATCCTTGTAATAAAAAGGTATTGCGGTTGACGGTAAAGTCACATCATTAGTTACCCAAACGTCATAGGATTGACCGCTTTTATTGTCTTTTGCGGTCACTTTTTTGCAATTGAATCCGGAAATTTGTTTCGTTTCAGCAGTAGGCGTAAAAGTAAAAGTAGGTAGGGAGCTCATTGCCTGGTCCAGTTCGTCCGGGGTTGCAATGCCGGCTTTCTTCATAGAGGCAACCGGTACGTCAAGCACGACAGCAAAAGACTTATGACCCGCATCTGTAAGCATTTTAACATTCGCCGGGCCCATTGTTACTAAGGTAGCTGATGAGTCAGCTGTGAAATATTGTTTGGCCTGGACGTTCATGCCTCTCATCGAGGTTGAAATGGTAACGCAACCTTCCGTATAGGCTTTTTGCGCGTTTGCGCTGAATGCAGCCGCAGATAAGGCAATGCCAACCGCTGCACTTAAAAGTTTAATGTTCATAGTTTTATTTTTGGTTAATACAATTTAAGCATTTTAAAAATTAGGGTGCAAATATTTCACGCCCTTTATTTTGCTTTCCAGTTAGATACAGGCCTAAATGATTTGTTACCCCGGTATTTAATTATTTAATGTTAGAGCGTTCTGACCAGCTACAGGCTTGACCAGCCGAACGTTACTTACCTGGCAGCTATCGAGAAAGGGTTGTACGGAATACCTAAAGCTTTTATCTGTGTCGGCAAGATCAGTGATCACAGTCGCTTGCGAGCCTTTTCTGATAACAGTACAGGCGTGCCTTCTAACATTAAGAACCAAAGTTGTGTTTGATGCAAGATTATTCCAGCGCTTCATGCTTATGCTTATTGCAAATAGTATGGTAAAACATAGGCTCAACTGCAGCAGTCGCGGTTTGCGGTTGTAAAGCCAATAAAATACGCTGATAATGATGCCATATAATAAAAGGTATTCGACGGTGGTGAGCCATATTTTGCTGATGCCGGACCACGGCGCATTTTCAATAAAGGCTAATCCCTTATCCATTATCAGTATCGACTTCTCTAAAATATAACCGAATATCCCGCCCAGGATCGGTATCCATCCCAAAAGAAAATAAGCAATGCCGGCATACATGATGACGGTTGACGGGATAACAATGAACAGGTTACTGATCAAAAAATAAACCGGGAACTGGTGGAAATAATAAGCGCTGAGCGGAAAAGTGATCACCTGAGCGGCTAAGGACACCGAACATAGCGCCCAAAGGCGGTCGGCCCATTTGTTTTTGAAACGGAACCATTTATAAACAACCGGCTGCAAAATAATCAAACCGGCTACGGCGAGGTAGGATAACTGGAAACCAACATCGGTAATGAACAAGGGATCGTAGAGCAGCAGGGCAAATGCTGATACAGCCAGTATATTTAAGGTGCTAATCGTACGGTTATAAGTCCGGCCGATGATCACCATCGAGATCATGACGGCGGCGCGGCATACGGCAGGAGAAAAACCGCTGAGCAGTGCATAATACCAGATGATAGAAATGATAAGTATGGCTTTGATCGTCCTTCCATGTTTGGAGCGGTTCAGGAAGCCGAACACGAATTCGAGCAGGATAAATACGATCGCCACGTGTGCACCGGATACCGAAAGCACGTGGATGGTGCCCGTTGTGGAATAAGCCTGAAGGATATCATTACTTAGGTCGGCTTTGTAACCCAACATCAAAGTAGAAGCCACCGCAATGGCTTCGGGACTATGCATGTGCTGTTTGAACCTTTCGACCAGCCGCTGTCTTAGCCTGAGCGAAAAAGCGATCAGCGTGTTACCGGTATTTCGCTGCAACAGGAAATACTGTCCATGTCGCAAGAATGACTGGAAATGAATGTTCTGATTCGCGAGGTATTTTTTATAATTGAATTCGGCCGGGTTGGCAGGCGGGGCAACAGGCTGGTAATTTGCGGGGATGAGCAGTTCATCGCCATAATATAGATACTTCGCAGCGCTGTCCTTAATGGTGACGATCAGATTTCCGCCCGATGGTATCTTTTGCTTATCCGATATGTTCTCTTCTGCTTCTGCGGTAAACCGCAACATGCCATTTTTGAGGTTTGGCTCATTACTGATCTTTACCAGCAGGTATTTGGCGGGAATTTTTGAAAAATGATCGTTTTTGTTCAGGTCTACATAACCGGTTAATGCCAGCCATCCTCCGGTAAATAATATGCAATGGATCAGTATTCCGCCAAGCCACCTGCGTTTATAGATATTGAACCGGCGGTAAACGAGGTTAAGAAAAAGGAAGACAGTAATTAAGATGCAAAGGAGTACGAATAAGAATATTGCGTTCGCCGCCGGCGCAAAATTCAACCCGAAGGCGATACCAAGTATAAACGGGATAAGGAGTACGGCAAACGGGACCTCGCCTTTGTGCCTGGCTATCATATTGGTTAAAGATATGACTTTCCGGGGTTAAAGTAAAAGCATTAGCGTAGACTCACCCGGTCATTGCTTCGTTCGACCACCCTCTCTTCGCTGCGCGTAAAGAGGGTTTTAGGCATTTCGGACAAATTGGAAAATTTCAGAATATTTCAAGACCTCCTCTTTGCGTAGCAGAGAGGGGGCAGGGAGTGAATAAATGCAAAATGCGGGATTAAGGTTTAGGACAACCTCATCCCGCATTGCAAAATTTTTATCAATAGTATGTTAAAGCTCTTCGCGAACTTCCAGGAGGAACTTCTTGATGTTTTCCAGGGCGTCTATTACGCGCTGATTATCCTGTGCCTCGCTCATGTTGCGTTTCAAATGTTCCTTTGCACCATTCAGGGTATAGCCCTTGTCTTTTATCAGGTGGAAAATAATGCGGAGCAGTTCGATATCTTCAGGGGTAAAATAGCGGTTGCCCTTCTTGTTTTTCTTAGGTTGAAGTACATCAAATTCCTTCTCATAAAACCTGATCAGCGATTGATTTACATCAAAAATCGCGGCTACTTCACCCATGGTGTAATACATCTTGCTGATTTCGTGTTCTTTATACGGCATGCTTCAAATGTAATTATCAATTCTGCAATTTATACGGGACGAGGGTGCTAAAGTTCTGACAAATATAAAATTGTGGAAAACTTTCCGGTTGTTAGCGACTATGTTCTTTTACGTGGGCTTTGAAATACGGTTTTACGCTTCATGACTAATAATTACCTTTGCAGCCTATGACAGCCGCCGAGATACGCAGTAAATTTCTTGAGTTTTTTAAGTCGAAAGGCCACCAGATCGTGCCTTCAGCGCCTATTGTGGTAAAGAACGACCCTACGCTGATGTTCACCAACGCTGGAATGAACCAGTTCAAGGATATTTTCCTGGGTGAGGCGCCTGCCAAATATCCCCGCGTAGCTGATACCCAGCGCTGCCTGCGTGTTTCGGGCAAGCACAACGACTTGGAAGAAGTGGGTATCGATACCTATCACCATACTATGTTCGAAATGCTGGGCAACTGGAGCTTCGGCGATTATTTCAAGAAAGAAGCCATCGGGTGGAGTTGGGAACTGCTGACCGAAGTTTATAAAATTGATAAGAGCCGCCTGTACGTAACCATTTTCGAAGGCGACGAGAAAGAAGGTCTTCCCAAAGACCAGGAAGCCTTTGATTATTGGAAACAATACGTTCCCGAGGATCATATCCTTTTAGGAAATAAGAAGGATAACTTTTGGGAGATGGGCGAAACAGGTCCTTGCGGTCCGTGTTCTGAGATACATTACGATAATCGTACCGATGCTGAAAGGCAGAAAGTTCCCGGTGCAAAACTTGTAAACGCCGACGACCCGCAGGTGATCGAGATATGGAACAATGTATTCATCCAGTTCAACCGCCTGAAGGATGGTTCTTTGCAGCCTCTGCCGGCTAAGCACGTGGATACCGGGATGGGTTTTGAGCGATTGGTAAGAGTGTTGCAGGGGAAGTCATCAAATTATGATACGGATGTATTTCAGCCTTTGATTCAGTTTATTGCGGAGAAAAGTAAGAAGCCATATAAACCGATACTGATCGAACCAGACTTGGATTTTGATGGACCTGTGAATGCTGTTGCTATGAGGGTAATAGCTGATCACGTTCGCGCGGTAAGCTTTACTATTGCTGATGGGCAACTACCATCAAATAATAAAGCCGGTTATGTAATCCGTCGCATTTTGCGTAGAGCAGTAAGGTATCAATATCAATACTTGGGTTTCAAGGAGCCATTTTTGAATACGTTGGTACCGCTTTTGGCTGAACAGTTCAAAGGAGTATTTGATGAGTTATATAATCAAAAGGACTTTGTGCAAAGAGTGATATTGGAAGAAGAAAAAAGTTTTTTGAAGACTTTAGAAGATGGATTATTGCGGATAAGAACTTTGCCGTATAATTTTTTTTATGAAAGATATTTGAAAATTCACGGCAATGATAGTAATAAAAGCGAAAGCGCGCGCGACGAGTATATAGCAAATGCAATGATGGAAATGCATGAAAGTGGCGCGACTTTCAAAATTTCAGGTAAGAGTGCATTTGAGCTATATGATACTTATGGTTTTCCAATTGATTTAACTCAACTCATTGCAAGAGAAAATAGTTGGGAAGTGGAGATGGATGAGTTCAATAAAGAATTGGAAGCCCAAAAAACCCGCTCCCGCGCCGCTACCACCATCGATACCGGCGACTGGGTTGTTCTAAAAGATGAAGACACCGTTCAGTTTACCGGTTATGACGAAACGGAAACGATTGCCCATATCGTCAAATACCGCAAGGTAACGGCTAAAGGCAAAGAGCAATATCAAATTGTATTGGATAAAACGCCTTTCTACGCCGAAAGCGGCGGCCAGGTAGGCGATACCGGTCAGCTGGTTTTCCCTGACGGCGAGATCATCGAGGTGACGGATACCAAAAAGGAAAATGCGCTCATCGTGCATTTCGTTGATAAACTGCCATCTGAAGAAGCGATGGATGATGCGCTGACGGCTATTGTCGATCCGGAACGCCGGCACAGCATTGAGGGCAACCACTCAGCAACACACCTGCTGCATGCTGCCTTGAAGCAAGTGCTAGGCACTCATGTAAACCAAAAGGGATCATTAGTGAATGACGAGTACCTGCGTTTCGACTTTTCGCACTTCGCCAAAGTAACCGACGAGGAACTGGCGCAGATCGAGGCTATTGTGAACGAAAAAGTGCGCGAAAATATACCTTTAAAGGAAGAGCGCAGTGTGGCATATCAAACAGCTATCCAATCTGGTGTGACCGCCTTGTTCGGTGAAAAGTATGGCGAATATGTGCGCGTGATCACTTTTGACGATGAATTCTCCAAAGAGCTTTGCGGCGGCACACATGTAAAGGCGACCGGGCAGATCGGTTATTTCAAGATCATCAGCGAAAACGCCGTGGCCGCCGGGGTGCGACGCATTGAGGCGATAACAGGTATCGGTGCTGAAAATTATATCAATGAACAAAGCAGGCTGATCCATCAATTGAAGGAACTCCTCAAAAATCCGAAGGATCTTGGCAAAAGTATCGAGGTCCTGCTGGACGAGAATAGCAAGCTAAAGAAGGAAGTAGAAAAGGCCGTTATGGAAAAGTCATCCGGCCTGAAGGATGAACTGGCAAAAAAGGCGCTGCAGATCAACGGGGTTAATTTTATCACTGAGAAAGTAGCATTACCCAATGCTGATGCCGTGAAGAACCTTGCTTACCAGTTGAAGGATATTGTTTCAGACTTGTTCCTGGTGCTGGCCACGGACATTGATGGTAAACCCGGCCTGACTGTGATGATCTCCGAAAATATCGTAAAAGAAAAGGGCCTGAACGCCGGTAATATTGTCCGTGAATTGGCCAAAGAGATACAGGGCGGTGGCGGCGGCCAGCCTTTCTATGCGACCGCCGGAGGTAAGGATGCTTCCGGGTTGGACAAGGCTCTGGAAAAGGCGAGGGGCTTTATTTCGTAGACCTCAAAGCTAACCACGTGGAACTGATTTTGTGACTCGCCCGTTATGGTTTACACTTTTTTGGCGATACTTTATGTAAGTTGTTGATAGTCAACTATTTAATTGGTAAATAGCCCGAAAATATGTAAACCATGTAAACCCTGTTTAGGGGAAAGTAAGAGACCTCCTAAGCATGGGACAAGAAATGAAGAACCCGGTAATGAGTTTTTCCGTTATATTTGGCCTCCGCGCAGCGCTTTGCGCCGGTTAGGATAACATGTCAGCAGCGTCAGATAAATACGAATTAGTTGTAGGGCTTGAAGTGCATGCGCAGCTATCTACCTTAAGTAAAGCATTTTCAACTGATTCAGCAGCTTTTGGCGGAGGCCCCAATGAACATGTGAGCGCGGTATCTCTGGGTCATCCCGGCACCCTGCCGAGGATCAATAGCAGGATGGTTGAATACGCAGTAAAAATGGGCCTGGCCTGTAATAGCTCTATCAACCTGAACAATACTTTCGCGCGCAAAAACTATTTCTATGCTGATCTGCCTAAAGGATACCAGGTGACACAGGACCAGGCGCCGGTTTGTTTGGGCGGACATATCGGCGTAAGACTTTCAGATGGTTTAAAAAAGGATATTGCCATTCATCACATCCACATGGAAGAGGATGCAGGTAAAAGCATGCACGACCAGCATCATGCCGATTCGCTCATCGACCTGAACAGGGCCGGGGTTCCATTGTTGGAGATCGTATCGGAACCGGATATGCGAAGCAGTGAAGAGGCCGGGCAATATTTGATGGAAATACGCAAACTATTACGCTATCTCGATATCTGCGACGGAAATATGGAGGAGGGCAGCATGCGCTGCGATGCCAACATTTCGGTCCGGTTGAAGGGTGCCACCGAATTTGGCAACAGGTGCGAAGTAAAGAACATGAATTCGATCCGCAATGTTCAGCGGGCCATCGAGCACGAGTTCGAACGCCAGGTCGCTGTATTGGAATCCGGCGGCGTAATCGAACAAAATACGCTGAATTTCGATGCTGATACAGGTGAAACATCCGTATTGCGCACCAAGGAAATGGCCAATGATTACCGCTATTTCCCCGAGCCCGATCTTCAGCCGCTGTATCTCGACAAGGCTTATGTTGATACGATAAAGAATACGCTCCCTGCGCTGCCGAACGAGCTTTATGAAAAATACATCACAGAATTGGGCCTGTCAGAATATGATGCGTTGGTACTAACCGCGGATAAAGAATCGGCGATGTATTTTGAAGAACTGATCACTTATACAAACAATTATAAATCAGCTGCCAACTGGCTGATGGGAACTGTAAGGTCGTACCTGAACGAAAATGGCATTGCAATTACCGATTTTGCCATCAGACCCGCTAATTTGGCGGCTTTGGTAGCTTTGGTTGATGAGGGCATGATGAATAATTCAGTCGCTGCTCAGAAATTGTTCCCCGAAATGTTAAAGCAACCCGGTGAATTGCCCGGGCGTATTGCGAATGAACTCAATTTACTGATCTCTGCCAGCCAGGATGATGTGCAGCAGTTTATCGATGCCGCGATTGCGAAGTTCCCGGACAAAGTGATCGAATACCGCAAAGGGAAAAAAGGCGTTTTAGGTTTGTTCATGGGCGAGATCATGAAAAGCTCAAAAGGGCGCATCGATCCGCAGAAGACTAACCAATTGTTGATAAAAGAATTAGAATCAAAATGAAGAATTTAGGCTTTGTTTTTTGCTGTATGATTTTGCTGGCAGCGTTTGGCTGTAACCATTCGTCAAGTAATGGCTCCAATTTTACAATATCCGGTACCGTTACCAACCCGGGCAGTGTGAAGAAGGTATATCTATACCAGGCTGATAGTGCAGGTCTTAATATAGTCGATTCGACCAGCCTTGATAATGCAGGGAAATTCAAGTTCACCCATTCATCTTCTTTTGCCAATCTTTTCGACTTGAAAGTAGGCGATGTAACCATTTTCGACCTGATAGCGAAGAATGGTGAGGATATTAATTTTTCAACGAATCTGGCCGACGCGGCGCACGCCTATAATATTACGGGATCGGATGAATCAGGGAAGATACAGGAATTCAATAAACTTAATAACGTATATAATGCGCAGATCAAAGATCTGACCGGGCAATACAGCATTGCGGTCAGGAAAGTTGGGCATGAAACTGACTCGCTGCTCGGTGTGTATCGGCCCATGTTCCAGAAAATACTCAGCGCGCAAAGCGAGGCCATATTGAAGTTTGTCAACGATAATAAAAATTCGCTGGCGTCTTTTTATGCCATGATGTCCATCACCGACCCTTTGAAATACGAGCCCCAAATGGTCGCTTATGCCGATGCTATAAAGGGCAAGTTTACGGATAATCCGGCTGTGCAGCGTTTTCAAAGAAATATGGCCGAAGCGGCCCCGCTCACCGTGGGCCACAAGGCCCCGGATTTTACCACGCTCGGTCTCGATGGCAAACCCGTTAAATTGTCGGATTATAAGGGCAGATATGTGCTAATCGACTTCTGGGCATCATGGTGCGGACCCTGCAGGGCAGAGAATCCAAATGTTGTCAAACTTTATAAGGAATATAAAAACAAGGGCTTGAATATACTCGGCATATCGCTCGATGTAAGCAAAAATGACTGGCAGCAGGCCATTGACCACGATAAACTGACCTGGAACCATGCTTCCGACCTGAAGCGTTTTGACGGTCCGACCGAGCTGGCTTATCACATACAGGCTATTCCATCCAACTTTATGATCGACCCCCAGGGGACTATCGTCGCCAAAAATATTATGGGTTCTGACCTTGAAGAATTTTTAAACAAAACGTTTAATAAGGCTCAACAGTAAGTTAAGAAAAGGTAATACTTAACAATTTGTTAATATTTGGTTAACCATTTGCTTTTGTAAAGGTTATACTTTTATGCAAAATTTCGACCATGAGCACATCGCCTAAACAAAAGATCCTTATTGTTGACGACGAACCGGACATTTTAGAGCTGATCGAATACAATCTGAAAAAGGAAGGTTACCAGGTTTATACCGCCCGTAACGGCCAGGAAGCAGTTTCCGAAGCCAAGAAGGTTCTTCCCGACCTGATCGTGCTGGATATCATGATGCCTAAGATGGATGGGATAGAGGCTTGCCGTATCATGCGCACCATGCCCGAGTTCAAGAATACATTCATGGTGTTCCTGACTGCCCGCAGCGAAGAATATTCAGAAATAGCCGGATTTAATGTTGGGGCTGATGATTATATAGCCAAGCCGATAAAGCCGCGTGCATTGGTAAGCCGCATCAATGCCATTCTGCGTCGCAATGCCCCCGCTGAGGAAGTAACCGACAACAAGCTGGAAATAGGCGCCCTGACCATCGACCGCGAAGCTTACCTGGTGTTCCAGAAAGGCGAGAAGGTGGTTTTAGCCAAGAAAGAATTTGAGCTGCTTTACCTGCTGGCTTCCAAGCCCGGCAAGGTTTACACCCGCGAAGTGATACTGAAAAATATCTGGGAAGATTCGGTGGTGGTTACCAACCGTACGATAGATGTCCACATCCGTAAACTACGCGAAAAACTTGGCGATGATATTGTCGCTACGGTAAAAGGCGTAGGATATAAGTTCGAATCATAAAAAAGGCCCGGTTAAGGGCCATTTCTCATTTCGCGGCAGCAGATCTTTTTCCTGCGGCTGTAGTCTTTGCAGACGCTGTTCTTTTAGCCGGGGCAGCGCTTTTTGTTTTTGCCGTCAGCGTTTTGGATTTGTCTGCGGCTTTAGCTTTAATTTCAGTAACTTCTTTTTTGGCTTTTGCTGTAACTTTTTTTGCCTGATCATCCGCTTTTGCTTTCACTTCAGCGGCGGCTTTCCTGTTTTTTTGAGCCGTCGGCGTTGTTTTTGAAGCGGAAGCTCTCTTGGAGGCAGCAGCTTTCCGTGCCGGCTTCTTTTCAGGAATTACTTTATGTGTTAAATTATCTATGGTATCGGCTGTCTTGTCTTTCACTTCTTCGGCTGCATCTTTGGATCCTTCCCAAAGATGTTCGATAGTTTCTTTGACCTTCTCGAAAAATCCCTTCTCTTCAGGTCCGGTTGAATTTGTATTCATGGTTTCACTTTAGTTATAGCAATAACTTTAGCAGGCTGGTATTGTTTTAACATCGGATGAAGGCTAGCGTTGAAATGCCACAATGGTTGTAACTTATCTTTACAATTAAGTTTCTTAAACTGAATGAATTTTATTGTCGTATATCGTAAAACTTATGTAACTCATTGTTGTTTAAGTAGTAATTTGCCAACTACCCCAGGCTTTTATTCCGCTTGATAATTTTTCCTGATTAATAGTCATTCACCATACTAATCCAAACCAGCAATGAGAAAAACGTTACTCTTAGCAGTAGTGTCTGCGTTGTTCCTTTTTTCGTGTAAAAAGGAGCATTCCCCACAGGTTAAGCCAAATCAGAAAATGTATAAGGTTACATTCGATATGGCTTCGGGTTTTAAACAAACCATTCAAAACCTGAATAAAGGTAAACAACAAACCAACAGTCTGCAATTGGATACCGTTACAACAAATATCGCGGCTTATGCTTCGATTATCCGGCTTACTATTTTTAACTCGAACGGAAACCCGGTAAGGAATTTATTGCAGAATGCAGCCGATGTCTCCAATTTCGGGGTGATCGTCGATTCACTGGCTGCAGGTACTTACAGCGTCCTCATAGCAGCCGGACAATCGAATATGAGAACAGACGGAGGTGGCATACTATCAACTGGTATTTATTATTATACTCCGCAAAGATTACAAACTTCATGGGGTGATACTTTTTACAGTAAATTCCAATTGACAATAACCAACGGCGCTGTGAATCAAAACGTCGCGCTTGCAAGGATTGTCGGTAAGCTTGAGGTTGATTTCAATGACGCAATTCCGGCAAACGCATCGCGACTGGATATCAGGCTGAATGATGAGGATTTTATGTACGATCCCTCTACAGATACTCCGATCAGACCTGATACGCTTACTTACCATTTAACTATTCCGGATTCCGTTAAGGGCACAAACACCTACAAAGTTTCGGAAATTGTGTTGAATACTACATCAGCGTTTAATGTGGTCCTAACTGCCTATGACAATTCAAATGCGGTTATAGCGACCCATAATATACCGGGTGTCACCTGTACTAAAAATCAACGGACTATTTTGACGGGAAATTTTGCTAATGGTACGACAACCAATATGGGTACACAGTTCAATGTAAGTGTTGACCCGAGTTGGACGTCACAAAATGTTATCCATTATTGATCATCTTTAAAACATACTGACATGAAAAGATACATATTAGCTATATCGGTAATAATGATCGTACTTTCAGCCTGTAAGAAAGATGCTGCCAATAAGACGATCACAAATAGTAAAACGACGCATGTTACATTCAGCGTTGGTTTTTCACAATCTACGGGCGGCTTTAACGGAGCAGCTAACATTGTTAAAAGTAAATTTACGACCCATGCGCTGGCTGTTGATACCATCCTTGCCAAATCTGCTTCGATTATCATTGTAGGCGTTTATACTACGGATGGCAGCCAGGTTTTCCTGACGAGGCAATTGGCTACTGACACCGTTTTCGGCACGGTAAATTATAATTTGCCTCCCGGAAACTACATAGTAACCTTCGCCGCCGGGCAGACCGGCATGATTGAAACGGGTACAACGCTGGCCAATACTTACATCAATTATGGCATAGCCACTAACGGCCCAGGCCAATGGCAAAATACTTTCTTTGAAAAGATGAACCTGACAGTCGGCAGTAGCAGCATAAATCAAAACGTTACTTTAAGCCGGATAGGGGCACAACTTGTGGTTAACATCGAGGATGCGGTTCCTGCCAATGTAAAAGCTATTATTGTAGCCATGACAGACAGTCCTAACCAGGCAGGAGCCAACGCCTTTGCGGTAGGATCGGAAACGAGTGGCATACCGGGAGATCCGCCTTCCGATCCCGGAGTAATGTATGCTTACACGCCGCTTAATACAGCTATTACTGCCGGAACCAAAAATCTTAAGTTTTGCATCGCATTTCTGAAAGTGGCGGCGCCATATACAGTAACGATCGCTGCTTATAACCAGGAAGTGAATGCTGCTCCTAACAATGTGCCTGGTTTCTCACCCGCAACTTCGGTTGCATTGGATATTATTCCCAATGTTACCGCCCAGGCCGGAGCGCAGACTATATTATCCGGAAAGCTATTTGGAGGGAATGGGTTAACGAATACCGGTGGGTTCCAGATGACGATCGACCCGCAATGGAGTACGACAACGACGACCATACCATTTCAATAGTTCTATTATACCCCGATGCTATTTTTCCTTTAAACAAAGGAAAAATAGCATCGGGGTACGTTCCGGTAATTCTTTAGGAAAAAGGAAGCCAATAATTAGTAATCGGCAACTCATGAAAAAAGCAATTTTCTTTTTGGCAATAGCGGCTTTGTTTGTCTTTTCATGCAAAAGAGAGCAAGCCGTTTCAAAGCCTGCAGGCAAAAGATACATGGTGAGCTACAATTTATCAGATTTTACAAAGGGGCAATCTGTTTTCGCAGTCAGACATTCGGCAAGAACCCTGGCTTCTGACTCTGTTAATGCTTCAGATGCGCTCGACCTGTTATATTATATCGTGTATGATAACGGCGGACACGCTGTAAACGCGCCTTTAGTGCAGGACTCAACAATGAATAATATGGGAATGATTGCAGATTCCCTTCCGTCTGGTACTTATACCGTTGTGTTCATCGGGGGAAAGAAAGGATTGACGCTTAATAACTATGGTGTTATAACCGGGGCGGGTTTCGGTTATCCTGGCTCAAAGTGGCAGGATACGTTTTGGGATTCATTTAGCCTGACGGTTGATAATAATAATGTAAGCAAAGATGTGACATTGTGCAGAGTAGTAGGCAAGCTTGAACTTCAGCTACTGGATAACATACCCACTAATGCCGACAGCCTGGTAATGACCATTAATCCCGAGGCGCAATATATGTCGAACAACGGGGGCCAGCCACAGGGGCAGCAGATGGTTACCTATTCCATGGCAATACCTGCAGGAGCAAAGGGCCATTCCAATTTTATAATGGATAGGCTTATCGGTAATACAGCTACACCGTTTATCGTAAGTATAAAATGCAAGGATTCAGGGAATAACGTGATCGCAAGCGCTACAGCAAGTAGTGTGAGCGTTCACGCTAATATGAAAACTATACTGTCAGGTAACCTGTTCGCTACCGGCCCGGCTTCGCAGAACTTTACGATAAAGGCGGACACAGCCTGGGGTGGTTCTGCAAATTATTCATTCTGAACATCAGGAACTTTAAAAAAATAAAGTCATGAAAAAAGCAATATACATACCGGTTATAGCAGGCCTGTTCTTTTTTGCATGCAAGCGCGAGCACTCATCGTCTGTAAGCCCCTCGGCCAAAAAGTATAAGGTATCTTTTCACATAGCAAATTTTACCCAAAAGCAAACAAACTTTGCCCTCAGGCACGGTGCTCACACCTTAGCCCTGGGCGATACAATTACGAATCTCGCCAGTTACTTTAATGTACTCTACTTGCAGGTTTATCGACTCGATATACCAGTCAATTCTCTTGTGGTACAAGATTCAACCATGGCCAATATGGGTATGATCACCGATTCGCTCCCGGCCGGAAATTATGTGGTTGATGTTATAGCCGGTAAAAAGGGCCTGACCTTAACCAGGTATAATCTCCGCGATTTTGAAGGCCTTTTTGGATATGGAGGCCTGAACTGGCAGGATACCTTTTGGGCGACGGCTAAAATAACCGTGGGTAGTACGGATATGAGCCAGGACGTTACTTTGAACAGGGTTGTTGGCAAAATAAGACTGCATATACTCGATAATATTCCGGCAAATGCCGACAGCCTTGCTATGACAATCGCTCCCGAGACGAATGTTATGTTTTTCGATCGTGGATACAATGAAGGTGAGCCGCCCTCAAATACGACACGCATAGCGGTTAAAATACCTCAATCCGCTAAGGGGCATCCTGACTTTATCCTGGATAAGATTGTGGGTAATTCATTTGATCCATTTAGTGTGAGCATTACCTGCACAGATGCTTCAAACAATGTTATCGCGCATACCTCTGTCGACAATGTGCGTACAGGCGGTAACATAGTCTCCGTCTTGTCGGGCAACCTGTTTGGTTCGACGTCGGGATCAGGCCCGCAATCATTTACCGTTAAAGTAGATACGGCATGGAGCACTACGATAAATCAAGCCGGATTTTAGGCTCATAAGAGGACTTTCGAAAGAATACGGTTGACTTTTAAACCGTATCTTTGCCGGCTATGAAGCTGCCAAAGTTTGCCGACCTGGTATTGTTTGAGGATGATGATGTGATCGTGGTAAATAAACCGCCTTTTATCAGTTCGCTGGACGAAAGGGAAGGCGGTGATGTGAATATGCTGCGCCTGGCAAAAAACTACAGGTCCGATGCGCAGGTATGCCATCGCCTGGATAAGGAAACCTCGGGATGCCTCATCATCGCCAAAAACCCGGAAGCTTACCGCAATATATCGATACAATTTGAGAAGCGAAAGGTAAAAAAGGTTTACCATGCGGTTATCGATGGTACACATGTGTTCGAGGATCTGAAGGTCGATCTGCCTATTCTCAATTCGGGCCGGGGTAATGTCAGCATCAGCAGGCAGGAGGGTAAGGATGCCGAAACCTGGTTCCAGTCGCTCCGATACTTTAAACATTATACTTTGGTCGAGTGCCGCCCGTTAACCGGCCGCATGCACCAGATACGCATCCATTTGGCCACGCAACGGGCGTCGATAGCAGGAGATGAAATGTATAAAGGGAAACCCGTCTTTCTTTCGGCCCTGAAACGCAAATACCATTTAGGTAAAGACCAGGAAGAGCAGCCTATTATGAAACGTTTCGCTTTGCATGCCTATGAAATAAGCTTTAAGCTGATGGATGGCAAGGATATAACGATTCATGCCCCCTATCCGAAGGATTTTGAGACGCTGCTGAAGTTGCTCGAAAAATTTGATTCCTGACAAGAAGTTAACTTTTTTGAAACAGCAGGAAATGCTGAATAGGCAGAAACTCACCATCCTCAACCAATTTAAACCCATTTGCCTCAAGTTCTTTGGTTGCTTGCTTCACGCTCATCTTATGAAGCGGCCTGATCTCGACCTTAGGGTCCTCAGCCTTATATTCGATGAGTAATAATTTGCCATTTGGTTTCAATGCCTTGCGGATATTTTCAAGCATTTCATGGGGGTACAATAATTCATGGTATACATCTACCATCATCGCGAGGTCGATACTGCTTTCAGGTAGCTCCGGCGACTGTTCCCGGCCCTTAACAACAGTCACGTTCTTAATGTCCTGCTGTCCAACCTTGTTTTTCAGGTAGTTAACGGCATCATCCTGGACCTCAACGGCGTAAACGCGGCCCTGCGGAACCTTATTGCAGATCCTGAAGGTATAATAACCGGTACCGGCGCCAATATCGGCAACTACGCTGCTTTCATTTATCGGCAATTTTTCAATCGTAAGATCGGAGTGTTCCTCGGCTTCACGTGTTTTTCTTTCCAGCCAGGCTGAACCGCTGAAATCCATGATCTTCGCTATCTCGCGGCCGAAATAAACCTTACCCGTTCCTCCATCTGAAGGTGTTTGATAGGTATATTCTTTCCCCTGTTGCGGCCAGGCAATAAAAGCAAGGTTGATGAATAGGATAATGAATGCCCGGCTAAACATATCGTTTAAACAACAATACAATTTAATAGTTTACCCGGACTTTACAGAGTCTAATAACCAAGTATTTTCAACACCTGTTTACTGTTCTGCTCTTCGCCGAATACCTCGAAATTGAACGTTTCGTCCCTGTTACGGCGGATAATTACGTGCTTCGGTGAGGGCAACAAGCAATGGTGTATGCCGCCATATCCGCTTAGTACTTCCTGGTAAGCGCCGGTATTGAAAAAGCCTAAGTATTGTACCTTACGCGTTTTCGGCATGAATACGCTGTTCATGTGCGCCTCCTGGTTGTAATAATCCTGGCCATCGCAGGTGATGCCGCCGAGATTCACGCGCTCGTATTCAGAGTCCCAGTTATTTACGGGTAAAAGGATGTATTTCTGATTCAGCGCCCACACATCGGGCAGGTTGGTAATGAATGAGCCGTCCAGCATCAGCCAGCGCTCGCGGTCATTCTGTTGTTTCCGACCCAAAACCTTGTATAGGATGCCCGATGCTTCAGCGACAGTGTATTTACCGAATTCAGTGATGATATCCGGTTCTTCAGTATCGTTGTCGGCGCAGATCTCTTTGATGCGGCTCACGATCTCGTTGATCATGTATTCATAATCAAAGTCGAACACCAGCGAATCCTTGAATGGCATGCCGCCCCCGATGTCCAGCGTATCCAGGTCGGGGTTGATCTTTTTGAACTTGCAGTACAGGGTAACGTACTTTTCAAGCTCGTTCCAGTAATATGGCGTATCGGAAATACCCGAGTTGATGAAGAAGTGCAGCAGCTTTACCTTGAAATTGGGGTTCGGTTCAACCTTGTTGTAATAGAAGTCGATAATATCTTCCATACGGATTCCCAGTCGCGAAGTATAAAACTGCGAGTTTGGTTGTTCCTCCGCCGCGATACGGATACCCAGGTTGCAAGGCGTGTCCATTTCTACCTCATCATCGTAAATATTGAACTCTTCCTTATTATCCAGTACGGGAACGATGTTCTTATACCCGTCATGTAGCATATCGATGATATAGGTTTTGTACTGGAAGGTTTTAAAGCCGTTGCAGATAACGGTTACGTCCTTATCTACTGCGCCCTTTTTTTGGAGTGCATCGATCATCGGCATATCAAATGCCGATGACGTCTCGATGTGGATATCGTTTTTCAGCGCTTCCTCAACAATATGCTTAAAATGCGAACTTTTGGTGCAATAACAGTATTTGTAGCTGCCGCGGTAATTATTCTTCACGATAGCCTGCTGGAAAAGCAATTTGGCTTGCTGTATTTTTTTCGATACCATCGGAAGATAAGTGAAACGCAGCGGGGTGCCGTACGTCTCTATCATCTCCATCAGGTTAAGGTCGTTGAAATATAATTCATCGTCGATGATCTCAAAACCTTCCTGCGGGAAACCCACGCTAAGGTCAAGAAATTCCTGGTAGCTCTGCATTCTTTAAAATTTTGGCAAAAATGTAATTTTTTAATTGAAAAAATGAGGGGTCGATAATACAAATTTTATCGTTGAATTGTAAATTATTTAATTGTTAAGGGGTTCATGATCCATCAACCATGAACAAAAGAACTATGCGCGGGGCAGGTGGACCTCCGCCATCATACAACGCGCGCTTCCGCCACCGTTGCTTTCTATGGTACTGATATCAGCGTAAACAGGTTTGCTGAACGAGCTTAAAATAGCTTTTTGCTCGTAATCAAGCGAATCCCAGGCGCTTTTCGACATCACCAACAGGCTTTCACCATCTTTACTTTGCACCTCCAGCATATTCCCGGCGAAATGGTTCATCTGGTCAAAGGTGATTGTTAAGACTTGTTTTCGGGTTGATCTGAACGATCCCAGCACCTGTTGTCTTTCCGATTCATCTTTTATACTTTCAAGGCAGATCACTACAAAGCTGCCGCCGATACACATCAGCACGTTGGTGTGGTAAATATCTTTTCGGTTCTGGTCAACCGCGTGAAAAAGCACTGGCTTATAGCCACTGTCATGGCAGAATTCTTCCAAAACCTCTTTGTCGGTTCTCGGTGAAATGCAGGCATAAGCGATCTTGTTTTCCCGGTCTAAAACCATGCTGCCGGTTCCTTCAAGGAATTTATGCTCAAACTCAAACCGGCTCAGGTCGATCACACGTTTTACGCTGAACTCGTTTTCCAGTTGGTTGATGATATCTTCTCTGCGTTCCAGGCGTCGATTTTCGGCCATCATCGGATACAGAAAAACGGTGCCGTCGCTATGGAAAGAAACCCAATTATTCGGGAATATGGAATCGGGGGTGTGCGGTTCAGGCGTATCATCGATAAGGATCACTTTGACACCGTTGTCACGTAATATATTCACAAAGCTATCAAATTCCCTTAGCGCCTTATCTTGGACTTGCCTCTGATCCGCATTATGGTTCTGAAAAGCGTTGCTGCCGGCCGTTTGCTTGTTAAAGCCGAAATTCACCGGCCGGATCATTAATATAGTGGATGTTGTTTGCTTATTTGTCATTAGGTCATTGTGTCATTAAGTCATTGCCCGAAGAATCCACCGAATCTGTTAAATCCCGGTTCAAATTTTATCCCTTAGTAATGGCATACTCATACAGTGAAAACCACCACGGGCTCGGGAAAGTTCTGAGGATGGCATTAATATTAAAGTGTCCTTCATGTCATGCGGTTTAACGTCGCCGCTCTCAAATTTTTGAAGCAGCTCATCCACTTTGATCACATCGAAACCTTTCTTTTTGAATGCATCAACGGTCTTCTCATTACGGTCATAACCTAATACAACGCCCTCTTTCAGCGCGAGCAGGTTGCACGAGTCTGTCCATTGCTCCCGCGCATCGAACGGAAACTTGTCATTGCCTGAGTAGATAAATTTCGTTTTCTTGCCGCTTTCCAGGTCGTTTTCGCTGATGTCACTAAGCAAATCCTCCAAGCTTTTAAACACTTTCGGCTTCGCTTTGCCTTTTTCAAACTGTGCGATCTCGGTCTTGTCCTTTGACTTTTTATCGGCAAACCATTTGACAACATCGGCTTCCTCTTCGACATTTCCTGGGGCCGAAAGAGAACCCAGCATTACCCAAACATTGCGCTTTACCTGGGTAAAAATGGTGTCGATATGCATGTAATCGCGTTTATGCGGGATCCTTACAATGGTCACCTTTTTTACAACATCATTTTCAAACAGCAGCTTCATTGCCTCATTCGCCCCGCTGAACGAGGTGCGCTCGCTGCATCCGATCACCACATGATCCGGGCTGACTACCATTACATCGCCGCCCTCAAGCGTGGTTTTTTCGTCCTGATCTTCACCGGGACGGAGAAAATGGTGGACGATCTCCTGTATTTCCAATATGTTCTCACGATAAGCCGCAAAGAGCGGGTGATTGAAGAATATATATTTCACCAGCAACGTTTCGCGTGAGCGGGCCTTTTTAGCAGGCTTGTTGAGCAGCATATAATTATTGATCGCAATGCCTATGTCCCGCGAAAAGATCAGGTTGGGAATAGGGGCAAAGATCATATCGTCGTCATTTCCAAACGAACCCGAAATGAAAACTTTGGCCAGCTCAACAGGGTTAGTATCGATCAGTTGCTGCTGCAGGCGGTAAGTGCAATTCTCGATGGCGCAAACCGATGCAACCAGCTTTTTGCGGATATCGGTTTCAACCAGTATGTCGGCCAGTAAAGATTGAATCTCAACCACCTTGTCAGAACTATGGAACGCGGGATTATCGGGCTTGAAAAAGGCACGGTCGTTTTCTTTAGAATCAATTTCCGACAATCTTCCTTTGATCTTTGCAGGGTCTAGAAAGTACATCAGCAGTTTTACGTAATAGTCATACTCGTTCCGGCGCATAGTGTCGAGGTGCACAATGTCTTCGAACAGCCAGTCTTGGGCTTTCGAGGGCACTACCTTACCCAGACCGCTGTCAGGGCTGTGGATCAGCAAGCAGCGCAGGTCGCCTATTTCAGAAGTAACGTCAATGTTAAAATCGCTTTTCTTTTTGGTCATAAAGGCTATAATCGTTGACAAAGCTACTTATTTGGAATCAAGAGCCAAGAATAAAGAACCAAGACGCACCGGCGCCGGTCATCTTGGCTCTTGATTCTTTATTCTTGGCTCTAATAGCTAATTTTGCACGATGAATTTTATTACCGAAGCCGTTGTTAAAGCGGTTAAATCCCTATACCGGGCCGATCTGAATCCCGCCGATGTGAGCCTCCAGGAGACTCGCAAGGAGTTCGAGGGTCAGGTTACGGTTGTTACGTTTCCGCTTACAAGATTTTCGCGTAAATCGCCCGAGCAGACCGGGAATGAGATAGGGGAGTTTCTAAAAAATGAAGTAAAGGAAATAGCCGGTTTTAATGTGATCAAAGGCTTTCTAAATATTTCGCTTTCGGATGCTTACTGGCTGCATATATTCTATAATCAGGTTCTATCTGAAAATTTCGGGACATTCAAGCCGAACGGTAAAAAGGTAATGGTAGAGTATTCCTCACCCAATACCAATAAGCCGCTTCATCTGGGCCACGTTCGGAATAACCTGCTTGGGTATTCCGTCGCCTCTATATTACAGGCAGCAGGTTATGAGGTGATCAAAGCCAACCTGGTTAACGACCGGGGTATTCACATTTGTAAATCCATGCTGGCCTGGCAGAAGTGGGGTAATGGTGAAACGCCTCAATCATCTCGAATAAAGGGAGACCATTTGGTAGGTAAATATTACGTGCTGTTTGATAAAGAATATAAAAAACAGGTTGACGAGTTAAAAGCAAAGGGCCAAACTGAAGAGGATGCGAAAAAGAATGCGCCATTGATGAAAGAGGCGCAGCAAATGCTTCAAAAATGGGAAGCCGGTGATAAAGAAGTAATCTCGCTCTGGCGAACTATGAACAGCTGGGTTTACGCCGGCTTTGAAGAGACTTACAAGCGCCTCGGAGTCGATTTTGACAAGTTCTATTACGAATCCAATACTTATTTATTAGGAAAAGATATCATCGAAGAAGGGCTTGAAAAAAGTGTTTTCTTCACAAAACCGGATGGTTCAGTGTGGATCGATCTGACAGCTGACGGTCTGGATGAAAAGCTTGTTTTACGCGCTGACGGAACATCCGTTTACATGACCCAGGACCTGGGTACCGCTCAACTAAAATACAACGATTTCCACATGGATGAATCCATTTATGTAGTGGGCAACGAACAGGACTATCATTTTAAAGTATTGTTTCTTATCCTCGAAAAGTTGGGTAAAAGCTGGGCGAAAGGATTATATCATTTGTCTTATGGCATGGTTGACCTGCCATCGGGTAAAATGAAATCACGCGAGGGAACCGTAGTTGATGCCGACGACCTGATCGAGGAAATGGAGCAAACCGCCAAAGAACAAACCGAAACTTTGGGGAAGGTTAAAGGCTTTGCTGAATCGGAAAAGCTGGAACTCTATCATACCATTGGTATGGGTGCTTTGAAATATTTCCTCCTGAAAGTCGATCCAAAGAAACGGTTGCTGTTCGATCCGAATGAATCGGTTGACTTCCAGGGGCATACCGGGCCGTTCATTCAATATACTCACGCGAGGATCAGGTCGGTGCTAAGCAGGGTTTCCGTCGAAGCTTCTGGTGCAAAAGCCGAAAAGTTGGTAGCCGAAGAGCGCGATCTGATATTATTGCTAAATCAATTTCCTGAAACAATTGAACTTGCGGCTAAAGGGCATAATCCGGCGGCTGTTGCCAATTATGTTTACGAAGTTGCCAAGGCATTCAATAAGTTCTATCACGAGCACTCAATACTCCAGGCCGAAGATGAATTAACCAGACAATTCCGCCTGCAGCTATCTGCGGCATCGGCAAAAGTCATCAAACAAGGGATGGGATTGTTAGGGATCGAAGTACCGGAGAGGATGTAACCTTATAATGTGCAAATGTGCGAATGTGCAGATTTCGAATTGATCATCTGCACATTCGCACATCTTCATATCTGCACATTTAAGAATTATTGCCAGTGGCCCCTATGCCACCTGTAACCGCGGGAGGCGTTATGCTCCCAGCTGCCCCTGACATAGGTACGGCCCTGGTGGGCATGTTCCCAGTGGCCCCGTTGGTGCACATAGGCGCCACCGCTCCAAACCCAGTCGTCGCCAACCCAAACACCATCGGTGTAGGGTGCCGCTCCGGGATCGTAAACCACATCGGCAGGTTGCTCTGAAACATAATATTCTCCTTCACACGAGGCAAAGAACAAGGAGCCGCTTAAAGCCAAAAGGGCTCCTAATTTTCCTAACGTTTTCATTTCTGTCTGTTTTAAATAGGTATTAATTATTGACAAACAAATACAGAAAATGTTTGATTATCTTCGGTTTGCGAACTTATCGGCCACTACCAGATCCTTGTTTCCCGGAGTGTACTTATAGAAGCCATTGCCCGATTTTACACCCAGGTGGCCGGCGGTAACCATGTTGATCAGTAAGGGGCATGGCGCATATTTGGGGTTGCCAAGGCCGTCGTGCAGTACCCTCAATACCGCGAGGCAAACGTCCAGCCCGATAAAGTCGGCCAATTGCAGCGGGCCCATCGGGTGGGCCATACCCAGCCTCATTACGGTATCAATTTCCTCGACGCCGGCTACGCCTTCGAATAAGGTATATACGGCCTCGTTGATCATCGGCATCAGCACGCGGTTGGCCGCAAAACCAGGATAATCATTCACTTCAACCGGCTCTTTGCCAAGCTGACGCGAGACGTCCATGATGGTTTTGGTTACTTCATCGCTCGTTGCGTAGCCACGTATCACCTCCACCAGCTTCATTACGGGTACAGGGTTCATAAAGTGCATGCCGATAACGTGAGTTGGGGTCTTCGTAACGGATGCTATTTGCGTAATTGATATGGAAGATGTATTGGAAGCGAGTATGGTTTTGCTGCCGCAAATCTCGCTCAACTGTTTAAAAAGGTTCAGTTTAATATCACGATTTTCGGTCGCGGCTTCAACAACCAGGTCGGCATCGGATGCGCCGGCTTTCAGATCGGCATAAGTAGTTATATTGGAAAGGGTAGAAGCTTTGGCAGCTTCATCGATAGCTCCTTTTTTAATCTGCCGGTCAAGATTATTGCCTATGGTCTGCACTGCTTTTTGCAATGCATCATTACTAATGTCGACCAGCGATACTTTAAAGCCATTCTGGGCGAAAATGTGCGCTATGCCATTGCCCATGGTACCCGATCCGATCACGGTTATGTTCTTCATAATTTGGTTCAGCTAATTGAATACACTAAGGTGAGGCTAATTATTTATTTGGCAAAATAATCAGAGCGCAATGCATGATCCGGCGTCAACTATAGCCTTTGTATTGATAACGTTATATTCCGGAAGGTGCCCCAACAGTTTTATACCGCTGTAATTAAGGATAATATCTTCGGTATAGCGCTCTTTCACGCCGTTGAATATCAGGCCTTTCACTGGAATACCATATTGTTTCAATACGATTATGGATAAAAGTGTATGATTGATGCTTCCGAGGTAATTTTGCGAAACCAGTACTACTTCAGCGTCCAATTTTTTTATGAGATCGATCATCAGGAATTGATCGTTCAAAGGTACCATCAGGCCACCTGCGCCTTCGATGATCAAAATATTGTCGGTTGCCGGGGCTGTGATCTTGTCTGGATCGATGATTATCCCGTCCAAATCGGCCGATTTATGCGGCGAAAATGGCTGCGTAAGCCTGTAAGCCTCGGGGTGAAATTGTGTTGCAGTGTTCGAAATCAAACTTTTTACTGTCAACATATCACTATTGTCCAGATCGCCCGACTGGACAGGTTTCCAATAATCCGCGTTCAGTTTTTCAACCAAAACAGCCGACACCAGCGTCTTTCCAACACCGGTACCGATGCCTGTGACAAATATTTTCCCTTTAATCATGCTTTAATTTATCCATGGTGTCCGCAAGTGCGCCGATCTCTTCAGCAGTATTGTACGAATGCAGGCATATACGTAAACGCTCGCTTCCCGCTGGAACGGTAGGACCCAGTATGGGGCGGATATCAAAACCTGCATCCTGTAATTGTGCGGCCAGTTGCCTTGTTCGCTCATTCCCGTCGACTACGATGCATTGTATTGCGCTGTCGCTTGGTAACAAATTATGCTTCAACCCAATCTTTTCTTTGAACAAGCTGATATTTTCCTTCAATGCTTGTATTTCGTCTTTGGACGAAACAAGTAAGTCATAAGCGCATTTGACTGACCCCAGCTGGTGAAAAGGTGCAGCCGTGGTATAAATAAATGAACGTGAAAAGTTTATCAAATACTCACGCAATAATTCGCTGCCAAGAACTATTGCCCCGTGACAACCCAATGCTTTTCCGAAAGTGACTATCCTCGCAAATACTTTATCTTCAAGGTTGAGCTGATTGATCAACCCATTGTAATACAGCCCGGTAGCATGCGCTTCATCCACTATCAGTTTAGCCTGGTACCTTTCGGCAAGCGTCGCTATTCCGGCTGTTGGCGGGGTATCGCCATCCATTGAGTAGACGCTTTCTATTGCGATATAACAGTTGCCTTTAGCGTGTTTTAATTTTTCTTCCAGGCTTTGCAGATCATTATGCCTGAAGGTATAGCGGTTAGCAAAACTCAGCCGTGTGCCATCGATGATAGAGGCGTGCGCCAACTCATCCATAATGATGGTATCGCCTTTTTGAGGCAACGACGAAAATAAACCCACATTGGCATCGTAACCCGAATTATAGATTAACCCGGCTTTTGCTTTGTGAAATGATGCTATTTTCTTTTCGAGTTCTTCGACGTATGCGGTATTGCCTGATAACAGACGCGAACCGGTAGAACCGTTTAATGCATTGGCATGCGCATCGATCTCATTTTCAATCAACTCCTTCAAAACTTTCGAACGCCCGAAACCCAGGTAATCATTGGAGCAAAAATCAACCAGGCCGCTTTCAGACTTTAAAGCACGGTAGGTGCCATCGGCTTTTCTTGCTTCAAGCCTATTGATCATAAATTCTTCTGCCGGTTCCAAATGATTTGAATTTCCGCTAAAATAAAAAAAGCGGCGCAATGGCCGCTCGTTAAAATTCTGCTGTCAGTGAAGGTTAGTTGCCACCACCACCGCCGCCTTGCATACGGGCACGCCTTTCGTCCATCATTTTTTGATAGGCAGTTGCCTGATCAGGAGTTAAAATGGCTTTGATCTGCGTATTCGTAGATTGCATCAAAGGCATCATTGCCGAACGCATTGCATCCCTGTCGCCGTTTGCGGCGGTGCGGATGCTGTCCATTTTCGTAGCCTGTGTTTTATAAATGGCTGTTACTTTAGCCGTCTGATCGTCCGTTAATTTCAAGGCTGTTTGTAATTGTTTCGCCCTGTCTTCAGGACTCATTCTTTGACCGCCGCCACCTTGTGCACGGCTAACCGCCGCAAATCCAAGCAGGATGCAGCACATTACCAAAAGTTTTTTCATCATTTTAGTTTTTATATCTGATCTTTTGATAAAGTTAGCAGCATTTAGTTTAGCCGCACCCGTGTAACTTAATTGTTGCTTTGGGAGTCCGAAAGTCCGGAAGTCCGCATAAGTCCGAAAGATTGGGCTTAGTTCTGGCTTAATTATTTTGCAATTTGGAGATGGACCGCTGCATTTGCGCCATCATAGCTGTAAGGCTTTCCATGGTAGGCTCTGGTGCAGGGGTGGGCAGCTGAGTAGAGATATATGCCTTAGCTTTCCAAATTTCCAGAATATCCTCCCCATTTATTTCATAAGGTTCGTAAACGGGGTTATCCGAAACCAGCTTCAACTTTTTCTGGTCTTTAAATTTACCTATCACGCGTTTATAAACCACGCCATCGCTTTTTGATACCACCACATAAGTGTCGCCCGATTTAAGATCACCCCAGTTTTCCAGGTACTCGCCTATAATAATAGAGCCTGAAGGCAGGGGTAGCATCGAATCGCCCTTGATCTCGAAGGCACGGAAAGTGCCGTTCTTAAACATCGGCAGATAAAACTTGGGTAGCTGGGCCACGTATTCCGGGTCGGCATAACCATTAAGGTAGCCGGCGCTGGCCTTCAAAGGCACCATTTCTATGTTCTCGTTATCATCTTTATCTACCGAAATGCTGAGGATGCGCAGGTTGGCGGGATCGCCTTTTGGCTTCGGCACCCATTTTTCATTGATGGTTTCGTTGATGAAATCATCTACCGTAATATCGAAGAAGGTTGCCATGTGCTTTAAGAGCTCATACTTGGGTTCAGCACGCTCTTCTTCGTAAGCGCCTACTAATGACCTTTTTATGCCGATCTGATCGGCAAATTGCTGTTGGGTAAGGCCTTTTTTCTTTCGGAGGAATTTAATATTTGATGAAATAATTGACATATAATTTGCAATTGCTAAAATTATTAGTAATTTTATGCTCATAAAATTAGTAAAAGTTTTTTAAACACCAAATTTTTTATTCAAATGAAGCGCTATATCTATATCATAACCGACCGCAACAGGAACAACCTGCATGTTGGTTTATGTTCAGACCTTGTGAAGACCCTGCAATTTTATCGTGAAATGCCGACCCTGTTTTTTGATAATTCGCAGCAACTGAACCGGCTGGTGTATTTTGAGGAGATCAGGAATGAGGAGCAGGCCATGGAGCGCTTCAAATTTGTAAGCACTTTTACCCGCCCTCAAAAAGAAAAGATGATCAGATCTGTTAATCCTGACTGGATCGATCTGACCATCGGTTTGAATTTCGAGAATAACATGAAAGCAAGGCCGATCATGCGCCCTTCGGTAAGCGCGGCCCGCAAGCTGGTTACTTTTTAATGAATTTGAGCGCGCCCGAGTTCATGCAATAACGTTTGCCGCCGCGGTCGGCGGGGCCATCGTCAAACACATGTCCCAGGTGAAGGCCGGTGCTTTTTTCCACCACTTCATCACGGACCATGCCGTAGCTTCTGTCTTCTACGATCGCGATCTTGGAAGGATCTACGGGCTTTACGAAACTTGGCCAGCCGGTATGGCTGTCATATTTATCATCTGACGTAAATAGAACATCACCGGTAGCAGCGCTTACATATACGCCCTTTTCGTGATTGTTCCAGTAGGCGTTGTTGAACGCGGGTTCTGTGCCCTTTTCAACCATGATCTCATACTGGTTGGCTGTTAATATCTTTTTCCACTCGGCAGCTAGTTTCTTTTTTGATTGTGCGCTGCCGGTTTGTGCGCCAAATGCTATGATGGCGCAGATCGCTGTAATTATTGTTGCTATCTTTTTCATAATACAATTTACGAAGCGGAACCAAACGCGGTTTGCTAATGAAATGTCATTGTTTTGCTTTGGGCAGAAGGACGGCATTTATGATAAAAAGCGTTCCGTTGCTTTGCTCGATATCCAGCCGGGTGATGACCGCTTGATCTCCATTATCATCCGTTAATACAATATTCCGGTTTTCATTGATGCGCGCGGTTAAGGTGCCTCCGGCAAGCGTGGTAAACGTTGCCTGTCCGTTGCCCATTTTGATCTGCCTCGAAATATCTTTCGAAGTAAGCTTGCCCTGTACAATGTGGTTATTGACCAGGTTTGCGAGATCGGCTTTATGAACCGGGGCAAGTAATGTATCCAGTATACCCGGCGCCAGTTTATCAAATGCCTGGTTTGCCGGCGCAAAAAAAGTGATTGTACCCGTTTTTAAATTGTCTGTTAAATGCGCCGAATCAATAATTTTTCTCAGCGTGCTTAGTTGGGGTGCCGACGAAATATTATCGATAAGATCTTTTGATGGCGACATCAATACACCGTCAACATTCTTCGGCTTTGCAGTTTTTGCGCTAATTGAGTCGCCCTTTTGCGCAAAAGCAAAGGACGAACTTAAAAAGAGTACTATAACAAGCAGTTTTTTCATTATCGTCATTACCAGCCCGGTGTAAAGCCCAGGCCAAACACAGGTTTGCCTATATCCGTCCTGTTGATGGGCCATGCCAGATAGGGTTCCAGGATAAAATATCCGAACAGGTTCACCCTCAATGAGACGCCCGTACTAAATGCCGGTACTTTTGAATACGTATTGATGGTTTCCGTAACATTGTTCGAATCTACCACCTGAACACTTTTAAGCAAGGTTGGGTTTGTTTTAAACTCAATTTTATCGCCCTGGCTCCAGGCCAAACCTGCATCGCAGAAAAAGTTCAATTCGCTGAAAAATATTCTTGATTTAATTGCCGATAGCTTCTCAGGGCCCGTAAACGGCAGCCTCACTTCGAAGTTAGCCATTGCTATACGCTGACCCGAAAGATCATCGATCGTAAAGTTGTTGGTGGGCGTTTTATTACTGCTGCTATAAAAAGTTTGTGCTTCATAACCGCGGATATAGAACGGATAGCCCAGATATAAAGGATAAAGGCCTGAGTTTGCGCCAATATTCCCACCAAATCGTCCATACATGTATAATCTGCCCGCAAAGGTAACAGGTGCAACACGGATATATTTTCGGAGATCAATGGTTGGAGCAAAGAAACGGTAGGTGCCAAAATCATATTCCGCCTGCAAGCGATAACGGAAACCATTTAAGGGCGAGGCCACACCGAAATAGGAGTTGTCGCCGACCAGCGCTGTATTTACATTGTAAATGGTAAAGGGTATTAACTGGAACCCATTATTTTCCGCATTGTAATCCGAATTGGGTACGTGCGTATGGAAGCTGTTGACGTAATTTCCTAGTGTATCATATACGGTGCTATACCTGTCGACCCGGTAATAATAATGAGAAAAACCCGTGCCAAATTCGATGCGATTGACCTTTGACAGCGGATAAGAAGTAAACAAGCCCAGTTGGTCCTCGAAAGTTCGTATAATATCATAATTTTCCTCGATGGCCGGGATCGTCGTAGTGTTGTTTACCGGGTAATTCAGCGTTGCATAACTATAGTTTGCAAACTGGTAGGGGATATGGGACAGGGATACCCCAAAGTTCCATCGTCCCTGCTGGTTGATATAGACAAACTGGCCGCCAAAATCGTATACCTGGCCATTCACCGCCAAACCCGCATAAACCAAATTGTGGCCAAGAATATCGCTGAAAACGCCCTGTACGCCGCTTGAAAGGCCTGCCCCGAACTGGCTGATCGAAGCGCCAACGCCGCTGCTGGCAAGGTAATCCAGCTTAAATTGCGGGCGATAAGGAGTCAGCTTGATGGAATCAGAGGGGATTCTTTTGTATGCCAGGAAATTGTTCAGGTTTGAATTGATCAGGTCGACGCCCACCGAACGGAACGGCGGCAGCATGGCTGCGTCAAAATTCAGCGCCTGCGGATCAACGACCTTCGGCGTGAATTCAGATGCTTTTGCGTTATATAGGAAATATTTTTGGGCGAAATAGTAAGAATAAACGATATCGTCATTATTGGATATGCTTATAGCCGGTGAATATTCGGTGATACCACAGATGCCGGTGAACAGGTCCGTCATTTGCTCAACCTTGCCGGTGCTGAGCGTATAACGGTACATATTCCGGAAACCATCGCGGTTCGACAGGAAATAAACCTGTGTGCCATCTGCCGAGTATTGCGGATCGAGGTTATTGGCGCCATTAAATACTTTAATGTCGGTGATCTTGCCGGTAGCGAGGTCCAGCTCAGCAAGGTTAAAAGTTATATCCTGCGACAAAGATTTATCATAAGTAGTTCTATCGCTGGTAAATAGGATCTTTTTCCCATCGTGCGAGAAGCAAGGCTGGTAATCGGAATATTTATCGTTGGTAAGCTGAGTAATCTGCTTAGTCTTGAAATTATACATGTACAAGTCGCCCTGGCCTTCGGACAAACCCTGGAAAACCATATTCTCACCATCCGGCGACCAGCTCAGGTTGCTGAATTGTTCAGCTTTACCCATTGAAATGTCGTTGAGCACACTGCCGTCGGGCATACTCACAACCAACATTTTATTTCGCCCATGGCTGAATACGCTGAAAGCAAATTTCTTGCTGTCGGGCGACCACGCGCCGGCGGATTCTATGAAATTGAACTCGTCGATCCGCGTATTGGATATTTTACTGGTAAGTTTTTTCAGCACCCTCCCGGTATGCGCGTCGGCAAGATAGAGGTCGACGGTAAAAAGGTCTTTTTCCGACAGGAATGCCAGGTATTTGCCATCCGGACTTATCGCCGGGGCAACGTTCATTTCGCCGGAATTTTTGTTGTCGATGATTCTTTTGCCTACCGGTTTCTGTACTGTATCTTTCAGCAAAGGCTGATAAGCCGTTGTAATGGCATTTTTCCAAAGATTCGACAATGTCTTGTCGTCATAGCCGAAGGTTCGCCTGATTCCGTATTCCAGTCCGTATTTGGCTGTATTTTTAAAGAAAGGCACGATAACCGTATCGCCATAAGTAGAGCCAACAAAAGACCAAAAGGCTTCGCCGTAACGGTACGGGAAATATTTGTTGGTCATCGTCAGGTCGCGAATGGTAGGGATATTCTTATTGAGATACGCGTCCCGCATCCACATCGCGGTAAAGGCATCTTTTTTACCCAGGGACAGGTATTCGGCCATACCCTCGATCATCCACAGCGGCATATTGCCTAAATTCTCGTAATTGGAAGAATCACGTCCGAGCAGTGTATGGTATTGGAAAGCGTGCACCAATTCGTGCCCGATCACGTGCCGGGTTGTCTGGTTGGTCTCCATTATAGGCATTACCACGCGGTTTTTTAGCCCTTCAGTAACACCGCCTGTACCTACACCAATATCTCCGTCAATGGCTGTTGTTTGTTGAAAATCAGGGTGATCAGCATATAAAATGATCGGGTTCGGCTTTCTGAATGTATCCCTGAAAACCTGCTGGTGTATGGTATACCAAACCTCGCTTTCCTGCGCGAAACGTTTGATGAGACTGTCGTTCTTGAAATAGTAGTAAATTTCGAAATGCGGCGTCCTGTAAACCTTGAATTTCAGGTTCTTATAACGCACCTTGTTTTGCCCGAAATATTGTGCGTTGGCATTTGGGCCGAAGAACAAAATAGCTGCGAAGCACAGCAGGATGGCTGAATATCGTCGTATAAAATGGGAGTAAAGTTTATTCATAACCAGTTCGCGGGGTATAAGGCTAACTTTCAATTGGATTTACTGCGTCAATATAACAGTTCAGCATCATAGATTATTATTTGCTACCGAAATTTAACAATACAAATACGAGTCTAACGCTCTTTCTGTTGCTCTGTTGGTTTGTTTTCAGGGTTCTGTTCTTCGTCGGGGACTTTTATGCTGGCAGTATCCAGTGGCATAGCCAGGCTGTCATCAACGGTTACCCCTGTGTCGATCCGTGGCGATGGGCAATTGTATTCTTTGCTGATCTTTACCCAGGGCTTAGGGAACATTCCATAAGTATAACCGCTTTCCGGATCGGCATAAACTTTTTGCATGAAAGCGCCGAAGATCGGCAATGCTGTGTGCGATCCCTCCCCGGTTTCCGAGCTGGTAAAATGCACGCTCCTGTCATCACAGCCTACCCAAATACCGGTTACCAGGTCTTTGGTGATACCCATATACCAGCCATCCACGTATTTGGATGAGGTGCCGGTTTTGCCGCCTATCTGGTTGTCCTTTTTCCACAGTCCCGGGTATTCCCATAGCGCCTGCGAGGTGCCGCCGGGCTCTTCCATACCACCCCTGAACATATAAAGCATAAGCCACGCGGTTTCTTCGCTCAATACTCTCTCTTTCTTTAATTTGAATTCAGCTACAACATTGCCGTCCTGATCCTGTATTTTACTGACCAATATTGGGTCGATGCGTTCGCCACGATTCAAAAATGTGCTGTAAGCGCGTGCCATTTCATATACCGATACATCGTTGGTGCCGAGGGAAACGGATGGAACAGATTTCAACGGGCTTTCAATACCGCATTTGTGAGCATATTGAACGATCTTATCCCAGCCGACCTTTTCTGTCACCTGGGCCGTTATTGAATTGACCGATTTGCCCATGGCCCAGCGCAGCGACATATCCATGTAGCTAAAATGGAAATCGGCGTTTTGCGGCGCCCAAACATCGGGTTTGCCGTTATCGACAAAGTTGATGGATACCGGTTTATCGGTAAATTTATCGCATGGTGTAAAACCATTGTCCAAAGCAGTTACATAAGCAAACGGCTTAAACGTTGAGCCTGCCTGGCGCTTAGACTGGTTGACGTGGTCATAGTGAAAATACCGGTGATCGATACCACCCACCCAAACTTTGATCTTACCTGTCGACGGTTCGATAGTGATCATACCGGTGTTCAATATCTTCGCGTAATACTTGATAGAGTCGACACTGGATATGGTTGTATCTTTATCACCATTCCAGGAGAATATCTTCATCTTCTTCTTTTTTTCAAAGTACTGCCTGATCTGGACCGTATCTCCGTTGTACTTCTTATCGAGCACTTTGTAAACGGGCAGATGCTGTTCCGCCTTCTGAATAAAATCAGGAATTACGTCTCCGCTCAGATCACGCCAGGGGGTCTTATTACCCCACAGGCCATAGAAACGCTTTTGCAGCATTTTCATTTTTTCAGCGACAGCCTCTTCCGCATATTGCTGCAGGCGCGAATCGATAGTGGTATATATCTTCAGGCCATCTTCATACAAGTTGTAGCCATTCTGCTTGCACCATTTATCCAGCCATTTTTCTACCGCATCGCGCAGGTAAGAATCGCCCTGGGATTCGTCTTCCACGTAACTCAGGTCGAGGCCAAGAGGCTGTTTAACGTCTTTAGTATAATGTGCTTTAGTCACGTATCCGTATTTTTCCATTTGCCCGAGTACCGTATTGCGCCGCTCGACACTTTTTTCGGGATTGCGGATAGGATTGTAGGTCGACGTTGCTTTGAGCATACCGATCAGCATTGCGGCCTGTGCTTCGGAAATAGAATCGGGGTTCCTGTTGAAGTATTTCAGCGACGCGGCTTTGATACCGAAGGTATTGTTTCCAAAGGGTACAGTATTGAGATAGAGCGTCAATATTTGCGGTTTAGTATACACATGCTCTATCTCGAAAGCCGTTAACCATTCTTTGCATTTATATACAACAGTGCTGATCACCGGGACATGCCGGAAGAATCCCTGTGATTTCTTTTTACGGGTCTCGAAAAGGTTTTTGGCCAACTGCTGGGTGATGGTGCTGGCCCCGCGCCTATCGCCTTTTGCGGTGGATAGCATACTGGTGAAAAAACCGTAAAAATCCACCCCGCCGTGCTTGTAAAAACGTGTGTCTTCAGTGGCAACCAGGGCATCAACCAGGTTTACCGAAATGTTTTTAAATTCAACAGGAGAACGGTTCTCTTTATAGTATCTCCCGATCAGTTTGCCGTCGGCGTAATAAACCTCCGAAGCGACCGACATAGATGGATTGCGTATATCGTCCATTGTAGGCGAGTAGCCAAACAGCCAAAGGAAATTCAGCTCGATAGCGCAGAAGAAGATGATAACAAAGTAGACGAGTATAGTTATATAGCGAAGAAATCTGTTCTTTATTTCTTTAAACATTGGGTAAAGATGTAAAATATGCCTTAAATCGCAGGCATAGACGGCAAATATAAGTAACGGAACATTAAGCGTTAAATTTTAACTTAGTAACGGAAGCAAATTTTGATAGCTAATGTTAACAGAGATATGAGCCATATAAGCGATCGTTTTAAGATCACAGGAGACAAGAAATTTTCACATAAAGATTTTGACCCGGCCGATACCGCGGATTATAAAAAAGAAGATGCTGATGAACTATTGGCCGATCTGGTCGGGAAAACCGCGGATGCTGAAACCGAACTTTATGCTTCCAACAAGTACGCCCTGCTCATT
The DNA here is from genome assembly GCA_035551775.1 of Mucilaginibacter sp. Lineage (GTDB taxonomy): Bacteria > Bacteroidota > Bacteroidia > Sphingobacteriales > Sphingobacteriaceae > Mucilaginibacter. The sequence continues at coordinate 25,751 of DASZMQ010000006.1, read as the reverse complement.
ATTTTCCAGGCGATGGATGCTGCGGGCAAGGACAGCGCCATCAAACATACTATGTCGGGCTTAAACCCGCAGGGATGCCAAGTTTATAGTTTCAAAGAGCCGAGCGCGGAAGAACTTGATCATGATTTTCTTTGGCGGCACTATAAAGCCTTGCCCGAACGCGGAAGGATAGGCATTCACAACCGGTCGCATTATGAAAATGTACTGATTACCCAGGTCCATCCTGAATTGCTGGAGCATGAGGACCTGCCTCAATCATTCAGCCAAAAGAAAATGGGCAAAGATTTTTGGAAGCAGCGATACAAGAGCATCCGGAATTTTGAAGAACACCTGCATTACAACGGTACGGTGATCATCAAATTTTTCCTTCATGTATCAAAGGACGAGCAAAGAAAGCGTTTCCTGGAGCGTATTGACGATCCGTCTAAAAACTGGAAATTCTCGGCGTCAGATGTGACCGAGCGCGCCTATTGGGATAAGTATATGAAGGCCTACGAGAAAGCCATCATGGAAACCGCCACAAAAGAAAATCCCTGGTATATCATTCCTGCGGACAAAAAATGGTTTACACGCATAGCACTTTCAACCATTATCCTTGATCACCTGCGCGATCTTAAACTTAGCTACCCTGTATTGCCGGAAAGTGAAAAGGAAAAATTAAAAGTGGTAAAAGAAGAGCTGCAAAATGAATAAAGACGCACCGATTTTACATCAATCCGTCTTTATTTATGTGAGATGATTATGGTTATTTTTTAGATGCCCTTGAACATGGCTTGGGCTTTATCGCCTATGAGCGGGATGGGTTTCTTTTGACCATTGATAGCGCCTATAAGACCGATAACCCACAAAACGAAAGAGACCACTCCGACCAGCCACATTACTATTCCAAAAAAGCCTGCCAAAAATAGCGAGATGAATAATGAAATGATCATCAGTATATAAACGACAAAATAGCATACGGCAGTTGCAATATAAAGCAGTAAAGTTTGCCTTAGCTGATAACTGCCAAGCTCGGTTTTTTTATCGCTGTGCATAGCAAAATAAGCGATTAGCCATCCGAGGGGCCCAATGTAACTGACAATGCCTGCGTTCTTCCCATTATCAGTAGTTACTGTGTTGTTTTCCTGATCCATGATACTTAGTTATTTAGGTTTAATTAGCAAAGTAAATATAGCTAAATATCAGTAAGATACAAGTTTTATTCAATGTTTATTTCATCGGCAAAAATGTAGGATGGCTGGCCCTTACTTTCATGCCAGGCAGGAAGCGGACCGTACTGTTTTGCGACTATTTTAATATAGCGAGCACTGGTATTTAGGTCGGCTTTAAACTCCTGGGTTTGTATATTCAGGTCGCTGATATCGACTTTAGTATTGACCGACGCAGCCAGCTTATAATTTGCCCCGTCGTCCGAGATCCAATACTCAACAACCTTGGGAAATACTATCCACGAACGGGTATCCTGCAAAGTGCCTAAACTGACCACCTTAATGGGTTTTGACTGACCCATGTCAACAACCGCCACCAGGTCGTTACCCTGGTAACCCTGCCAATGGCCAAGCCGCCAGTTTACTTTGCCGCGCAAGCCGTCTATCAAAGTCTCGTCGCCTTCCGCGGGATAATTTGGCAGATATTTGGTCAGCAGCGTTAGTTTGATATCGTCCCTTATTTTGAAAAAGCTGCCTTCATCCACAAAACTCGATTTTCCGTTCTTTACAGCAATAGTTTTGATCGTTGTATTAGCTGAGATCGTTATCGGATTGCTATAAAGAGAAGAAGACGTAGTGGGAGTGGAACCATCCGTGGTGTAGTATATTTTTGCGTCTTTATCAAAAGCTTTGATCTGCAGGTCGAAAGGCTTTTTGAAAGTAGGGGATGCGTTTAAGAAATACGGATCGGACACAATCAGGCTATCTGTTATGGCCGACGTGGATTTTTCAAGGTCTTGTACGAAAAGTTTATTCAAAAGCTTACCGGTAAGCACGTCCCATTCGCCTCCCTGCTGAATTACCTTGTCGTCGATATAAAGCTTGTTGTACGGGTTTTTATTCAGCGTCATGCCCTGGATAAATTTATTATCAAAACCCACGCCCGAACCGGAATTGGTGATCGTAAAATTTTTGCCGTTCTCAAGGTAAATAATCGCTTTGTCAAATTGAGGAAAGCCTACCTGGTATTCCGTTTGTCCGGGCGCGATGGTATAAATGCCCAATGCACTCATTACATACCAGGCCGACATCTGTCCGCAATCTTCGTTACCCGAAAGCCCATCCGGCAAGATGCTGTATTCTTCCCTCATAATCTTGTTGACGTACGATTGTGTCTTCTCGGGCGAATTGGTGAAGTTGTACAGGTAAGCAATATGGTGGCTCGGCTCGTTCCCGTGTGCATACTGCCCTATCAATCCTGTAACATCAGCTTGCTCGCGGCCAGTCAGTTTGGCATCGGTAGTAAACAGTTCATCCAGTTTGGCTTCGAATTTATCACGTCCGCCCATGCGGTTTATGAGGCCTTCAACATCCTGCGGAGCAAGAAATGAGTATTGCCATCCGTTGCCTTCAGTATAGTTATTATTGATGTCCGTCGGGTCGAATGGTGTATACCACCCTCCGTCAACGCGGGCCTGCATAAAGCCGTTCTGATCATTGAATACATTCTTCCAGTATTGCGCCCTTTTGATGTATTCGGCATAGTCCTTGGGTTTGTTCAGCATTTTGGCCATCTGGGCTATGCACCAGTCGTCATAAGCGTAGTCAAGTGTTTTGGAAACAGATTCGGGCTCATCGTCTGCCAAAACCACGCCGTTCTTCCGATAACTATCCAGGCCGAACTGGTTGCGGTTTACGGCAGCCTTCATGGCTGTAAAGGCTTCTTCTGCGTCAAAGTCCCGTATCCCTTTGGCATAAGCATCCACGATGACCGGGATAGAATGGTTCCCGACCATGCAATATGTTTCATTCGATGCCAGCGGCCATATAGGCAAAAGGCCGCCTTGCTCGTACATCGCAAGGAAGCTTTTGATGAAATCGAGCGTGCGTTTCCGGTCTATAATGGTAAACAACGGGTCTTCGGCCCTGTAGGTGTCCCATAGCGAGAACACGGTATAATAATCGAAACCATTCGCAGTATGAATCTTCTGGTCCATCCCGCGGTATTGGCCGTCGACATCACTATAGACGTTAGGCGCGAGCATGCAATGGTACAGCGCGGTGTAAAAAGTAGTTTGTTTGATCTTCGACCAATCGGTAACTTTTGGTTGTTTTTTTTGCTGCGGACGATTGTAACCGGTAGCATTGTAGCCTCCGGACCGATATTGGTCCGTCTGTGATTGTGTAGATAGTTCAGGCGCACCGCCTTCAACCTGTATTTTGTTTAATTCCCTGTTCCAATCGGCTTTTGCTTTCTTTTCAACTTTTTTAAAGTCAAAATCGGGCACTTCCGCGTCAAGGTTTTTCAGTGCTCCGTCGGCGCTCACGGATGATATACCCACCTTAGATATCACCTCGCCCGGATTATCAAACTGGATATACATTTTTACATTTTTGCCTTGTACCTTGTTCTGTCCTTGCTGCAATTGGTCGTTCAATGCAATGCCGTAACTTTTGAAAGGCTTTGAGAATTTAGCATAGAAGTAGATATACTGATCCTGTGCCCATGACCTCGACTCCCTGAAACCGCGTATCTCATGATCGTTCACCACCTCGATCCACGAATCCAGCACCTGGTCGCGATGTTGAAGGTCTATAATGATGTTGGCTTGTTTGGTGCCTGGGTAAGTATAGCGATGGACTCCAACCCGTTTAGTGGCGGTAAGTTCGACCTCAATATTGTACTTGTCCAATTTCGTTTTATAATATCCAGGTGACGCCGATTCGCTCTTCTTTTTAAAGCCCGACATATAATCGGTGTTTTTGAATTGCGGCTCGCCGGTAGTAGGCATGAATAGGAAATCGCAATAATCTGCGATACCAGTGCCGCTGAGATGTGTATGTGAAAACCCGTATACCACCGTGTCGGTATAATAATAGCCTGAACAGCCATCCCATCCTTCCAATCGCGTATCCGGGCTCAGCTGCACCATACCGAAAGGTACCACAGCGCCGGGGTAGGTATGACCGTGCCCCCCTGTGCCGATGAAAACATTTACCGACTGCGCATAGTCGTTTTTCTTCTTTTGTGCATAAGTTATGGTTGAAGCCAATAAAAATAAAGACAGAATGCGGTACGGGAGCCTCATGGTTGTTGCTATGGGGTTAAGAAATCAGCGCAAATTAAAGCACTAAAACGCCAAATTTCAACAAAAATGACGAGGCAGCTTAAATTCAGGCCGGCGTGGTATTTGGATCCTTGATCACAAAGGTATCTGCATCCTTGAGGAAAGGCAGCGTACGCCGGGTGCGTTCCAGTTCATCGGCGCTGATAGAAAATGTATAAACATCCTCTTCATCACGTTTGTAATAGATCACGTTCCCGTTGGGGCTGACGCAGGTTGAATCGCCCGAGTGATAGACTTCGTTACCATCGTGCCCCACACGGTTAAGACCAACCACATAGGCCTGGTTTTCCACTGCGCGGGCGGGCAAGAGTGTGCGCCAGTGCAGCGCACGCTTTTCGGGCCAGTTGGCCACCACGATCAGCAAGTCGTAGGCCGCGTTCACATTTCGCAGCCATACCGGAAAACGCAGGTCATAGCAGACAACGGGGCAAATTTTCCAGCCCTTTAATTCGACTATTAATTTCTTTTTGCCGGCGGTGTAAGTATGCTGCTCTTTGGCAAGGGTAAAAAGATGTCTTTTATCGTAATAATTGTAGGAACCATCGGCACGCATCCAGATGAGCCTGTTGTAGCATTTGCCTTCTTCGGTGATGATGATGCTGCCGGTAACTACACAATCGAACTGTTTGGCAATTTTGTGCATCCAGTGCATGGTTTTGCCATTCATGGGCTCGGCAAGCTGAACGGCACTCATTGTAAAACCCGTGCTGAACATTTCGGGCAGAATAATGAGGTCTGTCTTTTCGCGAATGCCTCCGCTCAAACGTAAACCTATGTTTTGCAGATTCTTATCAATGTTTTCCCAGAACAGGTAGCCCTGGAAGAGGCTGATCTTCAAGTTTTCCATGCCAATTAGGGGTTTCTCAATGGTTAAAAGATGTTACTCAAAGTTACACTTTTATTAATCTTTCAACAGCATTATCTAAAGTTTGTTGTGTTTTCGCGAAACAAAATCTTAGAACCTGGTGATCTGTACCCTTGCTGTAAAACACCGAAACAGGTATAACGGCCACGCCAAATTCCCTGGTCAGCCGCAGCGCAAAATCGCTGTCCTTCTCGTTGGTGATCTTGTTGTATCGTACTGACTGGAAATAAGTTCCGGCGCAAGGCAATATCTCGAAGCGCGTGCCTTCAAGGCCTTTTCTGAAATGGTCCCGTTTTTCTGTAAAGAATTCAGGCAGGTCGAGATAGTGTCGTTCATTTTTTAAGTATTCGGCAATACCAACCTGCACAGCAGAGCTAACACAAAAAACCAGGAACTGGTGCACTTTCCTGAATTCCTTCATCAACGGTGCAGGCGCCATGCAGTAGCCAACTTTCCAGCCCGTAGCATGAAATGGCTTGCCAAAAGACGCCACAACAAAACTGCGCTCGCGCAATTCGGGGTAACAGGCCATGCCGTGATGTGTCTGCCCGTCATAGACGAGGTGCTCGTAAACTTCGTCGCTCAGGATAAAAATATCTCGGTTTTTAACAATCGCCGACAAAGCATCGATATCTTCTTTTTGCAGGATAGTAGCGGTCGGATTATGCGGCGTATTCAGGATGATCATCCTTGTGCGGTTATTCACCAGCTTTTTAACCAGGTCCCACCTGATGCGGTAGTCGGGCGGTTCCAACTCGAGAGCCTTTACTATGCCACCGGCGATCCTGATAGCCGGAGCATAGCAATCGAAAGCAGGCTCAAAAATGATAACCTCATCATTGGGATTGATAACCGTTGTAATAGCTGTATAGATTGCTTGCGTACCACCGGCAGTTATCGTGATCTCGGTATCCGGATCATAATATGCGCCATATAGCTTTTCGGTTTTTTTGCTGATCTCTTCCCTAAGAGGTAAATAACCAGCCATCGGAGCGTATTGATTATAGCCTTTCTTCATGGCTTGGTTCACCAATTCGATCAGTTCGGGCGAGGTTTCATAATCAGGAAATCCCTGCGAAAGATTGATGGCGCCAACTTCGGCTGCCAGCGCCGACATTACGGTAAAAATAGTGGTCCCTGCGCCGGGTAACTTTGAGTTAATGGATATCATGGGAAGACGAAAGTAATAAAATAAGTTACTAATGATCAATTATTGCCGCAACATCAACCATTAACTAAAGTGGACAAAAAAATTATTAATATTTTGAATACTAACTATTTATGTATACATTTAATGTAAAGACGGCCATTCCTATTTTTATCAAACGGCTGTCAACCTTGCCCTTTATCCTTTCACCTTTCCGCCTTATTATCTAATTTAGTCGGATGAAGCTTCACCGTTACCTTTCCCTTGGATCATTACTGGTTCTTTTCCTGTCCTGCAATTCAAAAAAAAGCGATGTGCCGGTCGTCGGTTTCGTTGATGCCTTTGAGGACGCCACCATCTCACAGGCCCGCACCGGCTTTACTGACGCGCTAAAGAAGAACGGTTTCAGCGAAGAGCAAAAGAACATTACCATACAGTACAGCAACGCACAAGGCGATATCCCTACGCTCACACAGATCGTCAATCGTTTTGTAAGCGAAAAGGTAGACCTGCTGGCAACTTGTACTACCTTGTCAACGGTTACTGCGCTGCAAAAGACGAAAACGATACCTGACTTTGCTATGGTTTCACCGGTTCCCGCGCGGATGAATGTGTTGAGTTCGACAGGTGTGGCTCCTCCAAATCTTTTCGGTGCATTGGAGGACTTGCATTATATCGATACTTCCTTCAATATCATACCGAAACTGTTAAAGTCCAAGGGGGGTAAGCTGGTTATTGGCATGATCTATAATCAATCCGAACCGCAATCAGCTGATGCCATGAACCGGATCAAATCCCTCGCAGAGAAAGCCGGCGCCACTTTGATCGCACTTCCACTAAATTCGTCTGCTGATGCACAATTGGTTACCAAATCGTTATTATCTAAAAATATCGATGCCTTTTTCGCTAATCCAGATAACACAGTATTTGCCTCATTCGAAACTATCCTGAAAAGCTGCAACCAGGCCAATGTGCCGATATTCACCAGCGAGGCGGGTTTGGTTAAAAGGGGAGCAGTAGCTGCCTTTGGTGCGGATATTTACCAATGGGGTTACCAGGCAGGGGAGCAGGCAGCGCAATTTTTAAAGACTCATAAAACCGACGGGTTGAAATGGGAAATGGTGAAGGTGCGCAAACGTGTTTACAATCCCGGGGCTGCTGCTAAATATCATATCACTGTTCCATCCAATTTTGAAGCTGTAAAGTAATGGATTTTTACCTCACCGCCTTATTGCAGGGGCTTTGCCTTTCAGCCATAGCGCTGGGGATATTCATTTCCATGAAGATTTTCAATATTCCGGATATTACCACCGACGGAAGCTACACACTGGGGGGCGCCGTTACGGCTAAATTGTTGGTATTGCATCAGCCTGTATTCGTGGTTTTGCCGGTGATAATTGCAGCCGGCGCGTTAGCGGGGATGGCGACGGGATTTATTCATACTAAATTGAAGATCAATGCGCTACTGGCCGGTATCCTGGTGATGACCGCCTTGTATTCGGTGAACCTTGCGCTAATGGGTCGTTCCAATATTCCGCTGATCGGAACATCATCAATTTTTAATTTGATCAATGTTTCTGCCGATCCTAATCACAATAATTTTTGGATATTGATAGTTTTTGTCGCGCTGATCACCTTTATCATTGGCTATCTGCTGAAAACCGACTTCGGTATTGCCATGCGTGCCACAGGCAATAGCGAATCCATGATAAGGGCACTGGGCGTGAACACTGATCGCATGAAGATCATCGGCCTGGCTTTGGCTAATGCGCTGACTGCCACAAGTGGCTTCCTGATGACTCAATTCCAGGGTTTTGCAGACATCAACATGGGTATCGGAATAGTGATCGTCGGCCTGGGTTCAGTTATTATTGCAGAGACGCTCATCAATTGGCTCAGGCTCACTTCGGTTTGGCTAAGCTTGGTCTTAGTGTTATCAGGCGCTATCATATTCCAGTTGGTTTTGGCGGTGACCTTAAGCCTTGGCGTCGACGCTAACCTGCTCAAACTGGCAACCGCAGTCTTCGTCCTGCTCATCGTCAGCCTGCCGCGGCTATCCTTTAAAAGCTCATCATGATCGATATCCGCAGCGTTCACAAAGTGTTCAACAGGAGTAAGGCCAACGAGGTTACCGCCCTGAATGGCGTCGATTTAAAGATCAGCGAAAAAGAATTCTTAGTGATCGTTGGCTCGAACGGCTCCGGCAAAACAACTTTGCTCAACATGGTTGCCGGAAGTATTTTGCCAACCTGGGGCAGTATTCACATCGATGGAAATAATGTAACCAAATTGGCCGACTATCGCCGCAGCGAATGGATAGCCCGTGTGTTCCAAAACCCGTTAAGCGGCACGGCGCCCGATCTGAGTATACTCGATAATTTTCGCCTTGCGGCCATTCGTACTAAAGCCAAAGGGTTAAGAATAGGCGTCGACGAAAAATTCAAAAAAACAGTTAAGGAAAAGATCGCCACCCTTGGTATGGGGCTTGAAAACAAGATCGAGCAGCCAATGGGTACTTTATCGGGTGGACAACGACAGGCGCTGACGCTGCTTATGAGTGTAATGGATACCTGCAAAGTGCTGTTGCTGGATGAACCAACGGCGGCTCTTGATCCGAAGTCGGCAGAGGTTGTGATGAAGACAGCGGATAAGCTTGTTGAAGATTTTGGGCTGACGGCTATACTCGTTACCCATAACCTGAGGGATGCCTTTGTTTATGGTAACCGTATTATCCAAATGGCTGAAGGAAAGATCATTAAAGATATTGACGAAAAAAACAAGCCTGCCCTAAAACAAACCGACCTGTTTGATTGGTTTGCATAATTATCCGAACTAAGATTTTTAAGATTAAAAGATTTAAGGATAAAAAATATTTAAAGAAACCGAGATGAAAAACAACTTTCAACCTATAAGCGACGCCTACCAGGTGACCGAAGGCGCTATCATCAAAGAAAAAGACCAGGACGAGCTTTTCGAGGTTGGCGCCTACGAGGCTGATAAGAAAGGCTATACGATATATCCTTATGGCGACGGTGCTCGTTTCGATGATTTCAGCATCCTGGTGACCGAAGGTGAGCTGATGGACAATTACCTTATCGAAAGTAAGGAAGATGCCGATGCTGCCGCCGAAGATGATACCCTTTCCGATGCACTATAGAGTCTGAATCAGAATTTACAGGATTAGAAAATTCACAGAATTCTGGCAATTCTTAAATTCTGCAAATTCTGATTCAGACAAATGCTATTTTTTATACGTGATCTTATAGATGGTCCCCTTATTGTCGTCGCTCACATATAAAGCGCCGTCTGGGCCTTGTGCCAGGCCGCAGGGGCGGTGCATTGCGCTTCCTTTGGCTTTATCTTCGGCTGTGCCCGCGAAACCGTCAGCAAATACTTCCCACTTGCCCGAGGGTTTCCCATTGACAAAAGGCTGAAATACTACGAAATAACCGGCTTGTGGTTCAGGGGCGCGGTTCCAGGAACCATGGAAGGCTATGAACGCGCCGTTTTTATACTTTGCAGGAAATTGACTGCCTGTATAGAATAGCAAACCGTCGGGGGCAAGGTGGCCCGGATAGGCAGCAACCGGGTTAATAGCATTCTCCCCGCCTGTTTTTTTGCCGTCGCCGCCGTATTCAGGCGCAAGTATCTTCTTATGCTGGATCTGGTCGTAATAAATATAAGGCCAGCCGGCGTTGTCCCCTTTCTTCAGGGCATACATGCACTCTGCCGGCAACTCAGCCGATTGTTTTGTGTCAAAATATTGCGGGTAAAGATCATGAAGCTGGTCACGGCCATGCTGCATTACAAAAAGCTGGTTATCCTGGTTATTCCAGGCTAAACCAACAACATTTCTCAGACCCGTAGCATAACGTACACCGTCGCCGTAATGCTGGTTGGGTTTGCTTGCGCTAAACTGCCAGATGCCGCCGGCGGAATCGAGGATGGGGCAGCCCTTACGTCCCGGCGAACCTTTAGAACGATCCTTTACCTGGCAGGCATTGGAGTAAGCGCCGATATTCACGTATAAATGTCCAGCATTATCGAGTGTAATTGCTTTTGGCTCATGTTCGCCGCGCGCGAGCAGGCCGGTAACGATCTTTTCCGGATTGTTGGGGTCTATCACCTCATCCTGTGCATTCAGCTTAAACCGGAATACCTCTTCATTTGATGAAGCGTAAAGATAGCCATTCTTGATCCCGACGCCTGTGCCGGCGAAATTCCCGAAACTCATTTTCACTTCAGCCTTGTCACCATTTTGATGTAAAAGCAAGGTCCCTTTGCCGTTTTTTAATCCCTGCAGCCTGGCATATATTTCACCTTGCGGTGTAACAGCAATATGCCTCACCCCTCCGAGATTTTCGGCAATTATAGAAGCACTGAAGCCTGAGGGCAACGTGAGTCCGGCATTAGCGTCGGCAGGAGTTTTAGGATCGCTTTTTAAGGCAATGAGTGTTGTCAGGCCGCCAATCGCCAGTGCAGGCAACAGGAAAGCAGCCAGTAATTTTCTTTTCATGATGTTGGTGGAGTTTGATGACCAAATTTACTTGTTTATACAACAAACATTAAAATGTGTTTTGTATCAATCTAATGACACAACCTGCATGTTTTTCATTCAATATTCATATCCATAAAAATTGTATTTTATAAATAAGCACTTATTTAAAATTAAATATGGTATTTATATATAATATTACCGGCTTGTATTGAAATATTAAACCTTTTCAGTTGCCTGTAGTCATACTTACATAAATACTTAATAAGATGAAAAGGTTATTATTAATATCAGCAATAGCAACGAGCGGCATGTTATATAACACCGCGAATGCACAGGTTAGGTTACATGTAGGTGTAAATTTTGGTTTTCCAAGAGTGGTTGTTACCGCACCGGCACCGGTTGTATATAACGAACCTGCAAATTATGACGGCAACGAGGACTATTACTACCTCCCTGACGCAGATGCTTACTATAGTGTACCCGACCAGTGTTACTATTATAACGATGGTGGTGCGTGGGTATCGGCTACTTACTTACCCGGCGCTTATCGTGATTACAACTGGAGCTCAATGCGTCACTACGAGGTTCGCGCAGCACGTCCGTATCTGCACGATGATTTTTATCGTACCAAATTCAACGGAGCAGCTTTTGCCGGAAGATATGACAATCGAGTAAACGTTGCTTCCCGCCCGATAGAATATAATAGGGGTCGTGTAGCTTATAACAGCCAGCATGCCGATCACGATAACTTTAGAGGACGTGATGATTTCAGGAGTCACGATAATTTCAGAGGTCGTGACGATTCCAGGCGCGGAAGATAATTTCCCCAATATATATAATGAAAACCGCCTTGCTAATGAGCAGGCGGTTTTTTTGTCGATATCAGGAACGCTGCATTCTTAATACCTGTTCAGCGAGTTCATCCACCCAACCGGAAAAGTAAGGTTCGGTACCATCAATACGTTCCCAATGGCCTTGTTTATCTTTGCCAATAACCAGGTGCAAACTGCCATCCAGGGATTTGAAATCGTAGGCGCTGCCGTACATCGCATAGACAACCGGAGTAACAATGCCGTCAATCGGGCTGTCAGAGCCGGTAAGCGTTGCTTCAAATTGTTCTTCCATGGGATCAGATTTATTCGGTACAACACAAGCAGACTGTTTTGGTTTTATTTTCATCAGTGTGCGAACATTGGTATTTTTACTTCGTGGAAAATGTGAATCCCGATCCGCAGGTGCTGACCGATGTGGTAAATACCAAAATGCCTTTCGGCAAATACAAGGGTACTTTGATATGCGACCTGCCGGTCTATTATCTTGAATGGCTGAAAAACAAGGGGTTCCCGCCGGGTAAAATGGGGATGTTATTATCTACTGCTTACGAGATCAAGATCAATGGCGTGGGCAAAATACTAATGCTCGTTAAAGAATCCCAGAAGAATAAGCCATAGCGTATTTACCCGGCAATGACAAAGCCGGACAACCGCTATCGTTAAGTTTGCGTAGGTCTGTTTAAAAATAATCAATGGATGAAAAAGCTGATAATATATTTCGCCGCGCTGCTTTACTGCAGTTGCGCAGGCGCACAAAGCAATGATTTTGCCGCTTTACCTCAACCCAAGCCCGGCGAGGCGGTTGCTACTTTTGGCGGAGGATGCTTCTGGAGCATGAGCGAAGCCATTTCTGAATTAAAAGGAGTTGACAAGGTTGTCTCCGGTTATGCAGGAGGGACAAAAGCCCGCCCGACATACGAAGAAGTTGGTACACAGTCAACAGGTCATGCCGAAACGGTACAGGTTTACTATGATCCGAAAGTGATCAGTTTTCAGACGCTGGCGCACGCCTTTTTCTTTGCGCACGATCCTACCGAATTGAACCGCCAGGGCCCCGACGAAGGCACCGATTACCGTTCCATAGTTTTTTACCGCACGCCTGAAGAAAAGGCCATTTGGCTAGATGAGATTAAAAAGATCAATGCCAGCAAGCACTACCCGGATGCTATTGTTACCGAGGTGGTTCCGTTCAAAGCATTTTATCCCGCAGAAAAATATCACCAAGGCTATTACAGGCTGCATCTGGGAGAGAACCCTTACTTGTCGTCGGTTTCAGAACCCAAAGTGATGAAATTCAGGAAAGCAATGCACGATGAATTGAAGCCGGAGTTTCAGAAGTAGTCCGGAAGTGGGAAAGTCCGCATAAGTCCGAAAGATTATTTTGCCTGCAATGAATCTTTCGGACTATAAATAGTTTATCGCTTGTGGGCCCTGGTTGAAAAGAAGGTCGACGATACTCAGGTTTTTCATAAAACCATGCCTGTCTTCAAATAGCTGGTAATAGGGTTTCTGCGGATATAGCGATTCCTTTTTGGGATGGATGCTTTTCCGGAAGTCTTTTATATCAGTGTATGTCGCTTCGAAGCTATGGGTGTGATGAATTGCGGCTTTTATCTTGAGCAGGCTCAATAGCAGTTGCAATAGCTTCTCATTCAAGTCAAACAGGTATTTTTCTTTAGCCCGGTAAAATACTTCGAATTCATCTTCGTAATATTCAAAGTAGGCCGATCGGCGGTAACAACCTTGCAGGCTCATCCAATGCAGGCGCTGCCAGTTGAAGTCATAACTTATCTGCACGTCTTTCACAGGTGTATGAACTTTTGATCCTTTGACAACGGGCACAACGAGTGTCAGCACGCCGTCAGGGGAGTAGATATTAGAGCGGTTGCGGTAGGTTTGTTTTGGGAAATGTTCGTGACTTTCTATAACAAAATTCGGATTGTAGATATTCAGTTCAGCGATATATTCTACCGGCGGTAGGTAAAACAGGGGCAGCACAGCACCTTTTTCGATCATTTATTCTAAGTTTGTGGCCAAAATTCGTATAAAATAATGATAAAAAAGGCATCGGGATATTTGGGTATTTTTTGTTTATACCTGCTCTCATTACTGCCTTTTTGGTTTTTATACCTGTTATCAGACTTCATATTTTTTATCCTATACTACCTGGTTGGTTACCGGCGTAAGGTTGTGCAGGAAAATTTGCGCAACTCATTTCCCGAAAAAACAGAGCAGGAGCGAAGCCAAATCGAGAAGAAGTACTTTAAGTACATGGCCGACCTGATGATCGAGACCATCAAATTGGCAAGCATGTCTGAAAAGCAGGTTCGCCGCCGGATGCTGTGCACCAATCCCGAAATAATGGAGCACTATTTTAGCCAGGGAAAAAGTATTATAGCTGCTGCCGGGCATTACGGCAATTGGGAATTGGCCTGCACAAGTTTTGGGTTCCTGACCGATAAAAAAAAGCTGGTTGTTTATAAAGAGCAGTCGAGCGAGATATTTACGGACTATTTCAACCGCACGCGGTCGCGTTTCGGCACCATGATGATATCCATGAAGCAGATACTGCGCAAACTGATCGAGTATAAAAACGAGCTGACATTTCTGGTACTTGCTGCCGACCAAACTCCCGCGCGCAATGAAGCAATATATTTTACCACTTTCCTGAACCAGCCCACAGCCGTATTTATAGGCGTGGAAAAACTGACCACCATAAGAGATTGTGTAGTAATATTTTACAGGATCGACCGGGTGAAAAGAGGGTATTACACCTACACATTTGTGCCGCTGGTTGAAAATCCGAAGGAAACCAAACCTTTTGAGATCACTAAGTTACAGGTCTCGTACCTTGAATCATTGATCAGGGAAAAACCAGAGTATTGGCTGTGGTCGCATCGCCGATGGAAAATTAAGCCCACCGATGTTGCGAAACCTATATTTTTTGATTGACCTGCATGCCGCCGTCGGTATGTCCGATTAAAAGCATATAATTGCAGGCAAATTCCTGGCCGACCGATAAATATTGATGATCAATACACCCAAAGTTGCCGCAGTAATTCTAAACTGGAACGGCAAAAAACATCTTGCCGAATTTCTTCCTTCCGTGCTGGCATCTACGTGGCCGAATCTTGATATTATTGTTGGCGACAATGGTTCAACTGATGGTTCGGTCGAATTTCTGCAGCAAAACTTCCCATCGGTAAAGATCATTCAAAACGATCAAAATTATGGTTTCACCGGCGGGTATAACCGTGTTTTGGAAAAAGTTGAGGCGGATTATTTCATTCTCCTGAATTCTGATGTCGAGGTTCCAAAAAGCTGGATAGAACCTGTTATCGCGCTGATGGAAAGCGACGCGGCAATTGCAGTTGCTGCTCCGAAGATCAGGTCGTTCCTGCAAAAGGATCATTTGGAACATGCCGGTGCCGCCGGTGGTTTTATCGATGTTTATGGATATCCGTTTTGCCGGGGAAGGATGTTTTACGAGATCGAAGAGGATAAGGGCCAATACGATCAATCCGGCGAGGTATTTTGGGCGACAGGCGCGGCCATGTTCGTTAAAAAAGAGCATTGGGTGACGGCAGGCGGTTTTGATGAGCGGTTTTTCGCCCATATGGAAGAGATCGATCTTTGCTGGCGGCTGAAAAACCTGGGCTACAAAGTAATGTATTGCGCCGAATCGGAAGTGTACCACCTTGGGGGCGGGACGCTGAATGTAGAAAACCCATTTAAAACGTTCCTGAATTTCCGGAATAACCTATTGCTGCTTCAAAATAATCTCTCGTTTTGGCGGGGCCTGTTCATTATTTCTATTCGCTTCTGGATGGACATGCTGGCAATCGCACGATTCATGAACGAGGGCAAGCGTAAAGACGCATGGGCGGTAAGCCGTGCGCATCAAAATTTCGTGAGACACATATTCGGCCACGGACCAAGACCGCGTAATAAAAGAAGCAACCTGCCCGATCTGAAAGGCATGTACCGCAGGAGCATTGTTTGGGATTTCTTTATGAAAAAGAAACGCGTTTTCAGCGCCCTGGACCTGAAGGACTTTTATTAATATACGATTCGCTTATAAATCTAAAATCGTAAATCAGATCAGCTTGCAGGCAATTGTATCCCTTCCTTTGCAAAGCGGTCATAAATATCAGCAAGGATCCGGCTGCGCAATTCAAGATATTGAGCAATATCCGCGGCCCAAAAGAACACCCTGAATTCAACGGCTTTATCAGTAATTCCATTCAGGAATACAGAGGGTTCGGGTTTTGTCATAATATCTTTTCGATTGCATAACATGTCATTAAGCAACTTTGAAGTTTTCTCTATATCAGTGCCGTATGCAGCGTAGACCACCAATTCTATCTGCCGGTTAGTATTGCTTAGCGTCCAGTTCACCACATTCTGCGATATAAGGTCGCCGTTGGGTATAATCACCTCGGCGCCGTTGCCCATAGCCAGTTTGCTCGATCGTATACCGATCTCCTTCACGGTTCCCTGCCGTGCATTTACTTCTATTACATCGCCGATCTGGATAGGTTTTTCAAAGGCCAGGATCATGCCCGATACCAGGTTGTTGGTCACGTTTTGCAAGCCGAAACCTATACCTACGCCAAAGGCGCTGAAAATAATAGTTAATTTATCCAACGGGAAGCCTGATGCTGCAACAGCCAGGAGGAAACCGACGGTGAACACGCCGATGCGGATGAGCAGGGTAGAGGCCCGGTTCTTTTTCTTAAGTGCGGTGAGATCGTTTTGATGTTGTGCCGATATATCATAGAAGTAACTAAGCAACTTTGATAGCATTGAGGAAATCCAGATGACGATAAAGAAAATAACGAAGCCGCCATAGGTAAATGTAGAGCCGCCCACGGTTCGTTGCTGGCCGAGGAAATCGACCAGGCTATCATGTGCCCAGTCATCTATATTCAAGTTCTGCAGCAGGAAAAATATCCAAAGGAGTGACGCAAAAATGCTTAGCACATTCCTGAATCTCTTTTGCAATATATTATAGTCGATGAGGCTTACAAAGCTTTTCTCGGCACGTTTGGTATGCAGTTGCAGGTATAATACCTGTATGATGATGCGGATTATAAAATATAGGCTCATAGTAAGCCACAGGTTAAATACCGCGGTAATGCCCAATATTTTTGCCAGGCTGAAGCGACCGGTAATATTCAGGATCATCGAGGCCAACTGAAAGAGCACAAATAGCCTCAATACGAGCTTGGTATAACGAAGGTGCCCTTGCGGTTCTTTCAAGAGCCTGAAATAATACAACACCGCGCAGACGATGGACAATAGGCTTAACGCGAAGATAATGTACCGGTCTGCTTCATTGATCTGTACCAGTAAATTGCTCAGGCAATAAATTACGGTCAGAAGTAACAGCCTGAAAAGAAACCTGAACATCGATAGCGGGAAATAGCTTCTTACGAAGATCAACACCAGGACAATGTTTACCAGGAACATACATTCCTGGACGAATACGGGCGGGTGGTTATAAAAATAAGGAGCAATCGTGAACGTCATCAGCAATGCTGACAATAATGGTTTCCGGTATACAAATCTGGCATGATCGATCACGATGTCTTTTTGCTCAAAATGTTTGGCCGTTTTGTATTTATTGTAAAGTATCCAACTGATAGTGATCAGCAGGAAGCTCAGGCTAATTAGATTGACAACGGTCTCGTTTTTGAAAAAATAGTTTACCTGTATCTGGTTAAGTTTGACGGTGCCGGCTAATGCCGAATCCAGATGCGCATATTGGTGGTCCTTGATCCATATAGGACCAAATTCGCCGCTCATAGCCCTTATCGCAAATTTTTTGATCTTGGAGTCAATCAGGTCGGTTAGGTCTAAAACATTAGTGTATGATGTTGCTAACTTGTTTTGCAACAGGTTGACTTTGAACAGGTTGCTCCGGTTCAACGAATCGGTCCTTCGCCAAAGCTGCCCCAATTCGGCCCGGCTGTCAAAAAAAGCATTCCTAAGAGCGGTGTCGGTGGGTATCGCATTACGAAGGACTGAATCGGTTTTGAACCGCAACAGGTCATGCTGGTTTTGCACTAATTTAGTGTTCACATCGTCCATGTCATTTTGCCAGCCATCCAGCTGATCCTGGGCACGGTCTAAGTTGTCCCGTAATACGAATAAATAGCGCAGCGTACTGGATTTCTTTGTATTTGCAAGTGTTCTGATACGGCCTAGTCGCTTTACGATAAGCGGGATCTGCTCGCTGACATCCGCAGTATCCAATCCTTCGGCAAGCGAATTGTTGATCTGGTTGAAGTTGGTCGTATACTGTGAGATCTTTTGAACCAGGTTATTAACGGAAGTGTCGCTTTTGTTCAGCGCCTGGAACAGCGAATCGCGCGAATGCATCGACTTTCGTTCACTATCCCTGAGCGTTTTGGGTTTTTTCTTTTTGGCGACGGTTTGAGCAAAGCTGCCGGCTGAAAAAGCCATGAGCAGTAAGAAACACAGAGCGGCTATTTTTGACGATTTACGCATAGCAAATCAGTTTAAAGAAACGGTTGTCAATAGTTTATTAAGGTTCAATATATAAAATTAACCATTTACTAAATTTTCAATGGCTAAACGGTATGAATCCAGCCCAAAGCCTGCAATCACACCCCTGCAATTGGCCGCCAGCAAAGATTTATGCCTGAATTCCTCGCGTTTGTAAACATTCGATATATGTACTTCGATCACCGGAGTTTTGATAGCTGCGATGGCATCCGAAATAGCTACCGAGGTATGTGTATAGGCCCCTGCGTTGATGACAATACCATCGCAAATGAAGCCTACTTCATGCAATTTATTGATAATTTCGCCCTCCACGTTACTTTGGTAGTAATTGATGGTGATGTCGGGGTACCGTTGCTGCAGATCACGCAGGTAGTCTTCAAAACCGGTTTCGCCGTAGATGGATTTCTCGCGAACACCGAGCAGATTTAAATTCGGGCCGTTGATTATTTGTATATTCATTGCACCAAACTTAAAGAATAGACGCGAATTCCACGAATTTAAGCGAATCACGCTAATTTCATTCAGGAGTGTTCGTGCAATTCGTACAAATTCGTGTAATTCGCGTCATTAATATGGAGTGGACTTCGGCGATAAAGGGATTTCAGGCGCATCTGAAGCTTGAAAAAGGACTTTCGGAAAATTCTATCGAAGCGTACAGCCGGGATATCAGTAAGCTTGAACAATTCGCGACTGACCGCAAGCTGAAGCCTGAAGCAGTCACGCTTTCCGACCTGCGGCAATTTATCAGCTGGGTGAATGAATTAGGTATGCTGCCGTCATCGCAAGCGCGTATCTTATCAGGCGTTAAATCCTTTTATAAATACATGCTGATCGAAGACCTGGTCAAAAACGATCCCGCCGAGTTGCTTGAGGCGCCCAGGAAACAGCGCAAATTACCGACCGTATTAAGCTACCAGGATATTGAAAAACTGATAGCAGCAATCGATCTGTCAAAACCGGAAGGACCGCGCAATAAAGCGATCATTGAAGTTCTGTACAGCTGCGGACTGCGTGTATCGGAACTGACGGAGTTGAAACTATCCAATCTTTACCTGGATATCGAATTCATTAAAGTATTCGGTAAGGGCAGCAAAGAGCGGCTCGTTCCCATTGGCAGCGAGGCCATCAAGGCTTTACAGATATGGATAGAGCAGGTGCGGGTACATATTCCGATCAAAAAAGGCGAAGAGGACCTGGCGTTCCTGAACCGTCGCGGCAGCCGGTTAACGCGCGTTTATGTTTTTATGCTGATCAAACAATTGGCAGAAATCGCCGGAATTAAAAAGACGATCAGTCCGCATACGCTACGGCATTCATTTGCTACGCATCTTGTTGAAGGCGGCGCCGACCTGCGTGCCGTACAGGAAATGTTGGGGCATGAGAGCATTACGACAACTGAGATCTACACGCATTTGGACAGGGAATATTTGAAGGAAGTGATCACTTCGTTTCATCCGAGAAATTAAGTTGGCAGTTGGCAGTTTGCAAATTATATATATCCTTTGATCATCCTGTTTCTGCCACTCATGTCTTTTCTTAACTCGATGTTTTTGAACGACTTATTATTTAGAAGATCAACTATTTGTTTACCATAATTTTCATTGATCTCGAAGAACAGCATACCGCCATTCTCAAGATTATTTAGGGCAAAATCAGCTATCGCTTTATAAAATATCAGCGGGTCATCTTCAGGTACAAACAAAGCGATATGAGGTTCAAAGTCCGTGACATTGGTATGCATTTGCCGTTTATCAGCAAAGGTGACGTAGGGGGGATTGGACACAATGATTTCGAATTTCGAATGTTCAATTTCGAATTTATTATTTAAAATATCATTCTGGACAAAGTCAATTTCTACTTGATTTGACTCCGCGTTCGCTTTTGCGGTTTGCAATGCGTCGGGCGCAATATCCATCGCCGAAACCGAAAACCCGGGCAGGTTTTTTTTCAGGCTAATAGCAATGCATCCGCTGCCCGTCCCGATATCCAAAATATTGCCGGCTGCCAACTCAAAACTGCCAACTGAAGAGATGACCCACTCTACCAATTCTTCCGTTTCAGGTCTGGGAATTAGTACTGATGGATTGACTTTAAAATCCAGCCCAAAAAATTCAGTGTGGCCGAGGATATATTGAATTGGCTTGCCGATTTTAAGTTCTGCCAGAATTTTATCGATAGAATTAAGATGTTCAGCGGAAAGCTCAAGTTCAGGTAAAGCTTTGGCTTTAGACGATGATATAGAAGCAACATCACTCAAAACAATATTGCAAAGGGAAGCGATCTCTTTTTCATCATAGACGCCGCTCAACGCTTTTTGAAAAGCCTTTGAAATATCGACTATCGATTTCATGCCCAAAGAAACGCAAATTGTGATTAGTTAACCAGTGATTAGTGATCAGGAGGTTCAGGGGTACAAATTAACTAATCACTAATCTCTATCTTTACGCCATGCCCGGTCACGAACAATACATGCAGCGTTGCCTCGATCTTGCCGTTTTGGGCATTGGCAGCGTCAGTCCTAACCCGATGGTAGGAGCGGTTATTGTTCATGAGGAAAAGATTATCGGAGAAGGCTATCATCAGCAATATGGCCAGGCGCATGCGGAAATAAACGCGGTAAATGACGTTTTTGCCAAATACGACAAAGTTGAAGATTTGTTAAAAGAAGCCACTATTTACGTTTCCCTTGAACCCTGTGCGCATTACGGAAAAACGCCGCCATGCGCTGATCTGATCATCAGGCATCGCATTCCCAGGATCGTAGTTGGGTGCCGTGATCCCTTTGAGCAGGTGAATGGCAAAGGCATCGAAAAGCTGCAGGAAGCGAGCCTGGAAGTGGTTACAGGTGTACTGGAAGATGAATGCAAATGGCTCAACAGGCGCTTTTTTACGCGCATTCAGCACAAGCGCCCTTATGTAATATTGAAATGGGCACAAACAGAGGATGGTTATTTTGCACCGAAAGCCGGCAAACAGTTCTGGATCACGGGCGAAGAATCACGCAGGCTTGTGCACAAATGGCGCAGCGAGGAAGATGCGATTTTAGTGGGAAAGAATACTGTCGCAATAGATGATCCTCAACTGAATACGCGTTACTGGCCAGGAAAATCACCAAAAAGGATAGTCATCGACCGAAAATTGGAATTGCCGCTGCATCTGAATGTATACGATCAAAGTATTGAAACCATCGTCTTTAATGAGGTGAAAACAGACATACAAGGTAAAATTAAGTATATTGCACTGGAGGATTTCGACCGGTTCGTGCCGCAGTATATATTGTTTCAGTTGTATTTGCAAGATATTCAGTCAGTTATAATTGAGGGTGGCGCACGTACGCTGGACAGCTTTATCGAAGCCGGGTTATGGGACGAGGCTCGTATATTTACCGGCAAAGCGGAATTGAGAGAAGGGATTCGTTCGCCTCAAATTAGTGGTACAGTTAGTGAACATTTACCTATCGGGAACGACTTATTACAAATTATATATCATTAGCGGCATAAATGTTCTATATCTTTCTTGCTATATGCTTCAGTGTCACCGTCTCGGTACTGCTTAAACTGGCCAAACGGTACCAGATAGACGTGTACCAGGCCATCACTTGGAATTACTCTGCGGCTATATTACTCACCTGGGTCATCTTCAGGCCGCATTTGACAAACTTGCGGGATGCACCCATTGTTACTTACGCTTTACTTGGTATAATACTTCCCGTTCTTTTCCTCATTATTGCCGCTTCAATCAAGATTACGGGTATAGTCAGAACTGATGCTGCGCAGCGCCTCTCATTATTCATACCGGTACTTGCTGCATTTACTTTTTTCGGCGAGAAACCTGACACGGTAAAGATCATTAGCCTCGTTATAGGTTTTACCGCACTTGCCTGCCTGATCCCCTGGAAGCAAAGGCGTTCCGTAAGAAGGCGCCCGACATTTTCATGGGTTTACCTGGTAGTGATCTTTGCGGGTATGGGATTGATCGATGTGCTGCTGAAACAGGTTGCCCGTACGAGGGATATTCCTTTTACCACATCACTATTTATCGTATTTATACTAGCGTTCACGGTGGCTATTATCGGTATGATCTACATGATCGCCAACAAAAAGATGCGTTTTTCGTGGCCGCATATCGTTATCGGCTGGATATTGGGTGTAGCCAACTTCGGCAATATCTTCTTCTTCATCAAAGCGCACCAGGCATTCGCCAACAGACCCGCGTCGGTGTTTTCTACGATGGATATCGGCGTGATCATCGCCGGAACATTGGTCGGACTCTTTATTTTCAGGGAAAAATTAAGCAGGCTTAACCTGGCCGGCATTTTTTTAGGGCTTGTCGCTATTGTGATCAACGCCTTTCCTGAATTTTTCGATCGACTCGGCCACGTATTCTGATGCTCTTTGACGATACCTATCTTACCATTGAAAGGCCTTCTGAAGGCATTTTTCGCGACCGCGGAAGCAAGTTTCTGGCGTATGCCCATCCCATAATTTCGGAGCAGGATATTAAACCCATCATTACCAACTTGAAACAGGAACACTCAAAGGCCAATCATCATTGCTATGCAATACGATTAAGCGCCGATCGTTCGGTTTTTCGCATCAATGACGACGGCGAACCTTCGGGTACTGCCGGTCGCCCCATATTGAATGTTTTGCTGTCTCGAAATCTTACCAATGTTGCCGTAGTGGTAGTCCGGTATTTTGGCGGGACGCTGCTTGGCGTTCCCGGACTCATCAATGCCTATAAAACCACGGCTGAACTTGCTTTAAATAATGCTAAGGTTGTGGAAAGAACGGTGAAGGATATTTATACCGTTTCCTTCGATTACCTGCAAATGAACGAAATGATGCGTATTATCAAGGATGAGAACCTGGAAGTTTTGGAACAACAATTTGATAATAATTGCACCATCAAAGTTTCTATCCGGAAAATGTTGGTGAACCCGGTACTGGCGCGCCTTCAAAAGCTGGATTCGGTGAGCGTAAAATACCTCAGCACGCTTTAATTTTCCCGGCTGCTATTTTCTTCTTTTTCCGTGCGGATTTGAGGCGCATTTGCGTAATTTAGGCGGGTATGCAATCTTTTGAGATCAATAAGGAAGACCTGGAACGCATCAAAACCGCGCTCGAACGGAATGATGCTGAACTACAGGAAGTTCTGTCGGAGTACCACGCCTCGGAGATCGCCATACTTTTTGAACGCCTGCCGCTTGAGGCCCGCGAACGGATCATCAACATCCTGCCGACTGAGGAGGCATCCGAAGTTATCTCGGAAATGCACGAGGAGCAGGATCCGGGTGAACTGCTTATCAACCTCGACCCGGAGAAGCGCTCAGAGATCGTTGAGGAATTGGATTACGATGATGCGTCGGACATAATTTCGCAACTGGATGAGGAAGAGCAGCAGGAAATATTAGAGGAACTGGACGAAGAGGACGCCTCCAATATCCGTAAGTTGATGAGCTACCCCGATGATTCGGCCGGGGGTATCATGAACACGGACGTTATCCGTGTGAATATCAATCTCAATAAAAAAGATGCGCTGGACGAGATCATCAGGCAGTCGGAAGAGCTGGAAGATTTTTCCACGATCTATGCTGTTGATGACGATGATGTACTGAAAGGTATACTATCCATCAAATCTATCATAAAAGCGCATGCGAATGCTTGGATTGACCAATTGGTGAACAAGGATTTCGTGTTTGTTAAAGCCGACCTCGACCAGGAAGAGGTTGCCAAACTGATCTCACAATATAACCTGACTTCTATCCCGGTGGTGGATGATCATATGAAGTTGCTGGGCCGGATTACGGTTGATGACATCATCGACGTAATGGAAGAGGAAAGCACCGAGGATATATTGAAGATATCAGGTGTATCCGAGGATGAGGAATTGAGCGGTACCTGGGTCGAGGCCGTGAAAAGCCGCCTGCCCTGGCTGATCATCAACCTCGGAACCGCTTACCTGGCGGCTTCCATCATCCGGCAGTTTGACAACACGATCGGGCAGCTGACCATTATTTCGGCTTACATGACCATCATCGCCGGAATGGGCGGTAACGCGGCAACACAGGCATTAGCAGTAACGGTAAGGCGTATCTCGCTGAGCGACCTGACCGACCGGCAGGCTTACAATACTATTTTCAAAGAGTTTTTAGTCGGATTGATCAATGGCGCGGCAAACGGGATCGTAGTCTTCATTATTGCGCTGATCTACGATGCTAATTTAAAGCTCGGCATAGTATTGTTCTTTGCTATGACGGGCAATTTGATCGTTGCAGGGTTGACAGGGGCCTCAATACCACTTATCCTGAAAAGGGTAGGGATCGATCCTGCTGTAGCATCGTCGATTATTATCACAACCTTTACAGATTGCGCCGGATTCCTGTTGCCGCTATGGCTGGCGACAGAAATTATATTGAAACACCATTAACCTTGTTAAATTTGACCGCGAAAGAGAACACCTATGACTGAAGTACGAAACAATTGGACCAAAGAAGAAATATCCGAAATATACCACAAGCCGCTGCTCGATCTGATCTACGAGGCGGCAACTATACACCGTGAGAATAAAGACTATGCCGAGGTGCAGATCAGCTCGCTGATCTCGATCAAAACCGGCGGCTGCCCCGAAGATTGCGCTTATTGCCCGCAGGCTGCACGTTACAATACGGGTGTGAACGTTCATGCCATTATGCCGAAAGAAGAAGTGGTCGCGGCAGCTGAAAAAGCAAAAGCCGGCGGTGCCTCAAGATTGTGTATGGGCGCTGCCTGGCGCGAGGTTCGCGATAATAAGGATTTCGATAAAGTGATCGAAATGGTAAAGGCCGTAAACGAGCTGGATATGGAAGTTTGCTGTACGCTCGGTATGCTTAGCGAAAGCCAGGCGCAGCGATTGGCCGATGCAGGTCTTTATGCTTACAACCACAACCTGGATACTTCGGAAGAAGATTATAAACGTATCATCACCACCCGTACTTATGATGAGCGCCTGAAAACCCTTGAGCACGTACGCAAGGCAAAGATCACGGTTTGCAGCGGCGGTATCATCGGGCTGGGAGAGACGGCTGAAGACCGTATCTCGATGCTCAAAACGCTTTCCAATCTGCCTAAGCACCCTGAATCGGTGCCGATCAATGCATTGGTGCCGATTCAGGGCACACCTTTAGCCGATCAACCCCGCGTTTCGATATGGGATATGGTACGTATGATAGCCACCACGCGCATCATTATGCCGAAGACGGTGGTGCGCCTTTCAGCCGGCCGTACCGAGATGACTACAGTAGAACAGGCTTTTTGCTTTATGGCCGGCGCAAACTCAATATTTGCAGGAGATAAATTGTTAACCACGCCAAACCCGTCATTCGATACCGATATGACGATGTTTGAGCTATTAGGATTGAAACCAAGGGCTGCGTTCAAGAATGGAAGGCCGGGTGATAAAAAAGTTCTTGAAGAACAATTATAAACCTTGTCATTGCCTTTGGTTTAAAGTAAGCAATTAATAACAATTGTTATTGTTGGAAACGGGGGGTGCAGGGGGGTGTTAGAAACTAAAAAGTTTGTGAATAACGTTAAAAAAAGGCAGGGTGAACTTTTGTCATT